>JAPLSB010000014.1 GCA_026398875.1 Gammaproteobacteria bacterium | reverse complement strand
GTCGCCCGCTCTGATCAGAGCGGGCGTGGATTGACACATTGGGAACAGCCCCGTTGAAATGAAGCGCGACTTGTCGCCCGCTCTGATCAGAGCGGGCGTGGATTGAAACGGTCTATTATCCGCCGAACGGTAGAAGGGTTTGCCGTCGCCCGCTCTGATCAGAGCGGGCGTTGATTGAAACTTCGCCGAACTCCTCGTTGAACGCTGCCTGACGCGTCGCCCGCTCTGATCAGAGCGGGCGTGGATTGAAACTGCTTGGAAACGGGGCTGCGGCAGGGGGTCGCGAAGTCGCCCGCTCTGATCAGAGCGGGCGTGGATTGAAACGAGCGTGACGCGTTTTCACGCCTCGCGGCACTTGCGTCGCCCGCTCTAAACAAAGCGGGCGACGTCCCCCTCAGTCCTCCAACTCAAAGCGCAGGCCCGTCACCGCCGTACCGGTGCCAACCGTGCCCTTCACTTCCAGCTTCTGGCCGACGGTCAGGCCGTTCCAGAACGCATCGGCGGTCAGCAGGTTGTCGTCGCGGTCGCCGTAGTAGCGGGCGCTGTCGGACGGCGTGACGACATAGCCGTTGATGGTCAGCTGACGGCTGCCTGCGGTGGCGACGAACGCGGTCACCCGGCCTTCCACTTCGAACTCGCCAACGCGGTTGTCGTCGTCCGATTCGTCCTCGAACGCGACCTTGGTGGCGTACGTGCGGCCGGCTTCGACGCGGGTGCTCAGGAACTTCACTTCGACGTAGTCGCCGACGCGCAGATCGGCCAGCGATGCAGCGCTGTCGTCACGATCGAAGACAGTGCTGCTGTCGACGAAGTAGCCGGTACCGCCCAGGTCGAAGGTGCCGGCGCCGGCATCAACGGCTGACAGTGCGCCCTTCACTTCGCCGTTGGCGCGGCCATCGCCGCCGCGACCGTGCTTGACCTTCACTTCGCGAGCAAGGATCAGGTTGGCGTCGGTGGCATCGAAGCGGCCTTCGACCTCGATGCGCGCACCGTCGGCCAGCGTGCCGCGCACGCGGGCACCGGCGTAGGACACGCGGTAGCCGAGCGCCGTGAAGGTCTGCGTGACCGTGTCGAGATCCGAAACCGGGCCTTCGACTTCCACTTCCGCGCCGCGGCTGCCTTCGAAACGCTTCACCTCGACGCGGCTGGCCGTCAGCGTGGTGCCGTTCAGCGTGCCGTTGACTTCCACGCGGATGCCATTGGCCAGCGTGCCTTCGAGGCTGGCGCCGCTGTAGTCGACCACCAGCGTGCCAATGCTGAACGTGCGCGCCACGGTGTCGAGGCCGGCGATGTCGCCGTACAGCTCGATGCCGCTGTAGCCCGGCTGGCCGACACGCAGCCGCTTGCGCTCAATGCGGGTCGCGAGGATCGCGCCCGATTCCTGGCGGGCACCGGACACTTCGACGTAATCGCCGACCGTGAAGTCGGCCAGCGTCAGGCTCGAATAGCTGTCGTCGCTGTTGTCGTCGTACAGCTGGGTGAACGCGTCGACCTGCACGGTCTGGCCGGCGACGGTGACGGTCGACGTCGCGAGATCGATTGCGCTGATCGCGCTTTCGACTTCGATGCGCACGTCGGTCGAAGTGGCAGTGAATGTGGTCAAGCCAGCGGTCTGGCCGCTGGTGCGGGCCACGATCACATCGCCGGGCTGCACGTCGGCAATCGAGCCGCTCTTGCCGTTGACGGTGACCGGGCCGCTGATGGTCATCGCGGCACCGCCGACAGTCAGCGCGCCTGCGCTTCCGGAAACCACACCGGTGACCGAGGCCGGGGCCAAAGGCGTCGGGGTGCTGGCATCACTGCCACCACCTCCGCAGGCGGACAACAGGCTTGCGGCCAGCAGGCTCGCGATCGGCAGCAAAACAGTCTTGTTGTTCATCGATGTCACTCCTCGTTTCTGGGGGGCTCGGGGCGGGTCCGCAGCTTCCGGGTTTCCGGCTTGCCGCGACCTGTCTGCTGAGTGAACGAAGCAGCAACGTCGTTTATTCCCCGACCAGCGGAACAATTTCCTGCGCCAGCACGATGACGGCGTCGCTACTGCCGAATCGGCTGGCGATGGCAGCGCCGAGTCGGGCGGCATCGGCGCGGCTGACCAGCACCTCGAAACGTACCCTCGGCCGCCGACCACGCACCTGCTCGCGGCGGCCGCGGTACGGCGCGGTGCCGCCGACGAGGTCGACCGGCATCTCGTACCAGCCGCGAGGCAGATCGGCTTCGGCCAGCCAGTCGGACAGCCGGGCTGCGCTGTCCGGCTCGGCCAGCAATACCAGCATCACCTCGGCGCTCATGCCGGCACTCCGTTCGGCAATGCTGTGGCGAATGCAAAGCGCCGATACAGGATCGGCAGCAGCACCAGCGTCAGCAGCGTCGAGCTGAGCAGGCCGCCGATCACGACGATTGCCAGCGGCCGCTGGATTTCCGAACCGGGGCCGGTGGCGAACAGCAGCGGCATCAGGCCGAGTGCGGCGATTGCCGCCGTCATCACCACTGGCCGCAGTCGCCGCACCGCGCCCTGCACCACCGCTTCGTGCAGGCTCAGGCCATCGGCTTTGAGCTGGTTGAAGCAGGTCACCAGCACGATGCCGTTCAGCACGGCGATGCCGAGCAGCGCAATAAAGCCGACCGATGCCGGCACCGACAGGTATTCGCCGGACAGCCCCAGCGCGAACACGCCGCCGATCATTGCGAACGGAATGTTCAGCAGCACCAGCGTGGCCTGGCGCAGCGAGCCGAACGTCGACAGCAGCAGCAGGAAGATCAGGAAGATCGCGACCGGCACGACGATCGACAGCCGCTGCGCGGCACGCTGCTGGTTCTCGAACTCGCCACCCCAGCGTAAGGCGTAGCCGGCATCGAGCTTCACTGCCGCCGCGACCTTCGCCTTGGCTTCCCCGACGAAGCCGACCAGATCGCGGCCGCGGACATTGGCGATCACCACGACATTGCGGTTGCCCAGTTCGCGGCTGACCTGCACCGGGCCTTCGACGCGTTCCAGCCGGGCGACCGCCGACAGCGGCACGGTGCCACCATCCGGCAGCGCCAGCGGCAGCTGATCGAGCAGCGATGGCGTGCTGCGCAGGCTTTCCGCACCTTTGATCGTCAGCGCCAGACGGCGACCGTCGCGGTGGATGGTGCCGATGCGCGCACCTTCGATCTGTGCCCGCAGCAGCGTTTCCAGCGCATCGACCGACAGCCCGTGGCGGCCGACGGCCGCCATGTCGACGGCGATCCGCAGGTACTGCACGCCGCTGTTGGCGGTGTAGTAGACGTCCTCCGCGCCGTTCAGGCCGCGCAGTTCGCTGGCGATCGCTTCGGCCTTCGCATTGAGCTGGCCGAGGTCCGGGCCGAACAGGCGGATCGCGACATCGCCGCGAACGCCAAGGATCATTTCCGACACCCGCATCTGGATCGGCTGCGTGAACGCGTACGCAATGCCCGGGAAATCGGCCAGCACCTTGCGGATCTCGTCGGCCAGCACTTCCTTGTCCGGGTTGCGCCATTCGCTGCTGGGCTTCAGCGCCAGGAAGGTGTCGGTCTGGTTCAGACCCATCGGGTCAAGGCCGATTTCATCGGCGCCGGCCCGAGCCACCACCATCGCCACTTCCGGCACCCGCGCCAGCAGTGCTTTCTGGAACTGCCCGTCGATCGCGAGCGAGGCCTCGAGCCCGACCGAAGGCAGCTTTTCCAGCTGCACGATCAGGCTGCCCTCGTCCATCGTCGGCAGGAAGGTTTTGCCGATCCGCGTGTAGACGACGCCGGCGACCACCAGCCCGATCAGCGCGGCAGCGATCACGTACTGCGGCCGAGCCAGCGCCCGCGCAAGCAGCGGTGCGTAAACGGCGGCCAGCTTGCGGACAATCCAGGGATCGGCGTGCGCACCGTCATGCAGCAGCTTCGCGGCCAGCACCGGAATCACCGTCAGCGACAGCAGCAGTGACGACGCCAGCGCGAAGACGATGGTCAACGCCACCGGCGCAAACAGCTTGCCTTCCAGCCCCTGCAGGGTCAGCAGCGGCAGGAACACCAGAATGATGATGACGATGCCGACCGTGATCGGCCCAGCCACTTCGCGTACCGCACGCGCAATCACGAAGGCGCGCGGCCGTGACGGCTGCGGCACGGCCAGCCGGGCGACGATGTTCTCGACGACGACCACCGCGGCATCGACCAGCATGCCGATCGCGATCGCCAGACCACCCAGACTCATCAGGTTGGCGCTGACGCCGAACAGCCGCATCAGCAGGAAGGTGCTCAGTGCCGACAGCGGCAGGATCAGCGCCACGGCAATCGCAGCGCGCAGGTTGCCGAGGAAAGCGACCAGCAGCACCAGCACCAGCAGCACCGCTTCAATCAGCGACTTCGACACGGTATCGACGGCGCGGGTCACCAGATCGCCACGGTCGTAGAACGTTTCGATGGTGATGCCTTCGGGCAGCGTCGGCCGCAGTTCGTCAAGCCGCGCGCGCACGCCGGCCACCACTTCACGGGCATTGGCGCCGCGCAGGCCCAGCACCAGGCCTTCGACCGTCTCGCCGCGGCCATTGCGCGTCACGCCGCCATAGCGGGTGATCGCACCCATCCGCACTTCGGCGATATCGCCGACACGGACCACGCCGCCATCGGCCGTGCGCTGCACGACCACGGCGCGGATGTCGTCCAGCGTGTGCAGGCTGCCTTCGGTGCGTACCAGCAGCGTCTCCTCGCCTTCGGCCATGCGGCCGGCGCCGTCGTTGCGATTGTTCGCTTCCAGCGTCATTCGCAGCGCTTCGAACGAGATGCCGCGCGCGGCCAGCGCCGTCGGCGCCGGCACCACCTCGAAGCTTTCGACATGGCCGCCGAGCGCGTTGACATCGGCAACACCCGGCACGGTGCGCAGCGCCGGGCGGATCGTCCAGTCAAGCAGCCGCCGCCGTTCGGCGAGGCTGGCGGTATCGCTCTCGATGGTGAACATGAACATCTCGCCCAGCGGCGTGGTCAGCGGCGCAACACCGCCGGTGACGCCGGCCGGCAGATCGGCCATCACGCTGCCCAGCCGTTCAGCGACCTGGTTGCGCGCCCAGTAGATGTCGGTGCCCTCAACGAAGTCGACGGTGATGTCGGCCAGCCCGTACTTGCTGGTCGAGCGCAGCATCGACTGCTTCGGCAGGCCGAGCATCTCGACCTCGATCGGCGCGGTGATCCGCGCTTCGACTTCTTCGGGCGTCATGCCCGGCGCCTTCAGGATGATCTTGACCTGCGGGCTGGACACGTCCGGAAACGCATCGACCGGCAGCGCCAGCCAGGCCAGCACGCCGGCCGCCGACAGCGCCAGCGCCAGCAGCAGCACTGCCAGCGGGCGAACCAGCGCGAAATCGATCAGGCGGTTCATTCGCCACCGCCGTGGCCGGCGAACGCGCCCTTGATCGCGATCACGGCGCTGACCGCAACGCGGTCATCGGCGCGCAAGCTGCCGCTGACGATGCAGCGCCCGTCATTGCGCCCGGCGACCGTCACCGTCACCGCGCGAAAGCCGCTGGCGCTGCGCACATAGACCCGCGCGCCGCCGGCATCGGTGACCAGCGCTGCCTCCGGCAGCGACCAGCCAGCCGCGCTGCGCGCGCGCTGCTCGACCTCGACGATCTGCCGCGGCCGCAGCGCGCTGCCGACCGCATCAAGCGCGGCGCGGACCTGCACGCTTTGGGTGCCGCCGCCGGCGTCGAAGCCGATCGCTTGCACCGTGGCGAGCACGTTCGCGTTGCGCACCGCCAGACGATCGCCGACCTGCATCTGCCCGGCGACATCGACCGGCACCTGCACCTCAAGCAGCAGGCGATCGAGGCTGGCGATCCGGAACAGCGGGCTACCGGCCTCGACGCGTTCACCGACGCTCGCCGAGCGCGCCAGCACCACGCCGGCCTGCGGCGCACGCAGGCGCAGCAGCGCACTGACCGCGCCATCGCCGCTGGCACCTGCCAGCTTCAGGCGTTGCGTGGACTCGGCCAGCTGGGCGGCTGCCACCTGGTGACGGCTGCGGGTTTCGTCCATGCGCCGGGCGGCAATGATGCCGTCGGCCAGCAGCGCGGCATCGCGGTCGCGATCGGCGCGGGCCAGGCGTTCGGCGGCCTGCAGCTGCACATGGCTGGCCTTCAAGCTGCCGAGCTCGGCGCTGAACAAGGTCACCAGCGGCTGACCGGCGCGGACGGTATCGCCAGCGCCGACCAGCACCGTTTCGACGGTGCCCGGCAGCGGCGCCACGATGGCGCGTTCGGCCGCTGCTGGCAGGCTGACCTTTGCCGGAAAGCGCAGCGCCCCGACATCGGTGGCCGCCTGCGGTGCTTCCAGCCGAACGCCGAGTGCGGCGATCTGCGCGGCCGTCATCGTCACTTCCGCGGGCCCGGCTGCGGCGACAGCCGAAACCCACAGCAGCACCGCACTCGCAATTCCTAGATACGACCGGCACGACATCACGGCGTCACTCCCTGGATCTGGTTCAGTCGGGCGATCGCCCGGCCCTGTTCAAGTTCGGCGGCGGCGGCATCGCCAAGCACGCCGCGCGCGCGGGTTTCGATCAGCAGCCGCTCAGCCAGCCCGATCTCGCCGACGGCAAAGGCTTTCGCTGCATTGGCCAGTTCGCGCTCGGCCAGCGCAGCGCGCGTGCGCAGCCGTTCGCGCGCCTCGTTGGCTGCGGTGAACTCGTGCTCGGCTTCGTGGTGCAGGTACTGGTAGCGGCGCTCGGCCAGCGCCAGCTCGCTTTCGGCCTGCGCCGCCGCGACCGCCGCCGCCGCTTCGGGTGCCCGCGACGCTGCGCTGATGCCGAGCGGAATGCTGATGCCGACGCCGATGCTGGCGACATTGCCGTTGTCCGGCCCGCCAAGCTCGTTGCGAGCACCGACGGTCAGCCGCGGATTGCCGCCGCGACTGCGCCGGGCCAGCTCGGTTTCGGCACGGGCGCGCGTCAGCTGCGCTTGCAGCGGCGCCAGCAGCGGATTGCCCGGCGTGCCGTGGGCATCAACCAGCGCCTCGCTGAACGTGGCCGGAAGTACATCCAGCCCGGTCAGCAGCCGGTAGTCGAGTTCGGCATGCACGCGAACGATCTCCGCTTCCTGCAGCCGGGCTTCGCGATCGAGCCGCCAGTCGCTGGCCTGAAGCGCATCGGCTGCCGCCAGCTCGCCGACCTCGATGCGCCGCCGCACCGCTGTTTCCAGCTGCCGTGCAGCGGCCAGTGCGACCTGCGCCTGATCGACGCGCGCCCGCGCCACGGCAACGGCCCAGACGGCCTCGCGCACCGCGCCGGCCACGCGCAGTGCGCGGCTCGGGCCTTCGGCGTCGCGCTGGGCACGGCTGCCGGCGGCGAGTTGCCCGGCTGCCGCGCGCTGCCCGAGCCGCCAGATCGGCAGTTCGAGACCGCCTTCGGTTTCGCGAATGCCGCTGCGGCCGAGCGGGCCGCTGTCCTGCCAGCGCAGGCCCAGCGCGACATCGCCGGCCAGCAGGCTCGCGGCCCGAGCATCCAGCACCCGCGCTTCGGCCTCGCGGGCATCGATCACGGCCCGTGCCGGATCGCGCGCCAGCGCTGCCGCGAAGACCGCCGGCAAGCGCAGCGATGGATCGGCGACCAGCGCGACATCGCCGATCTCGCCGGCTGCCGGCACCAGCGCCGCCGCGTCGGGCGCTTCGGCCGGCCCGGCGTGGGCCGACGCCAGCCACAGCGGTGTCGTCGGCAACAGCAGCAGGGCCAGTGCGGCTCGGCGCCGCCACGGCTGTGGTCGGTCGCGACGCAAATCGGGAACACGCATGACGGCGAGCCTGCAGGGAAGGTGGGGCCACCCTATCGGGGGCGTCTGTCTTCCGTCTTGCTGTTTGATGAACCCGCGTTAATGAATCGGAAAGCTTGTCGTCATCCGCTGTTCATCAGAGTGCGCATCGCGGTTCTTGGGCGCGCCGGGCAGTTCGCTCGCCGTGCTGCCGTCCCGCCACATACTGGGCGAATGACCCGCCAACGGATTTCCACTACCGAGCTGCCCCGATGCGTTTCCTGCTGATCGAAGACGATGTGCAAATGGCCGATTACCTGGTCAAGGCGCTGCGCGAGGCCGGTCACATCGCCGATCACGCTGCCAATGGCCGCGACGGGCTGTTTCTGGCGTCCAGCGAAACCTACGACGCACTGATCGTCGACCGCATGCTGCCGCTGATGGAAGGCCTGGCGGTGATCGGCGTGCTGCGCGCCACCGGACGGCAGACGCCGGTGATGATCCTGTCGGCGCTGGGCGATGTCGACGAACGCATCCGCGGCCTGCGCGCCGGCGGCGACGACTACATGGCCAAGCCGTTCGTGTTTCAGGAACTGCTGGCAAGGCTCGAGGCGCTCGTACGCCGCGCCCAGCCGAGCCAGGCCGGCGGTATCACGGTGACCCGCCTGCGGGTCGACAATCTCGAACTCGATCCGCTGTCACGCCAAGTTCGCCGGGCCGGCCAGCTGATCGAACTGAAGCCGCAGGAGTTCCGGCTGCTGGAATTCCTGATGCGCCATTCCGGCCAGGTCGTCACCCGGACGATGATCCTCGAATCGGTCTGGGACTATCACTTCGACCCGCAGACCAATGTCATCGACGTTCACGTGTCGCGGCTGCGCGCCAAGATCGATCGCGACCACGCGCGAGCGCTGATCCACACGGTGCGCGGTGCCGGCTACTGCCTGCGCGAGCCGGAAGTGTCCGGATCGAGCCTCTGAGCCGCCGCTGCCCGTGAGCCGCCGAAAAACGCCATGGCTGCGCTCGCTGTCGGCGCGCGTGGTGCTTCTGAACACCGCGATCACCGTCGGCCTGTCGGGACTGATGATCCTGGTGCTGTGCTGGCTCGCCGAAGGCTTCATGCACGATCACCTCGACGACAACGTGCTCGACGAGATCCGCATTCTCGAAGCCGAGTTCGGTGTCGACGGGCAACGCGGCGTGCGCCAACTGATCAGCCGCCGCATGGCCGAAAACCCGGACGGCCGACAGGCCTATCTGCTGCTCGACAGCGACGGCCGGCGGCTGGCCGGCAATTTGCCGACGGCGCCAGCGCGTACGCCGTCGCGCGGCGGCTGGTACGAGCAGCCGACGCTGCATCAGCCGGTCGATGCCACGCTGCGCCTGCGCCGTCAGACGCTGATCGACGGCAGCACGCTGATCGTCGGCTTCGATGATCACGAGATCCTGGCCTTCGTCGATGCGTTGCAGCACGCCGCCAGCCTCGGCTTCGCAGTGACGCTGCTGCTGGGGCTGGTCGCCGGCGCGCTGTCGAGCCGGCTGACGCTTGGCCATCTGGATGTCATCAACCGCACGGCGGCGCGAATCATCGAAGGCGACCTCAACCACCGGGTGCCGGTCCGTGGCAGCAACGACGAGTTCGACCGGCTGAGCGTCACGCTGAACGAGATGCTCGACCGCATCAGCGAGCTGATGCAGTCGGTCCGCCATGCCACCAACGGCATTGCCCACGACCTGCGGACGCCGCTGGCCCGGATGCGCAACCGCATCGAACTGGCACGCGTGAGCGCGCCGGCCGATCCTGCTGCGCAGCAGGAACTGCTTGACGAGCTGAGCCAGGAAGTCGATCGGGTGCTGACCGTGTTCGCTTCGCTGCTGCGCCTGGCGACCATCGAATCCGGCGTGCTGCGCAGCGGCTTCCAGCGCGTCGACCTGCAGCCGCTGGTCGATGACGCGGTCAGCCTGTACGAGGCACTGGCCAGCGAACGCGAGATCACGCTGTCGCTGTCGATGCCGACTGCGGCCGCTGACGGCTGCAGGGTCGACGGTGACCGCGATCTGCTGTTCCAGGCGATCTGCAACCTGCTCGACAACGCGGTGAAGTTCTCGCCGGATGGCGGCGCGATTCACGTCGACCTGCGCCAGGACCCGAGCATTGATCGGGGCACGGAGCTGCGCGTGGTCCGCATCCGCATCGATGACCAGGGGCCCGGCATTCCGGCCGAGCAGCGCGAGCGGGTCTTCGATCGCCTGATCCGCCTCGACGGCAGCCGCAGCAGTCCCGGCTACGGGCTTGGCCTGAGTCTGGTCCGCGCGATTGCCCGCCTGCATCGCGGCGATTGCCGCCTGCTCGACGGCGCCGCCGGCACCCGCGTGGAACTGGAACTGCCGCTGGCGACCTGAGCCGGCGCGGTCAGCCGCGGGCGTCGCGATCCAGCCGCAGGCTCAGCAGGTTGCCGGAGCGGCGCCAGACCCACAGCACGATCGCCAGCGTGATGCCGCTGCCGATCAGCACCGAGCGCGTCGCCCCGAACACCGCAGCCGAGGTGCCGGCCTGGAAGGCACCCAGTTCATTCGACGAGCTGATGAAGATGCTGTTCACCGACAGCACCCGGCCGCGCAGGTGATCCGGCGGCATCATCTGCAGGATGGTGCTGCGGATCACCACGCTGATCGAATCGAAGGCGCCACTCGCGCACAGCGCCGCCGCCGACAGCCACAGGCTGCGCGAGACGCCAAACACCAGGATCGACAGGCCGAAGCCAGCGACCGCGATCAGCAGGTTCCGCCACGCGTGCTTCATCGGCGGATAGCGGGTCAGCACCAGCACGGTCAGCAAGGCGCCGACGGCCGGTGCCGCCCGCAGGATGCCCAAGCCCTGCGCGCCGATCTGCAGCACGTCCTCGGCGAACACCGGCAGGATCGCGACAACACCGCCGAACAGCACCGAGAACAGGTCCAGCGAGATCGAATACAGGATGATCTTCGACTGCCAGACGAAGCGCAGCCCTTCGCCGAGGCTCTGCCAGACCGTTTCACCGCTGCTGACGTCAGCGGGCGGTCGCGGCTTGATCCGGACGTACATAAGCGATTGCAGCACCAGCAGCCCGCAAACCACGGTCAGGCTGGTGGTCAGCCCGGCGCCGGCATAGAGAAAGCCGCCGATCATCGGGCCGAGAATCGCCCCGGCCTGCCAGGCGGTGCTGCTCCAGGCGCTGGCGTTGGCGTAATGGCTGCGCGGCACCAGGAACGCTTTCAGTGCGCTGACCGCCGGTGTCAGGAAGCCGCGCGCCAATCCGAACGCGGCGACCACGCCATAGCAGCCGGCCAGCAGCGTGGTCTGGCTCAAGCCGGCGCGCACCGACGGCAGCGTCAGCCAGGTCAGGAATACTGAGCCGGCGAGGATGAAGCCGAGCGCCAGCAGCATGATCCGGCGCTTGTCGTGCCGATCGGCGACATGGCCGCCGTACAGCGCCACGGCAATGAACGGCAGCGCTTCGGCCAGTCCCAGCAGGCCGAGCACCAGCGGATCGCGGGTGATCAGGTACAGCTCGTAGGCGATGGCGATTTCCTGGATCGTGATCGCGATCGTGAACAGGAAACTGCCGCCGATCAGGTTGCGGTATTCGGGAAAGCGGAGTGCTGCGAAGGCATCGGTCGATGCCGGGGTTTCAGCAGAAGATTCGGACACGGTCGGTCTAGTCGGATTCGGGTTCGGCGTCGCCGGCAAGCTTCAGCGCCAGCTGGTACAGCGGCTTTTTCGGCGCACCGGTGATCTCGGCGGCCAGCCGTGCGGCCCGCGACGCCGGCAGTTCGGCAAGCAGCAGACGCAGCACGCGCTCCGCTTCGCGGTCGTCGGAGGCGTCCGGTGCGCCTTCGATCACCAGCACGAATTCGCCGCGACCGCGGTTCGGGTCTTCGCGCTGCCAGTCGCGGAGTGCGGCGGCCGGCAGGGTGATGCTCTGCTCGAAGCGCTTGGTCAGCTCGCGGGCAATGCAGACCCGGCGTTCAGGGCCGAGCACGGCGACCAGATCATCGAGACTGTCCTCGATCCGATGTGTGGATTCGTACCAGATCGCGGTGCGCGGCTCGTCCTTGAGCTGCTCGAAAGCCGCCCGGCGCGCCGCCGACTTGGCTGGCAGGAAGCCGGCGAACAGGAAACGGTCGGTGGCCAGTCCGGAGATCGACAGCGCGGCGATCGCCGCACAGGGCCCCGGCACGGCATAGACCGGACACCCGGCCAGCCGCGCGGTACGAACCAGCGCGTAGCCAGGGTCGGAAATCAGCGGCGTGCCGGCATCGGACACCAGCGCCAGCGTGGCGCCGCCGGCCAGTTCGGCAATCAGCTGATCCGCGACTTTCGACTCGTTGTGATCGTGCAGCGCCACCAAGCCGCCCGGCGGCGTGCGGATGCCGAAGTGGGCCAGCAGGCCGGACGTGGTACGGGTGTCTTCGGCGGCGATCCGCTGCACGGCACCGAGCACCGCCTGCGCGCGCGCCGACAGGTCGCCGAGATTGCCGATCGGAGTCGCCACCACATACAGCGCGCCGGCTTCGAGGCCGCCTTCGACAGGGAGGGTCACGGACGGAAGAACACCGGGGTCGGCGGCAAAAAAGCCGTGCCATACTTTACTTGATGACCTCGACCACTCATGCCCGCGCCGCGTTCCGCGTGCGCCATCCATCGACTCGCAAGGCTGTCATCGCGCTGTCGTCCGCCCTGTTTCTGACCGCCTGCACGTCGACCGGCGCGCCGATCGTGACCCGCTTTCCGGGCGGCGGCAGCAGTGCCATGACGGCATCCGCACCGGCCGAAAGCAGTCTGGCCGATCAGGCCGAAGCGCTGCTTGCCCGCGGCGATTATCCGGCCGCATCGAAGACGTTCATGGCCGCTGCTGCCGCCGTTCCGTCGGCCAGCGCACAGGCCAACGACTACCGGCTGCGCGCCGCATCGGCAGCGCTGGCAGGCCACGATCCGGTCCGCGCCGACCTGCTGCTCGACCAGATTGCCGCGCCGGCCGGCAACCAGGCCGGCGACGCTCGACAGCAGGCGCGCTATCGACTGCTGCGCGCCCAGACCGCGCTGGCGCGCAACGATCCGCAGCGCGCGCTGCGCCTGTTGCCGGGCAGCGAACCGGGCAGCGAGCCGCGCATTGCCGAACAGATGCTGCTGGTCCGCGGCCAGGCGCTGGCGCGCAGCAACGATCCGGTCGCCGCGGTGGCGGCGCTGGTCAACCGCGAGCAGTACCTGAGCGGCATCGTGGCGCTGAACCAGAACCGCGACCTGCTGTGGAACCAGCTGCAGGGAGCCACCCTCGACACCACGACGATCAACCGCGCACTGGCGGCGACGCCGATCACCCGAGGCTGGGTGGAACTGGCCAACCTGGCTCGCCGGCAGGCATCGCCCGGCGAGCTGGACGGCTGGCGCAAGCGCTATCCGCGCCATCCGGGCGAAGAACGCCTGGCAGCGCTGTTCGTCCAGCCGGCCGCCGTGGAAAGCAGCGGCGCGGTAATGGAAGCGCCGGCCCCGCTGTCGCAAGCCCTGACGCCGCCACTGGCTCAGGCTGCGTCGCCCGCGCCGATGGCCGGCACCGGCAGTGTTGCACTGCTGCTGCCGCAGTCCGGCGCGCTGGCCCCTGTGGCCGACGCGCTGCGTGCCGGCTACGAGCAGGCAGCGCGCGCCGCGGGCGAGCCGGCACCGCGTCTTTACGACACCGACGGCTACACGCAGGCCGTGGCCGACGGCGCCGCCGTGATCGTCGGCCCGCTGCTGAAGGAAGCGCTGACCACGGTCGCCGCCGCGCCGACCGTGCCGGTTCCGGTGCTCGGCCTGAACTACCTCGATGCTCAGCACAGCGCCCCTGCCGGCCTGTTCCAGTTCGGCCTGGCGCCGGAGGACGAAGCGCGCGCCGCCGCCGAAGACGCCCACGCGCGCGGCCTGACCCGAGCGCTGACCATGGTCCCGGCCACCGACTGGGGCAATCGCGTGCAGACCGCATTTGCCAGCCGCCTGCAGGAACTCGGTGGCCGCGTGGTCGACACCGGCCGCTATTCGGGCGAGCCGCAGGGCTGGGCCGATCCGGTCCGCCGGCTGCTGCGCTACGTCGCGATCAACGACAAGAAGGTCGCTGCCGAAGCCCGTGCCAAGGCCGGCCCGGGCGTCGATCCGCAGCGCCGCAACGATTTCGACTTCGTGTTCCTGGCCGGCCGCGCCTCGCAGGCCCGGGTGCTGTGGCCGCTGTTCCGCTACTACCACGCCGATCGCACGGCGGTGTACGCCACGGCCGCCGTCAATGAAACGTCCGGCGATGGCGATCTGGCCGGCATCCGCTTCTGCGATGCGCCGTGGCTGATCGACACGCGCAGCGCGCAGCCATCGCTGCACGACGAGGCGCTGAGCGGGCGTTCGCGCGAAGCCGCGCGCTTCTACGCCTTCGGTGCCGACGCCTACCTGCTGGCCAGCCGCATGGCCCGCAACGCGCTGCACGGCGGCGACCCGATTCCCGGCGCCACTGGCATGCTCGCCGTCGAAGCCGGCGGCGCGGTGCGCCGCAAGCTGGTCTGCGCGCGGATGAGCGGCGGCGGCGATCCGTCGCTGCTGCCGCCGCCCGATATCGGCAGCGTGCCGATCGAGCCATGAGCTGGCTGCGCGGCGTCGATGCGGAAACGCGGGCGCTGCGTCATCTGGAGCGCAGCGGCCTGACGCTGGTCACGCGCAACTGGCGCTGCAAGGGCGGCGAACTCGATCTGGTGATGCGCGACGGTGCGGCGCTGGCAGTGATCGAGGTGCGCAGCCGCGCGCGCAGCGACTACGGCAGCGCACTGGAATCGGTCGATGCCCGCAAGCAGGGCCGGCTGGTGCACGCCACGCATTTGTTCCTTGCGGCCCATCCCGAACATGCCCAGCGCGAAGTGCGCTTCGACGTGGTAACCGTCGAAGCCGGCGAACTGCAGTGGCTGAAGGCGGCCTTCGATGGCGGCTGAACTCGCCCCTGCCGTGCTGCGCCGGCTGAACGACGCGCTGCCGCCCGAGCGGCTGCTGCTCGACCCCGCCGAACGCCTGGCCTACGGCTACGACAACAGCCGCCGCGTGGCGATGCCAGATGCGGTGGCACTGGCGGAATCGGTCGATGAAGTGCAGGCACTGATCGACCTGTGTCGCGACCACGGCCTGCCGCTGATCGCTCGCGGCCGCGGCACCAACACCACGGGCGCCACGGTGCCGATCCACGGCGGCGTGGTGCTGTCGCTGGAGCGGATGAACCGCGTGCTGCGGGTGTCTCCGGGCGATCGGCTGCTGGAATGCGAAGCCGGCACGCTCAATGGCGACGTGCAGCGTGAAGCCGCGAAGCACGGCCTGTTCTGGGCACCGGACCCGACCAGTGCCGTGTACTCGACAGTCGGCGGCAACCTGGCTTGCGGTGCCGGCGGGCCGCACGCGGTGAAGTACGGCACAGCGCGTGACAACGTGCTGGGCCTGCGCGCGATCGCCGGCAACGGTACCCGGCTGCGCACCGGCTGCTACACGACCAAGGGCGTGGTCGGCTACGACCTGACGCGGCTGCTGATCGGCTCCGAAGGCACGCTGGCGGTGATCACTCAGGCGGCGCTGAAGCTGCTGCCGAAGCCTGCCACCACGCGCACGCTCAGAGCCGCCTATCGCGATGTCGAAGCCGCTGCTGCTGCGGTCGCGCGGCTGATGGCACAGCCGGAAACACCGAGCAGCCTGGAGTTTCTTGACGGCGATGCCGTGCAGCTGGCGCAGGCGCATCGCGACTGCGGCCTGCCGGCCGCTTGCGGTGCGCTGCTGCTGATCGAATGCGATGGCAGCCACGACGGCATCGCGGCAGTGGTTGCGGCGATCAGCGCCGCCGCCGCCGGCGACGGCCTGATCGACCTGCGCGCCGCGCGCTCGGAAGCCGAGGCCGAAGACCTGTGGGCGGCCCGCAAGGCGCTGTCGCCGGCGCTGCGCAAGCTGGCGCCGAAGAAGGTCAACGAGGATGTGGCGGTGCCGGTGACCCGGCTGCCGGAACTGATTCGCGGCGTCGGCGCGCTGTCGAAGCAGCACGGCATCCGCATCGTCTGCTTCGGCCATGCCGGCAATGGCAACATCCACGTCAACCTGCTGGCCAATCCGGACGATCCGGCGCAGATGGCGGCGATCGAAGCCTGCCTGCACGCAGTGTTCCGGCTGGTGCTGAGCCTCGAAGGCACGCTGTCCGGCGAGCATGGCGTCGGCATCGACAAGCGCGCGTTCGTCGCCTGGGAAATCGATGCGCCGACGCTGTCGATGATGCACGCGGTCAAGCGTGCCTTCGATCCGGCCGGCATTCTGAATCCGGGCAAGGCCCTGCCTGCCCCACCGAACTGAGATACCCCAAATGGCCGCGAGCCTGAAGGAACTGATGAATGCGCCGATACGGCCCGGTCGGCTCGACTGGATCGGCCTGCGCCCGGTGCGGCGCGAATCGCTGCTTGCGGTCGATGAGGCCCGCGTCGAGATCGGCGGCGGCCTGGTCGGCGATCACTACAGCGGCCCGGCCGATGCCAAGCGGATGGTGTCGATGATCCAGGCCGAGCATCTGACCGCGGTCGCCGGCATCCTCGGGCGGCCAGCGGTCACGCCGTTCATGACCCGCCGCAATCTGGTGATCTCCGGCCTGAACCTGCTGGCGCTGAAAGGCCGCACGTTCACCATCGGCGATGCGCTGTTCACTTACACCGGCCCCTGCGCGCCATGTTCGCGGATGAACGAGAACCTGGGCCCCGGCGGCTTCCAAGCAATGCGCGGCCACGGCGGCATCATCACCCGCGTGCTGAAGCCGGGCACGATCCGGGTCGGCGACGCAGTGGTCGTGCTCGACCTGCCGCAGCAGTCGTCGCTGGCGCTGCTGACCTATCCCGACGAGGAATGAGCGATGGCCTATGTCGATGGCTTCGTGGTGCCGGTACCCGTGGCGCGGCTTGCCGACTACCGCAAGCTGGCCCGCAAGGCCGGCAAGATCTGGC
The DNA here is from genome assembly GCA_026398875.1 of Gammaproteobacteria bacterium. GTDB lineage: Bacteria > Pseudomonadota > Gammaproteobacteria > Nevskiales > Nevskiaceae > Nevskia. Next base: position 79,547 of record JAPLSB010000014.1, on the reverse strand, counting down.
TGGAATACGGCGCGCTGGCGTACACCGAATGCGTCGCCGATGACGTCAAGGCGGGCAAGCTGACCTCGTTCCCGCAAAGCGTGAAGCTGAAGCCGGACGAAACGGTGATCTTCGCGTGGATCGTCTACCCGTCGCGCAAGCTCCGCGACAGCATCAACGCGAAAGTGATGAGCGACCCCAGGCTGGCCAGCCTCGCCGATCCGAAGAATCACCCGTTCGACGGCAAGCGGATGTTCTGGGGCGGCTTCAAGCCGATCGTCGAACTGCGCGCCGCTGATCACCCGTCGGCAGATGATGGCGCGCGTGTCGAGCCCACTGCATGAGCGCGCACCGCGATGACCCGAACCTGATCCGCTTCGCATTGCACGGCGGTGCCGGCGAGTTGCCGGCTGATGCTGGCCCGCAAGACGAGCAGCGCCGCGCGCTGCACGACATCGCCGCCGAGGCCGTGGCGCTGTTGCAGGCCGGCGGCAGTGCTGTTGATGCAGTGAGCCTGGCGGTCGAACGCCTCGAACAATGCCCGCTGTTCAATGCCGGCATCGGTGCAGTGCTGAACCGCGACGGTCTGCCGGAACTCGATGCCGCGATTGCTCGCGGCGAAGACCGCGGCACCGGCGCGGTGGCCGGCGTATCGCGGGTCGGAAGCCCGATCCGGCTGGCGCGCGCCGTGATGGAACGCAGCCCGCATGTGCTGTTCAGTGCCGACGGTGCCGAAGCGCTGGCCCGGCAACTCGGCCTGCCGATGGTCGATCCGCAGTCGTTCATCATCCCGCTGCGGCTGGAACAGCTGGCCGCCGCGAAACGCAGCGGCAGCATCGCGCTTGACCATGTCGATGCCGCTGCCGCAGCACCCGATGCGGCTTTCGGCACCGTCGGCGCTGTGGCCCGCGACCGCCGCGGTCATCTGGCTGCCGCCACGTCGACCGGCGGGCTGACCAACAAGCTGCCGGGCCGGATCGGCGACACGGCGGTGTTCGGCGCTGGCACCTTTGCCGATGACAGCAGCTGCGCGCTGTCCTGCACCGGCACCGGCGAATCGTTCATCCGCGCGGCCTTCGGTCAGGCGGTGCACGGCCGGATGCGCTGGGGCGGAATGTCGCTGGCAGACGCCTGTCAGGCGGCGCTCGACGATGTGCGGCAGCTCGGCGGCGTCGGCGGCTGCATCGCCATCGACCGCGACGGCACGATCTGCCTGCCGTTCAATTCCGGCGTGCTGTTCCGGGCCTGGTGGTCGGCCGATGGCGGCGCGATCAGCACCGCCGTCTGGCGTGACGCGGCGATGCCGCAAACAGCACCGGTGCCGTGAACCGGTAGGCATCGGCTGCGCGACTTGCGCTTGCCGCGATGCGATACCGGCATCTATCGTGCACGCATCGCCGTCACCCATTCACCGTCACAGGAATCCTGGACATGAAGTCACTACGCTGCAGCGCTGTCGGACTGGTCTTGCTCGCCTCCCTCGCCGGTTGCGCCACGCCCGACCAGAAGGTCGAGGTCTACAACACCGACTCCGGCAACACCGTGTCGATGACCGACCGGCAGGCCAACGCGGCGGACGCCAGGGTCTGCACCAAGGAGTACGTCGTCGGCTCGCGATTCCCGGTGACCACCTGCCTGACCAAGGAACAGGCCGAGCAGCGCAAGTTCGCCGCCAAGGACGATCAGGACATGCTGATGCGTCGTCAGGCGATCCCGCCGAAGTAAGCGCGTCGCAACTCAGGCCGTGCCACCGGCCGGCAGCCCATACAGGCTGACCGGCTCGGCAAAGCCCTTCACTGCCAGCGGAGCCCGGGCTTGCAGCCGAGTGTCGGCAGCCAGCTCGGCGGTCCGTGCGGCAATCAGGATCTCCTGATCCAGCGCCTGCTCGCAGAGCCGTGACGCCAGATTCACTGCCGGGCCGACGGCGGTGTATTCCAGCCGGGTTGCGCTGCCGATGATGCCGACGGTGACGAAGCCGCTGGCCACGCCGATACCGATGCCCAGCGCATGCCCTTCGCGGCTCCAGCGCTGCGTCACTTCGCTTGCCGCCGCACGCACGCCGTGGGCGATCTGCAGGCCGACCGCCGCATGGTCCGCCATCGGCAGCGGCGCGCCGACCAGCATCAGGATGCCGTCGCCGGCGTAGTCCTTGATCGTGCCGCCGTATTCAGCGACGACGTGGCCGACCGCGTCGTAATAGTCGCGCAGCACCTCGATGACCCGGGCACTCGGATGCGCTTCGGCGTACGCGGTGAAGCCACGCAGATCGCAGACCACCACGGTGATCTCGAGGAAGTTCTGTTCCATTGCCTGCTTCATGCCGCGCTTGCGGACCAGCTCGGCCACCTGCGATGACAGGAAGCGCGACATGAACTGGCCGCGCTGGCCCTGCAGCACGTGGTACTGCGTGGCGCCGATCAGCAGGATCATCTCGCCGATCAGCACGGTCACCGCCGCGACCGATTCCGGCAGCACCAGGCTGGCGATGAAAAACGGCATCGACACGGCGACGCCGACGACGCGCACCCGCTCCGGGCGATCCGGCTGACGACGCAGCAGCAGCAGGATCGAGACCAGTCCGGTCAGCGCCGAGAACAGGATCGGGCCGGCAAACAGCCAGAAGCCGGGCCGGGTCGGCAGATCGAGGGTGCTGGCCGCGAACTGGAAATCGCGTAGCCGCAGGTCCGGGGCGGCGATCGCGAACACGCCGTACAGCACGCCGGACCACTGGCCAAGCCGGAGCATCCCGTCGCCGCCGCGGGTATCCAGCGCACCAGCGGGAATGGTGTGCCGCACGCGCAGCAGCCATTCCAGCGCCAGCACCGTCGCGGCCGCCTCCGGCAACGCCAGCCAGCCACTGAGCTGCACATTGCCGCCCCCCAGCGCGCGATAGCTGCCGTTCACGAAAATCGACACGCCGATCAGCGCCAGCGTTGCCGCCAGTGCCTGAGAGGTCGGCGAATCGCGATCGGCCGAAATGAACGCCAGCGCCATGCCGAGCGCGACCAGCGAGACCAGCACCGTGGGGATCAGAGCATCCATGCTGCCGATGATAAGTCGCGGCCGTCCCGCTTATCGGGCAATCGATACCGTTGGAAGCGCTGATTGCCGCTGCCAAACCCGCTTGTTCGGACGCGCGCGCCGGTCATCGGCAGATCGCGGCGAAGCAGCACCGGCTGGGCAGAATCGACCACATCAAGCACGGACACCATGAACGGATCGATCGACATTTCGCTGGTTCTCGCAACGTACTGCACTGCAGTCGTCGCGACCGGCTGTGCGCTCGCTTCCGCCCCCCGGATCGCTGCGCTCGACGGTCTGCGCCGGCCAGTGGGCTACGGGCTGACGGCAGTCGCGATCGGCACCGGGCTGTGGACCATGCATCACGTCGGCAGTCGCGCCGCCAGCCTGGTCAGTGCGATGGATGCAGCGCCGTCGATGGCGCTGCTGTCCTGGCTGCTGACAGTTGCCGTCGCCTTGCTGGCGCTGCAGATGATCGCGCGCAGCGGCATCAACCTGTCGCTGATGCCGACACTCGTCAGCGCCGCGACGATCGGCGGCTTCCTGACCGCGCTGCAGCAGTTCGGCATGATGGCCAGCGACGCGTCACCGGTCCATCTGAACGCCGACAGCGGCCTGGTCGCTGCGGCGATGGGTATCGCGCTGATGCTCGGCAGCCTCGGCACCCTGCTCGCCAACGGCAAGTGGAGCGCGATCCGCGTTGCCCGCGAGCGCGAACTGCACGAAGTCCAGCGCATTCATCGGCTGGCCTACTACGACGAGGTCACCGGCTTGCCGAATCGCAGCCTGTTCACCGAAAAGCTGCTGCGTCAGCTGGTCGATGCCGACAGCCGCGACAGCACGCCGTTCGGCCTGATCTACGCCGAGCTGCGCGATTACCGCCTGCTGCTGCAGCGCTTCGGCGACGAACGCATCAACGCGGTGCTGAAAGCACTCAGCCAGCGGCTCGGCGATGAACTTCTTGAAGGCGACGTGCTGGCGCGACTGTCCAGCGACGGCATGATCCTGTTCGTCCGCGAAATCGGCGACCGCGACACCGCCACGGCCGTATCCCGGCTCTGTGCGCTGCTGAGCACGCCGATCGTCGAATCCGGCGACAGCTTTCGCTTCACCTGGGGTATCGGCCACAGCCGTTATCCCGAGCATGGTCAGTCGACGCAGGCGCTGATCCGCGCCGCGACCGCGGTGCAGCGTCAGATCGGCACCGAAGCGCCGGCGCTGGCCTCGTCCACCCGACCGAGGTACGCCATCGCGTCCTGATTGCCTGCACCCCATTTTCTGTCCCAGACCCTGAGCCTTGGGCCGCGCCGAGCTAAACCTCCCGCGGCCTTTTTTTTGGCCCGGCGTCATCGTTGCCGCGAATGACCTTGTCGGCCGCGGCGGCATCGGCCTCGAACAGTTGTTCGAGTTCCTTCGAGAAATCCTTGGCGGTCTGGATCAGCGCCTTCTCGTCGCGATAGATCGCGTGCTGCTTCATCAGCGTGTCCTGATCGAAGCGCCGGAAACGGTCGAGCTCGCGAGCAATACGCTCATCCGGCTCGCCAAGCGCGCGCAGCAGGTCGCCAGTGATTTCGAGACTGGACGCATAGGCCCGGCGAACGATGTCGGTGATGCCGAGATCCATCAGCCGCATCGCGTGATTGCGATCACGCGCGCAAGCGAAGATCCGCAAATGCGGAAAGTGCCGGCGCACCACCTCGGCAATGCGCAGGCTTTGCTCGATGTCGGCAATCGCCAGCACGAAGAAGCGCGCCTTGTCGGCCTTCGCCGCGCGCAGCACCTCGACCCGCCCGGCATCGCTGTAAAAGATCGTGTTGCCGAACTGGCGCACGAAGTCGACTTGCCGGGCATCGCGCTCGAGCACCGTGTACGGAATCTTCTTGACCCTGAGCATGCGGCCGACGATCTGCCCGAACGGCCCGAAGCCGGCGAGCACCACCTCGTGCTCGGGAACGTCGATCGCGTCGTAGACCGGCGTGTCGGCACGCCGGTCACGAAAGCGCGCCACCAGCGCGTACAGCGGCGGTGTTGCGATCATCGACGCGGTGACGATGACGATCAGCAGATCCTTCAGGTCCACTGTCATGATCCCGGCGGTGGCGGCAATGCCGAGCAGCACGAAGGCGAATTCACCGCCTTGCGGCAGCGCGAACGCCAGTGACCGCGAGGCATCCGCCGGCAAGCCGGAGACTCGGCCGATCAGATAGAGGATCAGCGCCTTGACGCCGATCAGCAGCGCCACGGCAGCGATGATTTTCAGTGGCTCCGCCAGCACCAGCGACAGCTTGGCCGACATGCCGACGGCGATGAAGAACAGCCCGAGCAGTAGTCCCTTGAACGGTTCGATGTCGGCCTGCAGCTCGTGGCGGTACTCGGAATCGGCCAGCAGCACGCCGGCCAGGAATGCGCCGAGCGACATCGACAGCCCGACCGATTCCATCGCCAGTGCCGTGCCGGTGACGGTCAGCAAGGCCGCAGCCGTGAACAGTTCCGGCATGTCGATCGCCGCCAGCCGCCGCAGCACCGGCCGCAAGGCATAGCGCCCGCCGAGCACGACCAGGAACAGCGCGACCACCACCTTGATCGGCCCGACCCAGCCGCTGTCGGCCTCGTGCCCCGGCGTCGGCGCGCCAAGAAACGGCAGCAAGGCCAGGAACGGAATGACGGCCAGATCCTGGAACAGCAGGATCGCGAACGCCGCGCGGCCGTGGCGGTCGGCCAGTTCCTTGCGCTCGGCCAGCATCTGCAGCACGAACGCGGTCGACGACATCGCCAGCGCGAAGCCGGCGACCAGTGCTGCCACCGGCGGCAGGCCGACGAACAGCGCGATGCCGGACAGTGCCGCCGTCGACAGCATCACCTGTGCGCCGCCAAGGCCGAACACGTGATGGCGCAGCAGCCACAGCCGCGAGATCTGCAGTTCCAGGCCGATCACGAACATCAGCAGCACCACGCCGAACTCCGAGGCATGCAGCACCCGTTCGACGTTGTCGATCAGGCCGAGCCCGCTCGGGCCGATCAGCATCCCGGCGAACAGATAGCCGAGCACGGCACCGAGCCCGAAACGCTTGAACAGCGGCACGGCGATGATCGCGGCAGCAAGGAACAGCGTGATTTCGGTCAGCATCGGGGTGCGTTGGCAGCACTGCGGGCGGCAGGCGTTTTCCGTTATCGTCCGGGCTCGACTCGGACAGGCAAGGACACGCGATGCAGCTTCGCGGCGGATGGATTTTCGTTTTCATCATAGCCTGCGCGCCCGCAGCCTTCGGCGACACAGCCACCGTGCCGGAGCCAGCCGCCGAGCCGGTTGCCGCCATCGACGAGCCGGTGATCCAGACCGAGCCGCCGCCGAAGGACGCGCCGTGGAGCATCGCCACCGATCTGGAAAGCTTTTCGCTGACCGCCGACGCCCGTGGCCTGTCGCTGCACAAGCCGATGTATCTGCTGCCGGTCACGTACAGCGGCCGCTATCCAGGCGAGGACAGCGAAGTGCTGTTCTCGATCTCGCTGAAGTTCCGCGTCTACCGCAAGCTGCCGCTGTATTTCGGCTATTCGCAGAAGTCCTACTTCCAGGCCTTCAACGGTTCGGACTCCAAGCCGTTCCGCGACAACAACTTCAACCCGGAAGTGTTCTTCCGGCTGAAGCCGAAACGGCCGGAGAAATGGCTGAACCTCGCTGCCGATGTCGGCATCGAGCACGAATCGAACGGCCGCTCGCTGCCCGATTCACGCAGCTGGAATCGCCTGTATCTGGCGCCTTACTGGCAGGCCGGCAAGACACTGGTCTGGTGGAAGTGGTGGTGGCGCATTCCCGAAGATCAGAAACGCGCAGCAGACGACCCGAAGCGCGATGACAACCCGGACATCCAGGACTACCTGGGCTATTCCGAGCTGAAGATCCAGCGCCAGCTGTTCGATCATCACCAGATCTCGACCAGCTTCCGGCTGAACCCGACGACCGGACGCGGCGCGGCCGGTGTCGTCTACACGGTGCCGGGCCCCGGCGATGGCTTCTTCTGGACCTTCTATGCCTTCAACGGCTATGGCGAAAGCCTGCTCGACTACGACCGCTCGGTGACCCGTGTCGGCGTCGGCATTTCGGTGGCGCGCTGAGCGCAAGCCCGCTGCGGCAGCCGGTCAGGCGTGTGCCGGCTGCTGATCGAGCAGCGCCTGCATTTTCGGAATCGCGACCTGCAGCAGTTCCCCCATCGCCTGGATCTGCGGGCCGACCACCGGGCAGTCGAACTTGAAGATCGGGCTGAACAGGTCGATGCGCGAAGCATTGATCCACGACACCACCTGCGGTTCGGTCAGCCAGATCAGCATGTTCTCGCTGTCCTGGATCGCGCAGCGCAGGTAGTCGTTGGCGGCATGCGGCAGCGGCACCGGTCGGCATAGCGCGTTCTTGCGCGCCTCGTCGCTCAGGTTGGCCTCGACATTGCCGATGAAGCCAGCGCTGTAGACCTGCTGGCACATGCGCACCGTCTGCAGCGTGATGCGATTGCCATCGAACACCTTCTTCTCGGGCCGGTTCTTCAGGCCATCGGCCGCGCAGTCGATGTACAGCGTGTTGGCCGCCGTCTGCCAGCGGCCCTTGTCGAGCTGCATCGCGTCCGGCGTCACCGCCTGCACATGCCCCATGCGCACCACATTGGGAATCTTGCGCAGCTGCTCCAGTTCCAGTCGGGTGACGGTGGCGCAGCGCCAGTTGGTCGGCTTGACCTTGGGATCGAACTGGAACAGCTGGTTGCAGGCCAGCACGCGCTGGAAGAAGTCATCGATCGAATCGGCAGCGATCGCCGCCTTAAGCACTTCGACGCGGCCGGCCGTGATGATGTCGGTGAACCGGCGGCCCGGATTGACCGTGAAGCGGTCGAACAGCCAGGCGTCGTTCGGCATCACCCAGGTGATGTCGGCCGGGGCGACGCCCATTTCCATCAGGAACAGGCAGGTGTCGATCCCGGTCTTGCCGGAACCGACCACGGTGAACCGGCTGTACTCCGGCGCCAGCTTCGGCACGGCATTCGGCGGTACGCAGACTGCGCCGTCGAGCACCTTGAACTTCGGCGGCCGCTGGCTGGGCACGGTGACATTGATGTAGGTGGCGTCGACGATCTTCTTCGCCTGCACCGTGTACGCAGCACCGCTGACGCGCGACAGCACGCGGCCGTCATCCCGGTAGTCGCACATTGGCAGATAGCGCACGCGGCCCGACGGCAGAAAGCGCTGACGCATCACCTGATCGAAATAGGCCACCACCTCGCTGCCGCTGGCCAGTTCGTAGCAGCCCTTGTTCCAGCCCACCTGATCAATGCTGCCGTTGCCGAGCGGCGTGGAATTGACGCCGTAGCAGCTGGAGGTCTGATGCAGGCGCACGAACGGATAGGCATCGTTCCAGTGACCACCCGGACGGTGATTGCGATCGACGATGGTGACGGTCGCCGTGGTCTGGGTGACCAGCTCGTCGACGAACGCCATGCCCATGCCGCCGGCGCCCACCACGAGGTAATCGGTATCGATGATGTCGGTCATGTGGCGTGCTCGCGCAAGTGGAATCTGGACAAGTGGATGAGGCGACCGCCGGCTTCCGTGCGCGATCGCCATGGGCGTGAGTCTTCGCTGCGTGACGAGGCCTTGCATCGCCAACCGTGCAAGCCGCTCGGCGCGGCGTGCAGTCGGCAATGCCGCCTCAGCCGCAGGACAGCGCGGCGCTGCGGCTGCGCTGCCGGAACGCGCTCGCCGTGATGCCGAACTGCTGCTTGAACAGGCGGCTGAACGTCGCGTAATCGCTGAAGCCGTGATCGAAAGCGATATCGGTGATCTTGCGGTCACTATTGGCAGGCTCGTCGAGTGCCTGCCGGCAGCGCTGCAGCCGCACGTCGTGGATCAGCTTCGACGGCGTCAGCTGGTGATCCTTGAACAGCATGTACAGCGAGCGCCGCGACATGCACAGCGCCGCCGCGAGATCGTCCGGATCGAGATCCGGATCGGCAAGGTGCGCAACGATGTACTGCTCGGCCTTGCGCAAACGAGGATTGCCCAGACCGGCCTTGTCGAGATCGTGCGCGGAACGATGCAACGATGTCGTGACCAGCGATTGCACGGCCCGCAGCACGCTGTCGCCAACCTCGTCGCGGTCGCCGAATTCCGGATCGGTCAGCGCCATCACGGCGCCGAAGGCGGCGCGCAGCGCATTGCCTTCGGCCAGTGCCGTGCCGCACAGCTTCTGACTGATCCGCTGCCATCCGGGACAAGCACCGTGCGGCAAGGTCAGGACCGCGAAATGCGCGCCTTCCGACAGACGACAGCGGTAGCTGCGCGTGGTGTCGACGGCGGTCGACTGGCCGCGCCGGATCACCGTGCAGCGGCGATCCTGTTCGACATCCATGGTGCCGGCGAGCTGCCAGATCAGCTTGATATGGCCGGAGTCGGCAGCCTCGGCATGCAGGCGCGTACGCAGCACCTCGCTGGCGCCGGCCTTGATCGTGGCGATGCTGCAGCTGCCGAAACGGAACGCACTGACATGTGCGGCGAACGTGCCGCTGCAGTGATTGCGATGCTCCAGCGATGGGAAGTTTTCGTTGACGAATTCGGTCCAGTCGCGAAATCCATCGAGTTCACTGCACTGGATACTGCTGCCGGACATCGTCAGCGCGCGGCTGCTCGCACCCGCTGTCGAGATGACACTGGAACCCATCATGCCTGCCTCCATTTATCGTGCGTCGGCGGGCCGTCCGGAATCGAACGGATCCGCCGCTGTGGCGCTCTGATGGCGCCTCGCGAGTGTCACGCCGCAGGGCGTGACACTCAGGTACCCGACGACTGCAGCAGTCGTTGCGTCGTGCTCAGGCCCGCTTGAAGGCCTGCCGTCCGATGATCAGCAGCGCGATCATCGCCAGCGCACCGAAAAAGTAGGCCGGCCCCAGCGCCAGCGCGCTGTAGATGTCGCCGGGTCCCAGGCGGCTGTCGCCGAAGCTCAAGCCGCGATTGCCGGAGAAATTGCCGAAGAAGTAGAAGCCGACATTCGCCCAGCCATCGAGCACGATGATCCAGCCCAGGCGCGACGCGGTTTGCGCAGTGAAGTCCAGCAGCGGCAGCACGAAGGCCACGGCAATCACCATCACGCCGTTCAAGGCCGGCCCGGTATGCGCCTTGGCCCAGCCTTCAGGGGTGCCAGGCACGTTGAAGTTGACGATGTAGCCCGGCACGATCTCGAAGCCGCCGACCAGGTTCATCCACAGGAAGACGCCGAACAGCAGCGTCGAAAAGATCATCAGGATGCCGTGGCCCGCCATCCGTTTTTGCAGTGTGTTGCCCATCGTGATTGCACTCCTGTCGCACGCGTGATGCGGCCGATCGATGCTCGCCGGTCGCTCGTTGTCAGCGTCCACTTGCCGTTGCACGGGCTTGCAGACGCAGTTCTCTACATCGTCCCGCCGCTGATGCCGCTCAGGCGGCCGTCGCGGTCCGGTGATAGCGGCTGCCGTAGAACATCAGCGGCGCACCGCCTTCGCTGCCGCAGGCGGTGATCTGCGCCACGAACAGCGTGTGATCGTGTATCTGCAGTTTCTCGACGGTTTCGCATTCGAACCAGGCCAGACACTTGCGCAGGGTCGGCAGGCGGTGGCGGACGATGAAGTCCGGCCTCAGCGCTTCCTGCGGGCGGCCGCTGAAATGGACCGAGAAGCTCTGCTGATCCTCGTGCAGGATGCAGGCGCCGTAGCGGCCATTGCGGGAAATCAGGCGATGCGACTTGCCTGCCCGCAGCGACACCAGCACGGTCGGTGGATCGAGACTGACCGACGTGAAGCTGTTGACGGTCATGCCGTGGACCTCGCCGTCGTCGTCCTCGCAGGTCAGCACGACGATCCCGGTCGCGAATAGCGACACCGAGTGCCGGAACTGATCCGGATCCACCGGGCTGCCGGTGCTGGCGGCTTTGGCCGAACGACGCATGGGCGGCTTTTCGAAGGCCATCGATCGCGCTGCTGTCGACGATCCGCCTGCGCTCACGCGGCAAACGCGATGGGCTGCGGCTGGGCCGCTCGCAGGCGGCTGCTCACCCAGGCGGCCATCCGCTCGCGGCTGGCGAAGCAATCCCACTGGCGCTCGGGGAAATTGAAGTTGTCGGTGAACTCGTCTGCCAGCGCACGGTTCTGCGCCAGCGCGCCGATGAACTGCTGCAGTTCCACCGGCATCGCCTTTAGGCTGGTCAGCATGAAGTTGGTCCAGCGGGTGGCGCCCAGCACGCGGTCCTGACGCCGCAGGTTGACGTGTTCGATGAAGCGCTCGTCGTAGACGTCGTGCCGGATCATCTCTTCGCCAAGCATCCAGGCCGCATACGACGCCATGTTGGCACCCTGCCCGAGCACCGGATCGACCACCGCCTGCACGTCGCCAAGCGCGATTGCCAGACGGCCGTTGTCGAGGACCACGTGCGACTTGCGCACGGTCGGCGTGACGCCGCCCTGCAGGATATCCAGCGGTCCATTGGCGAGATCGAATTCGCGTTCGTCGATGCGCTCGGCGCAGGCGGGGTAATGCTTGCGCAGCTTGTCGAGCAGCAGCCGCAGGAAGGCTTTGGGGTTGTCCTCGTACTTGGTCTTGGCCAGCACTTCCAGATCGCCACCCGGGATGTTCTCGATCACCAGTGCCGTCGCCAGGCCATCGAAGGTCCAGGTCGGAATCTCGATCATCTCACCAGCGCCGGGCGAGAAATTCATCGTCACCGCGCGGATCGCGCGCTCGCTGATGCCCTTGAACAGACCGACGCAGAGCGCCCGCTGCGGTCGATCGAACGGCGAATGGGCAGGCTCGTGCGCGAACATCTGGCCGAACGGTCCCTTGCCGGTGCAGACCACGGTGGCGTCGTACTGGGCGCTGATCGCCGATACCTCGTCGACGCGGATGTCGCGGTACTCGATGCGGCCGCCGCGATCGAGGAAATCCTCCGTCAGCCGCGGCTGGTAGATGCGGTAGTCGACCGCCCGGCTGGGGGCATGCAGGTCGCCGTAGAACGCCAGCGGCTGCGGCTGCACGCCGATGTAGTAGTAGTGGCCGTGGTAGCCGAACTTCTGGCCCGGCCAGTGATTGACGCCAAGCGCCGACTCGCGCTCCAGCGTCAGCGCGTGATGGGCCACCGTGTTGAGCAGCCGCATGCCGCGATAGGCCTCCGGCTTGCGATCGGTGTAGATCGTCACGTCGACATCGTGCTGGCGCAGGTAAAGCCCCAGATGCAGTCCTGCGGTGCCGGCGCCGACGATTCCGATCTTTTTGCTCATCCGGCTTTCTCCCCGTTTTTTATTAACTGCGTGAATAACGTGTATCGGATTCTGCGGGGCGTGGAATCGATCCGAAAGTTCGATAATCGATTAATACTTATTCGCTTTCGGACTGAATCCCTGTCGCAGGCTGACTTCGCCTGCAGCGCCCCGACGGCTGCGCGAAGGCGCGGCATCGACGTCGTTCCCTCGTCTCAATCACCTGCCGATGACGGCATCACGTCGCGCCTGCAAGCAGGCGCCGGTTCACCTGGAGCGTCACATGAAACGTCTGCGTTTCGACCGCGACTATTCGCGGCGCAAGTTTCTCGCCGATGCCGCGAAAGGCGTGCTGTCGACCGGCGTGCTGATGCCCCTGGCGACGGCGATCGCCGCCAGCGGCGAGATCAGCAAGGCCTATCCGGACGAGCTGCTGTCGATCGAGGGCTACACCAAAGGCAAGCTCAAGACTGGTGACGTGATCGATGCCAGCAATGTCGAACAGGTCAAGGACCTGCTGGAGCCGGTGCGCTACGAGCAGATCCTGAAGCAGGGCCGCAAGCTCAAGCTGGGCAAGACCACCACCGACGTCATGCGCCTGTCGCCTTGGGAATACATCGAAGCGACGCTGCGCAATGCTGGCAAGGCCGGCTTCGATGCCAGAGGCAATGTCATCGAGAAGGCTAGCGGCGAGCCGTGGATCGGCGGCAATCCGTTCCCGGATCCGAAGGACGCGATCCAGCTATTCGCCGCACAGACGCTGAACTGGGGTCGTCACGACGCCTCGTTCTATGCGATGCAGCTGGCCAACATCAACCGCGATGGCGCCGACCGCTTCCGCTATTCCGGCGGCTGGGCCGAGATGTCGCCAATCGCGCGGGTCAGCATGGAGCCGAAGCCGTACTGGGTGGAACAGAAAGGCCGGCTGCGCTTCCAGTCGGTGTTCTTCACCGAGCCGAAGCAGTTCCGCGGCACCTCGTTCCTGAACATCTGGGATTACGACCACAGCACCCTGCCGTCGCTGTACGGCTACGTGCCCGAGTTCCGCCGCGTTCGGCAATTTCCCACCGATCAACGCTTCGAACCGCTGGTGCCCGGGCTGACGCTGTTCCTGTCCGATGCCTGGGCGGCCGGTGATCCGCTGTACTCGTGGGGCAACTACAGGATTGTCGGCCGCGGGCCGTTCCTGGCCGGGCTCGACGACAACTGGGCCGCCGACCATCCGAACTGGGAGCACGCCACCCACGGCGGGCCGAAAGGCAAGACCTTCTGGGACACCACCGTGCAGCTGGTGCCGGAAGCGATCATCGTCGACGCCGAACCGATCAAGTTCCCGCGCGCGCCGATCTCCAGAAAGCGCGTCTGGTTCGACGCCCGCAACCAGGTGGTGATCGGCATGGTCACCTACGATCGCAACGGCAAGCCGTACCGCTCGTTCGACGGCGCATACTCGCTGTACGACAACGGCAGCAAGAAGTTCATGGACGGCAAGCATCCGTACTGGAGCTGGTGCCAGGTCACCGCCTCGGACATCCAGACCGACAGCGTCACCCGCCTCCAGCAAGTGCGCGCAGTCGAAAGCGTTCATCTGAGCGGCGCCAACGACCCGCGCCTGTACGACCGCTACCTGACCCAGGCCGCGCTGGCGCACCTCGGCGCTTCCTGAGTCGCTGCCGACCGCGTGGACAGCACCAAGGCGTATCAAGTCTTCGTCCGTGCCCTCGAGGTCGGCAGCTTTTCGGCTGTCGCGCGCGAGATGGGCACCACGCAGTCGTCGATCAGCAAGATCATCGCCAGCCTCGAATCCAGCCTTGGCGTGCAGCTGTTCGCTCGCACCACGCGCAAGCTGCACCCGACCGACGAAGCGCTGCAGCTGTACGAGCACGCTCGCCAGCTGCTCGACACCGTCAATGCCCTGACCTCGGCTTCCCGCAAGGCCCAGAAGGCCGAAGCCAGCGGCCTGCTGCGCCTGACCATTCCACATTCCTACGGCCGCCGTCGCCTGATGCCGCTGCTGGCGCGATTCATCGAGCGCTATCCGAAGGTCAAGCTGGACATCGTCATGAAGGACGACATCCTCGACCTGATCGGCGAAGGCCTGGAACTCGGCGTGCGCATCGGCACGCTGCCATCGAACACGCTGATCGCGCGCTCGCTGGGCATCGTCGAGTACACCACGGTCGCCAGCGCGCGCTATCTGGCCCAGCACGGGCGGCCGGAATCGCCGCTCGATCTGGCGCAGCACGCCTGCATCGTGTCCGGCACCCAGAGCCGCTGGCACTTCGAGTCCGAACACGGCCGGCAAAGCGTCGACGTATCCGGCCCGATCCGCGTCAATGACGCCGAGGCGATCTGCCAGGCGGTGCAGGCCGATCTCGGCATCGCCCAGATTCCCGACTGGCTCGTGCGCAGCGACTTCGCAGCACACGGTCTGGTGCCGCTGCTCGACGACTACTACCCGATCCCGAAGCCGGTCAGCATCGTCTATCCGCAGACCCGCTTCCTGACCCAGCGCGCCCGCAGCCTGATCGACTTCCTGGTCGCGGAAATGCGCAAAGGCTGAAGCGCACCTCGATCTCCGCCGCGCGCGCCCGAACGAACGGGCGGATCTCTGCTCAGACGCGCTCGATCACCAGCGCGATGCCCTGACCGACACCGATGCACATCGTGCACAGCGCATAGCGGCCACCGACCCGTTCAAGCTGGTTGACCGCCGTGGTCACCAGCCGTGCGCCGGAAGCGCCGAGCGGATGGCCGATGGCAATCGCGCCGCCGTTCGGATTCACGTGCGCGGCGTCATCCGGCAGGCCGAGGTCGCGGGTCACGGCCAGACCTTGGGCCGCGAATGCTTCGTTCAGTTCGATGACGTCGATCTGGGCAAGCCGCAGGCCGGCCATCGCCAGCACCTTCTTCGATGCCGGTGCCGGCCCGACACCCATGATCCTTGGCGCCAGTCCGACCGTTGCCATCGCCAGCACTCGCGCACGCGGCCGCAGGCCGTAGCGGCCGGCCGCTGCTTCGGACGCCAGCAGCACGGCACAGGCGCCATCGTTGACACCGCTGGCATTGCCGGCGGTGACCGTGCCGTCCGGCCGCACCACGCCTTTCAGTTTGGCCAGCATCGCCAGCGTCGTTTCCGGGCGCGGATGCTCGTCTGCCGTGAACAGCGTCGGCTCGCCGTTCTTCGATGGAATCGTGACCGGCACCAGCTCGCCAGCGAAATAGCCCTGCGCATGGGCCGCCGCCCAGCGCTGCTGGCTGCGGATCGCGAAGGCGTCCTGATCGGCGCGGCCGATGCCGAACTGCTCGGCGACGTTCTCGGCGGTTTCCGGCATCGAATCGATGCCGTACTTTGCCTTCATCAGCGGGTTGACGAAGCGCCAGCCGATGGTGGTGTCTTCGATTTTCGCGGCGCGCGAAAAGGCGCTGTCGGCCTTGCCCATCACGAACGGCGCGCGGGTCATGCTTTCGACACCGCCAGCAATCACCAGGCCCGCTTCGCCGCACCGGATCGAACGCGCCGCCAGACCGATCGCATCGAGACTGGAACCGCACAGCCTGTTGATCGTCGTGCCCGGCACCGTGTCCGGCAGCCCGGCCAGCAGTGCCGCCATGCGGCCGATGTTGCGGTTGTCCTCGCCGGCGCCGTTGGCGCAGCCGTACAGCACGTCGTCGACGGCTGCCCAATCGACGTTCGGATTGCGCTGCATCAGTGCCGCGATCGGCAGTGCCGCAAGATCATCGGCACGCACCAAGGCGAGCGCACCGCCGTAGCGGCCGAATGGCGTACGAACGGCGTCGCAGATGTAGGCGTGGGTCATGGTCGAAATCCGGGAAGCGAGTGACGAAAAGGAATGCGCCGGGCTCAGGCAGCCGCCGGCTCGCCTTTCGGCCGCCGGTCGATGACGCGCCTGGCCTTGCCGACCGAGCGCTCCAGCGAACCCGGTGCGCCAAGCTGAACCCGGATCGAGATGCCGACGTAGGTCTTCACCAGACGCTGAAGCTCGCTGCAGACCGAGCCGCGATCCGGGTCGCCGAGATGGCCGGCATCCGCTGCCAGCTCGACATGCACGGCCACCGCATCAAGATTGCCTTCGCGGCTGACCTCGATCAGATAGTTCGGTGCCAGCTGCGGCAGGCGCAGCAGCAGTTCCTCGATCTGCGTCGGAAACACGTTGACGCCGCGGATGATCAGCATGTCGTCGGATCTTCCGGTGATCTTGTCGATGCGCCGCATGCTGCGCGCCGTCGGCGGCAGCAGCCGCGTGAGATCACGGGTGCGGTAACGGATGATCGGCAGCGCCTGCTTGGTCAAGGACGTGAACACCAGCTCGCCCGGCTCGCCATCGGCGACCGGCGCGCCAGTCAGTGGATCGACGATCTCCGGATAGAAGTGGTCTTCCCAGATCACCGGGCCATCCTTGGATTCGATGCACTCGCTGGCCACACCCGGCCCCATCACTTCGGACAGCCCGTAGATGTCGACAGCATCGATGTCGGCGCGGGTCTCGATCTCGCGGCGCATCGCGTTGGTCCACGGCTCGGCACCGAAGATGCCGGTGCGCAGGCTCGATGCCGTCGGATCCAGGCCCTGACGCTGGAACTCCTCGATCAGATTCAGCATGTAGCTCGGCGTGACCATGATCAGGTCCGGCTTGAAGTCGTCGATCAGCTGGACCTGCTTCTCGGTCTGGCCGCCGGACATCGGGATCACCGTGCAGCCGAGGCGTTCGGCGCCGTAGTGCGCGCCCATGCCGCCGGTGAACAGGCCATAGCCATAGGCGATGTGGATGATGTCGCCAGGGCCGCCGCCCGCTGCGCGGATGCTGCGCGCGACGAGCCCAGCCCAGGTGTCGATGTCCTGCTTCGTGTAGCCGACCACGGTCGGCTTGCCAGTGGTGCCGCTGGACGCGTGGATGCGCACCACCTGCTCGCGCGGCACCGCGAACAGGCCGAACGGATAGTGGTCGCGCAGATGCTGCTTGGTGGTGAACGGAAACTTCGCCAGATCGGCAAGCTGGTGCAGATCGTCCGGATGAACGCCGGCGGCATCGAATGCCTGCCGGTAGTGCGCGACGTTGGCATAGGCGTGGTGCAAGGTCGCGCGCAGACGGTCGAGCTGCAGTGCGGCGATCTCGTCACGGCTGGCGCGCTCGATCGGATCGAGCGGCACATGACGGGGCGTGTGGCGCGGGCTCATCGTCCAGCTCCTCCTCTGATCGTTGTCATCGCAGCTCTGACTGGCGCGACGGTCCTGCTTCCAGCGTGCGGCGTCGAAGCGCCGCGTGCATCGCAGCGCGTGCGCGCCGCTGTGTTGCGCGTGCAGCGCGGCTTCAGGCCTGCTTCGTCGCGATGACCGAGCCGCCGACCTTCAGCGACTTGCCGCGAAACAGCGCCAGCACGTCGCCGGCCGCGTTGGTGACGGTGACGTCGTAGATGCCGCTCTTGCCGCTGCGGGCGCGCTCGACGGCGGTCGCGGTCAGCTGATCGCCTTCGCGGCCGGCGCGCAGGAATTCGATCGAGCAGCCAGCGGCCACGGTCGCTTCGTCGCGGCTGTTGCAGGCGAATGCGAACGCCGAATCGGCCAGCGTGAACAGCATGCCGCCGTGGCAGGTGCCGTAGCCGTTGAGCATGTCGCGGCGCACGGTCATGGTCATCGCAGCGAAGCCGGGGCCGATGTCGGTCAGTACCGCGCCCATCGCTTTCGAAGCTTCATCGCGGGCGTACATCGCAGCGGCGCTGGCACGAGCCACGGCCAGTGCTCCCGCGTCGTCGGCAACGACTTCGGTCATGCGGGTGTCCTCGTCGTCTGGGCCTTGCGCTGATCGCGGCGGCGCTCGGCTTCGACCCAGCGCCGGCGCTCGTCGTCGGTTTCCAGCGTCAGCTGCGGCACGGCGGCCGGCTTCTTGTGATCGTCGAGCGCGACCATCGTGAAATAGCAGCTGTTGGTATGGCGGCGCTCGCCGCTGCGCAGGTTTTCGGCTTCCACACGAATGCCGACTTCCATCGAGCTGCGCCCGGTGTGGTTGATCGCGGCCTTGAAGGTCACCAGATCACCGACGTGGATCGGCTCCTTGAAGAACATCTGGTCGACCGACAGCGTCACCACGTAGCGGCGGCTGTAGCGCGCTGCACAGGCGTAGGCGACGCCATCGAGCAGCGACAGGATGCGGCCGCCGTGGACATTGCCGCTGAAGTTGGCGCTGTCGGCCGTCATCAGGACATTCATCACCAGCTGTTTCGTCGATTCGATCATCTGCGGATTCCGGGGGTCAGGTTGCCGCCTGAACCGCATGCCGCAAACGTGCCGACGCGCGGTAACGCGGCTCGCCGTAATGTGCCTGCAGATGGTCGAGCCCGGCCAGCACGCGATCCAGCCCGATGCGCTGCGCCCATTCGACCGGGCCGATCGGATAGCCGACGCCGCCACGCATCGCGATATCGACGGCCGCCTCGCTGCAGACCTGCTGATGCACGGCATCGAAGGCTTCGTTGGCCAGCATCGCCACGGTGCGGAACACGACGAGCCCCGGCGAATCAGCCAGCACCGACACCGCGAAGCCGGCCGATTGCAGCATGCCGATCACCGCATCGCGCGCGGCAGCGGAACAGTGTGCGGATACAGCGATCGCGGCGCGCTTCGCGGTGGCCGGGTCGAGCATCAGATCAAGCGTCACCAGCGCCGGCAGGCCCAGCGTCCGCGCCATGGCCGTGGCGCTGCGGCCATCGCTGGCGAACAGCGCGGTGCTGTCGTCGATCGTCGCGATGCGGCTGTCGACCACACCGCTCAGGATCTGCAGCGGCTGCGCGGCCGAGGCGTACATGCGCTTCGACAGGGCCGCACCCATCGGGTGATCCATGTTCAGCGCAATGCGCCATGGCCGCGGCTGCGCGCCGGCGGTCACCGGTGCTGCGTTCACGGCACCGTCGCGGTAGTCGTAGAAGCCGCGTCCGCGCTTGCGGCCGAGATAGCCGGCCTGCACCAGCTCCAGCTGCACGAACGAAGGCGTAAAGCGCGGATCGCCATGGAAGGCATCGAACACCGAACGGGTCACGGTGTAGTTCACGTCGTGGCCGATCAGGTCCATCAGCTCGCAGGGCCCCATCCGGAAGCCGCCGGATTCGCGCATCACGGCGTCGAGCGTTGCCGCGTCGCAGACCCCTTCCTGCAGCAGCCGGAGCCCTTCGGAATAGAACGGCCGCGCCACGCGATTGACGATGAAGCCCGGTGTCGAACGCGCCAGCACCGGCGTCTTGCCCCAGGCTTCGGCGGTTGCGAACACGCAGTCGGCAACGGCCTTGTCGGTGGCGACACCGGCAATCACTTCGACCAGCGGCATCAGCGGCGCCGGATTGAAGAAATGCATGCCGACCAGCCGCTCGGGCCGCAGCAGCACCGCACCGATCGCGGTGATCGAGATCGACGAGGTGTTGCTGGCCAGGATCGCGTCGTCGGCCAGCAGCGCTTCCAGCTGGAGGAACAGCGCCTGCTTGGCATCGAGGTCTTCGACGATCGCTTCGATGACCAGCTGCGCATCGCGCAGCGCATCGAGCGTGTCGGCAGCCTGCAGCGCTGCAGATGATGCCGCTGCGCGCTCGGCATCAAGCTTGCCCTTCGCTGCGAGCTTTTCGATCTGCGCCCGGATGCCGGCGATTGCCGTTGCAGCGGCACCGGCACGCAGGTCGTGCAGCAGCACCGGATGACCGGCGATCGCGGCGATCTGGGCAATGCCGGCGCCCATCGCCCCGGCGCCGACGACGGCGACGGTGGCCGTGGTCGGCAGCGGATCGGTCTGGCGCGCGGTCATTTCCCGGTGAACAGCGCCGGACGTTTCGCGAGGAAAGCGGCAACACCTTCCTTGTAGTCATGCGTGTAGCCAAGCTCGCGCATGGTGTTGGCCTCGCGCTGCAGAGCCACTTCCAACGGGGCTGCGCCGTTCTCGTAGATCAGCTCCTTGGTGCGGGCAAGACCGCGCGTCGGCGCCGCCGCAAGGCCGGCAACCAAGGCCTCGACTTCGGCCAAGAAATGATCGTCATCAACCGCCTTCCAGATCAGGCCCCAGTCGGCAGCCTGCGTGGCGCTGAGCTTGTCACCCAGCATCGCCAGCCCGATGGCGCGTGCGGTGCCGACCAGACGCGGCAAGGCCCAGGTGCCGCCGGTATCGGGGATCAGGCCAAGCTTGCAGAACGACTGGATGAAGTTCGCCGAACGCGTCGCAATGACGATGTCGCCGGCCAGCGCGATGTTGGCCCCGGCGCCGGCCGCGACACCATTGACGGCCACCACCACCGGCTTGCGCAGCCGGCGCAGGCTCAACACCAGCGGCGCCCACAGCGTCTCGACCGTGTGCCCGAGATCGACCGGAACGGCATCGGCGCTGACGCTGCGATCGGCAAGATCCTGTCCGGCGCAGAAGCCGCGGCCAGCGCCGGTCAGCAGCAGCACGCGCGCTGCTGGGTCGGCCGCCGTGCGGCTGATCGCGTCGCGCAATTCCTGATGCATGGCCGCATTAAAACTGTTGAGCTTGTCCGGGCGATTCAGCGTGATGCGGGCAATGCCGGCATCGATGCTGAACAGGATGCTTTCGTAGGTCATGCGCGTTCTCCTCCGCTGGTTGTTGTCGTCAGTGCGTCCAGTCAGACCGCTGCGCCCGTCAGGGCGAGCAAGGCTCGCCTCAAGCCGCGACGGGGCCTTTCTCCACCATCGTCAGCACGTCGTAAGTCGCCACCACCTTGCCATCCTGATTGCTGACCACCGTGTCCCAGCGCACCTCGCCGTAGTGCTCGGTGATGCGCGGATTCTTGCCCTTGCAGGTCAGCGTCACGCTCAAGCTGTCGCCCGGCTTGGCCGGGGTGACGAAGCGCAGGTTGTCGAGGCCGTAGTTGGCGAGCACCGGGCCGGGGTCCGGTTGCACGAACAATCCGGCCGCGACCGACAGGATGTAATAGCCGTGCGCCACGCGTCCGCCGAAGAACGGATTGGCTGCCGCAGCCACTTCGTCCATGTGGGCGTAGAAGGTGTCGCCGGTGAAGTGCGCGAAGTGTTCGATGTCGTCCAGCGTGATCAGCTTCGGGCCGGCGGTGATCGTGTCGCCCAGCTGCAGCTCGTCGAGATTCTTGCGGAACGGATGGATGCCCTCGTTGCGCGGCGTGCCGGCGATCCACTGCCCGGTGATCGCGCTGAGCGTGGCCGGCGAACCCTGCAGCGCCGTGCGTTGCAGGTAGTGCATGACACCACGCACGCCGCCCATTTCCTCGCCGCCGCCAGCACGGCCCGGACCGCCGTGCACTAGCACCGGCATCGGCGAGCCATGGCCGGTCGATTCCTTGGCGCATTCGCGGTTCACGATCAGCAGCCGCCCGTGATGGCTCGCCGCGCCGATCACCAGTTCGCGCGCGAAATCGTTGTCGTGAGTGAACAGCGAGCCGACCAGACTGCCCTCGCCTTTCGCGGCCAGCGCGATGACATCGTCGACATCGTCATAGGGCATCAACGTCGCCACTGGGCCAAAAGCTTCGACCTCATGCACGACCGCCGCGCCGTGCGGGTCATTGCAGCGCAGCAGGATCGGCGCGAGGAATGCACCCTTGGTCGCATCGCCACCGTTGACCGCGAACGCTTCAGGATCGCCGAACACCAGATCGGCAGCCGCGCGCAGCCGGCCCACTGCCTTGCGCACTTCGTCGCGCTGCGCGAGCGAAGCCAGCGCACCCATGGTCACGCCTTCGACCGAGGGATCGCCGACGACGACCTTCGCGAGCCGCGCTTTCAAGGCTTCGCTGACCGCATCGATCTGCGCGCGCGGCACGAAGGCGCGGCGAATCGCCGTGCACTTCTGGCCGCACTTGGTGGTCATTTCCTTGACCACTTCCTTGACGTACAGATCGAACTCCGGCGTGCCGGGCACCGCATCCGGACCCAGGATCGAGCAGTTCAGCGAGTCCGCTTCCATCGTGAAGCGCACGCTGTTGCGGATGATCACCGGATGGCTTTTGAGCTTCTGGCCAGTCGAGGCCGAACCGGTGAAGGTGACCAGATCCTGGCCGGTCAGATGCTCGAAGCTGTCACCGACCGAGCCGCAGATCAGCTGGAACGCGCCCTCCGGAAAAATACCCGACGCGACCATGTCGCGGAACACCGCTTCGGTCAGATAGGCCGTCTGCGACGCCGGCTTGACGATCGCCGGCACACCGGCCAGCAGGTTCACGGCCAGCTTTTCCAGCATGCCCCAGACCGGGAAGTTGAAGGCATTGATGTGCAGCACCACACCCTTCAGCGGCGTCATCACATGCTGGCCAACGAAGCTGCCGGTCTTGCCCATCACTTCGGTGGCGCCATCAACGATGAAGCGGGCATTCGGCAGTTCGCGCCGGCCCTTGCTGGCGTAAGAGAACAGCGTGCCGAAGCCGCCGTCGATGTCGATCATCGAATCGATCTTGCTGGCGCCGGTCTTTGCCGAGATCGCGTAGTACGCGTCCTTGCGCTCGCTCAAATACTGGCCGAGCGCCTTCAGCTTCATGGCCCGCTCGTGGAACGTCAGCTGGCGCAACGCCGGGCCGCCGACCTTGCGGCCATAGGCCAGCATCGCGGCGAAATCGACCCCCTTGCTCGACAGCTGCGCGACCGGTTCGCCGGTCAGCGCGTTCAGCATCACGTCGCCACCCTCGCCGGCCTGCCACTTGCCGCAGGCGTAGCTTTCAAGCTTGATCATCGGGTCTCTCCCCCTCGTTCTTTGCGGCGACGCGGTCGACGCTTTATCGGTTCTTGAATACGGGTTTTCGCTTGGCCAGAAAGGCATCGATGCCTTCGCGACGGTCTTCGGTGCCGAACGTGGCTTCGAACAGCGCCGCCTCGCGCCGCAGCCCTTCCTGCAGGTGGGTTTCATGCGCGGCGTTCACGGCAGCACGCGCCAGTTCGACGATCGGCGTTGAAAAGCCCGCGATGCGCTCGGCGGTCTTCAGTGCTTCCGGAATCAGCTCGGCCAGCGGCAGCACGCGGGCGACAAGTCCGGCGCGCTCGGCTTCTGTCGCGTCGATTGCGCGACCCGTCAGCACCATCTCCATCGCCTTGGCCTTGCCAACGGCGCGGACCAGCCGCTGGGTGCCGCCTGAGCCCGGAATCAGGCCAAGGCGGATCTCCGGCTGGCCGAACTGGGCGTTGTCGGCGGCCAGTGCGAAGTCGCACATCATCGCCAGCTCGCAGCCGGCGCCGAAAGCCATGCCGGCCACGGCGGCGATCACCGGCTTGTGCATCGCGCCGATCTGCTGCCAGGCGCCGCGCAGCTCGGCGTTGTTGCGGGCATCGTCTTCGGACCAGTCCTGCAGCGCGCGGACATCGGCACCGGCAGCGAATACCGTGTCACTGCCGGTGATGACGATGGCGCCGATGCTGTCGTCAGCGTCGAGCGCGATCAAGGCAAGCCGCAGCGCTTCACGCAACGGCAAGGACAAGGCATTCATCGCCTGCGGGCGATTCAGACGCAGCAGCGCGACCTTGCCATGTCGCTCGGTCAGCAGCAGTGCCGGCGCAGTCACGCCTCAGGTTTCCTGATCGAAATCGAGCGTCAGCCGGTCGCTGACCGGAAAGCTCTGGCAGCTCAGGATGAAGCCGCGCGCCAGTTCGTAGTCTTCCAGCGCGAACTGGTTGTCGAGATCGACTTCGCCGTGCACGCGCTTGCAGCGGCAGGTGCCGCAGACGCCACCCTTGCAGGCGTACGGCAGCTCGATGCCGTGGGCGAGTGCAGCGTCGAGCAGCGATGGGCCGTTCTTCCTGACGCTGAACTGCTGGCTGCGGCCATCATGGATCACCGTGACTTCGCAGCCCGCTTCGCCGTTGATCGTAGCCGTGCGCGGCTTGCGCGCGGCACCATTCATCGCGGTGCCGAACAGCTCCAGCTTGATGCTGGACTTGGCAATACCATTGCCGATGAGGCTGTCGCGCACCTGCTCCATCATCAGCTGCGGACCGCAGATGTAGGCAACGTCGATGTCCTCGGGATTGACCCACTGCTTGAGCAGGGCATCGCACTTCGCGGCATCGATGCGGCCGTTGAACAGGTCGACGTCCTGATGCTCGCGGCTGAGAATGAAGACGAGGTTGAAGCGGCCCATGTAGCGATCCTTCAGATCGGCGAGTTCGTCCTTGAAGATCACCGACGACGACGCGCGATTGCCGTAGATCAGCGTGAAGCGGCTGTGGGCTTCCGCCTTCAGCGTGGTCTTGATCAGCGACAGGATCGGCGTGATGCCGCTGCCGGCCGCGAAGGCGACGTGGTGGCGGCGCGCCTCCGGCACCAGCGGCACGTTGAAGTGCCCGGCCGGCGCCATGACATCGAGCGCGACACCCGGTTTCAGATGCTCGAACGCCCAGCTCGAAAACAGGCCGTCGTCGATGCGCTTGATCGCCACGCGCAGGGTCTCGTCCTGCGCCGCCGAGCAGATCGAGTACGAGCGCCGCACGTCCTCGCCGTCGATGTCGGCGCGAATCGACAGGTGCTGGCCCGCTTCATAGCGATAGGCCTCGCGATGCTCCGGCGGCACGGCGAAGGTGACGACGACCGCGTCGCGGGTTTCCGGGCGGACCGATACAACCGTCAGGCGTTGGAACAGGCTCATGCCGCCTCTCTGCTGCGGTTTGTCCCGAGACGGGCGATCAGTGGCATTTGAAGTAGTCGAACGGCTCGCGGCACAGCGTGCAGCGATACAGGCTCTTGCACGGTGTGGAGCCGAACTGGCTCAGCAGCTCGGTGCGGGTCGATGCGCAGCGCGGACAAGCGACGACCGGTGCGGCCGGCACGCGGCGACCCAGCCGGCTCACGTCGATGCGCTGCTCGTTCGCCGCCAGCCCGACTGGTGGCGCGATGCCGGAGTCGCGCAGCTTTCGCTTCGCGTCAGCGCTCAGCCAGTCGGTGGTCCAGGCCGGCGACAGCCGCGTTTCCATGCGCGCATCGGCAATGCCGTGCGCGCGCATCGCGTCACGAATCGACTCGGCAATCACGTCGGTCGCCGGGCAGCCGGAATAGGTCGGCGTCACGGTGACCACCAGCTGCTCGCCGTCGTAACGCACCTCGCGAACGATGCCGAGATCGGTGATCGAGATCACCGGAATCTCCGGATCCGGCACGTCGGCAAGCCAGTGCCAGACCTGATCCAGCGACGGCTTGTCGACGATGTCGCTCATCGGCCGCGCAACTACCAGCGCGCGCCGGGATGGCTGCGCGGCAACACCTGCATCTCGGCCAGCAGCCGGCTCAGATGCTCGCTGTGCAGCCCCTGCTTGCCGCCCTTCGGTGCCCAGCCGCCTGCGGCCGGCATGGTCAAGCTTGCTTCGGCCAGCACTTCGCGGACATACGACAGCCAGGCATCGCGCAGGCTCGCCGGCTCGAAGCCGATGCCGGCGGCCACCATTTCGGCGTCGACGGCATCGCCGATGAACAGCTCGTGGTGGTAAGGCCATAGCGCTTCGAGCGCGGCCTGCATCAGCGCGTGGCTGCGCTCGGTGCCGTCGCCGAGTCGCACGACGAGATCGCTGGTCCGGCGCAGGTGGTAGCTGACTTCCTTGACGGCCTTTTCGGCGATCGCGGCAATCGCGGCATCGCGCGAGCCGAGCAGCTGGCGCAGCGCCAGCGACGCCCAGGCATCGAACAGGAACTGGCGCACCAGCGTGTCGGCATAGCCGCCGTTCGGCTGCTCGACCAGCAGCACGTTGTGGAATTCGCGGTCGTCGCGCAGGTAGGCCAGCGTGTCTTCGTCTGCACCGTCACCGGCTGCCTCGGCGGCCAGGCTCAGCCACAGCCGCGCCTGACCGAGCAGATCGAGCGCGGTGTTGGTCAGCGCCATGTCCTCTTCCAGCGCCGGCCCCTTGCCGCACCGTTCGCCGAGCCGCTGGCTGAGGATCAGCGCGTTGTCGCCGAAGCGCAGCAGATACTCGCAGCGAGCCGTGCGCATGTTCAAAGGCCCTTCACTTCTTCGGGCATCGGGAAGAACGTCGGGTGCCGGTAGACCTTGCTCTGCGCCGGGTCGAACAGCTCGGCCTTGTCGTCGGGGTTGCTGGCGGTGATGTCGACGCTCCTCACCACCCAGATGCTGACGCCCTCGTTGCGGCGCGTGTAGACATCACGGGCGTTGTTGATCGCCATCGTCGCGTCGGGCGCATGCAGGCTGCCGACATGGCGATGCGCCAGCCCGTGCTGGCTGCGGATGAACACTTCCCACAACGGCCATTGATTCTTCATCGTTGCTCCGGGAAGCAGATCAGGCGGCCTTGGCAGCAGCGCGCTGCGCGGCCTTTTCGGCATGGGCCACCAGCGCGTCGCGGAACCATTCGCCGTCGTCCCAGGCCTTGCGTCGCGTTTCAAGGCGCTCGCGATTGCAGGGGCCATTGCCCTTGACCACGTTGTAGAACTCGTCCCAGTCGATCGCGCCGAAATCGTAGTGGCCGCGCTCGGCATTCCACTTCAGATCGGGATCGGGAATCGTCAGGCCCAGATGCTCGGCCTGCGGCACCGTCTGGTCGACCATCTTCTGGCGCAGTTCATCGTTGGTGAACAGCTTGATCTTCCAGGCCTGCGACTGGGCGCTGTGCACCGAATCGCCATCCGGCGGGCCGAACATCATCAACGACGGCCACCACCAGCGGTTCAGCGCGTCCTGCGCCATCGCCTTCTGCGCTGCCGTGCCGCGCGCCAGCGCCAGCATCAGGTCGTAGCCCTGGCGCATGTGGAACGCCTCTTCCTTGCAGACCCGGATCATCGCTCGCGCATACGGGCCGTAGCTGCATCGGCACAGCGGGATCTGATTCATGATCGCCGAGCCGTCGACGAGCCAGCCGATTGCGCCGACATCGGCCCAGGTCAAGGTCGGGTAGTTGAAGATCGACGAGTACTTGGCGCGGCCGGCATGCAGGTCTTCGACCATCTGGTCGCGGCTGATGCCCAGCGTTTCCGCCGCCGAATACAGGTACAGCCCGTGGCCGGCTTCGTCCTGCACTTTCGCCAGCAGGATGGCCTTGCGCTTCAGGCTCGGCGCGCGGGTGATCCAGTTGCCTTCCGGCAGCTGGCCCACGATCTCCGAATGCGCGTGCTGGCTGATCTGGCGGATCAGCGTCTTGCGATAGCGCTCCGGCATCCAGTCCTGCGGCTCGATGCGAATGCCGTCGTCGATGCGCTGCTGGAAACGTGCTTCGCGGGCATCGATGGTGGCGGATGACGGCGTACCGGTGTCGACCATCTGGGCGTACATGGCAAGGCTCGGCAAGGATCTGCAACGAGTATTTGATACGTTAATTCAATTGTCAACACTAGTTTCGTATCAATTAATGGCTGCCGTAGAATTGGGTTTCCGGCCGCTGTGCAGCGTGCCGACTCCTCGCTCGCCGCTCCTGTCTCCTGCATGAAGATCAACGCCTGGCTCGATCGCTACGTCGCCGAGGAAGCACCGAAATCGAAGTCGCTGATCGTCACCGTGCTGGGCGATTCGATCCTGCCCGGCGCATCGGGCCTCTGGCTCAGTGAACTGATCGCGCTGATGGCGCCGTTCGGGCTCAGCGAACGGCTGGTCCGTACCAGCTGCTTCCGGCTGATCGAGGAAGGCTGGCTGAGCACGCGCCGCGATGGACGGCGCAGCCATTACTCGCTGACCGCGCTCGGCCAGCGCCGCATCGAGCTGGCTTCGCAGCGCATCTACACGGCGCCGAGCGACGACTGGGATGGCCAGTGGACGCTGGTGATCGCGCCGCGCAGTGCGGAGACGCTGCCGAACCGCGTCGACCTGCGCCGCGAACTGGAATGGGAAGGCTTCGCCGCGCTGGCCAGCGGCGTGATGATTCATCCGGACGCCAAGCAGGCGGTGCTGCAGCAACTGCTTGGTGATCTCGGCCTCGCCGACCGGGTGCTGGTGTTCCGTGGCGCGCGACCGGACGGCTTCGACGCCACGCCTGAGCTGCTGACGTTCTGGAATCTCGACGAAGTGCGCGCCCGCTACAGCCGCTTCATTGCCCGTTTCCAGCCGCTGGTCGCCGCGCTCGCGGCCGCATCACTGACGCCAGTACAGGCATTCCGGGTGCAGACGCTGATGATCCATGCATTCCGGCGCGCCACGCTGCACGACCCGCGACTGCCGATCCCGATGCTGCCAGCCGACTGGCCCGGAATCGCAGCCTACGCGCTGTGCCGCCGGCTGTACGCGATCACCCGGCCGCTTGCGCGCGCGCATCTGGCAACTAGCTGCCAATGGCCGCCGTCGAGCGGCGACGACGGGCTCGCAGCGCGCTTCGCCTGAAGCCCGCTGCACAGCGCGGCGGATCAGCTCAGCGACTTCAGGAAGTCGATCAGCAGCCGGTTGGTCTGCTCGGGCCGCTCCTGCTGGATCCAGTGACCGCAGCCGGCCAGCATGTGGGTGCCGCGATAGTTCGGCATCCGCTCTTCGGCACGGGCGATGGCCTCGTGGCCCCACATCGTGCCGACATCGAACTCGCCGCCGATGAACAGCGCCGGTGGCGTCAACGGCTTGCCGGACTGCTCGGCAAGGTCGTGCCAGCCGGCGTCGAGGTTGTGATAGAAGCTCAGCGGCCCGCCGAAACCGGAGCGCTCGAACTCGGCAGCGAAGAAATCGAGATCGGCGTCGCTCATCCACACCGGCATCGTTTCCGGGTAGGCGAAGGCATCCTTCAGCCGCGCGCCGACCGGCATGCACAGCGGGCCGTGGCGCAGCGTTTCCACCGGGTCCATCGGCGCAATGCCGGCAGCGGCGGCCGCCGCGACCTGGGCCGCGATGGCATCGCCCGACACCGTCCAGATCAGGCCCTTGAGCCAGCCGCGAACGTCTTCCTCAATCTCCGCGATGATGCCGTCCTGCTCGGCGAAATAGTCCTGATAGAACTGCTTGCCTGGCCCGGCGAGTTCGACGTGATAGTCATTCGGCCGCTTCTCGCCGAACGGGCTGCCCGGCAGGCCGACCAGCGCGCGATCGGCAAACGGCACGCTGATGCCGACCACGCCGCGGCACTTCTCCGGATGCAGCCAGGCGAACGTCCAGGCCACCGGCGCACCCCAGTCGTGGCCGATCACGAACGCTGACGACACGCCGTAGCTGTCGATGACGCCAGCGATGTCGGCCACCAGCTTGCCGATGCGGTAGGCCTCCTGGACACGGAACTTCGACGACTGGCCGTAGCCGCGCTGATCGATGGCGACCGCCTTGTAGCCGGCGGCGGCGAGTGCGGTCAGCTGATGCCGCCACGAATACCAGGACTCCGGAAAGCCGTGGACCAGCACCACCAGCGGCCCCTCGCCTTCCTCGACCGCGTGGATTCGTGCGCCATTGACCTTGAGCATCCTGTGGATACGCGACATGCCTTGCTCCTGCGGTGATGGGGGTGGTCGATGCGACAGCGTCAGCGCGACGCCGGCTGCACCGTTGATGGCGCGCTGTCCGGCTTCTGCGCGCTGCCGAAGTTGCGCTCGATCAGCGTCTGCCGGCCCTGCAGCCGAGTCAGCAGCCACTTGCCGATCACCCGAGCGATCATCGGCGGCGTCATCAAGGTCAGCGGCGGCTTGACCAGATGGATCACGGCCAAAAACTTCCGGTACGACGCGAGATCGTCGTGCACCAGCTCGACCAGCCGGTCCATGTACCAGTTCAGCGCCCGGAAATAGAACGGCCGCTTCGACTCCACATCCTTGACCCACGGGAACCGCAGCGTCTGCTCGCGAATGACGAACCAGGCGCCGTCGGCGATCCGGCTGATCGCGCGGTAATAGCGCTTCGGCAGCGCCGCGCTGTCCGCTGCGTGCTGGCCCAGCAGCGCGCGCAGCTGCGCCACTTCCTGCAGGGTGATGGTCATGCCGAGGCCAGCCACCGGATCGGTGCTGGTGTAGGCATCGCCGATGGCGACCAGCGACCTCGGCAGCTTGCGCAGCCGCTCATAGCGATAGCGCTGCATGCGCGGGCTGCGGAAGTTGTAGACCGGTGATGCCGGCTCCAGTCCGTCGATCAGCTCGGCGACCACCGGCGACTGCATGCGCTTGGCGAAGGCCTGGAACTCGGCGGCATTGCGCGGCGGCGAATAGCAGTTGTATTCGATCAGCGAGGTCGACAGGATCGTCCGGCTGCTGTCGGTGTAGTACTGCGCAGCATAGGTCTGCTCGTTCGGCCGGTAGGCGTAGCAGATCACCATCACCTTGTCGGTCCAGCGCCGCTCCGGCGGCACGTGGTGACGCATCGTCGAATAGAAGCAGTTGAGGATGTCCTGCTCCAGCGCCGGTGCACCGGTGCCGATGCGTTCGAGGAATTCCGGCAGGCGCGTGTTCTTGCCCGAGGCATCGACGACGAACGCCGCCGGCAGCACCTGCGGACCATCGGCACTGTCGACAACGACGCCAAGCACCCGGTTGCCGGCCGCGTCGTAGACCAGATCCTGCATCTCGGTGTCGTAGCGGAAGTCGATTCCCGGCTCGCCATCGAGACGGCGGCGGACACACCATTCAAGCAGCGGCCGGCTGGCGCAGACGATCTCGATGCCGCCCTTGCAGGCCTTCTTCCAGCTGCCGGCGAGGCGCAGCTGGTACTGCTCGGCCATGTCGACCTTGAACGCGCCTTCGCGAACCATGTCGTCGATGATGCCGGGGAAGATCCGCTCCAGCTCCTGCTGGCCAGCGGTCAGCAGGTGATGCAGATGCCAGCCCTGGGCCGCACCGGGCCGGCCTTCGCTGCGATCGTGATGGCCGTCCTTTTCCAGCACGATGACCCTGCCGAAATGCTCGCGCAGCACTTTCGCGGTGGCGATGCCGGCAATGCTGCCGCCGACCACCACGGCGGTGCCGCGGCCGGCTTCGGCGATCGCGGCAAGATCCAGCGTCTGGACGTCGATCGGTGACGCCTGACGTGCCCGCCGGCCGCTGCCGCTGGCGACGAACTTTTCGTAGTGCAGGCCAGCGCGCTGTAGGCCGGTGCGCGCCAGCCAGCCGCGCGTCGCTTCGACCATCGCCGCCGGGCCGCACAGGTAGATGTCGACATCGCCGTCGTTGAGCGCGATGTCGTTCAGCAGATCGGTGACCACGCCGACCGGGCCGGTCCAGCGCGCATCCGGACGGGCAACGATGCTGTGCACGACCAGCCGCGGCTGCCGTTCGCTGAGCGCGCGCAGTTCATCGAGCTTGCACAGGTCTTCGTAGTGCGTGACGCCGTAAAGCAGCGTGACCGGCTGATCCAGCGGCTGGCTGGCCAGCCGCTGCGCCATCGCCAGAATCGCCGACAGGCCGGTGCCGCCGGCGACCAGCACCACCGGCCGCGTCACCTGCCGCAGATAGAAGCCGCCCTTGCTGCAGCGCAGAGATACCGCATCGCCCGGCTTGGCGACGTGCCGCAGGTAGTCGGAC
The DNA here is from genome assembly GCA_026398875.1 of Gammaproteobacteria bacterium. GTDB lineage: Bacteria > Pseudomonadota > Gammaproteobacteria > Nevskiales > Nevskiaceae > Nevskia. The sequence goes on along the minus strand of JAPLSB010000014.1, from coordinate 47,911 downwards.
ATCACGCCTTCCGGCAGCAGGCGCACGATGAACTCCAGCTGCTGATCGTCGCGAGGCGGATGGGCATACGAGTAGCTGCGCCACTGATCGCTGCCGGGCACCCGGATCTGCGCGTACTGACCCGGCCGGTAATCGATCGCAGCGCCCAGACCGGAAGCATCGATGCGCAGCAGCGCGGTGGTCGGCGATACCTGCTCGACAGCGATCACGCGGCCTTCGCCGCTGAGCAGCTGTGCCGCGTTGTCGCCGAACGGGTACTGCAGTTCCAGCACGCAGTCGGACTGCACGGTGGTCTGGCAGGTCAGCAGCTTGCCGGCCTCGCGCTCGACATCGCTGAGCCCTTCGGCTCGGCCCATCTCGTAGCGGCCCGAGCTGCAGGCGCCGATGCAGGTGCCGCAAACCCCGCTCTGGCATTCGTTGACGATCGGCAGGCCGTTCGCCTCCGCTGCTTCGAGGATGGTCTGATCGGCGCCGACCGACATGCGCCTTTCGACGCCGCCGAGATAGCGGAGGGTGACTTCATGACTCATGACGGCGCTCCCGAAGATTGAATTTCGAGGCACCAGCATCGGCGTGGCCGGCAGTGCTCGCCATCACTCGAACCGGTGAATGCGTCGGCGCGCTCAAGGTGTCGGCGCCAACAGTTCGGCACGAATGCGCGCGCGCAGCTGGTCCTTGCGGATCTTGCCGGCGGCAGTGCGCGGCAGCTCGTCGACCAGGCGCAGATGCTCCGGGCACTTCTGCCAGGCCAGACCGGCGCGCATCACATAGGCGACGACATCGTCGGCCGACAAGGTCGCGCCGTCCTGGGTGCGCACGAACGCAGCCACGCATTCGCCGAGGCGCGCGCACGGTGCCGCGACCACGGCCGCTTCGAGGATCAGCGGATGCTGATGCAGCACGTCCTCGATCTCCTTCGCGGAGATGTTCTCGCCACCGCGGATGATCAGATCCTTCTTGCGGCCGGTGATCGTCAGCGTGTCGTCGGCGGCCAGCACGCCGAGGTCGCCGGTGCAGAAGTAACCATCGGAGGTGAATGCGGCCCTTGTTGCGTCCGGATCGGAATAGCCGAGAAACAGGCTGCCGCCACGGACCTGGACTTCGCCTTCGCAGCCGCGCGCCAGCGCACGCTGTTCGGCATCGACGATGCGGATCTCGTAGCCGTTGACGCAGCCATCGGTGGTGGCGCCGATCGCTTCGGGATCACTGGGCCGCCTGCCGCAGGTGACGAACGGAACTTCGGTGGCGCCGTAGCCACGGCAGGCATAGCCGGCGAAGCGCTTGCCGGCGCGCAGGATCAGTTCCGCTGGTACCGCCGCGCCACCGCAGACGAACACTCGCAGCGGCAGGCGCGTGCGCCGGGTGGCGTCCATCGCTGCCAGCAGCTCCTGCAGGAACGGCGTGGCGCCGACGGTCGCCGCGATGCGGTGCTGCTCGATCAGCTGCAGCGCTTCCACGGCATTCCAGCGCGCCATCAGCACCGTCGTCAGCCCCAGCGCGAACGGCAGTTCAAGGCCGACCGTGTAGCCGGTGGCATGCGTCACCGGCGATGGCATCAGCAGCGCATCGCCGCGCGTGAGCCCCCACTGGCCGACCGCCGCCAGCACCGACACCGGCAGGCTGCGATGGCTGTGCAGCACGCCCTTCGCCGGGCCGGTGGTACCGGAGGTGTACATGACGAGCTTTACTGCATCGGCCGCGACCGGCGGCAGCGACACCGGCTGTGCGCGGCCCGCAGCAAGCAGTTGCTCGTAGCGCTGCGGGCCGTCGCTGCGCACCTGCACCACCGCCTGCAGCGCCGGCAGATGCACCGCCAGCCGCTGCGCCATCGCGGCGTAGTCGAAGCCGCGCCAGACGCCGGGCACGAACAGCACGCGGCTGCGGCAATCGCCGAGGATCGCGAGCAGTTCAGCCTCGCGGTAGATCGGCACGATCGGATTGCAGACATAGCCGCCGAGCGCTGCAGCGAGATTGATCACCGCAGTCTCGGCCCAGTTCGGCAGCTGGAAGCTCAGCACATCGCCGGGCCGCAGGCCGAGCTGCCACAGTGCCGAAGCGAGGCTGCGTGCCTCGTCCAGCACGGCAGCAAAGCTCAGCTGGCGGTCACCGTCGATGAAAGCGATGGCGTCAGGCGTGTCACGGGCAGCGGCGATCGCCAGTTCGGCGAGTGTCGGAACCGCCGCGCCGGTCGAAGCCAGCGGGCGCTGATGAGCCAGGCGTTGCCAGTCGAGGCGGTCCATGGCGGCGCGGCCTAGCGGCCGGTGAACACCGGCTTGCGCCGTTCGCGGAAGGCGTTGAGGCCTTCCTGATGGTCGGCGGTCAGGTTCGACAGGTTCTCGTAGGCCAGGCCGGTATCAAAGATCGTGTGAGCGATCGCCTTCAGCGGCAGATTGGTCACCACCTTGGTCCAGCGGATCGCCTTGGTCGCACCGGCGGCCAGCTCGCGCGCCAGGCCGTAGACCGCGGCATCGAGCGCGTCCGGCGCCACCACCTTGTTGATCAGGCCAATGCGCTCGGCTTCCTCGGCCTTGGCCATCTTGCCGGTCAGCAGGTATTCCTTGGCGCGCGCGTAGCCGACCAGCTGCGGCCAGATGATCGCGCCGCCGTCGCCGGCCACGAAGCCGACCGAGACATGCGGATCGCCGATCGAGGCATTGCTGCTGGCGATGATGACGTCGCAGAACAGCGCGATCGACGCGCCCAGCCCGGCCGCGGCGCCATTGAGCCGGCAGATCAGCGGCTTCTCCAGATCAAGCTGGCCGAACAGGATGCGCTTGGCTTCGCTGGCGGTGTTCAGGAACACCGCCGGATCGTCGATCGCCGCCTGCAGCCAGACGAGGTCGCCACCCGCGCAGAAGGCCTTGCCTTCGCCGGTCAGCACCAGCACGTCGGAATCGCTGTCATCGGCCATGTCGCGGAACAGCCGCGACAGTTCCTCGTGCAGCTCGCCGTTGACGGCGTTCATCGCATCCGGCCGGTTGATGCTGGCCGTGAGGATGCGGCCCTCGCGGCTGAACTTGATGGTGCGGTACGGCTGGTCTTCGATACGCATGTCGGTTGGGTCTTCGTGCGGGTGGGTCAGGAGTGTTCGCTGAGCGCTTCGAGCGCCTGGTCGGCGGTGCCGTGAAGGCTGTCGAGCATCAGCGCGCGGCGGTAGTAGCGGCCGATGCGCAGGGCTTGGGTCACGCCCATGCCGCCGTGCAATTGCACGGCTTCGCGAGTGATGTGGCGCAGCGCGCGCGCCACGGCGACGCGCAGCACCAGCACCTGGCGCGGCAGCGTCGGCGATGCGTGATCGAAGGCCTCGGCCACCGCCGCGACCAGCGCCTCGCATTCGCGCTGGCGCATCAGCATCTCGACCAGCCGGTGCTGCAGCGCCTGGAAGCCGAGCAGCGACTGGCCGAACTGGCGGCGCTCGCGCAGGTATTCGGTGCTGTCGCGATTGGCACCACGCATGATCCCCAGCGCTTCGGCCGCCGCGAGGATCGTGCCGCGCGCATTCGCAGCCGCGACTGCGGCTGCGCCGTCGCAGAGCCGCTGCGCCGGGACTTGATCGAAGCGCAGATCGGCGGCGATGCCGTCATCGATGCAGCGATAGCGCTGCAGCTGCAGGCCGGGTGCGGCAGCGTCGACCAGAAACATCGCCGGCGCGCCGCGCGCGGCATCGATCGCCGACACCAGAAAGCCAGCGCAGACATCGGCACCGATGACCATCGCCTTGTCGCCGCTGAGCCGCCAGCCGGTGCCGGATGCAGCAGTGGATGCCGTTGCCGTGGTGGCAATCGCGTCGGCCGCGCCGTCAGCGGTCTCGCGGTGTGCATAGCCGAGCGGCCGCTCGCCGGAGATCAGGCCGTCCAGCAGCGTGCGACGTTGATCCAGGTCCGCCAGCTGGTTGATGACCGCGACCGGCTCGGCGAACACGGTAGCCAGCGGCTCGCGCCACAAGGCCTCGCCAGCGGCGGCGTACAGCGGCAGCAGGTCGGCCAGCGGCGCGGGGCGCGCATCGTCCTCCGGCTGCAGGAGCTCGAAACAGCCCATCGCCTGCAGCTCGGCCCAACGTTCCGGCGCATGGCCCTGCGGCAGGCGGCCGTAGTCGCTCCACTGCACAGCGTCGTAGCGCTCGCGGTTGTAGCGAGCCAGGGTTTCCTCGAAGAGGTGCAGCGCGTCGTTGTCCATCACACGTGCAGCGCCGTCTTGGCGATGATGCCGCGCTGGATCTCGTTGCTGCCGCCATAGATGCTCGCGGCGCGGCAGTGCAGGTGCTCGTGCAGCAGGCCGGGCAGCCGGGCATCGCCGTGGCGATAGCCGTCGATGTCGTCGTGAAGGCCTTCGATCTGGAACGCCAGACCGTCGCGGGCCAGCAGGTCGGTGATCGCGTCGTGGATAGCCTGCTGCAGTTCGGAGCCGCGAATCTTCAGCAGCGAGGCGTCGACCGGATGCTCGCGGCCGGCCTCGGCTTCCAGCACTGCGGCATAGGCGGTGGCGCGCAGGCTGTCGTACTGCACTTCCAGTTCGGCGGCGCGGCGGCGGAACGCAGCGGTGTCGCTGAACTTGCGCGCACCTTCGCGGCGCGTTGAGGCGAGCGAATGCAGCACGCCGAGCAGATGCCAGGCCTTGCCGATCTCGGTGACCAGCAGCCGCTCGCGGCCGACGATGAACTTGGCGATCGTCCAGCCATCGCCTTCCTGGCCGACCAGATGCTCGACCGGCACCTCGACGTCGTCGAAGAACACCTCGTTGACGTGCCGGCCGCCATCGAAGGTGTCGATCGGCCGCACCGTCACGCCGGGGCTTTTCAGATTGATCAGCAGGAAGGAAATGCCCTGCTGCGGCTTGCCGCCGGCCTCGGTGCGGACCAGGCAGAAGATCCAGTCGGCCCACTGCGCCATCGTCGTCCAGGTCTTCTGGCCGTTGACGCGGTAATGGCTGCCGCTGCGTTCGGCGCGCAGTTTCAGCGATGCCAGATCGGAGCCCGAGCCGGGTTCGGAAAAGCCCTGGCACCACCACTCGGTGGAATCGCGGATCGGCCCGAGAAAGCGCGCCCGCTGCGCATCGTTGCCGAACGCGCACAGCACCGGCCCGAGGAACGAGGTTCCGAAATGGGTCAGCCACGGCGTGCCGGCGCGCTCCAGTTCCTCGACGAAGATGAAGCGCTGCAGCGGGCCCCAGCCCTGCCCGCCATGGGCCTTCGGCCAGTGGCCGACGAACCAGCCGCGCGTCTGCAGCAGCTGCTGCCAGCGGATGCGCTGCTCGCGCGTGAAGTACTGGTGCTGGCGCATCCGCGTGCCGATGTCGGCGGGCACCTGATCGCGGCAGAACGCGCGCAGCTCGGCGCGGAACCGTGCGGCGTCGAAGCCGGCTGCCGCAGCTGCGCGCTGCACCGCCGCGCGCTCCGCTTCCTGCGCTGGCGTTGCCGCATGCAGTGTCGCTGCCATCGATCCGGACACCCTGTGCTCCCGTTGCGAACCTGAGCCATTGTTCGGCTCGGGCAGCTCAGCGGGAATCACGCGATCCGGTATCGGCGGCGACCCATTCGGGGGAGCCGCGTGGCGGCGGTCTCAGCCGATCAGCTGCTGGCGCAGCGCGATCGCGACGGCATGGGCGCGGTCGGCGGCGCCGAGCTTTTCGTAGATCTTCTTCAGGTGCGACTTCACCGTTTCCTCGGTGATGTTCAGCGTCCGGGCGATCATCTTGTTGCTCAGGCCGTCGGCAAGCGCTTCGAGAATCTGCATCTCGCGCACCGACAACGCGCCGCGGTCTTCGGCGCTGCGCGCGTCCTGCACCAGGCGCTTGAGCAGCGGCATGGTGATCTCGGCCTGCAGGTAGCCGCCGCCACTGGCGACCGAACGCACCGCGCGCAGCAGATCGCCGCTCGACGCGCTCTTCAGCAGGTAGCCGCGAGCGCCGGCATTCATCGTGCTCCAGACATAGCCGGGGTTGTCGTACATGGTGAAGACGATGATCCGGGTGTCCGGATGCGCGGCGATGATTTCGCCGATCGCGCTCATGCCGCTCTGGCCCGGCATCTTCAGATCGATGACCACCACTTCCGGATACGGCTGCAGCGCTTCCATGCTGCGGATGCCGCTTTGCGCATCACCGGCCTGGCCGACGACGGTGATATCGCTTTCCTGGTCGAGCATCCGGGCGATGCCCTGACGCAGCACGTGGTGATCGTCGATCAGGAACACACGAGTGGCGGCCATCACGATGCGCTCCCCGGCAGCCGCACTTCGATGCGCGTGCCGCGCCGGCCCTGCCCGGCCTCGACGATCAGCCGGCCGCCGGCCGCCTCGGCGCGTTCGCGCATCGTCATCAGGCCGTAGTGGCCAATCGGCACCCGCTCCGGATCGAAGCCGAGGCCGTCATCGCTGATGCTCAGAACGACCTGCCCTTGTCGCGCTTCGAGCACGACCTCGACGGCTGACGCCTGCGCATGCTTCTGGATGTTCAGCAGCGCTTCCTGCAGCAGCCGGAACAGCATCGCGTCCTGCCGCGAGCGCCAGTCGCGCAGGCGCGGGTCGATGCGGCAGCTCAGCCGGTACGGTGCGACTTCCGAATGCCGGGCAAGGTGCTCGCTGGCCGCTTCGAAGAAGCCCAGCTCGTCGAGCACCGTTGGCCGCAGCTCGTTCATGATCGAGCGGACATCGTGGTTGCAGGCGCGCACCGTCAGTTCCAGTTCGCCGAGCTTTTCGCGCAGGGCATCGCGGTCATCGAGACCGGCGATGCACTGCTCCAGCCCGTGGCGCAGGCCGAACAGGTGACCGCTCATGCGATCGTGCAGCTCGCCGTAGATGTTGCGGCGCTCCTCTTCCTGCACCTGGGCAAAGCGGTGCAGCACCGCCTGATAGCGCTCGCCGGATTCGCGCAGGCTGCGCGCGTGTTCGAGGATCAGGCTGGCGTGCTCGCGCGCCCAGTCGGCCAGGATCGCGCCCATGAAGCCTGCGAAGCCGAGCAGGAAGAACTGGGTGCTCAGCGTCAGCCAGGTTTCGCGGACGGAGGTGCCGCTGTACAGCGGTTCGGCGAAGAAGATCAGCACGGTGACGAAGCAGTTGAAGCAGGCGACACCGATCGACTCAAGCACGCCGAAGCGGATCGCGACCGACATCTGCGTGAAGTAGAAGAACGGATACAGCACCGAATCGATGCCGCCGGTGACCAGGCACATCATGCCGGCCAGCAGCGGATCGCCGAACGTGGTCAGCACCGCAGTGCGCCGGATGTTTCGGGTCCGCCCGGCTTCCCGATGCGCCCAGATTCCGTAGACGACGCCGGCTGCGTAGACGGCCCAGACCGGCGTCAGGCCCAGCGCATAGCCATGTCCGCGCAGCACCACGAACCAGCCGATCAGGCCGATGTTGCGCATCCAGCGAATGTCCTTCTCGGCGCGACGCAGGCGCTGCTCGTCGTGGCCGGATTCCTCCCAACGCGGCGTGCGGTCGAGCCACTGCAGTTCGGGAGCGGCGGTCCAGGGACGGGTCATCGTGGTCACCGGCAGCACAAGGGGGGCGCCAGAATACCCTGCAGCGATTCCCCCTCGGCACGTGGCCTGTGCGCGGCCCGCACTAGAGTTTCAAGCCGCTCTGGCGCTCGAAATCGGCGAGATCGAAGTAGTCGCTGAAGCGCGTGATCCGGCCGCCGCGCACCTCGAAGACGCCAGTGACCGGCAGCACGACGCGGGTGCCATTGCGCATCACGAAGCGGTCGATGCGCTCGGCGATCACCAGCCCTGGCGCGGCGGCGAGCGTGACCACATCAAGGCTCGCGGCTTCGAAAGCGTCGAGGAAGGCGACGAAGATCTGGCGGATGCCGGCGATCCCCGTGATCGGTGCGACCGGCACGTTGTGATAGACCGCATCGGCTGCGAAGTAGCCGCACAGCGCGTCGATGTCGCGGCCGGTCCAGGCGCCGAGAAAGTCGCGGACCAGACGTTCGGAAGCGTCCTGGGTATCGGGGTTGGCGTTCATCTGCGACTCCAGATCACTGCGGTTGGGAAGCGATGCCCGGCCTACTGGGCGATGAAGCCGCCATCGACCGCCAGGCAGTGGCCGGTGACGAAGCTCGATTGATCCGAGGCCAGCCAGAGCGCGGCGCCGGCGATGTCTTCAGGCGTGGCGATGCGCTTCATCGGGTTCATGGCCATCAGCGCTTCGCGCAGGCCGGGCTGATCGCTGGCCAGCGCATCGAGCATCGCGGTGTCGACCATGCCCGGGCACAGCGCATTGACCCGCACGCCCTGCGCCGCGACGTTCAGCGCCGTCGATTTCACCAGGCCGATCACTGCATGCTTGCTGGCGACATACGCGGCAAGACCAGGCGCGCCGATCAACCCGGCGACCGAAGCGGTGGCGACGATCACGCCCGAGCCGCGCGCCAGCATCGCCGGCAGCGCTGCCTTGATGGTCCGGAACGCGCCCATCAGGTTGACGTCGACAACCTGCGCGAACGCCGCTTCCGGGCAGTCCCAGACATCCACCGGGCTGCCGAGAATGCCGGCATTGGCGAACACCACTTGCGGCGCGCCGAACGCTGTCGTGCCAGCGGCGAACAGCGCGTCGACATCGGCCTGCCGGCGCACGTCGCAGCTTGCCGACACGGTCGGCGCGCCGATCCCGGTCAGCAGGGCAACGGTGTCGGCAAGCCCGGCGGCATTGATGTCGCCGACGACCAGCTTGGCACCGGCACGGCCGGCCGCCAGCGCGATCGCGCGGCCGATGCCGGAAGCCGCACCGGTGACCAGCACGCTGCGGTCAGCGAATCCGCTGCTCACGACAGCATCCCGCTGGACTTGCGAATGAAGCCGTAATACTGGTTCGACGGCTTGCCGCCGGCCGCCTGGTATTCGGCCTTGGCCTGCGCCAGCAGGTCGTGGCGCCACGGCTGCTCGGCCATCTCCTTGTGCAGATTGAACAAGCCGGCAGCATTGCCGGCGAGGATCGCCGACTTCAGCTTGCCATCGGCGGCGCCGAGTGCGGCATAGCCGTGCGCCTTCTGCATGGCCGGCGGAATCTCGATGCGCCGGAACGCTTCGATCTGCCACTGCGGCGAGCCGTACCAGACCGAATCCGTGCCCCAGACCACATGGTCCGCACCCATGCCCTTGATCAGCGTGCCGAGCACAGCCGCGGCGAGCTTCGGATGGGTGACCGCGCAGCTGCCGAAGGTGGTGCCTAGTTCGGCGAACACGTTGCTGACGCCGAACTTCGCCGGCACTTCGGCCAGCTGGGTCACCCAGTCGATCTGGCCGGTCTTGTCGAACTCGGCCAGCACCGGGTTCGGGCTCGACAGGAAGTTGCGGAAGCCGCTGTGGTAGATCACGAAGTTCAGGCCCGGCCAGTCCTTCGCCGCCTTGCCGACATCGTCGACCATGGCGTGCCGCCAGTGGGTCATCGTGCGCTGGTAGTCATCCGGCAGCAGACCCTTGTGGATGCAGACGGTGCGGATGCCCGACTTCATCATCTTTTCGTACGCCGGATACATCAGCTTTTCGTCGTCGAGTCGCCAGGGGTACTGGGAGTTCTCGAACGGATCGCCAAGCGTGTAACCCTTCCAGCCATCTGGCTTGTACAGCTCGATGGCCTTGTCGATCTCCTCCAGCCAGCCTTTCTGACCGGGCGCGATGACGCTGTGGCTGAGCATGCGCCGCGAGCCCGCGGCCTCGTTGACCAGCCGGCGCGCCTGTTCCAGCCCGGCATTGCCGACGATGACGTTGTCGCCCTGCTCGGACGGCGCAGCACTGACCAGGCCGATGCGGGTGTCGCTGTCGAAGTACACCTCCTTCAGGAAGTGATCGAACTTGTAGCGGTCGATGCTGACGCCTTCGCGCGCCAGCACCGGATTCCAGTTCTTGGCGTACTCGCCGAGCGCCAGCACGATGGTCTTCTTGTAGTCGTCGCGCACGAAGTGCAGCTGCACGTCGATGATCGGCTGGTCGCGCAGCCGCGCGCGCAGCGCCTCGGCGACATCCGGGTCGAGTGCTGCGGCATCGGCGTCGTTGAAGTAGCTGCCGAATACCGTGTTCATCGCCAGGAATGCCGCACTCATGCCGGCGCCGCTGCGCAGGAAATCGCGCCGGCTGACGCCGAGCTTGCGGCTGTGGGTGGCGGTCAGCTGTCCGAGTTCGTGCTCGACCTTCTTCTGCTGTTCGGTCTGCGCGATCGGCAGGAACTCGCCGTTGGAAATCATCTGCGTCGGCACCGGCCAGCCGGTCTTGCCATCGTCCAGCGACGCCAGTTCGCCGATCTGCCTGTCATCGAGCCACATGCGCTTCCCCTGTTCGCGGATCAGCACGGCAGGCACCGGACCGGTGCCCGTCACGTGTCCAAGCTGGCCGCCAGCATGTTGGCCACTGCCGGCAGCCGGTATCACGCGACTCAGGGGTTGCCTCGACTCGTTCGGGGGGCTTCCCGCGTGGTCTTGCCCAGGGCTATCCGGCCCGCTTGCGTACCCGGTACTCAACCTGCCCGCGCTTGAGCTTCAGCAGGCGCGCAGCCGCCGAAACATTGCCTTCGGTCTGTGCCAGCGCGGTATCGAGCAGCAGCTGTTCGATGGCCTCGAACGACGGCAGCGCCTGCAGCAGATCGGCGGCCAGTCGGCTGCGGGCATCGGCAGGCGTGACGGCGCTGCTCTCCGTTCCGATGCTGGTCGTGGCCTCGGCCTCCGCTCCGGCCGACGGCACCAGCGCGCCGTGGGCGCTGACATTGAACGACGACGGCCGCAGTTTTTCGCCGCCGGCAAACAGGTGCTGGACATCGATTGCGCCCTGCGCTTCGGCAAGGATCACCGCGCGCTGGACCATGTTTTCCAGCTCGCGGACATTGCCCGGCCAGTCGTAATCCCAGAGCGCATCCCAGGCGCGCGGCGTCAGTCCGGTGATCGGCTTGGCAAAGCGTTGCGCGTAGCGATCGAGGAACACCGACACCAGCAGCGGAATGTCCTCGCGGCGCTCGCGCAGCGGCGGGATCTCGATCGGGAACACGTTGAGCCGATAGAACAGGTCGGTGCGGAAGCGGCCGGCTTCCATCTCCGCCCGCAGGTCACGATTGGCGGCAGCGACCAGCCGGACATCGACCTTGATCGTCCGCGTGCCGCCGACCCGCTCGATCTCGCGCTCCTGGATCGCGCGCAGCAGCTTGCCCTGCGCCGGCAGCGGCAGGCTGGCGATCTCGTCAAGAAACAAGGTGCCGCCGTCGGCGCGCTCGAAGCGGCCGGGCCGGGCCTGGTCGGCACCGGTGTAGGCGCCGCGCTCCACACCGAACAGCTCGGCCTCGACCAGATCAGGCGGGATCGCCGCGCAGTTGATCGCGATGATCGGCTTGGCCGAGCGCGCACTGACCGCGTGCAGCGCGCGCGCAAAGCATTCCTTGCCAACGCCGCTTTCGCCCTTGAACAGCACGGTGGAATCGGTCGGTGCCACGCGGCGTACCAGATGGGCCACGGCATTGAAGCCGGCCGAGGCGCCGACGAAGCCTTCGAGATTGGTCACCGGCCCGGTCGCGGCGCGGCCGGCAGCCAGCGGGACCGACTTGGCGTTGGCATCGGCGGCGCGGGCGGTCGCGGCCCGTACCGGCGCGCCGACGAAGCTTTCGACTTGCAGGAAGCCGACTTCCGCTTCGGTGAGGTCATCCCAGGCCGCCAGCGGCTTGCCGATGACCCGACAGCGGGCATGGCCCATCGCCACGCATTCGACTTCGCGCCAGTAGATCGGGATGCCGGTGACCGCCGTGCAGTAGCCGTCGGCATAGCCGCGCATCACCCAGCAGGCCGGCTCGCCGGACAGGCCGTGCTGCTCCAGATGGGCCTCGGCTTCCCAAGGCGCAGCCCACAGGAAATCACCCCAGAACTCGCCCTTCTCCGGATCGAAGCGCATCTGATCGATCGGCAGCGTGCGGACGAAGCCTTCGGTCTCGCGCAGCCGCGGGCCGATCGCCAGCGTGTAGGCGAGATCGTCGCCGTACAGCGCGCGCATCCGCTCGCCGTCCTCGAAGCCCTGCCGGTAGCCGAGGCGCGTCATCAGCTCGCGGGTCGGGCCGAGGCCCAGCCGGTTCAGCAGCTCGCGGCGCAGCTCGGCGAACGGCTGGGCATGCATCAGCAGCATGCGCTGGCCGAACAGCTGGATGTGGCCGGCGTCCGGCGAGAAGCGCAGGTGCTCGCCGACCGTCCGCGACAGGCGTTCGGCGGTCTGGTCGGCAGTCGGGCCGGCGCCGGGCGTGGCGGAGTCAGCAGCTGCCGGGGACTTGCGGCGGGTGGGCATCTGAGCGTCTCGGTGATCAGCATCGAGTCCGACCATGTTTCTTTATTTGCCGAAACACAAGCGCGGGCGGTTCCGGCTTTTCCGGAAATCCGACCGGCGAGCGCGCCCGGTGCGAATCGGCCCACCCCGTTAATCCCATTCCGATCAGCTAGTTGGACACGGCAAGAATGGTTGGCAAAGACCTTGCTGCCAACCGGTCATGACCGAAGGCAGTTGCCGAATTTTCGGCAAGGCACGGTCAGCCTCGCGAAGACGAGGCCCCCACGACATACCGATCCGCAACGAGGAGACCACCGATGGATGCATCCGCCCCCGATGACCGCAGCAGCAACCGTTCCGCCATTCATGACGCCGTGGTCGTCGGCGCCGGCTTTGCCGGCATCTATGCGCTGTACCGGCTGCGCAAGGCAGGCCTCGCGGCAATCGGCTTCGAAGCCGGCGAAGGCGTCGGCGGCACCTGGTACTGGAACCGCTATCCGGGGGCGGCCTGCGATTTCGAAAGCATCGAGTACTCGTACTCGTTCGACGAGGCACTGCAGCAGGAATGGCAGTGGACGACGCGGATGGCGCGGCAGCCGGAAATCCTCGCCTATCTGAACCACGTCACCGACCGCTACGACCTGCGCCGCGACATCCAGTTCAGCACCCGCGTGGTGTCCGCCCATTTCGATGATGCAACGTGCCTGTGGACGGTCTGCAGCGATCGCGGCCACCGGATCACGGCCCGCCATGTGGTGATGGCCACCGGCTGCCTGTCGACGCCGAAGCCGATCGAGTATCCGGGTGCCGACAGCTTCAAGGGCCAGATCCTGCGCACCGCGTTCTGGCCGAAGGAAGCAGTGGATTTCCGCGGCAAGCGGGTCGGCGTCGTCGGCACCGGTTCGTCAGCGATTCAGGCAATCCCGATCATCGCCGAACAGGCAGCCCATCTGACCGTGTTCCAGCGCACGCCGAACTTCAGCATCCCGGCTGGCAATGGTCCATTGAGCGACGATGAAGCGGCCCGGCAGAAGGCCGGCTACGCCGACCTGCGCGCGCGCGAATGGGATTCCGACGTCGGCATCTGCGCCAAGCTGGCGCCGGAAACCCGCAAGGCCCTGGAGGTCACCGCCGAGGAACGCGAAGCCGAGTACGAGAAGCGCTGGGCCGCCGGCGGCTTGTACTTCTACTGCAGCTTTGTCGATCTGCTGGTCGACAAGGCCGCCAACCGGACGCTGACCGAATTCGCCCAGCGCAAGATCCGCGCGAAGATCAAGGACCCGGCCGTCGCCGAGCTGCTGGTGCCGAAGGACTATCCGTTCGGCGCCAAGCGCATCTGCGCCGACAGCGGCTACTACGAGACCTACAACCGCGACAACGTGAAGCTGGTCGATGTGAAATCGACCCCGATCCGCGCGATCACGCCGGAAGGGCTCAAGGTCGGCGACACCGTGCATGCGCTGGACATGATCATCTTCGCGACCGGCTTCGACGCGATGACCGGCACGCTGCTCAACATCGACATTCGCGGCCGCGCGGGCAAGCGCTTCAGCGAACACTGGCAGGACGGCCCACGCAGCCTGTACGGAATCATGCCGTCGGGCTTTCCGAACCTGTACATCACCACCGGCCCCGGCAGCCCGTCGGTGCTCTACAACATGGTGCTCGGCAACGAGTACCACGTGAACTGGATCATGGACTGCATCGAGCACCTGGCCCGAACCGGCCACCGGACGATCGAAGCCAAGCCGGAACCGGAAAGCGCCTGGCGCGAGACGGTCAACGCGATCGGCAAGATGACCTTGTTCGGCGAAGCCAGCAGCTGGTACATGGGCGACAACGTGCCTGGCAAGCCGCGCGTGATCCTGCCGTACCTCGGCGGTTTCCGGTCATACAAGCAGGCCTGCGATACGGAAGCGGCCAGCGGTTATCCGAACTTCGAGATCGCTTGAGCTTCGCGGTGACAGCGGGTGATTGCGACCTGGTCGCGATCGCCCGCCGATCCGCGGCGTCGCGATATGGCCTCGCCTCGCCTCCCTTGCTAGTTGTCAGACAAACGCCCGGCTCCCGGTGCAGCGGCGGTCTGACAGATGCGGCTCACCGTGCCCGTGCTGCCTCGGAAGCCGCTGGCATCACGCATGCTCGATGCGCGCCATCAAGCTTGTGCAGTGACCTGGTCACGCGCTGCTCTCGCAACTCGGATCGACCGACGTCGAGCAGCGGATGGTGATCACCATCTTCGGTCGCCAGACTGAGATCGCGATGTTGCCGATGCCGATCACGATGCGGACCGGGCATGTCGCCCATCCCGCCCCCAGACCGGGCACCGCAACTTCGCGCAGCGCTTTCAGGCTGCGCAGCTCGCTTGCTGCAGGGCTGAGCGTGCGAGTCGCCGCACTGTGATCGCTACAATCCGGCCCTCTGCATCTGCTCCCGAGCTGTCCATGCCCAGCCCGCTCGAACCGCTGTTCGATCTCGTGCAAACCGTTGGCGCCAATCAGGCGATCCACCTGCCGGATTCCGTTATGCGGGCGCTGCAGCTGAAGCCGGGCGACCGCGTGAGGTTCTCGATCGGCAGCGATGGCGGTGTGCGGCTGGACAATCCAGCGGCAACTCGCGCCGCGCCTGGCGAAGGGCTTGCGGCACTGCGTTCGATCGCGGCCGAATTCGCCGCGCATGCCAGCGCATCCGGTGCCGGCAACCTCGCCGGTGGACCATTGCTGGCCTCGATGCTCGGTAGCGCCGCACCAGGCTCGGTTCTGGCACCGAAGCGAAAGACCGATTCTGCTGCGGGCGGAATCGATGGCGAGCCCGAGCCGGTCCCGGGCTTGCAGTCGAAGTGACTCAAGCGGGAACGACCCGCACACCCAGCTACCCGAGGTGGTCCGCCGGCCACATGAATGATGACCAGCCCAAGCCTTTGCGGCATCGCGCCTGCAGCCAACGCCGTGTGCCGCTCGCGAGGCCGCTCCACGGGATGGAAACTGGCAAGTCGAGCGCGCGCTGACGCGGTCAAGAAAGCTTCGGGAGACGGGGCGATGCCGAGCGGCATCGCCCCGTATCGGTCAGCGGTGAATCAGGCGGCCTGTTCCAGTGCTGCACCGCTGGGCTGATCGGTCTCGTCGTGAATGATCACCAGGCCGTTGTCGCCGTCCAGCGTGATCGTCGCGCCGTCGGGAATCAGCTGCAGCGCGCCTTCGATCTGCACGCCGGGCAGGCCGAACTCGCGTGCCAGCAGCGCGCCATGGCTGATCAGGCCACCGGTTTCCAGCACGATGCCCTTGATCAGCATGAACACCGGCGTCCAGCCCGGATCGGTGGCATGAACGATCAGGATGTCGCCCTGCTTGACCTTGCCGATCTGGTTCAGCTCCAGCACCACGCGCGCCGTGCCGGTGACCTTGCCGATGCTGGTGGTCTTGCCGCGCAGCACGCCGTCGCCAGAGATTTCCGGCTGGTCGATCGGTGCCGGACGATCGGCCACGATGAACGGTGCCGGATGCCGCGACTTGGTGTCGATGGCATTGAAGTTCTTGCGCCGGGCGTCGATCTTGGCGCGGGTCAGGCGCTTGTTCTCCGTGCCTTCCAGCACCGCATACAGCTCTTCCATGGTCAGGAAGTAACACTCCTTCATTTCCTTCAGGCCCCCGCGTTCGACGCAGCGCTGGCCGATTTCCTCGAAGCACAGCTTGATGTTGTAGGTCGACCAGTCCATGACCTCGCGTTCGTTGTCGCGGAACTCGATGGAGTCATGCGAGAACTGGATCAGGAACTTGAACAGCTTGGCCTTCAGCACGCCGTGCTCGGGCTGTGCGGCGAGATTGTCGTAGACGTGCTGGATCGATTCTTCGAGACGGGCGCGCGTACGGTGTTCCTGGATGCGCGGGTCCGGTGTACCGAACAGGCCGGCAAACATCCGCAGGTCGACCATCACGTTGTCGGCTCGGCGGTCGAAGTAGATGTCGCGATCCGGATGACCGCGATGACCGCGCTTGGCAACGTGATCCTGATACTTCTTCAGGAACTCCGGTCCTTGTACGCACTGGCCGACGAAGTCGAAGAAGCGCTCGTCCGGGTACTTGCGATATAGCTCGCGCAGTTCCGGAGACTTGTAAACGAAGTTCGCCAGCTCCCACGAAGCGTACGACTCGATACCGGTGATGCACTCGTTGCGGGTGCCGGTCATCAGGTCCATGAAGATCGTCGGCCGGCCACCGGTGTACCAGTTGGCGCAGATCCAGCCGATCCAGCCGAGCGACTCGCCCATGTACCAGAGCAGTCCGTACCACGGCGGATCGTAGGAGCTGATCTCGAGCCGGATCACTTCGGCGAGATGGCGCTTGATCTCCTCGTCAGACATGGCCTCGCGTTCGGCCACGGTGCGCGGACGCGTCGCTTCGCGATAGACGGGGTTATCGATGAAATCGTCGCGAATCGCCTTCGGCCAGTTGAAGCCCATGTCCGGACGCTGGGTTTCGGTGCGCAGGAACAGCTCGATGTAGCGCCCCCAGTCGAAGTCGGCGTTCAGGCACTCCTCGTGCCAGGCCTTCGGAATCTTGTGCAGCATGCCCGGCCGCAATTGTGGTGGGATCGACTGCTTGATGCGGTGACGGTCAGCCTCGGTGTTGTAGTACGACACACCCTTGTAATAGCGCCACAGGCGGCGTGTCGTGTAGTCCTGCTCCGGATAGCCGGCGACATGCACGCCGACGCTGTGGCACTGGTTCAGGCCCCAGCAGCGCCATGAAAACATCAGCGGTGAAATCGCGCCGGTCCACATCTCTTCCGGAAAAACTCGCGACCAGATGTTGTCGTACGGCACCGCGTCGCTGTTGCCCTGCACGCTTTCCGTGACGTCGGCATCCCACGAGAACTCCACGCCCGTGACCGGGCGCGACTGCAGCACGTAGAACTTGCCGTTCGCGTAGCCCCACTCGATGTCCTGCGGCATTTCCTCGTAGGCGGCCTGCACCTTGCGGCCGATGGCGGCAAGCTCGGCGACCTGATCATCGGTGAAGGTGAAGCGTTCACGGCGAGCGTCCTCGACCTCGCAATGCAGCGTGCCAACGCCCTTGGCATGGTCACGCACGATCTCGACGCGCTTGGTGCCGAGCGTCTTCTGCAGCACTTTCAGGTTGCGATGGCCGACGATGTATTCGTCCGGTGTGACGATGCCCGACACAACGGCTTCGCCAAGCCCCCAGCTGGCGTTGATCATGAGCTCGTCGGTGGCGGTGTTGATCGGGTTGCCGGTGAACATCACGCCGGACACTTCCGATTCGACCATCTGCTGCACGACTACGGCGATCGACGGGAACGCATTGAAGCCCTGCGTCTTGCGGTACGACACTGCACGCGCCGTCCACAAGCTGGCCCAGCAGCGCCTCACGGCATCGATCACCGCAGCGTCACCACGGATGTCGAGATAGGTATCGTGCAAGCCGGCGAACGAAGCGCCGTCGAGATCCTCGGCGGTGCCGGAGGAACGAACGGCGACGTACAAATCGGCACCCAGCTTGTTGTAGCCGCTGCTGATCTCTGCGGCGATCGTCGGCGGAACTTCGGTGCCGACGATCAGCCGCCGGATCTGGGCGACGGCTTCCTCGAGAGCATTGGCATCGCTGTAGTCGATGCGGGCCAGCATCGTCGCGAGCTGCGGCTTCAGGCTGTCGATGTGGGCCATGTAGGCGCCGGTCGCCACGACGAACCCGGGCGGCACCACGAAGCCCTTCTGCGTCATGCGGCCCAGGTTGGCCCCCTTGCCACCGACCAGACCGAGGTCGATTCCGGCCGGGTCGGCGAACCAGATGGTGTGAGCGTGGGTCGTTGTCATTGTCATCGTTGTTCTCCTCCTCTCTTGTTGATCGTCCGCGCCGCAAACGCGCGGACGAACGTGCTGAAAACCGAGCTGCTACCGCATTGGCGCAGCCGACATCGCCGCCGCCATCATTTCGATCGCGTCTTCGAACAACTCGTCCAGCGGCGGATTCAGCTCATGCGGGCGAGCGGCGTGCTGAATGAAGGTGCTGAGGAACATCTCGCCGACACTTTCCAGGCGCCACCACAGTCGCCGCGTCCCGAGAAATGCGAGCCGTTCGCCCATCAGCCGGATCGCCTCGCGAAAAGCCGCACAACTCGGCGAATCGGTGTCCACCGGATGAGGGACGCCACGCGGACGGTGGGTCGTGATGTAGGCGGCATGCAGCTTCATGTAACTGATCACGCCGTGATCGCGGTATAGGCGGTAGTTCGGCTCGAAGATCACGCGCAGCAGCCAGCGAATGTCGCGCAGGCGATCCTGCTCCGCGCCCTGTTCGAGCAACGCCTGACGCATCGGCTGCAGTTGTGCCTCGCGCCATTCGAGGATCGCGGCGAGCAGTTCCAGCTTGCCGCCGAAGTGGTACTGCACCGCGTTGTTGTTCCGCTGCTGCGCCGCATCGCTGATGGTGCGCAGCCCGACGGCGTCGATTCCGAAGTCGCCGAACAGTGTCTCGGCAGCCTCCATCAATGCCAGCTTGGTGCGCTCGCTTCGGCCCAGCGTTGACGAATCGCCTGCTGTACCTGCGCCATCGTCGGCAGCGACCGGAAGGGATACAAGGTTGCGAACAACGCTCGTCATGGCTTCTTGCGATTTTTAAGTCGCCTTGATTAATAACAGGCTTCATCGCGCCACGAAAGAGGAATTAGCAGCGACATCGAGAGAAACATGAAACGTCCGCGTTAAATATGTGCGATATCGATGACCCAATACGCGCGCTTGCGCAACTGCCGAACCGAATTTGCGGCTCAGGTCCGGTGCGATGAATCACGCCGAGCGACCGGTCGTCGTGGCCGCATGCCGTAAGTGAGGAGGAGGCAAAACCCGAGCACCCTGTGTCGACGATGTCTGTCGACATCGCTGCGCCAGCGAGCCGCAGCCGCAACTCGGATGCACTGCTGAAGTGGGCATCTAGTGGGCGACAGCTTCAGAGCGGCAGTGGCTGCTGCGAGCGCTTCGCTATCGGTGGCGCATTGCGCATGAGCTCTGGAACCGTTCAGGGACCGGGACCCGGAACAGCCGCGGCGATCAATTCAGCGGGCAAAAAAAAGCCCCTGTTTTCAGGGGCTTTTCCAACGTTGTATGGTGGCCGAGGACGGAATCGAACCGCCGACACGGGGATTTTCAAAACCAAAATATTCGATGAAAATCGCACACCTTTCGCGTAACTAATTGATTTGTAAGCACCTAAAAACACCGGACAACATCGCGCGACACCCTGCGCCATCGAAATAAAGGGACCGCTCGTGGACTATACAAAAAAAGGTCTGACGGTCCAGATGTGTTGCTGCTTGAAACGTCCCAGTTTTCCCGGACGCCCTTTCGATAGAGTCACACCGCGATGGCGAGCCCATTGGTTTGTGAATAGTAGGCAGCTTCTGCTTCGGCAGGCGGGTTGTTGCCGATGGATTCGAGCGGTCGACGGTGGTTGAACCACTCGACCCAGTTCAGCGTCGCCAACTCGACATCGTCATGGCGCGGACAGGATGTCCGGCGGAGAATCACTCCGGCTTTGTAAAGGCCGATGATCGTCTCGGTCAACGCGTTGTCGTCGGAGTTGCCGACGCTGCCGACGGAGGGCCCCAGCCCGGCTTCGGAATGCCGCTCGGTGTACCGAGTCCCAACATATTGCGACCCGCGATCAGTGTGATGTAGCAGCCGGTCGCCATCGAAGTCTTGCAAACATACAGCGCCTGCTCCAGCGCATCGAGCACGAAGTCGGTCCAGCCCAAGGTCGAGCATCGCCAGCCGACAATCCAGCGGGCATAGACATCGATGACAAAGGCGACGTAGGCAAAGCCTTGAGAGGTAGCGACGTTCGTAAAGGCAATGACCCACAGCTGGTTCGTCCGATCCGCCAGGAACTAGCGCTCGACGTGATCCCGAGGGCACGGCGCGCGCGGCTGGCTGAGCGTCGTCCGAACGGTCTTGCCGCGCACCACGCCGTGCAGACCCACGCGGAGCATCAGTCGGGCGCCGACGCAGCGCCCCACCGGCATCCGTTCGCAGTGCAACTGCCGCCAGACCTTGCGTACGCCGGAGACCCGGAAATTCTCCGTCCAGACACGTGCGATTTCTGGCAGCAGCTGTTCATCCCGCCGTGTTCGCTCTGGATGCTGCGACGGATCACGGCGCCGGGCCGCATGGACGTGTTAGGTCGACGGTGCGATCGGCAGGGCCCGTCAGATTGGCTCGACGCCGTAAACCTCACAACAGGTGTCGATGAACGCCTTCATCGCCGAACGGGCGGTCGAGCTCCGCCAGTGCAAAAAAGCGGACGCCTTCCGCAAGATCCCGTTGGCCTCCCGGAGCTCGCAAACTTCGCGCTCCAACTGCTTGCTCCGCTCGGTCTCGCACTTTATCGGCCCGGGTTGAATACCGGCATCCAATCCGGCCAGTGGGAGCCGCTGCCGCAGCGTCTCGGCCTTGCAGCCGATCTACCCCGCCACCGACTCGATCGCCGCCCACTGCGACGGGTACTCGTCCCGATGTTCTAGCCCCATCCGGAATGCTCGATCTCGCACCTCCGGTGCGTAACGCGTCAACTTGTTCATGGCTTCGTCCTCTCAATGTTTGAAGCCTCCGAGAAAGACGGGGCGGTTCACACCGGCGAGGAACAAATGCTTTGATTAACCGGCGCCATCTGAACGGGTGACCGAGCACAAACGTTCACGGAAAACGGGTCAATCAAGTAGGAATAGGGGGAGGTCATCATCTCGTCGGCAGTACCCCCCCATTTCGCAATGACTCATATAATGGTCGGCAGTACCCCTCGTTTGCCTTGCACGGGGGCGTGGTTCCGGGGCCAAAACCTGCGCTGGCTCTCCTCGAGTAAAGCCGCTCAAAGCCGCCAACTCGTCGTCGTAAATTCCGATCGGAAACGCGTCCCCCCCCGATTGAACACAGGTCGAAATCTGTGGCTGGCGGAGGCAAAGAAGCAGGCAAAACAGCCGCCTGAACGTCCTCTTATATCTCAGGGACCCGCACCTCCAGCGTGGCGACGGCCGCCGCGATTTCGTGGGTCAACAAGGCGCTCACAGGCCCTCCAGAACGGTCATTGAAACGGGTTCAAAACGGGTTGTGGATGGGCTGAGCGTCAAGCTAAAAGCCGAGCAAACGAGAACTCCCGGGCAAGCCTCAAACTCACGTTTGAGTCGTGCCCTCACCGAGAAATTGGCCTTCCTGGCGGCGCCGGTTCGGGTAGTTCTGACTGCCGAAACTATCGACCGGAATCGGTAACGACCCGGTTGAAAAGTTGGCGGGCCGGACGTCAGATCGACGGCTGCTGGGGCCATCGAATTCGCCCCGGATTCGGCGGCTAAAACCGAGAAAAACCCTGAGTGAATTAGTCGAATTACCACCGATATTGAAGAAGTGTTGCAGCTACGGCCACTGTCGCAGAGCCGGCAGAAGACCGCTTTGGGACCCCCTGTTTCTTCGATTTTTTTGATCATCTTGCACACGTCCTGCATCCGGGCGAGGAGGGCTTCGACGGTCGCGTCGACCCTGACTATGGCGACGTCGCCGACCTTCTTGTTGACGTACGAGGTCACGAGGATTTCCAGAGCTGAGCCTCGATGAACGACCTGCAAACGGACAGGTCCTGATCGAAGTTCTGGGGTGGCTGAATCCCCTTTTTCGATGCCAGAAAACGGGCGAACTCGACCTGCTCCGGGCTCGGTAATCGGGTCTATTGGGGTTTCTTCCGTGCGCCTTCAGGTGCCCCTCCCGGGGCAACTTCGGCGCCCCGTGAAGTTGGCGCACCCCGATGCGACTCGATGAATATTCGGCACTCAGCGGAGTCGGAAAGGACCTTCGGTGGGAGCTTCTTGATCCCCTTTTCCGCTGCCAGTTTCTTGGCCAAGGCGACCATCTTTGCCGTGGGCTTTACCCCGGAAAAGTTCGGGTCTCCGGCGCGTGCCGGGGTCGTATTGATCTGCTGGGACAGACGCTCGACGATGGTCGTAGCGGAGGCGGTCTGGGCGTCCACGATCGCCTGCCACTTGGCCCTAGCCTCGGTGATCGGGAGGGTCTGGACATGGGAGAGCTCCGACTCCGGAGACGCGGTTCGGTCGACCGAAACCACCTTGGGCGGGGCGTGTCGGCAGAGGTCTCGTTCCCTGGGCGTGGTGCGAACGAACTCGGCCTTTTCGACCTTCACGCGATCGATGTATTCGCGTGCGAACAGGGTCTCGAGGACCCTGTCGCGGGTAGCCGGCGAGCCGATTTCTTTAACTTTTTCGGGCTGCTTGGCGGCTTTCTTATCGGCGGCGAACTGGCCCGCGCTGAGGATTCTTGTTCGATCAACCGACGGCACTTCAATCACTTCCCATCAGGCATTTCCGGCCCGTGGTTAGGGGTCCTAGACCCCCCCAATCGGCGGTGCACGTCTGTACCTTGCGCGAAATTTTTCGAAGGCGTGTCCGGTTTTCACCGGGAATCTCGTCTGGGTAGAGGAGCACGGAATTCGGGGGCGGCTGTATCAGCCCCGATGCACCGCGCCAGTGCCTGCCCCGTCCGGCGAACACGGCTACAGAGCCGACCGTTCGATGCTAACCAGAATAGATACCGGAGCAACCCGCATGACGCATTTCCAACCGCTGTCCCCGGCCCCATCACCGCGCCGCCAGCCGCGCTGGACGGCCCTAGCCGCCGTGCTGCTGGCCGGGCCGCTGGCCGGCGCGGCACAGGCCGCAACGATCACCATCAGCGACAACTGCTCGCTGGTCGATGCCATCACCGCCGCCAACAGCGACACCGCCACCGGCGACTGCGCGGCCGGTGCCGGTGCCGACACCATCGTGATTCCGCCCGGCCGCACCACCACGCTGACGGTGGCGAACAACGCCGGGAGTGCCGACAGCTTCGACAGCGATCGAGGCCTGCCGGTGGTCACCAGCACGCTGCGCATCTAGGCGAACGGCAATGTCATCGAACGCAGCAAAGCCGCCGGCACACCCCGGTTCGGGTTGCTGTCGGTGGCCAGCGGTGGCGACCTCACCGTCCACCGGGCGCTGCTGTGGGGCGGTGATGCCGATCTCAGCGGCGGCGCCCGTTCGTGGGCTCCAGCGCCAGCCTGCTGCTGACCGGCAGCCACGTGACCGGCAACTCGGCGAGTAACGGCGACGGCGGCGGTAAAATGAACTGAAGTGATCACCACCCGGTGCGGCAGACGCCGCACCGGGCTGAGCGTCAAACACCGAAAGCCGCCGGCATCGCACGATACCGGGGGCTTTCTCAGTGTCGGCGCAGTGGACGCGAACCTCTCAATTTCCACCGGAATTGCATTGCGCCGCCGTTCCGGAACGACCGTGCCTCGGCAGTTTCAGTAGGACCCCCTAACCACTGCAGGCTTGCGGTCTGCGTCGGCACCATGCGCCGGCATTTCGTAAAGAAGCGGGCGGGACCTCTGGAAAGTTTTTTTGCTGCCGCGTGTCCGGTTTCAGCGGCGAATCTCGTCTTGATGATCAGCACGGCAAATTGCGACCGGCCGGCAACGGCCGGCAGACCGTGCGGACGACCCACAGGCATTGGCGAGCAGGGCTACTGAGAGGAAGCGATACAGGCAATGACATGGAACACCCGACAGTGGCTCAGCAGCTACCGCATCACCGCCACGGATACCCGCGTGCGCGTCGTCCCCGAAGCTGCGGCCGCTGCTTCGTGGCGCGCCGAAAACCACCAGAAACGCAGATGGCATCCGGGCCTTGCATCGCTCGGGTGGGGCTATCACCGGCCATCCGCCCAACCGTTTGCCTTTGACCCCGCCGTTCACGAACCCGCGACCGAAACCATGACCCTCAAAACCCACCCCTTGCTCCGCCTCGCCACCGCGGCGCTGCTGCTGGCGGCTTCGTCATCGGCGATGGCGCAGTCCACCAGCAGCAACCTCAAGTTTGAATACATAAGTTCCACAGCGCCCCTGGACAAGGTAGACAACTGCAGTGTTACTTCTCCCTGCAATTTGCAAGTCATCGTCAATCGCGCTGCTCTAGTCAATAGAGGAGACCTAGAAATACCGGCTGGCAGGACTAACTCGTACACCGTTTATTTTTTGGCAGCCGGCACCTATAAGGTACCCCTCAACTTCCTTGAGGGACGCCAGATTATCCAGCTCTATGGCGGCTTTCCGGCCGACTTTGGGGGCGTAGGTGGCCTAAATGACGCCTCATTCCCCATCGCTCTCGCCGCTCGCGACCTGAAAAACAACGTCACCGTGCTCAGTGGCGATTTGAACAACAACGGCATCGCCGATGACGGGGATGCCACCTCGGTGATCAGCTTCCAGTCGCGCGGCCTCAACACGCTGATCGATGGCTTCCACATCGAAGGCGCCCTCGAATCGGCGGTGAAGATAGACGGCCGCAGACCCACGCTGCGCAATCTGGTGATCAGGGGCAATGCCGATCGCGGGCTGCACATTACCGGCGGCGCCACGCCCCGCCTCGATAACGTGCTGATCCACGGCAACGGCGGCACCGGCCTGGTGGTGGAAGGCTCCAACCCCAGCTTCACCGGTCTGACGATTGCCGGCAACGGCAAGGCCAATACGGCCGTCGGCGGCTTGAGCTGCACCGGCCCGGGCGAGAGCTGCGGCACCTACCGCAACAGCATCATCTGGGGTAACACCGGCGAAGACGTGAAGCTGTCGTCGGACAGCGGCGTATTGCCCAACCCCACGTTTCACCACTCGCTGCTGCAGGGCTGCAAAGTCGGCGGCATCTGGAACCCGGCTTGCGGCACCGACGGCAGCAACAACCTGACCGATACCGATCCACAGTTTGTCGATGCCCCGCTCTGCACCGTGGTCCCCAACCGTTTGGGCGACTACCGCCTGCAAACCGGCAGCCCTGCGCTCGACGTCGGCGACAACGCCGCCACCACCCAGCCCAAGGACCTGGACGGACGCGACCGCGTTCAGGGCGGCACCATCGACCTTGGCGCCTATGAAGGCGGCGTGGTCGTGCCGCCCGTTGACGGCGCTTGCGGCACGGCCAACGGCGAGGCTACCGCCACGGCCCCCACGAGCTGTTCGCTGTGCGAAACCGGTACTGCCAGCGCCGTCGCCGGCAGCGATGGCGCCTGGGGCTGGAGCTGCACCGGTACAGGCACCGGCAGCACCGCAACCTGCTCGGCACCGTATGCCACGCCGACGATCACGCTGAAGGCCAACCCGACCAGCATCAAGGTCGGCGACGAAGGCAGCACGGTGTTCGCCTCCAGCACCTCGGGCCTGAAGCCGGAGCTGACCAGCACCACCACCGATGTCTGCTCGGTGATGCCGTTTGCCGGCAGTCCAAGCGGCACCACGGTGATCGCCACCGGCGTTGCTGCCGGCACCTGCACCGTCAAGGCGACACTGGCCGGTACCGGTGATGTCGGGACGTTCCGTTATCTTGCAGCCAACGACGAATCCGTCGATATCACGGTGACCAAGGGTGCGCAGACCATCACCAGCTTTGCGGCAGCGAAGTCGCCGCTCAAGGTCGGTGAAATGACCACGCTGTCGGCCACCGGCGGGCCGTCGGGCAACGCGGTGGAGTTCGATACGCAGGACCCGGAGAACTGCTTCGTCAGCGGCAACATGGTCACGGCGCTGGCGGCGGGCAGCTGCGTGGTGCTGGCCACCCAGTCCGGCAACGACAGCTATGACGCCGCTACCACCAAGACGCTGCGCATCACCATCAACAAGGCGGCACAGCTGATCAGCAGCTTCACCGCCAACCCGGCGTCGCTGAAGGTCGGCGGCATGGCCACGCTGTCGGCTTCCGGCGGTGCCTCCGGCAATTCGATCAGCTTCCGCAGCAGCACCAGCGAGGTCTGCTCGGTCAGCGGGGCGATGGTCACGGCACTGTCAGCCGGTACCTGCACGGTGATCGCCAGCCAGGCTGGCAATGCCGATTTCGAGGCCGCCGATGAAGTGTCGCTGCAGGTGACGGTCAACAAGGCTGCCCAGCTGATCAGCGGTTTCACGGCGAATCCGTCAACGATCAAGGTTGGCCAGACCAGCCAGCTTTCCGCCTTCGGCGGTGCCTCTGGCAATCCGATCACCTTCGGCAGCACGACCGATACCTGCAGCGTCAGCGGCAGCACGGTCACGGCGCTTGCCGTCGGTACCTGCACGGTCACTGCCAGTCAGGCCGGCAATGCCGATTTCGAAGCGGCCGAGACGGCGATGCTGAACATCGGCATCGAAGCGGCTGATGTCGCAACCGCGCCGGCGCTGAAGCTGGACATGAACGATCTGGACTTCGGCACCGGCTACCTGCTGCGCTTCCGCGACATCGGCGTGGAAACCACCAGCGAGCCGGAAGTGGTCACGCTGTCCAACACCGGCACGGCACCGCTTTCAATCAGCAGCATGGTCACCACCGGCGATTTCCGCCACACGACGACCTGCGGCGTGAGCGTGGCACCGGGGGCCACCTGCACGATCTCGATCCGTTTCTCGCCGAAGGCCGTCGGTACCCGCACCGGTGAAACCCGGATCGTCAGCAATGCCGTCAGCAGCCCGGATCTGATTCGCCTGTCCGGCACCGGCAAGGGCTTGCAGCCTGCCATCAAGACCAACGTCAGCAGCTTCAACTTCGGCCGCGTGAAGGTGGGAGCCGCCAGCCGTGACCAGACGCTGGTCATCAGCAGCAGCGGCAGCGGCCCGCTGGAGATCCGCAGCGTCAACGTTACCGGCGATTACACCGGCAGCCACAACTGCCCGCGCTTCCTCGATGCTGGCAAGAGCTGCCAGGTCACCGGCCGCTTCCGGCCGCGCGCCACCGGCGTCCGGCCGGGTGCCGTGTCGATCCTGACCAGCGTCAGCAGCACGCCGACGCAGGTCACGCTGACCGGTACCGGTACCAGCGGCGGTACGGTGAACTGATCAGGTAACTGATCGGCCAACTGAGCCGGAACTGACCGGCCCTCGCAAAAAAGCCCCCGGCATCTCGCGATGCCGGGGGCTTTTTGATGGGCCGCAGAATCTGGCACCGAACGATGAGTGAGAAAGGATGCGCGGGCTTATTCGAGCAAGCCGGCGATCCGTGCAAGTGCATCTTCGATGACCACACTCGGAACGCGCTCGATCTTCCTGGCCCCGCGTGCCGCGAGGTCCAGCATCCTGATCTTGTTGACCAGTGCCACCCCTTGCGTCTTGCAGCCGGTTCCGTCGAGGGTCACCGCAAAGCCTGCGTAGCGGGCGAAATCGCCCCCCTGGGTAATCGGCGCCACCAGCACGTCGCCGAGCTTGTTGAAGGCCTTGGTGGTCAGCACCAGCGCAGGCCGGGTTCCGCGCTGCTCGTGCCCAAGCGCCGGGTCCAGCGGCACACTCACCACATCGCCGCGGTCGAAGACCGGCATTACCAGACCTCTTGCCCTTCCGGCCGCGATGTCTCCCACAGCGCGAGATCAGCGGGCGGCGGCGCCTTGAGATCACACTGGGCCAGCATCTCGGCCAGCGCGTACTTGCGCTTGCGCGACAGCACGATGCTGCCGTCCGCCGTCGTCTGCAGGCTCATGTGCTGCCCGGCAGCAATGCCGAGATCCCGAAGCACGGGGGGCGGCAGTACCGCCACCGTGCTGTTGCCGTAGCGCCGAAGGATGACTTCCATCCGGGGTTCTCCATTTGTTTCGAGCCCGGCGCACTGTAATTCGCCGAACCTGCGGCGTAAAGCAATGCTGAACAGATACTGGTTGATCCTCTTGCCGGCTTCCGCCCGCGATGCCGGGGGCTTTTTTTCGCGCCAGTGGCCGGCAGGCCTAGATCCTGATGATGGTGTCGCTGTAGCGCGCCACGAGCGGATCGTGCGTGATCAGGCGCATCGGCTCGACCATCGCCTGCGCGACGAGCATGCGATCGAAAGGGTCGGCGTGATGCGCGGCCAAGTCACCCACCGCCGCCACGTGCTCCGGCTCGATCGACAGGAATCGATAGCCAGACTGCTGGAAAAAGCGCACCGCATCCTCGGCCGATACCGGCATGTCGCCGCGTCCCAATCCGTGCTTGATGGCAATTTCCCAGATCGTTGCCGCGCTGATCCAGACCGTGGCGCGCGGCGATTCGATCAGCTCGCGTGCTTTCGAGACCAGCCGGGGACTGTCCGCAATGGCCCATAGCGCCACGTGCGTATCCAGCAACAGGTTCACGGCGCGCCGCCACCGGCGAACAGACGCGCCACATCGGCGTTATGGACGTCGATATCGTCCGGCACCGTGAACAGGCCCTTCGCCACGCCGATGCGCTGCGTCGCCGATATCGCATCGATCGGCACCAGCTTGGCCGCCGGCCGGCCGTTGCGGGCAATGACGATCTCGCGCACCTGCCCCTGTTCGATGGACTCCACCAGACGTGACAGTGACGACTTTGCTTGCAGCATGTTGACGGACGACATCGGCGTGCTCCCGGATCCCAAGGTTGCCTAGTCTAGTCTGGCCAAGGGCGACTGAGGCTGTTCCGATCAACCGACGGCACATCAATCGCTTCCCATCAGGCATTTCCAGCCTGTGTTTAGGGGGTCCTATTCCCACTCCGATCGGCGGTGCACGTCTGTACCTTGCGCAAACTTTTTCGCAAGACGTGTCCGGTTTTGTCCGGGAATCTCGTCTGGGTAGATGAGCACGGAAATCGGGGGCGGCTGTACCTGCCCCGATGCACCGCGCCAGCGCCGGCCACATCCGGCGAACACGGCTACAGGGCCGATCGTTTGATGTTCATGTTCACCAGGATGAGACCAGGAGCAACCCGCATGACGCGTTTCCCATTGATGTCCCCGGCCCCAGCGCCAGCCGCTGCGCCGTCTCCCCGCCGCCTTGCGCTCGCGGCGCTGATGCTGGCCGCGCCGTTCGTGGTCGCAGGTACCGCAGAAGCCGCAACGATCGCGGTGAGCTCGCAATCGTCCACCGTCGGCAATGCCTACGACGGCGACGACAGCCTCTGCTCGCTGGTCGGCGCGATCATCAACGCGAACACCGACAGCCAGGGTGGGGACCCTGGTTGTGCCTCGGGCAGTGGCGCCGACACCATCGTGTTGCCACCTAATGTCGCCTTCAACCTCACCCAGACGAACCACACCAACGTCGGCACGAACGGGCTTCCGGGAATCAGTAGCGCGATCACAATTGAGGGCAACGGGAGCAGAATCCTGCGATTCATCGGCGGCGGTGGAACGCCAGCGTTCCGCATTTTTCGAGTCGCTAGCAATGGGCAGCTCACGCTGAACCGGGTCACGATCCAGTTCGGCCGTGCAGGCAACGGGGCAGGTGTACTGGTTCAACGAGGCGGCGGCCTCACGGTGAATCGCAGCGTGTTCAGCACCAACAACACCTCCGGAGGGGACGGAGGTGCGCTGCATGTTGAGGAACAGGCCAACGTGACCCTGAACAACTCCACACTATCGGGCAATTTTGCCTTTGGGATCGGCGGCGCAATCTATTCGCGCGGCACAACCTCGCTCAATCAAGTGACGGTCACCCAGAACACCGCAAGCGATATCGGTGGACTCGCGATAGAAGGCGGCGCGATTACGCTGAGCAATTCGATTGTTTCCGGGAACGGCGGGCTGGGTGATCAACCGACCGTAAGCGCCGATGAAATTTACGTTTTTGACGCCTCGGCAATGTTTGCCGACAACAACTTGCTGGGCCGCAGCGAGCGTACCAACCAGCAATCGTTCTTCGGTATCGGGCCAATTTATGGCAACAGCCGGACAGCGACGGTAGACGGTACGCATCCAACGGCACTGGACAGCATCCTCAACACCACGCTCGCTAGCAACGGCGGTCCGACCCAGACGCATGCGCTGGTCGCCGGCAGTCCGGCGATCAACGCCGCCAATCCGCTGTTCACCGACAGCATGCCGACTGTCGGATCCAGCCTGCGCCGCGACCAGCGCGGCTTCGTGTTGGCCAGCGGCGACACCCGCCGCGACATCGGCGCATTCGAGTTCAATGGCGTCTCGCCTGCGCCAACTATCACCGCGCTGAGCCCGGCCACCGGCAATGCTGCGGGCGGCACTCGGGTCACCATCACAGGTACCAATTTCGACGGCGACAGTGGCCCGACCGTCAAGTTCGGCACGGTCAGCGCCAGCGGTATCGCCCGCCTCAGCGCAACGACGATTGAAGCCAACAGCCCAGCGGGTACCGGGACCGTCAACGTGACCGTGACGACCGATGAAGGCACCAGTGCTGACAACGGAACGCTTGACGATTTCACGTATGCCTCTGCCATCAACGGCGGCTGCGGCCCGGCCAGCGCTGACAAGCCGACGGCCACCGCACCTGCGGAATTCCTCTGCACCACTGGCACCGCGACCGCCGTCACCGGCAACAGCAATGGCCGCTGGAACTGGGACTGCCAGGGCAGCGGCGGCGGCACCAGCACCACGGGCTTCGCCTGCTCGGCTCCGTATGCCAGCCAGTCGATCACGCTGAAGGCGTCACCGGCATCAACGACGATCGGTCAGGAGCCGGCCAATGTCAGCGCCATGTCCGACAGCGGCCGTCCGGCAGCGCTGTCGACCACCACCCGCGAGGTCTGCACGGTCGGCACGCCCAACGGTGCCGGTGCGCTGGTGACGGCGATGGTCTTGGGCCAGACGGCCGGTACCTGCACCGTGACGGCCACGCTGGCCGGCACCGGTGATGTCGGCACGTTCCGTTATCTCGCCGCCAGCGACCAGACCGTCGACATCACGGTGAGCAAGGGCGTGCAGAAGATCATCGCGTTCTCGGCGGACAAGACCCAGCTTCCAGTCGGCGGCATGACCACGCTGTCTGCCGAAGGTGGCGCGTCCGGCAATGCGGTGACCTTCAGCAGCCTGAGCAGCGAGATCTGCTTTGTCAGCGGCAGCATGGTCACGGCCCTGTCGGCGGGCAGCTGCACGGTGGCCGCCGATCAGGCCGGCAATGACGGCTTCGACGCTGCCGCCCAGGCCACGCTGGACATCACCGTGGCCAAGGCCGCCCAGCTGATCAGCGGCTTCACGGCGAATCCGTCGGCGCTGAAGGTTGGTGGCATGGCTACGTTGTCGGCTTCCGGTGGTGCGTCCGGCAATGCGATCGCCTTCCGCACGACGACCAGCGAGGTCTGCTCGGTCAGCGGCGCGATGGTCACGGCACTGTCCGCCGGTAGCTGCACGCTGATCGCCAGCCAGGCCGGCAATGCCGACTTCGAGGCTGCCGATGAGGTGTCGCTGACGGTTGCAGTGAACAAGGCCGCCCAGCTGATCAGCGGCTTCACGGCGAATCCGTCGATGATCAAGGTCGGCCAGACGAGTCAGCTTTCGGCCTTCGGTGGTGCTTCCGGCAAGCCGATCGTGTTTGCGTCGACGACGAGCGACGTTTGCTCGATCAGCGGCAGCACGGTCACCGCGCTGGCCGTTGGCAATTGCGTGGTCACCGCCAATCAGGCCGGCAATGCCGATTTCGAAGCCGCCGAGCCGGCGATGCTGACCATCGGCATCGAAGCGGCGAATGTCGCCACCGCTCCGGTGCTGGCACTGGACATGAACGATCTGGACTTCGGCACCGGCTACCTGCTGCGCTTCCGCGACATCGGGGTCGAAACCACCAGCGAGGCCGAAGTGGTGACGGTGAGCAACACCGGCACCGCACCGCTGGCCATCAGCAGCATCGTCACCACTGGCGATTTCCGCCACACGACGACCTGCGGTGTGAGCGTGGCACCGGGGGCCACCTGCACGATCTCGATCCGCTTCTCGCCGAAGGCGGTCGGTACCCGCACCGGTGAAACCCGGATCGTCAGCAACGCCGTCAGCAGCCCGGATCTCATTCGCCTGTCCGGGACCGGCAAGGGCTTGCAGCCGGCCATCAAGACCAATGTCAGCAGCTTCGACTTCGGTCGCGTCCGCGTCGGTGCCACCAGCCTCGACCGCACGCTGGTCATCACCAGCAGCGGCAGCGGCCCGCTGGAGATCCGTTCGATCAACGTCACCGGCGACTACACCGGCAGCCACAACTGCCCGCGCTTCCTCGATGCGGGCAAGAGCTGCCAGGTCACCGGCCGCTTCCGGCCGCGTGCGACCGGTGTCCGTCCGGGTGCCGTGTCGATCCTGACCAGCGTCAGCAGCACGCCGACCCAGGTCACGCTGACCGGTACCGGCACCAGCGGCGGCACGGTGAACTGATCAGGTCACTGATCGGGCACTGACCGGCCCTCGCCAAAAGCCCCCGGCATCTCGCGATGCCGGGGGCTTTTTGCTGTGCGCAAAGATGTCGATTCCCGTCAGTTTTATCCGGCAGTGCGCCGAAGTCGCCAATTGCCGGTCCGGCAACGCCAATTGTCTGAATCACAGCGCTTCGCGACGGAAAAGCGTCGCATTGTGGTGTCGCCTCAGTCAGCACTCCAAAGCGCGGACGCGGTGACAGACGTTCAAACAGGTCGGGAGTTAGATTGATGCAAAGCGTAGCCAAGAGCCGCGCGCTGACGAAGCGGCAGTTTTCCTCTCAAGAAATGCAGCGGCTTGAGGTAGTGCGTTCCATTCTGGAGCCAACCTCTACGTTCAACCACGCGCTGGATTCGCTCGCGGAGGTGGCCGCGGCCGCCCTTCAGCTACCGATCGGTGCCGTGACGCTGCTGGACGAACACCATTTGCGGTTTGTCTCGGCATTCGGCCTGAGCACCCCTTCACTACCGCGCGAACACGCACTTTGCACCGAGGTCGTCGAAAACGACGCCACGAATTGCGTGGACGATGTGCACGCCGATCCGGTGCTGGCGGTAAAGGCAGCAGCGGCGGACATGGCCGCAGTACGTGCCTATGCCAGCGTGCCGCTGCACGTCCGGGGGATTCCGGTCGGGTCGCTGTGTGTGGCCGGTCCGGCACCGAAAGCATTCGATGCAGCAGCCGTTCGCCTGCTTCATTTGCTGGCCGAGGCGGCCGAGCATGAACTGGCGCTGTTCTCCGACATGGAGCTGTCCAATCGAATGCTCCGCGCGGAACGCGCGCAGATTGAACAGGCGAAGGCTGAAGCGAACGAATTTTTTGACAACTCCCCGATCTGCATAGCGAAAGTGTCGTTCGAGGGTCGTTGGCTACGGGTGAACCAGGCCCTCTGCGACATGCTCGGATACACGAGCGAAGAGCTGCTCCAGCTCACCTTCACAGATATCACCCCGGAATCGGACCACGCGCTCGACGCTACGCACATGCGCCGATTCGCAGCCGGCGAGGTCGACCGATCGCAGATCGACAAGCGTTACATCCGGGAAGACGGTTCACTTCTGTGGGTGCGCGTCCGCGGCGTACTGCGTCAGCCTTCACAGTGGACCGAAGGATCGCCGTACTTCCTCGTCTGTATCGAGGATATTTCAGGCCAGAAGGACGCGGAGGCAGCGCTCCAGTACCTTCGGCTGGATCCGCAACGGCGGATCGACGAACGCACCGCCGAGTTGGACACATTGAACGAGCGGTTACTCGCGACAATGAGCGATTCCGTTCAAGCCAATCGAAAGCTGCGCGATCGCGAGCGAGACCTCCATCAAATCATTGAAATGGCGCCCGACGCATACATCAGCGTCTATGAAGCCGGCATGATTTGCGCCTGGAATGCACAAGCCCAGCAAACATTCGGATGGCGTGCGGACGAGATCATCGGTCGAAGGTTTGATGACACGCTGATCCCTCATCGTCTCAAGAGCCGGCACCGTGTGGCCATGGCGCAAGCGATGCAGGATGGCAACGCCCGTGCGCTTCGCGAGCGTGTCGAGGTGCCCGCCGTGCACAAGAGCGGCCGTGAAGTGCCGGTCGAAGTGCGCATGCGGATGAGCGAGTCGAATGGCGCGAAACGCGTTGATGCGTTCATGAGTGACATCTCTGACCGCGTTGCACTGGAAGGCGAGCGCGCACGCGCCACCGCGCAGTTACAGCTGGTTGCCGACGGCGTTCCCGCCCTGATGGCCTACTTCGATACCGAGCTTCGCTACCGTTGGACCAACCGGATGTACCTGGATTTTCTCGGTCTTGATCCGAAAGACATGCTCGGGAAAGAGGCGCACTACTTCTTTGAGGAACCTGAGCGACGCGAAATGCAGGTGAAGATCCAGCGCGCGCTGAAAGGCGAAACGCTAACGTTCGAGATCGAACGGCCGAAGGACGGGACACTTCGCCATCTGCTGGTCAAGCTGGTTCCTGATGTCGATCAGGAGATTGTCCGGGGGGTATTCGCCCTGACGATGGACATCACCGAGCGAAAGCAGAACGAGCTTCAGCTATCACGTGACGTTTCGCAGGATGCACTGACCGGCCTGATGAACCGGCGCGGCTTGTTCCGCGCGCTTGAGGAAACACTGCTGCAGCACCAGCAGTCCGTCCGCCCGATCACGGTGTTCGTGCTCGACCTGGATCATTTCAAAGCCATCAACGACGTCTATGGTCACGCGGCCGGAGACGCCGTTCTGAGCGAGGTTGGCAGACGCCTTGGCGACGTTCCTGACACTTTCGCGGCACGCCTTGGCGGGGACGAGTTCGTGATCGTCCAGAACAGCCTGTTCCTGGATCAGTCAGCAGATGCCCTGCTGACCACGCTGCGCCGAGCCCTGAATCGCCCCGCCTACCACCACGGCCAGGCAATCCGCGTCGAGAGCACCTTCGGCATGTTCCACTGCGAGGTCACGCCGCAAACCACGGGCGACAAATTGCTGTGGGAAGCCGACCGGGCGATGTACGAGCAGAAGCGCCGCCGTAGAGCGAAGGCGGGGCGAACGACTGACCCATCACGCAAAAGCGGCATTCGTGCGCGAACGCGGCGCCAATGACGAACGCCCATACCTGATCGCATCGCGTGGGTACTGGGCTGCTCAAGGTCCCGTAGGTAAACCTTGGGTTAACCGCATCTGCCGCTCATACCGTATTGAGCGTCGATAGTCGGCGTTATTGCCGCCATGTCAAATTCTAAGACTGCTCAACGTGGTCGAAGACATCGGCCTTCGCATCGCGTCTGGACCGGCAGAACCGGCGCGCACCAAACGTTTGATCGCTGCGCCAAAAAACTGTGCCGGACTTGGGAATTGATGGCTCCGTCATCACGGTTTCACCGGCTGCGCAGCCGGGTTAAACAGCCGTAGCACTCGGTCCGAGAAACACCGAGTGCCTCGCACCGCTCGCATCGCGTCCAGGCCATCAATGCTTCGTTACGAAACTGATTTCCACGTGCCTTGGCGGTCCGCTGGCCCTTGGCGAAGTTGACAGCGACATACCGGTCTGTAACCAGCTTCAGAGCCTCAGGCCTGCACGCGCGGCTAAATAGCCTTTGCATTGCGACGGTCTATCTCCCTCCTCGTCATCACACGCAAGATCCGTATGCATGAAAACGCAAGCAGCCAAACTCAGGGACACGCCATTTTCGGTGCGTCGGCTGCGCTTGATTGGACGTCTGACCGCAGCCACGCGAGGACGTCATCGGCGTTGCGATCGGGAGGAAACACCGGATAGAACACTTTCCGAATCTTGCCGTCCTCGGCAATCAGCGTGAGCCGCTTGAATAGTTCCATCCCCATGACCGAGAAAGTCGGCAGCCGCAGCGTACCCTTCAGAAGAAGCGCACTGTCGCTCAAAAGTTGGAAGGGCAGATGCAGACGGTCCCGGACCTCGCGCTGATATTCGGTTACCTGAGCACTCAACCCGAAGACACCCGTTCCAAGCTCTTTGAGCTCACCGTAGTGGTCTCGAAAGCTACAGGATTGGGGGGTGCAACCTCGTGCACCGGGGATACCATCCCACCCATCCGGCAAGGGCACATCGGGGCGCCCGGTCATCGGATAGACATAGATGACGAATCGGCCCTTCAGCTCGCCCAGATTGACCGCGCTGCCGTCAGTGGCGTGGAGCACGACACTCGGCAGAACGGACCCTTCAAGGTGCGCTGCCGCACCATCGTCAACCGGGCGTGGCAAGTCGGAAGGTAGCTGGGACAGATTGGTGCTCATGCAACCTCATTTAGGTAAGAAGCCAAACGCGTATTCGGCCGCCAAACGTCGGCCGTCAATTGCTGCCCTTCGGCGGTATGACTCGGATAGATGATTATCAAGCCGTTGATGTCATAAGGCTTGTTAGCGCGCGCCGAGTTGATGTGCAAGATCAAGATAGCGAGGCCCTTCGCATCATGAGGCCCGTAGCTGAGCGATCGTCGGCGCCTAATCTTTGCACCTAATCCTCTGCTTCGGGCTGTGCGCAGCCACCCCCCCCGAGGAATCAGGCGGCCACCATATCCGCCGTCGAATGGCGTTTATCCCTAGACCGAGAATGACCACGGCAGGCCTGGAACGGATCCCAGTCGGCATCGTGGATCGGCAGTGCCGAGCGATCGGCGAGCACGCGACCTTGATGAAATTCGCGGAACAGATCGCGACCGAGAATTGCCGATGCCGTACCGACGCCGCCGCGCAGAGTGAAGGCGACGCCGTACAGGAACGCGGTCGATGCACCAGTCAGATAGAGGCCGCCGATCTCGGTAGTCACCGACAGGCGACGGAACGGCCCGATCTGGTCCTTGGCGTTCTCCGGCCCGTAGGGCATCCGCGACAAGGTGAAGCGCTCATGAGTCAGCGGCGTTGCCGATTCCTGCCAGACGACGTGGCCACGCAGTTCCGGCAGCGCCCGCAGCGTGCGTTCCAGCAGCACGCCTTCGATCTCGGCCTTGCGCTCGCGGTAGACCGATGACCACTTGTAGCCGGTGCCCGCCATCGGATCGCCGCCGCCCCAGAAGTCGTACTCGGCCGGCACGGCCGTGAACATTTCGATGGCGCTGTAACCGGCAGGGCCGAAGTGACGGACCCCGCCGGTCTTCAAGGTCGGCGAACTGATCGCCAGCCAGCCCTTCGGGTCCCACTGGCCGCGGTCGAGCAGATCGTAGGTGGTCTGGATGTCGTAGCGGTCGTGCAGGATGTAGTTGGTCGCCGGCCGCGTTTGCGACAGGTCGATGTCGGCACCGAGGTACATCGAGAAGATCGAATGCGGCCGCCGGAAGCGCTGGATTCGCTCGACGGTGCGGCGGCTCAAGTGGCGCGAATCGATCAGGTTCTGGAAGGTGCGGTGCGCATCGGCATTGCTGACGACGATCTCGGCACGCAGGCGTTCGCCATCGGTCAAGGTCACACCCTGCACTCGGCCGGCATCGACATCGATCGACTGCACGCGGGCCTTGGTACGCACAACGCCGCCATGAGCGCGAATTACCTCGACCAGATTCGCCGCTAGCACCTGACCGCCCTGAGTCGGGAAGTAGGCGCCGGCCTTGAAGTAGTGGCGCAGCAGCACGGCGACCAGCAGTGCCGGCGTCCGCGACGGCGGCGTGTTGTGCAGATGGACCAGCGCCAGCAGCGCGGCCCGTGCTTCAAGTCCGAGCTTGCAGCGATCGAACAGATGGCCGATCGGGAACTCCAGACCGCGTGCGATCGCCAGCGCTTCCAGCGGCCGCTTCAGCAGCGGCAGCACGACACCGACCGAGTGCGGCACATCGTTGATCCGGTCCGCGCCTTCGCCGATGCGGCGCATCTCGGCCACACACTTCGTCAAGCCATCGGCATCGGCCGGGAAGCAGCGACGCAGATTGTCGGTCAGACCTTCCCAGCTGGTCGGCACCCGGAACTGGTGTTCGGGGAAGTGGACGGTGTCCATCCCGGCATCGTCGAGCTTCGACCAGGCGATCCGGTCCTCCACACCGAGGCCGCGCAGCACGGTCGGGATCGTGCCGTCCGAGCCTGGCACGCAGCCGCCGACGTAATGGACACCGCAATCGAACTCCCAGATGCCCTTGCGCCGGAAAGTCTGCGAGCAGCCGCCGACGATCTCGTGCTGTTCCAGCACCAGCACCGACTTGCCCGCTGCGGCGAGGCAGGCGGCGGTCGACAGGCCACCAAGACCGGAGCCGACGATGATCGCGTCCAGCTTCCGCGCCGAACGCCGAGCCGTCTCGATCGGCACAGGGCCGGGGCGCGAACCGGCTTCCGCCAGCGCCAGCAGCGCAGCCCGATTGACCTGTTTGATTCTGGGTCGGCTGGCTGCCGCGCCGGCCTTCCGTTCAGCCTCATCGATCGCCTGCCAGCCGCGATAGCTCACCAACCGAGGCTGACGAGCGGCCAGTAGGCGCGCGACTTCGTCGCGGCTCGCCACCGGCTTCTGCCCGATCACGCCACGCTCGGCGTCCTCGATCAGCATCCTCACCGCGTCACGGGCACAGCGGCGATTGCTGCCGATGATGCCGCTCGGCCCGCGCCGCGCCCAACCCGCAACGTAGTGGCCGGGAAGCACGCCAGATTGATTGGTAACCCGGCCATCCTGATTCGGAATGCGCTGCTCGGCCTCATCGAATGGCAGGCCCGGCAGCGCCACGCCGGCATAACCGATCGCGCGCAGCACCAGTCCCGCTTCAAGATCGAAGGTCTGCCCAGACTTCGATTCACCACTCAACGGATTTGCCGACAGACGAATGCCGCAAACAACCTGCGCATCACCGAGCACCGCCGCTGGAGATTCCCGGAAGCGGAACACGATCCTGC
This sequence comes from Gammaproteobacteria bacterium, assembly GCA_026398875.1. GTDB lineage: Bacteria > Pseudomonadota > Gammaproteobacteria > Nevskiales > Nevskiaceae > Nevskia. The sequence continues at coordinate 9,130 of JAPLSB010000014.1, read as the reverse complement.
GATTGCCTGATTGCGCCGGGCGTGCAGCGAAGCGATGCAGCAGCTCGAGCTTGCGCAAGGTAGTCAGATCGGCGCCAGAAGTACGGGCCTGAGCCACGTCCGGTAGCTGCTGCGGATCGACGATCAGGTCGACGCCGTCGAGTTCGCCCAGTTCTTCGAGCTCCGGGCTGTTGAATGCTGCCTCCAGCGGTCCACGGCGGCCGACGATGACGACTTCACGAACCCGGCTGGCTCGCAGTGCGGCCAGCGCGTGATCGGCGATGTCGGTGCGCGCAAGTTGTTCCGGTGGTCGGGTCAGGATGCGGGCCACGTCGAGCGCGACGTTGCCGTTGCCGATCACCACCACCCGCTCGTGGCGCAAGTCGAAGCGCAGCGCACTGGCATCCGGATGGCCGTTGTACCAGGCGACGAATTCGCGGGCAGCCGCACAACCCTGAAGGTCTTCGCCGGGGATGCCGAGGCATCTATCGCCAGCCGCACCGTGGGCGAACAGTAGCGCGTCGTACCAGCCGGCGAGCTCGGCGACTTGTACGGCGCTGCCGACCTCGACGTTGCCGAAGAATCGAAACTCCGGCCGACTCGCGATCCGCTCGAACACCTCGGCGATCTGCTTCTTCTCCGGATGATCCGGCGCCACGCCACCGCGCACGAGACCCCAGGGTGTTGGCAGCCGATCGATGACATCCACTTCAATCGGCCGATTCGCGAGATGGACCATCCGGCCGTTCAGCCACGTGCCAGTGGGAGAACCAAGCAGGTGCGATGCGGCATACATGCCGGCCGGCCCGGAACCGATAATGGCGACGCGCAGTGGACGGGATTCAGACATGACGTGGTTCCGCGAAATGTGCGGCGTTGATGGCGATCGCCGATTTCCAGCGCTCGGGAATGCTGGCAGCCGGGAAGATCGCACCGACAGGGCAGGCTTCGACACAGGCTTCGCAATCGATGCAGCGCGCCGGATCGATGTACAGCTGCTCGGCGCGCAGGAAATCAGCGCTGTCCGGCGATGGTCCGATGGCCTCGACCGGACAGGCTTCCAGACAGGAATAGTCGGCAATGCAAGGTGAAGCAATCACGAACGTCATCAGCAGCTCCTCGAAAAGCACCGGATGAACGGGCCGATCACTGCGTGGCGTCGGCGTTGTCATAACACTGTTATAGAAGCTATAACGCTGTTATGAATCCTGTCAACGCCTTGCTTGGCCGCGGTCGCCTGCTGGAGATTGCTGCCCATATCGTCGCCAACGAAGGTGCAGGTGCACTGACCGTGCGGCGGCTGGCTCGTGATCTCGGCACGTCCACGATGTCGCTGTACAGCCACTTCGCCGGCAAGGACGAACTGATCGCGGCCACGGCCGACGAGTTCGTCATCCGCTTTGCCGATGCGCTACGCGCGGTGCCGGTGACCGACGATGCGCTCCATGACTTTGTGCGAATGTCGAATCGCTACCGCTCGATCTCGCTCGAAAACCGCGATCTGTACCGAGTCGCGCTGGCCAGCGGCCGACTATCGCTGGCGAGCAATGCGCCGCACGGCATTCGCGATCTGTTCGAGTACTGCGTCGCGGCCGTCGGCCGCTGCATCGCCGAGGGGAGCCTGACGGTCGCCGATCCTCGCGATGGTCTGATGGTGTTCTGGACCGCCGTGCACGGACAGGTCGGGCTGGAGATGGAGCAGGTTTTCCCGAGCGTCGAAGCGGCGCAGCACGCCTGGGAGACTTGCTTTGCCGCAATGCTCGTCGGATTGGGTGCCCAACAGGCAGTCGCGAAGACGAAGCTGCATCAGGCGAATCAATCGGACATGTAAGTCATCGAACTTGCTTAGACCTAGGCAATCGGGGGGGCGCCCTAGCAGTACCATCCATATCGACTATCGGATGCCGATTCTGGGCTAGAAACCGCCGTCGACTGTCCACAAGGTGCCAAGAGCGTTCCTTCGAGAAGGTCAGCTATGGGGAAGTGAAATAGTGCAGTTTGCAGCTGACGCGGCCTTCCGCTGTAGGCGACGAACGGGCACCATTACCGACAAGTTAATGTGGCCGGACAATTGAGCGGGACGCCTGCGAGGCCGCACCAAAGTCGCCGTTGTCACTAGGCTAGTCTCATCTCTCAGATCCATGAATGACGGTCTCACACCTTCCGAACGTCTCGTCAACGAGCTGACTACCAGCAGCTTCATGAGGCTGTGGACGCACCCAAACCCAGTCGGCAAAGGCGGGAAAGAACTGTGTGACTGCTTGGTGGTGTGCGGCCCCCACATCATCATCATCTCTGTGAAGGAGATCGAGTTTCGTGACACGGGCGACACCGTCGGTTGGGAGCGGTGGCAGAAGAGCGCCATCGACAAGTCGGTCCAGCAAATCTGGGGTGCCGAGCGTTGGCTTCGCGTCGCCGATCGCGTGGTTCGCAGAGATGGCCGAGAGGTTGTGCTGGCGCCAAAGTCGGATCGCCGCTTCCATCGAATCACGGTATCCCTAGGCGGCAGAGGAAACGTACCCCTGAAGTGGGGCGACCTGGGTCACGGATTTGTCCACCTGCTTGACGAGTTCAGCTTGCAGGCCTTCTTCAGCGAACTCACGACGATCACGGACTTCGTTCGCTACCTCTCCGCCGCCGAGCGCATCTTCGAACGTGGCGCCAAGCCGGTCTTCGTTGGCTCCGGCGCAGAGGACCTGCTTGCGCTCTATGTCCAGAACGGCGAAGACTTTGGCTTGTTCGATCCGGACACAGGCGAGCCGGCGCTGACGTTGATCCAAGAAGGCATCTGGGACGCTCTGATCAAGGATCCTGAATACCTTGCACGGAACAAGGACCTCCAGTCGTCCTACGCTTGGGACCGCCTGATCGAGCACTTTGTCGAAGACCTCCTCACAGAGGGAATGTTCGACATGTTCCGCAAGGAAGTCACCCAAAACGAGCTCGCACTGGTCGCTATGGCGATGCAACCCCGTGGTCACCGCGCCAACCTTGCGGATGCCTTTATGGAGTTCCTGCACCCGACCACCAAACACGTAGCCGCACGAGTTGTCGTCGCGGACAACCAGGCCGCGTTCGTCGTCACTGCCGGCGATTCGGCTGACCGAGAGCATCGCGCTCGCGAACTGATGCTGCGTTGCCTCATCGTCCGCGGCCGATGCAAATCCGTGAGAACGGTCGTTGGCATTGCCACAGACAGGCCGCAAGCGGATAAGCAGGGCCATTCCTCAGACATTGTCTACTTGCACATGCCAGACTGGGATCCTGCCGAGAACACGAAGATCGATCAGATCCAGGCGGATCTAGGCTACTTCAAGAACACCCGGTGGCCGGCTTGACCGTTGTGCGCGTTACCCGAGGCAGCACTTCTTGTACTTCTTGCCACTGCCGCATGGGCAGGGGTCATTGCGACTGACCTTGGTTCGCGCCTTGGCGGCTTCGCGGAGCAAGGCGGTCAACTTGACCGGCTTGCCCATGTTCTTCGTTAGCGCGTCCATTGTGTCGTCCTGCTCCCAAGGGAAGTCCAGATTGAGCCCGAAGCGCAGTGCCTGATCGCTTGGCCGAACACAGACCCCGAACCAGGTCTGAGCATGTTGGGTGTATTTCCGCGCATGGCAGTGCCTTTGCAGCGCAGGTCCTGCAACATCAATCGGATGATCGTTGTAGTGAATCGTGAGGCCGGTGCCACCACTGCCCAGACCCACGGTGACATCATGATTCCTGCCATCAACGATACCCAGCCTGGCAATCTGTTCGATGCCGGCGCTGACCTTAAGCACAGTGTCCTCGCCGAGCGTCAGCAGCGTGAAGCCAAGGTCGATAGTCGCGGGATCAGGCCGGGCTTCGATTGCCTTGACCATGCGCCCCAGTGCCGTCGCGCTGAAGCGCGTCAAGATGCCTTCGGGGGTACCATTGCCAACAACGCCTTCGCGCCGGACCAGCATCGCGAGATCGAGGTCGGCGGAGATATCGTCGTCCAGCACGACCATGGTGTGCGCATCGTCCACCCAAAGATTTTGTTTCAGGTGGTAGGACAAGATCGTCAGCTCATGCGAAGCCATCAGCTTGTCGGTGTACCCGGCCCTGCGATCCACGTAGCTCAAGAAGTGCAGCGGCGAGTCAAGCATTTCAGTCATCGCGTCGAGTGCGAAGACGTCCATGACGAAGGGCGGCGAAATCGTGTCGCTCGCCGCGAACTTCAGGAATTGTCGGGCCTGAAAGCTCAATGCCGGATAGTGGTCTGAGACCAAACAGATCACGTAGATTCGCTTGAGACGTGCCGGTAGCTGCACGGCATTGCCTGCGCTGTCTTTGAAGGAGTACTTGCCTTCTTCGATCAACTTCGCGCAACGATAGGCTTGATCGTTGGAATCCTGAATGCTCTTCTTGAAGTCCTCCTTGATCTGCAGATCATTGCCCCTCCGGGCCTCAAGCGTCAGGCGTTTAGATTTCGCCTGTAGTACCAGGGCGCGATTGCCGAACAGCACCAGCACATCGACTTCAGCGAGCTTGGTGTCCTTCGATTGGTAGATGTCGATGTTGGCAAGCACGTTCTCCGCACCGAATACCTGCCGTAGGCGCTCGACGGCAAACTGCTCGACGAAGACGCCGCGGTTCTGCATGGCGGTGCTGACATAGACTTTGTCAGCACCCATCCAGTAGAACGGCGCTTCATACAGCGCTTCCACGAGGCTGTAGATTTGGAAGAGCAGGAAATTGCTGTCCGGCATACGAATGAGTGGACTGGCGTTGGCGATATTGAAATCGTGCAGCGCTTTGAACTGTTCGTTAGTTGCGCCTGGCGGGACAGCGAAGGCGGAGAGGACCCTATCGACGATTACTGGGTCGATGTTCCCGTAGTTGGCGACTTCCTGCACCGAGAATGCATTGCCGGGCAGAAAGGTCAGCGTCTCTGGAGGTCTTTCACGGGTGGCACGAGTGATGGCAATTGCCTTTTCATCTTGCAACCGGGAAACGGCAAAGGCGACGTTGCGCGCTTCTTGGATCGAAAAGCCTTTGTTGGCGATGAGCCACGGGTCATCATTCGCGTATTTTGCGGGTGAGAAGTCGCGGTACTGAAAGCTGTACGCGGACTCACCGCTGTAGAAGATCGGCTCGCGCAATGCAGCGCCATTCGTGAAAGGATTGAAGCCCGCCTCGGCGATCGTGGTGGTATCAATGTCCTGCCCAAACGAAGCCGACATCGCGTGGTGGATCTCGTCCAGCAGCGCTTCTGTAGCTTCAATGTACGTTTTAAGGACCTTGGGTTGCGGGAGAGTGTATTCAATCGGGCTCTTGAGCATTAGCCCAATGAGAGTTGATGTTTCAGTGCGGATCAGCCGGCTCTTCGAAAAGAGGTGCTGCATATCTTCAGCCTTCATCTCGCCCGAGTACCGGATTATGTTGTCGCGGTAGCAGAAATATGCAATGGCATGCACGTAGCCGGGCGAGACGCAGAGCCCGGCCAGCTCGTCAAAGATTTCTTGCTCAGCTCTCATCGTCTTCGCCACCCATGCCTCCCGCGAAACTATGCAGTCGCGTCGAACCAATCACTTACAGGCCGATCATGAGGCGCGCGACCCGTTCTCTACAAAAACAAGTTTCGTCTGTCCACAGCATGGATATTTTGCTCTGCTTGCCCGTGTGCGACTCCGACCGGCAGCTTCGGGGCGACAATTTCAGGTATGTGGAAGTCACCTATGGGCTGATTGCTGACTGTGACGCGCGCCACAAATGCGCCAGAGGCGCTAGTTATCGGATGTCCCCTCACCTGCGGTCAAATGAACCTGCCGATCAATCGTTCGGGAGGCGTGCGCAGTACTTCAAACGATCTCCAGGGCGTTTGCTACGGCCTTAGTCAGCGGCTTAATCCCCAAGGTTGGGATTTCGTAATGCAGGCGTGAGACCGGCTCCAGATCAGATCAGTAGGCTCCGAAGCAGCCTGATCGAGCACGACATGAAAAGCCTGCGGATAGCGTTCGTAGTCCCGCTGTTGATCACCGTCTCCTGTCGAGAAGCCGGACCTCCCGCAGCGGGATTAGCACCGGCCAAGGCCGAGCCGGTGAGCTCGGAAGCAAACCTGCTGTCGATCACGCTGACCCCTGAGGCGCACCAACGCCTGGGTGTAGCAACCATCAAGGTTGCAATGCGGACTACCTCGGCCACCCGTCTGGCAACCGGTGAAGTCGTCAACGCGCCCTTCGGTGCGAGCGGTGTGCCCAGCGTCTCGACCAGCGACTTCGCGGCACTTGCCGGTAGGCAGGCTGCGGCCGATGCCGAACTGCATCGTGCGTGGGCGGCCCTGAAGCTTGCGCAGCAGATGGCTCAGCGCGCCGATGCGCTGCTGATCGAGGAAGCCGGGAGCATCCGGTCGCGCGATGAAGCCGTCGCCCAACGCGCGGCTGCCGAAGCGGCACTTGCTGCAGCACGGGCACAGCGCGAACTGCTCGGCCCCGACCTTGCGGCTATTCACGGCAAGGCAGCGCTCTGGGTTCGGGTTCCGGTGTTTGCGACCGATATGCCGCGCGTTGCAGCCGATCAGGAAGCCAGCATCGGCGTCCCGGGCTCCGATGCCCCAACGCGCAAGGTCGCGCCGGTTCGCACGCCGCCGACCGCTAACCCGGCAGCGGGCACCATCGACCTCTACTACCGCTTCGACAATCACGATCAGGTCTACCGGCTCGGCCAGCGCGTCGCGGTCGCCGTGCCACTGAAGGGGCCGGCGCAAGGACTGGCGATCCCGGCATCGGCGCTGGTCACCGACATTCACGGTGGCGAGTGGGTGTACCGACAGACCGTCGACGGCCAATACCAGCGCCAGAGAGTGGAAGTGGTGAGGCCTGACGGCGAGGACCTGATCCTGGCGCGTGGCTTGGCGGCTGGCGACGAGATCGTCTCGGCAGGTGCGGCCGAGCTGTTCGGCTACGAGTTCGGCACCGGACGCTGACAATGCTCGCCTGGCTGGTGGAAACCGCGCTGCGCCAGCGCGTGATCGTGCTCGGACTGGCTGCAGCGCTGGTGCTGATCGGCCTTGCCGCATCGCGCGAGGTGCCGCTCGACGTATTCCCGGAGTTCGCGCCGCCGATGGTCGAAATCCAGACCGAGGCGCCGGGCTTGTCGACCGAGGAGGTCGAGCAGTTGATCTCCGTACCGATCGAGATCGCTGTCAGCGGCGTGCCGGACCTGCTGACCGTGCGTTCGAAGTCGGTGCTAGGGCTGTCGTCCGTAGTGCTGCTGTTCAAGCGCGGCAGCGACGCGATCCAGATCCGGCAACTGGTGCAGGAGCGGCTGGCGCAGGTGCGTACTGCCCTGCCGGTTGCCTCGCGTGCGCCAGTGATGCTGCCCCCGCTGTCATCGACCAGCCGGGCAATGAAAATCGGTATCTCGTCGAAGACACTCGACGCCATGCAATTGTCGGAACGGGTGCGCTGGACCATCCGGCCAAGGCTGATGGCGGTGCCCGGCGTCGCCAACGTCGCGGTCTGGGGGCAGCGCGACCGGCAGTTGCAGATCCTGGTCGACCCGGATCGCCTGCGCATTGCCGGCGTGACGCTGGCCGAACTGCGCGCGGCAGCGGGTGATGCGGTGCTGGTCGGCGGCGGCGGCTACCTCGACATCCCGAACCAGCGGCTGGCGGTGCAGCAGCGCGGCGCGATCCAGACCGCGGAAGATCTGGCGCAGGCGGTGATCCGCCTACAGGGCGATGCCGCCATCCGCATCGGTGATGTCGCCACTGTCACCGAGGGGTACGCGGCACCGATCGGCAGCGCCGTCATCAATGACGGCCCGGGCCTGCTGCTGATCGTCGAGAAACAGCCGACCGCCAACACGCTGGCGCTGACCCGCAGCGTCGAAGGCGCACTCGCTGAACTCAAGCCCGGGCTCGCCGGTGTCGAGATCGACAGCGAGATCTTCCGACCGGCGACCTTCATCGAGCGCTCGATCGACAACCTGAGCCAGGCGCTGCTGTCCGGCTGCCTGCTGGTCGCCGTGGTGCTGATCCTGTTCACCCGCGACTGGCGGCAGGCGCTGATCAGCTTGACGGCGATTCCGCTGTCACTGCTCGGTGCAGGTCTCGTACTGCTATTGAGCGGTCAGACGATCAACGTAATGGTGATCGCAGGGCTGGTGATCGCGCTCGGCGAGGTGGTCGACGACGCGATCATCGATGTCGAGAACATCGCCCGGCGGCTGCGGCTGAACCGGGAAGCGGCGGCCCCGCGCGCGTCGTTTGCCGTGGTGCTCGGCGCATCGCTGGAAGTGCGTTCGGCGGTGGTGTTCGCCTCGGCAATCGTGATGCTGCTGTTCCTGCCGATCTTCTTTCTCGACGGCGTCGCCGGCACCTTCTTCCGGCCGCTCGCCGTGGCCTATGTGCTTGCGATTGCCGCCTCGCTGCTGGTCGCGCTCGTGGTGACGCCGGCGCTGTGCCTGATGCTGCTGCCGCAACGGCCGGAAGCCGCAAGCGACACCAAGCTGGTGGCCGGGATCAAGCGGCATTACGGCCGACTGCTGCCGCGGCTCGTTGCCCGGCCGCGGCTGGCGATCGCGATCGTCGCTGGCGGGCTGCTCATCGCCATCGGCAGCCAGGCCGGCTTCAAGCAGCAGTTCCTGCCGGACTTCCAGGAAACCGATTTCCTGATGCACTGGGTCGAAAAGCCAGGAACGTCGATCGAAGCGATGGAGCGGATCACCACACGGGTGTCGAAGGAGCTGCGGGCAATTCCCGGCGTCCGCAATTTCGGCTCCCACATCGGCCGCGCTGAAGTCGCCGATGAAGTCGTCGGACCAAACTTCACCGAGCTGTGGATCAGCCTCGATGCAAAGGCCGACTATCAGGCCAGCGTGCAGCGGATCCAGCAGGTGATTGCCGGCTATCCGGGCCTGTATCGCGATGTGCTGACCTATCTGCGCGAGCGGATCAAGGAAGTGCTGAGTGGCGCCGGGTCGACCATCGCGGTGCGGATCTTCGGGCCCGATCAGGGCGAACTGCGCGCCGCGGCCGAAAGGGTCAGGGCTGCGCTGGCGGCGATTCCCGGCGTCGCCGATCTGAAAGTGGAGCAGCAGGTGCTGGTGCCGCAGATCCAGATCCGGCCGCGCCCGGCCGACCTCGCGCTGTTCGGCATGACGGCCGGCGAAGTGCGGCGCCAGGCGC
>JAPLSB010000004.1 GCA_026398875.1 Gammaproteobacteria bacterium | reverse complement strand
AGGCGAATTATAGGGCCTTTCTCTGCCCTGTCAACACTTTTCGAAAACTTTCTCAAAGCGCCGACTTCTTCTTCCCACCCCTCGAACCGGTGGCCGACTCAAGGGACGCGGAGTATAGACCCCTTTCTGATTTCGTCAACGGTTTTCGACACATATTTCGCTCTCGACGCCACTAGACATTTCTGCTGTCCGTTTCGTAACGAGATCGCACCTCCGTTTGAGCAGATCCAACGCGAGCATTGGCACCGTCAGCAGCAGCTTTCAGCCTTACTGACCTTTGGCCTTCGTCGACTCATCAACGAGCAGCTCTGTTTGCACACACGGGCGCCGTCAGACCCGCAAAACCGAAGTGACCGCAATATCGCGCCAGGGCATCGTCTGACGGCTCCGGCGACACATATATACAGACGGCTGCCATATCGGCATTTCGACAATGCCCGCAGCGCTCCCGCATCATTCGGTATCGAATCATCCAGAAACCCTGCACATGTCCGCCGTTGCCCTGACCGATTTGCTGACGACCGCCCCCGTTTCCGTGCAGACCGGTGTCGCGGCGACCGATGACGCGGTGCTTGATCAGCGGCAGAAGCTGGAACGCAACAAGCTGATCAAGAGGCTGCGCCGACAGGTTGGCCAGGCGATCACCGACTTCGGGATGATCCGCGACGGCGACCGGGTGATGGTCTGCCTGTCCGGCGGCAAGGATAGCTACACGATGCTGGATGTCCTGCTGATGCTGCGCGACGCCGCACCGGTGAACTTCGAGATCCTTGCCGTCAACCTCGACCAGAAGCAGCCGGATTTCCCCGAGCACGTGTTGCCGGAGTACCTGAAGGCGCGCGGCGTGCCGTTCCACATCATCGAGCAGGACACCTATTCGGTGGTCAAGCGGGTGATTCCGGAAGGCAAAACCATGTGCAGCCTGTGTTCGCGACTCAGGCGCGGTTCGCTGTACTCGTTTGCCGAAGCCAATGGCTACAACAAGATCGCGCTCGGTCACCACCGTGATGACATCGTCGCCACGTTTTTCCTGAACCTGTTCTTCAATGCCAAGATGGCTTCGATGCCGCCGAAGCTGAAAAGCGACAACGGCAAGCACATCGTCATCCGGCCCCTCGCCTATGTCCGCGAGAGCGACATCATCGAGTACGCACGCCAGCAGGCCTTCCCGATCATTCCCTGCAATCTATGCGGCTCGCAGGAACAGCTGCAGCGCAAGCAGGTCCGCAAGATGATGGAAGAGTGGGACGCGAAGTACCCCGGCCGTGTCGAACATGTGTTTTCGGCGATGCAGAACATCGCGCCATCGCAGATGGCCGATCGCTCGCTGTTCGACTTCGTCGGCCTCGATGGCGATGTGCCGGTGAGCCACTGGCTGAAAGGCGAACGCGCCAACAGCAGCGACGATGCCGCTTGAACGCATGACGGTCGGACGCTGGCTGTTTGTCGCGCTGCTCTTTTGTGCGGCGAGCGTCGGCGCTGCCGAGCCTTCGGAGTCAACCTCGCCATTCCTGTGGCAGGTCACCGGCGCCAAGACCACGCATTTCCTGCTCGGCTCGGTTCATCTGCTGCCCAAGGCGGCAGACCGCTTGCCGATCGGCATCCGGCAGGCGTACGAATCCGCCGATGCGCTGGTCTTCGAAAGCGATATCGACGCGCTGTCGAGCCGTAGCAACAGCGCGAAAATGATTGACTCGGCCAGGGCGCCACGCGGTCTTGGAAGCGAAATCGATGCCGACACCCTTGCCAAGGTGCGCGCTCGAATCGTCGAGTTGAAAATGCCGTCGGCGCTCTGCGAAAGCTATCGCCCATGGTTCTGTGCGCTGTCGCTGGAGCTGTTCGCATATCAGCGTGCCGGCTTTCGCGGTGAGTTCGGACTGGATCGGCAGTTGTACGACGCCGCGCGCCGAGCGAAGCGCCCGATTGCCTGGTTCGAAGAGCCGAAAGCCCATCTGAACCTGTTCACCGCGATGCCGGCGGCGCTGTCACGGCAGTTTCTGGCCGCTGCACTGTCGGAACGGAACCCAAGCCGCGACGAACCGGTCGAGATGTACCGCGCCTGGCGCGACAACGACACCGAGCACATGACCGAGGCGGTCGCCGAACTGAAGCACGACTACCCCGATGTGCACGCGCACCTGCTCGCCAGTCGCAATCGGGCGTGGCTTCCGGAGCTGAAGCGCAGGCTGGCGCTCCCGCAGCGGCAGATGTTCGTCGTAGGCGCAGCGCACCTGATCGGTCCAGACGGGCTCATCGCCAGCCTTGAAGCGGCCGGCTTCAAGGTCAGGCCCTACATCGCGGTCGACCCGCAGCAACAGGCCGATCGTGCCCCTGCCGTCGAGCTTGCGAGCCACTAGCACGCCTACCCCGATCTGATGCTTCGCTTCGCCCTGCTGGCCTCCACCTTGCTGCTGCTATCGCTTCCGGCCCGAGCCGGAATCGATGTCCGCGTGAAAGGACTCGGGTCGGACGAACGCGACAACGCCTACGCCAAGCTGTCGATCCTCGAGTTCGCCAAACGCACCGACGCCGACAAGGGCAGCTACGACCAGGCCGATGTCGAACGCCTTTTTCGCCAGGGGCCGCGCGAGATTCAGGAAGCCCTGCGCCCTTACGGCTGGTACAACGTGACGGTAACGCCGACGCTGAGCGGCGCCGCCCCGGACTGGGTGGCCGAGTATCGTGTCGACGCCGGCCCGCTCACGGCGATCTCGGTGATCGACATCGAGATCACCGGCGAAGGCGCCGACGATCCAACGCTGGTTCGATACAAGAGCCGGACCTGGCCGTTGAAACTCGGCGACCGCATCAAGCACGAGGACTACGAGGCGCTGAAAACCCGCATCGTGCAGTCTGCCTATGGGCTTGGGCTGCTTGACGCGAAGCTCACTCGCCGCGAACTGCGCATCGACGTGCCCAACAACGTCGCCGAGGTGCTGCTGACACTCGACACTGGCCGCCGCTATTTCTTCGGCGACGTGACCATCGAACAGGACGGCGCCGTGCTGCTTCGTGATGCCTTCCTGCGGCATTACCTGACATTCGAACCCGGCGAGCCTTACGACCCGTCCAAGGTGCTCAGCACTCAGTTCGCATTCAGCGACCTCGACTACTTCCAGACCGTCGACATCCAGGGCAAGAAGGAGGAAACGACGCCGGAAAGCGCACGCATTCCGATGCTGATCTCCACCACCGAACGCGCCCCGCGCAGCTACCGCTTTGGCCTTGGCTTCGGCACCGACACCGGACCGCGCGCATCCGTCGGTGCCGATTTCCGGCGTCTGAACACGCTGGGCCACAAGCTGCGTACCGACGTGCGCGTGTCGCAGCGCATCTCCACGGTGATTGCCGAATACCGTGTGCCGGTGGGTTCGCTGCCCAGCGATTCGGTCAGCGCCACTTCGCAGGCGCTCACCCAGAACTTCAGCGACGTAAAGGAAACCCTGTACCGGATCGGCGCCAGCTACAACCGGCGCGGCAAGCGCTGGCAGCGACGTGTTTATCTCGAATACACGTTCGACGAGTACACGATCAAGGACAGCCCGCAGCGGCAATCGAAGCTGCTGGTGCCCGGCGTGTCGTTCGATCACACCGAGGGCGACGACCCGATCTTTCCGCGGGCCGGCTTCTACGCCTTCCTCGATGTCCATGGCGGCACCACAGCCGCGCTGTCCGACACCAATTTCGTGCAGGCCACCGTCAAGCTGCGCGGGCTGCTGGAACTGCAGCGCCGGCTGCAGCTCCGGGTGCGTGCCGATCAGGGCGCGACTTATGTCGGCAGCTTCGACAACCTGCCGCCATCGCAACGCTTCTTCGCCGGTGGCGATGGCAGCGTGCGCGGCTATTCGTTCCAGTCGCTGGCACCGCGCGACGACAACGGTCGCGTCATCGGCGGCCGTTATCTGACCACTGCCAGCGCCGAACTGGACTGGTACTTCCTGCGCGAGTACGGCCTTGCCGCCTTCGTCGACGCCGGCAGCGCCGCTGACACGCCGCTGATCGACCTGAGTGTCGGCGCCGGCCTTGGCATCCGCTATCGGGCGCCATTCGGTGCTTTCGCGCTTGACCTTGCCCATCCATTCGATGGCGATCAGTCGCCAGTCCGGTTGCATCTCGGCGTGCAGGTGGGCCTGTGAGCAGTACACCGACACCGCCTCCGGCAGACGCGCCCAAGCAGCCCAATCCGCCGACGCACTGGGGGCGCTGGCTTGCTGCCGCGTTGCTGGTTCCGGCACTGCTGGTGCTGGCCACACTCGGCTTCGTGCTCGGCAGCGAACGCGGACTGCGCTTCGGGCTTGCCCAGCTCGCAAGCCTCACCGACAACGCGATCACCGTCCGCCAAGCCAACGGCCGGCTGTTCGATCAGCTTGAACTGCGCGATTTCCGCTACATCAGCGCCGACGGGCTGACCGTGAGCATCGGCCGCCTCGCACTGCGCCATCGGCCGGCCACCTTGCTTGGACGCCGGCTGCACGTCGAATCGCTGGTCGTCCACGGACTCGACATTCGCCTCGCGCCACCACCGCCGATTCCCGAACCCGATACGCCGACCGACCTGCCATCACGGCTGCCGGTCGACATCGTCATCGATGCGCTCAGCCTTGCCGACTTCGTGTTACGGCCCGCTGCGGAAGGCGCGCCACCGACGCTGGAAGTGGCAAACAGCACGATGATCGGCAACTGGCTCGGCGACCGCATCATCATCAAATCGATCGACACCACCGGCCTGCCGCTGACCGGACCGCTGCACGGCGAAGCGGACCTCAGCATGGGCGGTGCGCAGCTCGATTTCGAAAGCCTGGCGATCACCGGCCCGGGCCGCGTTCAGGCCAGCGGCCGGCTCGGCCTGGATAGCGTCGCCAGCGATCTGAAGCTGGCCTGGCAGCAACTGCACTGGCCGCTGAATCCGGCAGATGGCGAACCGCTGCTGGCGGCCGACCTGGTCGGCAGCGCCACGTTCACCGGCCGCTTCGATGCCTACCGCTTCGATCTGAACAGCACGGCCACCTTGCAGGACTTCACGGCGAAGCTGTCGACGCAGGGCAGCGGCAGCCTGGAACAGATCACGCTCGACGACTTGAGCCTCGATGCCTTGCCGGTGGCATTGGCCGCGGCATCGTCCAAGCGCAAGACGCCAGCGCAGCCGGGCTCGATCAAGGCCCACGGCACGATCAGCTGGTCACCCGCGCTGCTGGCGACCATCGAAGCCGCGTTCAGCCATGTCGATCCCTCTTGGTTCGCGGCTGATCTCGTCGGGGACATCAACGGACGCCTGAGCACGTCGACAACGATGACCGGCGACGAGCCGACGATTGCCTTCGACACTCGCTTCGACAAGTCCTCGCTGCGTGGCCAGCCGTTTGAACTGCTGGCCAACGGCATCACCGATACCCGTTCGGCGAAGCTTGCGGAACTGACGGTCAAGGCCGGCAAGGGCAGCGTTGCCGCGCGCGGCTCGGTGGCTTGGCGGCCAGCGCTGCGCGTCGATGTCGATGCGACGATGGCCGGACTCGACCCGGCGATCGCGTTGCCCGAATGGCCGGGGGAGTTGAACGGACACCTGACGGTCAAGAGTGACGACAACGCGGACGGTCATCCGATCCGCTTCGAGGCACTGATCGAGAAATCGCGGCTGCGCGACTACCGCCTGCGGCTGGACGCGGCGGGTGATGCCCGAATCAGCGACGACGGCACCGTGGTCCGCCTTGAACGCGCGCAGCTCGAATCCGGCGGCACGACACTGGAAGCGCAGGGTCAGGTGACGCCGCCGTTTGCGCTGACCGGCAGCCTGAACAGTCCGAACCTCGGCGCGCTGCTGCCGGAGCTGTCCGGACGTGCTGCGCTGAAGTTCGCGCTGGACGGCAGCATCGAGCAACCGCATCTGGTCACCGATGGCAGTGCTCGCGATTTCGCCTACGGCGAGCAGACCATTGCCCGGCTTGACTGGCAGGCGGACATCGATCCGAAGGTCGAGACCTCGAAGCTTTCGGTCGAACTGCGCAACGCCGAGCTGGGCCTGCACGTCGACAAGGTATCGCTGTCGCTGTCCGGTCTTGAGGTCTATCACCGCGTGCTGCTCGACGCCGCCACCGAGCGTGGCAACGCCAAGCTCGGCCTGATCGGCGGGTTCGACCGGGTGCGCGGCGAATGGGGCGGCGAGCTGAACCTGCTGAGTCTTGCGCCGGACGGCATGGCGGCCTGGGCGCTCGAAAAGCCGGCCGGCATCCTCATCGGCCAGCAGCGGCGCGCGCTGGAACCGGCCTGCCTGAATGGCCGCGATGGTCACGCCTGCTTCAACCTTGAGCAGAACGTCATTGCCGACGGTGCCCGCTTTGGCTGGAACATCGATCGGTTGTTGTTGTCCGCGCTGCAGCCGTTTCTCGGCGAGGGCATGAAGATCGCTGGCAGCCTCGACGGCGAAGGCTTCATCAACTTCAGCGGCGGCGACCTGCAGCAGGTCAAGGCCGACGTGAACCTGCGCGATGCAACGGTCGACCTGCCGGACGCGCCGACCTATCGCCTCGAAACCGGCCGCCTCACCGCCAACCAGACTGACGGCCGGCTCGACGCCGTGGCCGAACTGAAGCTGTCCGGCGCCTTGCTGAACGCCGAGATTTCGGCCGCGCCCGGCAACCTGTTCAAGGAGCGCGCGCTGGGCGGCAACATCCGGCTCGACGTCCCAAGCCTGAAGTTCATCGAACCGCTGCTGCCGCAGTTCGACAAGCTCGACGGCCGCCTCAGCGGCGACATCGCGCTGTCCGGCACCGTCGGCGACCCGCGCTACACCGGCGATGTGAAGATCAGCGACGGCGCTGCACGCCTGGTCGTCGCCGGCATCGATCTGACCGAGCTGAACCTGCTGCTGAAGACGCGCGGCAACGCGCCGCTGTCGCTTGAAGGCCAGGTCAAGTCCGGCGGCGGCCAGCTGGCGATCAGCGGCGAAGTGAACCCGTATTCGCTACCGGTGACCGCCGACATCAAGGTCACTGGCAAGGGCTTCCAGGCCATGAACACGCCGCAGGCTCGCGCCTGGATCGACGCCGACCTGCAACTGGTTCGCGATGCCGAAGGCGCCCGGCTGAATGGCGAGCTGGGGGTGCCGCGAGCCGACATCACGCCAAAGGGCCTCGGCGGCGGCGGCGTCGATGTCAGCGATGACCAGGTGCTGGTCGGCGTCGTGGTGCCGGTGAAGGAGCCACCGCTCAAGGTGTTCGTCGATCTGAAGCTGGTGCTCGGCAGCAAGGTGCAGATCGAGGGCTTCGGGCTGAAGACGCGCATCGAAGGCGGCGTCAACGTGACGCAGCGGCCCGGCTTCGAAGCGATGGGCCGTGGCGAGCTGCGGCTGATCGACGGTCGTTATCAGGCCTACGGGCAGGATCTCAGCATCGAGACCGGACGTCTGATCTTCAGCGGCGGCCCGGTCACCACGCCGGCCATCGATCTTTATGCCACCCGCCAGCCGCGCGAGGACATCAAGGTCGGCGTGCGCGTGCGCGGCACGCTGGCCAAGCCGGAACTGAGCCTGCAATCAAGCCCGAGCCTGCCGCGCGAACAGCAGCTGAGCTGGCTGGTGCTCGGCCGTTCGCTGGAAAACAGCTCGACTCAGGATCGCAGCCTGGTGTCGAGCGCGGCGCTGAGCCTCGGCCTCGGCGGCGGCGATTACCTGGCCGGACTGATCGGCAAGAAGGTCGGCCTCGACCAGTTCTCGGTTGGCAGCGCCACCGGCAACAACTCCGAAGTGGCCGCCAAGGCGCAGAGCATCAGCGGCGCCCAGAGCGGTGCCGGGGCGGTCGATGCCGGCGCGCAAGCGGCCCAGCTGACGCTCGGCAAATACCTGACGCCGAAGCTGTTCGTCAGCTACGGCATCAGCCTGTTCCAGGAGGGCTACACGTTCCGCATGCTCTACACGCTGGGCCGCGGCTTCAAGCTATCGACCGAATCCGGCACTGCCAGCGGTGGCGATCTGATCTACACCACCGAGCGCGGCAAGACCCAGTCCGACGTCAAATCGCGGCCTGCCCGCGATGCCGTGCCGGCTGCCGGCCCGGCGCCCGATCCGACCCGCAGCCCGGACGCGATTCCAGCCCCTGATCCTGTGATTGAACGAGAGCGAGAACCGGCGACGCCGTAGGACGGGTTCACGAGAGATGGGAGTTGCTTTGACCTGGGTCGCTCAAGCTCCGCCGATGCAGCTCGGATAGCGCAATGCGAAATCCGGGGCGCGGTCGATGCCGCAGGAGATGAGCCATCCGGGGTTTTGCTAGGTGCAATCCGGGCCACGCTGGCTAGCCCGCAGCAGCTCGTACACCCATTCAATGCACGGCTCGCCACGGAACACCGCGGATCGGCGCTCTTTGAAAGTAAAGCCGACGCGTTCGAGCAATCGGATGCTCGGCAAGTTTCGCTGATCAGTGATGCCCAGAACGCGACTGACACCGGTCGCGGCGAAGAGCAGTTGAACCGTCTCGCGAACCGCAGCGGTCGCAATGCCGCGACCTTGCGCGGCGGGCGCCAGCGTGAAGCCGACTTCACTGCACGTTCCGTCTTCCGACAGATAAACGCCGATGTCGCCGATCAGCAGGTCGGACTCGGCATCGGCGATTCCGATCTGGACCCATTCGCCTCGCGTGAACAGCGGTAGACGATGCATGTCGTCCAGGAACTGAAGCGCTTCCGCGAACGACATCGGCAGCCAGCCCTGAAAGCGCCCGAGTTCGGCCAATGCGCGATAAGCCTGGAACGCGGCGAGGTCGGTTCGGTGCACTCGGCGAAGGCGGCCGATGCCGAACTCGCGCGGCAGCAGTCTGTCTTGCATGCGCTTTAGCTCCCGAAGCCGGCTGGTCCCCGAAGCAACCTGCGCTCGCGTGGGCCATCGGTCCAGAAGCCGATGCGCATCACGGCCGACCCAGCCAACCTGATCGACGTCATCGAGTCTGACCGCCGCGGCCGATCAGGCCAGCACCCGCCCAAGCCACGCGGAGATGTCGTCGATTTCTTCGGCACAGACCGCGTGGGCCATCGGGTAGTCGTGCCATTCGACGTTCATGCCCCAGCGCTTCAGGCCATCGCGGCTGTCGGTGCCCATCTGCAGTGGCAGCACCGGATCGACTCGGCCGTGGCACATCAGCACCGGCGTGGCTCGGCCGGCGTCGGTCAGTTCTTTCGGCAAGGTGTCGTGCAGCGGCAGATAGGTGGACAGCGCCATCGCGCCGGCCAGCGGTTCGGCAAGACGGCAGACCGCATGCAAGGTGATTGCGCCGCCCTGCGAGAAGCCGGCGATCACCGTGCGTTTCGCGGCAATTCCGGCCGCGCGCTGTTCGGCGACGATGTTCATCACCGTGGCTGCCGATTCGCGGATGCCGGCGTCGTCCTGCAGATCGCTGCGGGTCAGGCTCTTGATGTCGTACCAGGCGCGCATCCGCATGCCGCCATTCAAGGTCACCGGGCGCACCGGCGCATGCGGGAAAATGAAGCGCACCTGCGCGCCGGCCGGCAGGTTCAGTTCCGGGACGATCGGCACGAAATCATGGCCGTCGGCACCAAGGCCGTGCAGCCAGATCACCACGGCATTGGCCGGCTGTGCGGGTTCAACGATGACGGCAGCCGGCGTTTCGTGGGTCTTCAAGCAGCATTCCTCGGGCGATGGAGCGAGTCGGCGGCGATTGTGTCGGCGCCGGGGAGCTGCGGCAACGGCTGTTAAACTTCGCGCCCTGCTTCGCCATGACTGCTTCCGGGGTGTCTTGATGTCCGCTCGCGTGCTGATTGCCGCTTCGCTGCTCGCCGCGCCGGCCATCACCGGCTGCGGCCAGACCGGTCCGCTGCATCTGCCGGCCGATGCGCCGAGCCGCGAGGCTTACCTGATCGGCAGCAATCCGAACGGCAAGCCGAAACCGGCCGCGAAACCGGATGCCCCCGCCGCTGCAGCCGAAACGCCCGCCGAAGCACCCGCCACGCCGTAACCACTCCGAAGCACCCCATGGATCATTTCGAATACCGCGACGGCGTGCTGTGCGCCGAAGGTGTTGCGCTCTCGGCGATTGCCGCCGAACACGGCACGCCGACCTACGTCTATTCCCGCGCCACACTGGAACGCCATTACCGCGCGTTCGATCGGGCGCTTGATGGCCTGGCGCATCAGGTGTGCTTTGCCGTCAAGGCCAATTCGAACATTGCCGTGCTGCAGGTTCTGGCGCAGCTCGGTGCCGGTTTCGACATCGTGTCCGGTGGCGAGCTGCTACGGGTGCTGAAGGCCGGTGGTGATCCGGCCAAGGTGGTGTTTTCCGGCGTTGGCAAGACCACGGCGGAAATCGAGCTGGCGCTGCGGTCGGGCATCTACTGCTTCAACGTCGAATCGGAAGCCGAGCTGCAGCGGCTGTCGGCCATCGCGACGCGGATGGGCAAGACGGCGCGGATCGCGTTCCGGGTCAATCCGGATGTCGATGCCAAGACCCATCCGTACATCTCCACCGGGCTCAAGGAAAACAAGTTCGGCGTCGACATTGCCGAAGCTGAGCGGCTGTACGCGCAGGCCGCGACGCTGTCGGGCATCGAGATCGACGGTGTGGCCTGCCATATCGGCTCGCAGCTGCTGGAACTGTCCCCGTTCCTTGATGCGCTGGACCGGGTACTGGCGCTGATCGATCGGCTGGCCGCGCGGGGTATCGAGCTGCGTCACCTCGATGTCGGCGGTGGCCTCGGCGTGCGTTATGACGACGAAGTGCCGCCATCGCCGGTCGAGTGGGCCGATGCGCTGAAGCCGAAGCTGGCGGGCCGCAAGCTCGTCGTGATGACCGAACCGGGCCGAGCGATTGCCGGCAATGCCGGCGTGTTGCTGACCCAGGTCGAACTGCTGAAGCCGGGCGCGCACAAGAACTTCGCGATCATCGACGCGGCGATGAACGACCTGATCCGGCCGAGCTTCTACGACGCCTGGCACGCCGTGCTGCCGGCCGCGCCGCGCAGCGACGTCGAGGCCAAGACCTGGGATCTGGTTGGCCCGGTCTGCGAAACCGGCGACTGGCTGGCCCGCGACCGCACGCTGGCGCTGGCCGAAGGCGATCTTCTGGCCTTCCGTACAGCCGGCGCCTACGGCTTCACGATGAGCAGCAACTACAACACCCGCGGCCGCGCCGCCGAGGTGCTGGTCGACGGCGCTGCCGTGTATCTGGTGCGCGCCCGCGAAAGCTTCGACGACGTGGTACGCAACGAGCGCCTGCTGCCGTGATCGCAGGGCCTGCCTGAGCCATTCCCTCAGGTAGGCTTGTCGGCCTGCTTGCCGAGGCCGATGCCATGTCCGATGTCCCGCTGAAAGCGCACCCGCTGGTCCTGATCGATGCCTCGGGCTGGCTGTTCCGCGCCTATCACGCGCTGCCGCCGCTTTCGAACATGAAAGGGGAGCCGACCGGAGCGATCTTCGGCATGGTCAACATGCTGAAGCGCCTGCAGAAGGATTACGCGCCGGAGCACATCGCCGTGGTCTTCGATGCCCCCGGCAAGACTTTCCGCGAAGCGATCTACGCCGACTACAAGGCCAACCGCGATGCCACGCCGCCGGATCTGCTGCACCAGTGGCCGATCATCGTCGAGATGGTCAAGGCGATGGGTCTGCCGACCTTGTCGGTGCCCGGTGTCGAAGCCGATGACGTGATCGGCACGCTGGCCAAGATCGGCGAAGCCGCCGGTCACGAAGTGCTGATCGTGACCAGCGACAAGGACATGGCGCAGCTGGTCAATGACCGCGTGAAGCTGGTCGACACGATGAAGAACCGGGTCATGGATCCGGCCGGCGTCATCGAGAAGTTCGGCGTGCCGCCTGAGCGCATCGTCGATTACCTGGCGCTGATCGGCGACACCAGCGACAACATCCCCGGCGTGCCGAGTGTCGGCCCGAAGACCGCTGCCAAATGGCTGAACGAGTATGGCTCGCTGGACGCGATCATCGCTCGGGCCGACGAGATCAAGGGCAAAGTCGGCGAGAAGCTGCGCGACGCGATCCCGCAGATTCCGATGTCCCACGATCTGGCGACAATCCGCTGCGATGTCGCGCTGCCGCTGACGCTGGAGGAACTGGTGCCCGGCCCGGCCGACAAGCCGAAGCTGGCGACGATCTATCGCGAGTCCGGCTTCCATCGGGCGCTGGAGGAACTGGGCAATCTGAGCATGCCTCTTCCCGCAGGAGAGGGCGCACACGTTGATGCGGTCTCAGCCTCGGAATCTGGCGGTGCACCTTCCCCACGGCGACATCCCGAAGCTGGGCAGGCGTTCGAGCAGCCTCCGGCAGAACCATCCGCACCGACGCAGGCCATCGCCGTGCTCGACGAAGACACCTTCGCCGACATGCTGGCCAAGCTCGAAGCCGCCGCGCTGATCTGTGTCGATACCGAAACCGATGCGCTCGATGCGATGCAGTCAGGCCTTGTCGGTCTCGCCTTCGCAACCGTAGCCGGCCACGGCTGGTATGTGCCGCTGACCCACGACTATCTCGGCGCGCCGAAGCAGCTTGATCGCGCGGCGGTGCTGGCACGGCTCAAGCCGCTGCTCGAAGACCCGGCAAAGCCGAAGGTCGGCCAGCACATCAAGTACGACCTGAACGTGCTGGCGCGCCACGGCGTCGACGTACAGGGTGTGGCGTTCGACACGATGCTGGAAAGCTACGTGCTCGACGCAGCCGGCAATCGCCATGACATGGATACGCTGGCCGAGCGCTACCTCGGCCACAAGACCATTTCGTTCACCGACGTGGCCGGCAAGGGCAAGAGCCAGCTGAGCTTCAACCAGGTGGCGATCGACGAGGCGACGCAGTATTCGGCGGAGGACGCCGACATCACCTTGCGCCTGCATCAGGTGCTGTACCCGAAACTGGCCGCCGAGCCGCAGCTCAAATCGGTGTTCGAGACCATCGAGATGCCGCTGGTGCCGGTGCTGGCCGGCATGGAACGGGCGGGGGTCAAGGTCGACTCGGCCCTGCTCGCGCGGATCAGCACCGAACTGGCCAAGCGGATGGACGAGATCCAGGCCGAGTGCTTTGTCGCCGCCGGTGGCGAGTTCAATCTCGGCTCGCCGAAGCAGCTGCAGGTGATCCTGTTCGATCAGCTGAAGCTGCGCGTGGTCAGCAAGACGCCGAAAGGCGATCCGTCGACCGCCGAAAACGTGCTCGAGGAGCTGGCCGACGAACACCCGCTGCCGCGGCTGATCCTCGAATGGCGCGGCATGTCGAAGCTGAAATCGACGTACACCGACAACCTGCCGAAGCAGATCAATCCGCAGACTGGCCGCATTCACACGTCGTACCACCAGGCGGTGGCGCAGACCGGGCGGCTGTCGTCGAACGATCCGAACCTGCAGAACATTCCGGTGCGCACCGCCGATGGCCGGCGGATTCGGCAGGCGTTCATCGCCGAACCGGGCAACGCGCTGCTGTCGATCGACTACTCGCAGATCGAACTGCGGCTGATGGCGCATTTCTCCGGCGACGAACGTCTGCAGGACGCGTTCCGGCGCGGCATCGACATTCATCAGGCCACCGCCTCCGAGGTGTTCGGCCAGCCGCTCGATCAGGTCAGCGCCGAATCACGCCGTTCGGCCAAGGCGATCAACTTCGGGCTGATCTACGGCATCTCGGCGTTTGGCCTCGCCAAGCAGCTTGGTATCGGCCGGAATGACGCGCAGGACTACATCGACCGCTTCTTCGCCCGTTACCCGGGTGTCCGGCGCTTCATGGAAACGACCAAGGCGCAGGCGCATGAGCTGGGTTATGTCGAAACCCTGTTCGGCCGCCGCCTGTACCTGCCGGAAATCCAGAGCCGCAACGCGGCACAACGCCAGTACGCGGAGCGCACGGCGATCAACGCGCCGCTGCAGGGCACGGCGGCCGACCTGATCAAGCGGGCGATGATCGATGTCGCGGCCTGGCTGCCGGCGCATGCACCGGATCTGCGGATGATCCTGCAGGTGCACGACGAACTGGTGTTCGAGGGCCCGGCCGATCAGCTGGCCGTGTTCGGACCCCGGATCGCGCAACGGATGTGCGAGGCAGCGAAGCTGGCCGTGCCGCTGGTCGCCGACTACGGAACCGGTGCGAACTGGGACGCGGCCCATACCGCAACCGGTCACGCGAGCAGTGCATCGGGCTGACGCGGTACGCGTTCCGGAAACAACAAGGCCGATCCCCCCGGATCGGCCTTCTTTACCTCGCCCAGCGTCCCAACCCCAGAATTCGGTACCGCGTTTCAAGAAACAATTCGTTCCGAGTCAATCGTTTGCCTTCGTTTTCGGCATCTGACGACGATTTTCCGGAACTGCCATCGAACCAAATCGATGCCCTGCAGGTCTGACATTGCGAATGGAGACTCCCTTCCCATTCCCCGCCTTCACTCCCTGGGCGGGAAGTCCGGTTCCCCCAAACCGGCACTCGTTGCCCGGCAGGTTCCCCCGACCTGCTGGGCATTTTTTTGCCCGTTCGATCAGCAGACGTTCCGCAATCGTAGCGGCCTGACCGAAGGCATACAAACGCCTTCCGTCAGACCGCAGGGTCGTCCTCGGAGCGGACTGGCAGCTGTGCCAGGTCGAGCCACTCGTCGAGCTTGGCGCGTGCTTCGTCTACACCGGTACGCGCGGTCGACGAGAACGCCTGCACGGTCATGCCGGGATCGAAATCCTGCAACTCCCTGCGCACCTTCAGCACGGTGTTCTTGCCAGCACCGAAGCTCAGCTTGTCGGCCTTGGTCAGCAGGACATGGGCCGTCAGCAGACGGTCGCGGCACCATTCGAGCATCTGCACGTCCAGTTCGGTCAACGGATGACGGATGTCCATCACCACGATCACGCCCTTCAACGACGATCGACTCTCGACATAGCTGCCAACCAGCTTGCCCCACGAGTTGCGCACGGCAATCGGCACCTGCGCAAAACCGTAGCCGGGGAGATCAACCAGACGCGCGCGGCTGTCGATATCGAAGACATTGAGCAGCTGGGTGCGACCCGGCGTCTTCGACACTCGGGCAAGGCCGTTCTGCTGGCAGATCAGGTTCAACGCGCTGGACTTGCCGGCGTTCGAGCGCCCGACCAGTGCCGCCTCCGGGCGACCGTCCTCGGGAAGCTGGGCCAACCGGGCTGCCGACAGGACGAAGCGTGCGCGGGCGTAGAGATTGGGCGCTGCCGCCTTCGTGGTATCCGGGGTCATCGTGTAAGATTCGCGCTCCAATTGCTCATTATGCGCGTAGTGCGGAGCTTGCTACGTGCGCCTGCCTGCCGGAGTGTTTCATGAAGCATGTTCTGCTCGCCCTTGCCCTGTCGCTACCCGTTGCCGCATTCGCCGAAGGCGCCGCTGCGGATCCGTTTGTCAAAGGCGACGCCGCTGCAGGCGCGGCCAAAGCGGCTGTTTGCGGTGCTTGCCATGGCGCCGGCGGTAACGGCGGCGTGAATCCGGCCTGGCCGAAGCTCGCGGGTCAGGGTTCGAAGTACATCAATGCGCAGCTGGTCGCGTTCAAGTCCGGCGCCCGTGCCAATCCGGTGATGTACGGCCAGGCGCAGGCTCTTTCGCCTCAGGACATGGCCGACCTTGCTGCCTACTTCTCGGCGCAGCCTGCGGTTCAGGGCGTCGCCAGCGAATCGGCCGTACCGGTCGCCCAGAAGCTGTACCGCGCCGGTGACGCGACGCGCGGTCTGCCCGCCTGCGCGGCCTGCCACGGTCCGAAGGGTGCCGGCAATCCCGCGTCGATCTACCCGCATGTGGCCGGCCAGAATGCAGGCTACGCAGCCTCCTCGCTGCGCGCTTATCGCGCCGGGGAACGCGGCAAGGAAGGCAATGGTCAGATGATGGCCGCCGTCGCGAAGCATCTCACCGATGCGGAAATCGACGCCCTGTCGTCCTACCTGTCGGGTCTGCAGTAAGACCCTCCCCGGAGTCCCATGCGTAACCTCAAGACCTTCCTCTCCGGCGGCCTGCTGGCCGCCGTTGCCCTGTTCAGCTCTGCTTGCAGTGCTGCCGATACCGGCAGCAGCGGCACTTTCCAGGCCGGCAAGGATTACACCGAGGTTCCGTCGCCACAGAAGCCGGCCGATCCGAAGCGGATCACCGTCGAGGAATTCTTCTGGTACGGCTGCCCGCACTGCTTCTCGCTTGATCCGGCGGTCGAGCAGTGGCGCGCCAGCAAGGCTGCCGACGTCGACTTCGCGCGCGTTCCGAACACCCTCGGACGGCCGGAAGGCGAGGTGCATTCACGGGCTTTCTACATCGCATCGACACTCGGCATTCTCGACAAGACCCACAAGCCGCTGTTTGACGCCATCCACGTCCAGCACCAGCCGATGTCGGACCTTGCATCGATCCGCGCGCTCTACGTCGCGACTGCCGGCATCAAGCCGGCCGACTTCGACGGCGTTGCGTCGAGCTTCGTGGTCGATTCCGGCATGCGTCGCGCCGAAGCGCTGGCGCGAACCTACGTGATCCGGAGCGTGCCAAACGTGATCGTCGGTGGCCGCTATGTTGTGGCCAGCCAGCCGAACACCTTCAAGATTGTCGATTTTCTGATCGACAAGATTCGCAAGGAACGCGGCAACTGATCCGTCATGCGTCGCGGCCAGCAACGGTGGCCGCGCTTCTGTCCCTGCTGATCTGGCCGTCGGCGTTCGCAGCGTCGCAAACGCCCGCTGTTGGCGCGGAAACGACCTGCCGCGGCCTGGCCGAGCGCCTGCGCAACTTCGACGCTCAGCCGTGCCTTGATGCCGAACTCGCAGCGGCCCGCTCGGTTTCAGTCGACAAGCGACCGCTGCTGTTCCGGGATTTTCCTGCTGCCGCAGGCAACGCGACTCCGAAGCGGGTACTGGTTCTTGGCGGCATTCACGGCGACGAGCTGTCGTCGGTATCGGTCGTGTTCCAGTGGATCGAGTTGCTGAAGTCGGGGCGCTACGACCGCTACGCCTGGCGTGTTCTGCCACTGACCAATCCTGATGGGCTGTTTGCAAGACCGTCGACCCGCGTGAACGCCCACGGCGTCGACCTGAACCGCAATTTCCCGTCGCCCATGTGGTCGTCGCAGGCGCTGAGCCACTGGAAAGACAAGGCCAAGGGCGACAAGCGGCGTTATCCGGGACAGAGTGCCGCCTCGGAGCCCGAGACCCGGTGGATCGTCGAGCAGATCGAGCAGTTCCAGCCCGACGCCATCGTCACGGTGCATGCGCCCTACGGCATTCTCGACTTCGATGGCCCGCAGGACCCGCCGAAGAAGCTCGGCTACCTGCGCCTGCAGCCAATCGGTATCTACCCTGGTTCGCTGGGCGAGTACGCCGGCCTGTCGCTGAAACTGCCCGTGATCACGCTGGAGCTGCCGCAGGCGCATATCTCGCCGTCGGCTTCGCAGTCCGGCCGCATCTGGGCAGACCTGCTGAGCTGGCTGGATAGGACGATTGCCGAAGCGCCTGCGTCACGCTGACGGCGCGACTGTTCTCTTCCGGATCTGCGGCGTAGATTGCAGCGAGCCTTCCGAACCGCAAGGACCTGCCATGCCATCCCGGTCGAATCTGCTGATCCTTGTTGCCATGACGCTGGTGGTCGCTGCTCCAGCCTTCGCTGCCGATCCAGAGCCAGCCAAGCCCGCTGCCGAGACAACCGACCGTCAAACGGCCGCAGACCCGACCTGCCTGCGCGACACCGGAACCAGGATCAAGCGGCCACAAGGTCAGTGCAATGCGGCATCGGGTCGGGTGTACGGAGCCTACGATCTGCGCTCGACCGGCCAGCCGACCGTCGGCGAAGCGTTGCGTCAGATCGATCCGAGCATCGGCACAAGCCCGGGCCGCTGACTAGTTCAGCGCGCGCGGCACGGCCAGACGAAACGGGCCGATCAGGGCATCAAACTGCTCGCCATCATCGGTGACCATCTGATAACTGCCGTGCATGGTGCCGACCGGCGTGATCAGCGGGCAGCCGCTGGTGTACTGAAATTCCTCACCCGGCGACAGCTTCGGCTGCACGCCAACCACACCCGGTCCGCGCACTTCCTCGGTCTTGCCTTCACCGTTGGTGATGATCCAGTGCCGCGACATCAGCTGCACCGACTCGTCGCCTTCGTTGCGGATCGTCACCTGATAGGCGAACAGGTAATGCGAGCGGCCGGGCTCGGACTGCTCGGCCAGGTAATGCGGAGCCACCGTGACACGGACGCCGCGGGTCAGCGTGTCGGTCACAGGAAGCCCGCCTGCAGCTTCGCCGAGTCCGACATCATCGACTGGGACCACGGCGGGTCGAAGGTCAACTCGACATCGGCTTCGCGGACGCCAGGTACCTGCATGGCCTTGGTCTTGACGTCGCTGACCAGCACGTCGCCCATGCCGCAGCCGGGCGCAGTGAGGGTCATCACCACGTGCAGCTTCCAGCCATTGTCCTCGGCGGGCTCGAGGCGGCTGTCGTAGATCAGACCCAGCTCGACGATGTTGATCGGGATTTCCGGGTCGTAGACCGTCTCCAGCTGACGGCGCACGGCGGCCGCCACCTCGTCTTCGCTGGCATCGGCGGCCAGCACCACTTCGTCGGTCGGCTGCATGCCGAGCGCATCGGCATCCTTGCCATCGATGCGGAACAGGTGGCCCTGCACCTCCACCGTATAGCTGCCGCCGAGCGCCTGGGTGATCGTGGCCTCGGCACCGGTCGGCAGTTCGACGCGTGTCCCGGCCGGGATCAGCACGCCGATCACGTCACGCGTCAGCGAAACGGTCTGATGGTTGTAGTACGACATGGGGAAGCAAGGATCCGGCGAGTGTTGAATCCCGCAGTCTAGCGGCTGGCGAGTACGCTGGATATTCACGCGCCAATCGGCGGCAGAGGTTGTTCGGGGCAGGGAATGGCGGCAGGATGCCGCCCTACCTCGCGCAAGGACCGCATCGCCCATGAACAAGCTTTTCGTTTCCACGGCCACCGCGCTGCTGATCGGTAGCCTGTCGAGCCCGCTGCTGGCATCGGATCACCTGCCGGATCGCCGCTCGGTGAACGTCAGCGGCCGTGGTGAAGTTGCAGTGACACCGGACCGTGCGCGCATCTCGATGCAAGTCGAGACCACCAAGCTGGATCTGCGCGTCGCGCAGACCGAGGTCAGCCGCATCGTCAAGGACTACCTTGCCGCGCTCAAGGCACTCGGCATCGCCGAAGCCGACATTTCCACGGCCGGTCTGAGCATTCAGCCGGAGTACGACTACAGCGGCAAGGGCGGCCGCAAGTTCCTGGGCTATCACCTGACGCGTGGCATCGAGGTGGTGGTGCGCGATCTCGACAAGATCGGTGACGTGCTGCTGAAGGCGACCACCGCCGGCATCAACAATGTCTCCGACCCGCAGCTCGAATCGTCGAAAGCCGAAGCGCTCGGCCGCGATGCGCTGGCCAAGGCGGCTGAAGATGCCCGCGCCAAGGCCAAGGTGCTGGCCGACGCGCTGGGGGTCAAGCTCGGCGCCGTGCACACGCTGAATGCCAATGCCGAGTACGTCCCGGCGCCGCAAATGCAGAAGGCGCGCTTCGCGGTGATGGCTTCTGCAGATGCCGCGCCGGAATCCGGCAACGAAGCAATGGGCTTCTCCGCCGGGCAGATTCGCTACAGCGCCACCGTCAACGCCGATTTCGACCTGACCGCACCCTGATTCCGGGCTTGGCAACCGCCATCTCACGCAAAGGCAAAAGCCGCGCTGAAAAGCAGATTCTTCAGCAACAAATTCAATGGCTTTTGCGCCTTTCCCTGACGTCTTCGCGCCTTTGCGTGAGTCGCGTCGAGAATCCTGCAATGCGATTTCACCTCGCTGGTGAAATAATCCGCGCCCTTTTCGCGATTGCCGCGCCCTTACCGAAGACCTTGCCGTGTCCGACTCCGCACTGAAAGCCGCGCCGCTGGTGGGCGTGATCATGGGTTCCCGCTCCGACTGGGAGACGATGGAACACGCAGCGCGGACGCTCGGCGAGCTGGGGATTCCGTACGAGACGCGGGTCGTTTCCGCGCACCGCACGCCGGATCTGCTTTTCGATTACGCCGCTACGGCCGCCGACCGCGGGCTCAAGGTGATCATCGCCGGCGCCGGCGGGGCCGCGCATCTGCCGGGCATGGCCGCGTCGAAGACACGGCTGCCGGTGCTCGGCGTGCCGGTGCAGTCGCGGATGCTGTCGGGTGTCGACTCACTGCTGTCGATCGTGCAGATGCCGGCCGGCATTCCGGTGGCGACTCTGGCGATCGGTACGGCCGGCGCCACCAACGCCGCGCTGCTGGCCTGCGCAATCCTCGGCGCTTTCGAGCCGGCCTACGCAGCCAAGCTCGACGCTTTCCGCGCCGCGCAGACGGCCAAGGTCCTGAACGACGGCGCGCTGCCGCTGCCCTGAACGCGACCATGAAGAGCGGACTGAAGATCGGCGTGCTCGGAGCCGGCCAGCTCGGCCGAATGCTGGCGCTGGCGGGCTATCCACTGGATATCGATTTCGTGTTTCTCGATCCCGCGCCTGAAGCCTGCGCGGCACCGCTCGGCGAGCATATCCACGCCGATTACAGCGACGAAACCGCGCTGGCCGAGTTTTGCTCGCGCGTGGATCTCGCGACCTTCGAGTTCGAGAACGTGCCGAATGCGGCTGCCGAGTTCGTTGCTGCCCGCGTACCGCTGCATCCCGGCCCGAAGGCGCTGACTGCCGGCCAGGATCGGCTGTCCGAGAAGGCGCTGTTCCGCTCGCTTGGCATTCCGGTGCCGACCCATGCGGCGGTCGACAGCCGCGAAGGCCTTGATGCCGCGGTGGCGATCACCGGCCTGCCGGCGGTGCTCAAGACGCGACGCATGGGTTACGACGGCAAAGGCCAGGCGGTGCTGCGCGTGCCGGCCGATCTCGATGCCGCGTGGAACGCGATTGGCGGCCAGCCGCTGATCCTTGAAGCCTTCGTGCCGTTCGATCGTGAAGTGTCCTGTCTCGCCGTGCGCTCGGCGAGCGGCGAGATGGTGTTCTACCCGCTGGTCGAGAACGTCCATCGCGCCGGCATCCTGCGCACCGCGACGCCGACGGTGAACGATCCGCTGCAGGCGCAGGGCGAGGACTACGCGCGGCGAGTTGCCGAGCATCTGGACTATGTCGGCGTGCTGGCCTTCGAGTTCTTCGTGGCCGGTGGTCAGCTGATCGCCAACGAGATCGCGCCACGCGTGCACA
This sequence comes from Gammaproteobacteria bacterium, assembly GCA_026398875.1. Taxonomy (GTDB): domain Bacteria; phylum Pseudomonadota; class Gammaproteobacteria; order Nevskiales; family Nevskiaceae; genus Nevskia. The sequence goes on along the minus strand of JAPLSB010000004.1, from coordinate 144,362 downwards.
ACTCCGGGCACTGGACCATCGAGGGCGCCGAGACCTCGCAGTTCGAGAACCATCTGCGAGCGATTGCCGGTCTGCCGCTGGGATCGACCGAGCTGCGCGGCTCTTCGGTGATGGTCAACTACATCGGCCTGGCGCCCGATACCGAGGCCGCCAGCCGCCTGCCCGGCGTGCACACGCACCTGTACGGCAAGACGCCGAAGCCGCAACGCAAGATCGGCCATGCGACGGTGACCGCGGCCGATCAGGCAACGCTGAAGGCGCGCGTCGCGGCGCTGCTGGCGATCCTGCCGGACGGCGGTTGAGCGGCGGTCCGTCGCGAGCGGGGAAAAGCGAGCCTCACGCAAAGACGCCAAGACGCAAAGAACAGCGAAAGCGGGTCAAGACCATTCAAGTGGTTCTTGGCCCGTTTTCGTTTTCTGCTTTGGCGGTGCTGGCGTCTTCGCGTCTTTGCGCGAGGTCCATCGGTTGCCTCAGACCGGCGTCGCCAGCAACTCGCCCAGCGCCGCATCGATCTGCGCCGCATAGCCCGGATCGGCGCCGAACAGCGCCAGATGGCCGTCGATCGACTGGATCGGCCGGAACACCGCACCCGGAATCAACGCCGCTTCGCGCTCGCAGTCGACCGGCGGGAAGAACATGTCCGTGCTGATCGGCATGACGTAGGTCTTGGCCTTGATCCGGCCGAGTGCGGCCGCGAGATCGCCGCCGGTGTGGCGGCTGACGTCACCGTTGCGCCACTTCCAGGCCATCGCCAGCAGCGCGTTCGGGTCCATCACGCCGAAAAAGCCGTTCATGAAGTTGGTGATGAAATCGTCGAGCGACGAAAAGCCCAGCGCGGCCATCCGACCCTGGGCGTAGAACTCGGTGCTCCAGCCCATCACCGCCCACAGCTTGGCGTGACGGCGCAGACCGTCGCGGACATCCATGTGCGAGGTGTACCAGCCGTTGTTCCAGCCTGGATCGGAAGTGATCGCTTCAGTCAGCGTGTCGGCGTAGATCTGGTCGTGAAGCGTGTTCTTCGCGGTGCCAGCGAGCGGTGCGGCGCGCTTGACCATGTCCGGATAGCGAACCGCCCATTCGTAGGTCTGCTGCGCGCCCATCGAGCCGCCGGTCACCAGCGCCAGTTCGGTGATGCCGAACTTTTCGGTCAGCAGGCGATGCTGCGCGCGCACGTCGTCGCCGATCCGCACCTTCGGGAAGTTGGCCATGCCGGCCGGAAACGGCGTGTTGTGCGGCGATGACGACAGCCCGTTGCCGATCTGGTTGACGATGACGATGAAGTACTTCGCCGGGTCCAGCGCCCGGCCGGGGCCGGTGTAGACCTGCTCCATGATCTTCGAGGTGCCCGAGAACCAGGTGGTGATCAGGATCGCGTTGTTCCTGGCCTCGTTCAGCGTGCCAAAGGTCGCATACGCCAGCTGGCAGCCGCGGAGGGTGCCGCCGTCCTCAAGCGTGAAGTTGCCGAGGTCGTAGGTGTCGTACGGGCCGTGCACGGCCTGCGAGTAGTACGGGTTGTCGATCATGCGGCTCTCCTCCTGCGGGGTTCTGGTGGGCGTCCCTTGTGGCTGCGAGCCTAGCCGAGTGCGCCGCTGCATCGAGCATTGCGCGTGGTCCTGAGGGTTCGCCCGCAACCATCGACTCGATGCGCAATCTGCTAGCGTCGCCGCCGTGAAAAAGACCGTCTTCATCACCGACTACCCGTGGCCGGATCTCGATTACGAGCACCGCCACCTCGAAGCCGCCGGCCTGCGTGTGGTGGCTGGGCGTTCGGCCGCGCTGCCCGGCCACGAGATCGATGCGATCGCCGCACGCGAACGTCCGCAAGCGATCATGACCTGCTGGGCGCAGGTGTCGGCAACGGCGATCGGCCACTGCCGCGATCTGGCGATCGTGGCCCGCTACGGTGTCGGGCTCGACAACATCGCGCTGGATGCCGCTTGGGCGGCCGGTGCGCGGGTTACCAACGTGCCGGACTACTGCGTCGAGGAAGTGTCCGACCACGCAGTGGCGATGCTGCTGGCCTGGTCGCGCGGCATCGTGCAATGGGACCGGGAGGTCAAGCGCGGCCTCTGGGACCCGGCGCTGGCGCGCCTGCGGCGGACCCGCGGGCTGACCGTCGGCCTGGTCGGCTACGGCCGCGCCGGCAAGCGGGTGGCCCGCAAGCTGTCCGGCTGGGGCCTGCGGGTCATCGCCTGCGGCCGCACGGCGCCGAGCGGCGCTGACGCGGCCCTCGTCGAATGGATGAGCCTAGATGCGCTGCTGCCGCAGGCCGATGCGGTGATCGCGCTGCTGCCGCTGTCGCCGGCCACAGTGAATCTGTTCGACGCGGCCCGCTTTGCGCAGATGAAGCGCGGCGCCTTGTTCGTCAACGTCAGCCGCGGCGGTCTGGTCGACAACGCCGCCGTGCTAGATGCGCTTGAATCAGGCCAGCTGGATACCGCCGCACTCGACGTGATCGCTGGCGAGCCGGAGCCGCCGATCGCGGTGACCTCGCACCCCAGGGTGATCGCCACACCGCACATCGCGTTTTCCAGCCCGGATGCAATCCAGGAACTGCGCGAGCGGACGGTTGACGAAGTGCTGCGCGCGTTCTGCGGCGAACCGGCGCGCGTGCTGGTGCCGCAGCCGGTCTGAGACGCTAGCTGCGCCGCAGGTAGTTCGCGTTCTCGGCCCACAGTGCGCGGTAGCACTCCGCCGCGTAGCTCGAAGGCTCGCTGACTTCCAGCGGTGCGCGCGTTTCGCCCATCCGCTCGACCGATGCGGCGTACGGAATCACGGCGGTGCAGACGTCTTTCATGGTCTTCGGTGGCTGCTCGATCAGGCCGCGATGCAGGCCGCGGCGGCGATCGGCCATCGACCAGAACGGCCGCAACCGGGTGCGCGGCAGTTCTTGCGCCTTGAAGTAGTCGATCAGCGTCATCAGCGCGCGCAGGCTCAGGTGCGTCGGCACCGTCGGCACCAGGATGCGGTCGGCGGCCGCGAAGATGTTGTCGGCCACGTGCGACAGGCTTGGCGGGCAATCGAGCACGACAAGGCTGTACTGCTCGGACAGCGGTTCGATCAGCGTGCGCAGACGGTCGTGGCTGTTGTCATCCTTGCGCAGCCAGACGTCCAGATGCCGGGTTTCCAGGTCAGCGGGCACCAGATGCAGGTTGTCGTAGAGCGTTTCGACGATGCGCCGGCCGATCGGCGACGAACCGCGCCAGACCGCCTTGTCCGGTGCCTTTGCACCGTCGCCGTTCAGGTACCAGGTCGCCGCACCTTGCGGATCAAGGTCCCACAGCACCGTATGCAGGCCGCTCTGGGCCGCCAGATAGGCGAGGTTGACGGCGGCGGCCGTTTTCCCGACACCGCCTTTCAGGTTGTAGATCGCCAGCGTTTTCATCGACTTCTCCCGAGCCTGCGGTAGACGGACGCCGGAAGAATGTCCCGCAGATTCGCCGGTCGATCAATGCCCGCAACGATCCTGCTCAGTATTTCTGGACGTGTGCGGCGACCGCCGCGACGTCGGCTTCGGCAAGCAAGCCTGGATAGAAGCGCGGCATCTTGGCCGAAGGGTTCTTGATCCATTCGATGGTCTTCGCGAGGCCGAGCCGCGCCGACACACCTTTCAGCGATGGGCCGACTCCACCTTCGGCGTTGGCACCGTGGCAGGCTGAACAGACCTTGCCGTAGATCGCTGCACCGCTGACCTCGCTGCCGGCAGCGGATGCTGCCGCTGCAGCGAGTGCCGGGCTGCCGGCACCGCCGAGCTTGTACAGGATCAGCGTCGGCGAGCCGCTGACGCCAAAGGTCAGCCGCGACACGTTGCCGGAGGTCGACGCCACGTACTGCGTGCCGCCGAGCGCGTAGCTGATGACGCCGCCGGCGACCGCACCTCCGGTGGCGACCTTCTTCAGCAGCTTGCCGCTGGCGCTGTCGAGGACGAGAAAATTGCCGGCCATGTCGCCGGTGAACACCACGCCGCCAGCTGTTGGCGTGACACCGGCCACCACCGGGCCATCGGCCTTGTAGCTCCAGCGCAGCGTGCCGTTGTCTGGATCGATCGCCCGGACCCAGCCGAACGATTCCTCGTCCATCTTGAACTCGCCGCCCATCATGAACTGGCCGGGGATGTAGTCCTTTTGCGGTTTGGGCGTGATCGTCGAACACCAGTCGACGACGCCAACCACGACCGCCTTGTTCTTCGCGTCGTAGGCCGGGCCGTTCCATTCGACACCGCCGAGCAGGCCGGGACACACATGCAGTCCGGCTGCAGTTGGCTGCACACCTTCGTTTTCGATACGGGCAATCGGCGTGTCGTAAACACGCTTGCGGGTTTCGCGATCGACGCCGTACAGATGGCCGTTCTTGGAGCCGATCGCGGCAATCGGACGCCCTTTCGAATCCTGATACAGCATCGGCGCAGCCCCGAGATCCAGGTCGTGGCCATCGTTCGACACCATCTGGTGGTACCACTTCAGCGCGCCGGTGCGCGCATCGAGCACGACCATGCTGTCGGTGTACAGGTTCTTTCCGGGACGATGTCCGGGCACGATGTCCGGCGCCGGGTTACCGACCGGCACGAACACTTCGCCGGTCGACATGTCGATCGAATAATGGGTCCAGGAACCGCCGCCGCCATAACGGGCGCTGCCACGTTCGGCCCAGGTTTCAGCCCCGGGTTCCTTGCCGCGCGGGATCGTGTTGAAGCGCCACACCTCGCGGCCGTTGCTCTGGTCGTAAGCCATGATCCGGCCTCTGACGCCCCAGTCGCTGCCGGCACTGCCAATGATCAGCAGCCCCTGCCAGACGATCGGCGCGGCGCTGAAGAACTCGCCTTGCAGCGGATCACCAACCTGCTGCTGCCAGATGGTCTTGCCGGTCGACGCGTCGATCGCCAGCAGACGACCGTCCGCCGTGCCGCGGAACAGCTTGCCGTTGGCGTAGGCAACACCCCGATTGACCGCAAAGACCTCCGCCTGCTCCGGTGTGTAGCGGTGGCGCCAGCGCTGCGCGCAGTTGCTGGCATCGAGCGCAATCGTGTCGCGCGCAGTGGTCAGATACAGCGTTCCATCGAGTTGCACGAGGCCGGTGTGCAATGAGCCGCTACTATCGAGCTTGATCCGGCAATGCTCGGCCAGCTCACTGACGTTTTCCGGCGTGATCTGGGCAACATTCGCGTAGCGCTGTCCATCCGCAGTGCCGTTGTAGCTGAGCCACTGGCTGTCCGGCATGGCGTCCGGAGCGGCTGCAGAAACCAGATCGCCAGCGGCCACTGCTGCAGCGGATGCGCAAAGGGTCAGCGTGACGGCTGCAGCCGACGGCAGGGCGCTCTGCCGTCCAACGTGCACTGGGTTCATTGCAGTCTCCTCGTCTCGGTCTGGTCAGTCGCGGCTTCGAGGCCGCGATCGCCTTGACTCTAAGACGGGAGACAGAGCTGCCGATAGCGCGGGCCGCCCCGCGCCGCCGGTGACTTCAGACGTCCAGATTGCCAACCAGCAGCGCGTGCCGCTCGATGAAATCGCGGCGCGGCTCGACGTCTTCGCCCATCAGCGTGGTGAACATCTGATCGGCCGAGATGATGTCTTCGACGCGGACCTGCACCAGGCGCCGCACAACCGGATCGAGCGTGGTTTCCCAGAGCTGCTCCGGGTTCATCTCGCCAAGGCCCTTGTAGCGCTGCACATGCAGGCCGCGACGCGCTTCGCCGGTCAGCCAGACATAGGCCTCGGCAAAGCTCGATACCGCACGCACGCGCTCGCCGCGCTTGACCGTGGCGCCGGCGCCGATCAGCGCCTTGACCTCGGTGTTGAACTTCGAAACCAGCTGGAACTCCGGCGTAGCGAAGAAATCCTCGCCAAACACGTAGCGATGCGCGAGGCCATGAACGAGCTGGTTCACGATCAGCGAATTTCCTTGCATTTCAACGACATAGCGCTGAACGGCAACACCGGCATTGAGGCTGTTGGCAAATTCGTTCAACCACGCTTCACGCTCGCCTTCGGTCGCGAGCGGTGCTCGCTCGAACAGCCGTTCAAGCACATGGCGATCGTAGTGGCGGCTCAGGCGCTCAATCGCGCCTTGGATACGCGAGGTATCGCGCACCAGTTGCGCGAGCTTGTCACTCGGCAATGCCGGCGCATCGGCGACCGGAATCAGCGAAGCCTCGTCGAGTGCGGACTTCAGCAACCAGTCCTCAAGCTCGTTGTTGTCCTTGACGTAAGTTTCGTGCTTGCCGCTCTTCAGCTTGTACAGCGGCGGTTGCGCGATGTAGACGTGGCCACGCTCGACCAGCGCATACATGTGCCGATAGAAGAACGTCAGCAGCAGCGTGCGGATGTGGGCGCCGTCGACGTCGGCGTCGGTCATGATGATGATGCGGTGGTAGCGCAGGTTCTCCGGCTTCATGTCGTCGCGACCGATGCCACAGCCGAGCGCCGTGATCAGCGTGCCGACTTCCTGCGACGACAGCATCTTTTCCAGACGCGCCTTCTCGACATTCAGGATCTTTCCCTTCAGCGGCAGGATCGCCTGGAAACGCCGATCGCGACCCTGCTTCGCCGAACCGCCTGCCGAGTCACCCTCGACCAGAAACAGTTCGGACTTCGCAGGATCCTTTTCCTGACAGTCGGCAAGCTTGCCCGGCAGACCGGCGATGTCGAGCGCACCCTTGCGCCGGTTCAGATCGCGTGCCTTGCGCGCAGCTTCGCGAGCGCGAGCAGCTTCGACGATCTTCATCGCAATTGCTTTCGCTTCGCGCGGTCGCTCCAGCAGGAACTCGGCGAGCTTCTTGTTCATCACGCTTTCGACCGCCGCCTTGGCTTCCGACGACACCAGCTTTTCCTTGGTCTGCGACGAAAACTTGGGGTCACGCAGCTTGACCGACAGCACAGCCGTCAGGCCTTCGCGCGAGTCATCACCGACCGGCTCGACCTTTTCCTTTTTCGCCAAGCCTTCGCGCTCGACGTATTCGTTAAGCGTGCGAGTCAGCGCGTTACGAAAACCAGTGAGGTGAGTGCCGCCATCTTTCTGCGGGATGTTGTTGGTGAAGCAGAAGACGTTCTCCTGGTAGGAGTCGTTCCACTGCAGCGCCGCCTCGACAGCGATGCCATCAACCTCGGCGTTGATGTACAGCACCGTTTCATGAAGCGAGGTCTTGTTGCGATTCAGATAATCAACGAAGGCCTTGATGCCGCCGATGTACTCGAATACGTCTTCGCGATTGTTAAGTTCCTCGCGCAGCACGATGCGCAGTCCCGAGTTCAGGAACGACAACTCGCGCAGACGCTTGGCCAGAATGTCGTAGTGAAACTCCAGATTCGTGAAGACCTTGCCGCTTGGGTAGAAGCGCACCGAGGTACCGCGCTTGTCCGAAGGTCCGACAACAGCCAGTGGCGCCTGCGGCACGCCCATCCGGTACTCCTGATGGTGGTGCTGGCCGTTGCGATGGATATCCAGCAACAGCACTTCCGACAACGCGTTGACGACGGACACACCAACGCCGTGCAAGCCGCCAGACACCTTGTAGCCACTGCCGCCGAACTTACCGCCGGCGTGCAGGATCGTCATGATCACTTCGGCAGCCGAGCGACCTTCTTCTTCATGGATGTCGACCGGAATACCGCGACCGTTATCGGTCACCGTCACGCTGCCATCGAGCTGCAGCGTCACCGTGATTTCGGTGCAATGCCCAGCCAGTGCTTCGTCGACCGAGTTGTCGACGACTTCAAAGACCATGTGGTGCAGGCCGGTGCCGTCGTCGGTATCGCCGATGTACATGCCCGGACGCTGGCGGACGGCATCGAGACCTTTCAGGACTTTGATCGCGCTGGCGTCGTAGTTGCCGCTGGCGATGTGGTTCTGGGTCGGATCCGGCGTGTCGTTCTGATCGGTCATGTCGTCTTCTTCAATGTGATCTCGCCATGTTCCACGTGGAACATCGCATGTTCGGGTGCTGCCTGAAGCAGAGGGCTGTACTCCAGCGCAGTCACGATGCTTTGGCCGGGCCAGCGCTGAAGCTGTTCCATCAGACGTTGTTGTGATCTTTGCGATAACTCAGCCGCAAAGTCGTCCAGCAACAGCACCGGGGCGTCGTCATGGCGCCGTCGATAAAGCTCACCCTGCGCCAGCATCAATCCAGTGATCAGCAATTTCTGCTGCCCCCGGCTAATCCTGTCTTTCAACAGCGAATTGTCGCTCAATATCCGAAGTTCTGCCCGATGCGGCCCTTCGCGCGTATGACCTGCTTGGCGGTCTCCTTCCAGCGTCCGCAGCAAGGTATCGGCATAGGTTTCCTGATCTCGCCAACCGCGATTGAAGGATAATGACCAGCCAGTTTCATCGACCAATGATCGCCAGTATTCGGGTACGACCGACAGCAGCTTGTCGATATAAGTGATGCGAAGCTCAGTCAGCGCATCGGCTGTCAGTACGAGTTCCGGCGTCCAGCTATCGATTTCGCGCTGACTGGCCTGCGCTCTCAGTGCAGCGTTCCGCTGTTTCAACGCGCGATTGAATCGTCGCCAGAGTGGATGGAATGCGTGTTCCATGTGGAACACACCCCAGTCGATGAATCGCCGTCGAATGCCTGGACCTTCTTCAATCAATCGATGCGACAACGGATCGATCAGCAAAACCGGCATCTGACGAACCAACTCGGCCAACGAAGCCGCCTGGTCATTGATCCGCACCTGCATGCGCCGGTCTTGCCAACGAACGTCGATGCGATCGTTAGGGCGATCGGCAGTGACGGACACCAGCGCATCGATGTGAAAGGAAGCCGCACCGTCGCTAACCAGCGAAGCTGCCGCGCCACGATGACTGTCGCCGCGTGACACCACGTAGAGCGCTTCCAGCAGCGTCGTCTTGCCGGCTGCGTTGGCGCCGGTCACGAAATTCAACCGCGGATGCGGTTCGAAGTTCAGCTCATGAAAAAGGCGAAAGCATTGCGCCTTCGCCTTGCAGAACCGCACGACGTCATCCCACCGCCGGCAGCATCAAAGCCGCATCGGCATCACCACGAACTTGCCGCTGGCCTGCGCTGCGTCATGGATCAGTCCGCTGGCATCAGAGCTGCGCAGCTTGAAGATGAATTCTTCGCCTTCGATCGCGTCGAGCGCGTCCAGGAGATAGCTGACGTTGAAACCGATTTCCAACGACGAGCCGCCATACTCGATTTCGACTTCTTCTTCGGCTTCTTCCTGCTCCGGATTCTGCGTCTGGATACGCAGCATGTCGGCTTCAAGCGTCAGTCGGACACCGCGGAACTTTTCGTTCGACAGAATGGCGGCACGTGCGAGCGCCGCACGGACTTTCAGGCGGCCGCACTTGACGATCTTGTCGGAATCCTCCGGGATCACGCGCTCGTAATCAGGGAACCGACCTTCGATCAGCTTCGAAGTCAGGCGCAGGTCTTCAACATCGACCTGGATCTGGTTGGCCGTCAACGACAACGTTACCGGAGCTTCGCTGGTGTCGAGCAGCCGTTGCAGTTCGATCACGGTCTTGCGCGGCAGGATCACCTGCGTGTCCTTCTTGGCGCTGTGCTCGCGGCCAAGTTCGGCCATCGCCAAGCGATGGCCGTCGGTAGCGACTGTCCGCAGCCGGCTCGGTCGGATCTCCAGCAACAGACCGTTCAAGTAATAGCGGACGTCCTGCTGCGCCATCGCGAACTGTGTGCGCGACAGCAGATCCTTCAGTTCCCGATTGCTGAGTTCCAGCTTGACGTCGGTCGGATCCGACGAGAACACCGGAAATTCTTCGGCCGGCAGTGTCGCGAGCGCGAAACGACTGCGTCCAGACTTCAACGTCAGCTTGTTGTCCGCGTACTCCAGGCTGAGCATCGCGCCTTCCGGCAAGCCGCGGCAGATGTCGTGCAGTTTGCGTGCTGGCGCCGTGATGCGGCCCGGCACCAGGTTCTGAATACGGACTTTCCGTTCGACCTGCAGTTCCAGATCTGTTCCGGTCAAGGTCAGCAGGTCGTCCTTGGCCTCGAGCAACAGATTTCCAAGCACGGGCAGCGATTGACGACGTTCAACGACGCCGATGACCGATTGCAAGGCTGAAAGGAGTTCACCTCGGGAAATCTGGATGTTCATAGGCAGACCAATTGAATAGATTGTCTTGAATCTTAAAAACGTCGTTTTAGTAGTCTGACCGTCGTTCTGGGGATATAAGCACTTTTTCTGATGATTATCAGTGCTTTGCCAAGTACTGGAGAGGTACGTTGCAGCGCTGTGATGCCTGTCCAAAACCTAGGATAAAGCTGTGGATAAAAATCGGTCCCGAGCCTTTCGATCGATTATACACAGCTTGTTCTAGCGCTCTTTCTGCACTTTTTGCACGGATTTGACGACTTTTCAGTTGGTCAGCTGGCGCAGCAGATTTTCGTAATCTTCCTTCAGACGGTCGTCTTCCCGGCATAGCTCGGCAACCTTGCGGACAGCATGCAGGACCGTGGTGTGGTCCTTGCCAAATGCGGCGCCGATTTCCGGATAGCTGTGGCGGGTCAATTCCTTCGACAGGGCCATCGCGATCTGCCGTGGACGCGCAAGCGTGCGCGTCCTGCGCACCGAGGTCAGGTCAGCAAGGCGGATGTTGTAATAACCCGCCACCGTCCGTTTGATGTTGTCGAGCGTGACGGCGCGGTCATACGACGCCAGCATGTCCTTGAGCGTGAGCCGTGCGAACTCAGCTGTGATCGGCGCGCCAGTCAGGCGTGCCGAGGCGTTGAGGCGATGCAGGGCGCCTTCCAGTTCGCGTACGTTGGACCGGATTCGCTGTGCGACCAGAACCGCCACATCTTCGGGCAGACGCACGCCGAGCACGTCAGCCTTGGCCAGCAGGATCGCGATACGCGTTTCGAATTCCGGTGGCTCGATCGGTACCGACAGGCCCCAGGTGAAACGTGACTTGAGCCGATCATCGAGTGCGTCGAGTTCGCGCGGGTAGCGATCGCAGGTCAGCACGATCTGCCGGCGACCGTCGATCAGTGCGTTGAACGTGTGAAAGAACTCTTCCTGCGAATGTTCCTTGCCAGCCAGGAAGTGGATGTCGTCGATCAGCAGCGCGTCGACGGTCCGGTAGAAGTTCTTGAATTCGACCTGTCGGCCGTAGCGGATCGCCGACACCATCTGGTTGAACCATTGTTCGGCACCGACGTAGACGATGCGGGCGTTGGCTTTCTCGGCAAGGATGGCGTTGCCGATGCCGTGCATGAGGTGGGTCTTGCCAAGGCCGGACTCACCGTAGATCAGCAGCGGGTTGTAGATGCCGCCCGGTGCCGACGCGACCTGCAGACCCGCCGCACGCGCCTGCGAGTTCGACTTGCCTTCAATGAACGAGGCCAGCGTATAGCGTGGATCGAGCTTGCCGCGCCCGTAAGGCATGGTGTCGTCGAGCACGGAGGCATTGTTGCTGCCTGCACTACTGGCACCACGAACCGGATCCGATGAGGTACCACCGACGGCAATATTGACCACCACGTCATAAGCCGCGAGGCTCGACATGTTGCGCTGGATGCGACCAAGGAAGTCGCTTTTCACCCGATCCATGACGATCCGATTCGGCGCCAGCAAGGTCATCTGGTCGTCGTTGAGGATCACACGCAGTGGGCGAATCCAGGTGCTGATCTCCTTCTCTGGCAGGTCGGCCTCGAGTCGGGCAATGCAGCGGTCCCACAGGTCTTGGGTCAACATCGGGCGAAAGCGTTCGGGTGGCGGTGGGAGATGGCAGACCCGATCGCGACATCAGCCGGGAGAAGAGGCGAGCTGCGATGGCCGGACAGTCTATCGTCTGCTTGCGGCGCTTATCCACAGGCTTGAGCAGCAGTCGTGGACCGGAATCGACAGGACCGCAGTGACGGCAACTTGAAGATTCCGGTTGACAGCCGCTAGAATCGCGGTCCCCAACGAGTAGACCGTCATGAGCAAGCGTACTTTTCAGCCGCACACCCTGAGCCGCAAGCGTACCCACGGCTTCCGTGCCCGCATGGCCACCGTCGGCGGTCGCGCCGTGCTTGCGCGTCGTCGCGCCAAGGGTCGCGCACGCCTGATTCCGTAAGCTTGCTCGTCGTGCCGGGTCCGGCGCGCTTCCCGCCGTCGGCCCGGTTGCACAAGCCAGCCGAGTTCAAGCTGGTTTTTGCCGAAGGCCGAAAGCTGCGCCGGGTACCGCTCAGCGTCAGCTACCGCCGGAACATGACTCAAGACGCGCGGCTCGGTCTGGCGATCGCCAAGAAAGCAGTCGCGCAGGCGCACGACCGTAACCGTATCAAGCGTCTTATTCGTGAGGAATTCCGGCACAATCGCGCGCGGTTGCCGGCGGTCGATCTGGTTTTCTTCGCTCAGCCGGGCCTCGCTGCCGTGCCGAATCCCGAGCTACGGGGTTTGCTTTCCGACCTCTGGACCCAAGTGATCGAACGATGCGCGCGATCCTCACCGGCCCCATCCGCGCCTATCAGCGCACCCTGAGCCCGCTGCTCGGGCCTCGCTGTCGCTTCCATCCCAGTTGCTCCCATTACGCGCTCGAAGCGATCGAACGCTTTGGCGTTGCGCGCGGCAGCTGGCTGGCCATCAGCCGAATTTCCCGTTGCCATCCGCTGAACGCGGGTGGCCTTGACCCTGTTCCGGAGCGCTAGTCCCCATGGAAAGTCGCCGCATGGCACTGATCGCAGTGCTGGGCGTGATCCTGTACCTGATCTACACCGCGTGGATCACCGATCACCCGCCGCCTGCACCGCCTGCGGCTGCTGCCGTCCCGTCGGCCATTCCAGCGGATCCGAACGCCGCACCGGTGCCGGCTACCCCAGCTGCTGTCGGCAGCGCACCGGCTGTTGCTGCCGATGCAGCGCCAACGCCTGCAGCGGTGTCGCAGACGATCCATGTCAAAACTGATCTGATCGACGCCGAATTCGCCACCGCCGGTGCCGAGCTGCGTCGCGTCGAGCTGAGCCAGTACGCGCTCGACAAGAAGAACCCGGACGTGAAGTTGCCGCTGCTGAACGACCGCGACGGCATCGTGTTCACGCTGCAAAGCGGCCTCGCAGCGATCGAGAAGGCGCTGCCCGGCAACAACGCGGTCTACGCCACGCCGCAAACGCGCTACGAGCTGCCGGCCGGTGTCGACACGCTGGAAGTGCCGTTCGAGTACGTAGACGCAGCCGGCTTCACCTTGAAGAAGGCGTTCCGCTTCAAGCGTGGCAGCTATCAGATCGAACTGGTGCAGACCGTCGTCAACAAGACCGGCACCACGCTGAACGTCAGCCCGTACGCGCGCTGGCTGCGCAATCCGGCGTCGGCGGAGAAGGCGCAGAAATTCATCGTCACGTTCCTCGGCATGGGCGTCTACGAGCAGAAGCCGAACACGACCGACTACCGCTTCAAGAAGGTCAAGCTCGACGAACTCGACGATAAGGCCTACGAGTCGAAGCAGACCGGTGGCTGGATGGCGATGATCCAGCACTACTTCATTGCCGCGATCATTCCGCCGGCCGATGAAGCCGTGACCCTGTCCGGCAAGCCGGCGGGCAACGGCAACTACCTCGGCCAGTACCTCGGCGCCACCAAGCCGGTCGCCGATGGCAGCGAGACCAGCTACACCACGGGCCTGTACATCGGACCGAAGTTGCAGGGCTCGCTGGACGATGTCGCCAAGGGTCTATCGCTGACCGAGGACTACGGCATCCTCACGGTCATCGCCAAGCCGCTGTTCGTGGTGATGAGCTTCTTTCACGGCATCGTCGGCAACTGGGGCTGGTCGATCATCCTGCTGACCCTGCTGGTCAAGCTGATCTTCTACCCACTGACCGCAGCGCAGTACAAGTCGATGGCGAAGATGAAGAAGTTCACGCCGCGCATCGCCGAGCTGAAGGAACGCTACGCGGACGACCGCGAAAAGCTCAGCCGCGCGATGATGGATCTGTACAAGAAGGAAGGTTTCAATCCGCTAGCGGGTTGCTGGCCGATCCTGGTGCAGATGCCGGTGTTCTTCTCGCTGTACTGGGTGCTGATCGAATCGGTCGAACTGCGCCAGGCGCCGTTCGTGCTGTGGCTGCAGGACCTGTCGGCCGCCGATCCGCTGTACATCATGCCGGTGCTGTACGGCGCTTCGATGTGGCTGCAGCAGCGCATGTCCGGCCAGCTGTCGACGATGGACCCGATGCAGGCGCGGATCATGAACATCATGCCGATCGCTTTCACCGGGATGTTCCTGTTCTTCCCGGCCGGTCTGGTCGTCTACTGGTTCGTGTCGAACGTCATCGGCATCGCCCAGCAGCTGGTGATCACCAAGCGGATCGAATCAGCCGACGCGGCCAGCCGCGCACTGAAGAAGGCCTGAGCGCCTGACATGCGCGCCGACCGCTCGAACCCGGGCCGGCGCGCATGACCTCGCCGCGTAGCGACACCATCGCGGCGATTGCCACGGCACCCGGGCGCGGTGCCGTCGGCATCCTCCGGGTATCCGGCCCCGACGCTGCCCGGATTGCCTGCGCGCTGTGCACCACCCTCCCCGAGCCACGCCGCGCCCGGCTGCGCAGGCTGCGCGATGCCGAGGGCTTGGTCGTCGACGAAGGGCTGGTGCTGTATTTCCCGGGTCCGGATTCGTTCACCGGCGAGGACGTGATCGAGCTGCAGGGCCATGGTGGCCCGCTGGTGCTGTCGATCCTGCTGGCGTCCGCCTGTGCAGCCGGCGCCCGGTTGGCAAGGCCGGGTGAATTCTCCGAACGCGCCTTTCTGAACGGTCGGCTCGATCTGGCGCAGGCCGAAAGCATTGCCGACCTGATCGACGCCGGCAGCCACGCTGCCGTTCGCGCCGCCAGCCGCTCCTTGCAGGGCGAGTTCTCGGCCCGGGTCTCGGCACTGGTCGATGCGCTGACCAGCTTGCGCGCCGATCTTGAAGCCGCGCTCGATTTCGCCGATGAAGATGTGCCCTGGCTGTCGTCCGCGCAGATGCGCCTGCGGCTCGATGGCCTGCAGCGCGGGTTGGCCGATGTGCTGCGTGCCGCCGCTCAGGGCCGCCGCTTGCGCGATGGGCTGACGGTGGCGATCGGTGGCCAGCCGAACGTCGGCAAGTCGACCTTGCTGAACCGTCTCGCCGGCACCGACGCCGCGATCGTTTCGCCGATCGCCGGCACCACGCGTGACGTGCTGCGCGAGCATCTGACGCTCGATGGCCTGCCGGTCACTGTGCTCGACACCGCCGGCCTGCGCGACAGCGACGATCCGGTCGAGCGGATCGGCATCGAGCGCGCACGCCGAGCCATCGAGCAGGCCGAAGTGCAGCTGTGGCTGGTCGATGACCGCAGCGGCCCGACCGCAGTCGATGAAGCCGAGCTGGCCACGCTGTCGCCGAACGCGCAGCCGCTGCTGGTTCGCACCAAGTGCGACCTGAGCGGCGCCCCGGCAGGCCGCATCGATGCCGACAGCCTGCGGCTATCGGCCGCCACCGGTGCCGGTATCGACGCGCTGATCCGACTGCTGCATGAACGGGCTGGCCTCGACGCAACAGCCACCGATGCCCTCGGTGCCCGCGCCCGCCATCTCGACGCGCTGCGCAGCGCAGCGATCGAGGTTGACGCCGCGCGCACGCTTCCGCAGTCGAATCCCGAACTGATTGCCGAGCATCTGCGGCTGGCTCAGCAGGCGCTCGAAGCGATCACCGGCCGCTACACCGCCGATGACCTGCTCGGCCGGATCTTTGCCACGTTCTGCCTCGGCAAATAACCGCGAAGCGCTGGAAAAGACAGCCGTTCCGGCCTTCGGTTAAGGTGCGGCGATGAGTCCCGAAGCCCTGACCGCGCAGCTGCACGCGACGATTCCGCTGACCGCCGCGATGGCCACCGAGGTCCGTTCGTTCGATGGCCAGCGGCTGGAAATCAGCGCGCCGCTGGACGCCAACCGCAACCTGCACGGCACTGCATTCGGCGGCAGTCTGGCCACGCTCGGCATCCTCGGCGGCTGGTCGCTGGTCGCCAGCGCGCTGGACGCGCTCGGCATTCGCGCCCGGATCGTCGTCCAGCACAGCGAATGCGAGTTTCGCGAACCGGTCAGTGCCGATTTCACGGCGGTGTCGGAATTGCCGGCTGCCGAATGGCCGCGCTTCGTCGCCACCTTGCGTCGCCACCGGCGCGCCCGCGTGGCGATCGAGACGACGATCCTTGCCGAGCACCGGACGATGGCCAGCCATCGCGGCCGTTATGCCGCCTTTCTCGAATCCGATTCCGAATCCCGTTCCGCAGCCTGAGCCCCGATGCCATGAGTCGCTACAAGTACTGCCCGCAGTGCGCCAAGCCGCTGGAACTTGCACTGCATGGCGAGATGCAGCGCATTGCCTGCCCCGATCGGAGCTGCGGCTTCGTGCTGTGGGACAACCCGGTGCCGGTGGTCGCGGCGATCGTCGAGCACGAAGGCGAGATCATCCTCGCTCGCAATGCCGCCTGGCCGCCGAAGATGTTCGCGCTGATCACCGGCTTTCTCGAAAAGAACGATCCGCACCCGGAATCCGGCGTGCTGCGTGAAGTCGAGGAAGAGCTGGGCCTGAAAGGCCGGATCGGCGAGTTCATCGGCTTCTATCCGTTCGAACGGATGAACCAGATCATCATTGCTTATCACGTCATCGCAGAGGGCACGGTCAATCTCGGCGCGGAGCTGATCGAGTGGAAGAAGCTGCCGCTCGACAAGATCAAGCCGTGGCCGGCCGGTACCGGCTATGCGGTGCGCGATCTGCAGATCCGCCGAGGCTTCACGCCGCCGCCGTTCGACTTGAACATGCTGCGCAAGCCGCGCCACTGGCGCGAGATCAGCGAGCGCCTGCTGACTGCCGGACAGCCCAGCGCCGAAGAATTCCAGAGCCTGAAGGTGATCGGTGTCGACGTGGTGATCAACCTGTCGATGCCCGATTCCGACCACGCGCTGCCGGACGAAGACCAGATCGTTGCGCGCCACGGCATGCGCTATCACCACATCCCGGTGCTGTTCGACGCGCCGACCGCCGACGATTTCCAGCGTTTCTGCGCCGCGATGGCCGCTTCGCGCGACAGCACCGTGTTCATCCATTGCGCGGCCAACAAGCGAGTGTCGGCCTTCGTGTTCCTGTGGCGAGTGCTGACGCAGGGCGTGCCGCGCGACGTTGCCGAGCGTGATCTGCTGGCGGTGTGGACGCCGGATGCCGTCTGGTCCGCGTTCATCGCAGCGCAGCTGCAATGAGCGGCCAGCCGGAAGCACGCTTCCGGCTGCTGCTGCTATTGCCGGTGCTGGCAGCGCTGATCGTCTCCGGCATTTCGCCGTACGACCGCCTGACCTGGGTCATGGAAGTGCTGCCGGTGCTGCTGATCGTGCCGCTGCTCGGCTTTACCGCCGGCCGCTTCCCGTTGACGCGGCTGCTTTACGCGCTGATCGCCATTCACGCGCTGATCCTGATTGCCGGCGGTGCCTATACCTATGCCCGCGTGCCGCTTGGCGACTGGGTCAAGGATGCCTTCGATCTGGCCCGCAACCCGTACGACAAGCTCGGCCATCTGGCGCAGGGGCTGGTGCCCGCACTGGCCGCGCGCGAACTGCTGATTCGCCATGCGCTGGTCAATGGTCGAGCGATTGCCGCCGTGCTGTCGATCTGCGTCGCGATGGCGATCAGTGCGGTCTACGAGCTGATCGAATGGGCAGCGGCGCTGATCATGGGTCAGGGCGCCGACGAATTTCTCGGCACCCAGGGCGATCAGTGGGATACGCAGTCCGACATGTTCATGGCGCTGATCGGTGCGACGATCGCGCTGACCCTGCTCGCCCGCTGGCACGACCGGGCGATGGCGCGCCTCGTTTAGGGAATCGCGTCCAGCGTCAGCCGCCCGGTCGCGCCGAGCAACTGCAAGGCTGCCAGCGAACGGTCGTGACGGCTGCCGGCCAGATTGACCGTCGCCGCCAGCAGGTCGCGCTGGGCATCGAGCAGGTCCAGCGTGGTGCGGGTACCAACTTCCAGTTCGCGGCGCACGCTGTCCAGTGCCAGCTCGCTGGCCGTGACTTCCGCCTGATACGCCGTGATCACCTGATCGGCGGCGCGATACAGCGACCAGGCCTCGGCAATCGCCTGCTGAGCGGCCCGCCGGGTGTCATCGGCGGTGGCCTGTGCGGCATCGGCCGTGGCGCGGGCCGCCGAAACCCGTGATGACACGGCACCGCCGGCGTAGATCGGGAGCGTGGCCTTCAGCTGCAGCGACCAGTAGGTCTGCCGGTCGTAGGTGAACGTGGAATCGTCGGCGTCATTGGCTTCGCCTTCCAGACTCAGCTTCGGCAGATGGCCGGCCCGTTCCGCGTTGATCTGCGCAAGTGCTGCACGTGCATCGGCTTCGGCTGCGCGCACCGCTGGTGTCGCGGCCGACACGGCCAGCGCATCGGCCAGCGTGGTCGGCACGGCCGGCTGCGGCCAGTCGCCGGGCAGTTCGTCCGGTGCACTGCCGACCACGCGCTCGAACGCGGCCGAACTGACCGCTGCCGTTGCTCGCGCCCGTTCCAGCGAAGCCTGCGCTTCAGCCAGCCGGGCTTCGGCCTGCGCGACATCGGTCCTGGTCGCTTCCCCGGCGACGAGCCGCTTGCGGCTGTCGCCGAGCGCCTGCGCCAGCGTTTCCGCATTACGCTGGTTCAGGTCGATCACGGCACGGTCGCGCTTCACGTCGAGCCAGCTGCTGGCTGCCGCGAACAGCAGCTGCTGCTCGGTGGCGACTTCGGTTTCGCGGGCTGCATCAAGGCGCGAACGCGCCGCTTCGATCTGCGCCGACACCAGCCCGCCGCTGTACAGCGGCTGGGTCGCGACCAGACCCCAGCTCAGCGGATTGCGCGGACCGGCGACCGGAAACTGGGCGTTGGTATACAGCCGTGATCGGCCGCCTAGCACCTGGGCATTGACGGTCGGTCGCAAGCCGGCCCGGGCGGTTTCGACGTCGGCAACGCTGCCGTCGGCCGCGCGATGGGCAGCGGTCAGCCGCGGATCGCGCTGCAGTGCCTGGGCCGCGGCCTCGTGCAGGCCGATCGCAGCGGCGTCGGTGGACAGCAGCAACAGGCCGGCTGCGGCAGCCAGCGCCTTGATCTTCATCGGGATGCGTCCTTCGGTGAGGCGGTGGGCGCGCGTGCGCAGCCATGCAGGAACAGATCGACGACACCGGCGATGTGCTGTTCGAGATCGCGGCCCGGCAGGAACGGCGTCAGGCCCAGCATGGCGCGGTGCTGTGGCGCCGCCTTGACCATTTCGATGAACTGCACGGCGGCGAATTCCGGGTCCGGGCAGTGCAGGCGGCCGGCGTCGTGCTGGCGCTGGAAGTAGTCGCCAAGCAGCTTGCGCGCGCGCGCCGGGCCGTTTTCGTAGAAGCGCTGCGCCAGCGCCGGGAAGCGCGGCATCTCGGCGATCATGATCCGGAACAGCTCGCGCCGTTCGGCATCGAGGAACACGGTGACGAAGCGGCGCGCGATCTCCGTGAGTGTCGCGGCGACGTTGTCATCGGCCTGCTTCGGCACCTTGAAGCCGCGCATGAAATCGCTGCAGCCGGCTTCGATGATGTCGCCGAACAGGCCTTCCTTGCTTCCGAAGTAGCGATACAGGCTGGCCTTGGAGCCGCCGACGCGGCGCATCACCGCCTCGATGCTCGCGCCTTCGTAGCCCGCTTCCAGAAACACGGCACGGGCCGCCGCCAGCAGGGCATCGCGACGCCGCTCGCCGCGCACGCCGACGGCCTTCGCAACCTCCGGGCGGACCGGTGGCGGTGCAGCCTCGACAGGCACCTCGGTTGGTTTGACTTTGGCCACAGCGACCGATCAGAATGAACTGTAACGTACAGTACACTATCAGCCGGTCTGCACCGTCGCAAGACGGAACGCCATCGGCAGGACACCTGAAGATGGCCACCACTGCCGCCGCTCCCGAAGCTTCCGAATCGACCTCGCCACTGCGCCGCCTTCTGCGGCTGGCCGTGCTGCTGGCGCTGCTGACGGCGGCCGCGATCTTCGGCTGGCGCTGGTGGCAGGTCGGCCGATTCATCGAATCGACCGACAACGCCTACGTCCGTGCCGATATCTCGGTGCTCTCGCCGCGCGTCGGTGGCGAAATCGTTGCGCTCAAGGCGCGCGACAACCAGAAGGTCGCCGTCGGCGATCTGCTGCTGCAGATCGATGATCGCGACTACCGGGCGCGCGTCGACAGTGCCCGCGCCGCAGTGGCCGAAGCGCGTGCCGCGCTGGCCGGCAATGGTCAGCAGCGCAGCCAGCAGGATGCGGCGATCAGCGAGGTTCGCGCCCAGCAGCTGGCCGCGCAGGCCAGCGAGCGCCAGGCGGCACAGGAACTGAGCCGCGCGCAGACCTTGCTGCGCGATGGGGTCGCCACCCGCCAGCGGCTCGACAATGCCGAAGCCGCGCATCAGAGCGCCAAGGCTGGCGTGGCCCGTGCCGCTGCGGCCGTGCAGGCGGCCGAACGGGCGCTGACCACGCTCGGCGAGTCCAGCCGAACCCGACTCGAAGCTGCACTGGCGGCTGCCGAAGCGCAGCTCAGCCTCGCCGAGATCGACTTGGCCGCAACGAGCCTCAAGGCGCCGGTCGCCGGCACCGTCGGCGATCTGTCGGCGCGGCTCGGCGAGCGCGTGCAGCCCGGTCAGCGCCTGCTGTCGCTGGTGCCGCTCGATCAGCTGTATGTCGAAGCCAACTTCAAGGAAACCCAGCTGCGCCAGATGCAGGTCGGGCAGCCGGTGGAACTGGAATTCGATGCCTTTCCAGGCCAGCCGCTGAAGGGCCGCGTCGACAGCTTCTCGCCGGCTTCCGGTGCCGAGTTCGCGCTGCTGCCGGCACAGAACGCCACCGGCAACTTCACCAAGATCGTCCAGCGGGTGCCGGTGCGCATCGTGCTGGAAGCGGGCAGCCCGCTGGCCGAGCGGCTGCGGCCGGGCTTGTCAGTCGAAGTCAGCGTCGATACCCGCGGCGCGGCGCACTGAGCCGCCGCGCGTCGCCATGAACGCCGCCGTTGCCGCTGCAGATCCGCGCGCGCGTCTCGCGTGGTTCGGCTACCTCGCGATGATGTTCGGCAACTTCATGGCGATCCTCGACATCCAGATCGTCGCGTCGTCGATCAACCAGCTGCAGGCCGGCCTGTCGGCCAGCGCCGACGAGATCCAGTGGGTGCAGACCTCGTACCTGATCGCCGAGGTCATCGCGATCCCGCTGTCCGGCTACCTGTCGCGGCTGTTGTCGACGCGGGTCTATTTCACGATCTCGGCGATCGGCTTCACGCTGGCCAGCGCGGCCTGCTCGCTGGCCTGGAATCTGGAGTCGATGATCGTGTTCCGGGTGCTGCAGGGCTTCCTCGGCGGCGGCATGATCCCGACCACGTCGGCCTCGATCTTCATCATGTTTCCGGCCGAAAAGCGGGTGCTGCCGCAGGTGCTGTTCGGCCTGACCGCCACGCTGGCACCGTCGATCGGCCCGACCATCGGCGGCTGGCTGACCGCATCGCTGTCCTGGCACTGGCTGTTCCTGATCAACGTGCTGCCGGGTCTCGCGGTCGGTTACGCGGTCTGGCGTCTGGTGCGCATCGACCAGCCACAGCCGGAACTGCTGAAGACCATCGATCTGCGCGGCCTCGCCTACATGGCGGTGTTCCTCGGTTGTTTCGAGTACACGCTTGACGAAGGGCCGCGCAACGACTGGTTCGCACAGGATTCGGTCGCGGTATGCGCCGTCATCGCCGCGCTCGGTGCGGTGCTGTTCTTCCATCGCATGTTCACTGCGCGCCATCCGATCGTGAACCTGCGGACCTTCGCCGACCGCAACTTCGCGCTCGGCACGGTGCTGGCGATGGCGGTCGGCATGGGCTTGTACACGCTGGTCTACCTGACGCCGCTGTTCCTTGGTCAGGTGCGCGGCTACAACAGCCTGCAGATCGGCCACGTGATGATCGCGCAAGGCGTGGCGATGTTCGTCACCGCGCCGATTGCCGGGCGCCTGTCGCGGATCATCAGTCACAAGACGATGCTCGGTCTGGGTCTGGTCAACGTGATGATCGGCGCCTGGCTGAACAGCAAGCTGACCGCCGACTGGAGCGTTGCCGAATTCATCGTGCCGCAGATCTTCCGCGGCAGCGGCTTCCTGCTGTGCATGTTCTCGATGACCAACATCGCGCTCGGCACGCTGCCGCTCAGCGAGGTCAAGAACGCCAGCGGCCTGTTCAACGTGATGCGCAACGTTGGCGGCGCGCTGGGCCTGGCGCTGGTCAACACGCTGATCAACGAGCGCAGCTGGCTGCACTGGCAGATGCTCGATGAATCGCTGCGCGCCAGTCACCGCCCGGTGCAGGACATGCTGGCCACCGGCCGTGCGATCACCGGCAGTGAAACCGGTGCGCTGGGTCTGCTGTCACAGCAACTTCAGCAGCAGGTCGCGGTGATGACTTACGGCGACATGTTCGCGCTGGTCGCGATGCTGATGGGCACCGTGCTGCTGCTGCTGCCGATGATCCGGCCACCGCGACCGCAGCCCGGTGGCGATGCTGCAGCAGCGGCGCACTGAAGCTACGTTACAGTCGATACCAGAACTCTCCAGGAATCCGTCATGTCCCCGCTCCGCAGCATGCGCGCCGTTTCATCTGACCTGTCGGTGTCCCTGGCATTGGTCGTCACGATGCTGGCCAGTGCGCCGGCCGGCGCCCAGAACCTGCTGAAGGACGGCCAAGGTCTGGCCGGTGCGCCCGAGGCGGTGCCCGAAGCCGCGCAGCCGGGCGATGCCACGGCGCCGATGCAGAAGCTGCCGGAGGTCAAGGTCGAGGGCGAACTCGACCCGCTGGCCGAAGGCGACCGCAAGCGCCGCAAGCAGATCAAGCAGCTGCCGGGTCTTGGAACGGAAGAAGAACGCGAGCGCGATCGGGTCGAAAAGCTGCGTGCCTGGTACGACGCATTGCCGAAGGATGCCAACAAGCTGACCGAGGAACAGAAGGCCTTCCTCGAGCAGCAGAAGGATTTCGATGCCAAACCGGATCAGCGCCCCGGCGTGCCGCCGGTGCTCGGCGAGCGCCGCAACCCGGCCGACTACCGCGATCCGATCAAGGCTGTTTCGCCCTGATCCGCCGCAACGCGGTCAGGCCGCGTCGCTGCGCTTCCAGCTGACTTCCGCGCCGCCATCGAGGCGGGCCAGCACCCGGCAGCAGACGAACAGATAGTCCGACAGTCGGTTGAGGTATTGCGGCACCAGATCGCTGACCGTTGCATCGTCAGCCTTCAGCGCCCAGACCGCGCGTTCGGCGCGCCGTGCCACGGCCCGCGCCAGATGTGCCGCTGCCGCGGAAGGATTGCCGCCCGGCAGCACGAACTCCTTCAGTGGCGGCAGCGCTTCGTTGAGGCGCTCGATCTCGGCATCGATGCGCGCCAGATAGCCCGGCTTGACCAGATCGAAGCCCGGCATCGACAGCTCGCCGCCAAGATCGAACAGCTCGTGCTGGGTCTGCGCCAGCGGCCCGCGCAGGTCGTCCGGCATCGGCTGCACCAGCAGCAGGCCGATGCAGCAATTCAGTTCATCGACATCGCCCATCGCCTGCACGCGCAGATGGGTCTTCGGCACCCGCTCGCCACTGGACAGGCCGGTGGTGCCCTTGTCGCCGGTGCGGGTGACGATCTTCGAAAGCCGGTTGCCCATGTCGCGCTCTGCCCTGTCTGAAATGCGGATCGGAAACGGCGGATCGGCCCTTGCGGGCCGATCCGGTTCAGCGGTGCTTCGGGTTCAGCGATGTTCCCAGCGCAGCGTGCCGTAGGCGGCACGACCGAGCTGGTTGTAGCCGGCGGCCGTCTGGTAGTCGCGGTCAAGCAGGTTCTCGATGCGTGCCGCCACCGAGAACCCGTGCGGCAGCTTCACACCGCCACCGAGGTTCCACAGCACATAACCGGAATCCTTGGTCGGCGCACCGGTTGCCGCGCTGACATCGGCGCGGTCCGAGGTGCCGAGCACATCGGTTGCCGCGTAGAAGATGCCGAAATCGCGACGAACCTGAGCCGTGACGCTGCGCCGCGCGCGGCGCAACAGCGGGCTGTCGTCCGAGCGATCCTTCGGATTCTGCACGATGCCGGTCACCGTGCCGGACCACAGGCCATCGACATAGCGGTACGTCGCTTCGACGCCGGCGTTCTTGGCCCGGTCGACGTTGACGGCGCGGAAGCCGAAGTCGTCGTTCGGATCGTTCGCGGGATCGAACTGCACGCTGATCAGATCGCGATAGCGCGTGCGGAACGCCCGCAGGTCCCAGGTCTGATGGGCGCCCCAGCGCTGGCGGACACCGATCTCGACATTGACCGAGCGCTCCGGGTCCAGATCCGGATTGCCACCGAAGCCGAAGCGATCGGTGGCGTCCGGAGCCCGGAAGCCGCTGCCGGCGGCAGCGATCAGGCTGGTCTTGTACAGCTCGCGGCGGTAGACGTCGTAGCCGTACTCGGCGTTCCACGTCACGCGGCTGCCAAAGGCATCGTGATTCAGCACGCTGCCGGCCAGCTGCAGGTGGTGGTGGTCATCGTCGTAGCGGGCCTGCAGGAAGCCGTTGTACAGATCGACGGTCTGGTGGATCGTCGAGCCGAAGCTCAGCGCGTCGATCCGCTCCTGCGATACCTGCCCGCCGAACAGCGC
The DNA here is from genome assembly GCA_026398875.1 of Gammaproteobacteria bacterium. Taxonomy (GTDB): domain Bacteria; phylum Pseudomonadota; class Gammaproteobacteria; order Nevskiales; family Nevskiaceae; genus Nevskia. The sequence continues at coordinate 119,751 of JAPLSB010000004.1, read as the reverse complement.
GCGCAGGCCCGGCAGCACGGAGACCGTGTTCTGCCAGTCGAGCATCGGCCGGATCGTGCGCACGGTGTCCGGCGAGCTGTACTGGCGGATGCGGTCCTCGCCACGGCTCAGGGTCAGCGAGCTGTCCCAACGCTCGTGCAGCTGGGCCGCCGCCGACAGTGCCAGCACCTGGTTGCGGAACTCCTGCGCGGTCGGGTTCAGGCCGAACGTCGGGCTGCACGAGTCGTAGGTCTGCACCTTGCCCTGCGTGTTGTAGGCGCGGGCCTCGAACAGCGCGACGCCGGCGTCGGCACTGGCCTTCACGTTCACCGAGTTGTTGCGGAAGCCGCTGTCGTCGCTGCCGCCTTCACAGGCCGGAACGCCGTCAGTGCGCTGCTGTTCGGTCTGCACCGAAAAGCCGTAGGCGCCGATGCGGTTCGCGTAGCTCGCCGAGCCATCGACGGTGCCATAGCTGCCGCCGCGGATGCTGGCCTCGATCTGCTGCTTCGTTGCACTGCGGGTGATGATGTTGATGACGCCGGCCAGCGCGTCCGAGCCGTACAGCGTGGAGCGCGGTCCCTTGACGATCTCGATGCGCTCGATCATGTCGGGGGCCAGGTTCTGCAGCGCGGCACCGCCGGCGGTGGCCGGGTTGACGCGCACGCCGTCGATCAGCACCAGCGTGTGGTTCGACTCGCCGCCGCGGATGAACGCCGAGGTCAGCTGGCCGGGACCGCCGCTGCGGCCGATGTCGATGCCAGCATGGAAGCGCAGCAGTTCGGCGATGTCACCGGCCTGCGCAGCGAGGATCTGCGTGCGGTCGATGACGATGGTCGCCGCACCGATCCGCGACTGCGGCTGCGGGGTGCGGCTGGCGGTGACCAGCACCGGATCGAGCGCGACGGGTGCATCGCCGTCGGCTGAAGGGGGGTCGGAAGGGGAAGGGTTCTGCTGGGCAAGACTGTACAAAGGCGCTGCAACGAGCGCCGCCAACAACGCGGATTTCATCGGTTTCTCCCGTGGCCTGCGTCCCCGCAAGCACACTGATCGGAATACCCGCACGCGGCTGCGTGCGGACCCGTTCGAGGCCGGTCTCCGGACTCATGGGCGAAGGCGCGTGCTGCACCTTCCTTCGACGCCTTCCCGAATCGGGACACGATTCAGTGGCGGTGGCCGAAGTACTCCCATTCACCGTTGCGGGGGCAGTGCCGGGGTAGTCGCTCCCGTGTATCGGAGCGACGCACCGGCTTCCCGTTTAACCCTGAAACCGTGTCGAGCGGGGTTCAGGGCACCTGCGAACCCCGATATCGTAGCGCACCATACGATTTCGCTGTTCTGGGGCGGCCAAAATCTGGTCTCACGCAAAGAACGCGGAAGACCGCAGAGAACGGCAACCGCGAAACTAAGAAGGTGAAAAAAGTAATGGCTTTTCGCCTTTTGGTTTTTCTCTGCGATCTCCGCGTTCTCCGCGTGAGAATCGCCGTCCAGCCCCCGGTTTATCATTCGCCCCCGCTTTACCCAGGAGTTCGCGCTTGACCGCCAGTCCCTATCTCGCCGCCGCGCTCGAAGCTGCCGAAGCAGCGGCTGCCCTGATTCGCCGCGCCTATCGAGGCCAGTTCTCGGTCGAGACCAAGGCCGACTCCAGTCCGGTCACCGAGGTCGACATCGCTTCCGAAGCGGCCATCAAGGCAGTGCTGAAGAGCCACTTCCCGGACCACGGCTTCTACGGCGAGGAGCTCGGCCGCGAGGCCGGCGACAACGAGCATCTGTGGCTGATCGACCCGATCGACGGCACCAAGAGCTTCGTGCGCGGCTACCCGATGTTCTCCACACAGATCGCGCTGATGAAGGGCGGCGAGCTGATTCTCGGCGTGTCCTCCGCACCGTGCTGGGATGGCGCGCTTGGCGAAGTCGTCTACGCCGAACGCGGTCACGGCGCCTGGTGCGACAACCAGCGGCTGACGATCGCCGCCACCGAAACCATCGCGAAGACCACGCTGTCGACCGGCAACCTTGCGCGCCTCGCCGCCAGCCCGGCCTGGGCGCGGCTCGGCGGCCTGATCGGCCAGGTGCACCGGATTCGCGGTTACGGTGATTTCCTGCATTACCACCTGCTCGCCTCGGGCCGCATCGACGCGGTGGTTGAAAGCGACGTCAACATCCTCGACATCGCGGCCCTCAGCGTCATCGTCCACGAGGCCGGCGGCGTGTTCACCGATCTGCAGGGCCAGCCGCTGTCGCTGGCCACCACCAGCGTGCTCGCGGCAACCCCGGCGCTGCATCCGCAGCTGCTGGCGCAGCTGGCCTGGTCGCCGCCGGCCTGATTCCCTCTTTCGATTCCACGGAGCATCCGATGTACGACTACGCGAACAAGACGGTCTTCGTCTCAGGCGGCACCAGCGGCATCAACCTCGGGATTGCCCACGCGTTCGCGAAGGCGGGCGCGCGCCTGGTGGTGATGTCGCGCAAGCAGGACAAGGTCGATGCCGCCGTTGCAGCCCTCAGGGCCCACGGTGGCGAAGCCTTCGGCCACGCGGCCGACGTGCGCGACTACGCGGCAGTGGAAGCGGCGTTCAAGGACACCGCGACCCGCTTCGGCTCGATCGACGTGCTGATCTCCGGTGCGGCCGGCAACTTCCCGGCACCAGCGGTCGGCATTTCGCCGAACGGCTTCAAGTCGGTGGTCGACATCGACCTGCTCGGCACCTTCCATGTGGTGCGTGCAGCGTTTCCGTACCTGACCAAGCCGGGTTCGTCGGTGATCAACATCTCGGCGCCGCAGGCCTGGATTCCGATGGACTTCCAGATGCACGTCTGCGCGGCCAAGGCCGGTGTCGACATGGTGACCCGGGTCGCCGCACTCGAATGGGGCGCGGTCGGCGTGCGCATCAACTCGATTGCGCCCGGCCCGATCGAGGGCACCGAAGGCATGCGCCGGCTGGCGCCGAACGAGCGCGCCAACCAGCTGATCACCGACAGCGTGCCGCTCGGTTGCTACGGCACCACCGACGACATCGCCGAAGCGGCGCTGTGGCTGTCGAGCCCGCTGGCGCGCTACGTGACCGGCGTGGTGCTGCCGGTCGATGGCGGCTGGTCGCTGGGTGGCGTGTCGGCGATGAGCATGGGCCTGAAGAAGGCGATGACCGGCGGCTGAGCCGGCACCGCGATCAGGTCGCCTGTTCCGGCGTGTCCGGTGCCTGGTAGACGCTGTCGGTCATCCAGCAGTCCCGGAATTCGCCGTCCGGCTGCTTCGACAGCTGGAACACGTAGCGGTGCAGCACGCCGCTGCGGTCGATCAGTTCCACGCCCTGCAGCGCGACGTCACCCTGCATGACCAGCGGCGCGAGGGTCGTGCCGCGATGGTTCAGCATCTCCGGATAGCCTTCGCGGATCATCGTCGCGAAGCGCTTCAACGGCCCGGTCAGCTTGCGGTTGCCGGGCGAGGCGAAGCCGAACACCACGGCCAGGCCGGCGTCGCGCTGCGGCTGGTCGACGCGGGCCAGCGCCGCCAGCTGCAGCTGCACGACGGCGGCCGGGCTCAGCGCCGGATCGGGCTTCGCTGCCAGCGGGCCGGCAGCGGCTGCACTTCCCGCCAGCAGCAGCCACAGCCAGGGAATCATGCGCGTCAGGATCGGTCTCATCGCAGATGCAACCTCGTAGACTTCAAGAAATTGGGCTGTTGCGAATATAGCGCGGCCCCGGAGACGTTCCCCGATGCGCAAACCTTCAACTACCGTCGTGCTGTCCGGCCTTGCTGTCATGGCGCTGGCTGCCTGCGCGACTTCCCCGCTCGGCCGCGCACAGCTCAAGCTGGTGTCGGACAGCGAACTGAACCAGCTCGGTGCCACCGCGTTTCAGGAAACGGCGAAGAAGACGCCAGTGTCCAGCAACGGCCGCACCACGGCCTACGTGAACTGCGTGGCCAACGCGATCACCCGTGAAGTCGGCGGCGTCTGGGAAGTGAAGGTCTTCGATTCCAAGGACGTCAACGCCTTCGCGCTGCCCGGCGGCAAGATCGGCGTCTACACCGGCCTGCTGAACATCACCGAAACGCCGGACCAGCTGGCGGCGGTGATCGGCCATGAAGTCGCTCATGTGATCGCCGGCCATTCCAACGAACGCGTCTCGCAGCAGCAGGTCACCAGTGTCGGCCTGACGATGGCGCAGGTGCTGGTCGGCGGCGGGGTCGGCGGCGACACGCTGATGTCCGCACTCGGTGCCGGCGCCCAGTACGGCGTGCTGCTGCCGTTCTCGCGCGCCCATGAAAGCGAGGCCGATCTGCTCGGTCTCGACTACATGTCGAAGGCCGGTTTCGATCCGCGCCAGGCGGTGGCGCTGTGGCGGAACATGGCCAAGGCCGGCGGGCAGAAGCCGCCCGAGTTCGCATCGAGCCATCCGTCGGACGAGACCCGAATCCGCCAGATCGAGGAGCGGCTGCCGCAGGACGTGCCGATCTACGTGCAGTCGCTGGCCGGCGGCAAGCGGCCGGACTGCAAGCGGGTCTGATCCGGCGGTGATTCAGCCGCCAGCCGCGACGAAGTGGCAGGCGGCGTACTGCTCCGCGCCTTCGACCTTGCGCAGGCCGGGCACGCTCTGCACGCAGGCGTGTTCGACCAGCGGGCAGCGCGGGTGGAACACGCAGCCCATCGGCGGCTGACCGGGGTTGGCTGCCGGGCCGCTGAGCCGCTTGCGGCGCTTCGGGGCCTCGCCTTCGGCGGCGATCACCGGCACTGCTTCGAGCAGCGCGCGCGTGTACGGGTGCCGGGGGTGCGCGTAGACATCGCCGGCGCGTCCCTGCTCCATGACCTTGCCGAGATACATCACCAGCACCCGGTCGGCGAGTTGCCGGACCACGGCCAGATCGTGGGCGATGAAGATCATCGCCAGATTGCGCTCGCGGGCCAGATCGCTGAGCAGGTTGATGATCTGCGCCTGGATCGAGACATCGAGTGCCGACACCGGCTCGTCGCAGATCAGCAGCTTCGGCTCGACGATCAGCGCTCGGGCGATACCGACCCGCTGGGCCTGCCCGCCGGACAGCTCTGACGCGCGGCGGTCGGCGATCTCGTCGCCCAGCCCGACTCGCGCCAGCAGTGCCATCGCGCGCGCCTTGCGCTGATCAGCCGGCACTTCCGGCATCAGCGCCTTCAGCGGCTCGGCGACGATGTCGAGCACCTTCATCTTCGGGCTCAAGGACCCGAGCGGGTCCTGGAACACCAGCTGCACGTCGCGGCGCAGCGGCTTCCATGTCTTGCGGTCGAGGCCGATCAGCTCCTGGCCCTGGTAGCGGATCGAGCCGCCGCTGGCGTCCTGCAGGCCGACCAGCGTCCGCGCCAGGGTCGACTTGCCGCAGCCGGACTCGCCAACGATGCCAAGCGTCTCGCCCGGCTGCAGGTCGAAATGCAGATCGTCGATCGCCCGGACGGTCCGTGAACGCGTCCACGGCAGCAGGCCGCGCTTCGGGTAGTGGACCCGGAGGCGGCGGACGGACAGGAGCGGTGCGGATGCCATGGAAATCGACGAGCAAGAAAAAGGCCGACGGTGTCGCCGGCCTGATGATTTTACCCGTGAAGTCTGCCGATCATTCGAGCAGCGAGCGCAGCATCCACGCGGTCTTCTCGTGCAGCTGCAGGCGCTGGGTCAGCAGGTCGGCGGTCGGCTCGTCGCTGGCCTTGTCGGCCAGCGGAAACACCGAGCGCGCGGTTTTCGCGCAGGCCTCGTGGCCCCTGACCAGCTTCTTCACCATCTCCATGGCCGCCGGCACGCCTTCGTCTTCCTCGATGCTCGACAGCTTCGCGTACTGCGCGTAAGTGCCTGGCGCCGGGAAGCCGAGCGCGCGAATGCGTTCCGCGACCAGATCGACCGCCAGTGCCGCTTCGGTGTACTGGCCTTCGAACATCAGGTGCAGCGTGTTGAACATCGGCCCGGTGACGTTCCAGTGGAAGTTGTGGGTCTTCAGATACAGCGTGTATTCGTCGGCGAGCAGCCGCGACAGACCGGCGGCGATCGCTTCGCGGTCGGACTTCGAAATGCCGATGTCGATGCCGGTGGTGCTTGCGGCGCTGGCCTTGCCGGCTTTCGACTTCTTGTTTTCCTTGCTCATGCAGAACTCCTGAGGGGCGAATGGAATGCCAGTGTCGGCATGTGACTCTGACCGCGTTCCGCCATCGCCCGTTCGATCGTCATTTGCGATCGTGGCGATAGCGTCTCAATCGGAGGTGACCAGCTTCTGCTTCCGGTAGAACGTGAAGATGTCGTTGAGGTTGCGGCGCGGACGCCAGCCGAACGTATCGCGGAAGCGCCGGCCATCGAGGATCACCGGGTACTTGAAGTAATTGATCAGGTACGGCGGGAAGAAGGCGTTCCAGTTCAGCATCGACGACACCAGCTTCGGCAGGCTCGGCGGCACGCTGAGCACCGGCAGCCGCCGCGCGCCGCATTGCCGTACCGCTTCCTGATACGGCACGTAGTCGTCCGGGGCAACGTTGTAGATGCCCGGCCGGTTCGCTTCGAAGGCGACGACCATCGCATCGGCCATGTCGTCGACATGCAGGAACTGCATCAGCGGCGAGAAGCCAAGCAGCACCGGCGCGACCTTGCGCGACAGCAGGATCGACATGCTGTTGCGCACGCCCGGCCCGAGCACGTTGCACGGCCGCAGGATGGTGATGTTCAGCTCCGGATGCTTCCAGAGGTAGATGTTGGCGAGGCTTTCCAGTTCCACCGAATCGACCAGATCCTGGGTGACTTCGCTGGCCTTCAGCGGCGCGTCCTCGTCGATCAGCGCCGGGTTGTAGGCGGACGCGCCATAGACGAAGTAGGTCGAGTGGATCATCACCTGCCCGACCTTGTACTTGTGGCACAGCTCCAGCAGCCGCTTGCAGCCCAGCACGTTGGCGTTGTAGCGCTGCTGGCGGGTCTTTTCGTGCGCGAAGATGCGGCCGATGTGGATCACCGCATCGATCTTGTGGCTGGCGAAGATGTCTTCGAAGCCGCGCTTGTGCAGTTCGACCAGATAGCTCGGGATGCCGGCGTCGGTTTCGACCTTGCGGCGGAAATCGACGGCGATCACGTGATAGCGGCCATGCAGACGGGCAATCACCCGCTTGGCCAGCGAACCGGCGGCACCGGTCACCAGCACGGTCTTCTTCTTTGCAGCGGGGGCTCGGCTGGCCATCAGTAAAGGCTCGTGCGTTCGTCGAGGCCGACCTGGATCAGTCGGCGCAGTTCTGCTTTCACGGTTTCGACCTGCGCGGTCACTTCGTCTTCGCTGGCCGCCGGGTCGAAATACATCGGCTTGCCGAAATTCAGGTAGACCCGCGCCGGCAGCGGCAGCAGGCTCGGCACGATCGGCAGGTAGGGAATGCCCAGCAGCTTGGCGATCGGCCCGAGATTGGCGAGCGCCGGCATGGTTTCCTCACAGCCGACGATGCCGACCGGCACGATCGGCGCACGGTGGGTCATGGCCAGATGCATGAACCCGTTGCCGAAGCGCTGCAGCTGGTAGCGCTTGCGGTACAGCTTGCCGGAGCCGCGCACGCCTTCCGGGAAGACGATGATCGCTTCGTCCATGTCCAGCATCTTGGCGCAGTTCAGCGGATCACCGATGACGCCGCCGAGCGCGTTCAGATAGTTGCCGAGCCACGGCACGGTCGGGAAGAAGCGTTCGATCATCGCGCGAGCCAGGCGCGGACCGTGCGGGTTGGTGGCCGCCGCAACGCCGACCAGCACGCCGTCCATCGGCAGCTGGCCACTGTGGTTGCCGACGATCAGTGCCCGGCCTTCGGCGGGGATGTTTTCCAGGCCGTGGGCGGTAACCCGGAAGTACTTGTCGTAGAGCAGCCGGGCGACACCCAGCCCGAGCTTGAAGCTGTCTTCGTTGTAACCCCAGGGGTCGTAACCGAAGCTGCCTATGGGTTTCGGGATGCTGGCGACCAGCGCTTCGATTTCAGGCGTGACCAGCGATGCGGCGAGGCGATGGTGAAGATCGAACGAACCGAGACGGGCCATGGAATGAGATCGTTGCGACGTGCCGGACCGAAAGAAGGGAGCGGGCCTTGAGCCGTCGTCTGCGCATCAACTTAGTGCAAATCCCGCTCGCCGGGAAGGTGCGGGTTCGCGAATGTTTCCGTCCGAAGACAGATCGCGATCAGGCGGCCCGGGCCAGGTAGCGGTCCAGCGCCGCGCGGGCCGTCGGGTTCAGGTCGACCGGCAGCGTGCGCCGGGCGGTCAGGTCATCAAGCAGCATCCGGGACTTCAGCAGCAGCGTGTTGCCCCCGTTGAACTCGGCGAACGCGGCACAGTCGAGGCCGGCGTAATAGGCCACGGCCTTCATCCAGCGCCGCTCGTTGCGATCCGGATCGAAAACCTGGAACCAGGCGCCCGGCTGGACCAGCAGTTCGAGCAATTCGGCCGGGCTGCCGGATGCCTCGGCCGCAGTTGCCGTGGCGGCATCCGCAGGCGATGGCGTGGCATCGGCCGGTGTCGAAGCGGGCGCTGGTGCAATCGTCTTCAGTTTTGCAGCGAACGCCTGCAGCGCCGGGCCGACGCGGCTTTCGGCCAGACCGACCGACTTGAACTCGGCGTCGAGCAAGGCCAGCAGGCTGCTCACCTGCGCTTCGCCGCGCAGGTCTGCGCGCGCCGGATCGAGCATCGCCAGCAGACGCTCCAGCGAATCGATGCCGCGCCGCCACTCGACGCTGTCCGGCCCGCGATGCACCAGATGCATCGCCATCATCGGTGCCCACAGCGAATTCAGCAGCGGCCGCAGTTCGTCGCTGATCGTCAGCCCGTGGGTCCTGAGCTGCAGCTCTTCGGCAATGATCTGGCGCACCTTGCGGACCATCGACGCTCGGCGCGCGGCGGTCTGCGCCATCTGCTGCTCGATGAAGCGCTCGGCCTGCTCGATGCCCAGCAGTTCGATCTCCGGTGACGGCTTGCGCAGCGCGTCGGCGGCGATCTCGAACTGCTTCTGGATCTGCTGCACGAGGTCGGCGATGCGGTCGAGCTGCACGGGACCGCCGACCCTCGCCGTCGACGCCAGCGTCGCCAGTTCGTTGATCAGCTTGCGAACCGGGTGATCGGGATCGACGACGAAAGCGATGTCCTTCAGCGCGACCTTCATCGTCGCCATGCGCAATTCGTCGAACTGCGGGCGAAGCTCGCTCGACAGATGCGGGTCAGCGAGGAACTCGTTGAACATGTGGCCGACGAGGTTGGCGCGCTGCACGTAGGCCGTGGTCTGGCGCGGCGACCAGCCTGCGATCGGCTGGCCCAGCGAGGCCGCTGCAAGATCGGCAGCCAGGCTGGCGGTGCTGTAGTCGAGCCGATCGGCGCTGCCCGCCGCTGCCGACGAAGCGCCGAAGCGCTGCAGGCTGGCGAGCGTCTGCGCATCGAAACTGCTTGCCGTCATCAGCGATGCCGCCAGCCCCGTCGGTGCCCGGAATTCCTGATGCGGCGATGCCGGGCTCGGCGTGTTCGCGAAATTCTGCGGCGCTGCGCTGGCGGCGGAAGGTTCGCTGCTGCTGTCGCCGGGCAGCCCCGCCCCGATGCCACGGTTGCCGATAACCACTGCCGACGAACGCACGCCCTGCAACTTCAGGAAGTTCAGCACGCGGGTGTAGAGATCGGCGAGCTTGCTGATCACCAGCCGGTCGAACAGCTTGAACACCACCAGTTCGACGTCGTGGCCGATGTCCAGCGTCTCGGCAGCCTTGCGGAAAGCCAGACAGATCGTTGCCGGTGCCAGCGCCTCGGCCGATATCGGCGCGTGCTGCTCGTCGATCAGCGTCTTCAGCCGGCCGCCGATGTCCCAGAGCAGCGCCTTGTAGAGACCTTCCGCCTTGGTCGCCATGTTCTGCACGGCGATGTCGAGATCGAGCGCGTCATCCTTCTGCAGCGACAGTTCCTGGTCGCCACCGGGCAGCTGCGACGGCATCGCTGCTGATGGCTGGCTGAAGCTCGCGATGTAGATCGCGCTGAACTGATCGGACATGTTCTTCCGGCCCATGCGCACGGCGCGCATGGTGTCGAAGAACAATCGGCGATCCAGGTTGTTGGTGGCGCGTTCGGCGAATTCGAACAGTAGATCGTCGGCACCTTCGAACATCACGTTGAGCCGTTCGCGCAGCGTGTCCACCACCTGCCGACGCAGCGTCTCGACCAACTGCAGCGTGGCGTCCGAGGCTTGCGGCCGAGCCCGCTTCAGGCTGACCACTTTCGGGTTGGCGTCCATCAGTGCCGCGACAATTGCCGGCACGGCCGAGCTGGCGCCGGGATGGCGCACAAGCGAACGGGCTCGACAGGTGATGGTCGGTTCATTTCTGACACTCTAGGCGTGCGCAAGCGGCAATTTTTCGGAAATGAACGGTTTTCTCTAGCGGAAACGGCATTCCTCACGAAAAAAGCACATCAGCGTACCTGTATCCGGGCACCGACGACCAGATTCATGCCGCGTGACCAGCGCCCGGCAACCTGGCCCGCGGACTGCCTCAGCGTGCGGCCTCACCCTGTTCGCGCAGTTGCAGATTCCACAATCCAGCATAGGCGCCGCCGAGCGCCAGCAGCTCCGGATGGCGGCCCTGTTCGATGACCCGACCCTGATCGAGCACGACGATGCGATCGGCGTCGGTGATCGTCGACAGCCGGTGCGCGATCACCAGCGTCGTGCGCCGCTCGGTCGCCGCCTGCAGGGCATCGAGGATCGCCGCCTCGGCGCTGGAATCGAGCGACGACGTCGCTTCGTCGAGGATCAGGATCGGCGGGTCCTTGAGCAGCGCGCGAGCGATGGCGATGCGCTGTTTTTCGCCGCCCGACACCTTCAGCCCGCGTTCGCCGACCGGGGTGTCGTAGCCCTGCGGCAGCCGCGCGATGAAGCCTTCCAGATGCGCCAGCCGCGCGGCCCGTTCGACTTCGGCGCGGCTGGCGCCGGGCCGGCCGTAGGCGATGTTGTATTCGATCGTGTCGTTGAACAGCACGGTGTCCTGCGGCACCACACCGATCAGCGCCCGCAGCGCGTCCTGCGGCATCGCCTTAAGGTCGACGCCGTCGATGCTGATCGCACCGCCCTGCGGGTCGTAGAAGCGGAACAGCAGCCGGGCCAACGTCGACTTGCCGGCGCCGCTGGCGCCGACCACGGCGACCTTTTCACCAGGCGCGATCGTGAAGCTGACGCCGCGCAGGATCGGCCGCGCCGCGTGGTAGGCGAACTGCACGTCGTCGAAGCGCACTTGTGGGCTGCTGCCGGTGCGCGCTGGCGGCAGCGCGCCAGCGGCGTCGACAACCTGCGGCACGCGGTCCATCAGGCCGAACATCTTCTGCATGTCGGTCAGCGCGCGGCGAATCTCGCGGTAGACGAAGCCGAGGAAGTTCAGCGGCACGAACAGCTGGATCATGTAGGCGTTGACGGCGACAAAGCCGCCGACGGTCATCGCGTCCTTCGTCACTTCGCTGGCCGCCAGCCACATCATCGCGGTGATCGAGCCGGCGACGATCAGCGCCTGCCCGGTGTTCAGCGCCGACAGCGACTGCCGGTTCTGCGAGGTCGCCTTTTCCCAGGCCGCCATGCTGTCATCGTAGCGCGCCGCTTCCCAGCGTTCGTTGCCGAAGTACTTGACGGTTTCGTAGTTCAGCAGCGCATCGATGGCGCGCGTGTTGGCCTTCGAATCCATGGTGTTCGCTTCGCGGACGAACTTGGTCCGCCACTCGGTGACCACCACCGAGAAGCCCACGTAGAGCACCACCGAGATCGCCGCGATCACCGCGAAGCGCACGTCGTACTGCTGCCACAGGATGCCGGCGACCAGCGCGATCTCGAACAGCGTCGGCACGATGTTGAAGGTCAGGAAGCGCAGCAGGAAGCTGATGCCGTCGACACCGCGCTCGATGTCCCGGCTCAGTGCGCCGGTGCGGCGCGACAGGTGGAAGTCCAGATCCAGCCGATGCAGATGCTCGAACACCTTCAGTGCGGCGCGCCGCTGCGCACGTTCGGCCACCTTGCCGAACACCAGGTCGCGCAGTTCGCCCAGCAGCACGTTCAGGAAGCGGAAGCCGCCGTAGGCCAGCAGCAGGGCGGCCGGCACGACCAGCACCATGCCGTCCTTCGGCGTCAGTGCATCGACGAGGTTCTTCAGCACCTGCGGCAGCCAGACGCCGGCGATCTTGGCGATGAACAGCAGTGCCAGCGCCAGGCTCAGGCGGCCGGGGAACTCGGCCAGATACGGTTTCAGCGCGACCAGCGCCTTGCCGAGCGACGGCTCGATGACCGGTTCGCCGGCGTCGCCGGTATCAGGGGTGCGGCGGCGGGCGGACGGAGACAAGGCAGGGCAATCCGGAGAGGCAGTCGGCGAAATCTTGCGCCGCCGGCGAGCGAATCAAGCCGGAGGTCAAGGTCGGCCACACGCGAAGGCGCAAGGACGCGAAGGCAAAGCAGTAAAGACAAGGGTGTCGCGAAATCGTACTTCCGGGCGTCCGCGCGCCTTTGCTGGGCGCGCGATGCCGCGCTGCTCAGGGCTTCGGGTCGCCGTCCTTCTTGACGCTGGCCTGCACCGCCGGCCAGTCGATCGCCAGCGGCAGGTAATCCTGCTTCGGCAGAGCGGCGATGCCGGCATCGATGGCATCGATCCGGGCATCGGTTGCCGGGTGGCTCGACAGCAGCGCGATCGGCATTTGCGGAGCCTGCTTTTCCAGCGTGCGGAAAAAGCTGGCCATGCCGTCCGGGCGGATCTTGGCGCGCACCAGCGCCACCAGTCCGAGGCGATCGGCCTCCGCTTCCAGATCGCGGCTGTAGCTCAGCGTGCCGACCTGATACGCCAGCATGCCGGCGATGGCGCTGACATCGCCGAGCGCCACGGTGGCCAGTGCTGCCACGCCAAGCCCGTTGATCATCGATTTCAGCGTGTGGCGCTGTTCGATGTGCTGGACCTCGTGAGCCAGCACGCCGGCCAGTTCTTCCGGGGTCTTCGCTGCCGCGATCAGCCCGCGATGCACCACCACCTGGCCGCCCGGTGCCGCGAAGGCGTTGATGCTCGTTTCATCGAGCAGCGCCCAGTGGTACTGGTAACGCGAACCCTTCGTCAGCCGGTCACCGATTGCGCGCAGCGCATCGACGGCCGGCCCGGTCTCGATCAGCTTGCCGCCCTTCTTCAATTCCGCGAGCGTCGCAGCACCCAGCTTGGCCTCGACATCGACCGGTACCTGGTCGGCCGCCCACGAGACGATGGCGCCATAGGTCCACCACAGGCTGACCAGCAGCAGCGCAAGGCTGGCGGCAATGCCGCCGAGCACTCGCCACTGGGTCCGCGCCCGCTGGTTGCCGCGCACGTGGCGCTGCAGCGCGGGCGCCAGTGCTGCCGGTGCGGTGCCGAGCAGCGTGGCGCGGGCTGCGGCGTCGACCGGCGTGATCGACTGCCGGCCGTTCGACGTGTCCCAGCCGAGGTACAGGCGATCGTGATCGAAGCCGCCGGTGTCGACACCGATCTGATCTGCGGCAATCTCGAAGCGCGACGCGCCGTCGATCAGCAGCTGGTTGCCGACAAAGCAGGCCTGCACCGGCACGCCGGCCGACGGCAGGTCGCGGCCATGCAGGATGGCGGCAAACGCGCTGTTCATCAGGATCCGCCGCCGCTGCCGATCAGCAGCTGGGCGATCACGAACACCACGACCGCCACCGCCCAGAGGATGCCCAGCGCGCCGCGCGGCCGGCCGGCGGCCATCGCCGAACCGAGCATCGTCTGGCTCAGCCGCTTCAACGGCATCGATTGCAGCCAGACCGTGCCCGGCCCGCTGAGCTGCGCGAAGAACAGGCCTTCGCCGCCGAACAGCACCGACTTCAGCCGGCCGACGTAGCGGATGTCATAGCGCACGGTGTTCTGCAGCGCGACGAGGCAGCCGGTGTCGACCCGCAGCGATTCACCGGGCGCCAGCTGCATTTCGGTCAGTGCGCCGCTGGCATGGATGAAAGCGACACCATTGCCGCTCAGCCGCTGCATCAGGAAGCCTTCGCCACCGAACAGGCCGACGCGGATGCGCTTCTGCAGCGCGATACCGATCTGCACGCCGCGCGCGCCGGCCAGGAACGCGCCGCGCTGCACGATCAGCTCGCCGCCGACCGCCGCCAGGTCAACCGGCACGATCTGCCCGGGACTGGCAGCAGCGAAGGCGACGCGGCGGGTCAGCGCGGTGTCGTTGGCATAGGTGGAGGTGAACAGCGACTCGCCGCTGAGGCTGCGCCGGATGCCGCGCCACAGGCGCGCCAGGAAATGGGTTTCGCGGCCGCTGCCGTCGCCGATCTCGGAGCTGACGGTCACGCCGTCGTCGACGTACATCATCGCGCCCGGTTCCGACACCGCGTGACGGCCCGGGGCCAGCCGCACTTCCACGTATTGCAGGTCATCGCCGTGGATGTCGTAGTCGATCGGGTCCATGTCCATGCGCTTCGGCTCCAGGTGCAGCGGCATTCGGCGGTGTTCGATCGCTAGCGATTGAGCTCGCGAACGATCTGCCAGCGGCCATCGGACTGGCGCCGCCAGTACTGGTCCTTGCGCACGCTGGAGACGGCATTGTCGCTGACCTCATGCTGCACGAACTGCGCCACGACCAAGCCCGCTTCGCCGGGATACGCGAACAGGCTGAGATCGGTGATGCCGATCTCGACGCGGCGCTTGCCGGCATTGACGCGGCGCTTGTAGTCGCTGAACGCGGTCTTGCTCAGGCCGTCGTCGCTGCGGAAATCGTCGGCGTAGAGGTCGAGGTAGGCCTCGGTATCGAGCGCCGAGACATGGCTGCGCCACTGCTCGATCGCGTCGAGCAGCGCGGCGCGGTCCTCGGCCAGCGTCGACGGCGCCACCCAGTCCAGCTGGTCGACCAGTACCACCGGCGTGCTGCCGATCGCCAGGCTCTGCTTCAGGCTCAGCAGGTCGGCGTTGGAAAAGGTCACGCAGCCTTCGCTGGAGCGCGGTGCGCGGACATAGGTTTCCGGCGGCACGCCGTGCAGCCAGATGCCCGAGCCGGTGCGGCCCAGCGCGCGGTCCCAGGAGTTCGGGTAGTTCAGCGGCAGCGCACCGGCGCCGTAGAGTGGCGGCAGCTGCTCGTCGGACAGCCAGCCGCTGATCCGGTAGACGCCGATCGGGGTGCGCAGATCGCCTTCGCTCTGCTTGCCGAAGCCGCTGCGGCCGATGCCGGCGTACAGGTTGCGGATCACGCGCAGCTGTCCGTCGTCCTGTTCCAGCAGGTAGGCGCGGCCGTTCTGCAGATCGACGACCAGCGCGTGGCGAATGTCTTCGGACAGCATCATCAGCGGCGCCGGCACCCGTTCCGGCGGCGGCAGTGCGCGCCGCGTGCTGCCGCGCTGGTGGTACTCGGCCAGCAGATCGCGCATCCCGGGATCTTCGTCATCGGCCAGCGGCGAACCGATACGAGCGCCGGAACGCAGCGCCAGCACGTGGCCGTACAGCAGATTGGCGAGCCGGAAATTCGGTTCGTCGCGAACCAGCGCCTCGAGCCGGCGCGAAGCATCGGCATAAGCGCCGTCCTGCATCGCGGTGATCGCGGCGGAGAGCCGGTCTTCCGGATGCGCCTGCCCGCTGCCACCGCCGCTTGCCGCCAGCGCGGTACTGCCGACGCCGGCTGCGACCAGCATCAAGCCTGCACCGGCGGCCCGCCGGCAGGCGCGAAACCACACCGTGCGCAGTGACCCGGCGCGATCGCGAACCGAACCGCGACTCAGCGCAGCGATTCCCGCGTGATCTTCCAGCTGCCGCCGACCTGCACCAGTTCGATGATCTTGGTGACCTTGTCCGAGATCGTGTCGGAGTTGTAGTCCTGCGTGAACGTCACGCTGATGTGCTGGTCGTCCTGCCGGGTCAGCTCGGGATCAAGCACCGCGACGGCGATCGACTTCGCCTTGCCGATCCGCGTGCGCCGCTGTTCACGCCATTCGCCCAGCGCCAGCCCGCCGTCCGGCTTGAAGTCCGGTGCGTAGGCCGCGAGATAGGCATCGACATCGCGGCTCGACCACGCCGCTGCCCAGGCATCGAGCGCCTTCAGCGCGGCATCGTTGCCGGCATTCGGCGCGGCCGCAGCCGGCGCAGGCGCCGCCACAGGTGCCGGTGCAGCAACGGCTGCAGCAGCCACCGGCGCGGTTGCTGCGGTGTCGACGCGGGCACCGGAGGTCAGGTTGTTCAGCAGCGACAGCTTGTAGCGGGTGGTCGCGTTGGTGGAATCCAGCGCCAGCGCCCGGTTGTACGCCGCACCGGCGAGCGCGGCGTAGATGTCGCCGAGATTCTCGTGCGCGGTGGCGTAGGACGGATTGGTGTTCAGCGCCGCTTCCAGTGCGTCACGAGCCTTGCCGTAGTCGCCGGCCTGGGCGTACAGGACGGCCAGGTTGTTGTACGGCTCCGGCAGCTGCGGATAGTCGCGGGTCAGGTCGGTGAACGCCTTGATGGCGTCGGCGCCGCGGTTCAGCTTGACCAGGATCAGCGCCCGCGTGAAACGGCCCTCGGCATCCTGCGGACTGCCGGCCAGAAAGCGGTCGATGCGCTTCAGCGCGCCGTCCGGATCACCCTGCTTGAGCAGCGCCTGGGACTCCTCGACCGGCGAAGCGGCGAGAACGGCGAGGCCGGCCGCGAATCCCGCGAGCATCATGCATGCTGCAGTGGTACGAATGGTCCGGTTCACAGTGATTCCTTCACTTGGCTGGTTTTCGACGATGATGGCAGCCTGAACGGCTGCGTTTGCATCCTGCTTGCCACCGGCTGCGTCGAATCGCCCCGGGCCCCGCAAATGCGCACGAAATATATATCAGCTGGTGCTGGCGCCCCATCGCCCCGAACCGATCCCGTCAATCTTTGCCACAGACATGCAGCTGCTGATCGTCAAGACCACCTCGCTCGGCGATCTGATCCACACGCTGCCGGCACTCAACGATGCCGCAACGGCAATCCCGTGCCTGAAGGTCGACTGGCTGGCCGAGCGTCCGTTTGCCGAGATTCCAGGCTGGCATCCAGCCGTCAGACGGGTGATTGCGTCCGACCTGCGGCGCTGGCGCAAGGCGCCGCTGGCCACCGTCCGCAGTGGCGACTGGGCGCGCTTTCGCGGTGATCTGCGCCAGACCCGCTACGACCTGGTGCTCGACGCCCAGGGCCTGGTGAAAAGCGCCTTCCTCGCCAGCCGTGCCGATGGCCCGAGCGCCGGCCCGGGCTGGTCATCGGCGCGCGAGCCGCTGGCCTCGCTGTTCTACGGCCGGCGCCTCGCGGTGCCGCCGCACGGCCGCGAGCACGCGATCACCCGCACCCGCCGGCTGTTTGCTGCCGCCTGCGGCTATCCGCTGCCGGCCGATCTCGACCAGCCGCCGGAATCCGGGCTTGACCGCACGCGCTTCGCGCAGCCGGACATCGCCGCCCGGTATGCGCTGTTCCTGCATGGCACGACCTGGCCAACCAAGCGCTGGCCGATCAGCCACTGGCAGCGGCTGGCGCAGTGGTTCGCGACGCAGGGCATCGCTGTGGTGCTGCCCTGGGGCAGCGACAGCGAACGCGCCGATGCCGAAGCGATCGCCGCCGCCAGCCCGAATGCCCGCGTGCTGCCCAAGCTCGGCCTGACCGGCGTGGCGGGCTGGATCGCCCATGCGCAAGTGATCGTCGGCGTCGACACCGGGCTGATGCATCTGGCCGCTGCACTCGGCACGCCGGGGCTGTCGCTGTACGGCCCGACCCTGCCGCAGATGACCGGCGCCTTCGGTCTGAACCAGCACTGGCTGTGCAATGACGGCGAGCCGCAGACCATCGATCGCGCGCGGCCGCTGACGGTCAGCGTCGAACGGGTGATCGACCGCCTGCCGTCGCTGCTGTCCTGAATCGAACGAGATCCGCCTCATGCGCCTGCCGCTGTCCGTCACCGTCATCACGCTCAACGAGGAGCGCAACCTTGGCCGCTGCCTGCAAGCGGTCGCCGACATCGCCAGCGAGATCGTCGTCGTCGATTCCGGTTCCACCGATCGCACCGCCGAGATCGCCGCCAGCTTCGGCGCCAAGTTCGTGTTCAACAAGTGGAGCGGTTTCAACGCCCAGCGCGTGTTCGGTGCTGCGCACTGCACGCAGCCGTGGATCCTGGCGCTCGACGCCGACGAGGAAGTCAGCGACGAACTGCGCGCCGCGCTGATCGCGGCAATCGGCCAAGGCGACATGCCGCACGCTGGCGTCGCGTTCTCGCGCCGCACGTTCTATCTCGGCGCCTGGATCTGGCACGTCTGGTACCCGGAATGGCGGCTGCGCCTGTACCGCCGCGACCGCGGCCGCTGGATCGGCGAGGAGCCGCACGGCTACTGCGAAGTCGACGGCAGCACCTTGCGCGTCAAGGGCGACCTGCTGCACTACAGCTTCCGCAACCTGACCGAGCACCTGACGAAGACGCTCGGCTATGCCCGCACCAGCGCCGGCATCGCCCATGTGCGCGGCAAGCGCTTCAATGGCTGGCGGATGGTCGGCGGCGCGCTGTTCCGGGTGTTCCGCGACGTGGTGCTGAAATCCGGCTGGCGCGATGGCTGGCGCGGCGTGCTGATCGCGATGGTCGGCGGCTACTCGTCGTTCGCCAAGCAGGCTTTCCTGTACGAGGCCGAGCTGGAAGCGAAGAAGAACCCGGAGTCGTAGGGCGAGTCGCGCCCCGCCTTACGCGCGGCGGTAGACATCGGCAGCACCGGGCGGCCGGTGCTTGAAGCGGCGATGGCTCCAGAAGTACTGCTCCGGGCATTTCAGCACCGCGGCCTCGATCAGCGCATTGATTCGCCGCGCGTCGGCAACGTCATCGCCACTCGGGAAATTGTCCAGCGCCGGCTGCACGGTGACGACATAACGGCCATCGATGCGCTCGCCGAAGAACGGCACCACCTTGGCCCGGCCAAGCGTGGCCAGCTTGGCGGTCGCGGTCAGCGTCAGGGTCGGCACGCCGAAAAACGGCACGAAGATCGCGCCCGGCACTTCCAGCGTCTGATCCGGCCCGTACCAGACCGCGTTGCCGGTTCGCAGCGCGCGCAGCAGGCTTTTCAGATCGTCCTTCGGCAGCGCCGGCCGGCCCGAGCGCTCGGCGCGCCAGCGGTGCATCCACCAGTCGACGAAGGCGTTGTCGGCCGGCCGGTACATCGCATGGAACGGTCGCTTTTCCAGACAGAGGCCGCGCGCCGCCATTTCCAGTTGCGTGAAGTGCCCGGTCAGCAGCAGCACGCCAGCACCATCGGCATGGGCAGCATCGAGATGCTCGATGCCGCGCACGGTGACGCGATCACGCAGCTTGGCGTCCGGCGCCAGCCAGGCCAGCAGCGCTTCGAACAGGCCCATGCCGAGCGCGCGGAAATGGCCTTCGACCATGCGCACGATGGTCGGCTCGTCAAGGTCCGGAAAGCACAGCCGCAGGTTGATGCGCACGATCCGGCGGCGGCTCGGCAGCACCCGCCAGACCAGCCAGCCGAGGCCGGAACCGATCGCCAGCAGCCAGCCGACCGGCAGCCAGCACAGCGCGCGACCGATGCCGAGCAGCAGCCAGGCCAGCCACCAGCGCGGATGCAGCAGCGCGCGCGGCAGCGCCGGAGTTTCGGGGGGTGTCATCATCCGCGCAGTTTATCGCTGCGTGCCTGCCCACCGACCCCGTGCGCTTCTTCTACACCCTGCTGCTGTACCTCGCGGCGCCGTTCGCGCTGCTGCGCCTGCTGTGGAAAAGCCGCCAGCTGGCCGGTTATCGCGGCCGCATCGGCGAGCGTTTCGGCTTCGTGCCGCGCGTGCCGGGCGAGGGTGTCGCGGTCTGGGTCCATGCGGTGTCGGTCGGCGAAGCGCTGGCCGCGCAGCCGCTGATCGAAGCCTTGATCGCCCGACACGGCGAACGCCGCATCTGGGTCACCAGCACCACGCCGACCGGCTCGGCGCGCGTCGTCGCCGCGTTCGGTGATCGCGTGCTGCACAGCTATGCCCCGTACGACCTGCCGGATGTGGTCGGCCGCTTCCTCGGCCGCGTGCGGCCCGGCCGCTTCGTGGTGATGGAAACCGAGCTGTGGCCGAACCTGTTCCGCGCCTGCGCGGCACGCGGCATTCCGCTGACCATCGCCAACGCCCGGCTGTCGCCACGCAGCTTCCGCGGCTACGGCCGAGTGCGCGGTTTCACGCGGGCCACGCTGGCCGACGTGACGATGGTGGCGGCGCAGTCGAAGTCCGATGCCGCCCGCTTCCGCACGCTCGGCGGCCGTCGCGAGCGGGTGGGCGTGATCGGCAATCTGAAGTTCGATCTGGCGCTGCCGGATGCCGCGATCGATGCCGGCCGCAACGTGCGCGCCCGCTTCGGCGCCCGCCCGGTGTGGATCGCCGCGTCGACGCACGATGGCGAGGAGGCCGCTGCACTCGCCGCCCACACCGCGCTGCTCGAACTGCACCCGGACGCGTTGCTGGTACTGGTGCCGCGCCATCCGCAGCGCTTCGACGCAGTCTGGTCATTGATCGAAAGTGCGGATCTCGCAGCCGAACGCCGCTCGCGGCTGGCTGCGCTCGACCGGTCCGGCCACCCACCGGAACTCGGCGGCGTGCAGGTCTTCCTCGGCGACAGCATGGGCGAGATGTTCCTGTACCTGGCGATGGCCGATGTCGCCTTCGTTGGCGGCAGCCTGGTGCCGATCGGCGGCCACAACGTGCTGGAACCGGCTGCGCTCAGCCTGCCAGTGCTGTTCGGCCCGCAGATGCACAACTTCGTCGCCGCCCGCGAGCTGCTGCTGGAAAAAGTCGCCGCCGTCGAAGTTGCCGACGCCGCCCAGCTCGCCGGGGAACTCGCCGTGCTGCTTGCGCAGCCCGAACGCCGCCGCGCCATGGGTGACGCCGGGGCTGCGGCCGTTGCCGGCAATCGCGGTGCACTGAAGCGGCTGCTGACCCTCATCGAAGCCCAGATTCCCGCCCATCCATGAAGCCTGATGACCTGGTCATCGTGCGGCCCGAAGGCCTGTACTGCCCGCACGGCGATTTCCATATCGACCCCTGGCGCGGCGTGCCGCGCGCGGTGATCACCCACGCCCACGCCGATCACGCCCGTGGCGGCAGCCAGCATTACTGGGCCGCCGCGCGCGGCCACGCGCTGCTGCGCGAACGGCTCGGCAAGCAGGCACAGATCACGCCGCTGGCCTACGGCGAAACAGCGCGCTTCGGCAACGTGACGGTGTCGCTGCATTCTGCCGGCCACATCCTCGGCTCGGCCCAGGTGCGCATCGTCCATGACGATGGCCGCATCTGGGGCGTGTCCGGCGACTTCAAGCGCGACCGCGACCCGAGCTGCGACGCCTTCGAGCCATTCGCCTGCGACACCTGGATCACCGAAGCGACGTTCGCACTGCCGATCTACCGCTGGACCGACACCCGCGAAGTCGCTGCCGAAATCTTCGACTGGTGGCAGGCCGCGAAGCGCGATGGCCAAAGCGCGGTGCTGTTCTGCTACTCGCTCGGCAAGGCCCAGCGGGTGCTCGCCGAACTCACCGCGTTCACCGACGAAACCGTCTACGTGCACGGCGCGATGCCGGGCCTGATCAAGGCCTATCGCGCGGCCGGCATCCGCATGCTGCCGACCGAAGCGGTCGGCAACATCCCGAAGGGCACCTCGTTCGCCGGCAAGCTGGTGCTGGCGCCACCCGGCGCCAGCGGCACACCGTGGATGAAGCGCCTGCACCCGTATTCCACCGGCTTCGCCAGCGGCTGGATGCGCGTGCGCGGCGGCAAGCGCAGGCTGGCCTACGATCGCGGCTTCGTCTTGAGCGACCACGCCGACTGGGACTCGCTGCTGGCCACCATCGACGACACCGGGGCGAAACGCGTGCTGGTCACCCACGGCCATGGCGACGCGCTGATCGCCCATCTCGAAGCGCGCGGCATCGAGGCCTCGATGCTGGCGACCAAGTTCGAGGGCGAGGGCGGTGCGGCAGCCGATGGCGAGGCGGATGACACGGCCGTCGAGACCATCGAGCCCGGCTCCGCTTGAGCAGCAGCGATCCACTAAAGTCCAGTCATCCGCCAGCCGCAACACGGAGACCACGATGAGCGAATCGCTGCGCACGCTGTTCAGCAAGGCGTCCCAACTCGATCAGACCGATCGCGCCGCACTGGCCGGGCTGCTGATCGACAGCCTCGACCCGGTCAGCGATGCGTCGGTCGACGCCGCCTGGGCCGCCGAAATCGAGCAGCGCGCGCGCGAAGTCGATAAGGGATTGGTCCGGACCGTGCCGTGGGAAGCGCTGCGCGATCAGCTTGCCGCGCGCGGGCAAGCGCGTGATCGCGGTTGAGTTTCATCCTGCCGCCGCGGAAGAAGTCGAAGCTGCCGAAGCCTGGTACGACGAGCGCAACCCGCTTGCAGCGGATGCCTTCAGGGCCGAACTGAGTCGCGCGGTCGAGTCGGTCCGTGCCCACCCCGAGCACGGACCGCCCTATCTGGCCGATACCGGTCGCCGTCCGTTTCGCTGGTTTCCGTTCAGCCTCGTCTATCGCAGCGAGCCGGCTCGTATCCTCGTCATCGCCGTCGCGCATCATCGACGCAAGCCCGGTTACTGGCGCGAGCGCGGCGCCGTCATCTGATCGTTCTCATTTCCAGACTCCATGCCCACCGGCTCCTGCCTCTGCGGAACCATCCGCTACCAATTCGATCAGCCGGTGTCGCGCATCGGGCTGTGTCATTGCCAGATGTGCCGCAAGGCTTCGGGCACAGCGTTCGCAGCCAATGCGCCGGTGCCGCGCAGCGAGTTCCGGCTGCTGGCCGGCGCCGAAGCGCTGAAGGCCTATGCATCGAGCCCCGGCAAGCAACGCTGGTTCTGCTCGAACTGCGGCTCGCCGGTCTACAGCGAATCGGCGCGCTATCCGGATCTGGTGCGCATCCGGCTTGGTTCGCTCGATGCCCCGGCCGGTCGCCTGCCGGACTATCACTACCTGCTCAGCGCCAAGGCCGATTGGGACACGAGCGGCGATGACGGCCTGCCGCGCTTCGGCGATGACTGAGCCGGCACGGTCCAGACGATGAAGCGCTTCGCTGCGCTCTATGCCCGGCTCGACGACACCCGCGCCACCTCGGCGAAGGTCGAGGCGATGCGCGCCTACTTCGCCGAAGCACCGGCCGCCGATGCGGCCTGGAGCCTGTACTTCCTGACCGGCCAGCGGTTGAAGCGGCTGATCGCGCCGACCCTGCTGCGCAGCTGGATCAGCGATGCCACCGGCCTGCAGCCGGCGATTGTCGAGGAGTGCTACGCCCATGTCGGGGACCTGGCCGAAACGCTGGCGCTGCTGCTCGATCGCGCCGCGCGGCCGCAGCCGCTGATCGAGCGCGGGCTGGCCGAATGGGTGGCGTGGTTGCTGGCGCTGCGCGAGCAGGACGTCGAGGCGCAGCGCACGGCGCTGCTCGACGTCTGGGCGCGGCTGCCGCTCGACGAGTGCTTCCTGTTCAACAAGCTGCTGACCGGCGCGCTGCGGGTCGGCGTGTCCAGTGGGCTGGCGGCGCGCGCGCTGGCCTTGCATGCCGGGCTCGATGAAACCCTGATTGCGCAGCGATTGATGGGCGACTGGCAGCCCTCGGCTGAAGCCTTCGCCACGCTGCTGACCCCCGGCAGCGCCGAAGCCCATCCGTCGCAGCCCTACCCGTTCTGCCTGGCCAGCCCGATCGAGGACGCACCGGACGCGGTCTGGGATGCCGGCCTGCCGTCCGGGCTTGGGCCGGTCGGCGACTACCTCGCCGAATGGAAGTGGGATGGCATCCGCGGCCAGCTGATCCGCCGCGCCGGGCAGACCTTCATCTGGTCACGCGGCGAGGAACTGCTGAACGGCCGCTTCCCGGAAATCGAGGCGGCCGCCGCGGGCTTGCCGGACGGCACCGTGCTCGATGGCGAGATCCTGGCGCATGACGGCACGGCGGTGCTGCCGTTCGCGAAGCTTCAAACCCGGATCGGACGCAAGACCGTCGGCAAGAAATTGCTGGCCGAAGCGCCGGTGGCGTTCGTCGCCTACGACCTGATCGAGTGGCAGCACGCGGACTGGCGGACCCGGCCGCTGGCCGAGCGACGGGCGCAGCTGGAAACCGTCGTCGCCGACACCGCCGCGCCGCGCCTCAAGCTGTCCGAGCCGGTGACGGCCGAAAGCTGGGACGCGCTGGCGGCAGCAAGAGCGGAAGCCCGCGAACGCGGCGTCGAAGGCCTGATGCTGAAGGCGCGCGATTCCAGCTACCAGACCGGCCGCAAGCGTGGCGCGTGGTGGAAATGGAAGCTGGCGGCAATGAGCATCGACTGCGTGCTGGTCTACGCGCAGGCCGGCCACGGCCGCCGCGCCAATCTGTACACCGACTACACGCTGAGCGTCTGGGAAGGCCCGAACCCTGGCGAGGGCGCGCTGCTGCCGGTGGCCAAGGCCTACTCGGGGCTGACCGATGCCGAGCTGACCCGGATGGACAGCTGGATCAAGAAGCACACGCGCGAAAAGTTCGGGCCGGTGCGCAGTGTCGAAGCGACTGCCGAGACCGGGCAGGTGTTCGAGATCGCCTTCGAAGGCATACAGGAATCGACCCGGCACAAGGCCGGCATTGCGCTGCGCTTTCCGCGCATCGCCCGCTGGCGTACTGACAAGCGGCCCGGCGACGCCAACACGCTGGGTGACCTGAAGGCGTTTCTGAGGGCTTAGGGCGGGGCCGCTGCGCGACTGCGCTAGGCTTTCAACTTCGCCGTTCCTTCCCCGCTTCCGATGACGCCGTCCCCACCGAGCAACCGCGCGATCTGGCTGCTGATGCTGTCGTCGGCCGGCATCCTCGCGCTGACCATGGGGGCGCGGCAGTCGCTGGGCCTGTTCATCCAGCCGATCGTCGACAGCACTTCGATGACGGTGGTCAGCCTGAGCTTCGCACTGGCGATCGGGCAGTTCGTCTGGGGCGCGGTGCAGCCGGTGTTCGGCGCGATTGCCGACAAGACCGGCGCGGTCGCCGTGGTGATCTGGGGCGGCGTGCTGATGGCGGCCGGGCTTGCGGCCGCGACGCTGTTCCCGTCTGAACTCGGGCTGACCATCGCACTCGGCGTGGTCAGCGCGGCCGGTGCCGGGGCCGGCGCGTTCTCGATCCTGATCGGCGCCACGGCGCGGCAATTGCCGCCGGAGCGTCGCGCCTTCGCGGCCGGCTTCATCAATGCCGGCGGCTCGTTCGGCCAGTTCGTGTTCGCACCCCTGGTGCAGGCGCTGATCGCGGCGTTCGGCTGGGTTGCGGCGCTGTGGTCGATGGCCGCGACCACGCTGCTGACCGTGCCGCTGGCGCGTGCCCTGGGCGGCCCGGCGCTGCCGGAGCCGGCCGGGGCACCGGCGCCGATCAGCCTGTCCGGGCAGATCGCGATTGCCCTGCGCGACCGCAGCTACTGGCTGCTGCATCTCGGCTTCTTCACCTGCGGTCTGCACATCGCGTTTCTGGTCACCCACCTGCCCGGCGAAGTGGCGCTGTGCGGCTTGCCGGCCGGCGTGTCGGCGACATCGCTGGCGCTGATCGGGCTGTTCAACATCGCCGGCAGCCTGAGCGCCGGCGCGCTGGGCCAGCGGATGCGGATGAAGACCGTGCTGGCCGCGGTCTACGCGCTGCGGGCGCTGTTCATCGCCCTGTTCCTGCTGCTGCCGCGCACGGCCTGGACGTTCTATCTGTTCGCCGCAGCGCTCGGTTTCACTTGGCTGGCCACGGTGCCGCCGACCGCCGGGCTGGTCGGCAAGCTGTTCGGCACGCGCTATCTGGGCACCCTGTTCGGGCTGACCTTGCTCAGCCATCAGATCGGCGGCTTCTTCGGTGCTTGGCTGGGTGGCGTGGCGATCAGCCGCTTCGGTGACTACTCGTGGATGTGGATCGCCGACATGGTGCTGGCGCTGCTCGCTGCGCTGTTCTGCCTGCCGCTGCGCGAGGCGCCGCTGGCGCGCCCGGCACCGGCGGCCGCCTGATCGCGATCACGGCACGTCGGTCAGCAGCCCCTTCAATTTCTGCAGGTCGGCCTCGTTGCTGTTCGACAGCACGATGAAGCTGCGGCCGTGGTCGAGATCGCGCAGCCACAGCGCATTGCTGCCCTGGATCGCGCCCTGCCGCTCGGCGCAGCGGGTATCGCGGCCGGCCACCGAGCACGGATAGGTCCAGAAGCCGTAGGCGACGTAACCGAGCGCTTCATGCGTGCGCAGCAGTGTCGCGGTCGATTCGGCATTGAGCAGGCGCTGCTCGCGCAGTGCGCTGTCGAAGCGCAGCAGGTCGTCGACGGTCGAGCGCATGCCGCCGGCCGCACCGAAGCTTTCCGGGAAGTACGGCGGATCGGCGCGCAGCGCGTGCGTGGGGTCGGCCTCGTCGACGACGTAGCTCGCCGCCAGACGCGGCACCACATCGCCGCTGGCCAGCAGTGCGGTGTCGCGCAGGCCCAGCGGCTTGATGATGCGTTCCGCCACCAGGCTTGCGAACGGCTTGCCTTCCACCGTTTCCAGCAGCTGTTCGAGCAGCCGGTAGTCGATGTTCTTGTAGGCGAAGCGGCTGCCCGGCGGCGACTGCAGCGGCCCGCTGCCAAGCCGCGCGACGAAGGCGGCCGCATCGAGCGGCTGCTGGTACGGCGTCATGCCGTCGGTCTGGTCGCGGTCGGACAGGCCGGAGGCGTAGGTCAGCAGCTCGTCGACAGTCACTGCCGCGAACGGCTGGTTGGTGAAGGCCGGCAGCCAGGTGCTGATCGGCGCATCCAGCCGCAGCCGCCCCGCTTCGACCGCCTGCATCACCAGCACCGCCGTGAAGGTCTTGGTCACCGAGGCGATGCGGAAACGCGTCTGCACGGTGTTCGGCTGCTGCCATTCCTCGCTGGCCAGCCCGAACGCCTGACGGTAGATCGGCTTGCCGTGATCGGCCACCAGCACCACGCCGCGAAAACGGCTGGTCTTGGCGAACGCGGCCACTCCGTCCGCGAAGCGCGCCGTTTTCGGGGCGGCTGCCGAAATCGGCAGCGCGGTCGTCAGCAGCGCGGCAACCGTGGCGATACGGAGCAGGACGGACATCGGCACGGACCGGGTTCGAGGCGGGAACCCGATCGTGCCGGAAGCGCTACTTCGGCGCAGCCTCCGGCATCGCTTGGGGTCGGCGCCGCGCGCGCAGGATGCCGTCACCGCCATAGATCACCAGCGCCATCCAGATCAGCGCGAAGCCGATCGCCCGCGTTGCGGTGAACGGCTCGTGATACAGGAAGATGCCGAGCAACAGTTGCATTGTCGGGCCGATGTACTGGATCAGGCCGATCGTCGAATACGGAATCAGCCGCGCGCCGTACGAGAACAGCGCCAGCGGAATCGCCGTGACCAGGCCGCCGGCGAACAGCATCACGTCGATCAGCAGCGTGGTGTTGCCGAACGCGCCGCCGCCGCGTACTTCGAGCCAGGCCAGATAGCAAGCGGCGAACGGCGCGATCAGCAGCGTCTCGGCACCGAGGCCGGCAATGGCATCGACCTTGACCATCTTGCGGATCAGCCCGTACAGGCCGAACGAGATGGCGAGGCTCAGCGCGATCCACGGCAGCTTGCCGGTCTGCAAGGTCAGCCAGACGACACCGGCGAACGCGAACGCCACCGCCAGCCACTGCGGACGGTTCAGCCGTTCCTTCAGGATCAGCACGCCAAGCAGCACGTTGACCAGCGGGTTGATGAAGTAGCCGAGGCTGGTTTCCAGCACGTGGCCGGAATTCACGCCCCAGACATAGACGATCCAGTTGATGCTGATCAGCAGCGCGGTGATGAACAGCCGCAGCCGCGTCGGACCATCGGCCAGTGCCGCACGGACATTGCCGAGCTGGCCGCGAAAGCCGAGCCAGGCCAGCACGAACAGGCAGCACCACAGCAGGCGGTGCGACATGATCTGCAGCGCCGGCACGCTGTTCATCGGCTTCAGATACAGCGGCAGCAGCCCCCAGATCGTGAAGGCGCCGATGGCCGCGGCATGGCCGCGAGTGAACGATGCAGCGGGGGCAGCAGCCGCAGGCGCGGCAGCAGGGGTCGACATGGCAAACCCGATGGCCGCGTGGCGACCCTGGAAATTGAGCGCGCAATGATACGTGGGTCACGGTTGCATCCACTGAAGCCGGCCCCAGCGCCGACTTGCGGATAGCGACTGCCCCATTCGGCCGGCGAAACTGTGAGCGCCATCACATATTCGGCGAGGCCCGGCCAGCACTCGCCGTTCCCGAACCGGCCAAGGGGGACTTACATGCTCACGATGATCAGCAGCGGCGGTAGGCAGCACCGGCTCGCACCGTGGATGTTGCTTGGCGGGATTCTCGTTTCGGGTTGTGCGCCGATCCAGTCGAAGCCGCTAGGCGACAAAGCCAATGCTGTAGGCCTGGTCTACTACCTGCCGAAGCGGGACATCGTGGTCACGCTGACGAAGCCAGCAACAGGAACGACCACTCTGACCGTGGGTCTGGGCGACGCCTACGCTGATTTGACCGAAGGCTATGTGTTGAACGTCGACGGCACCCCAACCGCGAGTCGAGACACCACAGTCAATGTGTCCGCCGCCGGGTTACTTGAATCCTCCGCCGCGAAGCTGGAGAGCAAGGTCGGTCTAATTGCAGTTGAGCTTTCGAAGCTGGCCGCACAATGGAAGAGGGAACGTACCCCGACCGAGAAAGCGCAGCCCTGCGACGAATTCACTGCGTACACCGTCTCCATTGATCCGAAGCCGGGCACTTCGGTGTCGCTATGCAATCTCAAGATCACCATCGCGGCTGAGCCGGCAGCGATCACCAGCGTCCCACCGGGTGGCGCCGATGCGAATGCGGCGCGGGCCGGCTACTACTATCGCCAAGGGCGGCCCTACCGGGTTCAGGTCTGCCCTCTGGCGACAAATCCGGCCAGCTGCAGCAATATCGATAACCTCGTCGATGAAGTCGTCAGTTCGCCAACGGGTGCGCCGGTGCAGTTCCTGCCCGTATCGAAAGCGTTCTTCGCGGACAGCGACAGCACTGTCACCTTCGAAAGCGGATCATTGTCCGAGTACAAGGAAGTCAAGGGGAGTGAGCTGCTCGGGCTCACCAGCATCCCGGCGAACATCATCTCGGCGTACTTCACAGCAGCCAGTGGCTTGTTCG
The DNA here is from genome assembly GCA_026398875.1 of Gammaproteobacteria bacterium. GTDB lineage: Bacteria > Pseudomonadota > Gammaproteobacteria > Nevskiales > Nevskiaceae > Nevskia. The sequence goes on along the minus strand of JAPLSB010000004.1, from coordinate 90,665 downwards.
ACTTCATCAACACCAAGGATGAGAAAGAAGCGGAGGTGCTCGACGGCAAGCTGGCGCTGAAGCTCGCCAAGATGCGCTACGACGCCTGCCTGGTCGCGATCGGCAACAAGGACAAGCCGGCGATCGACAGCCTGGGTTGCAACGGCGGCGACTGAACTGCGCCGCGCGAACGGCGCGCTGGCGTCGTTCGCGCTGCTTGCCGCTGCATGCGGATTCGTTGCCGCCGCGTCAGCGATGATGGCGGCCTGATGATGACCACTGCCGACCTTGAAGCCTGGTACGCCCACCGCGGCTGGACCGTGTTCGACTTCCAGCGCGCCTGCTGGGATGCCTACGGCCGCGGCGAATCCGGGCTGATCCATGCGCCGACCGGCTGCGGCAAGACGCTGGCTGCGTGGCTCGGGCCGTTGCTCGAAGCCGAAGGCGCTGACGAGCCGATCCGGGTGCTGTGGATCACGCCGATGCGCGCGCTTGCAGCCGACACCACGGCGAACCTGCAGGCGGCCTGCGAGGCACTGGAGGTGCCGTGGAAGGTCGAATGCCGGACCGGCGATACGTCGTCCGGCACGCGTGCCAAGCAGCGCAAGCGGCTGCCGCAATGTCTGGTCACCACACCCGAATCGGCGTCGCTGCTGCTGTCCTACGCCGACCTGATTCCGCAGTGGCGCGGCATCCGCGCAGTGGTCGTCGACGAATGGCACGAGCTGCTGGCGACCAAGCGCGGCGTGCAGACCGAGCTGGTGATCGCCCGGCTGCGGGCTCTGGCGCCGGGGCTGCGGGTCTGGGGGCTGTCGGCGACGCTCGGCAATCTCGATGAAGCGCTGGCGGCGCTGCTCGGAACGTCGAACCCTCTCCCCCCGGGAGAGGGTGGCGCGCAGCGCCGGGTGAGGGCACGCGGCCACACCTATGGCGCCGACCTGCCGAAGACGCTGCACATCGACACGCTGATTCCGGACGCCGTCGACCGCTTCCCCTGGGGCGGACACATGGGCCTGCCGCTGCTGCCGAAGGTCGCCGAGGTGCTCGACCGCGCAGGCTCGACGCTGGTGTTCACCAATACCCGGGCGCAGGCCGAACGCTGGTTCGAGGCGATCCAGATGATCCGCCCGGAGCTACCCAGCGCGCTGCATCACGGCTCGATCGATGCCGAAGCGCGAGCGGCGGTCGAGCAGGGGCTGAAGGACGGCTCGCTGCGGGTGGTCGTGGCGACCAGCTCGCTCGATCTGGGTGTCGATTTCTCGCCGGTGGAGCAGGTCGTGCAGATCGGCGGGCCGAAGGGCGTGGCGCGGCTGCTGCAGCGCGCCGGGCGTTCCGGCCACCAGCCGGGTGTGGCCAGCCGCATCGTCTGCGTGCCGACCCATGCGCTGGAACTGGCCGAGTTCGCTGCGGCCCGCGCGGCCGTCGAACAGCGGCGGATCGAAGCACGCAAACCGTTGATCAACTGCCTCGATGTGCTGGCTCAGCACGTCGTGACCCTGGCGCTGACCGGCACGATGACGGCGGACGCGATCCGCGCCGAGATCACCAGCAGCCATGCCTATGCCGCGCTGCCGGACGCCGAATGGCAGTGGGTGCTCGATTTCGTGATGCGCGGCGGCGCGCTGCACGCCTATCCGCAGTTCCGCAAGGTGATCGCCCGCGACGACGGCGTGCTGGTGGTCGATGACGCCACCGTTGCTCGCCGCCACCGGATGAGCGTCGGCACGATCACCTCGGACTCGATGATGCGGGTCAAGTACTTGAGTGGTGCTGGTGTCGGCTCGGTCGAGGAAAGCTTCATTGCCCGGCTCAAGCCCGGCGAAAGCTTCCTGTTCGCCGGCCGCAAGCTGACCCTGGTGCGGGTCAAGGACATGGCCGCGTACGTCAAGCCGGGCGGCAAGAGCCAGACGATTCCGCGCTGGAACGGCGGCAAGATGCCGCTGTCATCGACGCTGGCCGAAAGCCTCGTCGAACTGCTGGCGGCACCGGATCGTCAGCCGGCGCCGGAGCTGCAGGCGCTGGCACCGCTGCTGGCGATCCAGCGCCAGTGGTCGCGGCTGCCGCAGCCCGGCGTGCTGCTGGCCGAGCGGGCCAGCTCGCGCGAAGGCGAGCACCTGTTCGTCTATCCATTCGCCGGCCGCCACGTGCATGAAGGGCTGGCGGCGCTGGTCGCCTGGCGGCTGTCGAAGCGGGCGAAGATCACCGCGACGCTGACGCCGAACGACTACGGCTTCGAGTTGCTGGCCGAATCCCTGCCGCCGCTCGATGGCGCTGCGCTGAAGGCGCTGCTGGCGCCGGAGGATCTGGATCTCGATCTGCCCGCCAGCCTCAATGCGGCCGAGATGGCCAAGCGGCGCTTCCGCGAGATCGCCCGCGTGGCGGGCCTTGTGTTCGAGGGCTATCCGGGCAACGGCAAGACGGTGAAGCAGGTGCAGGTGTCGTCCGGCCTGCTGTTCGATGTGCTCAGCAAGTACGACCGCGACAACCTGCTGACCCGGCAGGCGCTGGCCGAAGTGCTGGAGCAGCAGCTGGATTACCAGCGCCTGAAGCAGGCCGTGCAGCGCATCGCCAGCCATGACGTGCTGATCGTCGACACGCCGCGCTTCACGCCGCTGGCGTTTCCGCTGTGGGCCGAGCGGATCGGCTCGCGGCTCAGCACCGAGGACTGGAAGGACCGTGTGCTGAAGATGGCGGCGACGCTGGAGAAGGCCGCCGCGAAATCCTGATTGGCCGTGAACGAGAGAAGCCCCGGCCTGCCGGGGGGCGCAGGTCGGGGCTTCGTGCCGCTACAACGAAACGCTGCGGGGCTCAGCGGCTGCCGCGGTCATCGCCCGGCTCGCGCTCGCCGCCACGGCCACGGCCGCGGCCGCGGTCGTCGCCCGGCTCGTTGCCACGGGCATTGCCGTGGTCGTCGCCCGGCTCGAGGCCGTGGCCGCCGTGATCGTCGCCCGGCTCGTGGCCGCGACCGCCGCGGTCGTCACGCGGCTCGGCACCGCGGCCACGGCCCCGGTCGTCGCCGACTTCGCGACGGCTGGCGCCACGATCAGCCTGACGGTCGGCCTGGCGGTCGGCCCGGCGATCAGCCTGACGATCCGCGCGGCGGTCTGCCTGGCGATCTTCCTGGCGCGGGCGCTCGCCGGCTTCGCGGGCAACGGCGGTCTGGGTGGCCAGCAGGCCGAAGGCGGCAATGAGGCCGGCGGTGATCAACGAAAGCTTTTTCATGGTGTTGGTTTCCTGACAATCGTGAGAGAGATGCAGGACACCGGAGCAATGCCGTCCAGTCTGGAGCGGCCCTCATGCACCCTGCCCCTCGACAACGCTTCGGCCACCGATTCATTCCATCGGTTCGCGCAGGAATTTTTTGCACGGCCTGCGGAATATCCGGCGACGACGGCCGTTCTCCTGTCGGAACACCTGCGTTTTCCGCGGCTTGCGCTGGCGTTCCTGACCAAGCTTTCACTTTCTTTTTTCGTGCGCGCCGCGTTGACTGCCGGCGCACCGCCACCGTTTTCCGGAGACTGTTCAATGTCGAATTCCCCACGCCGCACGGCGATTGCCGCTGCGCTTGCAGCCGTTGCCGTTGCGCTCAGCGCCCCTGCCGGAGCGGCCGACAGCCTGTCGTTCGGAACCGGTGCCGATTACGCCAGCGGCAAGTACGGCGGCACCACGCGCACCGACGTGCTGGTGGTGCCGATGTCGGCGCGGCTGCGCTGGCAGGCCTGGTCGGTGCGGCTGACGCTGCCGTACGTCACCGTGCGCGGCCCGGCCGATGTCATCGTCTTCGCTGACGACAACGGCGGCAGCAGCGGCGGCTCGGGCGGCAGTTCCAGCAGCGGCTCCGGCCGCGGCAGCGATGACACGGGCACTGGCGGCGATACCGGCGGTGGTGACGACAACGGCGGTGACAGTGGTGGTGGTGGCGGCGACAGCAGCGGCCAGGGCCGCGGCCGTGGCGGCAACGATTCGTTCAGCGACAACCGCAGCGTGTCCGGCATCGGCGACGCGACGCTGTCGCTGACCCGATCGTTCAATGCGATTGCCGACACGCCGGTCTATGTCGATGTCAGCGGCCGCGTGAAGTTCGCGACCGGCAGCGCAAGCAAGGGGCTTGGCGTTGGCGCCACCGACTACACCGCCGGCAGCGAGATCGGCTATTCCGGCAAGCGCGGCGGCGTCTACGCCAACGCGGCGCGGCGTTTCCTTGGCAGCACCGCCACCTTGCAGCGCAGCGACGGCTGGCAGTGGAGCGCGGGCGGCTGGGTCAATCTCGGCGAATCTGTCGAGCTGGGCCTGACCTACAGCTGGCGCGAAACCGCCGTCGTGGCCGGCATCGATGCCCGCGCGGTCGAAGCCAATGTCGGCGTGCTGCTCGGCGCCGGCTGGCAGGCCGGCCTGTTCGCCGGTGCGGGTCTGTCGGACGGCAGCCCGGACTACAGCGGCGGCCTCAGCCTGTCATGGCAGCTGCCACTCTGATCGATCGCCGATCGGCATTCGTTCCGGCCACTGCGCCGCTGCCCGCAAGGCAGCGGCGCAGTGGTTTTCTGCGTTTGCCGTGTGCTGCGCCCGGCGATGGCGATGGGGATGGCGAAACCGGGCGCTGCGTGAGCGTCAGCGCATCTGGCGACCAAGCGGACAGTAAAAAGCCGGGGCCGTCATCGCGACGGCCCCGGCTTTTGCTTCAGCGGTCGCTGCAGCGGTCAGCGCTTGGCAGCCCAGCGGCCGGTGATCAGCGCGCGTTCCTGTTCGGCGTCCAGTGCATCGCTGCCGCCGAGGCGGTCCATCAGCTGGTCGATCGCGACATTGCTGCCAGCCGGCCGCATCTCGCCGCCACTGCTGCCGCCGGTGCCGGCTTCCAGCGCCAGCACCTGCCAGCCGTCGTCGCCGTGGCAGGCCAGGCCTTCGCGGGCGCCGTCGTTCTGCTCGAACACCCGGCACCAGCGGCCATCGTCGGCGCGGAAGCTCAGCACCATGCGCGTCACGCTGCTGCCATCGCGGGTCGTAGCACCGCTCGGCGTGCTGTCCAGTGCCGCGACAAGCGCGGCATCGGGCAGGCCGTCGGCGCTGCGGTTGACCACCACCAGGCCGACGATCGCCGCTGCGAACGAAGCGGCCAGCGCGCCGCGCCAGACCGGCCGCTGGAACCAGCGCACCGTCTGCGGACGAAGCACGTGCACGTCGGCGCGCGCCGGCATCCGGAACGGCTCGCCCGGCTTGTGGGCAAGGATCGCGGCGGCCAGCGGATCGTTTTCGGCAGTCGGAATCAGCGGATAGGCCGCCTTCAGCTGCGCATCGGCCTCGCGCAGGCGCGCCAGCCGCAGCTGGGCACCGGCATCGGCGGCCAGGGCGGTTTCGAACGCGGCACGCTCGGCATCGGCGAGTTCCCCGTCGAGGTAGGCGCACAGCAGTTCGTCGTTCAGGTCCATTGCGTCGTGTGTCCTTGTGATCGTCATGTCGCCTTGCGCAGCTTGGGCTCGGCACCGAGCAGGCTGGCCATCCGGGCGCGGGCCCGCGACAGCCGGCTCATCACCGTGCCGATCGGCACGTCCAGCGCGGTGGCGGCGTCCTGGTACGACAGGCCGTCGAGCACCACCAGGGTCAGCACTGCCCGCTGGTCTTCGGGCAAGGTGTTCAGCGCGGCGCGGGCTTCGGCAAATTGCAGCGCGTTCATCGTGACCTCGCGTCCGTCCTCGCCCATCAGTTCGGTGACCTCGTCCAGCGGTTCGGCCTTGCGGCGGTGGGCACGCAGTTCATCGCGCCACAGGTTCTGCAGGATCCGGTACAGCCAGCTGTCCAGCGAGGTGCCGGGTTCCCACGAGGCTTCGTGGCGTAGCGCCCGCTCGACCGCCATCTGCACAAGGTCTTCGGCGTCGTGCGGCGTGCGGCACAGCGTCAGCGCAAAGCGCCGCATCCGCGGTAACCGTGCCACCAGTTCGTGCCTGAAGTCCGGCATCAGCCTCACCTGTTCCTGTCCCCGACAACGATTGTCGGCGGCGATTATTCCCGGGATAGTGCGCCCCGGCATCCGGAGTCACCTGCCATGTCGAACCCTGCTCTGAACCCGCGTCGTCGCCGTGCCGGCCTGCTGCTGGCAGCGCTGCTGTGCCCGCTGCTGGCCTGCCCGTCGGCACTGGCTCGCGACGGCCGCGAGGTGCGCGAAGTCCGCGAATCGCGTGAGGCCCGCGACAGCCGCGAAGCCGCCGGCAAGGCCGATCGCGAGCGCAGCCGCGACAGCGAACGCAGCAGTGGCGGTGGCAGTGGCGGCAGCGGCAGTGGAGGCAGCCAGCCGCGCGAGGCGGACAGCGGCGGCAGTACCGCCACGTCGACATCCGGATCGACCACCACCCGTTCATCCGGCGGCGACAAGCGCGACGCCGACAAGGCCCGTGCCGACGCCGCGAAGGACGAGGCCAAGCGCAACGAGGACGCCAACAAGGACGCCGCCGACGCGGCCGAGCAAGCCGCCAAGGATGCCGAGGACGCTGCCAAGGATGCGGCCGATGCAGCCGAGGACGAAGCGAAAGACGCCGAGCGCGAGCACATCGATCTGGTTGCCGACGATCGCGTGCGCAGCGGCGAGCCGCTGTCGGTCGAACACGGCCTTGATGGCCGCGAGCGGATCGTCGGCGAGGTGCTGATGATCGATCGCAGCGCCGCCGTTGCCCGGGTGCGCGCCGCCGGCTACAGCTTGCGTTCGGAGCGCGTGCTGCCGGCCACCGGCGAAACGATGGCCCGCGTGCAACTGCGCGCCGGGCAGTCGGTGGAGCAGGCGCTGCGCCAGCTGCAGGGCATCGCGCCGCAGGGCATCTTCGCGCCGAACCACGTGTTCCGGCCGTCGCAGCTCAACCCTGGCCGCGATGCCGCCCGGCCGATCGCACCGGCACTGCCGGCCAGCGACAGCCGCCAGCCATTCAGCGTCGGCATCATCGATACCGGTGCGGATCTCGCCGCCGCACCGATTGCCGCAGCGGTCAGCCGCAGCCGCGGCTTCGTCGGCAGCGACTACCTGCCGCGCGGCCACGGCACGTTGGTCGCCGAAATCGCCGCTGCCGGCGGTGCCCGGCTGGCGCTGGCCGACGTGTTCGGCGCCGATGCCGATCAGCGCCTGGTGGCACCGGCCGATGCGATTGCCGCGGCGATCGCCTGGCTGATCGACGAGCGTGCCGAGGTCATCAACATCTCGATCGAAGGGCCGGACAACCCGGTGATGGGCCTGATGGTGCGCCGCGCGCTCTCCGCCGGCATCGTCATCGTCGCCGCTGCCGGCAACGGCGGCCCGGCTGCTCCGCCGGCGTATCCGGCTGCCTATCCCGGCGTCATCGCCGTCACCGCGATCGATGGTCAGGACCACGTCTACCGGCGCGCCAATCGCGGCCCGTACATCAGCTTCGCGGCACCCGGCGTCAACGTCGTCAGCAGTGCCGGCAGCTTTGGCGGCCAGCCGGTGTCTGGCACCTCGTTCGCCGCACCAGCGGTCACCGCGACGATCGCCCGTGATCTGCAGTCGGCCAGCCGGCCGGCCGCGGTCATCGGCGCCGGCAGTCAGGACGTCAGCGCGGTGCTGAACCGGCTGCGCGCTGCGGCCCGCGATCTCGGCCCGGCCGGCTTCGATCCGGTCTATGGCTGGGGTGCGGTCAGCGTGGCGCTGCCGGGTCCGAACAGCGGCCTGCGCTGACCGCGATTCGGCGGGTCGCCCCGGCGGCGAGCGGCTACGATCAGGCCTGTCCTTGCCTGATCGCCGCCGCGCCGAGAGAACCCGCCGATGACCGCCGAAACCCCGAAGTCCGCTGACGCTGCTGTTGCTGCCCCTGTCCCCGCTGCCGCCAAGGTTCCGCGCGACAAGCACGACGACTACAGCCCCGAGATCGCCGCCGCCCGCCGCGCGTTCGTGAGCGAGCAGACCGGCGCCGCGCTCGAACACGTCGGCCAGTACTCGTTCGGCCCCGGCGTGCTGCCCGGCAACATTGAAAACTTCATCGGCGTCGCCCAGGTGCCGATCGGTTTGGCCGGCCCGCTGCGCATCAACGGCGAGCACGCGAAGGGCGATTTCTACATCCCGATGGCGACCACCGAAGGCACGCTGGTGGCCAGCTACAACCGCGGCATGCGCCTGCTCAGCGAGCACGGCGGCGTGAAGTGCACGGTGGTCGACGACCACATGCAGCGCTCGCCGGTGTTCATGTTCGACGACGCGCTGGCTGCCCGCAGCTTCGGCGAATGGATCAGCGCGCACCACGCGGGAATCGCTGCTGCGGCCGAGGCCACCACGCGCGTCGGCAAGCTGCAGCTGATCGGCCAGTACGCCGTCGGCAACCTGCGCTATCTGCGCTTCAACTATTCCACTGGCGATGCTGCCGGCCAGAACATGGTCGGCAAGGCGACGCTCGCGGCCTGCCAATGGATCCAGGCGAACCATCCACTGCACCCGAATTTCCTGCTGTCCGGGAACATCGACACCGACAAGAAGCACTCGCAGATCAACACGCTGACCACGCGCGGCAAGCGGGTGATCGCCGAAATCACGCTGAAGGATTCCATTCTCAAGCCGCTGATGGGCGTCACCGGGAAGCAGCTGTTCCACGCCCGCCAGATCAGCCAGGCCGGTGCCTTCATCGCCGGCTCGTCGAACAATGCCGCGCATGCCGCCAACGGCATCACCGCCCTGTTCATCGCCTGCGGGCAGGACGTCGCCAACGTCGCCGAATCCCATGCCGCCACCACGTACTGCCAGCTGCTCGACAACGGCGACTACTACTGGTCGATCACGCTGACCAGCCTGATCTGCGCGACCTACGGCGGCGGCACCGGCTTGGCCACGCAGCGCGAATGCCTGGAAATGCTCGGCTGCTACGGCAAGGGTGGCGCACTGAAATTCGCGGAGATCTGTGCCGGCGTGGTGCTGGCGGGCGAGACCTCACTCAGCTCCGCAATCCTCGCCGGGGATTGGGTGTCGTCGCATGACCAGCTGGGGCGGAATCGGCCTTGAATGCAAACGCAAGAATTGATTGATATCGTGATATCAATCAATTCTTGGGGCGCACCATGGCTCAGTTCACCGTTCGAAATCTCGAAGACAGCGTCAAGCAGCGCCTGCAGGCGCGCGCGCGCAGTCACGGCAAAAGCCTCGAAGAAGAAGTCCGCAGCATCCTTCGCCACGCGGTGCGCGATGAAGCGCCGGCGAAGGTCGGGCTCGGCACGCGAATTTCGGCGATGTTCGCTCGCGACGGTCTAGATGAACCGCTGCCCGAGGTGCGCGGCGGGCCGGCGCGTCCGCCCGAGTTCGAGCCGTGATCATCCTCGACACCAACGTGCTATCCGAACTGACGCGCCGCACGCCAGCACCGGAGGTTATTGACTGGCTCGATCGGCAGCCGCCCGAATCGGTGTGGACTACCAGCGTCTGCCTGTTCGAGATCGATCTGGGCCTCGCCTTGATGCCCGAAGGACAGCGCCGCGACACGATCCGTGCGCTGATCGACCGCATGATCGACGAACACCTCGAAGGCCGGGTGCTGCCGTTTGACCGACCCGCCGCCGAAGCCGCTGCCGGGCTGCATGCCGCGCGTCAACGCGCCGGCCGCCCGATCGATTTCCGGGACACCCAAATAGCCGGCATCGTGCTGGCCCGCAAGGCGACGCTGGCAACGCGCAACCTGCGGCATTTCGAGGATTTGGCGACGCGGGTGGTGAATCCGTGGTTGGCAGAACAACGCAGTAGCCCGGATTGAGTAACGCGAAATCCGGGACAGCGTTCGCGTCGGAGATAGCGCCTTGCGGACTTCGCTGCGCTCTGCATGGGCTACGCTTGCTGCCTTCACAGCAAGCGCATTGATCGAGGAAGCTAATAGGCTTTCAGCATTGTTGGCGGGTCTCGACCCGCCGTGCTGCGCTTGGCTTCTGCATCACTGCGAATCCGGTGGTTCTCCAAACTCGACGATGAGCACGGGTCGTCCGGCGGCACGGGCTTTCTTTATCGCATCAGCAGTCCCGCGCGATCGACCGTCCCAGAACGCGACCACTTGTTCGCAGGCGTTGACGACCTTTTGATTGCGCAGCGGCCCTCCGGCGCGACCAATACGCCAGTCGGGTTTGAAGACCTCGATTGGAATTCCTCGACGACGCGCGTAGTCGGCCGCCAGTTGGTCTGCACCCTTCGCGCCACCAGATACGACGCAAGTGATCGGTAGCGAATCCAGTGTTTGAGACAACAGGGCTGCGTTCGCGAACGTGCGCGAACCAATAACAGCAACTTTCATGGAATTTGAGTCTGATTAAGGTGCCGGGCGCTGGCAAAACTCGACCTGCGACCGACTTACCGGACCTTATTGATCAGCCAATCTGTGAGACCCGCTTCGATGACAGATAGCGCGAGTTGCATGCCGCCGAGGATGCTCCCGTTTGTTTTGCCTGCGACGGCCTTTGCTTCCGGCTCGTTGCCAACCCAAGTGTGGTATGCGAAGAACAGCCGATAATCGGATCCCCAGTTCAGCATTTCGGAAAAGCACTCGTCGATCAGACGAGAATCTGCCTTCGACTTGATCTGCACGAGTCCGCGATCACCCGTCAACGGCATGATCAGTTCGAGGTCGATGTCCTTCATCGTTTTGCCTGAGACACTTACCTGCTGCCATCCGCTGCGGGCGATGACAAGAGTTACCAACAGTTCGAAATCTGCCGGGTTCAAGTGCTGGATAAGCGGCAGCAAGCTGTTAGCCAATTCGGTCTTTGCGGCTGTCGCACGGGTTGCTTCATCGCGATACTCCCCGATCAGCCGACGTTTGACGTAATCGACGGTCTTCACGGCGCAAACCGTCCCTCGATACTGCGAGACCTGAGTGAGATCCCCCGAAAGATCGTTGATACGAAGCTCGCGTCCCAACGTATCCATGCAAGACCAAGGCTCGTCAAGCGACAGTTGTAGTCCCTGTGCATCTGTTTGGGTTGGCAACTGCCACGCAGCACCTGCAAGCGATACAGCCCACCACATCTTGCCGTCCTCAAATGTGATCCAGATCGTCGGCGCATTCGCAACGACACGAGCTTTCTTCAACTGTCCAATGATGTTAGCAACAGACATAGCTTTGCCACCCTCGTTTGCAAACGAGATTGACAAGGCTTCGAAATTGCCTTTGGTAAATGCGTCATAGCGGTCGAGATCCTGAAGACCAAATCCGAGCTCGGCGACACCATGCGTCCGGCAAAATGCAAAACGGCCACCGCCGCCCCCCAGCTTGATATAGCGGACGTTTTCAGTATTGGAAATCAGAGTCGAGATAGATTGCATTTTAATTTTGGTAGTCAGAGATATTAAGAAATGGTATTAACCTATCGACCAATGATATGACGCGATTGGACAAAACACTAAGCTGGAAATGTGAAGTTTTTCCGAAAGTTACATGTTCTCAAAGTGTTGACCGGTCGCTACATGGCAGCTTCGTTTGGAAGAGCGGTTGGTTCGAGCTACTTGGTTTCGATTAACTGAGTGCGAACAAGGCTTTACAGCTTGCGCCGCGCTATGCAGAGTGATTTAGGGGGGCGGGCTCACGTTATCCCTCCACAACGATCACACGCTCGATCAGCCTTCGACTACTACCCAGTTCTCCACCGCCAACCCCGCTACCCGACCGAACTCTATGGCGTTGTCGGTCACCAACGTCAGCCCCAGCGCGCGGGCGTGCGCGGCGATCAGCAGGTCGTTGGGGCCGATCGGCATACCTTCCCGTACCAGCGCCGCGCAAATGTCTCCGTAATGCTGATCGACCGGTGCTTGCAGCGGCAGGATCGGCAGCGGCGCAAAGATTTAACGGGCCAGACTCTGAGCTCTCACCACCACTGCTACCTGCTTGCTCAGCAAGTTCGCTCGGGTCAAGTAACGCAAAATCCGGCATAGCATTCACAGCTGAGATTGTGACTCCCGGATTTCGCTGTGCTATTTCTCGGCTACGGATTCTGTTCGCACTACTTCACCGGAGCGACTTCGATGGCCTCAACCCAAGACTTCGTGGAATACGTCTGTGAGCAAGCCGGCCTGCCCGGCAGACTTTCTGCCAAGAAGATGTTTGGCGAGTATGCCCTTTCCGTTGAAGGAAAGGTCGTCGCACTGGTCTGCGACAACCAGCTCTTCGTCAAGCCCACGGCTGCAGGGAAGCAACTCCTCGGGTCGGTCACTGAGGCGCCGCCGTATCCGGGCGCCAAGCCACACTACCTGGCCAGCGAGCATCTTGAAGACAAGGAACGCCTGATGAGGCTCTTCCTTGACACTGCCGCCGCGCTACCGATGCCGAAGCCGAAGAAAGAGCCAAAGACGCAGGCGAAAGTGGCGCGGCGACCGGTTGCCAAGCGCTCACCGACAAGTAAGGCATGACGGCCCTCACCAGCGGGATCCAAGCGTGGTAGCTCGGATAGACCTCCGCGAACTCCGATGCCGTGGATAAGACAGAATTGAGCGTTCTCTGAATCTTGCTGCTATCTCTTCAGGCAATATCCACTAGGCAGACATTCGATCAAACCGGGTGCTGCCGGACGGCGTTTGCAGATACGCTCGCAGGGGCGAATCGATGACCTCCCCACTGTTCAGCGGTGATTTGAACCATGTATATCGCCTGTCTATGGATATTCACGATCATTGGAGCATCCACGGCGTTGCTTCCGGCGGAGTTACTACTACGGTATGACCGCAAGACGGGATATTGGCTATACAAGAACGCGCCTGATCAACAAACGGGGCTGAGGCGGGCGACATTGTTCTACCGAATCTTTGGCATCGCCGTCGCCGTTGGCCCGTGGGTTGCGGATGTGGCGGTGATGCGCTAGCCGCCGGCTTGCGGCACCTTGGCCGGAATGGAGTCACGAGAAACCCGGAACAGCCTTCACAGCGAGGATCGTGCCGCCGGGATTTCGCTGCGCTTTATCCGGGCTACGCTTGCCGCTGATCCAGCGAAGCACTCACATGAATCCTCGATCGCTTTTCACCGTCACTTCGTATGTCCGTCGCAATGGCTCCCATGACGTGACCGCTCGAACGCACCGCGTCCTCGTCTGCAAGCATCCTTTCAAGGCGCTGTACTTGCTCGCGATGCTGGCGCTGCTGCTGGCTGCGACAGGCTGTTCCGTTCATCACAGGAGGAGTCACCCCGTGGTCGAGGTCCGCTATCTCGAAATTCCGGTGCGAGACATTGATCGCGCGGTCGCGTTCTACGAAGCCGTGTTCACGGTGACACTTGAACGCGTGACCGTCGATGGCTATGCGATGGCGCATTTCCCGACGAATGAGGGGCAACAGGGCGCCGATGTCACGCTGGCGCAGGGCGATGTCTACGTACCGATGAAGTCCGGCGTCATCGTCTACTTCAGCGTCGCGAGCATCGACGCTGTGATCGCCCGGGCGAAGCAGCGCGGTTCAAGCGTGCTGTACGACAAGAAGGAAGTCGCGCCTGGCCTCTGGGTTGCGGAGTTCGAGGACTCCGAAGGCAATCGCATCGCCTTGAGCCAGCGCGCCCGCTGACCGGGCGGCGCAGGTTTTTCGCACCGTTCAGTACCAGCGGGAAACGACACGGCCGGACAACCGCAATGCCCGGACGGACTGCCGAGATCGCGGCGAGCCGCGCCCGAAACCGGGGCGCCACCACACGGCGCTGGACTGGCGATCGGAATAACCAAGCGCCAGCACCGGCATCGATTCCGCAATCGGAACCGGCAAGGTCGAAAAGCCCCGGCTGCGTCAGCGGCCGGTCTGGCTTCAGGCGCTTTGCGCCAGACGCTCGCGTCGTGCGGCAACGCCGCCAGCCAGTGCGCGCAGCAGGTCGGCCGTGTCGTCCCAGCCGAGGCAGGCGTCGGTGACGCTCTGGCCGTAGGTCATCTGCGCGCGCGGGCCGATTTCCTGGCGGCCTTCGACCAGATGGCTTTCGACCATCACGCCGATCACCTTGTCCGAGCCGTTGGCGAGCTGGCCGGCCACGTCCTGGCCGACTTCCATCTGCAGGCGGTGCTGCTTGCGGCTGTTGGCGTGGCTGAAGTCGACCATCACCGCCGGCTTGAGTCCGGCCTTGGTCATCGCCGCTGCCGCCGCGTCGACACTGGCCGCGTCGAAGTTCGTGCCGGTCGAACCGCCGCGCAGGATGATGTGGCTGTCCGGGTTGCCGGCGGTCTCGAAGATCGAGATCTGGCCGTCCTGGGTCGCCGACAGGAAGCGGTGCGGCGCGCGCGCCGACTGCACGGCGTCGACCGCGACCTTCACCGAGCCATCGGTGCCGTTCTTGAAGCCGACCGCGCACGACAGGCCGCTGGCCATTTCGCGATGCAGCTGCGATTCGGTGGTGCGGGCGCCGATCGCGCCCCAGGACACGAGGTCTGCCAGGTACTGCGGCGTCAGGATGTCGAGGAACTCGACACCGGCCGGCATGCCCTCGTCGTTCAGCTGCAGCAGCAACTGGCGGGCGATGCGCAGGCCACGGTCGATGTCGTAGGAATCGTCAAGGTTCGGATCGTTGATCAGGCCCTTCCAGCCCACCGTGGTGCGCGGCTTCTCGAAATACACGCGCATCACGATCAGCAGGTGCTTGGCCAGCTGCGGGCGCAGCGCCTTGAGCTTGTCGGCATATTCGAGTGCGGCCTTCGGATCGTGGATCGAGCACGGCCCGACGATCACCAGCAGGCGGTCATCGCGACCGGCGAGCACATCCTGGATTTCGCGGCGCGTCGTTTCGACGGTGCGCGTCGCGGCGGCGGTGATTGGCAGCTCCTGCTGCACCACGGACGGCGCCGATACCGGGCGGATCGACTTGATGCGCAGGTCTTCGGTGGCCGGGCGCGTCGGGTTCTGGGCAGAGGCGGTCATCGGACAACTCTTTATAAGGGGTGGCGGCAAAAATCCGGTCGCGGATGCTAGCAGACCGCTTTTGCCGGAGCGATTGCCGGCCGCGCCCATGGCGGTGGGCAGAAATTTCTGTCGGCCGATGCACATTTGTTCACTTCTCGGCGAAATTCCTGGAGTACAATCGTTCACCGAAACTTTTCCCCATCCGCTCCCGGAGTCACCGATGCCCACGTACAAGGCCCCGCTGCGCGACATGCGCTTCCTGCTCAACGAAGTGTTCGACTTCCCTGCGCACTACCGTTCGCTGTCGAACGGCGCCGACGCGACGCCGGACATGGTCGACAGCATCCTCGACGAATGCGCGAAGTTCTGCGAAGAGGAACTGGCGCCGCTGTATCTGACCGGCGATGCCGAAGGCTGCAAGCTGGAGAACGGCAAGGTCAGCACGCCGAAGGGCTACAAGGAAGCCTATGCGCAGTACGTGAACGGCGGCTGGCAGGGGCTTTCGCACCCGGCCGAGTACGGCGGTCAGGGCCTGCCGATGTCGATGGGCCTGCTGAAGTCGGAAATGATGGGCACCGCGAACTGGTCGTTCACGATGTATCCGGGCCTGTCGCTCGGTGCGATGAACACGATCATGCAGCACGCCAGCGAGGAGCTGAAGCAGCTCTACATGCCGCCGATGGTCGAAGGCCGCTGGGCCGGCACGATGTGCCTGACCGAGCCGCAGTGCGGCACTGACCTAGGCCAGGTCAAGACCCGCGCCGAGCCGAACGGTGACGGCACCTATGCCGTCACCGGCACCAAGATCTTCATCTCGTCGGGCGATCACGACCTGACCGAGAACATCATCCACATCGTGCTGGCCCGTCTGCCGGACGCGCCGAAGGGCACGCGCGGCATCTCGCTGTTCATGATCCCGAAGGTCAAGGTCAACGCCGACGGCAGCCTCGGCGAGCGCAATGGCGTCGTCTGCAGCTCGCTCGAGCACAAGATGGGCATCAAGGCCTCGGCGACCTGCGTGATCAACTTCGAAGGCGCCACCGCTCATCTGATCTCGCCGGAGAACAAGGGCCTGGAAGCGATGTTCACGTTCATGAACACCGCCCGCATCGGCACTGCCGTGCAGGGTGTTGCGCATGCGGAACTGTCGTTCCAGGGCGCGCTGGCCTATGCCAAGGAGCGCCGCTCGATGCGCGCGCTGTCGGGCAAGAAGGACGCCGAGAAGAGCGCCGACGCGATCATCCATCACGCCGACGTGCGCCGCATGCTGATGACGCAGAAGGCGATCGCCGAAGGCGGCCGCGCGATGCTGTATTTCGCCGGCATGTATGCCGACCACATGACCAACGGCATCCTCGAGAACGACAAGGCCAAGTACGACCTCTGGGACGACAAGCTCGGCTTCTTCACGCCGATCCTCAAGGGCTTCCTGACCGAACTCGGCACCGAAGCGGCCAGCATCGGCGTGCAGGTGTTCGGTGGTCATGGCTACATCCGCGAACACGGCATGGAGCAGATCCTGCGCGATGCCCGCATCTCTACCTTGTACGAAGGCACCACCGGTATCCAGGCGCTCGACCTGCTCGGCCGCAAGGTGCTGCTGACCACGCGCGGCAAGGCCGTGCGCGACTTCACGGCGATCATCGGCCGCTTCGCGCTCGAGCAGGTCCGCAACAAGGGCATGCGCCGCTTTGCGACCGAGCTGGCCCGCTATGTCACCGAGTGGAACGTGCTGACCATGCGCGTGATGCTCACCGCGCGCACCGACCGCGACATCGTCAGCAGCGCCTCGCACAACTTCCTGATGTATTCGGGCTACGTGACGATGGCCTACTTCTGGGCGCTGCAGGCGGCCGTGGCGACCGAGAAGCTGGCCAAGGGCGGTGCCGACAAGCCGGAGTTCTACAAGGCCAAGATCGAGATGGCGCGCTTCTACTTCGACCACCTGCTGCCGCGTGCGAAGGGCCATGCCGCCTCGATCACCAAGCCGAGCAAGACGATGACCAAGCTGCCGATCGACAGCTTCGCGTTCAACTAAGCGTCGCTTGCCGTTCAGGCCCCGCCACGGTCACCGTGTCGGGGCTTTTCGTTTTGGGCAGCCGGAATTTCCGGCACACGCGGACGGCGCTTGTTTATGCTCTGGCGCCCCGGCCCGACCCGCACCGCCCGCCATGACGCCACGCACTCCGCTGCTCGCTGTTGCCTGCCTCGTCCCGCTGCTGGCCAGCGCCGCGCCGGGCTTCACGGTCCGCAACGAAGCCACGCTGGGCCGCACCGCGACCTTGCCGACGCTTGGCGAAAGCCGCGTGCTCGATGCCGGCCAGCTCGCCACCCGCTTCACGGTGGACTGGAGCAACGAGTACGTCGTGCAGGCCAATGCCCGCGAATCGCTGACCGTCGACGCCGAGACGCAGCGCGTCACGTTCGGCTTCCGGCGCGGCGTGGCCGAAGGTGTGGAGTTCGCGGTCGACCTGCCGCTGCTGTTCACCGGCAGTGGCGCGCTCGACGGTGTCATCGAAGGCTGGCACGACGCCTTCGGCCTGCCGAACGGCGGTCGCGAGCGCGTGCCGCAGGACCGCTACCGCGTGCAGTACGTCGTCGATGGCCAGACCCGCATCGACGAGAACCGCGGCGCCAACGGCATCGGTGACGTCGAACTGAGCGCCGGCTTCCGGCTCAGCGACGATGTCGCGTTCCGGGCGCTGGCCAAGCTGCCGACCGGCCGCAGCAGCCGTCTGCACGGTGGTAACGCCGGCGGCGCGCTGTGGTTCGACTTCGATCCGTTCCACGGCGCGGCGAACTGGTTCGGCTACGTGTCGGCCGGCGCCTCGTACAGCGGCCAGAGCGATGTCATCGGCGCGCAGCAGAAGCAGTTCGTGGCGCTGGGCGGCGCGGCGATCGGCTACCGCGTCTGGCGGCCGGTGTCGCTGCTGGTGCAGTTCAACGGCCATACGGCACTGCATGAAGGTTCCGGGCTGAACGCGCTGGACCGCCCCGGCGGCCAGCTGAGCTTCGGCGGCCGCATCGACCTCGCGCCGAAGCTTCAGCTGGACCTCGGCGTGCAGGAAGACGTGCTGGTCAGCTCATCGCCGGACTTCAGCATCCACGTCGGCCTGCGTTATCGCTGATCCGCTCGGCCTACTGCGACCGGCTGGCGATTTGGTTGCTGATCGAGTGACAAGCAAAAAGACCGGGCGCTGCGCGCAAGGCGCAAAGGGAACAGAAAGGAAGAAGAAAGAACGGCGAAGGCAAAAAGATTGCTGGATGAGTAGCCCGAGCGCTTCTCCGCGTTCAAGCTCTTTTTCAGGCGGCTTCGCACTGAAGCTTTTCTTGCTTTTCTTGCTTTTCTTGCTTCTCACCTTCGTGCCTTGCGCGTAGCGCCCGGCCTTTGCGTTGCGCGGCGAGTCGTGAGCTGCTCGGTCAGCGGCGCACGAACGGAATGCGACTGGCCGACGATTGCGTTCGTGATCGAGTGACAAGCAAAAAGATCGGGCGCTGCGCGCAAGGCGCAAAGGGAACAGAAAGGAAGAAGAAAGAACGGCGAAGTCAAAAGATGGACGGATGAACGTCCTGATTGCTTCTGCGTGTCCTCACTTTTTTCTCAGCGCCTCTGCGCTGACGCTTTTCTTGCTTTTCACCTTTGTGCCTTGCGCGTAGCGCCCGGGTTTTGCGTCGCGCGCCGAGTCGCGACCCGCCCGGTCAGCGGCGCACGAACAGAGCCAGCAATTCGCGATGCTGCGGAAACCGCTCCAGCAGTGCCAGATCGGCAAACGCGTGATCAGCGAAGTCGAAGCCCGGCACCACGGCTTCCGAGACCAGTGCGTGATCGGCATCGCCGATCAGCCGCGATGCCTTCCAGATGCCGCCGGGCACGAATAGGAAAAGCTGCTGACCGACGTCGTGCCCCAGCACCACGCGGCGCAGCGTGCCATCGGCCTCATCGAGCAGCAGGTACTCCACCGGCCCGCCGCCCTGCAGGTAATGCAGGATGTCCGAGCGATTGCGATGCAGCCGGCCCCGCGGCTCGTCAACGGTCAGCAGGTAGTGGATCGACGTGACCCGGGCGCGCGCACCGTGTGCCGTGTCCAGCGCATGCGCGGAGGTGTGGATGCGCTTGAACCAGCCGCCTTCCGGGTGCCGCTCCAGCGCCAGCCGGGCAACCAGCGCCGCGCCGCGATCGCCGCCGCTCACGGTTCCAGCCGTTCGATGCGCCAGCCGCCAGTTGCTGCACGCGTAAAGCGCAGCCGGTCGTGGCAGCGGTTGTCGCGGCCCTGCCAGAACTCGATGACCTCGGGCCGAATCCGGTAGCCGCCCCACTGGCTGGCGTCGAACGGCACCGGATCGGTCGCGTAGCGAGCGAGATTGTCGGCAAGCCGGGCGTCCAGTTCGGCGCGGCTGGCGACGACCTGGCTCTGGCGCGAGGTGATCGCGCCGACCTGCGAGCCCTGCGGCCGGCTGCGGAAATAGGCTTCCGACTCGGCGGGCGTCAGCTTTTCGACCGTGCCTTCGATGCGCACGCTGCGCTCCAGCCGGTCCCACCAGAACGTGGCTGCCGCGAACGGCCGAGCTGCCAGCGCGCGTGCTTTCCGCGACTGGTAGTTGGTGTAGAACGCGAAGCCCTGTGCATCGAGCCCCTTCAGCAGCACCACGCGGGCCGAAGGCCGGCCGTCGGCATCGACGGTGGCCAGGGTCATCGCGATCGGCTCGATCATGCCGACCTTGATCGCATCGTCCAGCCAGTTGCGGAACTGGGTGATCGGGTCGTGATCGACATCGGCTTCCAACAGCGGTGGATTGCTCGTGTATTGCGGCATGGGCGCATGGGGCAGAATAAGGTTCGATTTCATTTTGCCGGAAACCCCGATGCCGACTCCCGTACCTGCAACGTTCAAGGCGTTGCGCATCCATCAGATCGAGAAAAAGACCGAGGCGCGCATCGAAGCGATCACGCTGTCGGACCTGACTGCCGGCGAAGTGGTCATCCGGGTCGTCTATTCGTCGATCAACTACAAGGACGCGCTGGCCGTCACCGGCAAGGGCAAGATCATGCGCGGCTACCCGAAGGTGGCCGGCATCGATCTGTCCGGCATCGTCGTGTCCAGCGATGTGCCGGACTACAAGCCGGGCAACCGCGTGCTGGTCACTGGCTGCAATGTCGGCGAGCAGTTCGATGGCGGCTTTGCCGAATACGCGCGCGTGCCGGCCGATGCCGTGGTGCCGCTGCCGCCGGGCCTGTCGCTGCTCGAAGCGATGGCGATCGGCACCGCCGGCTACACCGCCGCGCTGGCGCTGCGCCGCATGCTGGAAAACCACCAGACGCCGGATCTGGGTCCGATCGCCGTCACCGGTCCGACCGGCGGCGTAGGCTCGATCGCGATCAGCCTGTTCAAGCGCGCCGGCTTCCAGGTCGCCGCGATCACCGGCAAGCCGGGCGCGGAAGCCTATTTGCGCGAACTCGGCGCCGACGAGATCGTCGACCGCAACACGCTGGACATGGGTTCGAAGCCGCTCGAAGCGGCGCGCTGGGGCGGTGCCGTCGACAACCTCGGTGGCGACACGCTGGCCTACCTCGCCCGCACCGTGAAGCCCTGGGGTTCGATCGGCGCGATTGGTCTGGCCCAGTCGCCAACCCTTTCCACGACGGTGATCCCGTTCATCCTGCGCGGCGTCAGCCTGCTCGGCATCTGGTCGGTCGAAGGGCCGCGCAGCTGGCGTCTGGCGATCTGGGATCGCCTGGCCGGCGACTGGAAGCCGCGCGGCCTGACCACGCTGATCGCCCCGAAGGTGATTCCGCTGGAACAGGTGCCGGAAGTCGCCGAGCAGCTGATCGCCGGCAAGGCCCAGGGTCGCACCATCGTTCAGCTGTCCGACGAAGGCTGAGTCCGGCCGACCGACCATGGGCCAGCATCACGACCACGCCGGCCATGACCACGATCATCACGATCATGGCCATGACCACGGCCACGACCACGCGCCGCCGGCGAAGGCGCGCCAGCCGGCGCACGGCCATTCGCATGCGCATGGTCACGCGCATGGCCACGGCCACCACCACCACGGCAGCAGCAACGAGACGCGGCTCGCTTTGGCACTGGCGATCACCGCGACGTTCATGGTCGTCGAAGTGGTCGGCGGCTGGCTGTCCGGCTCGCTGGCGCTGCTCGCCGATGCCGTGCACATGCTGACCGACGCCGCGTCGCTGGCACTGGCGCTGGTGGCGCTGCGGGTGGCCCGACGTCCGGCCGATGCGCTGTTCACCTACGGTCAGGCGCGCTACGAAGTGCTGGCGGCGTTCGTCAACGGCCTGGCGCTGCTGCTGCTCAGTGGCTGGATCGTCTTCGAATCGATCCAGCGCCTGCTGGCACCGGCGCCGGTGATCGGCACGACGATGCTGGTGATCGCGGCACTGGGCTTCGTTGCCAATCTGGTGACCTTCCTCGTGCTGCGCGATGGCGAGGACACGCTGAACCTGAGAGGCGCGATCCTGCACGTGCTCGGCGATCTGCTCGGCTCGGCGGCGGCGGTCGCGGCGGCGCTGGTGATCCTGGCCACCGGCTGGACGCCGATCGACCCGATCCTGTCGGCCTTCGTCGCGCTGCTGATCCTGCGGGGCGGCTGGCGGGTGACGCGGGAATCGGCGCACATCCTGCTGGAAGGCGCGCCGCGCGATCTCGATACCGGCGCGCTGGCGGATGATCTCGCTGCCAGCGTGCCCGGCGTGGTCGGCATCCACCACCTGCACGCCTGGTCACTGACCGACAAGCGCCCGGTGATGACGCTGCACGCGGTGCTCGACGACGTCACCGACCGCGATGCTGCGCTCGGCGCGATCCAGCAGCACCTGAAGCGGCAGTTCGGCGACGTGCACGCCACCGTGCAGATCGAGCAGCTGGCCTGCGCAGGCGACAGCTGCGGGCCGGCAACGGCGCCGCGCCGCCACTGACGCGGCGGCGGCTCAGCGCTTGCGGTTGCGCAGCTCGTCCAGCAGGCGTTCGAGGGTCGACTTCAGCTGCGCCGCGCGGCCGTCCTTGCCGGTCTCCTTGACCAGCAGGCCTTCAACCTTGCGAATCAGGTCGTCGACGGTGGCATCGCCAATGTCGACGCCGGCGATCGTGCTGCTGCGCCGGGTGCCGCCGGCGTCATCCGATGCGCCGGTGGCGTGGTAGCCGCCGACGGCGCCGTAGATGTTGATCCGCTCCTCGATCTCGCGGCCGGCTTCCAGCACCTGGTAGAACGCATCGCCCTGGCGCGCGCCCGGCTTGCCGCTGACGAGGTCGTAGATCGACGCGACGATGGTCACCGGCACGAGCACGAAGTTCAGCAGGTTGCCGAGCACCAGCTTCAGCTGGAACACCAGCACGTCGCGGATGAACGACCAGCGGCTCGACGGTTCGGGAAGGGGTGTGTTCATGGCCCGAGTCTAGCCCGGCCGCGGGCGGCCTACAGTTGCGCCGCCGAGGTGGCGAGCAGCGTGTCGTCCAGGCTGTCCAGCAGCGCGGCATGCCGCTCCAGCTTTGGCAGTTCCCAGCGGTAGTAGTAGCGCGCTGCCTGCCGCTTGCCTTCGAAGTAGCCGAGATCGGCTTCGTTCGGGTTGGCCATGCCGGCGATGCACTGCATCTGGCGCAGCCACATCCAGCCGATGACCAGGCCGCCGAGCAGTTCCATGTAGACCCAGGCATTGGCCAGCATCCGGTCTGACTCACCGCGGGCGCCGGCAGCGGCCAGCGCCATCGTGGTGGCCGTGACGCGTGCGCTGGCGGCTTTCAGCGCCGTGCTGAATTCGGCCAGCGACGGATCGGTCGAGGCGGCTTCGATCGTTGCCGCGATGCGGGCAATCAGCAGCTTGAACGCGGCGCCGCCGTGCATCATCACCTTGCGGCCCAGCAGGTCGCCGGCCTGGATGCCGTTGGTGCCTTCGTGGATCGGGTTCAGGCGGTTGTCGCGGTAGATGCGCTCCAGCGGATAGTCGCGCGTGTAGCCGTAGCCGCCGAGGATCTGCAGGCCCCAGTAGTTCGCTTCCAGGCAGTAATGCGCCGGCCAGGCCTTGATGATCGGCGTGAGGATTTCCAGCTCCAGGTTCAGCTCGGCGCGCTCGGCATCGGCTTCCGCAATCGCCAGCCGGTCGACTAGTGCGGCGCCATACAGGCACAGGCTCAAGGCGCCTTCGGAGAACGCCTTCTGCACCAGCAGCATGCGGCGCACGTCCGGATGCTCGGCGATCATCACCTGCGGGCTGGACGGATCGCGCTCGCCGGGCTTGCGGCCTTGCGGTCGGTTCAGCGCGTAGTCCAGCGAATGCAGGTAGGCCGTGTGGCCGAGCACGGCGGCGTTCAGGCCAACGCCGATCCGCGCCTCGTTCATCATGTGGAACATGCAGGCGAGGCCATGGTTGACCTCGCCGATCAGCCAGCCGCGGCACTCGCCGGTTTCACCGAAGTTCAGCAGCGTGTTGGTGGTGCCGCGATAGCCCATCTTGTGATTGAGGCCGACCAGGCTGACGTGGTTGCGCTCGCCCAGCGAGCCATCGTCATTGATGCGCCGCTTCGGCACGATGAACAGCGAAATACCGCGCGAGCCGGCCGGACCGCCGGGGATCTTGGCCAGCACCAGATGGATGATGTTCTCGGACAGTTCGTGCTCGCCGCCGGAGATCCACATCTTGGTGCCGCTGATGCTGTACCAGCCATGCTCGGTGGCTTCGGCACGCGTGCGGATGTCGCCGAGCGACGAACCGGCCTGCGGCTCGGACAGGCACATCGTGCCGAACCAGCGGCCTTCGATCATCGGTGGCAGATAGCGCGCCTTCTGCGCGTCCGACCCATGGGCCCGGATCAGGTTGGCCGCCGCCATCGTCAGGAACGGATAGGCCGCGGTGCCGACATTGGCCGCCGCGAACACCCAGGCGATGCCCTGCGCCACCGCGTACGGCAGCTGCGAGCCGCCATCGTCGATGTCGAAACTCGTGCCCATGAAGCCGGCCGCGACATAGGCATCGATGCCCTGCTTCACTTCGGGAATCAGGTGCACCCGTTCGCCGTCGAAGTGCGGCTCTTCGGCATCGACTTTCGCCGCGTGATTGGCGAAATGCTCGTCGGCGACCTTGATCGCGACATCGAGGGTTGCGTCGAACACGCCGCGATCGTGCATCGCGTAGCGCGGATGCGCGCAGACGGCATCGACGTTCAGCAGGTCATGCAGCAGGAAATCGATCTCGCGACGGCGCAGCTTGAGGTTGATCATCAGCGGTGTCCGATCAGGGCAGTAGGCGATTGTGCTGTGCCTGCACGTGGCAGGCGACAGCGGGCTAGCGCCAAGGCGCAACGAACAGCGACAGCAACAGCGACAGCAAGCTCATGCAAAGGCGCAAAGACGCAAAGAACGGCAAAGATAGAGCAAACACTCTACCTGCTTCGCTTTTCTTCGCGTCTTTGCGCCTTTGCGTGAGACCTGCTGTCTTCAGTTCAACAAGCGCCGCTCACGCAACAGCAGGTACGCCGCCGGCAGCACGAACAGCGACAGCAGCGGTGCCGAGATCATGCCGCCGACCATCGGCGCGGCGATCCGGCGCATGACTTCAGAGCCGGTGCCGCCGCCGATCAGGATCGGAAGGAGTCCTGCGACGATCACCGCCACCGTCATCGCTTTCGGCCGCAGGCGCAGCACGGCACCTTCCTCGATCGCTTCGATGAGCGTTTCGCGTGTGAGCGCGGGACCGCGCCTGGCGATCGCCTGGTCGAGATAGATCAGCATGATCACGCCGAACTCGGCGGCAACCCCGGCCAGCGCAATAAAGCCGACCGCAGAGGCAATCGACAGGTGGTGCCCAAGCGCCAGCAACAGCCACAGCCCGCCGACCAGCGCGAACGGCAAGGTCGCCATGATCAGCAGCGCCGGCGTGAACGCGCGAAAAGTCAGGTACAGCAGGATCAGGATGATGAACAGCGTGATCGGCACCACCCATTGCAGGCGCTGTTCGGCGCGCGCCAGATACTCGAACTGCCCTGACCAAGCGACCGAGTAGCCGGCCGGCAGTTTCACCGTGTCGGCAACCGCCTCGCGTGCTTCGCGGACATAGCCGCCGAGATCGCGGTCCGCAATGTCGACATAGACCCAGCCGTTGAGCCGCGCGTTCTCGCTGCGCAGCTGCGGCGGTCCGTCGCTGATCGCAACCGCCGCGACATCGCCGAGCGTGATCGTGGCGCCGGCTGCGGTGACGATCGGCAGTGCCCGCAGCGCAGCCACCGAATCGCGCAGCTCGCGCGGATAACGGACGTTGATCGGAAAGCGGTTGCGGCCATCGATCACTTCGCCGATGTTCTCGCCACCGATGGCGATGCCGACCACCTGCTGCACATCGGCGATCGACAGCCCGAGCCGTGCTGCCTTCAGCCGATCCGGTGTCACGTCGATGTAACGGCCACCGCGCACCCGCTCGGCAAAGACCGAGCGGGTGCCGTGCACGCCGCGCAGCACCGTTTCGATCTCGGTGCCGATCCGTTCGATCACCTGCAGGTCGTCGCCGGCGATCTTCACGCCGACCGGGCTCTTGATGCCGGTCGACAGCATGTCGATGCGGTTGCGGATCGGCTGCACCCACAGGTTCGCGAGGCCGGGAATCGCCAGCGCGGCCTCCAGTTCGGCGATCAGCGCGTCCTGCGATTTCGCCGGGTCCGGCCAGGCGCTGCGCGGCTTGAAGCGGATCGTCGTTTCGAACATTTCCAGCCCGGCCGGATCGGTCGCGGTGTCGGCGCGGCCGGCCTTGCCGAACACCCGCTCGACTTCCGGAAACTGGCGGATCAGCCGGTCGGTCTGCTGCAGCAGCTGGCGCGCCTTGTCGGCCGACAGCCCCGGCAGCGCCGATGGCATGTACAGCAGGTCGCCCTCGATCAGCGGCGGCATGAACTCGGTGCCGAGGCGCGTGATCGGCACCAGCGCCGACAGCAGCACTACGGCCGACAGCAGCAAGCTCAGCCTTGGGAATTTCAGCACGCCGCGCAGCAGCGGCCGGTATGCGGCGATCAGCACGCGGTTCAGCGGATTGCGCGCTTCGTCCGGAATCCGTCCGCGGATGAAGTACACCATCAGGACCGGAATCAGCGTGATCGACAGTCCGGCCGCGGCTGCCATCGCATAGGTCTTGGTCAGCGCCAGCGGCCCGAACAGCTTGCCTTCCTGCGCCTGCAGCGTGAACACCGGCACGAAGCTCAGCGTGATGATGGCCAGGCAGAAGAACAGCGCCGGGCCGACTTCGACTGCCGCCGCACTGATCGCCCTGACCCGCTGCTCGAAGCTCAGCGCGTCGTGTTCCGCGCCGGCGCGCTGCAGATGCTGGTGGGCGTTCTCGATCATCACCACGGCGGCATCGACCATCGCGCCGATGGCAATCGCGATCCCGCCGAGCGACATGATGTTGGCGTTGATCCCCTGCGCCTTCATCACCGCGAATGCCGCAAGGATGCCGAGCGGCAGGCTGACGATGGCCACCAGTGCCGAACGCAGGTGCAGCAGGAACAGCGCGCAGACCAGCCCGACGATGATCATTTCCTCGACCAGCCGTGCCTTCAGCGTGCCGACCGCGTTGACGATCAGCTCGGAGCGGTCGTAGGTCGGCACGATCTCGACCCCTGCCGGCAGGCCGGGTTTCAGCGTTTCGATCTTGCTGCGCACCGCGTCGATGGTCGCCAGTGCATTCTGGCCGGCGCGCATCACGATGATGCCGCCGACCGCTTCACCGTCGCCGTCCAGTTCGCTGATGCCGCGGCGCAGCTCCGGGCCGCGCTGCACGCGGGCGACATCGCCCAGCAGGATCGGCACGCCGTTGGCACCAAGGCCGACCGGCAGCGCGCGGAAGTCGTCGAGCGATTTCAGGTAACCGCCTGCGCGTACCGCGTATTCGACTTCGCCGAGTTCCAGCACCGAGCCGCCGGCCTCGTTGTTGCCGGCGCGCACGGCCGCGATCACCGTGCTGATCGTGGTGCCGGTGGCGCGCAGGCGGTCCGGGTCGAGCACGATCTGGTACTGGCGCACGTAGCCGCCGACGCTGGCCACTTCGGCGACGTTCTCGACACTTTTCAGCTCGTACTTCAGGAACCAGTCCTGGATCGCGCGCAGTTGCGAAGTGTCCAGCCGGCCGCTGCGATCAACCAGCGCGTACTCGTAGATCCAGCCGACCCCGGTGGCATCCGGGCCGAGCGTCGGCCGCGCCGCCGGTGGCAGGCGGCCGCTGACCTGATTGAGATATTCGAGTACCCGCGAGCGCGCCCAGTACAGGTCGGTCGCGTCATCAAAGATCACGTGGACGAACGAATCGCCGAACATCGAATAGCCGCGCACGGTGCGAGCACCGGGCACCGACAGCATCGTCGTGGTCAGCGGATAGGTGACCTGATCCTCGACCAGCTGCGGCGCCTGCCCGGGCCATGCCGTACGGATGATCACCTGCGTGTCGCTCAAGTCCGGAATCGCGTCGAGCGGTGTGCTGAGTGCTGCGCGTGTTCCCCACAGCGCCAGCAGCGCGCTGACCAGCAGCGCCAGCACGCGGTTGGCGATCGAGGCGCGGATGATCGTGGCGATCATGGCGTGTGGCCTTCGTGGCCGGCGTGTGGATCAGATTCGCTGGTCTCCCCTCTCCCTCCGGGAGAGGGGCGGGGGTGAGGGACGCGCTCGGATGAGGGCGCCCCACTCGGCTGGCTGTGCCCCTCACCCAACCCTCTCCCAAAGGGAGAGGGCTTAGAGTGGTGCTCATCGGCAGCCTCGATCGCCACCGGCGCCATCCGCTCCAGCGCGCCGCGCAGGCTGGCTTCGGAATCGATCAGGAACTGGCCGCTGGCGACCACCTGCTGGCCTTCCGCCAGGCCTTCGAGCACTTCCGTCCGCTCGCCCGCTTCGACCCCGATGCGCACTGCCACCGGCCGGAAGCGCGAGCCTTCGTCGGCGATCAGCACGACGTTGCGGGTGCCGGTGCGAATCAGCGCTTCGGTCGGCACGGTCAGCGTGTCGGTGCGTGGCGGGCCATCAAGCCGAACGCTCGCGTACATGCCGGGGCGCAGCTTCGCATTGCGGTTCGGCAAGCCGATGCGCAGCTTCACGGTGCGGGTGGTGCCGCTGAGTTCCGGATAGACGTATTCAACCGTGCCATCGAAGCGCTGCCCCGGCAGTGCGGCCACCGTGGCGCTTGCGGCAGCGCTTGGCGCAATAACAGCGCCCTGCGCTTCCGGCAGTTCGGCGTTCAGCCAGACGCGATCAAGCCGGGCCAGCGTGAACAGGCTCATGCCCGGCTGCACCTGCGCACCTTCGCGCACGCCAAGCTCGGTCACGTAGCCGTCGTGCTGCGCGAACAGCTCGATGCGCCGTTCCGCCTGGCCGCTGGCGGCAATCCGCCGTAACTGCGCATCGCCGACCCCGAACTGCAGCAGCCGCGCCCGCGCGGCGTCCTGCAGGCCGGCATCGCCGCTGCGCCGCGCCAGCAGGTATTCGCCTTGCGCGGCGTACAGCTCGGGCGAATGGATCGCCGCCAGCAACTGGCCGCGCCGCACCGGATCGCCGACGGCCTTGACGCCGAGCTGCTCGACCCAGCCCGCCGCGCGCGACTGCACGGCTTCGATGCCGTGCTCGTCGACGGCGATCACGCCGGCCGCCAGCAGCGCTTGCGGCAGCGCGCCGCGCTCCACGCGCGCCAGCCGCACGCCCAGGTTCTGGACCACGCGCGGGTCGATGCGGAAGCCGGCGGCCTCGTCTTGCGGCGCGGAAGCGGCCTCGTCGGCGTACTTCGGCACCAGCTGCATGTCCATGAATGGCGACTTGCCGGGCTTGTCGAAGCGCTGATCGGGGACCATCGGGTCGTACCAGTACAGCGGCTGGCGCTCGGCGACGGCCGGGCCGTCGTCATGACGCGGCCACCACAGGAAGGCCGCGGCAGCAGCGATGACGGCAACGGCCGCGAGGCCGGTCACGGTGGAACGGTTCATGGCGTCACCCCTTCGGATTCGCGGTCATCGCCGTCGCCATCGCGGGCAGCGAGATAGCGCAGTTGCAGCGCGTGGCGGTGGCGGTCGGTTTGCAGATCCAGCCTGCGCAGCCGCGTGTCGAGTGCGGCGCGGCGGGCGGCCAGCACCTCGGACAGGCTGCCGCTGCCGGCAGCCCAGGCCAGCCGCGCCGCTTCGATGCGGGCATCGGCTTCCGGCAGGATCGTGGCGTCGAAGTGCGCAAGGCGGGTGCCCAGCCGGGTCCAGTCGCCGTGGTTCAGCCGGGCCTCGGCGGCGTGTTCGCGGTAGCGATCCTCGCGCAGCGCTTCGGCGCTGAGCAGCGCCGACTGTTTCGCGGCCAGACCGCGGTCCTGGCGGTTGGCGGTGAACACCGGCAGGTCGACCGAGACCTGCAGGTTGACGTAGTCGCTGAACGCCGGACGGTGGCCATAGCCGAGCTCGACGCTGAAATCGGACTGGTAGGCCTGTTTCGCCAGCCGCACGTCAGCCGCCGCCACGTCGACTTCGGCGGCCGCGATGTCGAGATGCGGATGGCGGCGCAAACCGTCGAGCAAGGCGCCGAGCGGCGGCGGTTCCGGCAGCGGCGGCTGGCCATCCGGCAACGGCCGATACGCCGCATCGCCAAGCCAGCGCGACAGCTGGCTGCGCGCGTGCCCGTCATCCTGTTCGAGCTTCGCCAGATCGTCGCGCAGCAGTGCCAGCGCAACGCGCGCTTCGCGCAGCTCGGCCAGCGGCTTGCGGCCGCTGGCGTAGGCGATCTGCGTCGCCTCGACCTGCAGCTGCGCCTCGCGCTCGCTGAGTCGCGCCAGCGCCACGGCCTGGTGCGCTTTCCAGACATCGAGCCAGGCCAGCCCAACGTCGCGCTGCAGCTGCAGGCGGTCGCTCAGCAGGCGCTGTTCGGCGAGCAGGGTTTCGGCATCGGCACGCTCGCCGCGCAGACGCCGTTTCGCGGTGCGCGGAAACGCCTGCGCGATGCCGACGGTGAACTGCGTGTCGTTCTGTCGCGTCAGCGTGCCGATGTCGTCGCCGGTGGCGGTCAGATCGCTGATGCCGCCTTTCAGCAGCGGATCGGGCAGCTGGCGAGCAGCGATCGCCGCGTCGCGGGCGGCATCAACCTGATGCGCTTCGGCTTCGAGCAGCGGCTGGCGATCCAGCGCGATGCGCCGGGCGGCAGCCAGCGACAGCAGTTCTTCAGCCCGGGCGCAGCCGGGCAGCAGCAGCAACGCGCACAGCGCGCGCGCGAACAGCAAGGGAATTGGGGACATGGACCACTCCGCAGCAGCGAGGCGCAGGCGCGTCGGTGCGAGCCCGACGCGGTATCGGCGTCAGACGGCGGCAGCGATCGGAGGTCGGAACGGGTGTGGCGGCGCGGTGTCGCGCAGCACGGCGAGGATCGTGCGTGCGTTCACATCGGGGCTGGGCAGCAGGTTCAGTGCAAAGCCGAACGCCGGCAGCGCGGCGGCACCGCAGGCGGCGGCGCACAGGCAGTGGCCGCCGGTGCCGCAGCAGTCCTGCGGTGCCGGGTGGTCGACCGGCGCAGCGTCATCCGCCGTCGCCATGTCGGCCGAATCGGCCATGCCGGCCATCTCGTGGCAGGGCATCACATCGGGTGCAGCCGTGACGGCTGGCGGCGGCGGCAGCGCCATCGCCGCGCCCATCGCTGCCGCTGCCACGCCCTGCCAGAGCAGGGCGAACACGGTCAGCAGCGACAGCGCGAGGCGGCGGATCTTCATGGTCCAGCGATGGACCTGCAGGCGCGGCCCTAGTTCAGACCGTCTTCAGCAGGATGTTGATGATCTTCCGCATCTTGTCGTTGTACGGCGGGAAGAACATCTTCGCCAGCATCACCTGGGTACGGACCACGGCGCGCTCGTGCGAGAAGTCGCGGAAGCCGTACAGGCCGTGGGCGCGACCGATGCCGGAGTTGTTGACGCCGCCGAACGGCAGGTTGCCGTGCAGGAAGTGGACGACCGTGTGGTTGATGCAGGTGCCGCCGGCCGAGGTCTGCTTCAGCACCTTGTCGATGGTGCTGTCGTCCTTGCTCCAGATGTACAGCGCCAGCGGCTTCGGATCGGCGTTGATGCGGTCGATCACTTCCGAAATCTGGTTGAACGGCACGATCGGCAGCAGCGGCCCGAAGATTTCCTCGGACATGATCCGCGCATCGGCCGGAATGTTCTCGATCAGCGTCGGCGCGATGTAGCAGTCGCTGGCATCGACGGCACCACCGGCCAGCACCTTGGCGCCGCGCGCGGTGGCGTCATCGAGCAGGCCCTGGATGCGCGCGGTGTGGCGCTCGTTGACGATGCGGGCCAGGAACGGGCTGGCCTGCTGGGCGCGGGCATCGGCGCCGTAGGTGGCATCGAGCACCGCCTTGCACTGACGCACGAACTCGTCCTTGACCGAGGCGTGGACATAGACGTGGTCCGGCGCGATGCAGGTCTGGCCGTTGTTGGTGAACTTGCCCCACAGGATGTTCTGCGCGGCGAGCTTCAGATCGGCCGTGGCGTCGACGATGGTCGGGCTCTTGCCGCCGAGTTCCAGCGTGCAGCTGGTCAGATGCTTGGCGGCGGCACCCATCACCACCTTGCCGATCGCCGGCGAGCCGGTGAAGAAGATGTGGTCGAACGGCAGGCTCAGCAGCGTGGTCGACACGGCCGCGTCGCCCTCGAAGATCGCCACTTCATCCTCGGTGAAGATGTCCTTGACGATCTTGACCATCAGCGCCGACAGGTTCGGCGTCATTTCCGACGGCTTCAGGATCGCCGTGTTGCCGGCGGCGATCGCCGAGATCAGCGGGCAGAAGGTCAGGTTCACCGGGTAGTTCCACGGCGAGATGATCAGCGTGCGGCCCTTCGGCTCGTACTGCACCCAGCCCTTCAGGCCGAAGGTCATCCGCGACGGCCAGACCCGCGTCGCCTTCATCCACTTCTTGATGTGGCGCATCGCGTCGTTGGCTTCGCAGACCACCGGCAGCAGTTCGGTCAGCTCGACTTCGGCCGGCGGCTTCTTGAAATCGGCGTAGCCGGCGGTGATCAGTTCATCGCGGCGCGCCACCAGCGCGTCGCGCAGCTTCCGGATCTTGGCGATGCGCTCGGCCACCGTGGAGGTGCGCAGGCGCAGGGCTGTGGCGCGCTGGGAGTCGAAGATCCGGCGGATCTCGACATCGCTGACCTGAGTCTGGAACTGCGACTGAACCGTCGTCGGGCCCGAATTCGGAAGGTAGGAAACGACCGTGCTCATGGCGTGACTCCGTGGTGGCTGCTGCGCGTGGCGCTAGCGGTTTTCGTGAACGAGCGTTCAAGAGTAGGAAAAAAGGGGGTGACGCGCCAGCGGCATCGCGTCACTGCCATTTGCCGCGCCCATGCCGCCGGGGCGCGACTGCCGGCGTCGCTCAGGGATTCCAGATGTGCTGCCCGTACTTCAGGTAGCCGGCGACGTTGTTCAAACGCGCGTCCTGATCCAGCGGCATCGCCAGCAGGTCGCCCTGCAGCAGCGGGTGCCGCAGCGGTGCCTGCGTGCCGCCGGGGCGCTACGTGGTCGCTGGACGTAGCCGTTCCTGTGCGTGTCCGGCAAGCCCGATCCGATTCCCGGCGGTGCTGGCCGGGTGCTGCTCCGCCGCACGATCCGAACAACCGCCTCGGCGATCCGCGCCACTACTCGGCGTTGTTGCGCGCACCGCGCAGGTTCAGCGCGAACAGGCCGACCTGCATCGCCATCAGCGCCCAGGCACCGACATGCCAGCCCCAGGCGATCCATAGCCCGTTGCTGACCACGAAGCACCAGAAGCCGATGCTGCGCCGTCGCTCGGAATGCGAAGCGACCAGCCAGCCGGCAGCCAGCGTGGCCGCCATCGCCGGCCACTGGACAAGATCGAGCGTCATGCCCGGTGGCGAAGCCCGGATCGCACCATCAGCGGACCCGGCTGTCGCGCCTGCGCGCGTTGGGGAGCAGGCGGCAGCGCTGCCTAGGCCGCGGCACGACCGATCGACAGCTCGTAGCTCGGCGCGATCGGCTGTGCCGCGGCGATCGGCAGCGCCGGCGCCTGGCCGAGAAACGCCAGCAGATCCTGCGTCAGCCGGTCCTTCGCCGTGGCGATCAGCCCGTGCGGTGCACCTTCGTACTCGATCAGCTGGGCGCCGGCGATGCCGCGGGCGGCAGCGCGGGCACTGGCGTCGATCGGCACGGTCTTGTCGTCAGTGCCGTGGATGATCAGCGTCGGGACCTGGAAGCTGGCCAGGTCGCCGCGGAAATCGGTCGTGGCAAACGACTTCGCGCACGCCAGCGTGGCCTTCAGGCTGGCCTGCATGGCGATCCGTTCCGACCAGCGCAGCAATTCGCTGCTGACCGGATGGCTGATCAGGCTCACCCCGTAGAAATCCTTGAAGAAGCCGGAAAAGAACGCCGCGCGGTCTTCGCGTATGGCTTGCGCCATGTCGTCGAACACGGCAGCGTCGGTACCGTCGGGGTTGCTGTCGGACTTCAGCATGCACGGCACCACCGAGGACACCAGCGCCGCCCGGATCACCGACTTGCCGTGATGCCGCTGCATGTAGCGCGCCACTTCGCCGCCGCCCATCGAGAAGCCGACCAGCGTCACGTCATGTGCGCCGGTCTGTTCGATGACGGCCGCCAGATCGTCGCTGAGGCTGTCGTAGTCGTAGCCGGCCCAGGACTGGGTCGAACGTCCGAAACCGCGCCGGTCGTAGGCGATGGCGCGGTAACCGGCGGCGGCGACCGCCATCGCCTGATCGTCCCAGCTGTCCGAGGACAGCGGCCAGCCGTGCAGGAAGAGCACGGCCGGGCCGCTGCCCCAGTCCTTGTAGAAGAGTTCGGTCTTGTCGTGCGTGGTGACGTAAGGCATGGCGTGCGGGCTCCAGATGTCGGGCCGTCACCGAAGCGGACGGCCGAAGGGGGGCGCCGAACGTCGCGGAGTCGCAGGCGGCTGTCGGTGCGCTGCCGCGCTCAACCGCTGCGGCCGGCCTTGCGCTTCAGTCGCGGAAAGCCGAACAGCGCGGTGCAGGGGTGCGACTTGCCGAGGAAGCGGTCGCGCAGCAGTTCGGCGCCGATCAGGCTGTAGGTGATGCCGTTGCCGCCGTAGGCGAGAGCGAAATGCACGCGCGGTCCATGCTGCTCGTGCGGCCCGAAAAATGGCAGACCGTCCGCGGTTTCCGCGAAGGTGCCGGCCCAGGCAAAGGCGACCTTCAGCGGCAGCGCCGGAAACAGCGCGAGCACGCGGCGCCGCAGCGTTTCTGCGCGGCGCTCGACCAGCGCATCACGGCGCATCGGAATGTCGACGTGGTCGTCCTCGCCGCCGACCAGCAGGCGGTCATCGGCGGTTCGGCGCAGGTAGAGGTAGGGCCGCGCCGATTCCCAGACCAGCGTCTTGTCGAGCGGGCCCAGCAACCCCGGCAGCGGCTCGCTGACGAAGGCGTAGCTGCTGCGGTTGGACGCCACCGACTGATCGATCCAGCGCTGCGCTTCGTAGCCGGCAGCGAACACCAGCTGCTGGCAGCGGATGCTCACGCCACCGTCGGTCTCCACATGAACGCCGCCACGCACCGGGGTGAACCGTTCCAGCGCCGTTCGGGCATGCACGCGGCCGCCGCGTGCCTCGATCCGGCCGAGCAGGCGATGGGCCAGCTGGTACGGATCAGTTTCGGCGGCGACCGGCGTCAGCAGGCCGGCACCGCTGTCGATGCCGAAGCGCTGCTGCAGCGCCGCCCGCTGCAGGATTTCCAGCTTGAAGCCATGGGCGCGGCGCAACGCGCCTTCGCGTTCGATCCGGCGCTGGTGGTACCAGCGGCTGGCGAAGTACAGGCTCTGCATCGGCTGGAAATCGATCCCGCGCAGGTTCCGCGTCAGGCGCCGCAGGCTGCCGATGGCCTGCAGGCAGGACCGGTAGGCGAGCACGGCATCGTCGATGCCGTAGCGCTCGGCCAGATCCTGCAGCTCGGTATCGATCTCGTACTGCAGCAGCGCCGTGCTGGCGGCGGTGCTGCCCCAGCCCGC
This sequence comes from Gammaproteobacteria bacterium, assembly GCA_026398875.1. Lineage (GTDB taxonomy): Bacteria > Pseudomonadota > Gammaproteobacteria > Nevskiales > Nevskiaceae > Nevskia. Next base: position 55,877 of record JAPLSB010000004.1, on the reverse strand, counting down.
CTCGCGGCGATCGATCACGCAGACCTGCAGGCCGGCTCTGGCCAGGTGATCGCCGATCAACGCGCCGGTGATGCCGGCACCGACGATCAGCACATCGCAGCGCACCTCTTCCACAAGTCTGGGGAAGGCGTGCAGCAGGCCGTTCTTGACCAGCCAGTACGGATGGCCGCTTTTCAGGTCCACAGGGCGCGTGCCGCCGGGCAGCGCGAACGCAGCGCACTGCAAGGACACCACGTTCCAGCGGCCCCGCGATACGGTCTGATGCTGGCGCGCGTGTGCATGTCGTGTCCTCTCGGCCCAAACGTCCGGCCGAAACGTCCAGGCGGAAGCGTACGGATACACTGGCGCCGCCAGCGACGCTGTTCGCGACGACACATAAGCCATTCCTTCGAGCCACCTGCCCACCATCGTCAGCATCCGCAACGGGGCCGAGCGCTGGGCCGCGGTCTGGCAGACGCTTGCAGGCGCTACCGCGCCGCCCGGCGCCTTCGATGCGCTGATGCAGCACTGGCGCGAGCCGCATCGGCGCTATCACACGGTCGAGCATCTGCAGGAATGTCTCGATGCCTTCGACGAAGTCGCGTCGCTGGCGGTCCGCCCGGCCGAGGTCGAACTGGCGGTCTGGTACCACGATGCGATCTACGAGATCGGCGTCGATACCAATGAGCTGAAAAGCGCCTACCTCGCCGAGCGGGCGATGACCAGCGCCGGCTGTGACCGCGAGGCGATCGGCCGGGTGCGCAGCCTGATCCTCGCGACCCGTCATCACGGCCGTCCGGAGTCGACCGATGAAGCGCTGCTGCTCGACATCGACCTGGCAATCCTCGGCGCGCCCGACAAGCGCTTCGACCGCTACGACGCCGACATCCGCGAGGAGTACCACGCGCTGCCGTGGTCGAAGTACGTGGCTGGCCGACGCCAGGTGCTGCGCGGCTTTCTGGAGCGCCCGCGCCTGTACCTGAGCGGTCATTTCCACGACCGGCTCGAAGCCGCCGCGCACGCCAATCTGAGCCGCGCACTGAAACGGCTGCCGGCGCTGCGCGGCCTGCCGGGCTAGCGGCGCCTCCGTGCCCGTGCTGTGTCCATGTGTGCAATCTGGAATAAGCACGGCATTCGAACTGCATTGCCGGAATGATCGGCCTCGCTTATCGTCCGCCGCGCTGAAGTCTCCGTGCCGTTGTCCGACCGTTTCGATTCCGCCCGCCGCCTGACCGTCTCGATGTTCCGCTCCCGCTCCCACTTGCAGTCGATCGCGCTGTGGCTTGCGCTCGCCGGCGTGGCGCTGCGGTCGCTGGTGCCGGTCGGCTTCATGCCGGGCTGGACCGATGCCGCAGCGAACGGTGGCGAGCGAAGCTGGCTGATCATCTGTCCGACCAGCCCGCTGCACGAGGCGCTGGCGTCGCCGGTGGCGCGGACGGCGCAGGCGTCGCCGCTGCTGCATCACGACCACGCCGCAATGCAGGCGGCGCAGTCTGCCGCTGCCGATGTCTACGGCCTTCATTGCCGCACCGGTCATCACGCCGACGCCCCGTCAGCCGCCCCGTCCGCCGCCCAGTCGGCAATCGTGGCGGCGGAGGTGCCGGCCGCCGACCCGCATGCCGAACATGCGCCGAGCCAGCACGGTGAGCACCGGATTGCCGCCGAGCATCTGAGCTGCCCGTTTGCCGCGGCCGGTGCGCCGGCGCTGCCGGTCACGGCATCGGCCTTCCTGGTTGCCGCTGTCGGCGCCAGCACCCTCGACGTCGCCGCGCCTGCGGCTGCCGTCATCGCGGATCGCCACCGGCTGCCGCCGGCGCGCGGACCGCCGCCCCGCTTCGACGACCGCGCTGTGGCCTGATCGGTCCGGCCCGCTGCTGCGGGCTGCCGATCGGGGTGTGTCGTCGATGTCTGAACCCCGCGTTGCGCCGCACCCCGATCGCAACTGATCCGGCCTGCATGGCAGCGAACGTCACCCCGGTGACCGTGCTGCTGCCCGGCTTGGCTCGGATGCTGTCAGCCAGCCGTCGCGCACGCGGGTTTCCTGCCTCGACTCTCCGATGTCCGCCTGGATACCAGGCTGACTTTTCCTGCGTGTCGGCCTGACCGCCGCACGCAGGCCTTTTTTCTGGAGTCACTGCATGTCCGCTTCATCGATCATTCGCCGCGCTGCGGCATTGCTGTTTGTCGCCCCCGTTTCCCTGAGCCTGTCGGCGCTGGCCGCCGACGAGCCGAAAGCGGCAACCGAAGTCGCTGCCGCGCCGGTCACGCTTTCCGAAGTGAAGGTCGAGGGCAAGGCCCCGACGACGCCGACCGCGCTGAGCATCGACGAAGCCCGCGCGCGTGCAGCGCTGGTCGCCGGCGGCACCGCCGTGATCGATGCCGACAGCTACAAGAACGGCCGCGCCAGCAACCTGCAGGACGCGCTCGGCTTCGCGCCCGGCGTGTTCATCCAGCCACGCTTCGGCGCCGAGGAATCGCGCATCTCGATTCGCGGCTCGGGCATCCAGCGCACCTTCCACGGTCGCGGCCTGACGCTGCTGCAGGACGGCGCGGCCGTGAACCTCGCCGACGGCGGCTTCGACTTCCAGGCGATCGAGCCGCTGGCCACGCAGTACATCGAGGTCTATCGCGGCGCCAACGCGCTGGAGTACGGCTCGACCACGCTCGGTGGCGCGATCAACTACGTGTCGCCGACCGGCTACACCGCGCCGGCGCTGTCGGCCCGGCTGGAAGCCGGCAGCTTCGAATACCGCCGTGCCCAGGCCGCGCTGGCCGGCCACAGCGGCAATGTCGACGGCTATGTCAGCGTCAGCGCGCTGCATTCCGACAGCTTCCGCGACCACGCCCAGCAGGACAATTACCGGCTGTTCTCGAACCTCGGCCTGCGCCTGTCGCCGGCGGTCGAAACACGGCTGTACTTCACGTTCGTCGACACCGAATCGGAACTGCCGGGCAGCCTGACGCGCGCCGAAACCGAATCGACGCCGGAGCGCGCCAACCCCGGCAACATCAGCGGCGACCAGAAGCGCGATTTCCGGCTGATCCGCGTTGCCGACCGCACGGTCTGGACGATCGGTGACGGCCAGACCCTTGAAGGCTCGGTGTTCTACGCCGACAAGCGCCTGTTCCATCCGATCTTCCAGGTCATCAACCAGGACAACAGCGACCTCGGCCTGAACCTGCGCTACAGCATCGACGGCACGCTGTTCGGCCACCGCAACCGTGTGGTCGTCGGCACCCGCTATGTCTACGGCGAAACCAAGGAATTCCGCGCAACCAACGTCGCCGGCCAGAACGGCGCGCAAACCGATGCCTCGGACCAGACCGCGCGTTCGATCGCGCTGTATGCGGAAAACCAGTTCTTCGTGACGCCGGAACTGGCGGTGTCGGTCGGCGCCCAGGGTGCCCGTGACCGCCGGGTCCGCTTCGACAACTTCGTGCCGGCCAATGAAGCCGATGGCGATTTCAAGAACAGCTACGGCGGCTTCAGCCCGAAGCTTGGCGTGCTGTGGACCGGTCTGCCTGGCACCCAGCTGTTCGCCAACCTGAGCCGGTCGTACGAGCCGCCATCGCTGTCGGAGCTGACCGGCGGCTCGGCATCGAACCCGCTGACCAATGGCACGCAGCGCGGCACCACGGTGGAAATCGGCAGCCGCGTCGAGCACGCGCGCTTCGCGCTCGATGTCGCGCTGTACCGCGCCTGGATCAAGGACGAGCTGCTGGCGCTGAACGATCCGAACGGCCAGCCGCTCGGCACCATCAACGCGCCGAAGGCGATCCATCAGGGCCTGGAGCTGGCTGGCACGGTCAAGCTGCCGTACGCCTTCACGTTCCGTTCTGCCTACCTGATCAACGACTTCCGCTTCGACAACAACGCGGTCTACGGCGACAACCGCCTGGCCGGCCTGCCGGTGCAGAGCCTGCGCGCCGATCTGAGCTGGAACGGCACCTGGTTCACCGCCGGCCCGAATGTCGAATGGATTCCGAACGGCACCTGGATCGACCACGCCAACACGTTCTCGTCGGACGGCTACACGCTGCTGGGCTTCCGGGTCAGCGGCGCGGTCGCCGGTCAGTGGAACTGGTTCGTTGATGGCCGCAACCTGACCGACGAGAAGTACGCCGCCACGACCGGTGTCATCGCCAATGCCGGCGGCCGTGATGCCCGCCAGTTCCTGCCGGGTGACGGCCGTGCCGTCTACCTCGGCCTGAGCTGGTCGAGCGGCAAGTGAGCACCGCGCGGAAACTGCACCGCGCGATGGCCTGGACTGCCGCCGTCACGGCGGTGGTCTGGGCCACCAGTGGTGCCTTCCATCCGCTGATCACTGCGATCGGCCCGAAGCCGCTGGCCTTCCAGCCACCGGCCACGAGCTTCGAGGCGGCAGCGCTGCCGGCACCGGCGGCGCTGCTGGCCACGGCCGGCATCAGCGAGGCGAGCCAGCTGCGCTATGTCGCCGTCGATGGCCGCGCCGTGCTGCAGGTGCAGCCGGCCGGTCGCGGCGAGCGGGTCTATCTCGATGCCGCCAGCGGTGCGCCGCTGGCCGATGCCGACCGGACGCGGGCGATCGCGCTGGCGCGTCACTACAGCGGGCATGCCGATGCGGCGGTGGCCGAGACGCGGCTGGTCGAGCACTTCGAGCGCGACTACCCGTGGATCAACCGGCTGCTGCCGGTCTGGGCAGTGCGCTTCGCTGGTGACGATGCTGTGACCGTGTTCGTCGACACCGGCAGCGACCGGCTCGGCACGATGAGCGACGCCAGCAAGCGGCTCTGGCAGGGCCTGTTCCAGACCCTACACACCTTGAGCTTCATCGAAGTGCCGTACCTGCGGGTGATCGCGATCACCGTGCTGACCGGCACGTTGCTGCTCACCGCCGGCTTTGGCGCGCGCCTGTTGCTGAGTCGCGGCGGCCGCCAGCCGGTGCGCCGCTGGCATCGGCGCATCGCCTGGGTGGCCGTGCTGCCGGCGCTGCTGTTTCCAGCCACCGGCCTGTTCAAGCTGCTGGTCGGGCAGTTGCCGAGCACGCCGCTGCCGGTGCCGCCGACGCTGGCCGCGGCCGCGCTGACCGCCGTGCCATTCACCGAAGCCGATGGCGCGATCCGCGAAGCGGTGGCGGTACCCGTGATCGGCGGGGCGCCGGTCTGGCGCGTCGTCGCGCCGCGTGGCGAGGTGCTGAACCTGTGGCTGAGCGAAGCCGATGGCACGGCGATCCACGGCGATGACGAAGCACTGGCCCGGCGCATCGCCAGCGGTGCGCTCGGCAAGCCGGTGAGCGAAGCATTGACCCTGGTCAGCGCCTTCGATCGCGACTACGGCTTCGCCAACAAGCGGCTGCCGGTCTGGCGCACCACGGCCGACGACGGCAGCGGCTGGTACTTCGAGACCCGCAGCGGTGTCGTCGCGGCCAGGGTCGGCGGGCCGGACGGCGCGCTGGACCGCGCCCAGGCGCTGGTCTTCAATCTGCTGCACAAGGGCCATGTCCTCGACCCGCTTCGCGTCACGCCGAACCAGCGCAACATCGTGATGAGCGCGCTGGCCGCCAGCGTCGTGCTGGCTGCGCTGTTCGGCGTCGCGCTGCGCCGCCGTCGGGCCGCACGCACACCGGAGCACGCCGCATGAATCCGATCCTTCGCAACACGCTGCTGGCCGCGAGCCTGCTGAACACGCTGCCGCTGTACGCCGACAACGCTGCGCCGACGCCGCTGCAGATCACCGAAGTCTGGACCCGGCCGACCGGGCCTGGCGTCGGCACCGGTGCCGGCTTCCTGCGCATCCGCAATCCCGGCTCGCACGACGAGCGCCTGCTCGGCGCGGTCAGTGAACGCGCCGCCACGGTCGAACTGCATCAGCTCATCGAGCATGACGGCGTGGTCGGCATGCGGCCGCTGGCCGACGGTCTGGTGATTCCGGCTGGCGGCGAAGTGCGGCTGGCACCCTCCGGCACGCACCTGATGCTGATCGACCTGCGCGCCCCGCTGCTGCCCGGCGAACGGGTGCCGCTGCGCCTGCGCTTCGAGCGGGCTGGCGAGCTGCCGGTGGCGCTGCATGTCGAGGCAGCAGCGCCGGAAGCGCCGCGCAAGCCGGCTGCGGTAGTTGCCGGGGCCGGGGCGGCAAACGGCCACGAGCATGGTCATCACTGACGCCATGCGCGACGCGCCGCCATGACCTGCCGCCGGCATCCGCGCCTGCACCGCCTCGTCGCCAGCGTCCTGCTGGTGGCGCTGCTGCTGCATGCGCTGGTGCCTGCCGGATTCATGCCGAGCGTCGGCGCGGGTGACGGTACTGCACCGCGTGCCGCCGGCTGGCTGTCGATTTGCCCGGCCAGCGATCTGGCCGTGGCGCTGAGGGCGCGTGCCGACGGGGCTTCGGCGCCGACCGGGCCGATCTGCCATGGCAATCGCCGGGCAGACCATGCGTCTGCGGCGATCGCCGGTGCAGCCGATGCCGACAGCGATCTTGACGCCGATGCCGGCAACGCGACGCCGGACGGTGATCCGGCCGCCGACGCGCATGACTGTCCGTTTGCAGCCAGCAGCATTGCCGCGCTGCCGGCGAGCGTCGCCGGCAGCGAAGTACCGGTCCTGCCACCGATGGCAGGACCCGCCGCGAAGAGTGCTGCCGCAAGCGCGCTGCTGCACCGGCTGCCGCCGTCGCGCGGCCCGCCTTCGGGGCTTGTCGTTCCGCTGCTGCACGGCTGACACGACCGCCGCCCGCTGCGTCCCCACCGGACCGCGCGCGGCACCGGCCCGGCCACGGGCCTGCTTTCCGCTGGAGCGTCCTGCGATGTCCATTCCTGCCTTGCGCGCCTGCGCGCTGCTGCTGCTGGCGGCCTGCGCCGCCGTCGCTGCGCCCGGTGCCGATGACGGAGCTGTCCGTCACGACGACGAAGCCCACCACCTGCTGCTGATCCGGATCGCTGACGCGCCGCGCTGAACGCGCCAGCCGGCATCCGCCGCCCTACTGTTTACGGAGTTCTCTGATGCGCCTGTCCCTGCTGTCCCCCTTGGCCCGCCGCGCCGCGGCGCTGTCATTGCTGTTCGGCCTGTCCGCGACGGCGGCCGATTCCCCGCCCGCCGAGCCGGCCACCGGCCCGGCCGAAGTGTCCGCTGCGCCGTCGAAGGCCGACGCTGCGGTGGCACTCGACGGTGTCGAAGTCACCGGTGTGAAAAGTCTCAAGCCGCCGGCTGTCAATGTCGGCAACAAGAGCGGCCTGCCGCTGGAGCGCGTGCCACAGAGCGTGCAGGTGCTGTCCGCGGACGATCTCGACGAACGCGGCGTGCGCTCGATCGGCGACGCGCTGCGGGCAGTGCCGTCAGCGAATGTCGGCAACCCGCGCGTGGCCCGCTACCAGAGCTTCAGTCTGAAGATCCGCGGCTTTCTCGCCGACCAGCAGCGCAACGGCCTGCGCCAGCGCTACTTCGAGGATGTCGATGCCTCGGCGATCTCCAACATCGAGCGCATCGAAGTGCTGAAAGGCCCCGGTGGTGTCCTCTACGGGCAGTCGGCGGTCGGCGGTCTGCTGAACCTGGTCACCAAGGCGCCGCAGGCGCAGTTCGGCGCGTCGGCCAACGCCAGCTTCGGCAGCTTCGACCAGAAGACGCTCGGCTTCGACGTGACCGGGCCGATCAGCAGCGCGCAACGGCTGTACGTGCGGCTGACTGGCGAGATCGAGCGCAGCGGCACCTACACCGATTTCCAGGATCTGGATCGCGAGAACCTGGCGCTGGGCCTGTCGTGGCAGCCGGTCGAGGCCGTCACCGCGCACCTGAACGCCGAATGGCATCAGCGTGACACCGCCAACAACCCGGGCCTGCCGGTGACCGGCACGCTGGTCGGCAACGGCGTGGCCGAGCTGCGTCGTGGCCTGTTCCTCGGCGAGCCGAACTTCACGACCCTGAAAGCCTTCGCGCCGCTGGTCCAGGCCTGGGTCGACATCCGGCTGTCGGACGACTGGACGCTGACGCCGCGCGCGCAGTACTCCGGCTTCGACACCGGCCTGCAGCAGGTGCGCGTGCTGGCTCCGGTGGCCGGGTCGCCGACCACCATCAACCGCAACGGCCGCGAGGGCCGCGAGAACGATGGCTACTCGGTGTTCCAGCTCGATCTGGCCGGCCGCTTCGAGACCTTCGGCTTCGAGCACCGGCTGCTGACCGGCGTCGAGCAGAACCTCGAACGCAGTCTGTTCACGCAGTTCAACCTCACCAACATCGGCAGCATCGACGCGCTGAACCCGGTCTACACCTACGACAGCGTCGCGCCCGAGCTGGCGTTCGCCTTCCACGCCAAGCAGGCCATCGACACGCTGGCCTTCTATGCCCAGGACACGCTGGCGCTGACCACGCAGTGGGATCTGACCGGCGCGGTACGCCAGACCCGGATTCTCGTGACCAGCCTGTTCAACGACACGGTTGATGCCACCGCGCAGGCGGCCACCACCTTCCAGGTCGGCAGCACCTTCCGCGTCGACGAGCGCTGGTCGGTCTACGCCGGCTACAACACCGGCTTCGATCTGGAGAACAACGCCGGCTCGCGGACGCCGAGCGGCGATGTCGCCGAGCCGGAGGAATCGGATCAGGTCGAGGCCGGCGTCCGCTATGCCAGCGACTCGCTGCGCGCCAGCGCCGCGATCTTCCGCACCCGGCGCAAGAACTTCGTGGTGCCCGATCCGGTGGACCCGAACGTGTTCACGCAGGCCGGTCTGGTGCGCGTCGACGGCATCGAGTTCGAAGGGGCCTGGCAGGCGACGCGGCTCGTGCAGCTGCAGGGCGGCTATGCCTACCTCGGGGCCAAGGTCGTGCGCGGCGATGGCGACGACAGCGGCCGGCGGCTCGGCGACACGCCGCTGCACACCGCGAACCTGCGTGTCGAGGCGCGGGCACCGTCCGCGTGGCTCGATCCGAAGTTCGGCACCGTCAGCCTCAGCGCCACCGGCGCCTATGTCGGCAGCCGCACGCTGACCAACACCAGCGCCGTCGAGCTGCCGGACTACGGCACGCTTGATCTCGGCCTGAGCTGGGCGCTGCGCGGCCTGAGCGCCGAACTGTTCGTGCTGAACGCCAGCGACAACCACTACTTCACCGCCACCGGCAACAGCAACTTCGTGTACGCCGGCGAACCGCGCACGGTGTTTGCGCGCGTCGGCTGGCGCTACTGACGACGAGTGCCGCGCCATGACCCCCACTGAACGCCGTGCGCCCGAGCCCCGCATTCCCGGCCTGTACGGGGCGGTCTGGCGCTGGCACTTCTACGCCGGGCTGTTCGTCGTGCCGGTGCTGCTGATGCTGGCAGTGACCGGCGCGCTGTACACCTTCGACGACGAGATTGAAGCCTGGTGGTATCGCGACCTGCTGGTCACGCCGGCCTGCACCGCGCCGCTGCCGGCGGCGGTGCAGGAACGCGCCGTGCTCGGCGCGCATCCCGACGCGGCCGTTCGCCGGTATACGGTGGCCGCCGCCGCAGACCGCGCGGCCCAGTGGACGATCCAGCCACCCGGAGCGGCCGCGCTGAACGTGTTCGTCGAGCCCTGCACCGGCGTCGTGCGCGGCGCGCTGCCGGTCCGCTGGCAGCTGATGAACGTGATTTCGGCGCTGCACGGCGAGCTGCTGCTCGGCGAGGTCGGCGACTGGATCGTCGAGCTGGCCGCCAGCTGGGCGATGGTGCTGCTGGTCACCGGGCTGTATCTCTGGTGGCCGACGCCGGGCGATCGTCTGCTGGGCACGCTGATGCCGCGGCTGAATGCCAACGGCCGCGTGTTCTGGCGCGACCTGCACGCCGTGCCGGCGGCCTGGAACGCGCTGGCGGTGGCCTTCCTGATCCTCAGCGGCCTGCCGTGGGCTGGCTTCTGGGGCGGTCAGCTGGCGCGGCTCGGCACCGTTTCGCATCTGACAGCGCCGACGCCGAACTTCACCGCGGCGCCGACGATCGATGCGGCTGCCAGCGCCGATCCGCACGCCGCGCATCGGGCGGCCGCCGGCGGCGACGACACCAGCATTCCGTGGGCCATCCGCCACGATGCCGCCCCGCAGGGCGGCCCCGCGCGGATCGGCGTCGCCGAAGCCGAGGCGGCGGCCCGCGCGCACGGCGTGCTCGGCCCCGGCCTGCGGCTGATCTACCCGGACGGCCCCGGCGCGGTCTGGCATCTGAGCTACGTCCCCGGCGGCGCGACCGGCCAGCGCACGCTGTATCTCGATCCGGTCGATGGCCGCGTGCTCGACGACATCGGCTACGACCGCTACAGCCCGCTCGGCAAGGCGGTCGAATGGGGTGTCGAGATTCACCTCGGCCGCCAGTTCGGCCTCGCCAACCAGCTGCTGTGCGTGCTGGTCTGTCTGCTCACGGTGCTGACCGTGGTCAGCGGCACGGTGATGTGGTGGAAGCGTCGCCCGGCCGGCGGCCTGCGCGCCGGTCTTGGCGCGCCGAGCCGGCCGAAGGCCTATCGCACGCAGCTTGGCGTGCTGCTGATCGCTGCGGTGCTTGGCATCGTTTTCCCGCTGCTGGGTGCCAGTCTGGTGGTCGTGCTGATCGTGGACCGGCTTCTGCAGCGGATCACGGCACCGTCGGTGACCGGGGCTGCGTCATGAGCGCGGCATGGGTGTTCCGGCGGGCAGCCGTCGTGCTGGCGCTGGCGGTGGCCGGCGGGGCATCGGCGGACGATGAGCGGGAGGCGGTGCAACTGGAAGCGGTCGAGGTCCGCGCCGAACGGCCGGCCGCGTATGCGGCGGTCAGCAGCGTCTCGGCGACCCGCAGCGACACGCCGCTCGACGAGATTCCGCAGTCGGTGCAGGTGATCACCCGCAAGCTGATCGACGACCAGCAACTGCACCAGCTGAACGAAGCGCTGGCCAATGTCTCCGGCGTGTTCGCGGCGCGGCCGGAGGAGGCGATCCTCGTCAATCCGATCGTGCGCGGTTTCGAGGCCGAGGTGTTCATCGACGGCCTGCCGGCCTATGGCGCGACCAGCACGGTCGATCCGGGTGCGCTGGCCGGCATCGAGCGGATCGAAGTGATCAAGGGGCCGTCCGGCAGCCTGTTCGGCGGCGGTGTCGGCGCACCGCTCGGCGGCATCATCAACCTGGTGACGCGGAGCCCGGTCGCCGAGTCCAGCGGCGAGATCGGCGTTCGCGCCGGCAGCTTCGCGACGATCAATCCGTTCTTCGACGTCAACCAGCCGCTGTTTAAGGGTGTGGCGGTGCGCCTGTCCGGCGAGTACCAGCGTGCCTATGCCGACATCGACGCCATCCAGTCTCAGCGCTACGCGCTGATCCCGTCGCTGGCGATCGGACTCGGCGGGCCGACGACCCTGACCGTACGCGGCCAGTTCAGCCGGCAGGCGTATCTGGAGTACTCCGGGCTGCCGACGGCGCTGACCTTGAGCGATACGCCGTATGTGCGCGAGCACTTTTCGGGGGCCACGAACGCGCCGCACACGGTGGTCCTGAATCAGGGTGGCTCCCTGACCCTGAGTCATCGTTTCAGCGCGGGACTGGAAACGGTGCTCGATGCGCGTCTGTACCGCAGCCGCTTCGAGGAATACGGTTCGTTCACGTTCCCGGCGCTGTTCCCGCCGCTGCCGCTGCAGCCAACCCGGTACCCGGTGCTGTCGGGCTTTCTGCCGAGCGCCGTGCGCGAAACCACGGTCGATGGTCGTCTGATCTGGACGCTGAACGGCGAACAGGTCGAGAACCGGGTGATCGTCGGGGCCCAGTACGACCGCACCCGCTACACCGCCGGGCTTGGCCTGCGGCTGCTTCCGAATGGCCGCGTCGACTACGCCGACCCGGACTCCGATGTGCCGTTCGGTGCGGTGCCGCCGGTCAGCGACACGCAGGAGGATCGTTTCGTGACCGGCGCGCTGTACCTGCAGGATCAGCTGTCGCTGTTCGAGCGCGTGCATCTGCTGGCCGGGCTGCGCTGGGAACGGCTGGCGCTCGATCGCCCTGCTGACAAGTTCGATCGCGACCAGTACCGGCTGTCGCCGCGCGGCGGGCTGGTCGTCGAGCTGATCGACGGCCTGTCGCTGTTCGGCGGCTATGCGCAGGGCTTTCGCGGCGTGACCCTGATCCGAAGCAACGAGCCGATCCAACCGGAGACGTCCCGCTCGGCCGAGGCCGGCTTCAAGCTGGCGGCACGCGAGCTGGGCCTGTCCGGCACGCTGGCGGTCTACGAGCTGCGCCGCCGCAACGTGCCGACACCGGCCGGCACGCTGCTCGATCCGTCGGCGCAGACCCAGACCGGCGAGCAGCGCGCCCGCGGCATCGAAAGCGATCTGATCTGGGAGCCGGTGCGGGCGCTGTCGGTGCTGACCGCCTACGCCTACACCGATGCCGTGGTCAGCGAAGACAATGCGCTGCCGGTCGGAGACCGCCTGCCGCGCATCGCGAAGCACAGCGGCCGGCTGGCGATTCGCTACCGCCTGCTCGACGGCTTGCTCGATGGCCTGGGCGTCGGCGTCGGCCTGACTGCCGGCAGCCGCCGCGAGATCACCTTGCCAAATGTCGATTCCGTCCCCGGCTGGTACGTCATCGATGCGCAGGCGTCATGGACGCAGCCCGGCTACGAGTTCGGCCTGTCGCTCATCAATCTGACGCAGCACCAGTACCTAGAACCGTATCCCTACCTCGCGCAGTCGGTGACCCGCCCGGCCACCGGCCGGTCGCTGTACGCGACCGCGATCGTCCGCTTCTGATTCCGCCGTCCCCACCGAGCTCGCACCATGAAAATCACCCGCAGGAAATTGATCACCGGCGCTGTCGGCCTGTCCGCAGTCGGCGCGGCTGCTGTTGCCGTGAAGGACCAGCTGCCAAGCGTCGACGAGGCCCAGCGCATGGCCAAGGCGCACGACGCGCTGATGAAGCTGCCGGACCTGAAGCTGTACGGCGACGAAAAGATCGCGATGCTGCTGTACCCGGGCTTCACGGCGCTCGATATGGTCGGGCCGAACTACTTCCTGGCCTCGATGATGGGCGCCAAGGTGCATCTGGTCTCGGCCACGCTGGAGCCGATCAAGACCGATCTCGGCTACGCCCTGGTCCCGGACACCACGTTTGCCGACTGCCCAGAGCACGTCGATTTGCTGTTCGTTCCCGGTGGCGCCACCGGCACGCTGGCCGCCGCGCGCCATGCGCCGACGCTGGATTTCGTGCGTTCACGCGCAGCCACGGCCAAATACATCAGCAGCGTCTGCACCGGCAGCCTGATCCTCGGCGCGGCCGGTCTGCTGAAGGGCAAGCGCGCAACCTCGCACTGGCTAGTCCGCAACGAACTGGCAGGCTTCGGCGCAATACCGGTCGACGAGCGCGTGGTGGTCGACGGCAACCTGTATACCGGCGCTGGCGTCTCCGCCGGGCTCGACCTCGGCCTGACCCTGCTTGGCCAGCTGCGCGGTGCTGCCTATGCCGAAGCGATGCAGTTGCAGGCCGAGTACGCGCCGAAGCCGCCGTACGACGCTGGCACGCCGGACAAGTCGCGGCCGGAACTGCTCGAAGCGCTGCGGGTGATGTACGACAATTTCGTGCAGCAGACGCGGAGCATTGCGAGCACATCCGCGGTCTGAGCCGGACAACCCCGAAATCAGGAGCACTCGATGACTCGATCCCGCCATTCCCGCCTGCTGCTCGCCGCCGGCTTCGCCAGCGCTGCCGTGATCGGCCATGCCGCCGACGCAACGCCGAAAGCGGCTGCCGGTGGTTGGACGCTGGCCGCCACCGATTCGCGGCTGGCCTTCGTGTCCATCAAGAACGACGCCGTCGGCGAAGTGCACCGCTTCCCGGCGCTGGGTGGCACGGTCGACGCCAGCGGCCGGCTGGCGCTGGAGATCGCGCTGGATGCCGTCGAAACCGGCGTGCCGATCCGCAACGAACGGATGCGGACGACGCTGTTCGATACCGCTGCGCATCCCACCGCGAAGGTCAGCGCGCAGGTGGATGCGGCGGCGGTGCGCGCCCTGCCGGTCGGGGCCAGCCTCAGTGTCGCCACGCCGGTCACGCTGAGCCTGCACGGCCTCAGCGGCGAGCTGCCCGGCGAATTCCGGATCACCCATGTCAGCGCGCAGCAGTGGCGGGTCAGCACCGAAGCGCCGTTGATCGTCAACGCGGCGACCTTCGGTCTTGGCGAAGGTGTGGAGGCGCTGCGCAACGTCGCCAAGCTGCAGGCGATCTCGGCAGCCGTGCCGGTGACCGCTTCGCTGCTGTTCGACCTGTCCGGCCGCTGATGCTTGAGCGCCGCCCGGACCGGAACCTCGGCTTCGCCGCAGCGGCGGATTCCGGCCCTGCCGATGCGGCGAGCGGTGCGAACTCAGATCGCCTTGGCGGCGCTGATGGTCTTGCCGCAGGCATCAAAGCAGGCCTTGCAGATCGCGTGATGCTCGACGTGCGGCTTGCAGGCAGTGGCGCAGGCTTCCATCGCGGCGATCGAGGCCTTGGCGAAGCTGGCCGTGAACTCGGAATCGAGGCGCGCCAGCCGGGCCACGGCGACGCAGGTGGTGTCGCAGGCCAGTGCCGTCTTCAGGCACTCGGCCAGGCTCTTGTCGCCACTGGCGAGCACGGTCTGGCAGTGGGCGATGCAGTCTTCGGCGGCAGCGGCGCAGTCGCTGAACGTGGCGGCCAGCGCGGCGTAGCGGCCGGATGCGGCATGGTGGGAGCTGTGGTCCATGCCGGCATGCGCCGAGTGATCGACGGCGGCGGCTTTGGCTTTTTCGGCCTTCGCGACATTGCGCGGATCGTCGGCCAGCGCCACCAGGCTGCCGAGCGAGGCAAGGCCAAGGGCGCTGCGGGCAAATTCACGTCGGTTCATCAGGTTGCTCCAGGTCATGGGTTCGTCCGGCGAATGGGTGATGCCGGCATATCGTCAGCAGAAAGAATTGCCGACGCGTGGTGGCATTTTCCGCACTCTGGCCTGTGGCAGCCAATACCGTTGACCGCCGCCGGTCCGGAATCCTCATTCCGTTTCCACCTCCGGCCTCGGCTCGGTTTCCAGCAACTGATCGCGTGAATCACCGCTACCGCCTGCGCCCGTGGATGCAAGCACTGCTGATGCTGGCAGTGTGGATGCAGCTATGTGCGCCGCTGCTGCATGCGCAGGCGATGGCGTCCGAGACGACGCGGTTTGTCGATACCGCCTTCTGCGGCGACAAGCTTCGTGGCGAGCGCCTGCAGCTGCGCAACCTGCTGCCGGCCGAAGTCCGGGTGCTGATGGCCCGCAGCCAGTCGGAAGCCCCGTCGACGGCGACACCGGCCTGCGATGACTGCGTCTGCGCCAGCCCGGCAGCGCTGCCGGCGTTCGCGGCCGACCTTGTCGCCCGCGCGTCGGGCCGGCAGCCATTCGTCGCCGGCCATCCGCCGCAGGCGGCGCTGCCCGGCAGCCCGCTGCTGCCACCGTCCACCGGCCCACCTGCCGTGGCCATCGCCCGCGTGACCGGCGACGGCCTGACGGCCGTCGTTATCCCCGACTTGTAGCGGCCGACGCATCGTCGTCGGCCGCCGGAGACCGATGACGATGAAAACCTTTCTTTGGCCGGCCGACCTGCGCAGCGTCGGCGACCGCCTGCTGTGGATTGCCGGCTGGATCAACCTGCTGATGGCCGCAGTGATGATCGCGGCGCTGTCGACCATCGCGGATGGGCAGCCATGAGCCGCACCCTTTACGAATTCCAGTTGCCAGCGCTGGTCGATGAAGCGGCGCTGCGCCGCCTGCGCGGCGAGCTGGACATGCGCACCGCGATGTCGATCCGTTACCACGACCTGAACCTGCGGATCGTGCGTGTGATCGGCCGGACCGGTCGAGAAAACGAGCTGCGCGCGCTGTTTGCTTCGCTCGGCTTCCCGCCGGCAGCCGACGACCCGACGCTCGAATCCCAGCATCGGCCACTGCGGAATCGGCGCTGGCGCGACAGCGACCGCCGCGCGCGCGGCGATGTGCAAGCGCCGCCGCAGCATGCCTGAGCGAGTGCTTCAGGCCGCCCGCGTTGCAGCGATCGCCTTGCCGCAGGCCTCGAAGCAGGCCTTGCAGGCGGGGTGCTGGTCGCGGAGCGGGCGGCAGGCTTCGACGCAGGCGTCGAGCATCGCGATCGACTGCTTGGCGACCACCGCGGCCCAGGTCGAGCCGTTGCGGGCCAGTCGCGCCACGGCGGTGGCGATCGCTTCGCAGTCCTGCGCGGCGCGCAGGCAGTCGGCAAGCCGGGCATCGCCGCCGGCGAGCGACTGTCGGCAATGGCGGACACAGGTCTGTGCGGCAGCGGCGCAATGCTCGAAAGCGATTGCCAGCGCCAGATGGCGCTGATCCGTGCTGGCCGGCGTCTGCTGCGCCAGCGCCGGATCGACGAACGGGGCATCGACCGGTTCGGCATCGGCCAGACAATCATTGCCGAGCCCGGCGCCAATGGCCGTGAGGCTGGCCACCGTGCGGGTGAACTGGCGTCGGTTCATCGAAGGCTCCGGTGGCGCGCGGCAAGGTCGCCGATGATGCATCGTGTGGCGCGGCTGCGGCGATAATCGCGGGCTGCCCGCCCTTGTCTGTCCTGCCATTTCCGGAGTCCGCGTTGTCCACCGATACCCGCATCCCGATGGTGCTGCTGACCGGCTTTCTCGGCGCCGGCAAGACCACGCTGCTGAACTTCCTGCTGCGTCATCCGTCGATGACCGGCACGGCGGTGGTGATCAACGAGTACGGCGAAGTCGGCCTCGATCACCATCTGGTCGAACAGGCCGAGCCGGATGAAGTGGAGCTGATCGAAGGCGGCTGCATGTGCTGCACCACGCGCGGCCGGCTGGCCGAATCGCTGATGAGCCTGTTCACCAAGGCGCAGCGCAAGCAGATCCCGTCGCTGCGCCGAATCATCATCGAGACCACCGGGCTGGCCGAGCCGGGGCCGATCCTGAACCAGCTGTTCAACGCGCCCCAATTGCATGAACGCTTCGTGCTCGATTCGGTGGTCACGCTGGTCGATGCCGTCAACGGCGCCAGCACCGTCGAGCAGATCGACATTGCCCAGAAGCAGATTGCCGGCGCCGATGCGCTGCTGATCACCAAGACCGATCTGGTCGATGCCGAGACGCTGGCGGCACTGCAGGCGAAGCTGCTGGCGATGAACCCGGATGCCGAGCTGTACGTGCCGAAGAAGGGTGCTGCGCAGCCGGACTGGCTGTTCACCAATGGCCGGCGCCGGCCTGGAACGCCGAACTTCGGCCTGAGCCCGCTGATCCTCAAGGCCGACAGCTTGCGGCTGGCGCCGGCCGATCCGAACCTGATGAGCGCCGACGCCGACCCCTGGGGCGACGGCCCGGCCTGGGACGACATCCAGACCTTCAGCCTGATCGTCGATGCGCCGCTGCCGGCGTGGAAGTTCTACGGCTGGCTCGATTTCCTGCGCTCGCTGGCCGGCGCCGATCTGCTGCGCTTCAAGGGCATCGTCAACATCGAAGGTCAGGACAAGCCGCGCATCATCCACGGCGTGCAGACCGTGCTGCATCCGCCGGAAGAACTCGACCGCTGGCCCGATGATGACCGCCGCACCCGCATGGTCTTCATCACGCGCGGCTGGGGTCAGGAAACGGTGCGCAACACGCTGGCCTACCTCAAGGACACGCCGAACGAGAATCCGCCGCTTGAAGCCTGAGCGCGACCACCGTCCGCCATACCTGTTCCCTCTCTCCACTTCAGGACCTGCCATGAACCTGCGTTCCCTCCTGCCGATGATCATTGCCAGCACCGTGCTGCTGGCGGCCTGCAAGCCGTCCTCCGCGCCGCCCGCTGCAGCACCGGCGTCGGCAGACGCCAGCGCGACGGCCGCGCCCGGCGCCGACACGGCCACCGAGACCCGGATTGGCGCGCTGGTGATCAGCGATGCCAGCTCGCGCGAAACGCCGATCGCCGGCGGTACCGGCCCCGGCTTCATGACCATCCGCAATAGCGGCGCCGACGATGACCGCCTGCTGGCGGCCAGCAGCCCGGCGCTGGCCAGTGTCGAGATCCACGAGATGTCGATGGCCGATGGCCAGATGACCATGCGCGCGCTGACCGACGGCCTGCCGATTCCGGCGGGTGGCGAGGTCCGGCTGGCGCCGGGCGGCCTGCACCTGATGCTGATCGGCATCCGCGAACCGCTGATGGCCGGCCAGACGCTGCCGCTGGAGCTGCGCTTCGAGAAGGCCGGCGCAGTGACGATCGAACTGACGGTGCGGCCGCGCGGTTGAGCCGGGTCAGCGATCCAGCTGGCGCAGCCAGTCGTCGGTCGCGGTGTCGGCAGGAAACATCAGGTTGATGCGCAGCGAGGCGGCGCTGATGTCGGTCGGCACCCCGGGCGTGGTCATCATGCTGAGCAGCCGGATCGGCAGACCGTCGAGCTGGTAGCGCTCCAGCAGTGCCGGCTCGGTGCTCGGCTGCGGCGGCTCGCGCAGCCAGGCCTGCAGATGCGGCCAGGCTTCGATCTCGCGCAGCAGGTCGGGGCTGCGCGCATCGCGGCGGATGCGCCGCCAGTGCGCCGGCACCCAGGTTTCCGGCGCATCCATGTAGCGGACCAGGCCGTCGGCGTGGAACGACAGCCGCAGCAGGTTGGCCGGCTGCCCCGACGTGCCCGGCCACAGTGCCGACGGCAGGTCGAGCATCCCCAGCAGCCGTTCGAGCGATGGATTGACCGCCAGCAGGTCATAGCGGGCGTCGAGCAGCATCGCCGGGTAGGGTCGCTGCTGCTCGATCAGCCGCCACGCCGCCTGTCGCAGCGGGGCATACGCCGCTTCCCGCAACGGCCCGTCGTGCACCGGCGGCAGCAGGCCGGCGGCTTCGAACAGCGCATTGCGGTCGGCCATCGACAGCGCCAGCGCAGCGGCCAGCCTGGTCAGCAGATCGGCGCCCGGTCGCGCGCGGCCGGATTCCAGAAAGCTCAGATGGCGCTGCGTGGTGCCGGCGGCGGTTGCGAGGTCGAGCTGCGAACGGCCGCTGTCGCGGCGGTGGCGGCGCAGTTGATCGGACAGTGCATCGGTCATGCCGTCATCGTCACCGGTCGACGACCGGCACGCCATTCCCGCAACGGAATTGAACGCGACCGGATGGCAGCCGAGGCTGCCGGCTCACTTCCCGAGGAGCCGCAGGCCGATGAACCAATTCCCCGCAACCGTACACAGCCGCTGGCAGGCCTGGATCCAGGCCTTCGATGACGCGGTGGCTCGTGACGACTGGTCCGCGCTGGGCGATTTCCTGACTGATGACGTGGTCTACCGCGTCAATGGCGGGCCGTTCGACTGCGTGCTGCGCGGCCGCGAGGCGGTGATCGCCGGCTTCGCCCGCTCGGTGCGCGGCTTCGATCATCGTTGCCTGGCGCGCCACTGGACGCCAATCGGCATTCGCGTCTATCCGGCCGGCTACGTGACCTGCCGGATCCACAGCGGCTACCGGATCGACGCGCAGTCGCTGCTGTCGTTCGAGGCGACCGGCCACTGGGGCTTTCGCGCCGACCGGATCGACCTGATGGTGGACTTCTACGACGCGGCCCAGCACGACGTGCAGCAGGCATTCACGGCGCTGGCGGCACTCGGCGAGCACGTCGATCCGCGTTACTGCGTCGATTGATCGCAGGCGCGGCGGCGCGCAGCGCCGCTCAGCTCGCCGACAGGTGGGCGAGCCGCGCCGCGTTCGCTTCCCAGTTCTGGCCGTCGAACGGCTCGATCTCGAGCGCTTCGACGGTGCCGGGATCGAGGCAGTGCACGTTGATCGACCAGCCGTCCGGGTTCGAGCGCGGCCGGTAGAACGACTTCACCCCGCAGCGGCGGCAGAACAGGTGCTTGGCGACACCGGTGTTGAACCTGTACTCGGTCAGCTGGTCCTGGCCGGATTCCAGCTGGAACGCGTCGGCCGGCACGATCAGGTGCAGGAAGCCGGTGCGCGCGCAGATCGAGCAGTTGCAGCTTTGCGCGCGGATGCGGGCCGCTGCACGCACCGAAAAGCGCACGGCGCCGCAGTGGCAGCCGCCCCGGTGCAGCACGGCATCGGCGGGAAGCGTGGTCATCGGTAGGGGCCTCCGGGAACGTGGGCGAGCGGCTGCGCAGCGTAGCCGAGTCGGCAGCGGAAAAGTCCCGCGAAATCAGGGCTTGCGATGACATTGCCGCTGCCGAGCCGCTACCCTGTGAGCATGGATTTCGCCTTCACCAAGATGCACGGCCTCGGCAATGATTTCGTCGTCGTCGATGCCACCCGCACCCCGTTCGAGCCCGATGCCGCGCTGCTTGCCCGCCTGACCGATCGCCGTTTCGGTGTCGGCTGCGATCAGGTGCTGGTGGTCGATCCGGCGCCGTCGCCGGACGTCGATTTCGGTTACCGGATCTACAACGCCGATGGCGCGCAGGTCGGCCAGTGCGGCAATGGCGCGCGCTGCCTGGCCCGCTACATTGCCGAGCACGGCCTGAGCGACAAGCCGAGCCTGCGCGTGCGCACCCGCACCGCCGCGCTGGAGCTGCGCCAGACCGAAGACGGCCAGGTGACGGTCGACATGGGCGCGCCGCGCTTCGCACCGGCGGCGATTCCGCTGGCCGCCGACGCTCGCGCCATGCATTACGACGCCGTGCTCGCCGATGGCCGCACGGTCCGCTTCGGTGCCGCCGGCATGGGCAATCCGCATGCGGTGATCCTGGTCGACGACGTCGATAGCGCCGACGTGGCCGGCATCGGCCCGCTGCTTCAGCAGCACCCGCTGTGGCCGGAGTCGGTCAATGTCGGCTTCCTGCAGATCATCGATCGCAGCCACGCCCGGCTGCGCGTCCACGAGCGCGGCTCCGGCGAAACGCTGGCCTGCGGCAGTGGCGCCTGCGCAGCGTTCGCCGTGGCGCGTCTCTGGGGCCTGCTCGATGCGCGTGCCGAGCTGGCGCTGCGCGGCGGCGTGCTGACGCTGGAATGGGAAGGTTCCGAAGACCGGCCGGTGCTGATGACCGGGCCGGCGACTACCGTTTTTGAAGGGAGATTCGAGTGGCTGAACTGACGTCCGATACCGACGCGGCGGTCGTGGCCGACGAGACGCCTGCGCTTGCCTTCGGCGAAGCACAGGTGTTGGCCTATCTGAAAGCCGATCCGCTGCTGCTGACCCGGCATCCGGCGCTGCTGGAACATCTCGAAGTCGCGCATGCAGCGGGCTCGGCGGTATCGCTGATCGAGCGCCAGGTCGAATTGCTCCGCGGCAAGAACCAGCGCCTCGAAGCGCGGCTGGAAAAGCTGATCGACAGCGCCCGCGCCAACGAGACCCGCGCCGACAAGATGCTGAAGCTGTCGCTGGCGCTGATCCGTGCGCCGTCGCTGGCCGCGATCGCCGCGGCACTGCGCAGCGCGATGCGCGACGACTTCGGGCTGGACGACGTCTTCATCGGCCTGCACCCGCCGCTGTTCAAGCGCCATGACATCGACGGCATCGTGCCGGTCGACCCGGCCAGCGCGATCGCCAAGGCCTGGGACAACTTCCTGCGCACGCGGCTGATCGAATGCGGGCCGATCGACCCGGACAAGGCACGGCTGCTGTTCCCGAAATGCGACGTCACCATCGCTTCGGCCGCCGTCGTGCCGCTGGAGCGCGACAAGCATCTGGGCTTCATCGCGCTCGGTTCGGCCGATGGCGAACGCTTCCAGCCGCGTCAGGGCAAGCTGTTTCTGGAAATGACGGCCGAACTGGTATCGGCGGCGATCCGCACCAGGCTCGGCTGAGCACGGCGGTACCGCGTTCCGGCGCAAAGCTTGCTGAGCAATTGCGGTAACCCCGTTCCGCCTCGAAGAGCCTGCCGACCATGACCCTTGCCCGTATCCCCGCCACGCTGATTCCCGGAGACGGCATCGGTCCGGAAATCGTCGATGCCACGCTGGCGGTGCTCGACGCACTGGAAGCGCCGTTCGAATGGGAGACCTGTGTTGCCGGCCTGGCCGGCGTCACCGCCGAAGGCGATCCGCTGCCGAAGGCGACACTCGATTCGATCCGCCGCACGCGGCTGGCGCTGAAAGGCCCGCTGGAAACCCCGAGCGGAGGCGGCTATCGCTCGTCGAACGTGCGGCTGCGCGAGGAATTCCAGCTGTACGCCAACCTGCGGCCGGCGCTGACGCTGATTCCCGGCAAGCGCTACGAAAAGATCAATCTGGTGGTGGTGCGCGAGAACATCGAAGGCCTGTACATGGGCTACGAGCACTTCATCCCGATCGGCGGCGATCCGCATGCGGTCGGCATGTCCACCGGCATCAATACCCGTCAGGGTTGCCGGCGCATCCTCGAATACGCGTTCGAGTACGCCATCGCCACCGGCCGCAAGAAGGTCACCGTGGTGCACAAGGCCAACATCATGAAGGCGCTGACCGGCATCTTCCTGGAGACCGCCCGCGACCTGTACATCGAGAAGGGCTACCACGGCAAAGTGCAGATGAGCGAGATCATCGTCGACGCCTGCGCGATGAAGCTGGTGCTCGATCCCTGGCAGTTCGACGTGCTGGTGACCACCAACCTGTTCGGCGACATCCTGAGCGACCTGGTCGCCGGCCTGATCGGTGGTCTGGGCATGGCGCCGGGCGCCAACATCGGCGCCGACGCGGCGATCTTCGAAGCGGTGCATGGCTCGGCACCGGACATCGCCGGCCAGCAGAAGGCCAACCCGACCGCGCTACTGCTGGCCGCCGCAATGATGCTCGATCATGTGCACCTGACCGACAAGGCAGCCCGGCTGCGCAAGGCGATCAACGACACGCTGAATGTCGACAACATCCGTACCGGCGATCTCGGCGGTTCGGCCAGCACGGCGGCCTATGCGGCGGCGCTGGTAAGTCGAGTCAAGAACGGCTGAGTGACGGCCGCTGGATGGGGATGGGAACAATCGCTGCCCGCGAGCGGGTGCCGAGCGGGCACCGCCGGGTGCAGCGCTAGATCAACGCGAGCGCCGCCCGCCCCTCGACCACCGCTTCGGTCGCGAGCTTCCGGTCCATCGTTGCCAGTTGTCCGCCATTTGCACGGGCCAGCGCCAGCAGATAGCTATCGGTCACCTGGCCGTGGCTGGCCAGCAGTGACGAATCGGCAAGCGACCGGTCGGCGAGGCTGATGCTGTCCGGCCAGAACGCATGGCCCGGCAGCTGGCGAACCGCCGCGAGTGCGGCAGCGATCACGCCCGGCGGGCCGGGCGAGTTCGGATATTTCGGGTGGCCGACGATCCGCAGCAGGCCGTTCTCGGTGATCGGGCAGGTTGCGAATGCCGCCGCCCCGACGCGCGCGAACCAGTCGTGTACGGCATCGTGATGGACGTGTGCCGGATCGACGAGCGCGATCAGAACGTTGACATCCAGCAGGTAGCGCACCGGCTCAGGTCTGCTCGTCGCGCAACTGGTTGACGATTTCCAGAGTGACCGGCGCGGCGTCGCGCCGCGTCGGGAGCAAGGGCACGCCGTTGCGTTCGCGCGCTGCGGACGCTCCGGCTTTCGGTGCCAGTGCTTCTCGTGCCAGCGCGGAAATCACTTCGCCCAGGCTGCGCTGCTGCCGCTCGGCGAGGTGCCGAGCGGCAGACAGGACATCGTCGTCAATCGCGAGCGTGGTGCGCATGGGAAGGTCTGCAGTCAGGATGCGCTTAGCGTACATCACGCATCACGCATCACGCATCACGCATCACCTGCGCCACACGGCGCTGACGGCAGGCCTCAGTAGTTGAACTGCAGCTGCAGGCGCAGCAGGTCGCCATCGACCGAGTTGTACGGCGCCGTCTGCACATTTGTGCGGTTCATGTGCGAGTAGGCCATCGTCAGTTCCAGCTCCGGGCGGAACTGCCATTCCAGACCGGCCTCGACTTCCTCGACATCGAGCCGCGGCGCATTGGTGTCGAACTTCGCGCCGCCTTCATAGCTCTGGTACTTCACGTACGGCGTCAGCATGCCGACCGGGCTGGCCGTGCGGTACATCGCCTGCAGATAGCCGCCGTTCAGCGACTGCACGTCGATGCGGCGCTGGCCGAGATCCAGTTCCGGACCCTGGCCGACCGTCCATTCGCCCTGCAGGCCGAACGGCTGCGGGTAGACCGTGAAGTGGGCGGCGACGCGCTGATCCTTGAAGCCGCGCGGACGGGTGTTGGTCGTCGGCGTGAAGCTCTGTCCGCCGACGCTGATCGCGCCGGTGCCGGTACGGAAGTAGCCGTGGTAGGCATCGACACCGAATTCGACGATCTGCCCCGATGCGAACTTGAACGGGTAGCTGGCGTGGACGACGGTGTGCAGGCTGTTGTTCGCTTCGAGGCGATTGGCGCCCTGACCGTTGTAGATGCCGAAGCCGAAGATGCCGTAGTCACCCGAACCCTTCAGGCCGCTGCTGACCAGCATCTTGAAGCGCTCGGCGATCTCCACCGGCGAGTAGTAGAACAGCAGTGCCAGATCGCGCTCGTCGCGCACGGCGGAATTCAGTGCGTCGGCACGATCCGGCGTCAGACGGTTCTGGCTGGACTGCAGGTTTTCCCAGCCGTACGGAATCTTCGACTGGCCGGCGCGCAGGCGGAACTCACGCTGCTTGTCGAAATAGATGTCGGCGTACAGATCGCGCAGCTGGCCGAAGTTGCCGGTGCTGGAGCCGGTCGGCGTGCTGGCGAAGTCCGGCTGCAGGTACAGCGACAAATGCTCGCTGACATCGCCGCTGAGGATCACGCGGGCGCGGCGAATGCCGAGGCTCTGGTTGTCACCGATGAAGCGATCGCCGGGCGCGCGCAGTTCCTTCGCAGTGCTGTCGAGGCCCTGGTTGAAGCGCAGCTGGGTATAGCCGCGCAGCGACAGGCGGTCGTACCACTTCTTGCTTGAAGCGGCGGCCAATACCGGGGCCGGGGCTGCGGCCGGTGCCGGGGCGCTGGCGACCGGGGTCGGCGCCGCGACCGGTGCAGCGGCGGGCGCTGCTGCGTCCTCGACCTGCTGGAACGTGCCGAGCTTGGTGCGGCCCGGACCTGGCTCCGCATAGATCTGCCCGCTGGCCTTGTCGACGAACAGGTCGAGCGTGGCCGCCTCTGCCGCAGGAAAAGCCGCCGCGACCGACAGGCCGAGCGCAAGCAACGATTTCTTCATCTGAGTGTCATCTCTGCCGAAAATCGGCTTAAGTGATTGAAAGCACGAAGCAAATGCCGACCGCAAAAGAGATGGACCGATGCTGTTCGTGGCTGCGGGGCGGGACTTTAGGGGCGCTAAATGACATTTACGTTACAAAGCCGGCGAATTGTGACAAACCCGTGTCATCCGGCGTGCGCCGTTTCAGGCGGCGATCGACCCCCGATCCGGCTCCGCCGACGGCATCTTCGATGCGGCCGGCACCAGCTGCGCAGCGATGCACGCTGAACCTGTATCCCTCCGTGACCCATGGGGCGCTGCGGTGGTGATGCCCGGTGATGCCGGCGTCCGCGATAATCCGCAGCCTGCACCGGCTGCCCATCGGGGCCTGCCGCAGCGGCCGATATTCCACGTCCAGCCACCCTTCCCCATGACACTGACGGCTTTCCTGCAACGCCTGCGCGCCAACCCCGAGCAGATCGAATTCGCCGACACGATCAGCGTGATCGACGCGCATTACCGCTATACGCCTGCCGCATTTCGAAATGGCGACGTCGTCAATGCCGCCGGCCAGAACGCCGGCTCCTGCAAGATCTTCGCGTTCGCGAAGCTGCACGGCCTGAACGCAGCCGAGACGCTGGCCTGCTTCGGCCGCTACTACCGGGACGACGTGCTGTCGCACCCGGACGCCAGCGACCACCAGAACATCCGCAACTTCATGCGCAGCGGATGGCCGGGCGTGGCGTTCGAAAGCGAGGCGCTGAGCGGGCTGTAGGGGCGGCTTCACGCCCGACGCGGACAGCCCGTCCGGGAAGCCGGCGGGTACTCGGCGAAGCAGGTTCCTTCAGGCACGATGGATGTCGAGCGCGGCGCTTGCGAGATCACGGGGCACGGGAGGCACGGTGGATACAGTCCGGATTTGGCGGCGCAGCCTGAAGACGGTTCACGAAGTGGCGGCGTTCGGCATGGGCGGCGGCCTGGCCGCGTGCCTGGTCATCAACCTGGCGTTCCAGGGCAGCTCCGCCGACAGCTTCGTTGCGGCGCGCGAAGTCTTCGACCTGATCGCGCGCTACATCCTGATTCCGTCGCTTGCGGCGATCCTGCTTTCCGGCCTGCTGTCGATCGCGGCGACGCGCGGCTTCCACGATGCCGGCTGGGCCTGGGTCAAGGCGCTGCTCGGGGTGTCGCTTTTCGAAGCCACGTTGATGACCGTCGGCGCCAGCCGCAGGAAAGAAGAGTTGCTGGCTGCGGCGACAGACCCGGCGCTGGTCGCAAAGCTGCTGATTGCCGAGCGCAACACCGTACTGGTGCTGATCGGCATCTGCGTCGCGAATGTCGTCCTTGCGGTATGGCGGCCCCGAATGACGATCACCATTCGCTGATCGCTCGTCGCCAGTCGCGTTTCAGGCGCGTTTCAGGCGCGTTTCAGGCCAGCGCGGGCGGCACATGCCGCTGCAGAAAGGCGATCTGATCGGCGATCACGCGTTCGAATGGTTCGCCGAGATAGATCTCGAAGTGGCCTTCCGGATAGATCTTGATTTCGCCCTTCGGGGCCTCCGCGGCATGACGCAGCGTCGGCTTCGGGGGTGCGACGCTGTCGTTCTCGCAAACGCAGAACAGGATCGGGCAGCCAACGTCCTTCGCGCGCAAGCCGGGGCGGTGCCACGGAATCTGCAGCGCGATGCGGGCCGGGACCCGCTCGTAAGCGCGGATATCGGCATCGCTCAGCCCCGAGGCTGCAAGCAGCGCGTGGAAACCCGGCAGCGCATCGTGCGCCGTCATCAGCGCGGTTTCGGTTGTCTCGCCGGCCACCTTGACCCGGACAGGTCCGCCGCCCTGCCATTTCGCGACCAGGTCGCGCGCCGCCAGCACGGCGAGCTTCGCACTCGTGAACGGTGACATCGCCAGCGACGAGGCAATGCCATCGGTGAACGGACACTGGGAGATCGCCGCGGCGATCCGTGCGTCATCGGCTGCCGTGACCAGCGAATGGCCGCCTCCGAACGAAGTGCCCCAGACGACGACACGCTCGGGATCCGCTTCCGGAAGCGAGCGGGCATGTGCCACGGCGGCACGCCAGTCTGCGAGCTGGCTGGGAATGTCCAGCAGTTCGCGAGGCGTACCGGTGCTTCCGCCGAAATAGCGGTAGTCGAAGACAAGGCACAGATAGCCAGCTGCGCAGAAGCGCTCCGCGAACGCCGCCAGACGAAGCTGCTTGATGCCGCCCAGCCCATGGGCCATCACGACGATCGGCGCGCGCTGTCCCGGTCGCAGCCCTTCAGGCCGGTAAAGCCAGGCTTCGCAGTGGTCGTTGCCGGACGGAAACAGCAGCGTTTCGCGCGCTTGCGATTGCACGTTGGATGTCGGCGAGGCGGGCATTTGTGAGAATCGCTGGGCTGTCGTCAGGAATGCAGGCTATCGCGCCTCTTAAATGCCAGTCAAGATCACCCATGCCCGTCAACAAGCGAGCCGAACCCGAGGCCGAAAAGAAAGCGCAGCTGATGGCCGCTGCGCGTCAGCTGTTCGTGCAGGACGGCTACGAATCGACGCCGATGGGTCGCATCGCCAAGGCGGCTGGCGTGACGCCGAACACCATCTACTGGTATTTCGAGGACAAGGACGCGCTATTGCTGGCCGTGCTCGACGAGCTGTTCCAGGAAAACATGGCGACGTTCCTGACCGTGGCCCGAAAGCCGCTTGCCGAGCAGCTGCTGTGGCTGGTGCAGACGCTGCGCGGGTTCAGTCGGCTGATCTCGACCGTTCATGCCCGTGTCCGCGAATCGAAGCCCGTCGACCAATGGCACAGCCAGTTCCACAGCATCGTCGAGCAGCTGTTCGCGATGCAGCTGCCGCAAGAAATGACCCAGGCAGCGATCGCGGCCGAAGTCAGGATCGCGGCCTTCACCGTCGAGGGCCTGGTGACGCATGTCCTTGATGACGACGCCGTTCGACTGACCTGCCAACAACTGGCTTCGCGCTGGGCGCGGGCCTAAACAGTCATCGTCGGCGCTACGGAAAATCACCCTGGCCCATGTCCACATCCATCATCCTCACGCCGTTCGCCAAGGCCCGGCTGTTCCCGAAGCAGCGGCGGCCGAACACCATTCAGGACATCTCGCCAGCCGAGTTCGTCGCCCATCTGAACGAACACGCGCCGGCGCGCGTGATCGACGGCTACGCGCCGTTCTGCAAGCTGCATGTCCACCGCAACTGGACGTCGACGCGCTGCCTGACGATCGCGATCACTGACGACAACCGCCATCTGCTGCGCTCCGGCTACGAGGCGCGCAACAAGGACGAACTGCCGGTGCTGACGCGCTGGTTCGAAGGCCTGACCGCGCCGGTCGCCGACTATCTGGTGGTGATCCTGTACAGCCGCGCGCAGCTTGCGAAGGAAGGCGAGTCGATCGACGCGGACTGGGGCATCGTCGGCTGCCTGGCCACGGCCGAGCCGGACGAGATTCCGATGGCGCCGATCACGATGATGCGCAATGCGCTTGGTGTCGCCGAAGGCGGTTCCGACGTGCCGCTCGATCGCGCGGCCTACCAGCGCAGCGTCGCCTACTGGGAGCAGCATGCGAACTGGCGCGCCGTTCCATCGGCATCGGCACCCGTTTCGAAATCGGCTGCCAGCTGACGGCTGCGCCTGCGGGACAATGGCGGCCGGAACGCTACTGAGAGAACACCGGGATGTCGGTCAGGCTGGATCAACTGCTGAAGCTGCTGGATATCGAGACACTGGACGCCGACCTGTTTCGCGGCCAGTCGCGCGACGATGGCTTCAAGCAGCTTTACGGCGGCCAGGTGGTGGCGCAGGCGCTGGTTGCGGCGACGCGCACGGTGCCGGCCGGGCGGCTGGCGCAATCGCTGCACGCGTATTTCCTGCGGCCGGGCGATCTGCACCTGCCGATCATCTACGAGGTCGAGCGGATTCGGGACGGCGGCAGCTTCACGACGCGCCGCGTGCAGGCGATCCAGAACAGCGTGCCGATCTTTTCGATGATGGTGTCGTTCCACTCACCGGAGGAAGGCTGGGATCACCAGGTGGCGATGCCTGCCGTGCCGCCGCCGGAAACGCTGAAGTCCGGCACGCAGCTTCACGCCGAATGGCGGGCCGGGCCGCCCGAGGCATCGCCGGGGCTGCTGGGGATCAAGATGATCGCCGAGCGCGCCGGCATCGAGATCCGCCCGGCGCTGGATCTGCAGTCGAAGCCGGGCGAGACCCCCGGCACCCAGCGGCTGTGGCTGCGCTGCACCGGCGACCAGCCGCCGCCGCCGGAATGGCACACGGTGCTGCTCGCGTATGCCTCGGACTTCGATCTGATCGGCACCGCGAAGCTGCCGCACGGCGGCTACTACGGCCAGCCGGACATGATGATGGCCAGCCTCGATCACGCGGTCTGGTTTCACCGCGCCGCCAGGTTCGACGACTGGCTGCTGTACTGCATCGACGCGCCGACCGCGGCTGCCGGACGCGCCTTCATCACCGGCCGGATCTACGACCGCGCCGGTCTGCTGCTGGCCAGCACCACGCAGGAAGGGCTGATGCGGCGGGTCCGGCCCAAGGCTTGACCGCGCGACGCCGCTACCAGCCGGCGCGCAGCCGGACCTCGGCTTCCAGCGACATCGCCATTGCGGTATCGACCGCCGTGCCCGGCAGCAGCGCGTCCGGCCGCTGTGCGCGGTCGAACCAGAAGCCGCTCGAATCGTCGCCGTGCGCAGCCACCGCCGGATGGCTGGCCAGCCAGACCATGGTGTCGGCGCCTTGTCGTGGCGTGCGCAGGAACGGCTGCATGCGGCGATCGAAGGCCGGCAGCGATTTCGCCACGCCCGGTGTTGCCGCCCAGCCCGGATGCATCGCGTGCCAGGCGATGCGCGTTTCTTCGTCGGCCCACAGACGGGTCAGCGCCAGCAGGCCGCGCTTGGCGCGCGCATAGGCCTTGGCGCCGTCGTACTCGCCGCGCTGGTAGTCGAGATCGTCGATCGCCAGCCCCTGCAGGTACAGGCCACCGGAGACCACGTTGATGACGCGGCCGCGCCGCTCGGCAAGCACGGGTTCCAGCCGCTTGGTCAGCAGCGCCGGACTCAGCAGGTTGATCGCCAGCGTGCGCTCGTGGCCTTCCGGGGTGTCGCCGCGTTCGTTGAACAAGGCCCCGGCGTTGTTGATCAGCACGTCGATCACCGGCTGTTCGATCAGCAGCCGCTCGGCCAGCTTCCGGGTGTCAGCCAGCGACGACAGCTCTGCCTCGTACGGCAGCAGTTCGCAGTCACCCGCGAAGTCGCGGATCGCCTGCATTGCGGCGTTCAATCGGTCAGTGCCGCGGCCGATCACGATCAGCCGCGCGCCGAGCCGCGCAAGCTCCTTGGCCGCCGCCAGCCCGAGCCCGGCCGTGACGCCGGTGATCGCGACGGTGCGGCCGTCCATGCGCCGGCTCAAGCCGCGCGAATGCTGTGCACGCCAGCCGCGCTGCGTGAACGCGACCATGCCCGGCACGACCAGCTTCTGCGCCAGCCGCTCGCGCGCCTGCAGCCGTTCCGGGCCGTCCTCGACCAGCGCTCGGGTCAGGCCGGTCATCGCCTGATCGCCGAGCCGTTCGGCCCAGGGCTTCAGCAGCGGTGCGATCCGCGCCGGCACCGCATTCCAGGTCATCACCGCCTGATAGCGCAGCCGCGTCTGTAATGGGCCGAGGGCCTCGAAGTCCATCGTGTCGACCACCGTGAAGCCGGGGCCGCTGCCTTCCAGCACCAGCCGCCGATTCTCGTCGCGTTCGGTCAGCCGGTAGTCCGCCGGTACCGAGCGGCCGAGCACGTTGAGGCGCAACGCAAAGGCGCTGCCGGCCTGCGCTGCGCCGGCCGTGGTCTTGTCGGCCGCGAAGACGCCGGGATCCCACTGTTCGGTGGTCGAGAAATCGGCGAGATAGCGGAAGCAGTCGGCGACCGGGCGGTCGAGCACCAGCTCGCGAGTCAGCGGCAAGGTCAGCATGGTCGGGCGGTGGCGGTTCGGTTCAGCGAGCGGGGGACGCCAAGCCTAGCGGCAGCGCGCTCAGCCGTCGCGGTGGCGCTGCTGTTTCAGGCGATAGGCCAGCTGCGGGCGAGTGATGCCCAGCGCGCGCGCGGCCGCCGACAGGTTGCCGCCGCTTTGCGCCACGGCGCGCTCGATCATCAGCGCCTGCACGTCGCCGATCGACAGGCTGGCGGCTGCCGCCGGCAGTTCGGCAGCGCTCGCAGCCGCTGCGGCGCTGCTGCCCTGCGCGCGCAAGCTGCCGCCGCGATCCAGCGTCAGCGCGCCGCTACCGAGCTGCTCGCCGCCAGAAAAAAGGTGGACGACATCGATCGCGCCGCCTTCGGGCGCCAGGATCATGCCGCGCTCGACGATGTTCTCCAGCTCGCGGATGTTGCCGGGCCAGCCGTAGCCGAGCATCGCGTCGATCGCCTGCGCAGTGAAGCCGGTGGCGCTGCGGCCGTTGCGCTGGTTGAACTTGCGCAGGAAGTGATTCATGAAGATCGGAATATCTTCACGCCGCTCGCGCAGCGGCGGCACGGTGATCGGAAACACGTTCAGGCGGAAGAACAGATCCTCGCGAAAGCGCCGGGCGCGAACTTCCTCGCGCAAGTCGAGATTGGTCGCCGCGACCAGCCGCACGTCGACCTTGTGCGTGCGGGTGCTGCCGACCCGCTCGATCTCGCGCTCCTGCAGCGCACGCAGCAGCTTGCCCTGCGCGGTCCAGCTGAGGATGCCGATCTCGTCGAGAAACAGCGTGCCGCCGTGGGCGCGCTCGAAACGACCGGGGCGCGCGGTGCTGGCGCCGGTGAACGCGCCACGCTCGACACCGAACAGTTCCGATTCGATCAGGTTCTCCGGGATCGCCGCGCAGTTGATCGCCACGAACGGCCCGGACGCGCGCTTGCTGACCCGGTGCAGGCTGCGCGCCAGCACTTCCTTGCCGACGCCGCTTTCGCCGAGAAACAGCACGGTGGCCTGCGTGTCGGCGACCCGGCGCACCATGTGGCAGGCGGCATTGAAGCCGGCCGAGGCGCCGACCACGTCGGCATCGCCCAGCAGGTTCTGCGCAGCGCTGCCGACCGGTGTGGCGGCAGCAGTGGCAAGACCGGCCGTCAGCGCGTCGGCGCGCAGGAACGCCAGGTCGCCGCTGGCGTCACCCCAGGCTTCGACCGGCTTGCCGACGATCCGGCACTGCGGCGCGCCCTGGGCTCGGCATTCCACTTCGCGGAACAGCACCGGGCGGCCCATGAAGCGGCTGATGAAGCCGGCGGCGTAGCCGATCTGCTGCCAGCAGGCCGGTTCCCGGCCGATGCCGTACAGGCGGATGTGTTCCTCGGCCTCGGCCGAACCGTGCCAGATGAACTCGCCGTCGAAATGGCCCTTTTCCTCGTCGATCTCCATCCGCACCGCTTCGACCTTCGCCGTGCCTTCCAGCATGTGCAGCTGCGGGCCGCCGAACACGGCGGCATCGGCACCGCCGGTCTCGCGCAGCTTGCGCGACAGCTCGGCATCGTGAGAGCCGGAGTTGTAGCCGATTCGGGTCAGCAGGCCGCGGGCGCGATCGGTGCCGAGGCTTTCGATCAGCTCGCGGCGCAGCACGCCGAATGCCGAGCTGTGCATCAGCAGCATCCGCTGGTCGTCGAGCCAGATGCGGCCTTCCTCGGGCTGGAAACGGACGCGCGCCAGCAGGTCGCCGACATCCGGATAGCGCAGCGGCACGGCGGGTTCGGCGGGCGGCGGCAGCGGCATGATCGGGGCTCGGTCAACGCAAGGGCTTGATCAGAAGATTAATCGCTTTGATCAAATCTGCTGATGCGGATGGCGAATGAATTGATCAAATCATCAATGCGCTGTCCGTCCAGAGCCTGCGGGCGCGCGGCGACAAACGCCCTCGATATCCCATCAATCGCAATCGGTTCAGTGACTTGAAGACGGCGGACTCGGCGCATCCGGCGTCGGCCGAAGGCTGGCACGCTCGATGCAATTTCGCAGGCATGACGTCAGGCCAAGACCTGACTACCGGACTCGCCGCAGGCGGGCCGCGCAATGCGACTGGAGAGAGCGATGACCGTGGTTTCCCTGCATGCCGAGCGCAGCGCGCCCGATGCACAACAACGCTACGTGCGTCTGCGTGAGCAGCGCGACGACGGCTTCGTGATCTTCGATTTCGCGATCGGCGATCCGCAGCTGTCCTGCGAACTGATCATGCCGCTGCTCGCCTATCAGGAGTTCTGCGCGTCCAACCACGTCGTCCATCTCAACGATGCCCAGGCCGCGCAGATCGATCGCGAAGCCCTGAAGTGGCGTTACGGCCAGCCCGGCGTCACCGAATAACCAAGAACACGCGAGGAGAAGCGCATGTCCGTCGAAATCCGCACCAAGGGCGTCAAGCCGCTCACCAACAGCTTTGGCCATCTGCAGCGCCGTTTCGGCGACAAGCCGGCGACGCGTTATCAGGAAGCGACCTACGACATCCAGTCGACCGCCAACTTCCACTACAAGCCGCTGTGGGACCCGACGCGCGAGATGTTCGATGCGCGCCGCACCGCCGTGGTGATGAAGGACTGGTACGCGCTGAAGGACCCGCGCCAGTTCTACTACGGCAACTACACGACGACGCGCGCCAAGCAGCAGGACGCGATCGACCGGACGCTGGATTTCGTCGAGAAGCGCGATCTGCTGCGCAGCCTGTCGCAGGACGCCCGCGAGCGGATCATTCACGCAATCGTGCCGCTGCGGCATTACGAATGGGGTGCGAACACCAACAGCGCCCATGTCGCGGCCTATGGCTACGGCACCGCGATCACGTCGCCGGCGATGATGAACACCGCCGACCGTCTCGGCATGGCGCAGCACATTTCGCGGATCGGCCTGCTGATCGACGGCAACAGCGGCGATGCGCTGCTGGCCGCGCAGGCGCTGTGGACCGACCACCCCGACTGGCAGCCGCTGCGCCGCGAAGTGGAGCGGTTGTTCGTCACCCGCGACTGGTTCGAAGTGTTCGTCGCCCAGCTGCTGGTGGCCGATGCGCTGGTCTACCCGCTGTTCTACCAGCACATCGATGGCGCGCTCGGCGGCGGTGGCAGTTCGGCGCTGTCGTCGCTGAACGATCACCTGCTGCGCTGGTACGAGGAAACCGCGAAGTGGATCGATGCGGTGATCAAGACCGCAGCTGCGGACAGTGCTGAAAACAAGGCGCTGATCTCCGGCTGGGTGCAGACCTGGCGCAACCGCCTTGCGCCGGCGCTGCAGCCGATCGTGCAGCGGGTGCTCGGCAACCAGGCCGACGATGCGCTGGCCAGCGTGCTCGCAGCGCTTGATGCGCGCGCCGCCAAGCTCGGCCTGAGCCTCTGACATGGCAACCACCAGCACCCAGCCGGTGTTCATCGCGCTGCAGGCCAACAACGACACGCTGCCGATCATCGACGCGATTCGCCAGGACAACCCGAACGCCATAGTCCACGACTATCCGGCGATGGTGAAGATCGATTGCCCCGGACGTCTGGTGATCCGCCGCGAGACCGTCGAGGAGCACCTGGGCCGCGACTTCGACCTGCGCGAAATCCAGATCAACATGATTTCGATTGCCGGCAATGTCGACGAGTCCGACGACGAGTTCGTGCTCGAGTGGAAGACCCACTGAATCCGCTTCCTGCTTGCATCCAAACTTCTGAAGGAGAAACACCATGGCCGCCGAAGGCAACGCAAAGCCCGCGAAGAAGCTCAACCTGAAGGAAAACTACGCGCTGCTGACGCGCGGGCTCGGCTGGGAGCCGAGCTACGAAAAGAAGGAAGACATCTTCCGCAACGTCGACTTCGAAGGTGTCGTGATCCATGACTGGGACAAGTGGGAAGACCCGTTCCGGCTGACCATGGACGCCTACTGGAAATACCAGGGCGAGAAGGAGCGCAAGCTCTACGCGATCGTCGATGCGTTCCAGCAGCACAACGGCCAGTTCAATGTCACCGATGCCCGTTATGTGCAGGCACTGAAGGTGTTCATCAACGGCATCACCGAACTGGAGTACGACAGCCACCGCGGCTTCAACATGCTGGCGCGCGAGTTCCCCGGCGTCGGTCCGCGCATCGCGGCGCAGATGCAGTCGCTCGATGAACTTCGCCACGCGACCACGCAGATCCACACGATCAGCCAGTACGCGAAGTACTTCACGGGCATGAACGAGTTCCCGTACCAGTTCGATCGGGTCTGGTACCTGTCGATTCCGAAGTCGTTCTTCGAAGATGCGGTGACCTCCGGCCCGTTCGAGTTCATCGTCGCGATCAGCTTCGCGTTCGAGTACGTGCTGACCAATCTCGCGTTCATGCCGTGGATGTCGGGTGCGGCATTCAACGGCGACATGGCCACCGTCAGCTTCGGTTTCTCGGCACAGAGCGATGAAGCGCGGCACATGACGCTGGGCATCGAAGTCATCAAGTTCCTGCTCGAACAGGATCCGGCCAATGTGCCGCTGGTGCAGAAGTGGATCGACAAGTGGTTCTGGCGTGGCTACCGCCTGCTGTCGCTCCTGGCGACGATGATGGATTACATGCTGCCGAAGCGGGTCATGGCCTGGAACGAGGCCTGGGAGATCTACTACGAGCAGAACGGCGGCGCCTTGTTCGCCGACCTTGCCCGCTACGGCATCAAGCCGCCGAAGCGCGCGCCGGAGACGATCGCCGAGAAGGGCCATGTCGCCCACCAGATGTGGAGCGTGTTCTACGCCAACCGCGATGCCGTCGGCTTCCAGATGTGGCTGCCGTCCGATGAGGAAATGGCCTGGATGTCGGAGAAGTATCCGGACACGTTCGACCAGTACTACCGCCCGCGCTACGAATACTGGAAGGCCCAGGAAGCGGCCGGCACGCCGTTCAAGAACTCGACGTTGCCGCAGCTCTGCCAGGTCTGCCAGTGGCCGTGCCTGTTCACCGAGTCCGGCGATCCGACCACCTTGAGCCTGCGCGAAAGCGAGTACCAGGGCCAGACCTTCCACATGTGTTCGGACGGCTGCAAGGACATCTTCGACGACACGCCGGAGAAGTACGTGCACGCCTGGCTGCCGGTGCACCAGATCTACCAGGGCAACTGCTTCCTGCCGGGTGTCGATCCGACCGCACCGGACTTCAACCCGATGGTTGAGGCCCTGCGTTACATGGGCATCAAGCCCGGTGTCGACAACGGCGACTTCAAGGGCAGCGCCGATGCCACCAACTGGGAAAAGTGGACTTCGCGTCCGGCCAACATTCATGAAGGCGCGTACACCGACGCGGTTCGCGATACCGCGAGCACGGCCGATGTCACGGCCCGCAAGGCCGGCTGAGACGGAGCGCGATCGATGCCAGTCTGCAATGTCATCGTCCTGAAAGGGCACCCGCTGGCCACGCTCAAGCAGCTGGTCGTGGCGTGCTCGGACACGCTGGCCCGGATCATCGGCGCTCCGAAGGATCGGCTCGAAGTCTGGGTCACCGAAGTGGAGCCGGCGCTCTGGGGCCTGTCCGGCCAGCCCGGCGACGAGGTGCTGCAGACGGTCAGCCGCGCCGAGGTCGAGATGCCGTTCATTCGCATGGTGCTGCTGCAGGGCCGACCGGTCGAGCAGCATCACCAGCTGATTGCCGAGATGACCGCCGTCGTCGCGCGCGTGCTCGGCGCCAATGCCGAGCGCATCCGCGTGCAGATCGACGAAGTGCATCCGGATCGCTGGGGCATCGGTGGCGTGCCGGCCAGCGTGCGCCGGGCTGCAGAAATCGCGGCGCGCGCAGCGACCGCCTGAACCACAGAACCTGAGGAAAACCATCATGCCCATCAAGGCCATCACGCCGGACTACCACGGCGACTTCAAGGACGGTGTCGAGAAGTTTCACGGCAACCAGATCGTCAACATCCACTGGGAAAAGCATCTGATGTTTGCCTGGCCGATGTGCGTGCCGCTGCCGCCGGCGATGCCGTTCGGCGCGCTGATCGACGGCGTGCTGCCGGGCATCTTCGGCGCCCATCCGAACTTCAAGCAGATCGACTGGAACGCTGTCGAGTGGAAGACCTCGAAAGGTCCGTTCAAGCCGGATCTTGCGAAGTCGCTGACCGACAACGGCATCGGCCACAAGACCACGATCAGCTTCCGCACGCCGGGGCTGAATGGCGTCGGTGGCAACGCGGTTTGCTGATCAGTCGTTGTTCATGGCTGGACTAAAACTCCGGGACGCAAAGGCACGAAGAACAGCAAAGACGAGGACACAAAGAAAGGCATAAGGATTTTCGTCGTGTCCTTGCTTTTCACCTTTGTGCCTTTGTGCCCTGGAGCTGTTAATTCTTGATCTGTACTCCAACGCATATGTCGTACGAACTGACCATTGAGCCACTCGGCCAGACCATTACGGTCGAGGATGACCAGACCATACTCGACGCCTGCCTGCGCGCCGGGATCTGGCTGCCGCACGCCTGCTGCCATGGCTTGTGCGCGACCTGCAAGGTGCAGGTCGTCGATGGCGACATCGAGCATGGCGAGGCCTCGCCGTTCGCGCTTATGGACTTCGAGCGCGACGAGAAGAAGACGCTGGCCTGCTGCGCGACGCTGCAATCCGACGTCACCATCGAAGCCGACATCGACGAGGAACCGGACGCCGAGATCATCAAGGTCCGCGACTTCGAAGGCACGGTCAGCCGCATCGAAGATCTGACGCCGACGATCAAGGGCATCTGGATCAGGCTCGACGAGGCGATGCATTTCCAGGCTGGCCAGTACGTCAACGTCAGCATCGGCGAACACGGCTTCAGCCGGCCGTTCTCGCTGGCCAATCCGCCTGCAACCGGAACCGAGATCGAGCTGAACGTGCGCATCGTGCCCGGCGGCGTCGGCACGGCCTGGCTGCACAACGAGCTGAAGCTCGGCGATCGCGTCCGCATCGCAGGCCCTTATGGCCGCTTCTTCGTCCGCAAGTCGGCGCACAGCCCGAGCCTGTTCATGGCCGGTGGCTCGGGCTTGTCGAGCCCGCGCAGCATGATTCTCGACCTGCTCGAAGCGGGCAGTACCGAGCCGATCACGCTGGTCTACGGCCAGCGCGTGAAAGCGGAGCTGTATTACCACGACGAATTCACCGCACTGAGCCAGCAGTACCCGAACTTCACCTATGTGCCGGCGCTGTCGAACGAGCCCGAGGGCAGTGACTGGTCGGGCTTCCGCGGCTTCGTCCACGACGCCGCCAAGGCGCACTTCGGCAATGACTTCCGCGGCCACACGGCCTATCTGTGCGGCCCGCCGCTGATGATCGACGCCTGCATCACCACCTTGATGCAGGGCCGGCTGTTCGAGCGCGACATCTACCAGGAGAAGTTCCTGTCGGCGGCCGATGCCCAGCAGGTGCGCAGCCCGCTGTTCCGGAAGATCTGAGCCCGCCGTGACCGATACCGCCCCGGTGTTCGCCGAACTGACCGCCGCCGGCATCGAAGCGCATATCCGCGCCTACTTCGATGCCTGCAACAGCGGTGACGCCGAGCGGATCGCTGCCTACTTCGAGCCGGATGGCGTTCATTACTTCCCGCCCGGCATGTACGAAGGCCCGTTCTGCGGTGCGCTGACCATCGGCAGGCGCTGGCAGGCGGCGGTCGAAACGCTCGGTTCCTACTGGACCGTCGACCAGGTGATCGTCGATGCCGCGACGCGTCGCGCAGCGATCGAGTGGTCGCACTTCAAGCGCCGATCCGGCGTGCTGCTCAGAGGCGACGAGTGGTACCGCTACAGCGCGCGCGGCCTGATCCAGGATATTCGCGCGTATTACGCGAGCCCGCAGGATGCTTCGCTGAATCGGCTCGAACTCGGCGGCTGGGATTACCAGGGCCTCGGCTATCCGCTGGCGGCACCGCCGGAAGGATCGATACCCGACTAAGCGGCCGAGTCGGGCCGAGCCTTGATGCAGGGCCTACGGCAGGCCCTTGCGGCGTCCGGCATCCATGAACAGCGTACCGCCGGCCAGCGCATCGGCTTCCGGTGCCAGCAGCAGCTCGATCGCCCAGGCGATCTGCTCGACCGTGGTGAAGGCACCGATCGCCGATTCGGCGCGCATCTGGTCGAGCACCGCGTCGGCGCTGATGCCGTCACGCTCGCCGCGCCCGGTGGCCACCCGGCGCAGACGGTCGGTATCGGCGGGGCCCGGCGCCACCAGATGGGCGGTCACACCGCGTTCGCCATAGGCCCAGGAATACTGGCGCACCAGATTGGCAAGCGCGGCGTTGGCAACACCGGCAGTCGCGGCGTAGGCGGTCGGCTCGAAGCCGTAATGGCCGCCGATGGCGACGATCCGCGATCCACGCTGCAGGCGGTTGTCGGCGGCACGGACCAGCCGCATCAGACCGCCGCACTTGATGTTGACGGCATCGACGACGGCGGCGGTGGGGGCGCTCGCGACACCGCCCGCCGTGGCCACACCCGGACCGTGGACCAGCATCCGCACCGGGCCGTCGAGCATCGCGCCGATCGCTTCGATCGCGCCGTCGGACGCGATGTCGGCCACGCAGGCGACGATGTTCGGATCGCCTGCAGCGAGTTCGGCAACGCTGGCGGCGCTGCGGGCGACGGCGATCACTTTCAGGCCGCGCGAGGCCAGACGCCGGGTGATGACCTGACCCATCGCGCCGGTAGCGCCGACGACGATGGCGATTTCGGGTGCGTTCATGGTTCGGCTCACTGCCTGTGTCAGGTCAACACCTGCAGGAAGCTGTCGCGCGGCGTGTTGTCCTGCGAGAACTGCGCCGGGCCGGCTTGCGTGGTGTCCCAGGTCAGCAGCGGCGTATCCGGGTAGTGGATGTAGCCTTCGGCAAACACTTCGTTGCGATTGCCCGACGGGTCGAAGAAGTAGATGGTGGCGCCGCGCGTGATGCCGTGGCGGTTCGGGCCGACATCGATCGGCACCCGGTACTTGCCGAACCGGTCGGCCGCCTTGATCACGTCGTGCGCCGATTCCAGTGCGAACGAGGCGTGATGGAAGCGGTTCGGTTCCGGCTGCAGCAGGAAGGCGATGTCGTGCGGCTTGATCGAGCAGGTCAGGAATACCGCCAGTGCGATACCCGCTTCGTGGTGAACGAGCTTTTCCGACAGGTCGAAGTCGAATACCTCGGTGAAGAGCTTCACGCACTCTTCGAGATTGACCCCGCCGAGCAGCAGGTGGTCGAGCCGGCAGATGTTGGCGCCACGCACCACGCCATCGTCCGGCACCACACCCGGATTCGAGGTCGGCAGCGTGTTGCCGATCTGCTCCTTGTGGGCATACAGGTGCATCGTGTGGCCGCTTGGAATCACGAACGACAGGCGGCGGCCGCTTTTCGGATAGACACCGGCTGCGATATGGCTGACCGGAATGCCGA
This sequence comes from Gammaproteobacteria bacterium, assembly GCA_026398875.1. GTDB lineage: Bacteria > Pseudomonadota > Gammaproteobacteria > Nevskiales > Nevskiaceae > Nevskia. The sequence continues at coordinate 15,530 of JAPLSB010000004.1, read as the reverse complement.
AGGCGACGAGCTTCTTTTCCAGCGTGTCGAGCGTGGCATCGTCGTAGACCTTGAACGCGAAGTGGTCCATGCCCGGACGATCCGACGGCACCAGCACGATCGAGTGATGGTCGTGCTCATCCCAGGCCTTGAAGTAGACCCGGCCCTTGTCGTCTTCCATCACTTCATGAAGACCCATGATGTGATCGTAATGATGTCGGGCCTTCTTCATGTCCATCACCCGGATGTGGATTTCGCCCGGTCGCAGCACGCCTCGCATTGCCATGGTGTTCGCTCCTCGTCGTTTTTTCGTGCAACCGGGCAGGTGCCCGGTTGTGCATCAGGTTCCTGCTTCAGGCCGCCTTGTCCTTGATCAGGCCACGTACCTTGGCCATCGTCAGTGCGGTGTCTTCGATCATGTCTTCCTGGCCGCCGATCATCTTCTTGCGGCCGAGCTCGACCAGGATGTCGCGCGCCGGCAGGCCGTACTTGGCGCCGAGACGCTTGGCATGCAGCAGGAAGGTCGAATAGACGCCGGCGAAGCCCAGCGTCAGCGAAGCGCGATCGACGCGGACCATCTGGTCCATCATCGGCACGATGATGTCCTCGGCCATGTCCATCAGCTTGAACAGGTCGCAGCCGGTGTCGATACCCATGCGCTCGCAGACCGCGACGAACACTTCCAGCGGCGTGTTGCCGGCCCCGGCGCCGAGGCCGGCCACCGAGGCATCGATGCGTGACGCGCCCTCCTCGATCGCGGCGATCGAGTTGGCGATGCCCATGCCGAGGTTGTGATGGCCATGGAAGCCGATCTGCGTCTCGGGCTTGAGCACCTCACGCAGCGCGCGAACCCGGCGCTTGACGTCCTCCGGCAGCATGTAGCCGGCCGAGTCGGTGACATAGATGCACTCCGCGCCGTAGCTCTCCATCAGCTTGCCCTGCTGGCTCAGCCCTTCCGGCGTGTTCAGGTGAGCCATCATCAAAAAGCCGACGGTATCCATGCCGAGCTTGCGGGCATAGGCGATGTGCTGCGGCGTGGTGTCGGCTTCAGTGCAATGGGTGGCCACACTCACGCTTCGCACGCCGTGGTCGTAGGCACTCTGCAATTCCTTCATCGTGCCCATGCCGGGAATCAGCAGCACCGAAACCTTGGCGCGCTTGATGTGCGGCATCACTGCATCCCAGTACTCCTCGTTGGAATGCATCGCAAAGCCATGCTGCAGGCTGTTGCCGCCCAGCCCGCCGCCATGGGCGACCTGCATCAGCGGCACGCCCGCGTCGTCGAGTGCGCTGGCCACGGCGATCATCTGTGCCGTGGAAATCTGCTCGCGCTTGGCATGCATGCCGTCGCGCAGGCTCATGTCGTGGATCAGGACCTTGCGGCCCTTCAAGTCGATGAAGCCGTCGTTGTTCATGCCGCCTCCTTCAACTTGATACGTCCCGCGAGGATGCCTTCGGCGAACATCTCGGCCGTGCGGGTTGCCGCGGCGGTCATGATGTCGAGGTTGCCGGCGTAGGTCGGCAGGTAGTCGCCGAGGCCTTTCACTTCCATGAAGATCGCGACCTTGTTGCCATCGAACACCGGGCCGTTGACCAGGCGATAGCCGGGAACGTACTTCTGCACTTCGGTGATCATCTGCTGCACCGATTCGATGATCTTGGCCTCGTCGGGCGCGTCATCGGTCAGGCAGTAGATGGTGTTGCGCATCAGCATCGGCGGCTCGGCCGGATTGACCACCACCAGCGCCTTGCCCTTACGCGCGCCACCGACCACTTCGATGGCGTTCGAGGTCGTGTAGGTGAATTCATCGAGGTTGGCGCGGGTGCCGGGGCCGATCGACTTCGAGGCCACGCTGGCGATGATCTCGGCGTACTTCACGCCCTGCACGCGCGAGACCGCACGCACCATCGGGATCGTGGCCTGACCGGCGCAGGAAATCATGTTGACGTTCATCGCGCCCTGCGTGGCGTGCTCGGCCAGATTCACCGGCGGCACGCACAGCGGCCCGATCGCCGCCGGTGTCAGGTCGATCATCATCACGCCGAGCGCGGTCAGCTTGTCCGAGTTGGACTTGTGGACGTAGGCGCTGGTGGCATCGAAGGCGATCTGGATGTTGTCTGCCAGCACATGCGGCAGCAGGCCATCCACACCTTCATGCGTGGTCTTCAGGCCCATCTCGCGAGCCATCTTCAGACCTTCCGAATTGGCGTCGATTCCGACCATCCAGACCGGTTCCAGCAGCGGCGAGCGCTGGATCTTGTAGATCAGATCGGTACCGATATTGCCGGAGCCGATCAAGGCGCAACGAATCTTCTTCATTGGGTTTTCGTCTCCAGATGGGCGTGGCCATTGATGCTGTTCAGCGCCGCCGTCGGCATCTTGCCGTTCTGCGAAGCAGTGACACCGCCGACCGAAAAGTCTTCGCCGCCCATCTCGTGGATCAGGATGCGGACGTTCTCCGGCTTCACGCCGAGCACCTCGACGACGGTCTCGGTGACGCGCTTGGCGAGCTTGCGTTTCTGCTCGACGGTGCGGCCTTCGAGCAGGTTGAACTGGATGATGGGCATTGCGTCTACTCGGTTGTTGTTGCTGAGAACAGCAAAGTCAAAAGTTCAACGCAAAGGCGCAAAGGGAAAAGAAAGGGGGAACAGAAAGAACGGCAAAAGCTTTCCTGAAAATCTTCTTGCTTTCCTCTCTGCGGCTTCTCTTTGCGTTCTCCTCCTTGCCGTTCTTTGCGCCTTTGCGATTAACTTTTGATGTTGCTTGTGATTGATCGGTCAGACCTCAAGCCGCGACCAGCGCCTGCGAGCGCCGCGCGGCTTCGGCCTCGATCAACGCCGCCAGCCGCCGTCGCGCCTTGACCGGTGCCGGATCGCTGGACAGCAGCGCCGGTTTCAGCGACCAGAAATCGGCACCGCCCATTTCGGCTTGCACGGCCGCAATCAGCGGCTCGTCCTCGGCCTTGAAGGTATCGATCATGTTCTTGAGCTTCATCGCGTTGAACTCGGCGCTCTCGACCATGAAGTTGCGCAGGCTGACGAAGTAGTAATGCGTGCTGGTTTCGCTTTCCGGCGTCAGCAGGTGGAAGTCCCAGCTGATCAGGCCCTGCTCGTAGTCACGCGAGCCCTGCACGGCACCAACAGTCAGGAACATGTTGCTGGGTGCGGTCCATTGCACTTGCACGAACTGCTCGGCCGGGCCGCTCGGGTCTTGCAGCAGCGGCGCGAACAGGCCCATCGGCGGCTGCTGCTGCCATTCCCAGCGCACCAGCACGCTGTTGCCGTCATCACGCACCGGCGGCTTCTGCTTGCTCAGATGGCCGGCCGTGTTCAGCAGCGGGCCGTGGACGTGATCGACATGCGACAGGTCCATGACGTTGTCGACGATCAGTTCGTAGTGCGCGCCCATGTGCATGTAGCCGTGGCCGACCGCCGTCGGCAGCGCATGGTCGAGCAGCGGGTAATGCGGAATCAGCTCAGGTGCGGCGCGGCTCGCATCGCCCATCCAGATCCACAGCAGGCCGTAGCGTTCCACCAGCGGAAAGCTGCGCACGCAGGCTCGCGCCGGCACCGTGCCATCGCCATGCGGGCTGTGCGTGCACCGGCCGGAGGCGTCGAAGCGCAGCGCGTGATACGGACACTGCACTTCGTCGCCGACGCGTTTGCCGAGATGCAGTGGCGCGAAGCGATGCGGGCAGCGGTCGTGCAGCGCCGCTGGCGAACCGTCGCCCTTGCGATAGATCAGCACCGAGGTGTCGAGGATGCGGCGATGGAACATCGCGGTCGCGTCGACTTCGGTGGCGATCGCGGCGACGTACCAGGTGTCGTGAAGGGCTTTCATGCAGGGCTCGCGCGTCAGATCGTTTCGGCGACTGCTGCAGTGACGGCACGGGGTAGCGCTGCCGCGTCGCTGGCCTCGGCGGCCAGCAGCGCATCGAGGATGCGCAGCATCCGCGCCGGTCCGTTGTCGTGGATGATCGAGATCGTCGGGAAGTCCGGCTTTTCGCGCACCCGGACGTGCTGGGCCTCCAGCACCTGGCGGTCCTCGGTGAAGGCGTCGTCGAGGTTGTCGCGCAGCAGCTCGGACAGCCCCGGGAATTCGCAGTGCCGGGCTGCGCCCCACGAGTAGTAGTAGTCCACGGTGTCGGCATCGTTCGGCGTCACCGCCTGCGAGGTCCAGGTGTCGGCGATCAGCGGGCCGGTCGGCTTGCCACCGGCCTTGCCGTCGGCGATGAACACGCGGAAGTGCAGCACCCAGGTGCACGGCACCGTGTGCGTGATGTCGAACCACAGATCGAAGCGCGTTTCCGGCGGGAACAGATGCGCCAGGAAGGTGCTGATCGGCACATCGCGCACGACGTACTCGGTGCGAAGGCTGTGCGAGGTGGTGGTGAACGTCGGCTTGATCGTCGTGTACTTGGCGCGCGTCTGCTGATCGTTGCCACCGAGCGTGCCCTGATGAACCCAGGCCAGATGCGTGAGATCGGCGAGGTTGGCGATCTCCAGCCGGTAGCCGGCGGCAACCTGCATCTGCGAGGTCTTGACGTTCCAGTCCGGGTGACTGGGGCCGATGGCGAATGGAATCAGCGCCTCATCAGCCTTGGCCGGATCGCCCATCCACACCCAGACCCAGTTGTCGCGCTCCACCACCGGGAAGGCGCGCACGCAGGCCTTGGTCGGAATGTGATCCTGGCCGGGGATCTCGTTGCACTTGCCGTCCGGGCCGAAGCGCAAGCCGTGATACATGCAGCGGATGTTGTCGCCTTCCTTCTGGCCTAGCGACAGCGCGGCCTGACGGTGCACGCAGCGATCTTCGAGTGCCGTGATCTGGCCATTCGGCTTGCGGTACAGCACCACTCGCTCGCCAGCGATCTTGCGCGCCACCAGTGCGCCCTTGCCCTGCTTGAGCCCGTTCTGCTGGCTCTGGGTGAAGTGGTAATCCCAACCGGCGTTGTACCAGGCGTTTTTCACGAACATCGCATGCTCCTCCTCGGGTGTGCCGGCAGCTCTGATGGCCACTCGGCGGCAATCGATGTGCTTCAGATGAAACGGAAGCTGACGCTCCCCATGTCCTGGAAACGGGCGGTGATGCTGTCGCCGGCGCTCACCGGAATTGCTTCGGTGATGCCACCGGTCATCACATAGCTGCCTGCGGCCAGGCTTTCGCCGCGTTCGGCGAGGTGCTTGACCAGCATCACGATGGCTTTCGCCGGATGGTTCAGCACGGCGGCACTGGCGCCGAGTGCCATGATTTCGCCGTTCTTCTCGATGACGACACCGATCGTGCGCAGGTCCATCTCGCGCGGATCGCGCGGCCGGCCGCCAGTCACGTAGCGCGAAGACGAACCGTTGTCAGCGATCACCGACACCAGATCGAACTTGAATTTCTCGTAGCGCGAGTCGATGACCTCGACGGCCGGGATGATGTAGTCGGTCGCGGCGATCACCTGCTCGATCGTCACGTCGCCCCGCAGCTCGGCTTTCATCACGAACGCGATCTCCGCCTCGACACGCGGATGCACCAGCTCCTTCGTGTCGATCGCGCTGTTCTCGGGCCGCGCGAAGCTGGCCATCAGGATGCCGAAGCTCGGCACGTCGACGCCCATCTGCTGCATCTTGGCCTTCGACGTCAGGCCGGCCTTGAGGCCGACGCAGCGGTCACCGCGAGCAATCCAGCGCCGGCGCAGCTCGTCCTGCACCGCGTAGGAATCCTCGATGCTCATCGACGGATATTCATCGGTGAGTTTGGTCATGGTGGTCGCGCTGTCCTGCGCGTGCAGCACGCGGTCGGTCAGCTTGTTGATGATTGCGGTATCGAGCATGTTCCTGGCCTTCAGACGAAACGAATGTCGCAGCTGCCGAGGCCGCCGACGTTGCAGCGCATGTGGTCGCCAGCGGCGACTGGAATCAACGAGGACTGAGAGCCGGACAGGATCACTTCGCCGGCCTTGAACGGAATGCCGAGTGCACCGAGGGTGTTTGCCAGCCACACCACAGCGTTGACCGGCCCGCCCTGCACGGCAGCGCCGGCGGCGGTCGAGAACAGCTCGCCGTTGCGTTCCAGCACCATGCCGGCGAGGTTCAGGTCCAGATCCGTCACCTTGCGCCGCGCACGCCCAAGCAGATAAACGCCGCAGGACGCGTTGTCGGCAACGGTGTCCTGAATCCGGATCTTCCAGTCGGTGATCCGGGAATCGACGATCTCGAAGCAGGGCACGACGTAATCGGTGGCGCGGATCACATCGGTCGCGGTGATGCCCGGGCCGTTCAGATCGTGCTTCAACACGAAGGCCACTTCGGCTTCGGCCTTCGGCTGGATCAGGCCGGCCAGCGGCACGTCCTGGCCTTCTTCATAAGCCATGCCTGAAGTGAGCTGACCGAAGTCCGGACGGTTGACGCCGATCATGTCCTGCACTGCTTTCGAGGTGACGCCGATCTTCTTGCCGACGATCCGCTCGCCGGCTTCGAGCCTGCGAGCGACGAAGCGCTCCTGGATGCGATAGGCGTCATCGACGCTGATCAGCGGCTCGCGCGCCAGCAGCGGCGCGACCGTGCTTCGCGTTTGCCAGGCGCGGTACAGCTCGTCGCCGTAGTGGCGAATCTGCTCTGGAGTGAAGCCGGTCTTGCCGTCCATGTGTCGGGTCTCGTTGTTCGGTCGCTACTTAACGGTTGATGTTGCTTTTCCTATCCAGCAGGAACGCAGCTCAAAGCTTCACGCAGATGTTGCGCAGCTCGGTGTAGAACTCCAGCGAATGCACGCCGCCTTCGCGGCCGATGCCGCTCTGCTTGCTGCCGCCGAACGGCGTGCGCAGATCGCGCAGGAACCACGAATTCACCCAGGTGATGCCGACTTCTATCTTCGCGGCGACCCGGTGGGCGCGCTGCAGATCGCGAGTCCAGATCGCCGTCGACAGGCCGTACTTCGTGTCGTTGGCCTTGGCGATCACCTCGGCTTCGGAATCGAACGGGCTGATGTGGCAGCACGGCCCGAAGATTTCCTCGCGGACCACGCTCGCGGTTTCCGGCAGGTCGGTCCAGATCGTCGGCTGCACCCACGATCCGTTGGCAAGTTCGCCCGGCATCTCCGGCACGCCTCCGCCGGTGACGATCGTTGCGCCTTCGGCCTTGGCCTTGGCGTAGTAGCTCAGCACCTTGGCCTGATGCTCCTTGGAGATCAGCGGGCCGAGCGTCACGCCCTTTTCCTCGCTCGGCCCGAGCTTCAGCGCTTCGGCCTTGGCCTTTAGAGTCTCGACGAACTTTTCGTACAGCGGCCGCTCGACATAGACGCGCTCGGTGCCCAGGCAGACCTGGCCGCAGTTCAGGAACACCGAACGCATCGTGCCTTCGATGGCGGCATCGAGATCGCAATCGGCGAACACCACGGCGGCGTTCTTGCCGCCGAGTTCGAAGCTGACATCGCGGATGCCATCGGCCGCGCTTTTGAGGATCGCCGCGCCGGTGCGGGTTTCACCAGTGAAGGTGATGGCGGCAACACCATCGTGCCGGGTCAGGAATTCGCCAGCCGAATTCGGCCCGAGGCCGTGAACCACGTTGTAGACGCCGGGCGGCACGCCGACTGCGTTCATCACTTCGCCGAGCAGCGTTGCCGTACCCGGCGTTTCCTCGGACGGCTTGACCACCACCGTGTTGCCGCAGGCCAGCGCCGGGCCGACCTTCCAGGTCATCAGCAGCAGCGGTGCGTTCCACGGGCAGATCACGCCGATCACGCCCTTCGGCACGCGGATCGCATAGTTCAGCGCCCCGGCGCCATCCGGCGTCGGGGTCATGAAGCTTTCTGTGGCGACGTTCTTGACCACGTCGGCAAAGATCTTGAAGTTCGCCGCACCTCTGGGAATGAAGGCGTGCTCCATCATCGATTTCGGCTGGCCGGTGTCGGCCATCTCCGCCGCCACGAAATCGCCAAAGCGGCGCGTGATCTCGTCGGCGACCTTGTGCAGCAGCGCTGCGCGCTCGTCGATGCTCATGCGTCCCCAGGGGCCATCCATTGCTGCGCGACCGGCAGCCACTGCCGCGTCGATCTCGGCCTGACCGCCTTCGTGAACATGGCCGATCAGATGGTTGTCGGCAGGGCTGCGCTTCTCGAACGACTTGCCGCTCTGGCTGCCGACGAACGCGCCGTTGATGAAGTGCTTGAACGCCTTCACGGCAGCAGTGGAGGTCGGAACGGGACCGGCAGCGGAAGGATCGTTGGCCATGGGATCGTCGAGTCGATGTGTTCAGGAATGAAGCGCGGCAATGGCCGCTTCGGCGCACAGCAGGTCCTGCGCTTCCGAGCCGCCGGAAACACCGACAGCGCCGATCAGCGCAGCGCCATCGCGCAGCGGCAGCGCGCCGCGAATCAGCGTGAAGCCGGGAACGTTCAGCAGGCCTTCGCGCACCCAGGGGCCTTCGCCGGTCAACGCAGCATCGAGCACATCGGCCGGCAGCCCGGCCGCGGACGCAACGCTCTTCGCCTTGGCAACACTGACCTCGTCCGAAATCAGAAAGGCGTTCGGCATGCGCAGATAGGCGACCAGACGCGCGGCACTGTCGACCACGGCGACGCAGACGTTGATGCCGAGCGCTTCGGCCTTGGCGACTGCGGCTCCCGCCACGCGCTGTGCTGCCGCGTGGTGGATCACCGGGCGATTGATGGAAATGGCGCTGCTCACGAACACGCACCGGGGCCAAGCCGGTCGCTGCATCGAGCGAACTTGCTCAGGCCGCGCAGCAGCGCCGCGGTGTCGAGATCAACACTGCGGCCCTCTGCCAGGCGCTTGCCGAGCGGGCGCAGGTGCAGATCGCTGTTCGGAAACAGCCGGCAGGCCAGTGCGATGCCGCGCGCCTGGCATTCGGCGCTGATCTGTTCGGCGCTCATGTCGCCGCACGCGAAGCTGCCGCTCAGCACCTCGACCCGGCAAACCCCGCAGCCACCACCGCGGCAGCCAACTTCAAGCGCCGCCGGCTGCCCGACCATCGCATCGAGCGCGGACTGGCCGGGATGGCTGACGAACGCCTGTGCGCTGCCTTCGATGGTGATCCGATACTGCATCGGCCGGTCTCTCTCCTTGCCCGTGCGGCGCGGCTCTCTGTGGAGTGCGTCCGGATGCAACGGTAGGCGTCGCCCAGGGCCGGGTCCATTACTTTTGGATTGCGGCTGCGATACCGCATCGGTATCGTCCGGCATCCAAACCGCGCACGGGAGATGCAGCCTTGAGCAATCGTCTCGGCGCCATCGAGTTCCGCCATCTGCGTTACTTCACCGCCGTGGCCGAGGCGCGCAGCTTCCGCGCGGCCGCGCAGCAGCTGCATGTGTCGCAGCCGCCGCTGACCCGGCAAGTGCAGCAGCTCGAAGAACTGCTGGGCGTGGTGCTGCTGGAGCGCCAGCCGCGCGGCGTCGAGCTGACCGCCGCTGGCGCGGTGTTCCTCGATGAAGCCCGCAACCTGCTGGCGCTGGCCGAGCAGGCGCTCGATCGCACGCAGATGGCGGCGCAGGGGCAGCTCGGCCGGCTCGATGTCGGCGTGTTCGGCTCGGCGGTGTTCGACGCCATTCCGCGCGTGATCCAGGCCTTCCGCACCGCGTATCCGAAGGTCGAGGTGGTGCTGCACAACCTCGATCGCGCCGGCCAGATCAAGGCACTGCGCGAGCGCCGCTTGACGGTCGGCTTCAACCGCTTCTTCGTCGAGGAGCCGGATCTGGTCTGGGACGTGGTGCTGGCCGAAGCGCTCAATGTGGCGCTGCCGGCAGGCCATCGACTGACCGACCATGCCCGGCTGACGATCGCCGACCTGTCCGGCGAAGCGATGGTGGTCTACCCGCGGTCGCCGCGACCGGGCTTCATCGATCAGGTGCTGGGCCTGTTCCACCGCCGCCACCTGACCGCGCAGGTGGTGCAGGAAGTCGACGACGTGGTCACTGCGGTCGCGCTGGTGTCGTCGGGCTTCGGCCTGACCATCGTCAGCGATTCGGCGCTGAACCTGCGGCTGCCCGGTGTCGTCTACCGGCCACTGGAACGCAACGAGGCGCTGATCGACCTGTGCATGATTCGCCGCATCGACGATGACTCGCCGCTGCTGCGGGCGTTCATCGAGGTGGCGCGGGAAGTGTTGCCGCCACCGCCGGAGGCGCACGCCGCCGCGCGCTGATGCGGCAGCGACGGTTCAGCGCGCGGCCAGCCAGTCGCGGACGGTATCGGCCAGCCAGTCGCCATCATCGAGCGACAGGTCGTGGCCGGCGCTCGGATGCACAGCGATCGGGCAGCCCCAGGTTTCGGCCAGCCGTGTCGAGCAGCGCGGGTCGACCAGCGCGTCACCGGCGCCATTGACGACCAGCAGCGGCACGGCAGGTGCCCGCCGTGGCGCCCGGTAGCGTCCGGCGGCGGCCAGCTGGCGCAGCGCGTTCGCCGATGACACCGGGTTCTGCTGCCGCCACTGCGTCCAGTCGTCGAGCACGGCTTCCGGCGCGGCGTGGCTGGTCAGCTGCAGGATGCGCCGCTCGATCTCGCGGGCCGCCGGCGGCTTCAGCAGCATCTGCAGCAGCGATGGCCAGACCGTCGGCCGCAGCCGCCAGTGCGGCGGGCTGAACGGCCGCAGGCTGGTATTGACCAGCACGCAGGCGGCGATCTCGTCCGGATGCCGGTCGGCCCAGGCGGTTGCCGCCATCGCGCCGAGCGACATCGCCAGCACGCCGTACGGCGGCCGGCAGCCGCGCCGTGCCAGCGCGGCACGAACGTGTTCGGCCATCGCCTCGACACGGGCCGGACTGGTTTCGCGGTACAGCGCGCCGTTGCCGGGGAAGTCGATGGCCTCGATGCGTGCCGCTGGAAAGCGCTGCTGGAAGATGGCCGGAAACGTGCCCCAGTGGCGGCTGTCGCGCATCAGGCCGCGCAGCAGCACCCAGGTGGCCGGCCCCGCTGCGCTCACGCCGATGCCTGGCGATACCAGCGTGTCAGCGCGGTCCGCCGGTGCTGTTCGCGAGCGGCGCTGCTGCCCGGCAGCCAGCGCTGGTAGCCGCTGGCAGCGCGGGTCAGGAAATCGAGCAGCGCGATGTGCCGGCGCATCACCCGGTTGACCCGGTGCTGGATCAACGGATTGAAGATGCCGAGCCGCGAGAACAGTTGCTTCGGATTCTTTTTGATCCACATCCACGAGCCCATTTCCAGGGTCAGCGGCAGGAACACGCGGTCGCCGGGGCGGCTGCGCGCGCGCAGGTACAGGTGATCCCAGATGTCGCCGTGGGTCAGGTACTGCACGCTTTGCGGCTCGAACACGTACGGGTGGTGGGCGTGGGTTTTCGCGAAGATCGCGTGCAGCGCATGGATCTCGGCGAGGTGATGGATCGGCCGGGTGGTGTGGGCGTACGGAAACCAGATGCGGTCGTCGGTGCCGAAGCCGGAATGGCAGTCGACGGCAACGCTGAAATCGCGGCTCAGCAGCTCTTCGTCGACGAAGTCGCACAGCGCCTGCGCTTCGGCTTCCATCGGCGCGCCTTCCGCGCCGCGGTACCACGGCATGCCTTTCGAGATGCGCTGGCCGCCGATCAGGAACGGCACCTTCTCGCGGGCATCGACCGGTGCATTGCGCATCAGGTCGACGCCGTTCGGATTGGCGCGCGTGCCGAGCCAGAAGCCGCCCGGATTGACCAGCGGCATGAACACCAGCCGCACGTGCTTCAGCTGCTCGTGCAGGCTGTCGTCCCACGACAGCCGCTTGACCAGGTTGTGCAGCCAGGCAATGACGACATCGGCGCCGATCCGCTCCAGTCCGTGCACGCCGCCGAAGAAGCCGACTGCCGGCACCGCAGGCGATGGATTGCCCAGGGTCAGCGCATGCACCGGGAAGCGATGCGGGCCGGCCTGCACCTCGCACAGCACGCGGGCCTGCAGGTACGGCGCGCCCTCGTCGATCAGTTCGAGCAGGTCGGTGAGCTGCGGCAGCACGGTGGCGGTGACCGGATCGATCGTGGACGGGGCGCCGACAATACGGCGGTCATGTGTCGGTCTGATGAGCGTGTCAGCCGTGCTGCCGGCAGTGAGGAAGGTGGGAGTCATCATTCGGCAACATCGCTGTCATCGATCGGGAATAGTCTCCGCGGCGATACAAGTTCCGCGCCTATTCGCCGTGCTGGCGATCCGGCGCCCACGGAGGATTGCCTCATGGATCGCATTGCAAGAAAGCTGGCCCACCATCCTGGTGTCGTGATTGGCGGCATGGTCATGCTCGGCGTGCTCGAATTCGTGGCGCTGCAGCGCGCGCAGCGGGCCCATCGCCGCCGTCGTCCGGAAGAGCGCGCGCAGAAAGCCGCCTGATCCGCTGGGCTGTACCGCCGCCTGCGCGGGCGGCGGCCGGTCGGCGACAATGGCGGCTCTGCCTGCCCGACCGAACCCGCTTTCCGATGGCCGATTCCGCTGCTGCCGCTGCATCCCTGGATCCCGTCCTGTTCCGCATTGCCGAGGCTGCCAACGGCCGCCGCATCGGCATTGCCACGCTGAACAGCGAACGCACGCTGCACGCGATCGGCCTGCCGATCATCCGCCTGCTCGATGCCCGGCTGCGTGACTGGGCGGCAGACCCGACGATCGCCTGCGTGGTGCTGATCGGTGCCGGCGACAAGGCCTTCAGCGCTGGTGGTGACGTCAAGACGCTGGCCCGCGCCGTTCGCGAGCCTGCGACGGCCGACTTCCCGCATCCTGCGGCGCTGGCCTTCTTCACCGAGGAATACCGCCTCGACCACCGCATCCATCGCTATCCGAAACCGCTGCTGTGCTGGGGCGGCGGCATCGTCATGGGCGGCGGCATGGGGCTATTCGTCGGTGCCAGCCATCGCGTGGTGACCGAAACCACGCGGGCCGCGATGCCGGAAATCAGCATCGGCCTGTTCCCGGATGTTGGCGGCAGCTGGTTCCTGCCGAAGCTGCCAGGCAAGGCCGGGTTGTTCGCGGCGCTGACTGGTGCTGCGCTCAACGGCGCCGACCTGCTGGCGGCGGGTCTTGCCGATGTCGGCCTGCGGCAGGCGGATCGCGATGCGGTGCTGGCGTCGCTGGGCACGATCGACTGGACCGGCGATGCAGCAGCTGATCGCAAGGCGCTGACCGCCGCGCTGGCCGTGCACGCCAAAGCGGCAGCCGGCGTGTTGCCGCCTTCGCAACTGGCCGCACGGGCGGCAACCATCGAGGCACTGTGTGCCGGTGCTTCTCTGGCCGAGGTGGTTGCGGCGATCACCGGCTATGCCGGCGACGATGCCTGGCTGGTCAAGGCCGCTGCCGCGCTGAAGGCCGGTTCGCCAACGACGGCAGCACTGGTCTGGGCGGTGCAGCAGCGCGCGGCCGGGCTGTCGCTGGCCGAGGTGTTCCGCATGGAGCTGTGCCTCGCGCTGCACTGCTGCGCGAATGCGGATTTTCCGGAAGGCGTGCGCGCGCTGCTGATCGACAAGGACCACGCGCCGCGCTGGTCGCCGGCAACGCTGGCCGCGATCGATCCGGCCGCCATCGCGAAGTACTTCGAGGCGCCGGCATGGCCGGCGCATCCGCTGGCCGACCTCGTCGACTGAAGTCGGGCTGAGGCCCGGCCAGCGTCCGATCCGGGCCGGTTCAGAAACCGGTCAGCGGATACAGCAGGTACAGGCCGAGTGCGGCGATGCTGCCGTGACCGGCCACGAGGAACAGCGGCGTGGCGCCCTTGAACAGCACGCGGAACAGCAGCAGGCCGCCGATCAGGCCGCTGGTGAACACGATCAGCGCCCACCAGGCCATGTCGGGGGTGGCATCGCCGCCCTGCAGGTTGGCGACGAACAAGGTCGCGCAGGCGGCCAGACCGCCAAGGCCGTGGCCGACGCCCATGAAAGCCGGCGGGCTTTTGCCGAAGGCGATGATCGCGCCCATGGTCAGGCCGCCGGCGGCGATGGCAGCAAACAGCAGGAAGGCAATCTGGGTCAGCGTCACGTGGTTTCTCCCCTAGGTGGTGGCGCACTCGGCTCGGTGTCCGGTGGCTTGTCGTCAAAGCTTGGCAACTGTCACGGCTGTGTGACCCGGCAACAAGTCTGGGGCAACCCCTGATATCGCTTCAGACCGGGTCGACCGGTTCCGGATCACCGAAGGTCAGGTGCTCCCACATGCGCTCGTAGACCCGGCCGGCAACGACCTGCCGGGCGATGGTTTCGTCAGCGCTCAGCAGGCTGTGATCGCCGTCCTGCCCAAGCGCCATCAGCCCGGTTTCGACTCTTGCGGCCTCTTCCAGAAACCACGACAGCGACACCGCTTCGACCAGATTCGCGCCGACCACCACCGCGCCGTTGGCGCGCATCACCAGCGCATTGCCGGCACCGAGCGTGTCGGCCAGACGGCCGGCAGCGGCATCGTCGCGCAGCAGGCGCGGGTCATCCCAGAGCACCGGGCCGCTGCCATCGGGCTTGGCGAAGTAGGCGCCGAAGCCGTGACGCGCGCGCGGCGTGCGCTTCAGCAGCGCCAGCAGGCCGGTCTGCGGCGGCATGATCCGGCAGATCGCACCGACTTCCGGCCGGCGCGCATAAACCTGCTGATGAATCCGCACTTCGCCGAGCACGCCGTCCGGCAGCGCGCCGGAGGTACGCACCACCGTGCCGGCATCGCTCGGCAGCAGCGTGCCCATCGGCTTCGCTGCGCAGACCAGGAAGTGCTCGGCATCAAGCCGAACGCTGCAGTGGCCATAGGCATGCACCAGGCCGCTGCGGGCCAGTGCGCGCGCCGCCTGGCGCAGTGCGCGTTCGCTGTTTTCGGTTGCCACAGGGGGATTCGGGGCAGTGCTCACGACATTCATTTCCTCACCGATCAAGGGCTTCGACTAGCAACTTACAATCCGTTCAGCCGGAATGTTGAAGGTGCCCGCGAGAGATAGTACGGTACCGGCCGAATCACTGGCGAGTGGGTTGCCAGCCGTTCGATTCGAAGCGTGTCGAACGTCAAAAGCAACCGTTAAACGCAAAGGCGCAAAGGGAACGGAAAGGACGCAAAGAACAGCAACCGAAAGACAAGACCGTCAAAAGCCGAGGTCGCTTTTTCATGGAGTTTCTTTCGATGTTCTTTTCTGGCTGTGCTTTCTTTGATTTCCTTTGCGTCCTTATCTTTTCCCTTTGCGCCTTTGCGTTGAAATTTTGATGTCGCTGTTGCTGTTTTTGACCGGACAAGAGACACGAAGACGATGAGCAACAAGATCCGCTGCGCGATCATCGGCCCCGGGAATATCGGGACGGACCTGCTGTACAAGCTGCGCCGTTCGCCGGTGCTGGAACCGGTGTGGATGGTCGGTGTTGACCCGGAATCGGAAGGGCTGGCGCGAGCGCGCGAGCACGGCCTGAAGACGACATCCGAAGGAGTCGCTGGCCTGCTGCCGCATGTGCTGGCCGATGGCGTGCAGATCGCTTTTGATGCGACTTCCGCCTACGTGCACAAGGCCAACTCCGATCAGCTGACCGCGCTCGGCGTGCGGATGATCGACCTGACCCCGGCAGCGATCGGCCCGTACTGCGTGCCGCCGATCAATCTCAGAGCCCACGCCGGCCGCGGCGAAATGAACGT
>JAPLSB010000023.1 GCA_026398875.1 Gammaproteobacteria bacterium | reverse complement strand
GCTCGTATGCTCGGCACCATGCCTTGAGCGCGTTCTTGGTCGGGTAGCCGAGTTGGCGGATCGTTAGGCGAACGCGCTTACCAAGCTTGATGTACAGCCGAACGGCACGAAGCCGATCCTCGTACGAATACATGAACTATCCCTTGAGATAGTCCAAGAAATCGTCCGCATCCCCTCCTGATCAATTTTCAACGCGCCGCAACAGTTGGAGGACTTCGAGCGTGAGGACATCGAGGAAACCCTGAAGGACCTGTTGCTTGAGCGCTTCGACTGCGTGTCGCTGCTGGGTCAGCAGCTGCCCGCTCGGGCAGACGCTGTTCGCTTCCGGGTGACCGTTGACTTGCTAACGGTGCTCCATGGTCAGGAGCCGACGACAAAAAAGCACATCGAGTTCTTCGAAGACGAGGGCGTGTTCCACGCCATCTGCGCCTGGATTAACGGCAGGACATGGTCCAGCAGCGAGCCCGCACCGACGTTCTCGGAACGAGGGGCGGCCATCTTCGGCGAGCGCCAAGAAGTCGATCGAGACCGTTTCGTGCGCTCGCAGTACACCATCGAACGGGTCGAGCCCGATGGCAACAACTGGCGACCTTGCCCTTGGGCACGGCGTCAGCGCCGACACTACCTCGACCGTCTGAATCAGCCTGAGTCAGCAATGGTATGGCTCGAAGATTGGGGGGAGATGCCGAATTTTCGCGACGAGGTCTGACATGCACTACTCCAAAGATCCCGTCATCGACCGACAAGTCCGCTTGCTTCTACAGGCCGGATGGCGCTACCGGCGAGGAACCAAACACGGAATTCTTGTCAGCAATGGCCGCGGCAATTTGGTCGTTCCCGGTACTCCCAGCGACCATCGCTCCGCTCTGAACTTCCGCGCGCAGGTGCGCCGCATGTTGCGGCGCGAAGCCGGAGCCTAGAACTGAACGACGGGTTCTACCCCATTTCTAGGGACACTTTCGAGAAGGCCGGTACTGACCGCAACGAGTCCTTGTGTAGAAACGAAGGAAGTTCAGTGCTGTGTTCAAGAAAGGGGCTGTCATGCAGGTTAACCAGCCTGTCCTGAGCTACGCTCACGTTGCGCGGAAGCTGGGAACAAATTCCTGCGTCGAAATGTGACCTGCTGAACCATCCGCGATGACGTCGGGGCGTAGCCTGCAGTCTCGCTTCATCAAACGGAGGTGATGCCATGTTGGTCTTGACCAAGAAGGTCGGTGAATCGGTGGTGATCGACGGCGGGATCGAGGGCTTCGTCTTGGAGAACAATGGCCACCAGGTCCGGCTTGGCTTCAACGCGCCGGAGGAGATCGTCGTCGTAAGGTCAGAGCTGCTGGCGCGTCAAAACACCGAGCAGCCGCGTCGACCTTAGGTGGGTCGGGGTGACATCGCGCCGGTTCATGTCATCAGCGGCAGTTGGCTGCTAAGCGAAAACTTCACCCAAGACAACGCGTGCGCGATTTATCCGTGTTTTCCTCATTGGTTCGTTTGATCCTCTTCCTGCTGCTCGTAGGAGGTCCGATCTCGTCGATTGCATGCTCTGGCCGCGTCGTCGGGGTAACCGACGGCGATACGATCAAGGTCTTGTGTGGGCGAACCGAGATGAAGGTTCGTCTCGCACAGATTGACGCTCCGGAGCGCGGTCAGGCATTCGGCGCTAAAGCCAAGGAAGCGCTGTCCGATCTGGTTTTCGGCCGAGATGTCAGGCTCGATCTAGGACCGAAAGACCGCTATGGACGCGACATCGCAACGGTCTGGCGAGGTAGCGTCGACATCAACCGGGAGATGGTTCGGCTCGGCTTCGCATGGGCGTATCGCAAGTACCTCGAAGATCCCTCGTTGCTGGACGACGAAGCTGCAGCCAAGGCTGCCAATCGAGGTCTTTGGCGTGACGGTGATCCTGTTGCACCGTGGGACTACCGTCGACGCCGCAAATCGCGCTAATCGGCGCAGGTGAGATGACGAGTTAGGCGTGCGGTCGCCTGCGGTCGGCGCGGCTTGCCGTGCTCAGTTCCAGCTCAATCAAGCAGTCAGTCAATGCGCTCGGAAAGCCAGCCGGCGCATTCGCGGTCACTCCCAAGTTCGTGCGTGATGATGGAATCGGAGGCGCTGGTTGGGCAGTCTGTAAGGTTGAGGCGACTTCGAAGTCTGTAGCCCGTTTTCGGGATGCCAGATGAACCCGAGGCGCACGCTGAACATGCAGTCCTGAGTTAAAACAATCGCTGGTCAGAACGACGGGAGCCCGGCATGTGTTACAGCGCCATGGTCCACCAGAAGTACCGGGACTTCATCCGGCAGTTCCATGCCGATATCGGAATCGACGAGTTCGTCCGGCTATATCTGGAACGGGCCTCGAACCCGGCAATCAAGATCCCGAAGGGCATGGACGCCAACTTCCTAGATCCGCAGACCGTCGAGGAACGCCAGATCAGCGACCTGATCTTGGCCTACGACCGCACTCAGGCCGAGAAATGGCAGCAGGAGCTGTTCAAGCAGCGAAAACGGCTGGCCGACGCCGAGCGCAGCCTACAGGTGAAGGCCACCAAGAAGGCGGAATCCGATCAGCGGATCGCCACCGAAAAGGTCGAATGGCTGCTCGGCAAGCTGGGGGACTTAAACCGGACGGATAGCAAACCCCGCGATTCCCGGATCTTCCCGATGCACTACGCACCGGTGATGATCTGGGAAAACGGACGCCGGGTCGTGAAGCCGATGCGCTACCACTGCCGACCAGCTGGCAAGCCGGCGTTCTACGACAGCAAATACCCGGGCTGCTATAACGCCCGACGGGACAACCTCGAAGGATTCTGGAAAGGCCAGTTCGGGATCAGCCACGGACTGATGCTGGTCTCCGCCTTCTACGAAAACGTCAGCCGGCACCGTCTGGAAAAGCGCGACCTCGCCCCGAACGAAAAAGACGAGAACGTCATTCTCGAATTCCGTCCCCAGGCCGGTCAGGACATGCTGGTGGCCTGTCTCTGGTCACGATGGACCGGCAGCAGTGGTGAGGCGCTGCTGTCGTTTGCCGCAATCACCGATGAGCCGCCACCGGAAGTAGCCGAAGCCGGCCACGACCGCTGCATCATCCCGATCCAGCATCAGAGCATTGATGCCTGGCTGCAACCGAACGGCGATCTGAAGGGGAGCTACGCCATCCTCGATGACCGGGAACGCCCGTACTACGAGCATCGGATGGCGGCGTGAGCCTCGCGCAGTCGTCCAGAAACATCACCTTGGGTGAATCATCACATCCATGATGATTAGGAGTAGGTGTGGACACTTGTATAGAATCCAAGCTTCCTCCACACCCAGAAGAACTCCATGTCCGAAAAAGACAGCGCTGAATCCACCAGCACTCGCGTCACTGGCGTCAGCGCCAAGATCCTGAGCTTGCTGAACAGCGGCACCAAATCCACCGCCGAACTGATCGCCGAAGGTGGCTTTTCCAGCGCCGGTGCCTTCCTGAACCTGAAGAAGCTCAAGGATCAGGGCCTCGTCGAAACCGAGCGCGCTGGCCGTAATGTCATGTATCGCCTGGCTGACGCTGCTGCAGCCGTTGCCATCGACGATGCGCCGCGTCGTGGGCGCAAGAAAGGCTCGAAGAACAAGGCAGCTGCCGCGCCTGCCAAGACGGCTGGCAAGCGCGGACCGAAGGCAAAGGCGCCTGAGAGCGAAGTCGGCAGCCTTCGCGGCGAACTCGCAGCGATCGCGGCTCGGTTTGCACCGGTCGACGATCTGAAGCGCAAGCTCGATGTGCTCGATCAGTTGGCACAGTCGATGCCACGCGAAGTCGCTTCAGTGCTCAAGGCGATCAAGGGTGACCTGAGCCGCTGACCCCTGCGGTAGGTAGCGTCAAGCGGGAAGTGGTGGGGCGAGCCTCACCACCTCCGATTAAGCGCCAAAGATCCGGTTTGAGTGAACGTTTCCTGCACGGCGTCCAAAAGTTTGACCGACCGCTACGTGCCAAGAGCGGTCATTCGCTAGTGGCCGCTTTTGCGGCGCCTTCGACATTGCGCATCTCTAAAGAGTGCTCGCTCGCGATTAGCTACTAGCGCCAGGCCCCCGGCGGTTTTCGACGAAAGTCGGTAAGTGATGGAAAACCTCCATAGCGAACGCGTCCCCGCTAACGCGAAGCCGGCGAGCAGAGACCCCGGTCGTCCAGAACAGCAGCATCGCCAGACAAAACCCGTCCGCCAAGATCACTAGCGTCGCGTCGACAGGGAGGCCAGGGAGCACCAGGCAGGCACCGCTGAGAATCGCCGACACCGCGGCGATAATCGAGCCGACGGAGCGGGAGTAGAAACAGTTCCGCTGAAATCCAAAATGGGCTGAGGCGCGATCCATGCGCTCGTATTGTTCAGGGTGACGGCGTGCCGCAGCCAAGATCGCGCCCACCACGGTCTTGAGGTGCGCGTCAGCTTCGCCCGGATTCGCTCTCTCCTGCTCTTGCGTGAGCCATTTGAACTCGCCGAGTCGTAGAACACTGGCGCGAGCTACTTCCTTTTCCTGGTCGGAAACGCTTGGATTTGACCACCGCAACAGCTGCGTCGTCGGTGCTCCACCCCAGCCCGTGAACAATGCCGCCTGCTGGGGCTGGGCGATGTCGCGCATCCACTGACCAATGGGATACCCGATCGCGAACCAGCCTACGACGATCGCAGTCATGGCCTGCCAGGAATGAGCCATGGGGATCAGGCCGGTGAACAGCGCAATCACCGGGGCGATCAACAGCATCCCGGGCAGCGTGCGAGCGCGCAGCTCGTAAGGGCTTAGCAGTTTAAGAAGAGATTCCATCCGTATCACGCCCTTGGAATGGTTGGATTGATGCTCTCGACGTCGGCCAGCTGGCCGACGAAGCCGTTGGGGGTCCAGATCAGCAAGGCGTTTGCATGACCGCCCGCCTCGGCGATCGTCCGCGCGACTTGGCGATCCTGGCTTGAGGGCCCGCTTGGCAATAAGTGGCTGTGCCAGGTTCCCACGCAGTGCAGGTGCCCGTGCGTCTGACTCGACCGGTGCGCCTTGACCGCCTCAAGGCCATGCGTCCCCAATTCAAAGGAGGTGGCCGTTCGCTTGCTATCGGGCGGAGCGTCAAGCAGATCGACGACGTAAATCGCACCAATGGCTTCGTTGACGCAGCCCCACAGCACCCCGCCGGTTTCAGTGGTGGGATGAAAGCGTACGTCCGCCTCGATCTTCTCGACAACCGCTGCCGCAACGTGCAGTGTCCAAGGATTGTGATCGTCAGTATCGAGTGAGACGCGCAGGAAGGGCGCAACTGGATTGGAGCCCCACTGGATGCTCATCCCGTCGAGACTCTGGAGCCCGATCCAGATCTGACCGGCCTGCGGCAGGCCTTCCTTGTGAAGCTGCAGAAGCGATGTGGCCATCGCAGCCGCATGCTGCGTGATGGTGGCGTCGGAGACTGGCATGGTTTCGGAACCACACCCCATGCCGGTACGAATTGTGTCGAGCTGAGATTTCACGGACAGAGCCGCTTTGGCGACGCCCGGCGTCTCGCCGAACAGGTGCGTCGCTTGGGCGAAAAGCTCACCGCAATTCGGGTTGTGATCCGGACCGGTCACGGCCCAGTAGCCCACACGCCCAGCACCCAGTAGCGCGCCTTCCGCGATGCGCGGCAACGCGAATTGCTGGCCCGTCATGGCTAGTACATTACGCACCTCAACCGAGGCTGTCGTGTTTACCAGCAGCCAGTCCGAGGTCTTGCAGAGTTTCAGGCGCTTTTCCGGGTCCGCAAGCGCCATCTCGAATGGCATGGGCCACGCGACTGCCTTCTGCTGCAGTCGGGCGATCTCGTATTCGAGCGCCGGTGCCTTCAGCGACAGCAACAGATTGGGTGCTTTGGGATCGCCTGGCGTCAGCGCGTGGCGGGCGTAGTTGTGCGGCTCCTGGAATTCTGGATCGATCAGTACCGAAGGAGCCCGACCCTGGCGTGCGGCCAGGGTCGCGATCTTGGACCCCAGGCTCCCGCAACCCACGGTCGCCCAGCCGCGAGTGACTTGATCGGTCGCCTGTTGATTGAAGCGCTGAAGCAAGGCGGCGCTAGTCTGCTCGATCACCGCGGCCAAACGCACAGGACTCGACTCGCTGAGAGGCAATCCCTCCCGCACGTTCAACTCCAGCACGTATGCCATCGTTTCGATCGACGACCGCGTACCCGCGAGCGGGCGCGGCCGACGCACATTGACCAGAAGCACGATTGGTATCGGGTGCCGGACCTCGTTTCGCTTCGTCCGACTCAGATTTTGGTTGATCGAGGAAAGCAAGCTGTCGAATGCCTCGACGCAGTGCCAATCGTTCAGTGCCACACGCAGCGTCGCAACATCGTGGACGGAGTCAGGGCGGTATAGGTCGGCGACGAACGGCTCTGCTCCCGAAGGCGGCGGCGCCAGGATCACGCATAACGTGCGTCCGCCGCAAATGTCGTGGCCGCTCTGGTGTTGGACCAGGCCGGCCCAGAATTCCGGCGTGAGCTTCACCGACTCGCACAGTGGCATCAGCCGGTGCAGGCGAAGATCGCGCCGTAGATACCATGTCCCATAGATCGCCGACCGGTAGGCCCAAGTGTGGCGCCCGCCGGGCAATGCCTGCACCTCGTCGAGTCGGACGATGACATGGTCGTCGACACGATCACGCCTCGCGGGCTCCCACGTTGCCGGGTCATCGTTCAAACGGTCGTGCGCCGCGGCGTGAAGCCAATGTGAGAGCTGCGCCAGCATGCCTCCGACGCCAATCCGCCGGAAAAGATTAGTCTCGGAGCCTAGTACGAGGCACGGCTTCGGCGCTTGTTCCGCGCGGCCCGGCTGCAGATGTGGAAACGTACGCGGGAAATCGGCACGGAGGCGGAACTCGGGTGCGGTGTTCGGATAGTCATCCGCGAAGCGAACGGTGACGATTTCGACCGGCCGAACACCGGAAGGGCTCAGTCCAGACTGCGCCCACTGCGGCCGCAGATCGATTCCGAACTCGAAGTCGAGTGCGTACTCACCGTCGCCGGGGTTTGGCACCTGCTCGCACCATCGGATGAATTCCGGGTGGTTCTCAATGACGCGCAGTGCGCGTGCCAGGGCGCTCGCGCGCATAGTGGGCTACCCGTGGGCGAGCGGAACGGCGCCGATGGCGCCGGCTTTCGACGTGCTCGTGCTGCTTTTGCTGCCTTGCGACACCTTCTTGGGTGAAGGGCCAGCCTCAGTGATCTCTAGTTCGAACGGCTCCCCGTTGTACGCCGACGTCTCGTAGAAGCGACCGCGCTGCCCCTTGGCGATCGCGTCGTACTCCTGCTTGGCACGATTGCTCGGCGGATCGTCGTCGTCGTCGAGGATCTCTTTGCTGCTTGCCACGATGCGACCGTAGTCGAGAATCTGCGAGAGCGCGGACTTGGCGTCCGGCGCCACCTGAGCCTTGTCACCCAAGTCGGAGATGCTGTCATGCGACAAGCAGTGCCAAGAGCAGTGATGTGGCGCGAGCAGCACGTCGTACTGGAGGCAGTCAGGAGCACGACGGTGGCGCTGCCAGAGGTCTTCCCAGATGTCGACCTCGGCGTCACCGCCACACAGGAAACGGCAAGCCTGGGCGTTCCAGCCCGCACCAACCGAGATCTGCAGGATCACGCTGGAATTGTTCTTCGAGCGCCGCTCCTCGTCCTCGTCGGATCCTTTCGGCTGCGGCGCCAGAAGGTATGCCGAGAAGCCCGATTGATACTGGCCGCTGATGGCGTTGAACCGCGTATCCGTCTTCACGACGATCGCGCCGAGGTCCTGCTGCTTCTCCGGCGACTCGTCCTCGCCCAGGATCAGGACGCGATCACCTTCGACCCAAGCAGTTCCCGACTCGCGGTATCGCCGCACGCGCCGGCGAGCTTCTGCGTTGAAGGCCTGCGCGTCTTCGCACAGTACGTGATGGCGGGTCTTGCGACGGAAGATCAGGGGCGAGGACCAGAGCTCCTTGATGAAGATCTTCTTGCTGTCCGCGGGGAAGTCTGATGCCGCACCCGTGTAGAAGTGGGACTTGAACCCCCTGCAATGATCCTGATCAGGGTGGCTGAGGAGGAACGCGTCGACGTAGTAGCGGCCCTTGTCGTCCTTGAGCAGGCGGTCCTTCAGCTGCTTGATGACGTCCGGCGGAGGGTCGTCGCCGGAGACGTCGCGGATGTTGCAGTCAATCAGAACCCGCTTGCCGTTCTCGAGCGTAAGCAGGACCATGTCCCCGTTGTCCACGGGCAGGAATGCGATGTTGGCGGGCATATCGAACCTCGTTGGAGCGGTACTACCAGGGGTTAAATGAAATGCTAGGGATTGGGCCGAATGTTCGAGGGCCGCGCTATATATTGATGCCGCCCCGAAAGTTTGGTCCCGTCTGCTGGTTCGTTTTCGTTCGGTGTATCGAACCTTGCCAAGTGTCGTGCTAAGATCTGACCCTGTCAACAGGTAGTCTTTCGTTCGTTATGGTGGTATAAGCGACCGCCCCGACAGATTTATCCGGAGAACGCGTGCCCTCACCTCTCGGCAACAAGATCCGCGAGCGTCGCAAGCACAAGGAAATGAGCCTTGAGCGCTTAGCTGAGCTGACCGGCTCGAGCAAAAGCTACCTCTGGGAGTTGGAGAACCGGGACA
Organism: Gammaproteobacteria bacterium; assembly: GCA_026398875.1. Classification (GTDB taxonomy): domain Bacteria; phylum Pseudomonadota; class Gammaproteobacteria; order Nevskiales; family Nevskiaceae; genus Nevskia. The sequence continues at coordinate 149,159 of JAPLSB010000023.1, read as the reverse complement.
TTCCCAATCCCTCGGCAGAGAAACTGACCCGCATAGCCCAAGTTCTGGAAGTCACTCCGGCCTTCCTGTTCGACGCCATGCAGACGACTCCGGATGATGCCGTGGCGGACGCCGCCTTCTTCCGCAAGTACCAGCAGATGCCGGACGAGACCAAGCGACGCCTACGTCGCATTCTCGACAGCTTCGATGAAGATTGAGCGCCGAGCACCCATCGTCGAGGCCAACCGCCTCTCCGCGATGCTCAACGCTGTACTGAAGGCCGACGCAGAACGATACCCGGTCAAGGTGGAAGAGCTCGCGCGGGAGTACTCCTCGCGGTGCTTTCCCGAGGCGCCCATCACTAAGATCGAAGGCGCCGACCTCCCGGGGTTCGAGGGCATGCTGGCGCCCAACTCAGCCAAAACGAAATGGCGGATCGTCTACAACAACCAAGGCCGCTCCCCCGGCCGAATCCGATTCACGCTCGCCCACGAGTTAGGACATTACCTGCTTCATCGGGCACAGCAGCAAGAGTTCACCTGTAGTGAGCTCGATATGCATGACTGGGACTCTAAGGAACGCGCTCTGGAGTCGGACGCAGACACGTTCGCATCGTTTCTGTTGATGCCGCTCGACGATTTCCGCAAGCAAGTCGCAGGGACGCCGATCTCCTTCGATGTCCTGAGCCACTGCGCCAACCGCTATGGCGTCTCGCTCACCGCGGCTGCGTTGAAGTGGATCGAAATCGCGCCGCTGCGTGCGATTCTCGTCGCGTCTCGGGACGACCACCTGCTGTGGGCGCGCTCCAACACTGGTGCCCTCCGGTCCGGCCGCTATTTCGCCACCCGCAAGCGGACCATCCCAGTACCGCCGGGATCGTCGCTGCACAGCCGGAAGCGGACTCTGTCAGACGTATATTCGGTTTCGGCACGTCTGTGGTTCTCCGCCGAGCCGGCCGACATGCCGATGACCGAGATGCGGTTCAACATCGAGCAATACGACTACACGCTGGGCCTGCTCTTGATGCCTGAGTCCGAATGGCAACAGCCACGCGAAGCAACGGAAGACGAACTGCTCGTCCCCATCGATCGCGTCCTGCGTGGCAAATAACACGTTGCGACTGCGACGCTCGGCGCGCGGTCCAGCGCGGCAGAGGGCCGTACCTTAGGAGAGGTTCGAGAGCGCCCATGCTGGAAAGAGGTGGCTACCGCGTCGCCACTCGTGCTGAGCCCATGCGTAGTAACGCCAATGGAAGCGGGCCGCGTTGGCTGAAGTGCCAGGAATGTCTCATCTCGAGGCGCTTCGCACTACAAGGCAAGTGACCGCTCAGGGCTGATTGCTGACTGTGACGTGCGTCACATATACGCCAGAGGCGCTAGTTATCGGATGTTCCCTCACCGACGGTCAAATGAACCTGCCGATCAATCGTTTGGGAAGCGTGCACAGTGCTTCAAACGATCTCTAGGCCGTTTGCTACGGTCTTAGTCAGCGGCTTAATCCCCAAGGTTGGGATTTCGTAATGCAGCCGTGAGACCGGCTCCAGATCAGATCAGTAGGCTTCGAAGCAGTCTGATCGAGCACGACATGAGAAGCCTGCGGATAGCGTTCGTAGTCCCACTGTTGATCACGGCTTCTTGTCGAGAAGCCGGACCTCCGGCAGCGGAATTAGCACCGGCCAAGGCCGAGCCGGTGAGCTCGGAAGCAAACCTGCTTTCGATCACGCTGACCCCTAAGGCGCAGCAGCGCCTCGGCGTGGCAACCATCAAGGTTGCAATACGAATTACCTCGGCCACCCGTTTGACGACCGGCGAAGTCGTCAACGCGCCGCTCGGAGCGGCCGGTGTGCCCAGCGTATCGACCAGCGACTTCGCGGCACTCGCAGGCCGGCAGGCTGCGGCCGATGCCGAACTGCGCCGTGCGCAGGCGGCCCTGAAGCTGGCAGAGCAGATGGTTCAGCGCGCCGATGCGCTGGTGAGCGAGGAAGCCGGCAGCGCCCGGGCGCGCGACGAAGCCATCGCTCAGCGCTCGGCTGCCGAAGCGGCATTTGCTGCGGCGCGGGCACAGCGCGAACTGCTCGGCCCCGACCCTGCGGCAATTCACGGCAAGGCAGCGCTTTGGGTTCGGGTGCCGGTGTTCGCGACCGATGTGCCGCGCGTTGCAGCCGACCAGGAAGCCAGCATCGGGTTACCGGGCGCCTACGCCCCGACGCGCAAGGTTTCGCCGGTTCGCACGCTGCCGACCGCTAACCCGGCGGCGGGCACCACCGATCTTTACTACCGCTTCGACAATGACGATCAGGCCTACCGGCTTGGCCAGCGCGTCGCGGTCGCCGTGCCACTGAAGGGGCCGGCGCAAGGACTTGCGATCCCAGTATCGGCGCTGGTGACCGACATTCACGGTGGCGAGTGGGTGTACCGACAGACCGCCGACGGGCACTACCAGCGCCATCGAGTCGAAGTGGCGCGGCGTGACGGTGACGACCTGATCCTGGCGCGGGGGCTGGTGGCAGGCGACGAGATCGTCACGGCCGGTGCGGCCGAGCTGTTCGGCTACGAGTTCGGCACCGGACGCTGACAATGCTCGCCTGGCTGGTGGAAACCGCGCTGCGCCAGCGCGTCATCGTGCTGGGTCTGGCTGCGGCGTTGGTCGTGATCGGCCTCGCCGCGTCACGCGAGGTGCCGCTCGACGTGTTTCCGGAGTTCGCGCCGCCGATGGTCGAGATCCAGACCGAGGCGCCGGGGCTGTCGACCGAGGAAGTCGAGCAGTTGATCGCGGTGCCGATCGAGATCGCGGTCAGCGGCGTGCCGGACCTGCTGACCTTACGTTCGAAATCGGTGCTGGGACTCTCGTCTGTGGTGCTGCTGTTCAAGCGCGGCAGCGACGCGATCCAGATCCGGCAACTGGTGCAGGAGCGGCTGGCGCAGGTGCGCGCAGCCCTTCCTGTTGCCGCACGTGCGCCGGTGATGCTACCGCCGCTGTCCTCGACTAGCCGGGCAATGAAAATCGGTATCTCGTCGAAGACACTCGACGCCATGCAGCTGTCGGAACGGGTGCGCTGGACCATCCGGCCGCGGCTGATGGCTGTGCCCGGCGTCGCCAATGTCGCGGTCTGGGGCCAGCGCGACCGGCAGTTGCAGATCCTCGTCGACCCGGATCGCCTGCGCATCGCCGGTGTCACCTTGGCCGAACTGCGCGCTGCGGCCGGTGATGCGGTGCTGGTCGGTGGCGGCGGCTATCTCGACACGCCGAACCAGCGGCTGGCGGTGCAGCAGCGGGGCGCGATCCAGACGGCGGAGGATCTGGCGCAGGCGGTGATCCGCCTGCAGGGCGATGCCGCGATCCGCATCGGCGATGTCGCGACCGTCACCGACGGATACGCAGCACCGATCGGCAGCGCCATCATCAATGATGGTCCCGCCCTGCTGCTGATCGTCGAGAAACAGCCGACCAGCAACACGCTGGCGCTGACCCGCAGTGTCGAAGCGGCACTCGCCGAACTCAAGCCCGGGCTCGCCGGCGTCGAGATCGACAGCGAAATCTTCCGCCCGGCGACCTTCATCGAGCGTTCGATCGACAACCTGAGCCAGGCGCTGCTGACCGGCTGCCTGCTGGTCGCCGTAGTGCTGATCCTGTTCACCCGCGACTGGCGGCAGGCGCTGATCAGCCTGACGGCGATTCCGTTGTCGCTGCTCGGTGCAGGTCTCGTGCTGTTATGGAGCGGGCAGACGATCAACGTGATGGTGATCGCCGGCCTAGTGATCGCCCTGGGCGAAGTAGTCGATGACGCGATCATCGATGTCGAGAATATCGCCCGGCGGTTGCGGCTGAATCGCGAGGCCGCCGCCCCGCGTTCGCCGTTTGCCGTGGTGCTTGGCGCATCACTCGAAGTGCGTTCGGCGGTGGTGTTCGCCTCGGCCATCGTGATGCTGCTGTTCCTGCCGATCTTCTTTCTCGATGGTGTGGCCGGTACTTTCTTCCGGCCGCTGGCGGTGGCCTATGTGCTGGCGATTGCCGCCTCGCTGCTGGTAGCGCTGGTGGTGACGCCGGCGCTTTGCCTGATGCTGCTGCCGCAACGGCCGGAAGCTGCAAGCGACACTAAGCTGGTGGCCGGGATCAAGCGGCATTACGGCCGGCTGCTGCCGAAGCTGGTCGCCCGACCGCGGCTGGCAATGGCGGTCGTTGTCGGTGGTCTGGTCATCACCATCGGCAGCCAGACCGGCTTCAAGCAGCAGTTCCTGCCGGACTTTCAGGAAACCGATTTCCTGATGCACTGGGTCGAGAAGCCGGGCACCTCGATCGAAGCGATGGAGCGGATCACCACGCGGGTCTCGAAGGAGCTGCGAGCAATACCTGGCGTCCGCAATTTCGGCTCCCACATCGGCCGCGCCGAAGTCGCCGACGAAGTGGTCGGCCCGAACTTCACCGAGCTTTGGATTAGCCTCGATGCGGCCGTCGACTATCAGGACAGCGTGCAGCGGATTCAGCAGGTGATCGCTGGCTATCCGGGCCTGTATCGCGATGTGCTGACCTACCTGCGAGAGCGGATCAAGGAAGTGCTGAGCGGCGCCGGTGCGACCATCGCGGTGCGGATCTTCGGCCCCGATCAGGGCGAGCTGCGTGCTTCGGCCGAGCGGGTTCGGGCGGCGCTGGCGGCGATTCCCGGCGTCGCCGATCTGAAAGTGGAGCAGCAGGTGCTGGTGCCGCAGATCCAGATCAGGCCGCGCCCGGCTGACCTCGCGCTGTTCGGGCTGACGGCCGGCGAGGTGCGGCGCCAGGCGCAGACGCTGATCGCCGGCCAGAAGCTCGGCGAGATCTATCGCGAGCAGAAATCCTTCGATGTCGCGCTGTGGGGCGAGCCTGCGATTCGCGGCGACATCGGCAGCATCGCCGATCTGGCGCTCCAGACGCCGACCGGCATGGCGCTGCGGCTGCGTGATGTCGCCGATGTCGACGTGGTGCCGACGCCAAATGAGATCCGCCGCGAGAACGGCCAACGGCGGATCGACGTGACGTTGAACCTTCGTGATGCCGACTTGGGCCGGATAGGACGCGATGTCGAAGTGGCGCTGGCCGGCGTGCCGTTCGCCAGCGGCTACTTCCCGACCGTGCTCGGCGAGTACGCGGCCCTGAAGGCCGCGCGCCAGCGCCTGCTGCTGACGTCCGTGCTGTGTCTGGCCGGCATGCTGGTGCTGGTCTGGTCGGAGTTCCGCTCGACGAGGATCACCGCGCTGTTCGCGGCCAGCCTGCCGTTCGCGCTGCTCGGCGGGGTAATCGGCGTGGCGCTGTCCGGTGGCGTGCTGTCGCTGGGTTCGCTGGTCGGCTTCGTCACCGTGGTCGGCATCTCGGCGCGCAACGGCATCATGCTGCTCGCGCATTACCAGCATCTTGAGCACGAGGAGGCTGAAGCCTTCGGCCCGGCGCTGATCCTTCGCGGTGCCAGCGAGCGCCTGATTCCGATCCTGATGACTGCTGCCTGCGCGGGCTTGGCGCTGGTGCCGCTGATCGTCACCGGCAATGCGCCGGGGCACGAAATCGAATATCCGATGGCCATCGTCATCCTTGGCGGCCTGGCTTCGTCGACGGCGCTGAACCTGCTGCTGATGCCGGCGCTGTATGCGCGTTTCGGCTACCGGGCGGCTGCGTCGTGAGCCGCCAGTCCATGCTTCTGGCGATGATGATGCTGAGCGCCTGCTCGCAGGTGCCGCCCGCGCCCGAGCGCAACACCGCGCTGGCTGCTCATCCGTTCACCGATACCGGGACCGTCACGCTGGCACCGTTGGCCGAAAGCGAGTCCGCGCTGCGCGCATTCCCGGAACTTCAGGCGCTGGTGCAGGCCAGCCTCGCAGCGAATGCCGACCTGCGCGTCGCCTACGCCACCGTTGACCGGGCGCGTACCAGTGCCGCCGAAGCGCGGGCCTTGCGGCTGCCGCAGACGGCGATCGAAAGCAGCCTGCGCTTCGATGATCGCGGCTCGCAGCCGGGTGTCGAAACCACGCAGACCACCGATTTCGATGTCGCCGCGGCGGCCAGTTGGGATATCGACCTGTTCGGTCGGCTGCGGGCCGCCGCATTGGCCAGCCGTTTGGACGCTGAAGCCAGTGCTGCAGCTTTTGAGGGTCTGCGCTTGGTGATCACCGCCGAAACCGTGAATGCCTATTTCGATCACTGCGCCGCGATCCATGGTGCCGAGGCGCTGGACGCGGCAGTCGCAGCGCAGGAAAAGCTGAGCGCGATGTTCGAACGCCAGCGCGCAGCAGGCGAGGTATCGGGAATCGAGGTTGCGCAGACGCAAGCCGTGCTGGCCAGCCTGCGCGCCGGCCTGCCGGTGCTGGACGCGGCGCGTCTGGCATCGCGCTACCGGCTTGCCGAGTTGCAGGGCCGGCCGCCAGCCGAGGCGGCGCAACTTGCCGTCGACTGTCGGGCGATTCCCGCGCTGGGCGCAGCGTTACCAGTTGGCGACGGTCAGGCGCTGCTGCTGCGACGGCCGGACATCCGCGAAGCCGAGCGGCGACTGGCGGCGGCGACCGCACGCATCGGTGTCGCCCGTGCTGAGCTGTATCCGCGCCTGAATCTGGCCGGCGCCGTGGGATTGCTGACCGGCGGGATGGTCGCGAACGCAACGCCGTTCCTGGTCTGGTCGTTCCCCAACCAGAGCCCGGCGCGGGCGCGGATTGCGCAGGCTGAAGCCGGCGAACGCGCCGCGCTGGCGAACTGTGATGCCACGGTGCTGCGGGCCCTGCGCGAAGTCGAGACGGCGATCGCTGTCGTCGAGCAGGAAAACCGACGCAACACGCAGCTCGGCGAGGCCGCGTCGGCGGCCGAGCGGCTGGCGCTGCGTTCGGCAGCGCGCGTTCGGCTCGGCGATGCTGCGCCACTGCTTCGGCACGATGCCGACCGGGTCGTGGCGCAGGCGCGGCTGGCCAAGCTGCAATCGGATATCGCGCTGGCGCGCAGCCAGTTCAAACTGCTGCGCATGCTCGGCGCGATCTGAATCGGGGGATACATGCAGGTGCTGCTGGTCGAAGACGATGGCGAGACACGCGACTTCATCGCGCGCGGACTACGCGAGGCGGGTCACCAGGTCACGGCCTGCGCGACCGGGCAGTCGGGATTGATCGAGGCTACCGGGCGGGATTTCGATGCGATCGTGCTCGACCGCATGCTGCCCGGCATTGATGGCCTGTCGCTGCTCCGCATGCTGCGCGCGGGCGGACGCAATGCGCCGGTGCTGATGCTGACGGCCCTCGGCAGCATCGCCGATCGCGTCGAAGGGCTGGAAAGCGGGGCCGACGATTATCTGGTCAAGCCGTTCGCATTTTCCGAGCTGGCGGCGCGGCTGCAGGCCCTGACCCGGCGGCCCGCCGTGCGCGTGGAGACGCACCGGCTGGTGGTCGGCGATCTGGTGGTCGACGAACTGCGGCGCAGCGTCGAACGCGCCGGTCAGCGCATCGTCCTGCAACCTCGCGAGTTCAGCCTGCTGGCCGAACTGATGCGCAACCCGGGCCGGATCATGACCCGCACCATGCTGCTGGAACGGGTCTGGGATTTCGATTTCGACCCTAAGACCAACATCGTCGAAACCCATCTCAGCCGCCTGCGCGCCAAGCTCAACGACGGCTTCGAACACGATCCGATCGAAACCGTGCGCGGTGCCGGCTACCGCCTGCGGGTCACGGACTGAGGCATGCGCCGCATCTGGCAATCGACCACTGGCGTGGTCGCGGCAATCGGAACCCTGCTGGCGCTGGCGACCCTGGCGATCGGCGCCGCCGTGCACGAGTTGGCGCATGAAGCGCTGGAAGAGCAGCTCGACCACCGCATCGGCGCCGAGACCCGGTCCTTGCTCGCCGAGGCCACTCGCGGTGGAACGCCGGCGGTGGCCGAGCTGATTGCCCGGCGCGAAGATGCGGCGGCAGCTTCCGGGCTTGCCTACCTGCTGATCGATGCGACCGGCCAGCCGCTTGCAGGTTCACTGGACGCGGCTATGCCGCCGCAACCCGGTTACCTTGAGCATCTGCGCCATGACCGCGGACAACGCGAGGCCCAGGCGCTGACCAGCCGCCTTCCGGACGGCAGCCGGCTACTCGTGGCGGCCGATCGTGCGGCGATCGATGACACCGACCGGGCGATCCGGCAGGTCACTGCTTACGCCTTCGGCAGCCTGCTGCTGCTCGGCATTTCGGCAGCCTGGACGGTCGGTGCGATTACCCGGGCACGCCTGAACGGCATCGACCGCACAGCCCTGGCGATCATCGGCGGCGATCTCGGCCAGCGGATGCCGGTCGATGGTTCGGTCAGCGAGTTAGCTCGCGTGTCGATCACCTTGAACCGTATGCTCGACCGCATCGCCAGCTTGCTCGACAACCTTCGCGAGGTTTCCGGCAATGTCGCTCATGACCTGCGCACGCCGCTAACCCGTCTCAACAACCGGTTGGAAGCTGCCCGCACATCAAGCGAGCCGGGCTCGCATATCGACGCCGCCCTCGCGCAATCCCGTGAACTTCTCGATACGTTTGCGGCACTGCTGAGGATCTCGGAAATCGAATCGCACGCAGTGCGCCGTCATTTCATTCCGCTTTCGTTGAGCAAGCTGGTGATCGATGTCGTCGAGACCTACCGCCCGGATTTCGAGGCCAGCGGGCGTCGGCTGCTGATGGCGGTCGCGCCGGAGATCAGCGTCAACGGTGATCGGCATCTGCTGCAACAGCTGGTGGCCAACCTGCTGGACAACGCGCTGCGACACACCCCAGCCGGGACGACGGTACAAATAACGCTTGAGGTTTCTGCAGGCCAGGCGGAGCTCGCAATCGTCGATGACGGTCCAGGTGTCCCAACTAGCGCCTTACCTCGCCTGTTCCAGCGATTCAGCATCGGCGACAGTAGCCGCTCGACGGGCGGTCATGGACTTGGCCTCGCGCTGGTGGCGGCAATTGCCACAGCTCATCACGGATCCGTAAAAGCTCAGGTCGATGGCGGCCTGAAGATTTCGGCATTTGTGCAGGTTTCAGTCGAAGGCAGTCAAGATCATTAGTCGAATCTTGGAATCTGCGCTTCAATGACGGCGGTGTACCGGAAATCGCCGCTGACGTATGACTGATTGGGGGTGCCGTTTTTCTACAGGCTCAACGCCTGCGTTAAGCCAACCGTGCGAGCCTTTTCGCGCGGGACGGGACGGCTTAAACACATTGGTAGGCGGTGCCTCGATCATGAGCGCGGGGCGACCGCTACTTACCCTTCTTGTGCTTATGAGGTTTCAAAGAGGGCGTATTTCCAGGCGTCTCCTTGTTGTCACGCCGACGCTGATCAGGCTTACCTGTTGATTTCGCAATTGGCTTCGGTCCTGGTTTGATCGCCATCATCAATCTCCCAGTAGTTCTGAATTGAAAAGGTTAATTTAGCTGCGCTTCGTTCTGACACGACATCGCCATGAACACGTCTTTCGCGCGGCAGGCCTGAATGCCGCGCGACGAGGCGATGCCCCGCGCTTAGCCGAACAGCACACCCTTCAGCATCTCGCCAGGGTGGTAGGCCGACGAGCCTGTTTCGTGCGCGGCCGAAAATGGCACGAGCTACGGTGCCCGTTTACTGCAACCGGCCGCCAGATCTCGCGAACGGCGACCCAGGTGGACCATGAGGTACTGGGTTGCTTGCGAGGAATACCGAGTAATCTCGAGCACTTGCGAACACGTAGCATTTTCGCTGTGCGACACCGCGTGCTTTTAGCGAATCCCATAGTTGCTCGCGCTCGAAAGCAGGAGGCAGTGTCCGAGCAAACAGAGGTGCCCCTGAATCATCCGTCACGCCGCTCATGACGAAGGCTCCTTCTGGCAGACCCAGGAGCACCCGCTTAGTCAGCGAACCGTGAAACAAAGGAGTGCCCAAATCAACTTGTAAACGATCGTTCATCGTCCTTCCATCCGGTGGCGCGAAGAAAACATAACCCGTTTCAGCCAACTTGTTCCAGCAAAGCCGTGCGTACATGTACCCATCAGCCCGCAATCGAAGACCCTCCTGCGCCGAACAAGGACGAGATCTACTTCGTCATCGAGATATTTTGACTGCAGAGGAAAGTCACGAAAATGAATCCTGAAATAGTCTTCTGCCGCATCGATTTGCCTACATCAAATTCGATGGCACTGCAGTTACTGACCGATGATCACCTTGGAAAGCAGGTTCGAGATTGCCCTGCGCTCAGCATCAAGCACCTGCGACCGTCTGTTGATCAGGCGATATCCTCTTCCTACTCAACATCGAAGTTGCCCCCTGTTGACTCGTTCGCGTTACACCGGGAATTGGTAAAAGGGTTACCCGCGGAGGCTATGTTCATAGCTATCGCGATGGCGTTTGATACCGTTCAGGAGGGCCTCGCTTTCTTCGGACTCAGCAAGAATTTGTCGCATCTACGAATCGGTAGACATCTGGATCCTGGTGAAGGCGAAAAAGCGCTGCGCGTCGGACGTATCGTATTGCTGGCAGCGTATGTGCTGAACAGCGCTGCTGAAGCCAGGACTTACTTAAAAACGCCGAACTTCGCGCTAGGAGGGGCGGAACCGCGTGACCTACTGATGACTGCAGTTGGTGCAGAGTTGGTACTGAACGAACTGCAAACCCAAGCTGACTGCGGACCGATCTAAATACATCCGAGCAAACCAGCTATAAAACTACTCGGAGTCTGCGATGGCAGTGAACATCTGACCTCAGCAATCAGTTCAAGACTTGGCCGGGGGTAGTATGTCGGACCGTTTTCGCGAACGTCTAAGGCGGTCGCGCGGTTCCGTGATAGGTTTTTTCCATGCCGCGCCGTACTCAAGCACAAACTCATTCTCAACTTGCGAGAAGGCAACGTCTTCTCGAACTTCGCCGAAGCTTTCTTCAATTTGAGCCAGCAGCTCTTCCCAGTTGCCTGGGTAGGTGTCGAATGCGGAAATCGCTGATGGTCCGCAATCCTTGATGATCTTTGCTTTCAACAATGAGTCGACATGCATTACGAACCATTCCAGCTTCCGATCTGGTCGTACGATGGGGTAATGCGGATTCAGACAAGGATTTGCTAACGGCGAAGCGAATACCACTCCTGGATTATCGTGATTTGATTTTTGCGTCCAAGCAGAGGCCTCGACCGCATTTCGGCTTTCCCTCACCAACTTGCTGCGTAACCAGTCGGAAGCCTTGGTGGGCTTCCACTGATCACGTAGCAGCCGATCATGGATGAGCGATCGAAGCGTACCGACGACATAGTCGTCATCGACTAATTCATTAAATCTGAACAGGGATTTTTCGAGCCCGTCGAGATATAACTGAGCGACGTCGAATGCGAGATCATTGGCTGCAAGACCGCATTCGAGCGCCTGTACGAGGATAGCGTCAAGTGATCCTGTTTCGGCAACCAACTCTGCGCCTGCTTGGATCTGCGCAAGATCACGCTTCCGAACCGGGAACGTTTCCCCAACGATCCATTCACCTGCGTCAATTGCTGGATCTAGCAACTGTAAGAGTCCGAGTTTTTCGAGTGCTTCGGATAGAAGCTTATCGCCCTGCGGAAGGTTGGGACTCTTTTTACCCAACAGAAGCGCCCAGATCGGATGGTCGTACACCTCCTTGGCGTGCACACATCGAGGGTCCTGCAGTGCCATCACGTCAACCAAGTTGATGGTGCCACTGACCCTGCACCGCACGCGCTCTGGTGAGTCTCCGTGCCGATAGATTCGAGCCATGGCCTTACTGACCTTGCCATCCCTGCGCCGGGCCTTCTGAAGGCTTTTGCTCCCAATACGCCGATTTTCGGCCCGCATGCCCTCCGCAGAGCTGTCCGGGATGAACACAAGGTCGATGGTCCTGAAGCTCATCCCTGTCCACGTCCAGACGAGCTTCGCCCACAGAGATGCCCGGGCGCGTTCTGCGAGATCGCGTGCTGGTCGAGCCATCGAATGCCTCCCGTATGCGGCACATCTAACAGTAGGCCGGTTCTTCCGCTGGATGCAGGACCCTCCTACATCACAAATTTCGGCCAATTTATGTCGCGGCAAATCTCACTATAAGCCGTGTATTTGCCGCGTCAATTTGCTGCGAAATTACGCCTGCCACCCATCAGCAAGGTGCAGGTGGCAGAACCGACCGCCGTAACGGACTGAAGCCGCTGCAAAAAGTCCGTTATCCGCTCCAAACACAGCGTTGAGCGCAGCCCGCCAAGGGCTCGCGCCATGTGGAGGAACCACTCGCATGCCGCCATCTGCCGCCCAGCCTCATCAGAACGCGATCGACTTCGAGCAGGTGCTCGACGAACGACATCGCGCGATTCACCGGGGCATCTACGCGGCGTTCCGGCGCTCCGCAGACGCCGCCAACATCATCCAGGGCGTACGGACGTTCAGGAGCGGCCGGCCTCACGTGCGGATCGTCATGCACTCGTCGGCTAAGAACGGCGGGGCCTTCATCCCCTGTGAGGGGCGACTCGAAGCGATGGCAGCGACCAGCTTCGACATCGATCCAGACGTGCGCCGTTATCGAGGGCAGCCGTTCGAGATCGACACGCGCAGCGGCTCAAGCTACGTCCCGGATTTCGTCGTCGAGCACCTCGACGGCACGATGACCGTGGTCGACATTAAGCCGATAGGGCGCCTTCTGAACCCGGCCGTCACGGAACGCATGCGGTCAGTACGGCGCGATCTCCGGCGCGCCCGCTTACGCCACACGTTGATCACCGAGGTCGCGCTGGAGAAGCAGCCCGCGCGGCAGATCCGCGAATGCCTCCGGCGTGGTTGCCGCGTCGAACTGGATCCCTTAGACCGAAACCGTCTGCGGTCTCATCTCGGCAACGAGCGGCTGACGGTCCGCGACGCTCGCATGCGAGCGCTTGCTTTGGGTCTTGATGCCTACGCCATCGAGAAGCTGGCACTGCTCGGCGACCTCACCTTTCCCATCACCACGACCTGGAGCGAATTCGCCCAGCTGGAGGTAACGCATGAACCAGATCAAACCGCTGCTGCAGGCTGGGGCTCAGTTCGAGATGTACGGATCACCCTATGAGGTGACGTTCGTCAAAAACGACGAGGTCCGCCTTGCGCCGCTATCAGGCGGGGCGATCAGGCACCTCAAGTTCAAGGCCCTCGATGCCTTGATGACCAGCAACCAGATCGTGATCAAGCACCTGCCGCGTGATGTCGATGCCGTCGCGCATGAATCGCTGCGTACGCTGAGTGAAGCGCAACTCGCGAGCTTCAACCGCAAGCGTCACTACGTTCATGGTGTCGTGGGTCGGCATCCGGAAAGTCCGTGCGCGCAGCGCAAGATCCAAGCCGTCAGGAAGGAACTCGCCGAACAGATCGACGATCAGGACCCGCCAGGGGCGTCGACGATCGCAAGCTGGATTCAACGCTGGCTTCGGGGTGGCCGCATGGATGAGGCACTGCTGCCGCGGCCCAAACCGAGCAGGGCGGACTTCTCGGGCCTCGACCGCGCTGTGCTGGAGATGATCAACGCGTCGATCGAGCAGGTCTTCCTGACCCGCCATCGAAACTGCGTGAGGGCAGTTCACGCTGACATCGCGATCAGGATCGCCAATCACAACGCGGAATCGGCAGAGAAGCTGCAAATGCCGTCGATCCATATCGTGCGCAAGATCATCAACAAGATCGATGCCTACGAACGCGATGTGTGTCGGCATAGCAAGGCGTACGCAAACCGCCGCCACCGAGCGGTTGGCCGCTCAATCCTCGCCCGTGAGCCGCTTGAGCTTTGCATGGCTGATGGCCAGCACATGGACATCATGCTGGTCAGCGAACCGACCGACGGTACGCCGAGCAAGGTCCTCGGCCGTCCGTTCCTGACCGTGATTCTCGATGTTCGTACGCGCTGCATTCTCGGGGCTTTCATTTCCCTGCAGCCCTTCTGTGGCGGCACGCTGCTCAAGGCAATGACGGAGGCCGTGGTCGAGAGCCCCGGCCGACCGCGCGGAGTCATGTCGACACTGATCGTCGATAACGGGGCCGATTATCAGGATTCCGGCTTCCTCCGCTTCCTTTCCAATCTCGGTATCACCCTTGAGATCTGCGGACCGCGGATGCCCAACGGCAAGGCGCACGTCGAGCGCTTCTTCCGGACGATCAACGAGGATCTGATTCACAAACTGCCGGGCACCACCTTCTCGAACCCCACCGAACGCGGCGATTACCCCTCGCAAGACCTGGCGCATCTGACGCTCGATGCGCTTCGCGGCACGGTGCAGACCTGGATTGATGAGATCTACCACCAACGCGCACATCGAAGCCTGGGGCGCGCACCCATCGATGTATGGAATGAAGAGGTCAACGCATGAGTCGTCCGATCCGATTCCTGACGCGCGAGGACGCCGAGTTCATGGCAAGGAATATCGTCGAGCGAACTTCAGTTCGCGGCTGCGTCGAGTACGCGGGTCTGAAGTACTCGTGCCCGGCGCTCCTCGACTGGGAACTTCGGCAGCGTGAGATGGGCAAGGATCCCAAGGTCGAGGTGAGGATCGACGAGCTGGATCTGAGCTTCGCGTACATCGAGGTCCCCGAGCGGGGTATCGGCCAGTTCAAGGCGTTATCGAGGCAACCGTCCTTCACCACCGGCCTTTCGATCAGCGAACTGAATCGCCTCAAGAAGGCAATCAAGGACAAGGAACTCGCAGACCGGCTGGGTCGACTCTCGGACGGTGAGGCCTTGCGGCTGCGGACCGAATTCTATGCGCAGCTTGGCCGTGCGCAGGACCCGGCGGCGCTCAAGCGATTGACGCAACTGCAGGACGAACTGGCGCGGCAGAGGCTGCAGCAGGCGGACGCAGACAACCCGCCATCAACGGCCGCCGGGCCTGTGGAAGCGCAGCCAAAGCCCCCTCGGAAAGTCCCGTCGCGCAAAACGGCAAAAGCCGCCGACAAGCCTGCTGATCCGGAGAATGTGCCCGCCGTTCAAGCGGCATCGCCGCAGGGCGTGATCCCGGATGCGGCGGTGATCGCCACCTTAACTGACCGCGAGCCAAGCCGGCTGCCGCAACGCAAGTTCAAGTCATACACCGTGACCAGGAACGTCGCATGACCTAACCGAAAGGCAACAGCGGGACATCCGTCGCCAAGTGCGGCCAACCGCCGCGTCCAGACCTGCACCCTGCAAGCAGCCATTGGCTCACCAGCGCCCGCTTTCACGCCTCCATCTCTTCAACTTCCACAACAGGAGATTTGCGGCACCTGCTTATTTAACCATCCATCTGAAAAGGAGAATCAAATGACACCCTCAACCATCTACGGACACCCTCACAACTTCCTCGACCCGGAAAAATCCAAGCTCACCGCGGCAGAGCAAGCGATTATTCGGAAGCTCAGCAGCCACGTCGTCTTCAATACCCAGATGCAGGCCTGTCGCAAACTGGCAATCGCGATCGTCGACGAGAACAGAGTGCTGTCGGAGCCGCGCCACGGCATTCTTATCGGCGATGCCGGCTGCGGAAAGACGACGCTGATCGACATCCTGAAGCAAGAGCTTCCGGAACGAAGCGAGGAGTTCCAGCTCGGAACCCGGGTCAATGTTCCAATCCTGACGCTCAGTCTGCCCGCCAAGATCACCCCGCGAGAACTGGCTCGCCAGATGCTCCGAGCGCTCGGCGACAAGTCGAGTCTGAAGGGCACCTGCGCTGAGCTTACGGAGCGGCTGTGCCGTCTCTTGAAGGATTGCGGCGTAAAGCTGGTGGGACTCGATGAGTTCCAGCACCTGTTCTCGCTCGGTGGACGGAAAAGGAATCGCTACAGCGCGCGTCTGGTCGAGTCGCAGAACTGGATCAAGTCCGTCATCAACGACACGCGTGTGTCGGTCCTGATCATGGGTACGCCTGACGCCATGACGCTCATCGAGGATGACGATCAGCTTCAGCGCCGGTTTACCCGCATCCACGTGCTCGAACCGTTCGACGTTCCGACCAAGTCGAATACCGACATGGTGGACTTCATCGATGAGATGCTCCACGCGGCCTGCGAAGGCGATCTGCCATTCAGGAATGCCGAGTTCTTGTGCGATCGCCCTGCGGACGCCGAACGGCTGTTCCTTGCAACCGGAGGTATTCCGAGCCGTCTCAAGGATCTCGTCATTCGCGCCGCACTGTGCGCTCACCGCCGTAATTCAGCCGTGATCACGATGCATGACTTTACGGTGGGATTCGAGCAGAGCTTCGAGTCGAGGCGCGTGTTGAAGGCGTCCGCGAAGCGGCGTGAGACGCGTGTTTCGTTCCTGAAGGTGCTGGACGATCGCGGCATGAATCCGTTCACCGAGGGCAGCGAGGCGGTTCATCAGCACGTCATGAAGCTGGCGGCCTGATCATGAGCCAAATACTGCCGTTTACGCCCCGCCCCCAGGTCGGTGAATCCCCGCTCAGCGTGCTGCGCCGTGGCGCGCTGGGGAACCACCATGGCTCCACCATTCGTTTCGTCCATTCGGTCAATCCCGACCTCGATCACTCCGTCACTGCGCTTGGGGCGGTCGCGCGCAATCCCGATCGGCTCAGCACGACATTTGGTGCGATCGGCCTGTCATCCGAAGATACGGCGCGCGTCGCCTATGACCGCGTCGGCAACGCTCGAGCCGACGATGTCGAGTGGAACGGCCTTCGGGTCGCTGTCGGCGATCTTCAGTTCCGTCGTTCCAAGCTTTGCATGGCGTGTTATCTCGAAAATGGCTTTGCCGTCAGCCAGTGGGACCATCAGGCGGCCATTGCATGCGCCAAGCATCAGGTGCTGCTGGATGACGCTTGCCCTTGCTGTGGCACGGCATGGACGCCGACAACAGACCCGCTGGCATGCGGCTGTGACCCCGCCGGAATGGTGGCACGCCAGCAGGAATTCGGCGGCGAGGTCGCGTCTTTGCTCGATCGAGTCGTCAAAGCCGGCGATCAGGCCGGCCTCGACGTCTTGCGCGGTGTCTGGGCGGTTCTTCAGTCGTGGCTCGCGTTCGGCCTTGAAGTCACGAGGTCGCTCGCAGCCAACGCGCTTGGAGATCTCAGTAGCTGCCGGTGGCCGGCGATCACCCATGTGCCGGCGACCGCAGGATCGGTACTGATGCACCCGCGTGTGGCGCTTGCGCCGTTGCTCGCCAGCCCGAGCCATGTCTGTACCGATGCTGCGCACCGTCTGCTGGGTGTCGAGGCACCCGACATGCTGGTCAGCGGTCTCGACGACCACTGGTGGCCCGCCACTGTGGCGATGACCGTCCTCGGCACGAAGCGTGTGCCGTTCGACAAGCTTGTCCGGGCGGGCCATCTCGCACGGCGTGAGGATGGCCGTTACTCGGCTGCTGAAATCAACGAGTTGCTTTGGCGGGTCAAGGGCTGTCTTGACGCAAGCGAGTCTCAAAAGCCACTTTCAGCTCATCGAGCCGGACCGAGGCCGCAGTCGCTCGCCGCCCTGGTCGGCAAGATCAAAGCTGGCGTCATCAGCTCGTACTACTGCCCGGCCGACACCGGCCTCGACGGCTTGTTCTGCGCTTCCGATGTTCGTCAGGTGACTTTCGAAGCCGGCTTCGGGCTGAAAGAAGTGGCTAAGCGCCTCGGTACCAACACCGAGTCAATCCGAAGCGCCATTCATCTCCGCCTGCTCGCAGGCACGAAGGGCACGCCGCGGAGCGCGGTCGAGTGGACGGTCAGCGTCGACAGCCTTCAGGCGTTCGAGGTCGATTACGTCTTCGCGTCCTCCGTCGCCCGAGCCAATGGGATTTCGGCGCTGACCATCGCCAACCGACTGCGGTCTGCCGGCCTTGATCCGGTCAGCGGCCCGGATGTCGACGGCGGCATCACCTACGTGTTCAAGCGCCGGCATCTCGCTCAGATCGACCTCGTCTCAGTCCTGAACGGACCGTATCGGTCACGGGCCGGTCGGAAAGCGGGCGGAACCGTAGTTCAGGCCGACTTCATGAGCAGCCGCGAATGCGCAGCCGTCCTGAACATCTCCGTCCGGCAGCTTCGCGAGGTGGTGCGGGGTGGCTGGATCGCGCCCGTTGCCGTGCTGTGGCGAGGTCGCGTCTTCGACGGCGACACCGTGCGCAACCTCAAGCGCCTGCTCGACGAGGAATATGTTCCGATATCAGCGGCGGCCAACAGCATGGGGCAATCGCTGGCGGAGTTCCGGCGTACCTGGGTCTACACCCAGGTCATCCCGGTCTATGCGTTCATCAGTCGCACGCTCGTGAAGTCCGAAGACCTGATGCGC
Organism: Gammaproteobacteria bacterium; assembly: GCA_026398875.1. Taxonomy (GTDB): domain Bacteria; phylum Pseudomonadota; class Gammaproteobacteria; order Nevskiales; family Nevskiaceae; genus Nevskia. The sequence goes on along the minus strand of JAPLSB010000023.1, from coordinate 130,974 downwards.
ATTCAATTCATGTGGCAGGAGCACGGCACCTCGACCTCGATCGGCCGCGCGTTGAACCGCCCGCGTTGGCTCTGCCCAAACCTCGAAAAAATGGCGCGGCTGCCAGCGCCGACGATCATCGGTGCAGGCTCATCCAAAGTGCGCCTGTATCCGCGCGGCAAGCATGTTCTCGAAAAATACGACATGACCTGATGGCTGGCTGGCCGCGCATGCGCGGCTAAACACAGTTCTGCCACGCGCCCGGCGCTTTGCGACCGGGCGTTTTTTGTGGGCGTTCGCAGCGCCTACCTTCGTCCTCGACCAGCATTGCGAGGTGCGATCAGGAAATCTTTCCTCGCGTAAACAGCAGCTTATCCGCCGACAACCCCTTGCTCGGCAATGGCAAATCCCGGAACAGCGTGGCTTTGAGCCGGCTGCAAATCTCGGCATAGCTCAGCGCCGCAGGAGCAAAAAAACCGAGGGGAAATCTTGATTTATCCATGTCTTTTTTGGGCAAATCTAGAGATATCTCCCAATGCAATCTCAAATCACAAAACTGAACGGCCGTAAGTCGATGATTTCATTGATTGCTCAATCTCAGCAGATTTGGATTCGTACGCAGCGAAGGGACAAAGGCTGACCCGGATTCTTCTGGGTCAGTTTCAGACTGAAAATCGCTGCACCTAGGTTTGCCACGCTTGCAAGCAACTTCAATATTTGCCAAGCACTGCGGGTTCGAGTTGACGGGCAAAAACAAGGTTCGCCGAACTGCTGATCTCCAGTAGTTCGGCGTTTCTGTTTCTAGCGTCAGCCCAGATTCCCTTGAGCGGACAGCCTTTTCTTCGTTTCGATCCAGATGTGCGACATCGTCCTAATGTCTCTGCGCGTGGATCCTCGTTGTGCCAGAAGCCGACGCTGGCGAATGGCAGCTTTGAAATACAGATTTTCTAAGTTCTCAACGCTCGTTTAGCGGCTGCCGGAAGCGGACCGCTTGAATAAATTATTTGTGCATTCTAGACATATTGCTCGATTTCGTTACGCTTCTTAATGTTGAGTGAAACTGGACTGTTTCCACCATTGTGGTGAACTAATCCTTTGTCCATCAACACTTCAAGCGATGAATCGAATGTGAGTACGCTTTGGCAAAAATGATTCTTCAAAGTACTCTTTGCCACAGCTTTTTCTCCCCAAAAGTGCTTCGTATGGAGCTTAATTAGAATCTGCCGCGCACCGACGTCAATGTCCATTCTTTTAGAAAATCCAATGATCGATTCGTCAAAGTTTTCCAAAACGTTGCCGTAAGTTTCGATCCCAAAATAGTGACTGTGGGTGCGGCGGACTGTTGCGATTTTTGATGAACCAATCAGGACGACCTCAAAATCCTTATCAACTGGATACAGGCTCTCATTCCTAATATAAGCAGCCATCGCCTCCTCAGGGCTTCGTCCAACGATATCCCACGAGACAAACGATCCGGTGCTCCAATCAAAAATTAATATCCAATTATTAATCGGTCCAGGGTTACGAGCTTCTTTTTCGGTAAGTGCGTTAATGATCCCTTCATTGACATAGCTACCCAGCACTCGTCCTTTCTCTGATGCAGCAATGATTGCTTCGCTCTGCACCTTTAGCCTGTCAATTTCAAGCTTTTCGCGCGCCGAAGGCTCACGTCCCGACTCAAGTTCAAAGAATGCATCGGAGAGCTTCTGAAAGTATGCAATCACGGCCGGGTCACCCTCATTCTCCTTCAGGTAGTGACCATAAACCACCGACGTTCGCTCAATACTCTCGGACCAATAGTGTTGAATCCGACTGCGAACTTGAAGCTCCATCTTGCAGCCGCCACGGGAGAGCAAAACGTGCAATGCTCTATAGCCAGTGATGTCTCTACCGCGATCACGGTAGTCAGTCACTCTCTCAATCGAAACACTTTTCTGCGTTGCAACGCGTGCTTCGATGAAGCTAAGCAGCCGATCAACATCTGCGTCTTTTTCAACAATGATCCGACAACCCCCTATGTCTTGGAGTTGCGTCAAGCGGACGCTAAGCCGTCCGAGTTTTCTAATGATCTGGGGTTTTCTCTTTAACCTTTGAGCGATGTAGTAGTCAGACTCATATCCAGTTAGCCAATGCTGCAGTTCAAGCGTAGTCTCCGTAAGAGGTTGAAGATGAGCCTTTCGGAATTCGTCCAGAACATTTTCATACTCAATCCATTCGTCAGCATCGTGGTAATTCTCCTTTGCGAGCCCAACGCCGGCACGGTCGATTTTTGATTTTGATAATTTCATCTGCTACTTCGTAGGCAGTTAACGCTCATTAGGCCGCGCATTTGCGGCAGTTGATTGTCGAATTTCCGCGACATAACTCAAGCGACGGATTCTCAAGCCCCTGAATGCAGGCGGATTACGTAACGATGCGCCAAGTTGCGCCGCAAGATCAAGATGGCCAGGCTTGTCGTATGGTGAGACCTGTGTCTGACCTTCCAATGGCAACCAGTCTTGGCATCTGAGCTTCCGCTCAGGGCTGACAGGGGACTCTGATCTATGTCGCGTTAGCACTCGGGAAGTTTGGGGGCAGCCTGTCGGAGAGGCCAGTTATCAAGCAGGACGACGTAACTCCCCCGAGAGTTCCGATCCACTCTATTGCTGTTCACGACCTGCTGGTCGAAGTTCGGTCCACGTGACCATCAAGACGTTGGTCTGCGCCGCCGTCACTCTCCATACGACTCCGTCACCAACCTGACATTGGCCGCAATCAGCTGTGACGGCGCCATGCCGAACAGGTCGCGGAACGCCGTGCTCAGGTGCGAGGAACTGGCAAAGCCGGCTTCCAGCGCGGCATCGGTGAGGTTGCCGCCGGCCGCGAGGCAGCGCAGCAGCTGTGCCATGCGCCGCAATTGCCGGTAGCGGCGGAAGGCAACGCCGGTTGCCTCTCGCAGGCAGTGCTGGAAACGGCTGGGCGACAGGCCGGCATGCCGCGCGGCGTGCGCCAGCGTCGGGAAATCCTGCGGCCTCGCGTTCACCGCGGCGAGCGTGGCGTGGATCGAGGTCGGGCGCGTCTCGACATCGCCCATTCCGATCGCGCGCAGGAATTCATGGCAATGCCTGAGCGCGATTGCGCTGTCGACGGTTGAGGCGATGGCTTCGGCCATCGGAGCCAACGCCTCGACGGCCGGCAAGCTCTGGGCCGTAAGCGCAGCGAGATCACCGCTGGTGGCATCGACATACACGAACAGCATGCGTCCCTGCGTCTGCAGGTGATGTCGCGCGCCGGCCGGGATCAGGGCCTGACGCGCTTGCACCGTCGTGCTTGCCGCGCCGGCAAACATGGTCAGCGTGAACGCATGGTCCAGCCCCATGGCCCAGGTGGCGACGGCATTGCGGTGCGGGCTCAGTTGCAGTCCCGGGCCAACGTACAGCGCCCGCGCGCCGAGCAGCACGATGAGCGGACGTGCATTCATCGAATCAGCCGGTTTCTGCAAGCGCGCGAGGGTCATGGTTCGCCATGCTGCGGTCGAACCTTCACGGAGTCGACTCGATGAACGCGAACACGTTGCTCGGCCTGATTGCAGCGGCTTTTCTGCTGATGGGCCTCGGTGCGCTGTGGCGGCCAGTATTGGTCACGGCGCAGTTCGGAATCCCAAGCCTCACGCGCGATGGCCGCAACGAAGTGCGCGCCGTGTATGGCGGCCTCGGCATTGCGATGGCGCTGGTGCTGCTGGCAGCGATGCAGCACGCCGAACTCCGCGCCGGTATCAGCATGGCGGTCGGCGCTGCGCTGCTCGGCATGGCGGCGGGACGAATCATTTCGCTGGCGATCGATCGTGGCATCGGCCGCTGGCCGGCGCTGTATCTGGGTATCGAAGCGCTGAGCGGCGGCGGGCTGATGCGCGTGGCGCTGACGCATTAGCGTTGCATTGCCGACCAGCCGGCCAGCGCCAGTGCCGGCAGTGCAAGGGCATCGACTACAGCGATGCGCGTGAGCGGCTCGGGCTGGCCCTGCGCGAAGTAAGTGATCAGAAAGCCGACCATGCTGAACGCCAGACCGAACGCTGCAGCAGGCCGGGCTGCTGGAAGGAACGCAGCGACGACCGCGGCGATCGCCAGCATCAGGAACAGCAGCGCGCGATGCGTCAGCAGCACGGCCAGCGTGCCGTCCGCCGCCGCGCCATACAGCGTCTGCAGCAGCGATGGCCGGACGATGACCAGCGCCGGCGGCAGATGGATCGCCGCCAAGCTCAGCCAGGCCGCGAGCACCCAGCCGTTCACTGCAGCACCGCCGGGAGCAGCGCTGCGGCCTGAACGGCAGCGACGATCAAGATCTCGGTCGACACCGGCACGCGTTCGGGCGGCGCCACGCCTGTGGTCATCAGCAACAGCGCAGGCAAGCGGATCAGCGGCATCACGGGGCGCTCCATTCGGCAATCGATCGGCACAGTCTGGCCACGGATGTCGCCGGGCGCTTCCAGAAACCGGCTGCCGGCAACTCGATGCCAGCGCGGTCGCTTTCGGTCGCGAGGGTTGCCGGCTGATCCACTCGGAATTACGGTGTCACCTAACCCATTCGCCCGCTTCAGCAAGCAGTAACCCGAAGCTGCGAATGACACGCATGAAATAGGACCCAGAACGGATTCAACCGGTCAGACGTATCGCTGACCCGGGCATAAGCCCAAGCTCAAGGAGTGAGCCACGATGTTCATCTATCGGATCGCCGCCGTTCTGGCTGCGCTGACGTCATCGGCAGCGAGTGCTGGTGCTGGCCCTAACCCGTTCATGCCGATCATCAAAGTTGCCGTCGGCGGCCTGGTTGTCATCGCTGCCGTTCTGCTGATGATCGGGCTGATCAAGCTGCTGTTAGTCATGACGATGAAGCGCCGGCAGCCGCAACGATCAGGTCGCCCCGCAACGGGCCGATCAAACCGCCGCGATCCGAAATCGCCTCTGCGCCGCGAACCGGTATTGATTGCTGCGTCGAAACACGATGGCGTGGAGCCTTCACCGCCATTGAGGCCGGCGCCGACCGTGAAGCCATCTTCGGCACCTTTTGCCGAGCCAAGCGCCGGCCCCGTTAATGGCTCGGCACCCACGGTCTGGAGCATCGCGCTGATCCGCGAGCTGGAATGGAAGCGTTTCGAAGAGCTGTGCGCGCTGTTCTGGCAGCGCAAAGGCTATCCGGCGCGGCTGACTGGGGCCGGCGCCGATGGCGGCGTCGATGTGGTGATCGCCGATCAACGCGATCCGGCTCGGACCTTCGCGGTGGCGCAGTGCAAGTCCTGGTCGTCGAAGCCGGTCGGGGTCGAGGCGGTGCGTGCGTTGTGGGGTGCCAGGGATCACTTCAAGGCCCAGCTGGCACTGTTCTACGGCCTGTCAGGCTTCACGCAGGATGCCCGGGCATTCGCCGAGGGCAAGCACCTGAAGCTGATCAGCGGCGAGGAACTGCTGCAGCAGATCGAAGCGATGCCCGCTGCGGATCAGGCGACGCTGTTGGCCGAGGTCACCCGCGGCGACTACACCACGCCGACCTGCCCGACCTGCGACATCAAGATGAGCCGTCGCCCGGGCCGGGACGGCAAGCCGGACTTCTGGGGTTGCAACAACTACCGGCGCTGCGGCGCGAGGCCGATCGTCTGCCGCAGCTGAGCTGAACACGGGCCGCCGACTTCAGCCCGAGGCCGAGACGACACATCGAGCCGCACTGCGCGCTGTACGTTCGGAATGAACGCGCTAACCGCGCCATCACCGGAATTCGCACGGTCGATCACCGGAAACGCTGCCAACCCGATTTCCGTGCCACAGGCATCGCGCGTGCTCCCTGCTGTTGAACCCCACGGCAGGCAGGCTACCGATGAACACCCCGACGACTGATGCTGCTGCAGCACCTCCGGCCCCGCCGATCACCCGTGCGAGTGGCATCGGTGGTGCCGGCGGGGTTGCCGCCTGGATGCTCATGGCAGCGCTGGTGCTGCTGCCGTCCGGCTGCGGCTCGCCGGTGGCGGCGAAGCCGGCCCCGGTCACATCGGATGCGTTGCGCGCGGAACTGAACGTCGGCTACAGCCTGCTGTACCAGCAGGCCGATGGCATTCCGAAGCTGAAGTGGATCCTGATGTTCAAGCGCAAGCCGGACGATCTCGATGCCACCACTGACGAGATGCTGACCTACTACCAGCAGCTGGCCGACACGCTGGAAGCGGTGGCGGCGCGGAATCCGGCACTGCGCCTTGACGCGAAGACGATGCCGGATCTGCTGGCCGATACCCGCAAGGCGATCGGCGTCGACATGGCGAAGGATTTCGCGCCGCTGGTCGGCGACACCGGGCTGAAGTTCGGGCGCGAACTGCTGCTGATGTTCAGCAACGCGCTCGACGAACAACGCCATCTGGTCGGCGTGATGATCGAGCTGGAGCCGGAGCCGGCGCTGCAGGACTTCCTCGCCAAGACCCGAACGCAGCTCGAAGCCCGGCGCAATGCGCTGCAGGTGCAGCTGAACCGCCACTACTTCCGGCAGGACGCCGGCGGCTAGCATGGCGATGCGCGCGTGCAGCGCCAAGCACCGCTGCAGCGCCGGTCAGGCCGTGCTGGTCGGTTCGCGGGCGATGAGCCGTTCGAGCGCGTCGATCTGATGCCGGATCGGCGTGGTGATCGCGTAGAAGCGCTCGGACAGCTCCTCCAGCTGACCGACAGAAACGAGGACGCCGGCGCGCAGCTCGTCCTGGACGACGACACCGGGCAACAGCGTCAGCCAGCCGCTGTCGCGCGCGATCAGGCGAAGCATGGCCATGTCGTCAACCTCCGCGCGTACGCGGGGAACCACGCCTGCGGCACCACACAGCGCATCGAACTGGCCCCTTAGTGCGTTGCGCGGGCCCGGCAATGCGATGTCCATGCCGTGCAGGTCTTCGGGCACGCGCAGCGTCTTGCCTTGCCAGCGCACCGCTGGACCGACCAGCGAGATCGACTGGCTGCCCAGGAACCGGCAATGCAGCGAATGCTCGGAATCGGCGGGCACGGTTTCGTTCGCCAGCACGACGTCGAGCTGATGCTGGACCAGGCGCTTGATCAAGCCTTCCAGCTGTCCCGATTCCAGCGTCAGCACCACGCCCGGATCGGCAAGCAGCGGCCGTATCCAGTTTTCCTGGTAGTTGCGGGACAGCGTCGCGACGCTGCCGACCCGCAGGCGGGTCACGCCGGCACTATGGCCCTGCAGGCGGCCGAGCATTTCCTGGCCGAGGCCGAAGATATTCTCGGCATAGGCCAGCACCAGCTGCCCGGTATCGGTCAGCCGCAGGCGGCGTCCCTCGCGGACGAACAGGGCTTCACCGATGCGCGCTTCCAGCTGCCGGACCTGCGCCGATACCGACGACTGCGAGGTGTGCAGCTCTTCGGCGGCGCGGGTCAGGTGTCCCAGCTTGGCGACTCGCCAGAAGTAGAACAGGTGATGGAAATTGAGCTGATCGAGCTTCATCGTTCGTTTTAAAACTCGTTTATGTTCGTATCAATATAATTTACAGAACAACAGTACGCTTGCATGCTCCAATCGGAATTTCTTCCGACGAGGGCACTGCGATGGATCTCCCCCTGCTGTTGTCGACTGCCAGCGTTCTGGCACCGCTCGGACTGATGCTGTTGGCGGTGCTGCTGCCCCAGCTCGGTGCGGTTTCGATCGCCGCGCACTGGCGTGCCTTTCTGCTGCTGTGCGCGGGCGCGGTAGGCAGCACGGTGATCGCGATCGGGTTCGCGATCGTCGCCGGGCCCGATCACCTGACGGTACCAGCGCTGCTGCTGGTGACGCCGCTCGGTCTGGGCATGGCCCTGCTGGTGCAGCTGCTGGGGACCGTGATCGGCGGATTTTCGGCGCGCTATCTCGAAGGTGAAGCCGGCCAGCGGCGCTATGTGACGGCGCTGGCCGGCGCGCTGGCGGCGGTGCATCTGATGCTGCTGGCCGATCACTGGCTGCTGCTGATCGTGGCCTGGGCGCTGGTCGGCGTGGCATTGCAGAAGTTGCTGTGCTTCTACCCGGAGCGCGCCTTTGCCCGCCTGGCCGCCCACAAGAAGCGCATCGCCGATCGCCTTGCCGACGGCCTGCTGATCGTCGCTGCCGCGCTGGCCTGGTCAGAAGTCGGCAGCGGTTCGCTGTCCGATCTGTGGGCCCATCTGGCACGCGTGGGCATCAGCCCGGCGCTGCAGCTCAGCGCGATCGCGCTGGTGCTGGCGGTGATCCTGCGCACCGCGCTGCTGCCGGTGCATGGCTGGCTGATCCAGGTGATGGAAGCGCCAACGCCGGTGTCGGCGCTGCTGCACGCCGGTGTGCTGAACCTCGGCGGCTTCGTGCTGATCCGCTTCGCGCCGCTGCTGCAGCAGGCGCTGCCGGCGCGCAGCCTGCTGGTGCTGTTCGGGCTCGCCACCGCGGTGCTGGCCGGCATGGTCATGCTGACCCGGATCAGCATCAAGGTGCGGCTGGCCTGGTCCACCGTGGCGCAGATGGGTTTCATGCTGCTCGAATGCGGGCTCGGGCTGTACACGCTGGCCGCCCTGCATCTGATCGGCCACTCGCTGTACAAAGCGCAGGCCTTCCTGTCGGCATCGACGGTGGTTCGGCACACCCGCCTGCAGGCGATGCACGACACGGCGACGCCGCGGGCGCTCAGCCTGGCGCTGGCGCCCGCCGTGGCGATCGCGATGGTGCTGCTGATGCAGTCGCTGGCCGGCCCGGCCGCCTGGCCATGGTGGTGGAGTGCCGTGCTCGGGCTGGCCTGGGCGCCGCTGCTGTGGCTGCCGGCCGAGCGCGCCGGCCTGCGCGCAGTCACCCAGCAGAGCGTGTCCGGGCTACTGATGGTGGCCGGCCTCAGCACCGCCGCGCTGCTGGCGCACCGGCTGCCGCTGGGCACCCAGGATCAGCCGCACCACGCGCTCGGGCTGATTGCCCTGCTCGGCATGTTCGGCCTCTACCTCGGCCTGGTGCTGCTGCAACTGAGGCCGCAGGCGATGCGCAGCTGGCGCCGCTGGAGCTACGCCGGCTTCTACGTCGATGAGGCGTACACCCGCCTTGCCTTGCAGTTCTGGCCAGCGCGCTGGGCCTCGGCGGCGGTCCCCAGCCCGGCCGCCAGTTCCGACGCCTAGTCCCGACGCCCAGTCTCGATGTGCAGTGCCGACGTGCCGCGCTGAGCCCCTATCCCGGAGAACCCCATGTCCGAAATCCTGAACCGCCCCGCCGTTCCGACATCGGCCGCCACACTCGCTGCCGATGCCCTGCTGCACGCGCAGATCGACGCTGCCTGCGCCCAGGCCTGCAAGGCCATCGCACCGGCCTGGCCGCTGGATCGCGCCATCGCCGTCAATCCGCACTGGTCGCGCACCGGTCTGCCGCTGCGCCGCGTCGCCGCCCGCATGGCGGTGCTGGCCGATATCCGGGTCTTCCCGCCGCGCGCCCAGGTGCTGCAGGCCTGGCAGCAGGGCCGGATCACGCCGGCCGACCTCGACCAGGCGCTGCAGCAACTGCCCGAGGCCGGTGCAGCCGGGCTTGGCACGGGCTCCTGCGTGGCCGCACTCGACAGCCCGCCGCAGCTCCAGCAGCTGCCGCTGCTGATCGATCTGCTCGACAACGATCCCGGTCGCCACAACCGCCTGCCCTGGCAGCAGGCGATCACCCAGCAGGTGAGCCAGACCTGTGCCGCCTACTTCGACGCCCATCAGGCCGACTGGCAGCCGGAGCGCGCCCAGGGCCTGTACGCGTTCTGGCGCGAAACCCTGCAGCACGACTACGGCATCGGCCTGCTGATGGGTCTGCCGCAGCTGGGCCGCGCGCTCACTGCCCTGCCGGCAACCCGTGTCGATGCCGAGCGCTGGGTGCTGCAGCGCCTTGGCCTGCCGCCGTCGGTGTGGGCGGACTACCTGGAAGCGATGCTGCTGACCGTCAACGGCTGGGCTTCCTGGTGCGCCTATCTGGGCTGGCAGGCGGGGCTGGAAGGCAGTGCGGACAGCCACCTGCGGGAGCTGCTGGCGATCCGGCTGGCCTGGGGCGCGATCCTGCTCGAATGCCGCAACGACAGCGACGCAGGGCCGGTCTTTGCATCGCTGCGGCGGGCCTGGGGTCAGGCCCAGGCGCACTTGCACGCAGCCGAGCGGGCGCTGCTGATCGACGAGGTCTGGCAGCTGGCGTTCGAAGCGGGCTACCAGCGCGATCTGGCGCGGCGGCTGTTGTCGACCAGCGGCGATCTGGCCAATGACCCATCGACGCCAGAGGTGCAGGCCGCGTTCTGCATCGATGTCCGCAGCGAGCCGCTGCGGCGTGCGCTCGAAGCGGTCTGGCCGGGCATGCAGACCCTGGGCTTCGCCGGCTTCTTCGGCCTGCCGGTCGCCTACACGCCGCTGGCCACGCAGGCCCGCCGCCCGCAGCTTCCCGGCCTGCTGGCACCGGCGCTGGAAGTGGGCGACCGCCTGCGCTCGCCAGGCACTGCGGAAGCGGTGACCGACGCCGCGCTGCAGGTGGCCGCGCAGCGCTCGCGCGAAACGCGCTTCGCGCTCGCCGACCAGTGGCATGCCGCCAGCCGCTGGCCCAGCGCGGCGTTCTCGTTCGTCGAAGCGGCCGGCGTCGGCTATCTCGGCAAGCTCGGGCAGTGGCTGTCGCCGGGCCGGCAAGCGCGCGCACGCGATGACCTCAGCGGCCTGCCGGCGCGCTTCCGGCAGCTCTGCCGGCCGCAGCTGCTGGACATGACCGTCGAGGCCCGGATCGCGGTGGCCGCGAAAGTGCTGCACGCCATGGGGCTGGAGCAGAACCTGGCACCGCTGGTGCTGCTGGTCGGGCATGGCAGCCAGTCGGCCAACAATGCGCAGGCCGCGGCGCTGGACTGCGGCGCCTGCTGCGGCCAGACCGGCGAGGTCAATGCCCGCAGCCTGGCGCAGCTGCTCAACGAGCCGGCGGTGCGCGCCGGCTTGTCGGCGCAGGGCGTGAACATTCCGGAGACGACCTGGTTCGTGGCTGCCCTGCACAACACCACCACCGACGAGATCGAAGGCTTCGATCTGGACCTGCTGCCGCCGCCAGCGCTGGTGCGCTGGAACCGGCTGCAGGGGGTGTTCGCGCAAGCCTGCGATCAGGTGCGCCGCGAGCGCGCGCCGAGCCTGGGGCTGAACCCGCGCGGCGCGGCGGCAGAATTGCTCGATCAGCTGCGCCGCCGCGCCAACGATGGCGCCCAGACGCGGCCCGAGTGGGGTCTGGCTGGCAATGCCGCGTTCCTGATCGCGCCGCGCTGGCGCAGCCGGGGTGCCGTGCTGCACGGCCGCAGCTTCCTGCACGACTACGACGCCGTGCAGGACCCCGACGGCAGCGTGCTGGAGCTGCTGATGACCGCGCCGATGCTGGTCACCCACTGGATCAACTGGCAGTACCACGCGTCCACCTGCGATCCGACGCGCCTCGGCAGCGGCAACAAGCTGCTGCACAACGTCGTCGGCGGCACCATCGGCGTGTTCGAAGGCAACGGCGGCGACCTGCGCATCGGCCTGTCGCGGCAGTCGCTGCACGACGGCGAACGCTGGCTGCACGAGCCGCTGCGGCTGACGGTGGTGATCGATGCACCGGCCGCGATGATCGAAACGGTGATCGGCAAGCACGCGGTGGTCCGGCAACTGCTCGATAACGACTGGCTGCATCTGTGGCGCTTCGCATCTGACGGTTTCCAGCGCTACCGGCACGGCGAATGGCGCGCGGTGGCGCTGGAGCCGCGCTGATGCCGCCCGATGCCGTCCATGCCGTCTATGCCGGACACGCGGTCGCGCTGCTGACGCAGCACGGCAAGGAACAGGTGCTGGCGCCGGTGCTGGAACCGGCGCTGGGCTGCCGGCTGCAGCACGTCAGCGGCTACGACACCGACCAGCTCGGCACTTTCAGCCGCGCGATTCCGCGCGCCGGCAGCCAGCTCGATGCGGCACGGCGCAAGGCACGGCTCGGCATGGAACTGGCCGGCCTGCCGCTGGGGCTGGCCAGCGAGGGCGCGTTCGGTGCCGACCCGGTGGCCGGCATGCTGCCGTGGAACGTCGAGATCCTGGTCTGGATCGACGACTCGCTCGGCCTCGAAGTGCTGGGCCGCGCCCAGGGCGCCGGCTGTCAGGCGCATCTGCTGGCCAGCGACTGGGACGCCGCCGAAGCCTTCGCACGGCGCATCGGCTTTCCGGCCCAGCGACTGCTGCTGCGCCCGGACCACCAGGACGATCCGCGCATCGACAAGGACGCGGACACCTGGACGGCGCTGGCGGCGCAGTTCGATACGCTGCGCGCGCAGTCGGCCAGCGGCCAGGTGTTCATCGAGACCGATGGCCGCGCTCACGCCAATCCGACGCGCCGGGCGATGATCGCCAAGGCTGGCGAGGACCTGGCCGCGCGTCTGGCCGTCTGCTGTCCGTCCTGTGCGGCACCGGGCTATGGCCGAATCGAGTCGCTGCCGGGCTTGCCGTGCAGCGCCTGCCAGACGCCGACCTTGCAAGCCGGCGCCGACCGTTTCGGCTGCCCGCGCTGCGCGCACCAGGAAACCCGCCCGCGCCTCGACCGCGCCTTCGCCGATCCCCGCCACTGCCCCTATTGCAACCCCTGAACCGGAACAGAGAGATGAGCGACACGATTCATCCTGCAGCACCACCGTCCTGGCCTCTGGGCCTGTTCATCACCGGCACCGATACCGGCGTCGGCAAGACCCGCACCGGTGCAGCACTCGCCTGGGCCCTGCAGCAGCGCGGCCTGCGCGTGCGGGTGCGCAAGCCGGCCGAGTCCGGCTGCCCGGCCGGGCCCGAGGGCTACGAGCCGCAGGACGCGCAGACCTTGCGCCAGGCCGCCGGCGCCATCGAGCCGCTTGAGCAGGTGTGCCGTTACCGCCTGCGCGCGCCGCTGTCGCCGGAGCGGGCGGCACGTCTGGAGCAGGTCGAACTGACGCTCGACGGTCTGCGTGGCGCCTGTCTTCAAGGGCTGGAAGCCGGCGATTTCCTGTTCGTCGAAGGGGCTGGCGGCTTCTACTCGCCGATCGCCGAGGCAGCGCTCAATGCCGATCTGGCACAGGCCCTCGGTCTGCCGGTGCTGGTGGTCGCTGCCGATCGACTGGGGACGATCAACCACTGCCTGATGACCGTCGAGACGCTGCGCCGACGCGGCCTGACGCTGGCTGGGCTGGTGCTGAACCAGCCGGCCGTGACCGACAACGCTGCCGGCATGGACAACGCGGCAGACCTCGCTGACTGGCTTCGCTGCCCAGTGCTGCGTCTGCCGCACGCGCAGGACCACGGCCCATCGGCCTGGGCGCGCGAAGCGGCGGCACTGGCGGCGCTGGTCGATCGCTGGAGTCCGCGCTGATGCCGCGCGCAACTGCTGCAAGCCCGACGCCCGAGGTCGCCGACGCGGTGCGCTGCCTGCGTGCCGGCGGGCTGGTCGCCTTCCCCACCGAGACCGTCTACGGCCTCGGCGCCAATGCCCGTGACCCGCGCGCAGTGGCGCGCATCTTCGCGGCCAAGGGCCGGCCGGCCGATCACCCGCTGATCGTGCACGTGGCCGAAGCAGCACAGATCAGGGATTGGGCCGCCGAGGTACCGGCGCTGGCCTGGCAGCTTGCCGAAGCGTTCTGGCCCGGCCCGCTGACGCTGATCCTGCGCCGCCGACCGGAGGTGCCCGATGCCGTCACTGGCGGCCTCGACACGGTGGCACTGCGGGTGCCGGCGCATCCGCTGGCCCAGGCTTTGCTCAGCGCCTTCGGCGATGGCGTTGCCGCGCCGTCGGCCAACCGCTACGGCCGGGTCAGCCCGACCTGCGCCGCACACGTCCACGAGGAACTCGGCACCGCCGTCGACCGCCTGCTCGACGGCGGGCCCTGCGCGGTCGGCATCGAATCGACGATCGTCGATCTGTCGCAGGGCAGCCTGCGCCTGTTGCGGCCGGGCGCGGTCACGGCAGCGCAGCTCGCCGACGCGCTTGGCCAGCCGCTGGACGCATCGACGTCGGCGCCAGCGACGCGAGCGCCCGGCAGCGATGCCTCGCATTACGCGCCTGCCGCGCGAGTGCTGCTGGCCTCGACCGACACGGCGGAGGCGCTGGTACGGCAGCGGTTGGCGCAGGGCGAGCGGGTCGGCCTGCTGGCGAGTGCTGCGCCGCCGGGACTGCCGGAAACCGTACACTGCCTGACCCTGCCCGAGTCCGACGACGGCCAGGCCCGCGAGCTCTATGCCCGGCTGCGCGAGGCCGATCATCGCGACTTGACGACGGTGGTGGCGGTGCTGCCGCCGGCCACCGGACTGGGTCTTGCCCTGGCCGACCGGCTGCGCCGCGCCGCCGGGCTTGGCCAGTCGTTCGATGCACCTCCCGATTCTTCTGCGCTGGAGCTTTCCGATGGTCCCTGATTCGATGCCGGGCACGCCCGCCACCCGCCTGAGCCTGACGCGGCCCGACGACTGGCATGTGCACCTGCGCGACGGCGAAATTCTGGCGATGACGGTGCCCGACATGGCGCGCCAGTTCGCTCGCGCCATCGTCATGCCCAACCTGAAGCCGCCGGTCACTACCACCGCGCAGGCGCTGCAGTACCGCGAGCGGCTGCTGCAGGCGGTGCCGCCGGGTGTCGACTTCGAACCGCTGATGACGCTCTACCTGACCGACCGCACGCCGGCCTCCGAAATCGCCGCAGCCAAGGCCAGCGGCCGCGTGTTCGCGCTGAAGTGGTATCCGGCCGGCGCCACCACCAATTCCGCGCTGGGCGTCACCGACATCCGCCATTGCGAAGACACCTTGCGGGCAATGGCCGAACACGACCTGCCGCTGCTGGTGCACGGCGAAGTCACCGATCCGACGGTCGATGTCTTCGACCGCGAGAAAGTGTTCATCGAGCGCGAGCTGGCGCCGCTGGTCGAGCGCCATCCGAAACTGCGCGTGGTGCTGGAGCACATCACTACCCGGCAGGCGGTGGAGTTCGTCAGCGCCGCGCCAGCGCGCATCGCCGCCACGATCACCGCGCATCACCTGCTGCTGAATCGCAATGCCATGTTCGTCGGCGGCATCCGGCCGCATCACTACTGCCTGCCGGTGATCAAGCGCGAAGAGCACCGGCTGGCGCTGCTGGGCGCTGCCACCAGCGGCAATCCGCGCTTCTTCCTCGGCACCGACAGCGCGCCGCACGCACGCCGCGACAAGGAAGCCGCCTGCGGCTGCGCCGGCATCTACACCGCCCACGCTGCGATCGAGCTGTACGCCGAGGCTTTCGACAGCGTCGGCGCGCTGGATCGCCTGGAAGCCTTTGCCAGTCATTTCGGCCCGGATTTCTACCGGCTGCCGCGCAACACCCGGCAAATCACCCTGGAGCGCAAGGCCTGGACGGTGCCGGCGGAGCTGGGCGAAGGCGAGCGCCGGCTGGTGCCGCTGCGCGCCGGCGAGACGGTGGCCTGGACGCTGGTTGCGGAGTAGCGCAAGCGAACTCCGCCCGGCTTTTCGAGCCGGCGATGCGGGAACCTGAGTGCAAGTCAGTCGCGCAAGCAGGCGCTCATCGCCGCGACAGCCCGAAAAACGCCGCGATCTCCTGCCTCGGCAGCGCCGCCACCGCTGCCGGACGCTCGGCTTCGCAGCGCGGACAGCGGCACAGGAACTGGAAGTCTTCGAGCAGCTGCGCGTTGCGGGCCATCCAGTCGAGCGCCAGGAAGGATTCGTCGCCGAGGTAGTTCCAGCAGATCGCTTCACCGCGCGCGATCGGGCGCGTGGCGAGCAGCAGTTCGGCAAGCGGCTGCTTCGGCGTGGCGCCGAGCCGGGCATTCGGATCGCAGGAGTGATTCGCGCGGCTGACCAGCGGCCAGATGCCGTAGCCGATCACCCCGGCCTGCGCGTAGCGGATGTTGTTGGCGGCAACGCGGTGATAGAGCTGGGCCAGCTTGTCCGGATTGCGCCGGTACTTGCGGGCCAGCGCAGCAAGCGTGGCCCGATCGCCAACGCCGAGCGTCCACGGGGTCAGCTTCAGGTCTTCGGCAACGACCCGCGCATGCGTGTCGTCGGTGGCGAGGATCGATTCCAGCAGCAGCATCGGCGCGCCGTCCTCGTCGTCCGGCTCGATCTCGACGAAGGCGATCGGGTACTCCGCTGCCAGCAATGCGCCGCTTTCGACATCGGCGGCCGCGACCAGCTGCTGCTCGCCGCCCCAGCGGGCCACGCAAATCAGGGGCGGTGATGACGCGGCCGCCGGCGTGCTCATCGCGACCACGCTGTCTGGTTCAACGGCATTCGATGTGCTTCCTTCCGGGTTCACTGCGACCGGGGCAAGTCTAGCGAGCCGATGCGCCGCCCGGCAGCGCACCGGGCGGCAGAACTGACTGACCCGACAGTCAGAGCCACGCGCACGTTTTGCATACGCTCGACGGTACAAGCGAGGCGCAGTTCCCGCGGTCGCGGCCTGCCGTGATGCGGGTCCAGCGCCTCATCGCCATCAACCGGCCCCAACCGGCCCCCACCGGCCAACAGACGCTCGACGATGCCCAGTCTCGAATCGCGGATCGCGGCGTGGTGGATGCGCTGCGTACGGCAACGACGGCGCTGCGCAGCGGCGCTCGGCATAGCACCGGCAGCGATCGCGCCGACCCTGCCTTCCGCCGCTCAGGCACGACAGGCGCGGATCATCGTGAGCGCGTTCGATGGCCATCCGCTGTACCGCGTCTCGCCGCGTGACCTGCCCGCTGCCGCGGCAAGCACCGCCCGCGTGCTGTACCTGCACGGCGGCGCCTATGTTCGGCCGATCACCCGCCATCACTGGAACTTCGTGGTCGATCTGGTGCGTCGCACCGGCTGCGAGGTGGTCGTGCCGCTGTACCCGCTGGCACCGCGCCACGCCGGATTGACGGCGCTGACGCTGGTCAGCCAGGTCTACGCCGCGGAAGCGGCAGCCGGGCTGCCGATGATCGTCATGGGGGATTCCGCAGGCGGTGGCCTGGCGCTGGCACTGGCCGGCTGGATTCGCGACCAGCCGTTGCCGCCGCCCGCACTGCTGGTGCTGCTGTCGCCGTGGGTCGATGTCGAGATTCCGCATCCGGACGCCGTGCGCCTGCAGGCGGTCGATCCGATGCTGACGCTCGATGGCCTGCGCCGCGCCGGTCGCGCCTACGCCGGCCCGCTAGGCGGCGCGCATCCGGTGATCAGCCCGGCGCGCGCCGATCCGCGTGGCCTGCCGCCGATGGCGATCCATGTCGGCGGCTGCGAGCTGTTTGCTCCGGACGTGCTCGATTACGTCGCGCGGGCACGAGCGCTCGGCGCCCGCATCGAGCTGCATCAGGTGCCGTCGATGATGCATGTCTGGCCGCTGCTGGGATTGCTCCCGGAAGCGCGCGTGACCCGGGCGCTGATCGCGCAGCAGTTGCAGGCCGCACTCGCCAATCAGCCCGGCCCGGTCACCCTGGCTGCCGACCTGCTACCGCGTGACGCGCCCGGGGACCCTCAGATCCAGGCGGCGCCGAAGTCGCGGGCGTAATCGACAAACCGGCGCGGCGGCTGGCCGGTGATCGTCGCCACCGCATCGGTGATGCGTTCGGCGTAACCGAGCTTGAAGTAGCCGAGGATCTGGTTCAGGAACACGGCGTAGTCCGGCGGTAGACCGGCGGCCAGCAGGCCGCTCAGCATCTGCTCTGCCGTGATCTCGGTGTAGCGGATGTCGCGTCCGGTTTCGCGGCTCAGCAGCGCGGCGACCTCGTCGTGGTTCAGCGCTTCCGGCCCAGTCAGGTCGAAAGCCTGGCCAAGCCGCTGATCGTGAATCAGCAGCTCGGCGGCCACCTCGGCGATGTCGCGGGCATCGATGAAGCTGCCGCGCGCATCGCCGGTCGGCAGCAGGATCTGGCCCTGCTCGCGAATGCCGTGCAGCCAGAAGGTGTGGAAGTTCTGCATGAACCAGTTCGGCCGGATGACGTTCCAGGCCAGCCCCGAGGCCTCCAGCTGCAGCTCGGCACGGCGCAGCGGCGCAGTCGGATCGGCATCGGCGCCCATCGCGCTCATCAGCACCAGCTTGCCGAGGCCGGCCGCCTGCGCGGCCTCGATGAAGCCGCCGAGCAGCACGTGCTGGTTCACATGACCCGGCGGTGCCAGCAGGAACGCGGCGTCGACGCCGTGCAGCGCAGCGGTCAGGCCTGCGCCGGTGACCAGGTTCAACGGCACCTCATCGGCGCTGGCCGGCGGACGACTGGTGGCGCGCAGCACCTGCCTGCCGCGCAGGCGCAGCGCCTTGACCAGCGAGGAACCGACCGTGCCGTTGGCACCGACAACCAGAATCTTGGACATTGCGAACTCCGTGCGAGATGGACAGTGTCGCGATTTTCCAAGTCGCAGCCCGAACGCGAAATGGCTTCACGTAGGAATAGAATGTCTTTGCGTTCGTGATTGATCGCTGACGAGACCATCCATGGACCTGCTTGCCGACCTTTTCCATCACGCCGGGCTGCGCCGCCGCCTGCTGCACGCGCGCGCGTTGCCAGCCAGCACGGTGCTGCGCTTTCCGTGCGATCGCAGCCTCGGCTTTCACGTCGTGCTGGCCGGTCCGCTGTGGCTGCACGCGCCCGATCTCGACGCGCCATTGCCGTTGCAGACCGGCGATATCGTGCTGATGGCGCGCGGCTGCGAACACCGCATTGCCCGGCAGGCCTCGCTGGCCGGCTTGCGCGAACAGCCGATGTCGATGACCGATCCGACATCGGTCAGTACCGACAATGGTGCTGCGTCAGCGCCGGCACCGGCGTTGATCAGCGGCGCTTACCAGCTGTGGAACCGGCCGGTCCATCCGTTCTTCGCGGCACTGCCCGGCTGGCACCTGCTGCGGGCCGAAGCGATTCCGCGGCTCGGGCCAATGTCGCTGGCGCTGTCGCTGCTGAGCCCGGAGGCGGACGGAACTGATGCCGGTGCGGAGCTGGCGCTGCATGCGCTGACCGACCTGCTGTTCGTCTACCTGATGCGCGACCTGCTGGCGCATCACGCGCCGGTCGCCGGCTTCCAGCCGGGCCCGCGTGACGACGCCGTGCGCCGTTCCGTGACGCTGATGCACGGCGACTGCGCGGCCGCCTGGACGCTCGACGGACTGGCCCATGCCGTCGGCATGTCGCGGACGGTGCTCGCCGAGCGCTTCCGGGTGGCGATGGGCGATACGCCGCTGAACTACCTGCGCAGCGTGCGGCTGCAGCAGGCGATGCGGCTGCTGGTCGACACCGACGACAAGCTGGAGCAGGTCGCGATGCGGGTCGGCTACCAGGATGCGTTCAGCTTTTCGAAGGCGTTCAAGCGGCGGGTCGGCATATCGCCCGGCGAGTTCCGCCGCCGCGATGCCGAGGAGCGCGAACACCCGTGGCGCTTCGCGTACAGCGAAGCGATCACGCTGCCGTCGGCGTCAGCAGCAACCGCCGACGGCAGGACGACGGGTGCCGCTCAGACGCCGCCACCTCGGCCACCGTCCCGCTGAGCCGGCGGGCGCTGCGCTAGTTCGAGCGTGCCGCCAGCCAGGCACCGACCTGCGGCCAGACCGTCTGCGGCGCCTGATTGCCGGAGACGATCGCCATGTGCCCGCCCGGCACCTCGAGCACCTCGGCGTCGGCGCTGGCGACGAGGCGCAGCAGTGCCTTGGCGCAAGCGGGCGTGACGATCGGATCGCCGCGTCCGACCACCAGCAGCAGGTTGGCGCCAACAGCAGACAGATGGGCGTCGCTGCCCGGAATCGGCAGCCGGCCCTGCGCCAGCACGTTGTCGGTCCACAGGTGCTGGACCACGTCCTGAATCACGCCGCCCGGGTAGGCCACCATGTCATCCAGAAAGGCGGCGTTGGTCGCATGTGCCGAAACCTTGTCGCGGTCATCAAGCTCGGCCAGCAGGTCGAGATACGGGCGGACGCTGGCCAGCGGTGCCGTCAGCTTGTACAGCACGCTGTTGAGCCAGCCCGGCGCTCGCCACCAGCGCGCCGGCGTGGCATGCGGACGCAGGCCCGGCACGCGGCCGAGCCGGCGCACGACGCGGCTGATGCGCTGGTACTGCTGCCCGAGCGCGCCGTTGTCGTGGTAATCGCAAGGCGCGCCGACCAGCACCAGATTGCGGATGTCGGCATCGCCGCTCCACGCGGTGTAGGCATAGGCGAACAGGCCGCCGAAGCTCCAGCCGTGCAGCGACAGCGCCTGGCAGCCGGCGTGTTCGCGGACCCGGGCCAGCAGCGCCGGCATCAGCCGGGTGATGTAGGTCTTGAGCCGCCAGTGATCCTGTCCGGCGCCGGGACGGCCCCAGTCGATCAGATAGACCACGAAGCCGCGCGACAGCAGGTCGCCGATCAGGCTGCGCTCCGGGAACAGGTCGTAGATCGACATGTTGACCGCGAGCGGAGCCACCAGCACCACCGGCACCGCGTGGCGCACGGCCACACCCGGCAGCGGCCGATAAGCGCGAAGCCGAACGATGCCGTCTTCAAGAATCAGGTCGTACGGCGTGCGCTCGGACTGCACCAGCTGCTGCGCGTCGAAGATGCGATCGCGCAGGTTGACGAGGCGGCGCGCAGTGCGCGCGGCGCGGGAGGAGCGGCGGGCTTTCGGAACGGCGGACATCGGCGGTCAATCTCGGCGGGAAGGTCGTGCGGCGCAAATTGTGCACGATCGTTCACCCGCCGCGGGGGCTACCAGCTGCGCACCCGCCCGGTATCGATATGCACGAACTGCTCGCCGGGGTAATAGCCGACGCCACCGGCCTTCAGCGCCAGCGCGGCGTCGCGCAGTTCAGCCAGCGGCACGCCGGTCAACCGCACGTCGATTGCCTGCCCTTCCATGTGCAGGCTGCGGTTGGCAACACCGCCGCCACGGGTCTTGCGCAGGAAGCGGTTGGTGGCCGGCGAGCGATAGCCGGAGATCACTTCGAAGCGGACGCTGGACCGCTCGTCGATGCCAAGCAGGCTGTGCACCCGATGCATCACGTCGAACAGCGCCGGATCGATGCGGCCGGTCTGGCCGTTGTAGTGATCGCGCAGGAAATGGTTCAGCGAGCCCAGCGCGTCAGGCAGGTACTGGCTGCCGCTGGCGTAGGCGATCTCGATGCGCTCGCCGGTGTGCGTGTGCTGCATCGCCAGCTTGCGCAGGCCTTCGGCGTCGGACAGCACCGACGGGGCAAATGCAGCGGCCTCGCTGGCCGCCCAGCCCGGCAGCAGTGCGGTGGCGGCGCCGGCGACCTGACGCAGGAAGCGCCGTCGTGCGTGGCCGTGTTGATCGTCGGTCATGGCGTCTCCGGTTCGGAAGTCGGCTGCGGGTCTGCGGATCGTCGCGTGCTGCGCCGGCGCAGGGCTTCATCGAGCAGGCGGTCGTGTCCGTAGATGTCGTCGAAAAAGTGGATGCGACCCTGCTTGACCAGCGCGGTGCCGTAGGCGATCAGCACCTGCACCGGCTCGGCGAGCTTCAGGGTAGCCGACTTGCCGGCGGTCATCGCGTCGCGGATCCGCGCTTCGGTCCATTCCGGCATCGGCTTCAGCACGAACTCGGCCAGCGCCAGCGGCTGCTCGACGCGAATGCAGCCGTGGCTGAAATCGCGGCGCTCGCGTTCGAACAGCCCGACCGACGGCGTGTGGTGCAGGTAGATGTTGTCGCTGTTCGGGAACACGAACTTGATGTCGCCGAGCGCATTGCGTTCGCCCGGCCGCTGGCGGATGCGCGCCGCGCCGCGCATCACCGCATCGAGCCCGGACTTGTTCAGCGCGGTCTGCACGCTGCCATCGGCCAGCACGAACTCGTAGCCTTCGCGATTCCACTGGCCGGGCTTCACGCGCAGCTTCGGCACCAGTTCGGCGCGGGCAATCGACGGCGGCACGTTCCAGTACGGGCTGAACTCGATGAAACGCATCGCCTCGTCGAACAGCGGCGTGCGGGTATCGAGCGCCTTGCCGACGATCACCTTCATTTCCTCGCGCACGTCCACGGACTGCTCGCCGACCTCGTAGGCACGCAGCACGAACTCCGGAATGTTGATGACGATCATCCGCTTCGCCTGCAGCAGCGGCGTCCAGCGAGCGCGCTCGAGCGTCAGCTCGATCTGCTGCACGCGGCTGGCCGGCGTCACGCCCAGCGCAGCAATGCTGGACTTGCCAAGCACGCCATCGGCCGGCAGCCCATGCCGCTCCTGGAAGCGGCGCACGGCGCTGACCACCGGCTCGACATAGAACAGCGGGGCGACCGCGATATCGGCATCGAGATCGCCGAGTGCCCGCAGCCGCGCCGCCAGCACGGCGACGCCGGACCAGGTCTGGCCTGGCACCAGCTTGCCCGGCCGATTGCGGCCGGCACCCGGCAACGCCGGCAGCGGCTGCTGCCATGCGCTGCTGTCGGCGGCCAGCCGGCGGTATTCGGCCAGCGCGCCCTGCAAGCGTCCGTAGGCTGGCACCTGCGGCGCCAGCGCTGCAGCGAACGCGGGCAGACGGTGCCGGGCCAGCGCTTCGTCAAGCAGCAGGCGCATGTCGAAATCGGGGCGCCGGGTCGAGGCGAAGCGCTGATCGATGTCGGCCGGATCGATCCGGCCGAAATGCAGATCGTTCAAGTAGTGCAGCAGCGCCGCAGTCAGGGCCGGCTCCAGCGCGGCCACGGCGGCTTCGTTCAACTTGCCAACCGCCTCGGCATGCGCCACCGCCTTCTCCAGCGTGGCGGCGTCGTAGTCATCGGCCGCCAGGCCATGCTCGGGCGACGCCACCAGCAGGTCGACCGCCTCGCGCGCTTCGCGTCGCAGCCGGCCATCATCGAACCAGCGCGACTGCGACGCTGCGACCGCTGCCGCTGCTTCGCTGACCGGTGGCGTCTCCGCGGCTGCAGCGGCGGGCGGGTCGAGCGGCGGATCCGCCTGCGCGGCCAGCGGCGGCGCAACGGCAGCAAGGAACAGACACAGGCACAGGCGGACCAGCGGGATCGGGATCGGGATCGGATGCATGGCGCGATTCTGACTGCTGCGGCGTGCCAGCGGGCATCGGGCAGCGCAGCTTGATCTCGTGGCACAGCATCGGCGCGTCCGGCCGGGCGCCGTGTGGTGATCCATGCGGGCAATTGCGCGCTGCGTCACAAGCGTACATATCGCTTGCACCAAACTTGCTGGCGAAAGCACGGCCAACGCCGTGCACCACTCGTCGATGAAGGGCGCGGCACAGGCAAACTAGTGCCCCTCCGACTCACCACCACAGCACAGCAAAACGGATGAACGATCCGCTTCAGCTCGGCCGGCCAGGCTCGGCCACTGCTTCGCAAGGTTCTCCGTTCCGTCTGCGGACTTCAGCACGGCGCCGTCGCCCCCTGTCGCGCGCCCTGTCGCTGGTGCTGCTCGCGCTGATCCCGATGGGCACGGCACTCGCCGCCAAGCCGACCGTCAGCATCGATGATGTCGAAGTGGTCGAAGGTGCGCGGAAGCTGGCGAAGCAGACGATGGACTTCACCGTGTCGCTTTCGGAAAAGGCTGACAAGCGCGTGTCGGTGCGGGTCGAAACCGCCGATGGCACCGCAGTATCCGGCAGCGACTACGACGCCGCGAACCGGGTGATCTACTTCCTGCGCGGCCAGACGCGCCAGACGTTCACCGTCAGGATCGATGGCGATGCGGCGGCGGAACGCGACGAAACCTTCTCCGTCAACCTGTCGCAGCCCGATGGACTGCAACTCGGCAAGCGCCGTGGCACCGGCACGATCCTCGACGACGACACGCCGCCCGCCGACATCCTGCTGTCGGTCGCCGATGCTTCGGTGACCGAGGGCAATGGCGAGCGCAGGACGCTGCAGTTCGTCGTCTCGGCTCGTCCGACGCCCAGCGCGACGGTGACCGTCAGCTACGCCACGAACAATGGCACCGCGAAGGCCGGCAGCGAATACCAGGCGACTTCAGGCACGCTGAGCTTCGCCAGCGGCGTCGCCACGCAGATCGTCGAAGTGCCGGTGATCGGCGACAGCGTCAAGGAAGCCGATGAAACGCTGACGCTGAGCTTGAGCGCTCCCACCGGTCGCGGACGGCTCGATCGCGCGACCGGCACCGGCACGATCATCGACGACGATCAGGGTGGCGACGCCGGCACACCGCAGCCGTTCGCATTCACGCCACTGGCCGATCTCGAGCCGGGCAGCGTGCAGACCAGCGACGCCGTACAGATCCTCGGGCTGGCCGCACCAACCGCGATCTCGATCACCGGCGGCAGCTACAGCATCAACGGCCGGCCGTTCACCGAGGCATCCGGCAGCATCGCCGACGGCGACATCGTCGAATTGCGCGCGCAGGCGTCGACGGCCTTCGCCACCAGCAGCAGCGCCCGGCTGAGCATCGGCAGCGCGGTCGCCGACTTCGTACTGGAAACGCGACTGCGCGACACCACGCCGGAGCCGTTCGGCTTCGAGCCGGCATTCTCGGCGGCGGCCGGCAGCAACGTGATCAGCGCGCCGATCACCGTGGCCGGAATCGATGCCGGCACCCGCATCTCGGTGACCGGCGGCAGCTACCAGATCGACAGCGGCGCGTGGACGACCGCACCCGGCACGATCAGCTCCGGCCGGCGGGTCCGCGTATCGGTCACCGCCGGCAGCAGCAGCGTGACGACGGCCGAACTGCGGATTGGTCAGCAGAGCGCGCGCTTTTCGGTCACGGCGGCCGATGGCAAGGCCAGCCCGCGGGCGTTCACGCTGGGCAGCGTGCAGAGCTTTCCGCTGTTGCTCGGCAGCAGCGATGCGGCGGTCGTTGCCGGTCTCGCGGCACCGGCCCGGATCAGCATCCGCAATGGCCGCTATCGCTTGAATGGCGGCGCCTACACCGACCTTCCGGGCATCGTCGTCAACGGCGACACGCTGCGCTTGGGGATCATCGCCGCGCCGATGCGCGACGAACGGACCGAGGCCACGCTGACCATCGGCGCCTTCAGCACCCGCTTCAGCGTCGCCACCGCAGCACCCGAAGACCGCATGCCCGATGTGCTGCAGCTGCCGCTCAGCAATGCCGTGCCGATCAGCACGCCGGCGATCACGCCAGCGATGCCGATCAAGGGCATCAATGTGCCGGTGTCGATCACGGTCAGCGCAGGGCTGTCGTACAGCGTCAACGACGCGCCGTTCACCGCGTCGCCCGGCCTGGTCCGCTGGGGTGACGGCCTGCGCCTGCGCATCGACATCGGCCCGGAGTACGCCCGGAACTACACCGGCAACGTGACCATCGGCAACGCCACGACGACCTGGCAAGTACGCAGCGAGTCGGCGCCCGCGCGCCCTGCACGCTTCACGCTGGCGCCGGCCTCGATCTACACCGGTGGCCTGGCATTGCCGGGCTCGGTGCAGACCACCGAGCCGATCACGGTCAGCAACGCCGGCGGCCCGCAGACGGTGACCGTCACCGGCGGGCAGTACCGGATCAACGATGGCGCGTACCGGAGTTCTGCCGGCACCGCCAGCGACGGCGATCGGATCACCGTGCGAACGGTGCTGCCGCCGACCTTCTCGACCGACAAGGTGGTCACGCTGAAGGTCGGCGCTACCAGTTCCAGCCTGACGCTGACGACGACCATCGACGCCGTGGCCAATACGCCGACGACCGTCGCCGGCAGCAGCCAGAGCCACGTGATCCGCACCGACGGCGTCGTGCCGCTGCGCGCCTTCGTGATTCAGCCGCCGGGCTGGCGCGCCACCGACCGGCGCGCGGCATACATCGACTGGAGTGGCGGCGGCTGGGCGCGCGGCGGCCAGCCGTCGAACCGCGCGAGGAATCTCGCCGACGAGCACGGCATGGTCGTGATCGCGCCGGACCAGCGCGTCAACGATCGCTTCGGCACCTATGCCTACGTCCATGCCGACGACGCCCGGCGCGTGCTGAAGTGGGCACAGGACAACGCGGCACAGCTGGGCATCGATGCCGCCCGCGTGGTGGTTGCCGGATCAAGTTCCGGCGGCGGCAATGCGGTCTGGGCGGCGCTGCTCGAACCGCCGGCGACCGTGCCGACCGGCAGCACGCCGACGGCCCGTGCCGCTGCCGTGGTGCTGCGCTCCGGTGTCACCTCGACCTCGGACGACGCAGCGCTCGGCCGTTCCCAGCGTGCCCGCTTCGGCAGCTTCGTCGACGCGATCAGCCCTGACCGGCAGATCGATGCCGCGATCGCGCCGTTCCTGTTCTTCCATGGCGACGCCGATGTCGTGTTCGCGCAGACGGCCAACCTGAACCTCTGCACGCAGATCCGTCTGCTGGGGCAGGACTGCGATTTCCAGAACCAGGCCGGGCTCGGCCACGACTGGACCAGCGATGCCGGCAAGCTCGAGGAATCACGCAGCGTCGAACTGGCGTTCCTGACCCGGATCGGCATTCTCCCGGCGCTGCGCTGAGCGCACTCCAGACCCGGGGACAGACCACTTGCCGGCAGCATCGAAACGGCGACTGGTCTGTTTCTCCGGCGATGAATCCGTCGCGACTGCCGCGATAATCCGCCGCGGACCATGCCCTGCACGGGGCCGAAAAGACCTGGCCGCCAGCGCATTCATCCGGGGAGCAGCAATGTCGTCATCAGCGCAGTTTCAGGCCCGTGAACAGCCCGCGTGCGCGTCGCGCACGCCTGGCTCACGGCACGCCGCTACCGGTACTGGTCGCCCGCGTGTCCGCTCAGGCCTGAAGGCCGTCTTCGTTGCAGCGCTGCTGGTGCCGTTGCTGCTGGCATCCGGCTGCGGCCCGACCGACCCCACCAGCGGGGCCGACAACATGCCTGCACCGGTACCGGCCACGCCGCCGCCTGCACCTGCGCCGACGCCGGGACCTGCGCCGACACCGCCGCCTGCACCTGCGCCAGGTCCAGCGCCATCGCCGCCTCCAGCACCGGTGCCGACCAGCCGCCTGCCGTGGTCGACTTACGGCAAGTTGACGCTGCCGGTCGACGAAGACGGCCGGAATGGCGCCGACGAGATTCCGGCCTCCGATCTGGCGAACTACGCGTCGACGTATTGGTACAACCCGACAGCGGGTCAGCTGTCGCAGGCCGGGTACTCGGCCGTGGGTGGCGAGACGGTGTTCTGGGCGCCGGTCAACGGATCCGGCACCACCGGCAGTTCGGACTTCCCGCGCTCGGAAATGCGCGAGCAGCTGGTGCTCGGCAGCAACACCACGAACTGGCGGCTCAGCGGCACCCATATCCAGCGCGGCACGGTGATCGTGACCCGCCTGCCGACGCCGGTTCGCGCAAATGCAGTGACGCGGGTGATCTTCGCGCAGATGCACAGCGTCGATAACTCGCCGCCGGTGAAGCTGATCTTCCAGCGCAATCCCGATGGCACGACCGTCGTGTTCGGCGACTACAACCAGTTCCAGCGCCCAGGCAGCAGCGAGAGTTCCCGAATCGTGTTGCCGATGCCGCTAGGCCGGTCGTTCCGCTACGAGATTCGCGTCGACGACGGCATCGTCAAGACCAGCATCGACGGCCGGGAGATCGACAGCCGCGACCTGCGCCTGCTGTGGTCGTTCCAGGACTTCTATTTCAAGGCCGGCAACTACCTCGGCAACAACACTGCGACGGCAACCGGCTATGGCGAGGTGATCTACACGGCGATCGAGCGCGTGCACCGCTGATCATCCTGCCGACTGGCCGTTGCTGACCGCGAAGAACCTCCGCTTCAGCGCCGGGCGACCGCCGGCCCACCCGACGGCGCCAGCACTGTGAACGCGTGCACGCAATTGCTCGCGACGTGCGCTAACGCACGTCGGTGTACAGACAATCGTTGCGCCGTGCACAGATGTTCACTACATTATGTCTATGCGCCACCATCGGTGCTGATGACCGGAGGTTCCACAATGACTGCCAGCCGCTTTCCCCTGCTTTCCCTGATCACCAGCGGCGCGTTGCTGCTCGGTGCCGTCGTCCCCGCGGAAGCGCAGCAGGGCCGTGCATCGGCATCGGCACGCATCGGCGTTGATGTCGGCGTCAGCGCCGGTGCCGGTGCCGACCATCGCCGTCGTGTCGACGACCGCGATTACCGCTACGACGACGGTTATGACGATGGCTACTACGCTTACGAAGAACGTCGTCCGCAGCCGGGACGCCGCTTTGTCGGCGGCATCATCGGTGGCGCACTCGGCGTCGCCGGCGATGCCACACGCGGCGCGCTGTCGATCGCCGGCGATGCGACCCGCGGCAGCCTGGGTCTTGCCCGTGATGCCACGCGCGGCAGCCTTGGACTGGCGCGCGACGTCACGAACGGCACGCTGGGTGCTGTCGCTGGTCGTGGCCAGGGCCGCGTGCTGCCGCGCGGACAGGCCGGTGCCGGTGTCGACGTGCGTGTCGGCGTCGGCGTCAACGGCCGCGTCGACGGTCGCCAGGGCCCGTATGTCTATCGCCAGCCGCAGCAGAACCGCCGCGACTGAGCCCAGGGCTCATGCAGAAACACCGACATCGACCAGCGCGCTGTGGTCGATGTCGGCAATGCGGGTGACGCCGGTCAGCGCCATCGCCACCCGCATCTCGGCTTCGATCAGCCGCAGCAGATGGTCCACTCCGGCCGCGCCACCGCCGCCGAGCGCATAGACCCAGGCCCGGCCAAGCAGCACGCCCTTGGCCCCGAGCGCCAGCATCCGCACCACATCCAGCCCCGAGCGAATGCCGCTGTCGGCCAGCACGGTGAGCTGATCGCCGACCGCGTCGGCAATCGCCGGCAGCGCCCGCGCCGTCGACGGCACGCCATCGAGCTGGCGGCCGCCGTGGTTCGACACCACGATCCCGTCCGCACCACAGCGAGCCGCTTCGCGAGCATCGTCGGCATCGAGAATGCCCTTGACGATCAGCGGCCCGCTCCAGTCGGCACGCAAGGCTTCCAGATCCCGCCAGCTCACCGACGGATCGAAGTTGTCGCGAATCCAGCCAAGGAAATCCTCCAGCCCGGTATTCGGCCCGAGCACCGGCGCGACATTGCCAAGAATGTGCGGCCGGCCCATCAGCCCGACATCCCAGGCCCAGCGCGGCCGCAAGGCCGACTGCCCGAACCGACGCAAGGCACCTCGCAATCCCGGCGCACCGCTCAGGCCCGAGCGCACATCGCGGTAGCGCGAGCCGGGCATCGGCAGATCGACGGTGAACATCAGCGCCGTGCAGCCGGCCTCGCGCGCCTGCGCCAGCAGCTCGCGGGTGTAGCCGCGATCGCGGATCGCGTAGAGCTGGAACCAGAACGGCGCACCTGAATCACGGCGGACCTCGGCGATAGAGCAGACCGACATCGTCGACAGGCAGAACGGAATCCCGCGCGCCGCCGCCACTTTCGCGCCAATCACCTCGCCGCGCCGCGCATACAGCCCGGTCAGCCCGACCGGCGCCAGCGCCACCGGCAGGCTCAGCTTCTGTCCGAACAAGGTGGTCGTCAGATCGAGCGACGACACATCACGCAGCACCCGCTGGCGCAGGCTGATTGCCGCCAGATCGGCGACGTTGCGCGCCAGCGTGGCCTCCGCATACGAACCGCCGTCGATGTACTCGAACAGGAAATGCGGCAGGCGGCGGCGCGCCAGTTCGCGGTAATCGAGAGCGGAGGCGGCTTTCATCGGCGGGTGTGCTCGAATGGCGTCCAGCGCAGCTTGCCGCAGCAACGCGGCCACGTGCGTCGGGAAGGCATCGCCCTCGATGGCCCGGAACCGGACCCGTCCGCCGAATCGCAACGCTGCGGGATCGCACCCACCACACCCGCCTCACTGCCTGCCGACCGCTTCGCCTGCCCGCTTCGCGTTCAGCCACTCACCATCAATCGGCAGCTTCTTCGCAATCGTGCTGCCGGGCTCGATGACCCGCCAGAACGGCGTCACCTCGAGGGCGTCGGCACCGTCATTGAGCTGCTCGATCGCCGCTTCCGCGACCATCCGGATGAATACTGCGGTCGACACCGGACAGGTTGCATCGCATTTCGCCGCACGAGCCAGATCACGCCGCAGCCGCACGATCGTGCGCGTCTCACCTGCCGGGATCGAGTCGATGTACGTCTGCATCATCATCGGCGTGCCGACTAGCAGCAGACTGCCAGCCGGAATGCCGGCGAAAGGCTTGTCCAGCAGCACCTTCTTCGGCTGCCTCGCCACCGCCATCTTGTCGCGCCAGTTGAGTGCTTTCGGCATCGCGCCCCCTTGCAGGTGAATTTGCAGCAAAGCGCAAAGCATTCAGAAGCCCGACGGGATGCGCAATAAGCGTCCATTTTTTCCATTCACATCCGATACTTGTAGCGGTCCTCCCGCGCGAACACCGGTGTGAAGGCTAGTAGCTTCTGCACCGTAGACGACGGCGCCCCGAGGTCATACCCGAAGGCGAGTCCGGATCGACACCCTGGTGCTCGCATCTGACGATCGCGCGCCGCCCCTAACCGAGCCGCCCCGATGCTTGATCTGAAAACGCACCTGTCGCTGCTGGCAATGAGCTTTGTGACCTGGGGCTTTTTCGTGCTGCTCGGCCTGCCGGACTACTACCAGCACTGGCCACTGGTGGCCCAGCTGCTGATCCTGCCGGCCGTGACCGCGCTGTACGTGCCGCTGGCACCATGGCTGCTGCGCCGCTTTCCGAGCCGCGATCACCGGCGCAACGCGCTGTGGCTGGCGCTGTACCTGACCGTGCCGCTATTTCTCTACGACGTCATCTACATCGTCATCATCGGCGGCGATGACCTGAGCTTCGTGTTCCGCTACTGGTATCTGAGCTTCTTCTACGTCTCGTTCTGGATCCAGTTTCCGTGGCTGGCGCGTGGAATGACGCACTGACGGATTCGTCGATCTCGAAGTTCAGGGAGACTGCCGACGGCGTTCCAGCGGCACTTGGAGCCGTTATTCCAGTCTGGGAACGGTGATTCACGAATGCAGGAACCCGGATTTCGCTGCGCGCTATCCGGGCTACGTTTGCGGCCGGAAACAGGCGTCAATATGAATTCGTGTTGAATCCGATAGGTTTTCGCGAGGACTGCGTGTCGTCGCCAGCGCAGCGTGTGAGTGCCATCAACGTCGATGGATGACACCTCATCACACTCACATCCGGAATCAACATGACCACCATTCGCCTCAGAGTCGTCGGCATCTTCTATGACCAAGCCATCACGGTTGGCAGCGCCGATCCCACCGTTCGAGACATTCTCCAACAGGCCATCATTGATTCGGCAGGACGGTTTTCCTACGTCGCCGAGTCACGCCTGTCCTCGCCCAGCACACAACCGGCCAGCCCGGTCCGCGTCATCGAGTCGCTCGTTTCCTTCACCCATATCCTGCAAGACGACCTATCCCCGTCGCTAGGGAACAAGACCCGCAAAGCCGGGCGCTACACGTTGTCGGAATCCACCGTAAAGGTTGATGGCTCGGAAATCGTCAACGCCTGGCAGTACTACGTCGTACGGAACGGCAGGCCAATTTCCAACGCATATACCGGTAACGGGCCGTTCGACGTTTCGCCTGCAAAACCGGTGCTGCCGGCAAAATCCGGCTTTACCCCGTACAACGAGTTCGTACTGGCCAACGGCGACGAGCTGATCTGGCGCAATGTATCGATTGTCCGAAACCCCGCCACCAGCTGAAGGTCAGCGCGCCAGTGTTTAGTAAGGCGGGTCTAGACCCGCCTTACTTCGCAAACACCCGCGCGTTCTGGAACATCCGGAACCAAGGCGTCTCGCCATCCCAGGCCTTCGGCCAGAACGAGCCGGTGACGCCGGCGATCGTGCGTTCCGGATGCGGCATCAGGATGGTCACGCGGCCATCACGATTGGCTACCGATGCGATACCAGCCGGTGAGCCGTTCAGATTCGCCGGATCAGATAGGAGGAGGCAGGCTCAAAGCGACGCTTCAACCTAAGCCGAAACTGAGCCCGTCCCCTTGCCGTAACAACGACGCGCCTGAAGCCACGCACGCAGCGCACCCAGCAAGTGCGTTCAGCCGAACACGTTGCAATACGGGGCGCTGCTGTCCATCGCGCCGCTCGGCAGCCCTTCGCCGCACTGCACCGCGATGCGAGCGTCGAGTCCGGAGCAATTAACTGAGCCTGGCCCCTTTAGCAACGTGCTGCTTTAGCTACGTGCTGGGCGCGGGTCGCCGTCAGCGGGTGCCAGGCCGCAGGGTGTTCACCGGCAGAATGCCGGCCACGCTAGAGATGATTGAGCCCGGCTCTTTCTATTGGTCGCGGCTCAGTGATGCAGATCGCATTACCAACCGCTTCGTCGACTAATTTCTCCAACCTTCCTATTGACCGTCGCCGAGAGCGCAACTACGCTTAGAACGCTCATTTGATTTTGCGGATGAGGAGACGGTTGACAAGTCAATGGCCCACGAGAAATCGTGATTCATTGATCCGAATGTACCGCCGCTGCCAAGGAAACTGGCGGTGAACGATACCAAGGCGACCAGGACGTTGAGTTGAATCGAAAGGTTCATCGAGATGCTCCATCTAGCATTATATAGCTTCGTAATTGATGCGGCGCCGCGCGTAGACCACGTTAGGTAATGGCCCTTAAAAGCCAGCAAACTGGGGGGATGTTTTGGGACTGCCGCGACCAATCTCCCCCAGTTCAGCCACCAAGAGTTCTCCGGACCTTAAGGTCCGTAGGTATCTCCATTTTGATGAGCCGATTAGGCCATCACTGGTTGGCAACTTAGTCGTTGACCCAGCAGCGGTTGCGTCTTGGCAGTTCATGCCTGTTCTTCAGACAATCGTTGAAACGCGAAAAGTAAAACGACTAGCGAGTGGCGAATTACAGAAAGCGCCGAAGAAGAAGCGCCAGATTTGTTACGCCGCCCATCGCGATGCAGCACTGTATGAGCACTACGCTCACTTACTGAGCGCTCAATATGAAGAACTTCTGAAAAAATCAGATATTGCAGGTTCGATCCTTGCATTTAGACCAGGTCTCGGCAAATGCAATATTCATTTCGCATCTGAAGCATTCACCGAAATTTCGAAGCGTCAGGCCTGCGTTGCTCTTGCCTTCGATATCAAAGGCTTCTTTGATTCGTTAGATCACCGCTTGTTGAAGGAAATGTGGGCAAAAGTCTTGGGCGTGACAGAACTTCCCGCCGATCATTATCAGGTATACAAATCAGTCACTCGATACTCTTCTGTTGATCGCGATCATTTATATAAGCGGTTAGCAATCTCTCGACACAATCCGCGCGCGTCCGGGCGTCGCCGAATCTGCTCCGTGCAAGATTTCCGTAATATCGTCCGCCGAGAAGGACTAATTAGCGTCAATCAGAACAAGTTTGGGATTCCGCAAGGACTACCAATCAGTGCAGTTCTATCGAATATTTATCTCTTAAATCTCGACCACATCATTGTTAAGATATGTCGTGAAATAGGGGCAAATTACTACAGATACTGTGATGATATTCTGATAATCGCCCCTTCAGACAAAAAGGCGGAATTAGAGCTTGTCGTAGGCGCATCAGTTAGCACTGCGCGACTTGAACTCCAAGCTTCCAAGTCAAGCGTTCACTACTTTGAACTCGGAGCGGTGTCTGATGGAAAACCGTTGCAGTATCTCGGATTCACTTTCGACGGACGAAAGGTTTTATTAAGAAACTCTGGAATCACAAGATACTACTCTCGAATGAGGGCAGCGGTACGGCTTGCACATCGAACTCGAATTGCTTTTGACAAAAAATCTGGCTCAAAAACCCCACTTCGTACTAAGAAAATATTTACAAAATTCACCTATCTTGGACGGAGATCATTTTTATCCTACGCGTTCAAATCGGCCAAGGTCACAAACTCTTCGGAGATGAAAAAGCAGGTTAAGCCTCACTGGAAGAAGGTCACGGGTGAAATCACCAAGAAAGAGCAGGAATACGCAGGACCGTAACCACAAATTGAACTCAGCAAAGCGGGTCTAGACCCGCCTTACTTCGCAAACCCCCGCGCGTTCTGGAACATCCGGAACCACGGCGTCTTGCCATCCCAGGCCTTCGGCCAGAACGAGCCGGTGACGCCAGCAATCGTGCGCTCCGGGTGCGGCATCAGAATCGTGACGCGGCCATCTCTGTTCGTGACCGAGGCGATGCCAGCCGGTGAGCCGTTCGGGTTCGCCGGATACCGCGTTGCGACTCTTCCGCGATTGTCGATGTAGCGCATCGCCACACCTCCGGCCGCTTCCAGTGCAGCCTGATCGCCGCTGCTTCCGAACTCCGCGCGGCCTTCGCCATGAGCAACCGCGATCGGCATGCGGGTGCCGGCCATGCCCTGGAAGAACATCGACTTGCTTTCGGTCAGCTCGACCATGCTCCAGCGCGCTTCGAATTGTTCGCTGCGGTTGCGGCGGAACGCCGGCCAGTGTTCGGCTCCGGGGACGATGCCTTTAAGCGCGGCCATCATCTGGCAGCCGTTGCAGACACCAAGGGCGAAGCGGTCGTCGCGGGCCAGGAAGCCTTCGAAGGCATCGCGGGCGCGCGCGTTGAACAGGATCGAGCGCGCCCACCCCAGGCCCGCGCCGAGCACGTCGCCATAGCTGAAGCCGCCAGCAGCAGCGAAGCCGGCGAAGTCCGCCAGTTGCACACGGCCTTCGAGGATGTCGCTCATGTGCACGTCCACCGCATCGAAGCCGGCGGCGTGAAAGCCGTAGGCCATCTCGACCTGGCCATTGACGCCCTGCTCGCGCAGCACGGCAACCTTCGGGCGCTTGGCGACATGCGCGGCGGCAACCGGTGCCGATGGATCGAACGTCAGCTTCACGGTGATGCCCGGATCGGCCATGTCGCCGGCGCTGT
Organism: Gammaproteobacteria bacterium; assembly: GCA_026398875.1. Taxonomy (GTDB): domain Bacteria; phylum Pseudomonadota; class Gammaproteobacteria; order Nevskiales; family Nevskiaceae; genus Nevskia. Next base: position 96,314 of record JAPLSB010000023.1, on the reverse strand, counting down.
CGAACTCTTCGCGCGTGCAGTCCGGGTTGTCGCGCAGGGACGCGATGCGATGGCTGGTTTCGGCCCAGTTGCGGTAGAGCGTCTGGACTTCGTCGCTGAACACCGTCTTGCCACCAAAGGTGATGGTGATCTTTTCGTCGGCACTGGATTCGCCGATCAGCCCGGCGTGCAGGCCGGCGGCGCGGGCGCTGGCGACCGCAGCATCGACATCGGCCGAGCGCAGCTGGACGACGAAGCCGAGTTCCTCGCTGAAGAGTGACGCGACCGGATCGGGACCAAGCGCGTCGAGCGCCACGTCGATCCCGCTGCGGCCAGCGAAGGCCATCTCGCACAGGGTGGCGAACAGGCCGCCGTCGGAGCGGTCGTGATAGGCCAGCAGCTTGCCCGCTGCGTTCATGGCTTGCAGCCAGTCGAACGCAGCCTTCAAGCGAGCCGGGTCATCGAGATCCGGTGCGATGTCACCGACGGCACCGAATACCTGCGCCAGTGCCGAGCCGCCGAGGCGGTTCTTGCCGGCACCGAGGTCGACCAGCATCAGCCGACTGGCCGCTTCGGCCTTGAGCTGCGGCGTCAGCGTCTTGCGCACGTCGGCAACCGGCGCAAACGCGGTGATGACCAGACTCAGCGGCGAGGTCTGAGTCCTCGTCTCCCCGCTCTCCTGCCAGACCGATTTCATCGACAGCGAATCCTTGCCGACCGGAATCGCGATGCCGAGCGCCGGGCACAGTTCGCGGCCGATGGCCTCGACGGCGTCGAACAGGCGCGCGTCCTCATCACCCTGCCCGCAGGCCGCCATCCAGTTCGCCGACAGGCGGATATCGGACAGCTTGGTGATGTGCGCAGCGGCGATGTTCAGCACCGATTCGGCAACCGCCATCCGCGCGCTGGCCGCGGCGTTCAGCAGCGCGATCGTCGGGCGTTCGCCCATCGCCATCGCTTCGCCCGTCGTTGCTTCGAAACCGGTCGCGGTGACCGCGACATCGGCGACCGGCGTCTGCCACGGGCCGACCATCTGGTCGCGCACGGTCAGGCCGCCGACGGTACGGTCGCCTATGGTGATCAGGAACTGCTTCGACGCGACCGTCGGCAGCTTCAGCACGCGTTCGGCGGCCGACTTGATGAACGCCTTCAAGCCCTTCTCACCCGACGATGGCGCGCTTGCATCAGCAGCCTCCCTCACCCCCGCCCTCTCCCGGGGGGAGAGGGGGTAGTCGAGCGGCGCGAAGATCGCCGGCTTGCGCGTGGTGCCGCGCTGCATCTTCGGCGGCTTGCCGAGCAGCACCGGCATCGGCATGTCGACCGGCCGATTGCCATCGAGCGTGTCCTCGACGATCAGCTGCTGCTCGACCGTCGCGGTGCCGACGACGGCGAACGGGCAGCGCTCGCGCTCGCACATCGCCGCGAGCACGGCGACGGAATCAGGTGCGATCGCAAGCACATAGCGCTCCTGCGATTCGTTGCACCAGATTTCCATCGGGCTCAAGGCGGCATCGGCACTGAGCACGTCGCGCAGCTTGAAGTGGCCGCCACGGTCGTCGGCATGCACCAGTTCCGGCAGCGCGTTGGAAATGCCGCCGGCGCCGACATCGTGGATCGACAGGATCGGGTTGGCTTCGCCCAGCGCCCAGCACTGGTCGACCACTTCCTGGCAGCGGCGCTCCAGTTCCGGGTTGGCGCGCTGCACCGAGGCGAAGTCCAGCTCGGCGCTCGACGCGCCGGTGGCCATCGACGAGGCAGCGCCGCCGCCCAAGCCAATCAGCATCGCCGGGCCGCCGAGCACGATCAGCTTCGCGCCTTCGACCACGGCGAGCTTCTCGACATGCTGGCCGCGGATGTTGCCGTAGCCGCCGGCGATCATGATCGGCTTGTGGTAGCCGCGCATGCTGCCGTCGGGCAGCTGCTGCTCGTAGCTGCGGAAGTAGCCGGTCAGCACCGGACGGCCGAATTCGTTGCTGTAGCTGGCGGCACCGATCGGGCCGTCGAGCATGATCTGCAGCGCGCTGGCGATGCGGGAAGGTTTGCCTAGGTGCGCCGGCGACACGGTGCCCGAAGGGGTGGGTGCGGGAGCCGGCGCTGCGGACCCGACAGGACCATCCTTCCACTTGAACGACGCTTCTTCCGGGGACGTCTCCCAGGGCTGCACGAAACCGGGAATCCGCAGATTCGACACCGTGAAGCCGGACAGGCCGGCCTTTGGACGACCGCCGCGGCCGGTGGCCGCTTCGTCGCGGATTTCGCCGCCGGAGCCGGTGGCGGCACCCGGTGCCGGCGAGATGCCGGTCGGATGGTTGTGCGTCTCGACCTTCATCAGGATGTGCACCGGCTCGCGGTGTTCCTTCCACACCCGATCCGCTTCCGGGAAGAAGCGCATCGCCTCAAAGCCTTCGATCACCGAGGCGTTGTCCTTGTAGGCGGACAACACACCTTCGGGCGAAGCCTTGTAGGTCAGCTTGATCATGCCGAACAGCGAATCTGGCTGAACCGCGCCGTCGACAGTGAATTCGGCATTGAAGATCTTGTGCCGGCAGTGCTCGCTGTTGACCTGCGCGAACATCATCAACTCGGCATCGGTCGGGTTCTTGGCCGCGCCGGTGTAGTGGGCAACGAGGTAATCGATCTCGTCACTCGACAGCGCCAGACCCCAGTCGCGATTGGCGTTGACCAGCGCCTCACGGCCACCAGCCAGCACATCGACGCTGCGCAAGCTGCGGCGCGTGCCCGTCGCGAACACATGCTGCAGATCGGCGACTGCAGTCAGCACCGATTCGGTCATCGGATCGTGCAGGTCAGCGAGTGCTGCGGCCGGAAGCGCCTTCACGCCATCGAGTAGATACAGGCGGCCGCGCTCGACGCGCTTCACGCCGTTCAGCCCGCAGACCTTGGCGATGTCGGTGGCCTTGCTCGACCACGGGCTCAAGGTGCCGATGCGCGGCACGATGTAGACGGCGCTGTCGGCGGTCGGCAGCGGATCAGTCGTCGCTTCCAGCAGCCGACACAGCGCGGCTTCGTCGACGTTGTCGGCATCGACCATGAAGAAGTCCAGGGCCCGCAAGCCGGTGACGCCGGGTGCGTGTGCCGCCAGGCTCGCGCGCAGGCGCTCGATGCGAAAAGGCGACAGGGCGGTACCGCCGGTGAGGATGTGCAGGCTCATCAGATTTCTCAGTTGACGTGACGCCAGTCGAGACCGGCGTCCTGGTGGGCGCAGACCAGCCATTCGGGCTGCGCGCCAAGCACTTCGGACGCCGCGGCCAGCGCGTGTTCCGGGGTGTTGTTGGTTTCGGACAGATGGGTCAGCACCAGGTGCTGAAGCCGCGAAATATCGAGGCTGCCGAGCAGTTCGGCAGCTTGGGTGTTGCTCAAGTGACCCTTGTTGCCGGCCACACGCTGTTTCAGGAACGACGGGTACGGCCCGTTCATCAGCATCGCGCGGTCGTGGTTGAACTCCAGCAGCAGCGCGTCGATGCCGCTCAGCACTTCGCGCATGTACGGCGTGACGCTGCCGGCATCGGTCAGTACGCCGACCCGGCGGCCGGCATGGCCGAACACGTACTGGCAGGGCTCGCGGGCATCGTGCGGCACCGGGTACGGCATCACATCGAGATCACCGATGCTCAGATGCCGGTGCGGCGTCAGCGTGCGCACCCATTCGTCCGGCGCGGCCTTCCAGGCGGCGCGGGTGCCGGCGGTCAGCCAGACCGGAAGCTGGTTGCGGCGCGCCAGTTTCGCCACCCCGCCGATGTGGTCGCCATGCTCGTGAGTGACGACGATCGCGGTCAGATCGGACGCTGCCAAGCCCAGCCGGGCAAGACGGGCATCGACCTCGACCAGCGGCAGGCCGCAGTCGAGCAGCACGCGCGTGCTGCCGGCCTCGACAACCAGCGCATTGCCCTTGCTGCCGCTGCCCAGATAAGCGAAGCGCATCAGCGGCAACCGCGGAACAGTGGATCAGGGCTTATGGTCGCCACCCGGCGTGAACACGGGGAACGGCATGACCTTGCCGGACTCGCCACCGGCCATGATCCGCGCGGCACCGGCCTTGTCGACCTGATCGATGCGAACGATGGCGTGTACCGGCACGAAGGTGCGGGTGACGTTGGCGAACTCGGACTTGAGCTTTTCCTCGCCGGGGTCGACGAGGATTGACGTGCGTTCACCGAACACCAGCTTTTCGATCTCGACGAAACCGATCATCGACCCGTGGCTGACCGAGCGGGCGTAGATCTCGTAGACGCTGCCCTGGTTCAGGAAGGTGACGCGGTACAGGCGCTGGGGGGTGCTCATGCGGAAAACCGGCTCGCTTTTCCCGGCGGCGGGAGGCCGGGCGGCGCGATTTTCCCATACATCGGCCCGCCGGTCAGGAAGCGTGTCGCGCGCGGTACCAGCCGTGCAGTTCCCGGGTACCGAAGTTCTCCTGGGCGATGCGCTGGCCACCGGCGAACAGCGCGCCGATCGCCTGCGCCAGATCCGCTGGCCAGTCGGTAAGCGCCAGATCACCGACCGGTGCGCTGCGCATCGGCGCGCGGTGACCATGGCGCAGCAGCCAGCGGTACAGGTTCGGGTGCGGCTGCAGCGCTGGCAGTTGCTGGCGCAAACGCGCCAGGATCGCCAGCCCGTCCGGATCGAGATCGCCGGCATAGAACAGCGCCGATGCCCGACTGCGCTCGGCCAGCGTGCGCAACGCGGCACTCGCGGCCAGCACCGCAGGACCACCGCCGTAGACCACGGCTGAAAGCGCCTGGGTCTCGGCGTTCCAGCGCGCCACGCTGGCGTAGCTGTGCAGGTTTTCCAGCACCAGCAGCGGCGCGCCGAGTGCGGCCGGCTGCATCTCGTGCGCCAGCGGCAGCGGCGTGTCGATCACGCCGATCGCGGCCAGCGGCAACAGGCCGCCGAACAGGCCGCCGAACGAACCGTCGGGGCTCCGGAACGCGTCGAGCACCTGCGGATCGCCAAAGACATGCAGCGAACGCTCGCGCAGCGGCACCGGCGGCGTCATCGACGGCGCGCTCTGCAGCCAGCGGTTGAGCTGCAGCAGCGCGTCCCGCACTGCCGGCTGCCGTTCCATCGCGGCAAACGCCAGCGCTGGATGCCAGCCCGCAGCCGCCTCGGTCGGCCCGGCGGCTGGATCGCGCAGCAGTTCCAGACTGCTCGGCAGCGGTGGGGTTTGGCTGTCGTCCCAGCGCTTCGGGTCTGGCAGGCGGATCGTGCCCTGCGCCGCCAGCGCCAGCAGCAAGGCTTGCAAGCGGGCTCGGGCATCCGGCTCGGCGGCCAGCGCCGGACAGGCCTCGGTGAAGGCCTGCCGGATCTCGCGCTGCGTCAGCCGCTTCTGGCCGGTGGCGCGCAGGGAGGCGAGGAGCGCGAGCAGGCAGCCATTTGGCACCTCATTGCTCACGGCGAGCGCGTCAAGTGGCCGTGCCTAGCGCAGCGGGGCCGAACTCGCGGTCGTACCACGCAGCCAATTCTTCGGCCGTGTGTTGGCGACGTTCGATAACGACCTCGCGCCGATCGTCGCTCCATTGCAGCCATTCCGGCGGCACGTCGAACACCGGGAACCAGCCCCAATCACCGCCGAAGAAGCTGAGCCATGAGTACAGCTCCGGATCGGCGGCTAGTGGTGGCTGTCCTTCACGCTCGATCACTTGCCAGGCTTCGCCGTCCGTTCGGCGAACCGTCCAGTAGTCGGGGTTTGTCGCGTCGATGAACATCAGCGGACCGTAGACCACGTCGACGCGAGCGGGTGCAATCGACGCGTCAAGGCTCCACAGCCGGAGTTGCCCATCCTCGCCGCTGCTGGCGACAAGTGCATTCGCCGAAAGGCCGTCTCTCCAATTCACGGCGACCGAAGTAACCGCCCCGGCATGTCCTTCCAGCGTCGCCAGCGCCCGCGCGCCTCCGCTACCGTCCAGTGACCAAAGCCGAACGGTATCGTCAGCGCTCCCGCTCGCCAGCCAGCGGCCGTCTGCGCTGAACGCAACGCTCAACATCCATTTGCCATGCCCTTCGAGCGTCGCCTGCGCCCGTGCGCCTCCGCTGCCGTCCAGCGACCACAGCCGGACGGTTTTGTCGATGCTGCCGCTAGCCAGCCAGCGGCCGTCTGCGCTGAACGCAACGCTCATCACCGCGTTGCTATGGCCTTTCAGCGTCGCGTGCGCCCGCGCGCCTCCGCTGCCGTCCAGCCTCCACAGTCGGACGGTCGGGTCCCCGCTCCCGCTCCCGCTCCCGCTCGCCAGCCAGCACCCGTCGGCGCTGAATGCAACGCTCATCACCGGGTTGCTATGGCCATTCAGCGTCGCCTGCGCCCGCGCGCCTCCGCTGCCGTCCAGCGACCACAGCCGGACGGTCTGGTCCCAACCCCCGCTCGCCAGCCAGCGGCCGTCGGGACTGAACGCAACGCTCATCACGGCGTTGCCATGCCCTTCCAGCGTTACCTGCGCCCGCGCGCCCCCGCTGCCGTCCAGCGACCACAGCCGGACGGTCTGGTCCCGACTCCCGCTCGCCAGCCAGCGGCCATCAGCGCTGAACGCAACGCTAGTCATCCAGTGGCCATGCCCTTCCAGCATCGCCTGCGCCCGCACGCCTCCGCTGCCGTCCAGCGACCACAGCCGGACGGTCTTGTCGCGACTCCCACTCGCCAGCCAGCGGCCATCGGAGCTGAACGCAACCCCCTTCATGCTGCTGCCATGCCCTTTTAGGGTCGCCTGCGGCCGCGCGCCTCCGCTGCCGTCCAGCGACCAGAGCCGAACGGTCTCATCATCGCTCCCGCTTGCCAGCCAGCGACCGTCGGTGCTGAACGCAACGCTAATCACCCCACCGCCATGGCCTTGCAGCGTCGCTTGCGCCCGCGCACCTCCGCTGCCGTCCAGCGCCCACAAACATATGGTTTGGTCCCAGCTCCCGCTCGCCAGCCAGCGGCCGTCGGCGCTGAACGCAACGCTTATAACCGCATAGCCGTGCCCTTCTAGCGTCACCTGAGTCCGCACGCCTCCGCTGCCGTCCAGCGACCACAGCCGGATGGTCTTGTCGTGGCCCCCGCTCGCCAGCCAGCGGCCGTCAGCGCTGAACGCAACGGTCGTCTCCCCGATGTCATGGCCTTTTAGCGTCGCCTGCGCCCGCGCGCCTCCGCTGCCGTCCAGCGACCACAGCCGGACGGTACCGTCACCGCTCCCGCTTGCCAGCCAGCGGCCGTCCACGCTGAACGCAACGCTCGTCACAGGAAAGTCATGCGCTTCCAGCATCGCCTGCGCCACCGCGCGTCCGCTACCGTCCAGCGACCAAAGCCGGACGGTGTTGTCCTCGCTCCCGCTCGCCAGCCAGCGGCAGTCGGCGCTGAACGCAACGCTCGACACCCGGTGGTCATGGCCTTCCAGCGTCGCCTGAGCCCGCGCACCTCCGCTGCCGTCCAGCAACCACAGTCGGACCGTATCGTCAGCGCTCCCGCTCGCTAGCCAGCGGCCGTCGGCGCTGAACGCAATACTCGACACCCCGTTGTCATGGCCTTTTAGCGTCGCCTGCACTCGCGCCCCCCCGCTGCCGTCAAGTGACCACAGCCGGACAGTCTTGTCCCGACTCCCACTCGCCAACCAGCGGCCGTCGGCGCTGAACGCAACGCTCGACAACGCGTTGGCATGGGCGGTTGACAGTTCTCTCGGCGCCGACAGATGTGGCCAGTCCGCGCGGTTCGACGATGCGGCGAGTCGACTTGCAAGCGATAACGAGTGCCACGCCGAGTTGTCGCTGATCGGCGCAGTAGTCGGCCCGCGCAAGTCGCAGCCTTGCCAGGCTTCCGACGCTGGCAGCGATGCCGGATCAATCCCCCGCAGGTAGGCGCCGGTGACGTTGCCAGTCTTCAGCGATGCAGGAATGCTCAGTGGCGCATCGTCGGGCAGGGCGATTGCCCGCGGCGGACGGTGTGCGGGGTTCCACTTGCGGGCCAGCAATTCCAGCGCAGCGACCACAGGATCAGGGTGACGTTTGAGGATCATCGGGCGGACGCCTGTTTCGTCGGGGCAGCGGCAACACGGGTCAGGACATCGCCGCGTTGGTAGATCATCAGTAACTGCTCAGGGCTGACGATGCGGGCGACATCCTCCAGCCAATCGAGATCGGTCAACACCGGCTCGGGCGCAACTCCCTCGCGGGCGTCCAGCCGCATCAGCAGAGCACCGAACGCCTGATCTGGCAGCCGGGTGTCGTCTAACCCCCACTTCTCGATCATGTCTACCCGACCGATCCGGTCCGTACTCAGTAGCATCGAAATGAACGACGCGATATCCGGTATCTCCGATGCTTTCAGCTCCGGCCCCGCCGCGGTGCGGCCGGCCGGTACAGCGGTGATGGTCGCGGAGCCGGCCGGCAACGGGAGGCCGTGAATGTAGAGGCGCGCAAACGCTTCGAAACTCAGTGCGCTATCCCGCTGGCGGTCAGCGGCCGGCTGCCAGCTCCGAACATCCAACCCCGCAGTGCCGCGATCCCGGAACAGCCGCAGCGGATCGGGGGCGCCGCGCGCCTCGCCGGCCTCGCGGATTTTCTCCAGCAGCGTGTATTGCTCGAGCAGATGAGCCGTTGCCGTGCCGCTGTCTGCATCGGACTCCTTGCCACTGGTTTGGCGGCGGTCGAGCAGCGCGCGTAGGTCGGCCAGCGAGCGTCCGCCGTCTCCCTCGTAAACCGGATCGCCAAACCGATCACGCCCGATCTCGAATAGCCGCCAGTAGCGAGTCGGATCGAGCCGGATGTGCCGGTATAGCGCTGGATACAGCTGCTGCAGCGCGATGATCCGCACCATGTGTCGACCGCTCCAGTACGGCAAGACCTTTTCATAGAAGTGATCCGCCTGGAAGACCAGTGCCTCGACCAGCCGGATCAGCTTGCGCGGTACCAACGGAACGCCATGCAGGATCAGGTCGATGACCTGCGCGGGAGTCGCGGATTCACGTGTCTTCGGCTCTGCCCTATGCCCCGCATCATCCGGTGGCTCGTTGGCCGGCTGAGTGGCGCGAAGCTGCCGGTCGCTTGTTGCTGGCGGCTCCTCTCGAAAGCAATGCGCAGCGAGCAGCGACAGCACCAGTTCCCGCGCCTGGTCTTCGGTCCAGCGCGGCAAATGCACCGGAAGATGGACAATCTTTTCGAGGTACTCGGCGCCGCTGATCGGCGGCGCGCCTACGGCAGATGAAGTATCACGCGGCTGGAGGTAATCCTGATACCGGTGAGCGATGCCGCGTTCGACGACCTCGTCATCGATCGCCAACACAAAGGCGAAGCCCGGCACGTTAAGGAACAGCTTGACCGACTCCAGCACCTGGATCGCCTTCTCGGGCAGGCAGCGGTCGAGGTCATCGATGAGGACGACGAAATTTAGAAAAGGGCTGTCGCCATTGGGCTTGGTCAGCGCAAGCAGCGCGCCGTCACTATCGAAGTACAGCGATTCCCGACGCGCGGACTCGCTTTTGAGCGTCTTAACACTGCGCGCGAGCCATAGGTTTCGCCAAGAGCGTGGCTCCGAGGGCGCCTCAGCGGGGCCGGTCCGGCGCTTCGCCGCGGTATCAAACATGTCTTTCGGGGCGATATCGAACTCGATGCCTAGGACTTCTTTGAGCGGGGAGAACTTGAACTTGACGCCGCTGAGCAGAGCGACGGCAAGATCGCCAAAGGTGGTCGAAGCACGATGCAGCAGCTTGAGCGCTTGCTCGCCAACGTCACCCGCGCGAGTCGCGATGTTTCGCTTCTCATGCAGCACCTTGGCGGTCACCAGAACAGACTGCTCAATGGTCTTGAGCAACGGCACGATCAGATGCTGCTCGTGTTCGTAGCGCCACGCTTCGAAAAAGACGGGAATCACCAGCCTTTCAAGCGTCTGCTCGCCGAGTTTGGAGATGGCGACCGAGCGCGCTTCGTCGTAGTGCTGGAACAGTTGCTTCAGGCAGCGAGTCTTACCGACACCCCATTCGCCGTATACAGAAACGACAAATGCATCCCCACTCGGCACGTGGCCAGCGAGGTTTGCATCCAGCGCTGCCGAGATGCGCCGCGAGCTTGCATCAGCCAAATTGATTGACTCCGCCATTGCCCCGAGTTCGATTGCTAACCGGCTGGATTCATCGTCCGCACGCCTAGTGGGGGTTGATGCTAGCGAACCCGAGACAGAGCGTCGCCCGGGGGAAGTGACGCTGGTCACGCTGGAAGCCGCTCAGGAAAAGGCCCTATCGACCCTTTCCGTTGGCTCGAAGAAGCTCGCCCTGCTGATGCAGGTCGACAGACGCAGCGACGCACTCAGTGCTGCCGTCGAGCTGCGAGAATGGCGCACGCCACAGCCGCGATCCGTACTGATCGCGGCTGTGGCGTGCGCTGGCTCACTCGCGACGATAAACCTCGGCCCCCGCTGCCTTGAACTCGGCAGCCTTCTCGGCCATGCCGTGGCTCAGCGCCTCGGCCGCGTCGAGCTTCTGTTGGGCGGCGTAGTCGCGGACGTCCTGGGTGATCTTCATCGAGCAGAAATGCGGGCCGCACATCGAGCAGAAGTGCGCCAGCTTCGCGCCTTCCTGCGGCAGCGTTTCGTCGTGGAATTCCTTGGCCTTCTCGGGGTCGAGGCCGAGGTTGAACTGGTCTTCCCAGCGGAATTCGAAGCGCGCCTTGGACAGCGCGTTGTCGCGGATCTGCGCGGCCGGATGGCCCTTGGCGAGATCAGCTGCGTGAGCGGCGATCTTGTACGTGATGATGCCTTCGCGGACGTCGTTCTTGTCCGGCAGGCCCAGATGCTCCTTCGGCGTGACGTAGCAGAGCATCGCCGTGCCGAACCAGCCGATCATCGCCGCACCGATGCCGGAGGTGATGTGATCGTAGCCCGGCGCGATGTCGGTGGTCAGCGGCCCAAGCGTGTAGAACGGCGCTTCGTCGCAGTCCTTCAACTGCTTCTCCATGTTCTCCTTGATCAGGTGCATCGGCACATGGCCGGGGCCTTCGATCATCACCTGCACGTCGTGCTTCCAGGCGATCTGGGTCAGCTCGCCCAGCGTTTCCAGCTCGCCGAACTGAGCGGCGTCGTTGGCGTCGGCGATCGAACCCGGACGAAGACCGTCGCCGAGGCTGAAGGTCACGTCGTAGGCCTTCATGATTTCGCAGATCTCTTCGAAATGCGTGTACAGGAAGTTTTCCTTGTGATGCGCAAGGCACCACTTGGCGAGGATCGAGCCGCCACGGCTGACGATGCCGGTCACGCGATCAGCGGTCAGCGGGATGTAGGCCAGCCGGACACCGGCGTGGATCGTGAAGTAGTCGACACCCTGCTCGGCCTGCTCGATCAGCGTGTCGCGGAAGATTTCCCAGGTCAGGTCTTCGGCCTTGCCGTTGACCTTTTCCAGCGCCTGGTAGATCGGCACGGTGCCGATCGGCACTGGCGAGTTGCGGATGATCCACTCGCGGGTTTCGTGGATGTTCTTGCCGGTGGACAGATCCATCACCGTGTCGCCGCCCCAGCGGGTGCTCCAGACCATCTTTTCGACTTCCTCGGCGATCGACGAGGTGACGGCCGAGTTGCCGATGTTGGCGTTGATCTTCACCAGGAAGTTGCGGCCAATGATCATCGGCTCGAGTTCCGGATGGTTGATGTTGGCAGTGATCACGGCACGGCCGCGGGCCACTTCATCGCGGACGAATTCCGGCGTGATCAGCGCCGGGATGCTGGCGCCGAAGCTGTTGCCGGCGTGGCGCTTGAGGTAACCGGCCGCCTTGTAGCTGTCGTGCAGCTCGGCGATCCGCTGGTTCTCGCGGATGGCGACGAACTCCATTTCCGGCGTGATGATTCCCTTGCGCGCGTAGTGCATCTGCGTGACGTTGCGACCGGCCTTGGCGCGCAGCGGCTTGCGGATGTGGCTGAAGCGCAGGTGTGCGGTCTTGTCATCGGCGGCGCGGATGCGGCCGAAGATCGAGGTCGGGCCTTTCAGCTCTTCGGTGTCGGCGCGGTCGGCAATCCACGGCGAGCGCAGCGGCGCCAGCCCCTTCAGCAGATCGATCTGCACGTCCGGATCGGTGTACGGGCCAGCGGTGTCGTAGACGGTGACCGGCGGATTGGCGACTTCGCCGCCGTCCGGCCCGTGCAGCCGGGTCGGCGTCTGGGTGATCTCGCGCATCGGCACGCGAATGTCCGGGCGCGAGCCGGTGACGTAGATCTTGCGGCTCTTGGCAAACGGCGCGCGGACTTCAGCGCTCAGGGCATCGGCCTTGGTCTGGGTCAGCTGATCGGCAACGGCTTTCGGGACAGCGCTCATCGGTCTTCCTCATTCGAAAACGATGGGAAGACGCGACCCCGGCGCACAGGCCAGCACGGGATCGCCAGCCTTCCCTACACCGCCCGCCCCACAGGATTGTCGGGGGCTGCGGCCAGGTTCCAAGGGTTTGCTCTCAGCCGCTGCCAGGTTCGATCCCGGCAGCCGGCACCCCCGGCTTGCTGGCGCGACGATAGGCCAGCCGGGACCACCCGGCAAGCCGTGCGCTACTTCCAGCCCAGCACCTCGTAGCCCTGATCGCGCAGACAGCGATCGACGTAGGCCTTGTAAAGCGGGCTTGGCTCGGATGACCGGAACAGGCCGCCGATCAGGCCGTGGGCGCCGCCGCCGGCTGCACCGGTGGCTGCACCGCGTCCGGCGTTGCCAAGCACCGCCCCGACTGCCGCACCGGTCGCCGCGCCGACCGCTGCACCGACACCCGTGGACTTCGCCACCGACGCGGCCTGGCCGCTATCGATATCGGCCGCAGCGGCCTTGCGCTGGCAGTCCTCGACCGCCAGCTTGCCGACCGCCGGCCCGCTCTGGTTCAACTTGGAATTCGGATACAGCACCGGGCGCGACGCGGCGCATCCGGCCAGCAGCAACAGCGGCAGTGCAACGCCGGCAGCAACAAACGAACAGGTTTTCATCGCCAAGACACCATTTTTTGGGAATTGTCGGACAGCCAGCCGCGCCGACGGCGCGACCGTCAGGGATGGTCAGGCGGGCGTCTGCGCGAGGAACCACAGGCCGACGAACACGCGCGGATCAACCCGCTTGCCCGCCGCCATCTGTGCCATCAGCCAGGGCTGGATCGTGGCGATCGGAATCCGGTGCACGGTGATGTTCTCGCCTTCGACGCCGCCGCCGTCATGCACGCGGGTCAGCCGGGTGGCGACGTAGAAATGCAGCAGCTCGGACGACATGCCGGGCGCCGTCGGGCCGGTCAGGATGTGCTGCATGCGGCCGGCGCGATAACCGGTTTCCTCCTCCAGCTCGCGCAGCGCCGCTGCTTCGAAGTCTTCATCGGCATGTGCCGCCTCGTCGCCGACGATGCCCGCCGGCAGCTCGATGCTGGCCGACTGCAGCGGAACGCGGTACTGCTCGACCAGCAGCAGTTCCCCTTCGTCGGTCCGTGCCGCAATGAACGCGGCGCCGCGGGCATTGGCCCGTCCCACGTACTCCCAGGTACCGCTGCGATACAGACGGAGAAAGCGGCCTTCGTGCAGGACTTCGGTCATCGACGGATGGAGATCGGAAACGGGGCTCGATTATCGGTCGAATGCGGCGGCTGCACGTTGGCCTCGGTGGGCGCCGTCAGTTTGCGGTTGCAGCGCGCGCTTTCAGGCTGGCCGGCAGCACGCGGTCATCGCGCAGGCCGAGCACCATGAATGCAAGACCGGCCCCGTGGAACAGCACCGACGCCAGACCCAGCCACGACGATTGCCAGATCAGCACCGTGGCGGCGCTGATCGTCCAGATGCAGGACAAATAGCCAAGCGCGATCGCCGGTGTCATCGGCCGGCCGAAGCGCCAGACCAGCAGGCCGGCCATCACCGCAACGAACGCCAGCTTGATGAAGGCCATGCCCTGCATCAGCCGGGCAAGATCGGGGTCGACGGCTGTGGCCGGCACCACGACCGCTGGCGCGATCAGGTGTGCAGCCGCCGCCGAGACCACACAGCCAGCGACCATGATCGCGGTGAGCGCCAACCGGCCGGGTGCGTGAAACGGCCGCGAAACGGGAACGGCAGCGTCTATCGTCGAGGTGGACATCGCGAACTCCGGTCGGGCATTCCGCGCGAATGCCGCCCCACGCTAGTCAATTTCGCGCGCGCCGACCAGTGTGGCGGACCCGCCCGCCCAGCCGCCTTCAGGCGATGACGTTCACCGCCCAACCTGCTTTCGGCCCCTGCGCCAGCAGCGGCGCGAGAAAAGCGAGCGCGTCGCGTGCTTCCTGCTCGAAACCGAACGGCGGATTGACCACCACCATCCCGCAGGCGGTCATCGGATGCTTGACGATGCCGTTGGCGTCCGGCGCGCGTGGCGGCGCATCGGTCTCGATCATCAGTTCCAGCGTCGGCCGCGCGGACTCCCGCGCCACCCGCTGCACGAACTTGGCTGCAACGTGGGCGTTCTTCTGCGGATACCAGGCCGCGTAGACGCCGTTGGCGAAACGCGCGACCGACTTGCGGATCAGCTCGGCCACCGCCTCGAACTCGTCACCGCGCTCGAACGGCGGGTCGATCAGCATCAGCCCGCGCTTTTCCGCCGGCGGCAGCAGCGCGTGCGCTTCGTAACCATCGCGAACGTGGATCGCCGCATTGGCACCGCGAACCGCGCGACGCAGTTCATCCGCAACTTCGTCGACCTTCTCGCAGAGCACCAGCCGATCGGCAATCGACGGCCGCGTCAGCCACTGCGCAAGCCGTGGCGAGCCTGGGTAAAACCGGAAGCCACCATCGGCATTCGCGGCCCGGACCAGCGTCAGGTAACGCTTGACCAACGCCGGCACGTTGGGCCCGTCGGCGGCGACGTCCGACAACGCCCCGATGCCGCCCCGCCACTCACCGGTGGTATCGGCGGCGATATGCCCGAGGTCGTAATCGCCAGCACCGGCATGGGTATCGACGAACGACCAAGGCTTGTCCTTGCGGCTCAACCCGGTCAGCAACCCGGTCAGCAGGACGTGCTTGAAGACATCCGCGAAGTTGGCGGCGTGGTAGGCGTGGCGGTAGTGCATAAACAGCATCTTACGGCGGATGGACGCGCCGCTGCTGCATCCGTCGCAACACGAGCCTAAAGAAACCTCAGCCAGGAGAACCGCTGCGCAAACGGGCAGCAACACCGATCTTGGCAAATTGAACAATGGACTGCGCCTGCACGACCGGATCAGTGGGGTCACTAAACAGCGGCAATATCACAAGATCAATCCGCCATCGGTCTCCACGATGCCGCTCTAAAAAGCGACTCAGCGTATCCCCTGCTGCAGCATAGGAAAATCCAAAGTACTGCCAACCATTCGCTTCATTCGGTGAGAAGAGATCCACCGAACCGAGATAGTATTTCGGCAGAAGCTCAATCGGCTGGTCAGCATTCGAGGGATCGGCCTCAAGACGCGGAATAGCATATATCTGAACTGCGACAAGGTCATTGTTGCCGGCTATTTCTTTGCGGGTTTTCTTGTTGTCATCAATGGAAAGACGAACGCCAACATAAACGGATTCAAAATCACCGCTCGGGTCTGCAGAAGTCAGCTTCGCCTCGAGGTCAGGCAGCTGATCTTGGCTCGGTTGGAGCGTAACGATCATGCCGCGACCACTCACAACGATCTGACTTTTCGTCCCGATCAGGATCGAACGGGCATTCGGCTGCCTACATGCACCGCTCAGTATCTCTCTGGAACAAGCGTCCATCGGAATCTGCTCGACATCTTTCCCGAGTTTGTACTGTTCGGTCGGACCCTCGCTGACATGATCGAGCGTTGTGTAACGGTAGCCTAGCGCTCCTGTCGCGCTATTGACGGCGAGTGATTCATAAGTCGGCGCATAGACCCGCAACTGATCGCGTACACGAACTGGAAAGCGAACCGTTGCAGCCCGCCATGCCCCTTCAAGATGCGGCACTGCTGGCGTTGTTCCAGCGTATTCCCGGACCCACGCCATCCAGAGTCGGTCGACGTTGGCGTGATGCACCCAGAACAGCGGATCCTGCGCTGCCGATGCAGGAGCAGCCATCCCCGCTGCAAAGGACCCCACACTGTTGTGGATCACCTGATGCCAGGAGTCGGACAGCCTGCGCTCAAAATCGGCAAACGGTAGCTTCGATGCCGCCACCAGTGGATTTGCGATCCGCTTGAAGTCGATGATGTCGCTCGTGCAATCGCCTTGGCAGAACCGCTCATTGCGATTCTTCGCGAAAAATGGATTGCCAGAGAGACGCTGTGGGTCCGTTGTTCCGAGCGACGGTACCGCCATACTCTGCAGCGGCTCACTCGTATTAATCGGGATGAAGCGAGCTTTGATCTGTGCTAGTTCATTCTGCCGGCGTAGATTGCGATCTGTTCGCCGCACAGACGTGTCTTCCGGCGCTGCCCAATCCCAATACGGCAGTCGAAAGTGCTGCCAATCCGGTAGACGCCGATTTTCTAGACGCCGCAAGTCAGTAAGCTCATACCGCATGATTGAGCGTATCGACAATTCGAAAGCGTGAATGTAGGCGCGATGCCATAACAGGAAGAGAGGAGCCGGTCCGTCTTCCGGTCCGGCCGCCACCCCCTTGACACCATGAATGCATTCACACCACTTCCGATCTGCCGACAGATCCGGCATGCCAATTTGGGTCTTTACGACCGAATCAGTACCGTGATGTGCTGCAAGTGCGAAATATCCAGTCGCTGGTATCTCCGACTCGCTGCCGCTTTCGGCGCTACGAAAAATAGCGAGTGCCTCGCCGAAGTCTTCCCACTCTTCCTCCGAAAGGGCATCCAAAGGCTTTCGTTCCGGTACCTGCTCGCCGGTACCGTGTGCCGACGCCATTTCTTCCAGCCATGTGGCGCTCAGTGGCGGTTGACTATCGTCTCCAATGGGCCAGATGCAAGGTGTTGACGCGAACCATTGCGTAGTGGCGAGGAAAGCAGCAACGCTTAGAGCAGGAAGTCCCAGCCAACCTGCAAATCGGCGCATCTTTTTTATGCCGGTGGCGCAGCGAGAATCACGGAGAGCTCTTTGCAGACCTCTCGGATGTCTGGAGGAATTGCTTGCTGTGTTTCCGCCGCCTTGATCAATAGTCGGATATAGCCTTGCTCACTATCTGAATAATCATCCCAGCCCCATAGCATCGCAGCCAGCGGGTCTCCAGGCATGACGTCAACCTCGACCCCTGGATAAGCGGAGGTGAACACCCGACCGCTATACGCGGGCCTACAAGCGGCCGTAACGGCGACTGCACCGGGTAGCCACGGGCGTTTGGTATCGCCGATCTTCATGACCCGCTGCAATTCATTCGCAATGGCTGCGCCATTGGTCAAATGCTGCAATTGACGCGCTGACAGTGTAATGCCGGACAAATTGTTGTTGCTGATGTACGTCGCTGGAGCTTTGAGAAATACGGAAACATTATTGCTCGGCGCCCCGGGGCGAGTCACATGAATGAAGAGATCATTGAGTTGCTTCATCGTGGCAGCGGTCATCTTGTGAACCTCGTCAGTGGGGAAAATCAGTGGGTGGATGCTGTTGTACTCACAGAGGCGGGCCGAGTTGCGGCAAGTCCAGCATCGCGGCCGAGTTGCAGCGTCCACGGATGCCGATCGCCTAGCGACTGCCTTGCAGAGCGATACCCTTCGGCCAGCGTTGCCGCTGCTTTCGTATGCCAGCCGAGCGCAAGATAAGCGAGCCCCAGAGGCCGATCCTCGGTAAAGCTCTGGCTGAATGCCGCTGCATCGTCCGCGGCAACATCAGCTTTGATCCGCAGCAGGATGTCGACAGCCTCCGTATAACGCCGCTGGTGATAGCGCAGCCAGGCGCGATACAGCCTAACGTTCAACGGCAGCGCCGCATGCGGTGGATCCCACTGCGCAGCGATTCGATCGGCCTCATCAATGAGACGTTCGGCAGAATCCAGACGGCCGGTCTCGTAGTGGACTCTTGCAAGTCGAACCTTGCTCAGACCGACATCTCGGTGATCTTTTCCGCGCGCCGCAATCTGATCGACAAGTAACTTGTCGAGCACGGCCGCGGCCTCGCGATGATGGCCCAATTCGATCAGCACGTAGCCCAGACTGCCTTGCATCGACAGCCGCTGGGCAGTGATCACCTCGTTCCGGCTGGCATCGGCGATGGCCAGCATCGCCGATAGCTCGGCTGCGCCGGCTTCGAACTGTCCGAGCTGGATGTGTCCGCCTACCAGCGCACGTCCCAGCTTGAATACATCTGGATCATCAGCGCCGTACCGTCGCGATGCGACTTCGTAATGGCGCTGGTAGTCGGCAATCTTGGCCGGAAGCTGCCCGACCGGATACTTCAATGCGACCAGTTCAGTGACGATCCGCAGTGCATCGCGACTGTCCGAACGCCCCGCACTCACCAGCGATGCCAGCGCATCCTCCATCCGGTTGCCGGCGTCGGTGTCGTAGGCAAGCGCCGAATACGCGTTGCCGAGCGCTTCCTGCACCATCGCGGCAATCAGTCGGTCGTCGGCGAAGCGGTCCGGCACTGCAGCAGCGGCGGCGTCCAGCAGTTGCTTCACGGTCAGATCCTTGACCGGGTGTTCGTCCGTGCTGACCGCACGGAACATGTCCTTGCCCAGAAAGCCGGCCACCCGTTCGGCTCGCTGCTGTTCGCTTTCCGCGCGGCGCGCCTGAAGTTCAGCGACCTCTCGGGCCTTTCGCGCATCGATGTATAGCCACGCGCTGACGACAAAGCCGATCACCGAGGCCGCGAATGCGGTCAACAGGCCGATACGACGCGCCTTGATCCGCTCCAGCTGTAGAGCAGCCTTTTCCGCCGTTTCGTGAGCAAGACGCTCGGCAATGAGCGTCATTCGACGCTGCTCAAGCATGCGTAGTCGCCGTGCAAGTTCGGCGGCGTCGGCCAGCCGCCGCTCCGGATTGCCTTCGGTCGCTGCGGCGATGTCCTCTCGCAGCAGTTCGTCGTCGATTTCCGATTCCCACCCAGTCGACAGCTGGCGGCCAAGCGCGCCGGTGACGAACTGGTACAGCATCAGGCCGAGCGCGTAGATGTCCGCTTTCACGGTGGCCGGCTGACCAGCGGCGACTTCGGGAGCGAGGTAAAGCAGCGTTCCGGCAGTATTGCCACCGCTGCCGGTATCAAGCATCTGGGTGAAGCCGGCCCGGGTGATTTCCAGCCGGCGCAGGAAATCGCTGTCATGCAGGCTGGAGGCGCCGAAGTCCGCGAGGCGAATGGTGGGCCGGCCATCGTCGTCGATCACCACGAAGACATTGGCGGGCTTCAGGTCCTTGTGCAACACGCCGACCGCGTGCACGGCGGCCAATGCATCGGCGATCTGGGCGATCAGGTCGAGGCGGGTTTCCAGCGGAACTTTGTCGATGCCGCCCTGGGAAGTGAACCATTCCTGCAGGCTGCCGGCCGGGCAGTACTCGGCTTCGGTGAACCACGGGGCTTCATCGAAGTTCCAGTCCAGCAGGTCGACGTAGCAGACCTTCTCGCCAAGGCTTTCGCGCAAAAGACGGTAGACGGTGACTTCGCGCTTCAGCGCGGAGAAGCCGGCGGCGTCGTTGCTGAACTTGAATACCCGTCGCGCGCGGCTTTTGACATGCTCGGCCAGCCAGCTGTCACCGGACAGGCCCAAGCGCCGCACCAGCCGCCAGTTCGGCCGCATCGGCGGCGTGTCGCCCGCGCTGAAGCTGAGCTTCGGCGGCGCGACGGCGGGGATTTCGTCGTGGATACGGCGTGGCTCGGCATCGAAGCGGTAGCCGTAGCGGAAAACCGTCTTGATCAGCGTGCCGTCATCGTCGCGCAGTTCGCGACGCAGCTTGGCCACGCAGTTGCTGAGCATGCCGTCGTTGGCGATGCCGTTCGGCCACAGCGCGCTGACCAGCTCATCCTTGGTGATCAGTTCCCCGGGGTTGCGGAGGAAAACCATCAGCAGGTTCAGCGGCTTGCTTTCGAGCTTCACCAGCTCGCCAAGCCGGCGCAGCTCAAGCCGCTTTTCGTTCAGTTCGTAATCACCGAACTGCCAGCGGACGCCCGCGTGGTCATCGCCGTCAGCAGTAGGCCGTTTTCCAAACATCCCCGATACCCGTCCCCTGTGCGGGCATGCGCGCCCGTCGTGATCGTTCAGCGGCTGCTCTTGCGGCAGCCATCTGTTCAGCGTCTGTCGGACGACTCACGCCACCGGCCGTTGCTGGCCATGCTGAACAGTGGTCGCGGGAGTCAACAAAATGCCCGCGGTGAGCGTACTGATACCGAGATCACATTGCGTTAGAGGATCACTCCCAAAGGCGGAGGACCGACCCGCTTTCCGCGTTTAACCGTGAACTGGTTCACAAATCGATGGCGACTCGATAGCGATTTCAAGGCCAAGCGGCCAGCCACAGCCGCCGCTGTCGGCGTGCACCCCGGATATTGCGGCGATCAGTGCCCGATCAGCGCCTTCAGCTCATCACGGCGCGCAACGATCAGCGCAGCCGACGACAACCAGACCAGACAGGCCATCGTGAACAGCTGGCCACCATCGGGGCTGCCGTCGGCATTGATGACTTCGATGCCCAGCGGCGTGAACAGGTGGAAGAAGATCGCGCCGCTGATCACTGCCAGCGACAACAAGGCGCCAAGCCCCTGAACCACGAGACGTCCGGGAACGAAGGTGCCGAACAGCAGCAGCGCGGCGGCCACCAGCTCGGCACTGCCGATCACCCGCGCACTGAAGATGCCGCCCGGCACGAACAGGCCGGGAAAGCCCAGACCCGCCGCCCAAGGTTCGAGTTTGGCTTCGAAGATGTTGATGGTTTCCGGGTGTCGCGTGAACTTGAAGAACAGCGACTGGATGAAGACGAAACAGATGAACAGCACGGGCATCTTCAGCCCGTGGCGCTTGAGGAAGTTCATGTCGGTAGCCCTGTGCCGGAGGCGGATCGAATGATCCGACGAGGCTTGCAGCTTGAGCGCTGCCTGCGCGCGTGGACAGTGGCGCGCGTTCGGGCTTTGCTACGGATCGTTCATGCGCTGCGGCGGCGCGTTCAGAACCAGCGCTTGCCGCGCGCCAGATCAGCCCGCCAGAGCTTCAGCAGCGCGATGAAACCGATCGTGCGCGCACCGGCAGCGGCATTGGCTTCGCCGATCTCGATGGCGATGCGCCATTGCCGGATCATCGCGCGCCAGCCATCGATCAACGGCGTGCCCGGATGGTAGATGTGCGCCGATTCGGCGGTGACGCCGTTCATTTCGAGCACCTTCAGGCCGCGTCCGGCAAGCAGATGCGCTTCATCCGGACAGCGCAGATCCAGTCGCCCGAAGTGGTAGCCGGGCACGGCGTCGAGGATCGCCGTCATTGCCAGCCGCAGCGGCTCGCTGCGCAGATGGTTGCCGTCGAGGAACAGCGAACCGCGACAGTGAGCGCCGATCTCCACCAGCGGCAGAACCTCCCCCGCCGCCGGGATCGCGTCGAGCTGCCGGGCCCAGCGCTGGAACAGGCCGGGTGCGATCAGCCGCGCGCGCGCATCCGCCAGGATCAGTTCGCCGAGCGTATGGCGGCCATTGCCGGTCACGCTCGGGAAGCACTTGTTGACGATCGACAGGATCTCGACGCGCGCCGTGGCGGGGTCCCGGTAGACGAACACGCCGTACTCGCTGCCGGCGACATGGCGCTGGGCGATGACATCGTCTTCGGCGCCGGCCAGGTAGTCGGTGGCCTGCGCGTCGTTGCGGATCACCGCGACGCCGCGACCGCGCTGGCCGATGTCGGGCTTCAGCACCACGGGATAACCGGGGCCTGCGGCAATGAATGCGTGCAGCGCTTCGATTCGCTGCGCTAACGGCCAAGCCGCCGGCAGCAGCGTGAACTCGGCTGCGTACTCGGGCGCATTCGCTTGCAACGGGTCCAGCGCGTCGTGCTTGGTCTCGCCGACGATGCCACTGGCCTGCAGACAGGGATTGGCGGCGGTCACCGCCATGAACGGCCGGGCGCGAGCCGAGCGCGCGAAGATGTAGATGACGATCGGCGGATAGAACGCCCACGACGGCCAGAATTCCCAGCGCAGCAGCCGCGACAAGCGAATTTCCAGCTGCTGGCGGCGGGTGACCTGAAAACGCGGCTGCTGCGATGGCCCGGCAGCAGCGGGCGGCGTGCGTCCGCTCATTCGGCCTGGCGTTCGCGCTCGTAGCGGAGCGTCGCGGCGGCCTTGCCGATCGACTCCGGAAGAATCAGGCCACGCGGGGCCAGCGCCAGGCGCAGCAGCGCGTAGTGGTGCACGGCATGCGCGGCGACGAACAGCAGTTCGCGCAGCGGCGTCGAACCGCTGACGAAGCGCTTGTCGCCGGCAATACCGCCATCGAAGGCGACGGCGATTTCCTCGGGCCAGGGCCGTTCGAGACGGCGAGCCAGCGCTTCGGCCAGCGCGTCGAAACGGGCACGGGCCAGCACTGCGTCGCGTTCGATCTGGCGATCGCGGCTGCGGTTGTCGTAATCGATCACGCCTTGATCGATACCGCTCAGCAGCGCCTCGTAATGCTCAACCACGTGGCGCAGATGCGGGCCGATCTGGTCTGCGAACGGCAGGCCGGCGCGGTCCACCACTTCGGCGATGCCTGCTCCCTGACGCAGGATGTCGATCGCGTAGGCCACCGCAAGCCCCAGCGGATCACGGGCGTGCATGCGGTTCTCCGGCAGCAGCGGCAACGGCGGCGGCCCGACGGCGGCTGGCCAGCGAATCCGGATCGGCGGACTCGCGCAGCAGCAATCCCGAGTACACCGTGGCGAAGCCGATCGTCGGCAGCAAGCCGGGCGCCAAGGTCAGCAGGATGTTCGGTGTGCCGATCCACAGATGAACGCCGACCAGCAAGGTGTACGTGGCCAGCAGGCTGCCGGCGATGGCGAGCAGCGCACCGTGCTTGGGGCGCTCGGGCAGCCAGAACAGCGTACGCATCAGGTGGACGCAGCTCAGGGTGATCACGACGCTCATCATCCAGTGGGCAGCGCCGATCAGCAGCGCCTGCGAAAGACCGGCCGTGCGGTTGATGTGGAATGCCCACAGGCCATACACCAGTGCACCGAGAACAGCACCCAGCGGGCTGTCCATCAAACGGTACAGGGCTCCCAGAAAGCGGCCACGCATCAAGTCACAGCTCCACTCGGACGCGCACGGCGCCGGACATGCCGGCCCGACGCGGATCGAGGCTCGGGGCGGCGCAATGGCGGGATTCTACCCCGCGACCGTTCGGCAGCCGCCCGCAACCGCTTGCGCACCGCGACTCGCCCCGAGGCTTTTGCACTGATCCCGCCCAACGTTGCGCGCCAATCACTGCTTGAGCAGCGCATCGAAGCCGGCATCGGCCTTGCGGATGTAGCCGGCCGGATCCTTCCGCCAGGTCTTCGAAACCGAAGCGTCGTAGTTCAGGTACAGCTTGCCGTCGATCACGGCCCACTGGTCCGGCTCGATCTTCACCAGATGCCCTTCGGCAACGCCGTAGGCGCAGTAGCCGCCGTACTGCGGCGCGTACTTCGGCGGATCGGCCTTGAACGTATCGAGGTGCGCCTGACTGGCGAACTGCCACTTCGCGCCTTGCCAGACGAACACGTGCTGCGGGCTACCCTTCACCGGTCGGCCATCGACGAAGTAGGCCACCGGGTCATAGCCGCGGATCGCGACGTCGCTGCGCTTCGGGTCGCTGAAGAAGCCGCCCCCCTCGCCGAACGTGTTGACTGCCGGCGCCGCGTTCAGCGGAGCGGCGGCTGCGAGGCCGAACAGCAACACCAGGGCACCAGACCGGATTCGATTCATCGGAAATCTCCTTGAAATGGCCGGGCGCTGCGTTCGCTCCGTGATGCCGAACCGCTGCATGCCAGCCGATGTCCGCACAGTGCGCGGACGCGTCAGCGCAAGCCAGCGGCAGACGTCCGCGTTTTGCTACGCATCGTTCGGCACATTTAGATTGCATTCACTTTCTTTCTTTTGTAGCGTCACGCCCATCGCAGCACCCGACCGAGGAGACACCGATGCGCGCAGACGCCCCGACCCAGGCCACCCCGCAGGCCCCGTACGACCTGATCATTCGCAACGGTCGCCATTTCGATGGCAGCGGTGGCGCTTCCGCGATTCGCCATATCGGCGTCCGGGCCGGCTGTGTCGTCGCGATCAGCGAAGCGCCACTCGACGAACGCGGCTGCAGCGAAGTGATCGACGCCAGCGGCCAGTGGGTGATGCCCGGCTTCCTCGACACCCACACGCACTACGACGCCGAACTGCTGGCCGCGCCGGGCCTGAAGGAAAGCGTGCGTCACGGCGTCACCACGGTGACCTTCGGTTCGTGCTCGATCGGCATGATCTGTTCGCCGGCCGAGGACTGTTCCGACCTGTTCACCCGGGTCGAGTCGATTCCGCGCGAGGAAGTACTGCCGCTGCTCAGCCGGACCAAGACCTGGAACACGCCACGCGGCTATGTCGAGGCACTGGAGCGGATGCCGCTCGGGCCGAACGTCACGGCCTTCCTTGGTCATTCGGACCTGCGCGTCTCGGTGATGGGCCTGTCGCGCGCCGTGGACGCCGGCGTGCAGCCGACCGAAACCGAGATGCAGCGCATGGAAGCGGTGCTTGAGGAGGGGCTCGATGTCGGCCTGCTCGGGCTGTCGACGATGACCACCAAGTGGGACAAGCTCGATGGCGACCGCGAGCGCTCGAAATCACTGCCGACGACCTACGCGAAGTGGAAGGAGTACGCGCGCCTGAACCGCGTGCTGCGCCGGCGCGAGCGCATCCACCAGGGCGCGCCGGACATCGTCACCAAGATCAACATGTTCGCCTTCCTGTTCGCCTCGTTCGGCTGGTTCCGGAAGCCGCTGAAGACCACGCTGATCACCTTGATGGATGTGAAGTCCAACGGCCTGCTGCATCGGGTGGTCGGCAAGCTGGCGCACGTCTGCAACCGCTTCCTCGGCGCCAATTTCCGCTGGCAGGCGCTGCCCTGCCCGTTCGAGGTTCATGCCGATGGCATCGATCTGGTGATCTTCGAGGAGTTCGGTGCCGGCGAGGCCGCGCTGCATCTGGCCAATGAGGTCGAGCGCAATGAACTGCTGAAGGACGAAAAGTACCGCCGCTGGTTCCGCAAGAACTACGAATCGAAGCTGGCGCCGCGCGTCTGGCATCGCGACTTCCACGATGCCGAGATCGTCGGCTGCCCGGACGCTTCGGTGGTCGGCAAGAGCTTCGGCGCGGTCGCCGATGCCCGCGGCATTCACCCGGTCGATGCCTTCCTCGATCTGGTCGTCGCGCACGGCAAGCAGCTGCGCTGGAAGACCACCATCGGCAACTACCGCAAGCACCGGCTCGAAGCGATCGTCCAGGACAAGGGGGCGATCCTGTCGTTCTCCGATGCCGGCGCGCACATCCGCAACATGGCCTTCTACAACTTCCCGATCCGGATGCTGAAGCTGGTCAACGACGCGATCCGCGAAGGCCGCAGCTTCATGTCGATCGAGCAGGCGGTCTGGCGGCTGACCGGCGAGCTTGGCGACTGGTTCGGTATCGATGCCGGCCATCTGCGCCTTGGCGATCGCGCCGACATCGTGATCATCAACCCGGAAGGTCTGGACGAATCGACCGCCGCCTATGCCGAAGCGGCGATGCCGGAGTTCGGCGGCGTGATGCGCATGGTCAACCGCAACGATCGGGCGGTCAGCGCCACGATCATCAACGGCCGGGTGGCCTACCGGCCGGGCGGCTTCGCGGCCGACTTCGGCAGCCAGCGCGGCTACGGGCGCTTCCTGCGCGCAGGCGAGATGTCGCGCGACGCCGCCGTCAGCGCAGCGCCGCCGCTGGCCCAGGCGGCCTGACGATGGCCGAGGCCAGCGCGCCAACGGCTCGCCGCACCCAGGCCGAACGCCGCGCCAGCACAGTGCGGCGGCTGCTCGACGCCACCACCGAAGCGCTGATCGAGATCGGCTACTACGGCACCACGGTGGCCGAGGTCTGCGGCCGAGCCGGCCTGTCGCAAGGCGCGCTGTTCCGCCATTTCGATACCCGGATCGCACTGCTGATCGCCGTGGCCGACGACATCGATCAGGGCCTGCGCGCGCTGTATCGCCGCGATTTCGAGAAGCTGCGGCCGACCCACGCGGACGAACTGGTACTGGCGCTGTCGGTGCTGCGTGCGAATGTGGCGTCGCCGCTGCATCAGGCCTGGTTCGAACTGCTGATGGCGGCGCGGACCGACAGCGCACTGCATGCCGCGCTGCTGCCGATCTGGCAGCGCCGCGCGGCCGATGACCAGGCTTTGGCCGCCTTGTTGCTGCCGGCGCCGGCACGCGAGCTGCCCGATTTCGACGTGATCGTCGACACCATGGTCACGCTGTTCCACGGCGAAGGCGTCGACCGCTTCCTTCGTCATGACCCGGCCGCCGAAGCCCGGCGCATGAACTGGCTGATCGAGCGCCTGCGGCCGCTGCTCGCACCCGCACGCGACTGACGCCGAAGGCGCCAGCGTCATCGTTGCGCCGTGGAAGTGGGTATCGCGCCGTATAGGCCGTTTGACTTAACGACGCGGAAGAGGGCTTGCTCTATAGTGCCTGGGACCACCCAAGGACTGCACCGCATGCCGGTGGCCAAGACCTGACTCAAGCACCCTCAGCCGGATGAAAAGCCTGTTCCTCAGCGTGAGAATGCGCCTGCTGGCCTTGTGCCTGGGGCTGGTTTTCGTGCTTGGCGGCGCCAGCTCCAGCGTGCTGCTGCTGATGTCCCAGGGGCATGACGCGCGCGACGCGGAACAGGATCAGTTCCGGCGCTTCGAAACGGTGCTGGCAGTTCAGCAGGCCCAGAGCCTGTTCCGCCATCGCAGCGGCCAGATGAGCTCGGCCAGTGCCGTTGGCGAGCAAACCGGCCGTGCCAACGCGCGCATCGCGCAGCAGGCTGCGAAAGCCGCCCTTGATCAGGAACTGGCTGAACTGGCCAAGTTCGACCCGGGCAGCGCCAGCCGCGTGCTCGACGCCAACAGCCGGGTCGCGCGTCTTTCCGAACAGGCGATGGCCGCCGTGGTGGGCGGCCGGAAGAACGAAGCCGCGGTCGCGCTGAAGGATCTGCAGCAACGGCTCGATCAGATCGAGGGCACGCTGCGCACGGCCAACGCGCGCGAGCAGGGCGTGCTGCGCGAGCTGCAGCTGCGCGAGCACCTGCAGGTCGAACGGGCACTGCTGGTGGCCAGCATCGTCATCGGTATCGCGATCGTGATCGGGCTGATCGCCACGTTTCTGGTCGTGCGCTCGGTGATCCGGCCGCTGCAGATCACCACCGATGCGATCCGCCAGGTCAACGCCGGCGCCATCGAGATCGACCTGCCGCCGATCCGCCCTGACGAGTTCGGCGACATGGCGGTCGCGCTGCGCCAGTTCCGCGATCAGGCCGAACGCCTGCGCCGGCTGGCCTATCACGACCCGCTGACCGGCCTCGGCAATCGCGCTCGGCTCGAGGAGAACCTGCAGCGGGCGATCGATCGCTCGCGGCAGACCCGCGCGCCGGTGGCGATCCTGTACGTCGACCTCGACAACTTCCGCGCAGTCAACGACAAGTTCGGCCACAAGACCGGTGACCGCTACCTCGGCGAAGCCGCCAGCCGCCTGAACCGCTTCATGCCCGACGGCGCCCAGCTGTACCGCCACAGCGGCGACAAGTTCGCGATCACCGTCGACAACCTGGAGACCGGCAGCGGCCTCGAGACCATCCTGCGCGAGCAGGCCGACGGCGTGCTGCGCGGTTTGTCGGAAAGCTATCCGCTTGGCGACAACCTGCTGAACATGTCGGTGTCGATCGGCATTGCAGTGTTTCCGGGCGATGGCGAAACCGCCGAGCAGATGGTGGCCAGCGCCGAGGCTGCGATGTACGTGGCCAAGAAGAACGGCCGCAACAACGTGCGCTTCGCCTCGGCCCAGCTGACCGGCACGATGCGCAAGCAACTGGCGCTGGCCAGCGAGATTCGTCGCGGCCTGGAGCGCGGCGAGTTCGAACCGTTCTATCAGCCGGTCATCGACGTCGATCTGGGCCGCGTGATCGGCGCCGAGGCGTTGCTGCGCTGGCGGCATCCGGAAAACGGCCTGATGCCGCCAAGCGAGTTCATCCAGGTGGCCGAGGAATCCGGGCTGATCAATCAGCTCGGCGAGCTGTGCCTGATCAAGGCGCACGAGCAGGCGCAGATCTGGGCGTCGCGCAATCGCCGGCTGCGGGTTTCGGTGAACCTGTCGGTCCGCCAGGTCCATGACGGCAAGATCCTGCAGATCCTGCGCGGCTTCGGCAGCGCTCCGGGCTCGCGCGAGCGGCTGATCGACTTCGAGCTGACCGAATCGGCGCTGCTCGATTCCACCGAGTACAGCCATACGATGCTGACCGAGATCAAGCGGCTCGGCTTCCGCATCGGCCTCGATGACTTCGGCACCGGCTACTCGTCGTTCAGCTACCTGCAGCGGCTGCCGATCGACAAGATCAAGATCGACCGCCAGTTCGTGATCGCGATGGGGGCTTCGAAGCAGGCGCTGGCGATTGTCTCGGCGACGCTGACGCTGGCCCAGAACCTGGACCTCGGCGTGATTGCCGAAGGTGTCGAAAGCACCGAGCAGATGCGCCAGCTGCGCATCCTCGGCTGCAAGCTCCAGCAGGGTTTCTACTTCACGCGGGCCCTGCCGGCAGCCGATTTCGAGGCCTGGTCGGTGGCCTTCGAGCGCGATGGCATGGACGCCCATGCGCTGGCCGTGGCCGGCCGCGAGCCGGTGACGATCGGCGTGCGCTGACGCTTCAGCCGACGCCGCGCCCGAGCGCCGACAGCCGCGCCCGCGCCTCGTTGGCCACCAGCCGCGCCGGATCATCGCAGGCGCGTTCCCAGATCTTCGATGCCTCGTCCGGCAGCAGCCGGACCAGCGCTTCATAGGCCGTCAGTCGCGTCCGGCGGCACGGGTGGCGGCGCGCCAGATCGCCGAGCAGCTGGCAGCTGTCGGCATTGCCGGCATACCCGGCAATGGCAACGGCATCGACGCGGCGGGCGGTATCGGTATCGCCGCCGAAGCCGTTGATGGTCCGGCGCTGCAGGTCGAACAGGTACTGGTCGCGCGCCTTCAGCTCCGGCGGATCGAACATCAGGCTCAGCGTGATGCTGATGTCCTCCGGCGGAAACTGCACGTGCACGTCGCGGCTGCCGCGGTAAAGCATGGCGCGGCCGGGGACGAACTTGGTGCGTTCGAGAAAGCGCAGTTCCACCGCTTCGCCGACATAGCCTTCGATCGCATCGTGGTCGTACTCGTAGATTTCGGTGATGTAGCCGGCACCGAAATAAGCGGCAGTCAGGAAGTGGTAGTTGTGATCATGGGCAACGTCGTAGGCCGGCTCGCCTTGCTGCACGCGACCGGCGGTGAGATCCGCCGACGACGGCCAGATGTTGGCGCGCAGGCGAACGTGCGCGCCGGTTCCCAGCGCGATCGACTGCGCCAGCCCGGTGAGCCCGCCATCGACCCGCCCCGAGAGGCGCCAGTTCAGCAGGCGCACGATCAGTTCGCGGTCATTGGCCAGCGCGCCGAGCAGTGGCGCGAGTGCCGCGATGCTGTTGGGATCATCGAGATCGCGCAGCCGGTCCGCCTGTTCGATGACCTCCTCGACAGTGGCCACGCGATCGCTGGCGCAGGCAATGGTCAGCGCCATGATCAGCCTCCCTGCAGCGGCGGGTCGCCGCGATCCAGCGCTTGCCGCGCGGCACGGCGCACCAGCGGATGCGGATCGTCGAGCGCCTTGGCCAGCAGCTTGCGCACTTCCGAACGGCTGAGCCGGCCAATGCTCTGCAGCGCCGCCCAGCGCACGCCGGGATCCTTGTGCCGGGTCAGCGCCTTCAGCGGCTTCAGCGAGGTCTGATGCGCGAGTCGGCCAGCCAGCCAGGCCGCTGCCTTGAGATCGCTGACCTGGCGATCGGCAGCCACGAACTGCCAGGCATGCAGCGTTTCCCGGCTGAACTGCCACTCCAGCACGGCAAGCGGCGCGGTCTCGAAGATCAGCAGCAGCAGCGGCGCGTCGATGCGGTAATCGTGGATCACGCCGTCGGCCCGCAGCGCCAGCAAGTCGCCGGCGGGTACTGTCTGCGACCCGATCCGTTCGAGCTTGCAGCCGGGATCGAATACCGCATTGCGGAAACCGGCCGGCAGTTCGTAAAGATCGGCCGTCAGCGTCCGGCCTCTGAGCGGCGCCACCAGCGCATGGCCGGCATTGCTGTGCAGATAGCGCCGCGGCCGCACCAGCAGGTGCAAGGCCAGGTGCCAGGTCGGCGTCTGCGCCAGCAGCATCGTCTGGCCGCCACCGTTGCCGGTCTGGCGCGGGTCGTCGACCATCGCGCGAAGCCCGTAATTGATCACCGATTCGGCGAATTGCGGATCGAGCAACTGGCGAAACAGCGGCTCGCAAGCCCAGAAACTGGCCGGCCGTGCGGGCAGGTAACGCTTGCCGACCTGCTCGGCGAAAGCCGCTACTCGCGTGTTCTGGCGCGTCATCATGCGGTGGTTTCGCTGCTGAGCCGGTGCGGTGGGCGCCACGGCCGTGGACCCTCGATCGCCGCCGATTAGATCGATTTCAACGGCCGGCTTCCAGTGACTGTTTCTTTCCAGCGACGCAATTCGCGCGCCGGGGGTGCTGCCTGCGCGACGACATTGTCGGCGCTTGCGACGCGCTCGCCGCCAGCCGAATCGGCTGGATGGGCGGAACAAGTGTTCCACTTGCAGTGGTGTGCGGCGCTATCCTTGTCGTCTCGATTTCCCTTCCCCGGAGTTTCCCTGATGAATGCCCCCCTGCCCGCCGGCGCCGCGCCGACCATCGATTCGGCCGAACTCGAACTGTTCCGCGACAACGTCCGCCGCTTCCTCGCCGAGCACGTCGAACCGCATTACGAAGCCTGGGAAAAGGCCGGCAAGTTCCCGAAGGAACTGTATCTGGCGCTCGGCGAGAACGGCCTGCTGTGCGTCGACATGCCGGAGGAATACGGCGGCGCCGGCGCGCCGTTCGAGTTTTCGATGGTGGTGATCGAGGAAGCCGCGCGGATGGGCTTCCTGGCGCTGGCCTCGAACCTGTCGGTGCATTCCGACATCGCTGCGCCGTACATCCTGCATCTCGGCACCGATTACCAGCGCCAGAAGTACCTGCGCAAGATGGCCAGCGGCGAGTGCATCGGCGCGATCGGCATGTCCGAACCGGGTGCCGGCTCCGACCTGCAGGGCATCAAGACCAGCGCGCTGCCGGACGGCAACGGCGGCTACGTCATCAACGGCTCGAAGACCTTCATCACCAACGGCCAGCACGCCGGCGTCGTGATTCTGGCGACCAAGACCGATCCGAAGGCCGGTGCCAAGGGCACCACGCTGTTCACCTTCGACACCTCGCTGGCCGGCTTCAAGCGGGGCCGCAACCTCGACAAGATCGGCCTGCACTCGGCCGACACCAGCGAGCTGTTCTTCGACAACGTCAGCATCTCGGCCGATGAAGTGCTGGGCCGGGTTGGCGGTGGCTTCGGCCATCTGGTCGACGAACTGCCGCGCGAGCGCCTGGCGCTGGCGGTGACCGCCGTCGGCCACGCCGAAGGCGCGCTGGAAAAGACCATCAAGTACGCGATGGAGCGCAAGGCCTTCGGCAACCCGATCGCCAGCTTCCAGAACACCCGCTTCGAACTGGCCAAGTGCAAGACCGACATCGAGGTGCACCGCGCCTTCGTCGAGAAGTGCAACGCCCAGTACGCGGTCGGCAAGCTCGATGTGCCGACGGCGGCGATGGTCAAGCTGGCGACCACCGAAATGGAAGGACGGGTCACCGACGCCTGCCTGCAGCTGTTCGGCGGCTACGGCTACATGACCGAGTACCCGATCAGCCGCTACTGGGCCGATGCGCGCATCCAGCGCATCTACGGCGGCACCAGCGAAATCATGAAGGAAGTGATCGCGCGGTCGCTGGTCGGTCGCTGAGGGCACCCGCAGCGGGCCTCACGCAAAGGCGCGAAGACGCCAAGAAAAGCGGGACCGCGAAACGAAGAAGGAGTATCAGCATCGAGCCTGCGAAGGCTGCTGCTGATGCTCCTTTTCGTGGCTGTTCTTGTCGCTGTTCTTGGCGTCTCTGCGCCTTCGCGTGCGGTCGACGTTTGCTGTGTCCGCGATCCGCGCGAAACCGGTCAAGCCTCGCCGCCGATTTCCGGCTGGGCGTCGGTGACCGGATGCGGCTCGTTCTTCGGGAAGCGATAGCTCTTCCAGCCGACGGTGGCGGACAACACGCCGGCTGCGCACAGCAGGCCGACCACGCCGTTCCAGCCGGCCCAGTGCCAGACCACGGCTGGCAGCACGCCGCCGACGCTGCCGCCGAGGTAGTAGCAGGTGACATAGAGACCAACCGCCGGACCGCGTTCGGCGCCGGCGATCTCGCCGACGAAGCTGGTCGTCGCGGTCTGCGCCACGAACAGGCCAACCGAGAACAGGCATAGCCCGGCCGCCACCGGCAGCAAGGCCGGCCACAAGGTCAGCAACAGGCCGCTCAAGGTCAGCGCCCAGGCCATCACCAGCACCCGAGCGTGACCGAAGGCGTTCAGCAGCCGCCCGGAATACGGCGTCACCACGACACCGGCGAGATAGACGGCGAAGATCGTCGACAGCGCCGCCGGCCCCAGCGAGAACGGTGGCGCGCTCAAGTGCAGCGTCATGTAGGTGAAGCCGCCGACCAGGCTGAACAGCATTAGAAAACCTGTCGCATACGCACCACGCAAGCCGGGCCGCACCAGCAGCGGCAGCAGCGGCGTGCGCGGTGTGCCTTTCAGCTTCGGCACATCGTGCCCCGGCGGCAGCCAGGCGCGGATCACCAGCGCAATCGCCAGTTGCAGCAGCGCCAGCGCCGCGAAACCCCAGCGCCAGCCGAAGAATTCGGCGACCACGCCGGACAGCAGCCGGCCGCAGAAGCCTCCGCCGATGGTGCCGGCGACGTACACGGCAGTCACCCCGCGCGCCTCGCTCGGCGGCCATTCCTCGGCGATGTAGGCGACCGTCACCGCGAAGATCCCCGGCAGGCACAGGCCCTGCGCCAGCCGGATCAGCATCAGCGCTTCCGGCGTCGGTGCCAGACCGGCGAACAGGCCGGGAATCACCGCAAGGAACGAGGCCAGCACGATCACGCGTCGGCGGCCGTAACGATCCGCGAGCAGGCCGGCAAATGGTGCGGCCAGCGCCACACCGAAAGTACCGGCCGACACGATCAGGCCGGCGCGCGCGGCGTCCTGTCCGATCCACTCGCGCAGCAGCGGCAGCAGCGACTGCGGGGCATACAGGTTGATGAAGGCCGCGACTCCAGCAAGGGTCACGGCGATGCGGCGACGGTTCATTGCAGACTCGAAACCCGGAACAAAGCCCTCTCCCCTCGGGAGAGGGTTGGGTGAGGGACTGAGCCAGCACGCTTGCGCGTCAGTCGAACAATGTCCCTCACCCCCGGCCCCTCTCCCGGCGGGAGAGGGGAGACCGGCCCAACCCTCTCGCGCACGGAGAGGTTCCCGACAATTACTTCTTGGTCCGCGCCGACTGCGCCGCCAGCCGCTTGGCCTTCATCTGCATCGCCGGCGACAGATCGCTCTTCTTGTTCTTGAACGGGTTGTCGCCGGTCTTGAACTCCAGCTTCAGCGGCACGCCCTGCAGCTTGAACGCGGCGCGGAAGGTGTTGGCCAGATAGGCGACATAGCTGTCCTTCAGCTTGTCGGTCTGGTTGCCGTGAATCATGATCGCCGGCGGATTGCGGCCGCTCTGGTGGCAGTAGCGCAGCTTGATGCGGCGGCCGAGCACGGCATGCGGCGCGTGCTTTTCGACGGCGGCAATCAGCACCCGGTTCAGCTCCGGCGTGGCCATCTCGCGGGTCGTGGCCTCGTAGCCGGCGACGACATGCTCCATCAGTTCGCGCAGGCCGGAACCGTGCAGCGCGGACACGAAATCGACCGGCACGTAGTCGAGGAACGGCAGCTTGAACTCGACCATCTCGCGCACCCACTTGCGCTTGTCGGCATCCAGCCCGTCCCACTTGTTGACCGCCAGCACCATCGCCCGGCCGTGGTGGGCCACCAGGCCCATCACGCGCGCGTCATGGGTGCCGATCTCGTCATGGGCATCGACCATCGAGATCACCACGTGGGCGCGGTCGATCGCCTGCAGCGTCTTGACGATCGAGAACTTCTCGATGACTTCGGTCACGCGCGACTTGCGCCGGATGCCGGCAGTGTCGATCAGCTGGAACTTGCGGCCACCCCACTCGAACGGCACGGTGATCGAGTCGCGCGTGGTGCCCGGCTCGTTCGAGGCCAGCACCCGGTTCTCGCCGATCAGGCGGTTCAGCAAGGTCGACTTGCCGGCATTCGGGCGGCCGACGATCGCGACGCGAATGGTGCCGTCGTCGAACTCCGGGTCTTCGACGGTGACCGGTGTCGCCTCCAGCAGCTCGCGCAGCAGGCCGCCGACGCCGTCGCCGAACTCGGCGGAGATCACCGTCGGTTCGCCAAGGCCCAGCTTGTAGAAGTCGGCGACCAGCATCTTGGTCATGCCTTCCGACTTGTTGGCCAGCAGCCGCACCGGCTTGCCGAGCTTGCGCAGCGCGCGGGCGATCTCGATGTCGCTGGCCATCAGGCCGGCCTTGGCATCGACGAGGAACAGCACGTGGTCGGCGTCCTCGATGGCGATCCGCGCCTGCGCTTCGGCCAGAGCCGCCAGCGCATCGGTGGACTCCGGCATCAGCCCGCCGGTGTCGACGACGATGAAGCGCTTGCCCTCGAACTTGCCCTGGCCGTACTGGCGATCACGAGTCAGGCCGGCGTAATCGGCGACCAGCGCATCGCGGCTGTTGGTGAAGCGGTTGAACAGCGTCGACTTGCCGACATTCGGGCGACCGACAAGCGCGATCACCGGCAGCATGTTCGGCTCGCGGCTTGCCTCGGCGTCGGTATCGGACGGTTCGGCGGGGGGCACTTCAGGGATGCTGCTCATGATTCACGACCATCTGGAAAACCATCGCTGGCGGCAGCCTACGCTGCTGATCGCCAAGACGACAAAAGCCCCGAGCGCACGGCGCCCGGGGCGGAAACGACACGAACCGCCGCGCCTTACGGCTTCAGCGCTTCGATCTGGTATGCAGCGATATCGCCAGTGGTGTCGAGCACGTAGACGCGCTCGCCATCGCTGACCGGCGCGCTGATCACCGGATCGCCACCGAGATTGACGCGCGCGACCGGGCGTCCATCGCCCGGCTCGAAGACATGCACATAGCCCTTGTAGTCGGCGGCGATCACGTAGTTCGCGAGCAGGCCAGGCGGCGACAGGCGGCGGTACTTCAGCGATTCCTGCTTCCAGACCACCGCACCGGTATCCGGATCGAGCGCCCACAGCACGCCGTCGTTGTCGGTGACATAGAGCGACTTGTCGCTGCTGGTCATGCCCGAGTAGCTCTTGATGCTGCGCCGCCAACGGCTTTCGCCGCGCGCCGGATCGAGCAAGGCGATGTCGTTGCCGTAGGTCACCGCGTAGATGCCGTTGTCGGCGGCCAGCAGGTCGGCATCGATATCGGTCAGCCGTTCCAGTTCCGAACGACCGGTCGGCACCGACACGTTCTGTTCCCAGGCCGGCGCGCCGTCGGCAAGATTCAGCGCTTCCAGCTTGCCGTTGTCGAGGCCGATGTAGACACGGTTGCCGAGGATCAGCGGCTTCGAAAGTCCGCGCAGCGTCAGGTTCGGAACGGTCCGGTCGAAGCTCCAGATGCGGCTGCCATCGACGGCCGACAAGCCGAACTGGCGGCCATCGGCAGCACGCGCGACGACGACATCACCACTGGCGGCCGGTGGTGCCAGCACTTCGCTCGGCAGCGTGGCACGCCAGACCTCGGCCCCGGTGGCACGCTTCAGCGCGATCACCTCACCGTCGAGCGTACCGACCAGCACCAGATCGCCGGACACGGTCGGACCGGCAATCACACGTGCCTTGGTCGCCGCGCGCCAGATCGTGGCGCCGGTCTTCGGCGTCAGCGCGAAGACCTGGCCGTTGATCGAGGCGGCGTACAGCGCGTCGGCTTCCAGCGCCAGACGCAGGCCGGAGTACAGCGTCTTGCTGCCATTGCCGGCCGAACGCGACCACACCTGGCGCAGCTTGATTTCCGGCTGCTTGATCTCGACCAGCTTGGTCGGCTGCCGAACCTTGGGCTTCGACGAACAGCCGGCGACGGCGATCGCCGCCGCGATCAGCAGCAGCGCGAACCGTGATGTCACGATTTCACCGCCGCGACGTCAGCGAGGTCATCGATCTTTTTCTGCAGCGCGTCGGCAATCGGCGCATTCGGCGTGCCGGCGGTGGCACCGCCAAGGCTGGCGACGGCCTTGGTGTAGGCGGCAAGCGCCGCAGCGCGATCACCTTCGGCAAGCTTGATGTCGCCACGCAGTTCCTCGTACAGCACCACGTAGGTGCTGGCATCGCCGTCGAGCAGCTTCAGCGCATCGGCCGGCTTGCCCTGCTGCCAGAGCACGCGAGCGAGGCGAAGCTGGATCAGCGGCTTCAGCGCTGCGTCGTCGCTGTGCGCGGCGGCCCATTCGAGCCGACTGCGGGCCTCGTCGAGCTTGGTCTCGTCAACCGCGGCCTGGGCCAGCTTCAGCGCGCCGGCGACGGCGTACGGCGTGGAGTCGAACTCGGCGACCAGACGGTCACCCATCTTGCCGGCCTCGTCGTACTTCTTCGCGGTCACCGCCTTCTTCAGCTCTTCGAACAGCTGCGAGCCTTCGCCGCGATGCTGATCCTTGCGGCTCGTGTAGTACTCCCAGCCGAAGATCGCCGCAAGACCGAGGCCGAGGCCAACCGCCAGCGCCAGCCAGTTTTCCTTCCACCAGCGGCGCAGGTCTTCGACTTTGGCTTCGTCGTCGTAATGAGTGCTCATGTCTCGTTCTCGCGTGGCGACGGGGCGTCGCCAGTTCGGGTTGTCAGTGGGGTGGCAGCGAAGGGCTTGCGGGTCAGAGCGCGAGTCGGCTGCCGAGTTCCGCAGCCAGCGCTGACTGGTGGCACAGGTAGGCCTCACCTTCGCCGCGCAGCGATTTTACTTGAACGGTGCCGGCGGCCGCTTCGTCGTCACCGATCACCAACGCGTAACGGGCGCCGCTGTTGTCGGCTCGCTTCAATTGCGACTTCAGCCCGCCACCGCCGGCATTGAGCACCAACCGCAAGGTCGGGAACTGGTCGCGCAGCGCTTCGGCCAGCTGCAGCGCCTGGCGTTCGGCCACGGCACCAAAGCGGCAGAGGTAGACCTGCGGCGCGTTCGACGTGATCGCGACTTTCTGGACGCCCATCAGCAATATCAGCCGCTCGATGCCGAGGCCGAAGCCGACGCCGGTGGTCTTGGGACCGCCGAGCTGCTCCACCAAGCCGTCATAGCGGCCACCGGCGCAGACCGTGCCCTGAGCGCCGAGCTGATCGGTCACCCACTCGAACACCGTGTGCGTGTAGTAATCCAGCCCGCGCACCAGACGCGGGTTGACGGCATAAGGGATGCCCAGCTCATCAAGCCCGGCTTTCACCGCATCGAAGTGCGCCCGTGAGCTGTCGTCCAGATAGTCGAGCAGCTTCGGAGCGTCGGCGACGATCGCCTGCGTGGCCGGCACCTTGGAATCGAGCACGCGCAGCGGATTGCTGTGCAGGCGGCGCTTGGCGTCTTCATCGAGCGCCGCTTCGTGCCGTTCAAGGTAGACAATGAGTGCGGCGCGATGCTCGGCGCGGCAGGCCGGCGTGCCGAGCGTGTTGATCTGCAGTTCGAAGCCGGTGAGACCGAGCCGCTTCCACAGCTGAGCAGCGATGGCGATCACTTCGACGTCGACGTCGGGGGTGGCGATGCCGAACGCCTCGACATCGAGCTGATGGAACTGCCGATAGCGGCCGGCCTGCGGGCGCTCGTAGCGGAACACCGGGCCGGTGCACCAGACCCGCTGCTGCTGGTTGAACAGAATGCCGTGCTCGATGCCGGCGCGAATCACGCCGGCGGTCAGTTCCGGCCGCAGGCTCAGCTGTTCGCCGCCGCGATCCTCGAACGAGTACATCTCCTTCTCGACCACGTCGGTCACTTCGCCGACCGCGCGCTTGAACAGGTCGGTGCGCTCGACGACTGGCAGCCGCAGTTCGCCGTAGCCGTAGGCGGCAAAGACTTGCGCAGCGACGGCATGGACGTGCTGCCAGGCCGCGGAATCGGCCGGCAGGACATCGTTCATGCCGCGAACGGACTGGATCTTCATGAAAGGGCGCGGAGCAGGTGGCGCGACCGATGCTGCAGCGGTCGGCGCGGCGACGGAGGAGCGGGACGCTACGGCAGGTTGACGCGCGCCGTCGAGTTCTCACGGATGTGCGGCGTCAGATCGAATGGCTTGCCATCAAATTCGACCGTGACGCCAGGCGCATAGCCAATGAACAGCGAGTACGGCGCACGGCCACGGACGACCTGCCGGTCGCCGGACGGCATGGTGCCGGACAGCAGGCTGCGACCGTCGGCATCCTCGATGCGCACCCACGACGACGACTTGAAGTTCAGCTGCAGCGCGCTGCCGCTGGAGGTCGCTGCGGGGGCCGGGGCCGGCGCAGCGGCAGCAGCTTCGGCTGCGGACAGCGATGACAGCGACGTCGCCGGCGTCAGCGCCAGACCGGGCGATGCAACCGGTGGCGCCGGTGGCGTCGAACCGTCAGCTGCTGCAACGGGCGGCACTGCAGGCGCAGCGGAGGCGGCTGCCGGAATCGTTGCCGCAGCTTCGCTGGACGGCGGCGTCACCAGCGCAGCGGCCGGAATCGGCGTCGTGACAGTGCCGGGATCGACCGCTGCGGCCGGTGCGGGCAGCGCGTCGGGCGCATCCTGCGTCACGAACCAGACCCCGGCGCCGATCAGCGCGGCAATCACCACGACGATCACCCAACCCGATCCACCGCCGGCATCGCTGACGCGGCTCGAGCCCATCGTCGAGCCGCTGTTGCCGAGCAGCAGCTTGGTCGGCATCGGCGCGTTCTTCGGCGCGTAGAGCTTGTCGTAGGCCGCGATCAGCTCGGCTTCCGGCAGGTTCAGCACCTTCGCGCACTTGCGGTAGTAGCCGCGCACGTAGACCGCTTCCGTGAGGTTCGAGAAGTCGTCGCGCTCCAGCGCTTCGAGCGTGGCGCGAGTCAGCCGGGTCACGGTGGCCAGTTCCTCGATGGCCAGCTTGGCGCGCTCGCGCGCCTGGCGAATCACCCGGCCAGGGCCGGCAGTGGCGGAAGACAGCGTGGCTTCGGGCGCGTCGGGAATCGGATCGGAGGTCATGGCGCAGGCGGGGTCTTCAGCAATTTCACAGCCTGGTCGGATTCCGGGAAATCCCGGACCAGGGTCTGTTCGTAACGGCGTGCAGCGGCTCGATCACCAAGCTTGCGCTGGGTGAGAGCGGCGATCAGCAGCAGGTCTGGCGGCAGGCTGCCGAGCTTTTCGTAGCGCTTGATGAACGCATCGGTGCGCGCCCAGTCGCTGGCCTTGTAGGTCAGCTGGGCAATCTGCGCGAGCGCTGCGCGGTACTCGGGATTGATCTTCAGTGCTTCGCGGAAACTGTCTTCGGCACGCGGATCGCGCGCCTGCCGCTGGCAGATGCCGGCATTGGTCCACGCCGCTTCCGGCGTCGCGTAGTTGCGATCGGCCAGCGCCGTGCGGAAAGCCTGATCGGCTTCCTTGAACTTGCCGAGATCGCAGAGGAACACGCCGAAGTTGTTGTGCGTCGCGGCATCGTCGGGCGCCAGCGCCAGCGCCCGGCGGTACTCGCGCTCGGCCTCCTCCCGGTCGCCACGCTGCGTCAGCACGTAAGCCAGCACGCCGTGTGCCGGGGCATAGCGATCGTTCTGATCAACCGCCTTGCGCAGCTTTTCCTCGGCCACGTCGAAACGGCCCTGACGGGCATAGTCGACACCAAGCTGGGTGTTGATCTTCGCGGCTTCCTCGAGATCCGGTGGCGACTGCGGCCGCAGCTCGCCAGTGGTTTCGGTGACGCAGGCGGTCAGCGAAACGAGCAGCACTGCAAGGACCGCGACGCCTCGAATCACTGCACCCTCACGGGGATATCGCCAAGGCGCTTCTTCTGCTTCGACTGCACCTTGCCGACCAGCTGACCGCAGGAAGACCGCGAGCCACCGACGAGGGGCCCCGGCGCGGCAGCGGCGGGGATCGGAGCAAGGCGAGTCGGGCGCATGGACTGCGGGCTGCTCATTGCACACGCACCGGGATGTCGCCGAGGCGCTTCTTCTGCTTCGACTGCACCTTGCCGACCAGCTGACCGCAGGAAGACCGCGAGCCACCGACGAGGGGCTCCGGCGCGGCAGCGGCGGGGATCGGAGCAAGGCGAGTCGGGCGCATGGACTGCGGGCTGCTCATTGCACGCGCACCGGGATGTCGCCAAGGCGCTTCTTCTGCTTCGACTGCACCTTGCCGACCAGCTGCCCGCAGGCCGCGTCAATGTCATCGCCGCGGGTGCGGCGAGTCATCGTCAGCAGGCCCTTGGCACGCAGAATTTCGGAGAAACGGCTGATCGCTTCCGGCTTCGAGCGCTTGTAGCGCGCGTTCGGAAACGGGTTGAACGGAATCAGGTTGACCTTGGCGGACTGGCCCCCGTGGAAGGTATTGAGCAGGCGAGCAAGCTCGCGCGCGTGCTCCGGCTGGTCGTTGACGCCTTCGAGCATCACGTATTCGTAGACGATGTGCGCCTTGCGGTCCTTGCCAGCCAGATAGCGCCGGCAGGCGTCCATCAAATCGGCAATCGGGTACTTCTTGTTGATCGGCACCAGCTGGTCGCGCAGCGCATCGTTCGGCGCATGCAGCGAGATCGCCAGTGCCGTGTCGACATCGCCGCCGAGGCGGTCGATGAACGGCACCAGGCCAGACGTCGACACGGTGACGCGGCGCTTCGACAGG
Organism: Gammaproteobacteria bacterium; assembly: GCA_026398875.1. GTDB lineage: Bacteria > Pseudomonadota > Gammaproteobacteria > Nevskiales > Nevskiaceae > Nevskia. The sequence continues at coordinate 55,415 of JAPLSB010000023.1, read as the reverse complement.
CCGAAGCCGAAGTCGTCAAGCAGGATGCGGATCGCCGGCAGCACGGCGTTGTAGTTGGCCAGCGGCTCGCCCATGCCCATGAACACGACGTTGGAAATGACCTTCTCGTTCTGGAAGTCACCGCCAAGCGCCTTTCCGGCAAAGAACACTTGGGCAACGATCTCGGCCGTGGTCATGTTGCGCGAGAAGCCGCCCTGCGCCGTCGAGCAGAACGAGCAGTCCATCGCGCAGCCGGCTTGCGAGCTGATGCACAAGGTGCCGCGGTTGGCTTCCGGGATGTAGACCGTTTCGATCATCGTTTCCGGACGGCCTTCGCGTTCCTCGAGCTTCAACACCCATTTGCGGGTGCCGTCGGTCGAGACCTGCTCGGTGACCAGTTCCGGCGGGCGGATCACGAAATGCGCTTCGAGCCGTGCCCGCAACGCCTTGCCGACATTGCTCATCAGCGCGAAGTCGACGACGCCGCGCCGGTAGATCCACAACATGATCTGGTCGGCGCGGTAGCCGGATTCGCCCATCTTCTCAAACTCGGCGCGCAACGCGGCGCGGTCGAGTCCGAACAGGTTGACGCGCGCCGTCGGTGCAGCCGCCGCCGCAGCCGGGCGCGTTTCGGCGTCCGTCGGCGGAGTCATCGAGGCAGTCTGCTCAGCAGTCACGCGTCACCCTGGTTGCCGCAATCGGCTCAGCGCGTGCGCGGCGCGAGTTCGATGGTGCGGAAGAAGTAGCTGATCTCGCGAGCGGCGTTTTCCAGGCTGTCCGAGCCATGGACGGCGTTCTCGTCGATCGAGTCGGCGAAGTCCGCACGGATCGTGCCCGGAGCGGCCTTCTTCGGATCGGTGGCGCCCATGATGTCGCGGTGCTTGGCAACCGCGTCCTCGCCTTCCAGCACCTGGATGATGACCGGGCCGGAAATCATGAAGCTGACCAGATCCTTGAAGAACGGACGGGCGCTGTGCACCGCGTAGAAGCCTTCGGCCTCTTCGCGCGACAGGTGCTGCATGCGGGCGGCGACGATGCGCAGGCCGGCTGCTTCGAAGCGCGTGTAGATGCCGCCGATGACGTTCTTGGCAACGGCGTCGGGCTTGATGATCGAAAGGGTGCGTTCAACCGCCATGATGATGTTTCCGTGTGTAGGTGTAGACGATGCCCGCGGAGCATCCGGGGGCGGAAAAACACGGAATGTTAACGGGTTGCGCGCAAACCCGGCAATCTGCGGCGGTGCAGCAAGTCAGCGCAGCGGCGACGCGGACGGCTCAGCCGACGGCAAAGCTCTCGCCGCAGCCGCACTCGCCGGTGACGTTCGGATTGCGGAACTTGAACGCTTCGTTCAGCCCTTCGCGCTGGAAATCGAGCGTCAGGCCGTCGAGGAACGACAGGTGCTCCTTCGCCACCACGACCTTGGCGCCGTGGGCGTCGAAGACTTCGTCGTCGGCACCCGGGGCCTCGGCGTAATCGAGCACATAGGCATAGCCGGAGCAGCCGGACTTCTTCACCGCGATGCGCAGGCCGTAGCCCTTGCCGCGCTTGGCGATCTGCGCCTGGATGCGTTTTGCCGCGCTTTCCGTCAGTTCGATGCTCATGCTTGATGCTCCTGGTATCGGCTCAGCACCGCGCGAAGCGCGTCCTCCCCGAGCAGGGCACAGTGTGCACGATCTTCCGGAATTTCAAGCGCTTCGCGCAGATGCGCTGCCTTCAGTAGGCGCAGATCGTCGACATGCCGGCCCGATGCCCAGCCGGCGATCCAGGCGCCGACGGCGATCGATGCCGGGCAGCCGTAGGCCTGGAAGCGGCCGTCGATCACCCGCGCGCCATCGAAGCGCAGCGCCAGCCGCAGCACCGAACGCGCGGCCGGCGTGCCGGCTTCAGCACTGACCACGCCGGGTGTTCCATCCGGAAAAGCGCCGGCATTCGGCGCATTGCGGAACAGCCGCCAGATTTCCGGGGCGTAGCCGAAAGCGTTGCCATCGTCGGTCTCGGTCATCACCCGTTCCTCGGCAGCGGCGACAGTTCACGCAGCCAGGCGACCTGCGCGATCACCGTGTCGGCCACCTGTTCGATCTCGGCCGCCGTGGTGCGGCGGCCGAACGAGAAGCGCAAGGACGCATTGGCGGTTTCGTCATCGCGGCCGAGCGCGCGCAGCACGTACGAAGGCTCGGCCGTCGCCGACGAGCAGGCCGAACCGCTCGACACCGCGATGCCGCCGAGAGACGCCCGCAGCGACTCGCCCTCGACCCCCGGGAAGCTCAGATTCAGCAAGTGCGGCGCGGCCCGATCGCCGTCGGTCGGGCCATTGCGCAGCACGCCGGGAATCGTCTGCAGACGCGCCCACAGCGCATCGCGCAGGCCGCGCCAGTGCGCGACATCGGCATCGAAGCGTGCAGCTGCCAGTGCGCAGGCCGCGCCCATGCCGACCACCTGATGCGTCGCCAGCGTTCCCGAACGCATGCCCTGCTCGTGACCGCCGCCGTGCATCTGGGGACTCAGCCGCGCGCGGGGCTTGCGCCGCACGTACAGCGCGCCGACGCCTTTCGGGCCATAGAGCTTGTGCGCCGACAGGCTCAGCAGGTCGACCGCCACGGTCTTCAGATCGATCGCCAGTTTGCCGGCCGCCTGCGCGGCATCGACATGCAGCATCACGCCGCGCTCGCGCAAGCGTGGCGCCAGCTGCTCGATGTCGTTGACGGTGCCGATCTCGTTGTTGACCCACATCAGCGACACCAGCACGGTATCCGGCGTGATCGCCGCAAGTACCGCTTCCGGCGTCATTCGGCCCTGCCCGTCCGGCTTCAGGTAGCTGACTCGCGCGCCGAGCGTTTCCAGCTGCCGGCAGGTATCGAGCACGCACTTGTGCTCGGTTTTCGAGGTGACGATGTGCACCGGCTTGCCGTTCTTCGGAAAGCCGCGGAACTCCAGCGCGCCCTTGATCGCCAGGTTGTTCGATTCGGTGGCGCCGGAAGTCCAGATGATCTCGCTGGCCTCGGCCCCGATCAGCGCGGCAACCTGCTGGCGCGCGGTCTCCACTGCCGCCCGCGCCTTGAAGCCCGGGCCGTGCGTCGACGCCGGATTGCCATGCAGCCCGTCAGGCTTCAGGTACGGCAGCATCGCGTCGAACACCGCTTCGTCGATCGGCGTGGTCGCCGCGTAATCGAGGTAAATCATGCCGCCACCGCCTGCGCGCGCAGGTCGGCGAGCACGGCAAGAAAGCGGTCGATCTCGGTTTCGGTGGTGGCGACACCAAGGCTGATGCGGATCGCCGAAAACGCCGTGTCGCGTTCCCAGCCCATGCCGATCAGCACATGGCTCGGCTCGCCGGTGCCGGACGCGCAGGCCGAGCCGCTCGACACGGCAATGCCCTTGCGATCGAGCGCCATCAGCAGCGCCTCGCCTTCCCAGCCAGCGACGCCGCACTGCACGGTGTTAGCCAGCCGCGGGCTGCCGTCGCCGAAAATCGTGATGCCGGGCAGCGCGCGCAGGCCGGCTTCGAGCCGCGCGCGCAACACGGTCCAGCGGTCGATGCGCTGCCCGACTTCCGCCGCCGCCAGCTCGCAGGCCGCACCGAAGCCGACGATCGCCGCCAGGTTTTCGGTACCACCGCGCAGGCCGCGCTCCTGCCCGCCGCCGTGCAGCTGCGTCAGCAGTTCGACGTGCGATTTCACGATCAGCGCACCAACGCCCTTCGGGCCATACAGCTTGTGCGCCGACAGGCCCATCAGGTCGGCACCGGTGGCGGCGAAGGCGAACGCCAGCTTGCCGCCGGCCTGCACGGCATCGACATGCAACAGGCCGCCGGCGTCGTGAACCAGCCGCGCCGCGCGGGCGCAGTCCTGAATCACGCCGGTCTCGTTGTTGGCCAGCATCAGTGCCGCGACCCGAACCGGGCCACGCGCCAGCTGCGCTTCGAACGCCGGCCAGTCAACGATGCCGGCACGGTCGATGGCGATGGTTTCCACACCCCAGCCATGCGGGCGCAGCGATTCGGCGGCTTCGAGGATCGCCGGGTGCTCGGTGGCGCCATACAGCACGCGGCTCGGTACTCGGCCTTCGGTCAGGCCTTTCAGCGCCAGGTTGTTCGATTCGGTGGCGCCGCTGGTGAAGGTCACCTCGGAAGCTTCTGCACCGACCAGTGCGGCGACCTGAACCCGCGCCGCCTCGATGGCATCGCGCGCAGCCCGGCCGTAGCGATGCACGCTGGACGCATTGCCATACGGCCCGGTGAGATACGGCAGCATCGCGTCCAGCACCCGCGGATCAAGCGGCGTGGTGGCGTTGTGATCGAGGTAGATCGGCATGTGCGGAGTTTAGTCGCTGCCCCCTTTCGATTTTCACGCGAGCGAACACGGAGGACGGCAAACAAAAGCCCCCGGAGCACAAAGGCACGAAGAACAGCAACGGCAAGGGCACGAAGAAAAACCGCCGAAAGCTTTCTTCGCGTCCTTGCTTTTCCCCTTTGTGCCTTTGTGCTCTGGGCCTGTGCTGTCGCAAGCGCTCTCCGAGCGAGATCGGGACTCTGAAAACAAGCAGAGAACGGAGAAGCAAAAGCCTCCGGAGCACAAAGGCACGAAGAACGGCAACGGCAAGATCACAAAGTAAAACTGCCGAACGCTTTTCTTCGCGTCCTTGCTTTTCCCCTTTGTGCCTTTGTGCCCCGGGCCTGTGATGTTCCAAGCGCTCTCCAAGCAACGTCGGGACGTTAAAACAAGCAGAGAACGAAGAAGTACAAGCCTCCAGGACACAAAGGCACCAAGAACAGCAACGGCAAGGGCACGAAGAAAAACCGCCGAAAGCTTTTCTTCGCGTCCTTGCTTTTCCCCTTTGTGTCTTTGTGCCCGGGCCTGTGCCATCCCAAGCGCTCTCCGAGCGAGATCGGGGCTTCCAGCAGCTCAGCCCAGCTTGATCTCCCGCAGCCGCTCCCAGAGGTAGTCGTTCGCGGTGATCGGCGTCGGATATCGCTTCGGGTTGTCCGGCGTGATGCACGACGGCAGCACGTCGATCAGCACGTCCGGATTCAGGTGCAGGAAGAACGGGATCGAGTAGCGCGCGCGGCGCGCGGCGTCACCTTGCGGATTGACCACCCGGTGCGTCGTCGATGGGTATACGTGGTTGGTGAGCCGCTGCAGCATGTCGCCGATGTTGACGACGATGGTGTCGCCATCGGTGGTGATCGGCAGCCATTCGCCGCGACGGGTCAGCACTTCCAGCCCGCCTTCGCTGGCGCCGACCAGCAGCGTGATCAGGTTGATGTCCTCGTGGGCGCCGGCGCGAACGTTCGGGATGTCGGCCGAGGTGATCGGCGGATAGTGGATCGCCCGCAGGATCGAGTTGCCGTGGTCGATCTTGTCGTCGAACCAGCCTTCCTGCAGGCCGAGGTTCAGCGCCAGCGCCGCCAGCACCTGCCGACCGAGTTCACCGAGCGCTTCATAAAGCGCATAGCCACAGGCCCTGAAACCGGGCACTTCGGCCGGCCACAGGTTCGGTGCCATGATCGCGGCGTACTTCGAATCACGCGCGATTTCGCGGCCGATGTGCCAGAACTCCTTGAGGTCCGGCAGTGCCGCACCTTTCGCCGTTTCGACCTTGAACGGCGTCAGGCCGCGGGTGCCGCCAGGGCCTGCGGCGTACTGCCGCTTGACCGCTTCCGGCAACGCGAAGAATTGCTGGAACACCGCGTAGGCATCGTCGATCAGCCCCTGCGGAATACCGTGATGGCGGATGCCGCAGAAGCCGTATTCGCGGTAGGCCGCACCGAGTTCGGCGACGAACGCGGCGCGGTCGTGGTGCCAGCGCCGGAAATCGAGCGTCGGGACGCCGCTCACGGCTGCTGCTCGGCGGCCTCGGGCGGACGGTACTTCGGCTCCTGCGGCAGATGCGGGAAGCGCTTGTTGGTGGGCTTCAAGCCCAGCGCTTCCTCGATCGAGGTCAGGATGCCGCGCACGATATTGAACTCGTGGCTGTCCGGTGCCGCGCGGCCGAACATCCGGCGCATCCGCCGCATGATGTAGCGCGGCGCTTCCGGGTCGATGAAGCTGGTCGCGATCAGCACCTTCTCCAGATGGTTGTACAGATGCTCCATCTGGCCCTGCGGCACCGGCTGGTGCTCGGGCATTTCGGGGATCTTGGCGCCGGCCGCCAGCCGCAGCTCGTAGGCCATGATCTGCACGGCCGCGGCGAGGTTCATCGAACCGAACTCGGGGTCGGTCGGGATCGCCACCGCTTCGCGGCAGTGATCGAGCTCCTCGTTGGTCAGGCCGATCCGCTCGCGGCCGAAGACGATCGCGATCTTCCCCGGATGCTGGCCGGCCGCCAGCCGGGCGACGCATTCGCGCGGCTCGGAAAACGGGATCGACACGTAGCGCACGCGGGCAGTCGTCGCGATCACGTGCTCGCAGTCGGCCACGGCATCGGCCAGCGTCTCGTGGATCGTCGCATTGGCCAGGATGTCGTCAGCGCCGGAAGCCAGCGCGGTCGCTTCGGGGTCTGGAAAGCGGTGCGGCGTGACCAGGGCGAGGTCACGCAGGCCCATGTTGCGCATGGCGCGCGCAGCGGAGCCGATGTTGCCCGGATGGTGGGTTGCCACGAGCACAACGCGGATGCGGGATAATAGTTCCACTTCTTGATTCATCGACGGCAAAGCTGGAAGTTTCCGGCTTTGATCGTGCGGACGCCAGTCTTGCGCCGCACCTCGTTCACCGGACCTGCTTCCCCGCCATGCATCCCCTCGTCAATATCGCCGTCAGTGCTGCCCGCTCCGCCGGCAACTTCATCATGCGCAGCCTCGATCGCGTCGATCAGCTGACCGTCGAAAGCAAGGGCCGCAACGACTTCGTCACCCAGGTCGATCGCAGCGCGGAAGCCGAGATCGTCAAGATCATTCGCAAGGCCTACCCGCAGCACGCGATCCTTGGTGAGGAAGGCGGCGCGAGCGGCAACAACGAAGTGGTCTGGATCATCGACCCGCTCGACGGCACGACCAACTTCCTGCACGGCCTGCCGCACTTCGCGGTGTCGATCGGCATCCAGGTGCGCGGCAAGCTCGAGCACGGCGTGATCTACGCGCCGTGCACGCAGGATCTGTACTGCGCCACCAAGGGCTCGGGTGCCACGCTGAACAATCGCAAGATCCGCGGCAGCACCGCCAAGGAACTCGACAGCGCCCTGATCGGCACCGGCGTGCCGATGAAGCCGGAACTGCTCGATGCCTACATGCCGATGCTGAAGGCGATCGCCGGCAACTCCGCCGGCATCCGCCGCGCCGGCTCGGCGGCACTCGATCTGGCCTATGTCGCCGCCGGGCGTCTCGACGGCTTCTTCGAACTGGGCCTGAAGCCCTGGGACATGGCGGCCGGCATCGTGCTGGTGCAGGAAGCCGGCGGCACCGTCACCGAGCTGTACGACGCGCGCGGCGACGTGATGAGCAGCGGCCACATCCTGGCTGCGCCGCACAAGCTGCATGCGCAGCTGGCCGAGGCGCTGCGCGGCGTGGCGCGGCCGATCGAGCCGGCCGCCGAATCGCTCTAAACGGACGGCATCCGACGCGCCCGACGGTACTGCTGCGGCGTCACGCCAAGCTGGCGCCGGAAGGCGCGCACGAAGTTCGAGGCCTCGCGGTAGCCCAGCCGCCAGGCGATCTGCTCGACGGTCAGCGGCGTATCGGCCAGATGCCGGCAAGCCGCCTCGATTCGCATCGCGCCATGCAGTTCGCGGAAGCCGACCCCTTCCGCCTGCAGTTCGCGGCGCAAGGTCCGTTCGCTGATGCACAACATGGCGGCGGTCGATGCGGCCGTCGGCGCCAACTCGATGTGCTCGGCCAGATGCAGCGTCACGCGCTGGCGCAGGCTGCGGTCGAGACGCAACTGATCGAGCCGGCATTGCGCGATCGCCACGGCATGGCTTTCCGTATCGGCCAGCGGATTGCGGCGCGCCAGCAGCGTTCCGGGGACCTGTACCGCCAACTGCGGCTGTCCGAAGCGAAGGCGACAGGCAAAGTGCGCAGCGGCCGCATCAGCCCATGACGGCGCTGCAAACGGCAAGTCGACGGTCAGCTGCGTGGCGGCCTCGCCGAGTACCTGCTTCAGCAGACCGCTGACCATCATCGCCACCGGCACCAGGATGAACTCGCTTTCCGGGCCAAGCGACACCACCGGCTGCGCAGTCAGTCGACAGACCTCCGGCCCGGTCTGCACGTCGAAACGGATGGTCGTGCTGCGCAGCGCGGCAACGGCCGCGAACACGGCAATCGCTTCGCCGACAGTCGGTGCCGTGGTCATCGCCAGCCCCGGCAGTCCGTGGGCGCGCTCGCTCATCCGGGCACCCCAGGCCAATGGCAGCAGCGGATCCGGCAGGGCGCGGCGAATCAGCCCGCACAGCCGCACGATGCGCAGGAACGGCACGGAAGTGCCGGGCTCATCGAAATCGCCTTCGCCGCAACCGGCCCCGGCAAGCAGCGGACCGGGATCGATCCTGCGGGCGCGAAGCAGCGCCAGCAGCGGCTGCACATAGGCGGCACGGAAGAACGGTTCGCTCGGCAAGGCCGGACGGCGGGCAATCGACATGGCGCGGCGGCGGCTCGATTCGAAGCGGCGTGGCCGGAAATGATAACGAAACGTCCGTCTCGCCCATGGTTGGTGCACCGGGCGCATTTGATACTGCGTTGCTGGCAAAACCGGCCGCAGCAACGCCAGCCTCATCGAAACGCCTCTGGAGACCTTGCATGACCGATACCCGGCCAACTGCCGACTGCCACACGCTATGGGGCGGCGCGCTGTCGCTGTACAGCGGCAAGGTGCGCGCCTATCTGATCAAGAAAGGCATCCGCTACCGCGAGTTCTACACCGGGCACCCCGAGTTCCAGAGCCGGGTCAGGCCGATCGTCCGCCTGACCGTGACACCGATCGTCGAAACACCGGACGGGGCCGTCCTGCAAGATTCGACCGAGATCATCGACGCGCTCGAACGGGCACTGCCGACACCGTCGATGATTCCCGCAACGCCGGTACAACGCGTGATTGCCCGGCTGCTCGATGCCTACGGCACCGAGCATCTGCTGCTGCCGGCGATGCATTACCGCTGGGCCGAGCCGCACCGCAGCGCCCAGCTGCCGTTCCTGCAGGCCGAGTTCGGCCGCATCGCCTATCTCGGCCCGGACCGGCAGGCGCGCAACGCGGCCGGCGCAACGATGATGGGCTACTTCGGCAACCTGCTGCCGAGCATCGGCGGCACGCCAGAGACCGCGCCGGCGATCGAAGCGGCCTATCTCGACCTGCTTGAGTGCCTCGATCTGCATTTCCAGCAAGTGCCGTATCTGCTCGGCGGCCATCCGAGCATCGCCGACTTCGGCTTCATGGCGCCGCTGTATGCGCATCTCGGCCGCGATCCGGAACCGGCGCGGTTGATGAGCCTCAGGGCACCGAACGTGAAACGCTGGATCGAACGAATGAATCTGGCGGCGATTGCCGACGCCGAGTACCCGGACTTGCCACCGGCGTTCCCGGACGACGACCAGCTGCCACCGACGCTGGAACCGGTGCTGGCGCTGCTGTTCCGCGACTGGACACCAGAGCTGCTGGCCAACGCGGCGCGCTACGAAAGCTGGCTGCGCGAGCAGCCAGCCGTCGCGGCCGGACTGCCGGTCAGCGTCAGCAGCCGGCGCCTGGTGCACCCGACGCTCGGCCCGATCGAGTATCCGCTGCGCGACTGCACGATCCGCCGCAACAGCGCGCCGCAAACGCTCTGGCATTTCGAGCAGGCCGCCGCGCTGGCCCGCGCGCTGGACGACGACGCACGGCAGCGCCTTGATGCGCTGCTCGACCGGGTCGGGGGCCAGACGGCGATGCGCCTGCAGTTGTCGCGGCCGATCGTGCGCCGTGATCACCAGCTGGTGGTTGGCGAAGCGGATGACGCCGCAGCGGCCCCGGAAAATTTGCCACGAACCGCGCCATGAGCCACGCCACGGCATTGCGGATCGAGGATCACGAAGGCGTGCGGGTGCTGACCCACACGGCAGCGCCGTGGAACCGGATGAGCTTCGCGTATCTCGACGAACTGGAAGCGGCCGTCGAGGCCGCCACCGTCGATGACAGCGTGCGCGCATTGCTGCTGACCGCTGACGGCGATCAGCATTTTTCGGTCGGCATGGACCTGCGGGAACTGATGACCGGCAGCGACGCGCGCGGCGGTGCCGAAAGCGTGCTCGACCAGCGCCTGCGCGTGCTGCGCAAGATCGAACGGCTCGACAAGCCTTCGGTGGTGACGATGTTCGGCTACTGCCTCGGCGGCGGGCTCGAACTGCCGCTGGCCTGCCATTTCCGGCTGGCCGCACTCGACGGCTTGCAGGCGGGTTTGCCGGAACTGGAACTCGGCACCGTGCCGGCCTGGGGCGGCAGCGTCCGGCTGGCGCGCTGCGTCGGCCGCGACCGCGCGCTCGACATGATCCTGCGCCGCCGCAAGATCGATGGACCGGAAGCGCTGCGCATCGGCCTGGTGCACGCGCTGCATCCGCTTGCCGAACTGCGCGACGCCGCACTGACCTTGGCGCTCGATCTGGCTCGGCAGCCGCGCCCCTCGGTGGCCGGCGTGCTGCGCGCCGTCATCGGCGCCGAGGACCTGTCACTGACCGAGGCACTCGCGGTCGAAAGAGAGGCCGTACTCGCCTGCCGGCGCAGCGGCAATCAGGACGAAGGTCTGCGCGCCTTCATCGAGCGCCGTCCGCCGCGCTTCCCCGCACCCTGAGCTGCCACTGCCGCAGCAACGAAAAAGGCGAGCCCGAGGCTCGCCTTTTTCGTTGCTGCAGTCTGCTCAGACCACTGCGCCGTCGTTCTCGGCCTTGGCCTGCTTTTCGGCCTTGACCTTCTCGTCCTTCTCTTCCGGCGGCAGCAGGTCGTCACGGGTGACGCCAAGCGCGACGGCAAGGCCGGTCGAAACGTAGATCGACGAATAGGTCGCGACGATCACGCCGACGATCATCGACACCGAGAAGCTGTGCACCGTCGAGCCACCCAGCGCGAACAGCGCAACGCAGACCAGCAGCGTCGTGACGTGAGTGATGATCGAGCGCAGCAAGGTCTGATTGACCGACAGATTCACCACCTCGAACACCGTCGACTTGCGCGTACGAATCAGGTTTTCGCGGACGCGGTCGAAGATGACGATGGTTTCGTTGTTCGAATAGCCGATCAGCGCGAGGATCGCTGCCAGCGTGGTCAGATCGAACTCGACCCAGGTCAGCGACAGGAAGCCGAGCACCATCACCGCGTCGTGGATCAGGGCGGCGATCGCCCCGATTGCGAACTTCCATTCGAAGCGGAACGCGATGAACGCGGCGATCAGGCCGAACGCCACCAGCATTGCGATCGAGCCCTTTTCGCTCAGCTCCTCGCCAACCTGCGGACCGACGAACTCGACGCGGCGCATCTCGACACCGGATTCACCGGCACCGACTGCCGCCAGCACCTTGTTGCTCAGCGACGCCGAGGTTTCCGAGTTCGGCGGCAGGCGGATCAGCACCGTCGACGAGCCGCCGAAGTACTGGACGACGCCGTGCTCGTAGCCGCCCTTGGCAAGATCCTCGCGGACCTTCTCCAGCTGCACCGACTGCGGGAACGCCACTTCGACGAGCACGCCGCCGGTGAAGTCGATGCCGAAGTTCAGGCCCCGGAAGATCACCAGCAGGATCGATGCGGTGGTCAGCAGCGCCGACAGCACCAGGCCGACCTTGCGCTGGCGCATGAAGTCGAATTTCGGAACATTCGCGAACACTTTCATCGGGTCAGCTCCGGGTTACCAGATCGGCAGATCTTTGAGGTTCTGGCGCTTGCCGAAAACCCAGTGGGCCAGCGTGCGGCTGCCGACGATGGCGGTGAACTGCGAGGTCACGATGCCGATCGCCAGCGTGATCGCGAAGCCCTTCAGCGCACCGGCGCCAAGGAAGAACAGGATCAGCGTGCCGATCAGCACGGTGACGTTGGCATCGGCGATGGTCAGGAACGCGCGGTCGTAGCCGGCATCGATCGCCTGGTGCGGCTTCAGGCCGGCGCGCAATTCTTCGCGGATGCGCTCGTAGATCAGCACGTTGGCGTCAACCGCGATACCCATGTGCAGCACGATGCCGGCAATGCCGGGCATGGTCAGCGTCGCCTGGAACAGCGACAGCACGGCGGTCAGCAGCAGCAGGTTGACGGTGAGTGCGGCGATCGCGAACAAGCCGAACACGCGGTAGTAGACGACCATGAACACCATCACCAGCGCGAGGCCCAGCAGCGCTGCCGACATGCCGCGGCGAATGTTGTCGGCGCCGAGGCTCGGGCCGATGGTGCGTTCCTCGATGATCTCGATCGGCGCGACCAGCGCGCCGGCCTTCAGCAGATCGGCCAGGTCGCGCGCTTCGCGGCTCGACAGGCCGGTGGTCTGGAAGCGGCTGCCGAACACGCCACGGATGGTCGCGGCGGAAATCACTTCCTGCACGTCGCGGCGTTCGCGGATCGCGTCGCCACGCGCGTTGTAGGTGGTCTTGATCTCGGTCTCGCGATAGACGACGGCCATCAGCTTGCCGACGTTCTTCGACGTGAAATCGAGCATCCGCTTGGCGCCGCTGGCGTCAAGCGTGACGCTGACCGCCGGCGTGCCGGATTCCTGGTCGACCGTCGGCTGGGCGCTGGTCAGCTCGGCACCGCTGGCGATCGCTTCGCGCTTCAGCAGATACGGCCGGCGCGTGCCGCGCTCGTAGTACAGCTCGTCGCCAAGGGGAATCACGCCGCTGGCGGCAGCGGCATTGGCGTCGGCGTTCTCGTCGACGGCGCGGTATTCCAGCGTGGCGGTCGCGCCGAGCAGTTCCTTGACGCGGGTCGGGTCCTGCACGCCCGGCAGCTGGACGACGATGCGGTCGGCACCCTGGCGCTGCACGATCGGCTCGGCAACGCCGAACTGGTTGACGCGGTTGCGCAGGGTGATCAGGTTCTTGTCGACGGCGTCGTCGATCAGCTTCTTGGCGGCGATGTCGGACAGCGACACCTGCAAGGCCGGGCCGGTGGCGTCCGGCGGCGTGCTCAGCGTCAGATCCGGGTTATCCTTGGCGATGACGCTGCGCGCCTTGTCGAGACGTTCGGCATCGGCGAACTCGATGACGATCGCTTCGCCCGCCTTGCGGCGGCCGGAATAGCGGATGTCCTTGTCGCGCAGCAGCTTCGGCACGTCGTTGATCAGGCGCTCGACTGCCGCCTTCTTGACGTCTTCCACCGCGACCTGCAACAGGAAGTGCACACCGCCGCGCAGATCGAGGCCGAGCGCCATCGGCTTGCCGCCGACGGCGGACAGCCACTTCGGCGTCTTCGACGCCAGATTCAGCGCCGTCACGTAGCCCTGACCATCGAGATCGCGCTTCAGCGCGTCGACCGCCTTCAGCTGCGCTTCCGGCGTATCGAAGCGCACCACCCACTGGTTGCCTTCAAGCGCCGAGCCCGATGCGCTGAGCTTCTCGGTGTCGAGCGTCTTGGTGACGGTCTCGCCGAAGCTGGCCGGCAGCGGATCGCCGGAACTGGTGCTGATCTGCACCGCCAGGTCTTCGCCATACAGGTTCGGCAGCGCGTAGAGCGCGCCGAGCAGCGTGACGATGACGAGCGTCACGGGCTTCCAGAAGGGGTAGTGATGCATGGCGATCCGTCAGGCTGCGGGGGGCTGGCGTCGGCGACACCGGCCCGGGATGCTCGGCCGGCGCCGGAAGCCGCCCGGATGACTGTCCGGGACGACCTCCGCGCCGGCGGGAAGCTTCAAAGATTCTTCAGCGTGCCCTTGGGCAGCACCGTGGTGACGGCGGCCTTCTGGAACTTGACCTCGACCTTGTCGGCGATTTCGACGGTCAGATAGTTCTCGCCGATCGACGTGACTCGGCCGGCCAGGCCGCCGCTCGATACTACTTCGTCACCCTTGGCGAGCTTCGCGAGCATGTCGCGGGCTTCCTTGGAGCGCTTCATCTGCGGACGCAGCAGGAAGAAGTAGAACAGCGGCAGCATCACCAGCAGCGGCCAGGTGGTGGCGAGCAGGCCCGGCGGCTGCGGTGCAGCGGCCTGAGCGTGGGCAACCGGGATCAGCAGATCGAGCAATTCCAGCACGTCGGAAACCTGAGCAGGCAACGAAAGGGGCTGGATTATGCCACACGGCCTTTCGCCGACTTCCCGGCGCGCGGGGCCTGCGCTGGCGTCCGGCAGTGGCGGTTTGCCAGCCACTGGAAGCCATAGTTCGCGGTGCTAGCATGCCGTCCCGGCCCTACCCCGCTGATCCGATGACTGACCCTGCTCCGCTGCCCTCCCGCGATGCCAGAACGGCCGCGACGATCCTGGTTGTCATTGCTGCAGCGCTGCTGCTGGCATGGCGGTCGCCGACCGATCTGCCGCCTGCGCCAGTCGCTACTGCCGCGACTGCTGCCGAAGCACCCGCAGCGGCCACACTGGATGCGTCCTTCGATCTGAATGTCGCAATGCGCCTGGCCGGCAATCAGGTACCGCCCGAACTCGAAAGCTTCTATTTCTTCGCGATGCTCGAACCGGCGCCGGAAGCGCAGGACATCGCCGAACTGGGGGCCAAGATGCAGGCCGCCGCTCGCGAACGCGACTACCTCGGCGTTGCCGGACCCGATGCGCAACGCAACCGCCGCACGCTGCTCGCCGCATTCGACGCGCAGCGTGGCGAAGACTTGAGCGGCATGATCCTGATCTACCTCGGTCCGGACAGCGACCGGGATGCAGTGGCCAGCGCCGCCCAGGCCGCTCGCGTCGAACTGCGTTTCGTTGCCTATCCGGAGCCGGTCCCGCCGGTCTGAGGCCGTCGCCGGGCGGCCTGCGCCGCGCGGCTGGAATGCGCCGGCCAGGTCCCGTTCCAGTCTCGCAGGCAACCCGGCGTGCTACCCTTTTGCCTGCTGTTTCGGTGGGTTTATCCGTGCCGCTGGCGGTTTTGAAACCGGCGCCACCGATAAACCCATTTCCCTTCCATCGTCCGGAGTTGCTCTTACATGGCGACCTACGCTGCGCCCGTGCGCGAAATCCAGTTTGTCCTCAACGACGTGCTGAACGTCGGCTCCCTGACCGAAATGCCGGCACTGGCGGATGCCACGCCGGAAACGCTGAACGGCCTGATCGAGGAAGCCGCCAAGTTCATCCAGGGGCAGGTCGCTCCGCTGAACGCACCCGGTGATGCCGAAGGCTGCACGCTCAGCAACGGCGAAGTGACGGTGCCGAAGGGCTTCGTCGAGGTCTACAAGCAGTTCCAGGAAGCGGGCTGGGTCGGCATCGCCAACCCGACCGAGTGGGGCGGCGCCGGCCTGCCGTACACGCTGGCCAAGGTCATTGACGAGATGCTGTGCTCGGCGGACGTCGCCTTCGCGCTGTACCCGGGCCTGACCGTCGGCTGCTTCGAGGGCATCCTCGCCAGCGGTTCCGACGAGATCAAGAAGAAGTACCTGCCGAAGCTGGCCACCGGCGAGTGGACCGGCACGATGTGCCTGACCGAGCCGCAAGCCGGTTCGGATCTCGGCGCCGTGAAGACCAAGGCCACGCCGAACGGCGACGGCTCGTTCTCGCTGGAAGGCGGCAAGATCTTCATCACCTCTGGCGAACACCAGATGGCCGACAACATCATCCACTTCGTGCTGGCCCGGGCAACCGATTCGCCGGCCGGCGTGAAGGGCCTGTCGACCTTCGTGGTGCCGAAGTTCCTGGTCAACGATGACGGCTCGCTTGGCGAGCGCAACG
The DNA here is from genome assembly GCA_026398875.1 of Gammaproteobacteria bacterium. GTDB lineage: Bacteria > Pseudomonadota > Gammaproteobacteria > Nevskiales > Nevskiaceae > Nevskia. Next base: position 39,681 of record JAPLSB010000023.1, on the reverse strand, counting down.
GCATTCGCTGCACGTCGATCGAGCACAAGATGGGCATCCACGGCTCGTGCACCTGCTCGCTGCAGTTCGAAGGTGCCAAGGGCTGGTTGGTCGGTGCGCAGAACACCGGCATCCAGAACATGTTCGTGATGATGAACCTGGCGCGCATCCTGGTCGGCATGCAGGGCCTCGGCCTGTGCGAGCTGGCGACCCAGAACGCCATCGCGTATGCCAAGGACCGCAAGCAGGGCAAGGCCTTCAACGGCGGCGCCACGATCATCGACCACCCGGACGTGCGCCGGATGCTGCTGACCATGAAGGCGACCACCGAAGGCGCCCGCGTGCTGGCTTACGAGACCGGCATGTACGTCGACATGTCGCACCACCACCCGGATCCGGCGGTGCGCGAGGAAGCCAACGACTGGGTCGAGCTGAACACGCCGCTGGTCAAGGCCTTCTGCACCGATGCAGCGGTCGAGCTTGGCTCGACGGCGATCCAGGTCTACGGCGGCCACGGCTTCATCCGCGAGCACGGGGTCGAGCAGATCATGCGCGACGCCAAGATCCTGTGCCTGTACGAAGGCACCAACGGCATCCAGGCGATGGATCTGGTGCGCCGCAAGCTGATGATGCACAACGGCCGCCTGGCGCAGCGCTTCTTCGCCAAGGTCCGTTCGGAATCGACCGGCGATGCGCCGCTCGGCTTCATTGCCAAGCCGCTGCGCGAAGCGCTGGATGATCTGGAAAAGACCACGGCCTGGCTGCAGGAATCGTTCAAGACCAACCCGAACGATGCCGGCTTCGGCGCCGTCGACTTCCAGCGCGCGTTCTGCCTGACCTACCTCGGCTACAACTGGCTGCGCATGGCCAAGGCGGCGATCAACTCGTCCGACGAGATCTTCAAGCAGCAGAAGCTGAACACCGCGCAGTTCTTCGCGGCACGGATGCTGCCGCAGGTGCAGAGCCTGTGTGCCAACGTGCGGATGCCGGCCAGCGACCTGATGGAACTCGACGCAGCGAACTTCTGATCGGCGTGATGGCCGAACCTTGCTGAACCGGGCGGGCCGACGATGAGTCGGCCCGCTTTCGTTGAACCACATGCTTCACGGAGAACGCAATGTCCTCAATCTACGACTTCACGGCCAAGGCCATCGATGGCCGCGCCGTTTCGCTGGCCGACTTCAAGGGCAAGGTCCTGCTGATCGTCAATGTCGCCTCCAAGTGCGGCTTCACGCCGCAGTACAAGGGGCTGGAAGAGGCGTATCGCAAGCTCAAGGACAAGGGTGTCGAGATCCTCGGCTTCCCGTGCGACCAGTTCGGTCATCAGGAACCGGGCGACGAAAAGGAAATCCAGCAGTTCTGCTCGCTGACCTATGACGTGAGCTTCCCGATGTTCGCCAAGATCAAGGTCAACGGCGATGACGCCGACCCGCTGTACAAGTTCCTGAAGAGCGAGGAGAAGGGCATCCTCGGATCGGAAGCGATCAAGTGGAACTTCACCAAGTTCCTGGTCGGCAAGGATGGCGAAGTGCTGAAGCGCTACGGCTCGATCGACACGCCGGCAGCGATCGCCAAGGACATCGAAAAGCTGCTCGCCGCCTGAGCCGGTCCGGGTCCTGCCGATGCGTGAAGTCCGCGATGCCCTGATCCTCAACGCCCTGCTTGCCGCCGGCGGCTGGGCCGCCTTCCAGTACATCCATGTGCCGAAGCTGGGCTTGGCGGTGCTGGCGCTGGTGGTGGCGTTCAACGTGCTGCTGCCGCTGTTCGCGCGCAACAGCGGCCACGGACACTGGTTCAACCTGTGGACGTTCCTGCTGCCGCTGTCGGTATTCCAGGTGGTGCCGGACTGGGTGCTGTCGCAGCAGATCGGCATCCTGAGCTTCCCGGATCTCGGCGCGCCGCGCATCGGCGGCCACGTGCCGGTCTACATGGCCGGCATGTGGGTGATTCCGCTGTTCTGGGTGCTGCTGCTGGCACGCGGCTCGACGCTGGCGGCCGGCATGCTGGCGCTGCTGGTGTTCGCCGGATCCGAATGGGCAGCGCCGATCTTCAACATCTGGCGGCCGCAAAACGTCAGCATGCATTACGGCGTTGCCGACTACGTGCTGCTGCCGGAAGCGCTGCTCGGCTGGGCTGCCGCCCATGCCTACCGGCAAGTCAGCCACGGCGGCTTTGCAGCGAAGATTGCCGCCGCGGCCGCCGTCAGCGTGTTCTACACCGGCGCGCTGGTGGTGTCGTACTTTCTGATGCAGCGCGCGGTGTTCTGAACCGCCGCTACTTGCGGTGCGGCTTCGCCAGTTGCGCGACGCGCGCCTTGATCGCCGGGTCGGCCTCCATCACGGCATAGATCTCGGCATAGCGCTCGGCGCTCATGCCCTTGGCCTTGATCGCCGCTTCCATCGTCGCGGTGGCCTCGTCCTCGATCTTCTCGGCAGCGGCGGCGCTGGTCGCGGCCTCGCGCTTCGCCAGCATCGCGGCATTGATGCGCGTGACCTCGACTGACGCCAGCACGAACTGCTGCAGTTCGCCGTCGCCGGGCTTGACCGGTGCAGCGACGACGGTGAACGACCAACCCAGCGCCAGCATCGGCGCAACGTGACGGAGCTTCATCGTGTGATCCTCCCGTGGCGGGCCGGCGGATTGCCGGCCTTCGCTGTATCGGTGTTCAGCAAACCACCACCGATACCCCGAACCGACCGCTGCATGCCCGCTTGGTTCAGATCGCGTCTCCGCTAGCGACCTCGGCCGCAGCCTCCGCAGCGCGCCGCGACTGCCCTTCCGGGCCAGCAAGAAACGCCGCCGAGAACGCGGCAAACGTGCCGGCCTCGATCGCCGCGCGAATCCGCTTCATCAGATTCAGGTAGTAGTGCAGGTTGTGGATGGTGTTCAGCCGCGCGCCCAGAATTTCGTCGCAGCGGTCGAGGTGGTGCAGGTAGGCGCGCGAATAGTTGGTGCACGTTTCGCAGTCGCAGGCCGGATCAAGCGGGCCCGGATCATTGCGATGTCGCGCGTTGCGCAGCTTGATCACGCCTTCGGACGTGAACAGGTGGCCGTTGCGGGCATTGCGCGTCGGCATCACGCAGTCGAACAGGTCGATGCCGCGGCCGACCGCCTGCACCAGATCGCGCGGCGTGCCGACGCCCATCAGGTAGTGCGGCCGGTCAGCCGGCAAGGCAGGGCCGATCGCATCGAGCACCTTCAGCCGTTCCGGCTCGGGCTCGCCGACCGACAGCCCGCCGACCGCGTAGCCATCGAAGCCGATCTCGGCCAGCCGCTGCAGTGATTCGGCCCGCAGCTCGGTGTGCATGCCGCCCTGCACGATGCCGAACAGCGCGCCGCGCGGCCCGGTTTCCGGCAGCGCCGTGCCGTCTGGCGGCGGCGGTGCGGCAGCCGGCGTCCAGGCCAGATGCTGGGTCTTGCAGCGTGCCGCCCAGCGTGCCGACAGCTCCATCGACTTGCGCGCCTCGTCCGGTGTCGCCGGATACGGCGTGCACTCGTCGAACTGCATGATGATGTCGCTGCCCAGCGCATGCTGGATCTCGATCGACTTCTCCGGCGACAGGAACACCTTGTCGCCATTGATCGGCGATGCGAAATGGACACCGGCCTCGGTCAGCTTGCGCAGCTCGGCGAGGCTCCAGACCTGGAAACCGCCGGAGTCGGTCAGGATCGGGCCGCTCCAGTTCATGAACCGGTGCAGGCCACCGAGCGCGCGCATCGCCTCGTGCCCCGGCCTCAGCCACAAGTGGAACGTATTGCCGAGAATGATCTGCGCGCCGGCGGTGCGCAGCTCGCCCGGCGTCATCGCTTTCACCGTGCCGTAGGTGCCAACCGGCATGAACTGCGGCGTTTCGATGCTGCCGCGCGGGAAGTGCACGCGGCCGCGCCGGGCATGGCCATCGGTGGCAAGAAGTTCGAAGCGCATGGCAGGGTTCGGGACGCGAGGGATATTCACGATTATCGGGCATTCGCTCGCTATGATCCGCGCACCCTCCTCTTGTTCCGGACTGCCCGCCCGATGATCCGCCTGCACACCCATCCGTTCTCCACGTTCGCTCGTCGAGTGAAGATCGCGATGCTGGAAAAGAACATTCCGCACGAAGACGTCTTCGTCGATCTCGCCAAGCGTCAGCACAAGACGCCGGCGTACCTTGCGCTGAACCCCTACGCCCGCGTGCCGACGCTGGAAGAAGACGGCTTCGTGCTTTACGAATCGTCAGCGATCCTGATGTACCTGGAAGACGAGCATCCGGAACCAGCACTGGTGCCGGCCGGCGCCAAGGGCCGCGCCGAGGTCGACATGCATCTGCGGCTGTGCGACAGCCAGATGGCCGCGCCGGCCGGCACCATCATTTTCCAGAAGCGCTTCTTCCCCGAAGCGAAGTGGAATCTGGAGTCGATCAACAAGTCCTCGGCGGAGATCGCGAAGCATCTGGCGATCCTCGACAAGCAGCTCGAAGGTGTCGATTTCCTGGTCCACGACCGCTACACGCTGGCCGATATCGCCTACATCCCGTTCTTGCACTTCCTGCCGCTGATGGTCGAGCCGGCGAACGTGCCGGCCAATGTCGCGCGCTGGAGTGCGGCACTGCTGGCGCGGCCGTCGAGCCTCGAAACGGTGCCGGGTCAGTAAGCCGATGCGCCTGCCCGCCACCGATCACGTACCCGCCTCGACGGTGCGCTTCTGGGCGCTGCTCGATACCGGCGTGATGTCGCTGGCGCTGCCGTTCACCGCGCCGCTGTTCCTCGGCGGCCTGTACTGGCTGAACGGCCTGCTCGGCGGCGTTTCGAGCGCGCCGCCGCTGGATCCGCTGGCGCTGTTCTTCGTCAATCTGAGCGGCGTGCTGGTGCTGGTCTGGGTCGCGGCCCGGCTGCTGCAGCCGATCGGGCTGCTGGCGCTGATCGATGCCGTCGGGCGCGTGCTGGTGTCGCTGCTGATCGCCTACTACATCGTCATCGAAGGGGCGATTCCGGCGCTGTGGCTGTTCGTCGGCACCGAGATGGCCGGTGCAATCGCCCAGAGCCGCGCGGTGCTGCGGCGGCCGGCATGACGCCGCTGCCGAATCTGCAGTGCCCGCTGTGCGGCGGCCCGAACGGCTGCGCGCCGGCGCAGTGCGGCCGCTTCGATGTCGGCTGCTGGTGCATGCAGGCGGCGATTCCGGCGGCAACGCTGGAACGGGTGCCGGAAGCCAGCCGCGGCCTCGCCTGCATCTGCGCCGGCTGCGCCGGCATCACGACAATGCAAACGCCATCGCCATGATCGAAGCACTCGCGGGATTGCTGTCGGCCGCCGCCCTGATCGCGATCAGCCGCGCCTGGCGCGCCGAACGCTGGCTGTACGCACTGAGCCTGCTGGTGCTGCCGCTGCTCTATGCCGGCTTCGCGCTGCTGGCCGAGGCCCCGGCAGTCGCCGCGCAGGAAATGCGCTTCGGCCTGCCGTACTGGCTCGGCGGCATCGCGCTGGCGCTGCTCGGCCGGCGTTATCCGGTCGCAGTCACCGCCGTGGTCGCCGTGCTGTGGCTGCTGCACGGCGGCTTTGATGCGATCCACCCGCAGCTGTTCGTAAACCCCGGCGTGCCGGCCTGGTATCCGCTGTACTGCGGCAGTGTCGATATCGCGATCGGGCTGTATCTGGCCGTGCTCGCGTGGCAGCTGGCTCAGCCGCCGCGGAACGGCGTCACGTCGAAGTAATCGCGCCACTCGGCGATCTTGCCGCCGCGAATCTTGAACACGCCCATCAGCGGAATCGTGAACAGCGTCGTGCCGGCGGAGTTCTTCAGGTAGTCGATGCGCTCGGTCATCACCGTGTCGCCATGGGCGACGAGCCCCAGCATGTCGACACCGATCGTCGCCAGATCCATCTGGCTGCCCATCGCCGCAAAGAACGCCACGGCCTCGTCCGGCCCGGTGGTCTTCGACATGCCGACGTTCTCGTATGCGCAGTCGGCCGTGAACCAGCGATGCACGCAGGTCTTGAAGGTATCGGGCTGCTGCCATTCGGCGATGAAGGCGTTGACGATCTCGGTCGGGGTCATGGGTCACTCAGCGGTCGGGCTGCCAGGGATGGCGCCCCGATGCTAGCGAGCCGCCCTGCCCGGCAGCCAGACGGGTCAGCACCCGCTGAGCCGTCTGGCGTGCTTTTCGATTCCCTCAGCGAACGCCGCGACCGATGAACACGATCACCCGCGAACCGCTGCCGGACGGCACCGGCATCTGCCTGCGGATCGGCGATGGCCACGGCCAGCCGCTGCATTTCGACACCGTGCTCGCGCGCTGGCGCGCGGCGCATGACGACGGCCTGCGCCGGGCATGGACCGAAGCGCTGCGCGCGCTGCCATACGCGGCCTGCTTCCTCGAATGGCCGGCGCTGCATCACGACATGCTGGCGCGGCCGTTCGAATGCGTCTGCCTCGATGCGCCGCAGCTGGCCGCCGTGCCCGGCCCGGCGGACCGCGACAGCTTTTTCCGTGCCTTCAGGATCGATGACGGCACGCCGTTCGCAAGCTTCGACAACCTGGGCGGCGATGCGCTGCTGATCGCGCCACGGCCACAGGGCGCGGAATCGGACTACCGACATCTGCTGCGCTTCCTGCGGCTTGCCGACAACACCACGGCCGACGCGCTGTGGCAGCGCATCGCCCACGAAGTCGAAGCGCGACTGAGCCGCGGGCCGGTCTGGCTCAGCACCTCCGGGCTCGGCGTCAACTGGCTGCATGTGCGGCTCGACCAGCGGCCGAAGTACGTCCAGCACCGGCCGTACGCGCGGCTCGACTGAGCCCGATTGCCGCGTGCCACGGCCGCTTGCGATGATCGCGCGGCCATCCGGAGCCCGAACCATGCTGAGCCTGCGACCGAACTGCGAATGCTGCGACCACGACCTGCCGGCGGATTCCGCCGATGCGCGGATCTGCTCGTTCGAGTGCACCTTCTGCGCGGACTGCGCCGGCAGCCGGCTCGGCGACCGCTGCCCGAACTGCGGCGGCGAACTGGTCGCTCGGCCCCGTCGCGCCGCCGACAAGCTGGCGCGCTGGCCGGCCTCGACCGAGCGCGTGTTCAAGCCGGCCGGCTGTGCCGCCACCGCCGGCGCGCAGTCGTGAGCGCCCGGCGATGCACGCTATGGCTGGCAGCACTACCGCTGCTGGTCAGCGCTGCCGACACACCGCGTCCGCAGCCGATGCTGCCGGCCGATCTGGCGTGGACGCCGTCGAAGCTGATTCCCGGCCTGCAGTCGAGCTGGCTGATCGGCAGCGAACAGGGCAGCGGCCCGTACCTGATGCGCGTCGAACTGGCGGCCGGCACGCGAATCTTCCCGCATCGCCATCCGGACACCCGCGCCACGACGGTGCTGCGCGGCACGCTGTATGTCGGTTTCGGCGAAGCCAGCGACGATGCGGCACTGGTCGCGATTCCGGAAGGCGCGGTCTATGTCGCGCCGGCCGAGATGCCGCACTTCCTGTGGGCCAAGGACGGGCCGGTGCTGTATCAGGAAAACGGCCTCGCGCCGACCGGCACCGTGCCGGTCAAGCGCTGAGCGATCACGGCATCGAGCGCGCCGACTGCTTCGAGAACAGCCGCATCGTCGCGTCGAACGCGCGGTCGCTGAGCATGCGGCGCAGGAACAGCACCATCTGCGCGCCGCCGCCGGTTGCATAGCGAGTCTTCGGGCGCGTGGCCTGCAGCGCGCGGACGATCGTGCGGGCCACGACCTCCGGTGGCGACGGCATCGGCCCCTGATCGGCCGAGGCCAGCATCTTCACGTGCTCCCGCGCGCCGTCGCGATACGGGCCATCGCCCGAGTACTTCATCAGGCCGTCGCGAGCGATGCCGTTCCACTCGGTCTTGATCGCGCCCGGCTCGATGATCACGACATCGATGCCGAACGGATGCAGCTCCATCCGCAGCGAATCGCTCAAGCCCTCCACCGCGAACTTGGTCGCGTGGTACCAGCTGCCGAACGGCTCGCCGATCTTGCCGCCGATCGAGGTGATGTTGACGATCCGGCCGCTGCGCTGGGCCCGCATCACCGGCAGCGCCAGCTGGGTCAGCCGCGCCAGCCCGAATACGTTGACCTCGAACTGGCGCCGGCCCTCGTCGAGCGGCACTTCTTCCAGCGCGCCATACGAGCCGTAGCCGGCATTGTTGACCAGCGCATCGAGCCGGCCTTGGTCGCGGTGGATCGTGTCGATCGCCTGCTGCATCGAGGCATCGTCGGTGACATCGAGCGCCAGCAGCCGGGCGCCGGCGGCCGCCAGCGGCTGCATCCGGTCGACGCGCCGCGCGCCGGCATAGACCCGCCAGCCAGCCGCGATCAGCTGCCGCGCCGTCGCCTCGCCAATGCCGGACGAAGCGCCGGTCACCAGTGCCACCCTGTTCGTTGCTGCGGTCATGCTGCGGTCTCCTTGTCGATCCGGGACCGGCATCCTAAGGTGTGGACTTAAGTCCACAGTCAAGCCCTTCGATCCACCGGGAGCCGCCGCATGCTGATCGCCGAATTCGCGCGCGCCACCGGCCTGAGCCGCGACACGATCCGTTTCTACGTCCGCAAGGGCCTGCTGCTGCCGGATGTTGGCCGCAGCGGCACCAACCGCTATCAGGATTTCGACCACGAGCAGGTCGAGCGCGCGCTGCTGATCCGCGAAGCGCAGGCGCTGGGTTTCACCTTGCGCGAGATTTCCGCGCTCAGCGACGAATACGCGCGCGGCGATCTGACCATCGCCCGTCAGGCCGAACTGATGCGCGAGCGGCTGGCCGCTGTCGACGAACAGGCGGCGCGGCTGGCCCGGCTGCGCCGCTACTTTGCCGACAAGCTCGCCTGGCTCGATGCCGGTGCCGTCGGCGCTGCACCGGCCTTCGGCGTCGACGGCGGCAGTGCCTGCAGCCCGGCGCGCCAGAACGCCGCCTGAAATTGGGTTCTGACCCCAATTAGCGAGGAGGCCGATCAGCAGGTTTGAGCGGACAGCGTCGCCAACCCTTCGAGCACCAGATCCGGCCGCAGCTGCCAGTTGCCATCGAGGTGCGGCGCGATCGTTTCGGCGTCGCCGCCAATCAGGTAGCGCGGGCCGGGATGACGCGCCGCCAGCCGGTCGATCAGTCCGGCGCAGGCGTGCAGCGCGCCCTGGCGCACGCAGGCATCGGTATCGCTGCCGAGCCCGCGCGTGAATTGCTGCGATGGGCCGGACGCGGCAAAGCGGGTCGCGCCGAGCACGGCGGTCTGCGCAGTCGTGAGTCCCGGCGCAATCACGCCGCCGAGGTGGCGGCCGTGATCATCGACGGCGTCGAAGGTCAGCGCGGTGCCGGCGCTGGCGACACAGCTGGCGGCGCGCTCGCGGCCCCAGATCGCCAGCAGCGCCAGCCAGCGGTCGACGCCGAGCCGCGACACGTCCTCGTAGGCCAGCTGCACGCCGGCCAGCCCGTCGCGCGGCCGCGCGAACTGCGTCGCCAGCCGGTGGCGCACGTTCAGCGCTGCCGCCAGCCGTTCGCCGGCCGCCTCGCCAGTGACGTTGGCGATCCACGCCGCATGCAGGCCGTCCGGCACTGGCAGCCATTCGATCAGTGCACCGGGATCGCCGCCGTGGGCCATCGCCTGCACCGGCGTCAGCGCACCGTCATCGCTGGCGACGGTCCACTTCAGCCGGGTATTGCCGACGTCGATCAGCAGCCGCGCCGTCATGTCGGCCCCAGTCGCAGGCTGACTTCGCCGGCATGCAGATGCTGGCGGCGGCCGTCCGGCGTTTCGACGATCAGCGCGCCGTCGGCGTCGATGCCACGGGCGATGCCGTCGATCTCGGCGGCGCCGGCACCGAGAATCCGCACCGGCTGGTTGGCTGCGATGTCGAGCCGGTTCCAGTCGTCGAGGAAGTGCGCGAAGCCGTTCGCCTCGAAGTCGGTCAGCGCCGTCGAAAGCGCTGCCAGCAGACGGGCAGCCAGCACATTGCGCGTGGTGCGCGGCCGGCCGGCCGCGTCCTGCGCCGCGTGCACGCTGACCCACGGCTGGCCGACATCGGCGGCTTGCGCAGCGGTCATCGCCACGTTCAGACCGAGCCCGATCACCACGCGGCAGGCACCGCCGATCTCGCTGCGGCTTTCGATCAGGATGCCGCCGAGCTTGGCGTTGCCGATCCGCAGGTCGTTCGGCCACTTCAGTTGCACGCCATCGAGCCCGGCAGCCGACAGCGCCCGTGTTGCGGCGACCCCGACGGCCAGCGGCAGGCAGCCGAGCTTCGGCGGCCAGCCGGCGAAGCTCCAGGCCAGCGACAGGTACAGGTTGGCGCCGAACGGCGAGCGCCAGTCGCGGCCGCGCCGGCCTCGGCCGGCGGTCTGCGCTTCGGCAAACAGCGCCTGCGGATCATCGGCGGACGGGGCTTCGATCAGCCGCTGGTTGGTCGAGTCGACGCGCAAGGCGACAGCGAGCTTGCGCAGCGGCGGCGGCGTGCCAATGCGAGCGGCGTCGAGCCGTTCGAGCGGCGCGCTCAGGCGATAGCCAAGACCCGGCCGCGCCTCGATGTCGAGCCCCCAGGCTTCGATCTGGCTGATCCGCTTGGCCAGCGCCGCGCGGCTGACGCCAGCCGCCTGGGCCAGCGCTTCGCCGGACAGCCAGTCGCCGCCGGCCAGCGCGTCGACCAGCGGCAGCAGCGCTTCGTCGTCGAGCGCGCGGGTCACGAGGCGCGCGGGCCGTCGAACAGCCGTCCGAGCACGCGCGCCTTCTCGAAGCGCGATTCGCGGCCCTGGAACAGGCGCACGATGTTGTCGCGATGCTTGAACAGGATCAGCGCCAGCATCGCCGCGGTGAACCCGCCCTGCACGCCCAGCGCACCCGGGCCGAAGCAGGCGACGAACAGCAGCGCGACGACACCGGCCGTGATCGAGGCCAGGCTGACATAGCCACTGAGCATCACCACCAGCGCGAACGCGGCAATCAGCCACGGCGCCGCGGCCGGCAGCAGCGCGAGGAACACGCCGGCCAAGGTCGCCACACCCTTGCCGCCCTTGAACTGCTGGAACACCGGGTAGCAGTGGCCCAATGCCGCGCCGACGCCGCAGACGTACGGCAGCACCGCCAGATCGGCCGCAGCGCCCGGCAGCGGCCACGGCAAGCCGGGTACTGCCAGTGCGGCAACCACGCCCTTGCCGATGTCGATGGCCAGCACGCCGAGCGCGAACTTCGCACCGCGCGTGCGCAGCGCATTGGTGGCGCCGACATTGCCGGAGCCGCTGGCGCGCAGGTCCGTGCCCCCGACGAGACGGCGCATGACATCGCCGCCCATCACGCCGCCCAGCAGATAGGCCAGCAGGCCCTTGGTGATCAGTTCCAGCATGCTCAGGCTCCGAGCCAGGCCTGACGCCGCGCCAGCGGCTCGCCGTCGACTTCGGCCAAGGTCAAGGTCCAGGTGTCGGCAGCGGGCACGACCGGCGTGACCATCGCGGTCATCAGTTCATCGCCGCGGAACCAGTTCAGCGGCACGGCAACACCCGGATGCAGCGCTTCGAGCCGGTTGGCCCAGTTGCCGGCGGTGATCTTCAGGCCGTCGATCGCGATCAGCTGATCGCCACCGGCCAGGCCGGCGGCTTCCGCTGGCGAGCCGCTGAACACCGTCGCCACGGTCGCATCGCCGCTGCGCAGGCTCAGGCCCAGCGTCGTTGCCGGCAGGCTGCGCGCATCGCTGCGCCCGCCTTCGTCACCGGCGCCGAAGCTCGGCCGCAAGCTCGCAGTGACGCCGAACGCCGCCAGCAGTTCGGCCAGCGGCAGTTCGGTGGTGCCGCGCAGCCAGGCATCGAACTGCGGCTTGAGGTCCAGCCCGGAAATCTCGCAGGCCACCGCTTCGAGGCCGCCTTCCGGGACGCCGATGTCGTTCGCGCCGTAGCGCGCCCACAGCGCGCGCATCACGTCGTCCATGGTCACGCGGGAATGCAGGCGCAGCCACAGGTCAAGGCAGAGTGTCGCCAGCGCACCCTTGACGTAGTAGTTGACCGCCGCGTTCGGCGTGTGCTCGTCCGGCTGGTAGTACTTGATCCAGGCTTCGAAGCTGGCGTCGGCCAGGGTCTGGACATGGCGACCCGGCGCGCGCTGCAGGCGCGTTGCCGCTTCGGCCAGCAGATCGAGATAGACCGGCGCATCGATCAGTCCGGCGCGCAGCAGCATCAGATCGTCGTAGTACGAGGTGACGCCTTCGTAGGCCCACAGGTCCTCGCTGTAGGCCTCGGCCGACAGATCGCTGTCGGCGAAGCGGGCGGCGGTGATGCGCTTGACGTTCCACAGATGGAAGTACTCGTGGCTGACCAGCCCGAGAAAGCTGCGGTAGCCCTTGCGCAGCCCGCTTTGCCCGGGGCGCGGCAGTGCGTCGCGAGCAGTGACCAGCGCCGTCGACGTGCGGTGCTCCAGCCCGCCGTAGCCATTGCCGGTGACCTGGGTCAGGAACAGGTACTGGGGCATCTGTGCCTTCTGGGGCTGCTGCCCGAACAGCTCGCGCTGCACGTGGCAGACGCGGCCGATGTCGGCGGCCAGCCGCGGCAGGTCCGGCTCGCAGCGGCCGGACAGCACCAGGCTGTGCGGAATGCCGTCGACATCGAAGACGATGCGCTGGTACGCCGCCATCTCGACCGGGCAGTCGATCAGTTCCTCGTAGCTGTCGGCGCGGTAGACACCGAAGCCGTCATCGGCAATCTCGACCGGCGTCAGTGCGGTGGCCAGCTTCCAGCCCGGGCACAGCGCCGGATCCGGACGTTCGATCAGCACTTCGAATCCGGCGGCCTCGGCACCGAGCGGGCAGTAGAACAGCGAGCTGCCGTTGAAGAAGCCGCGCCGGGTGTCGAGCCAGGCCTTGCGCACCGAGCTGTCGAGCGCGTGCACCGTGTATTCGAGACGGATCCGGCCCTGGCCTTCGACGCGGAAGCGGCCCTTCTCGAGCCGGGTGATGGACACCGGCAGCTCATCGACGAAGGCCTTCAGGCCCTGCACATGCTTGGCGAAATCGCGGACCAGATAGCTGCCGCGTATCCAGTTCGGCAGACGCAGCACCGGCGCAGTGCCAAGGCTCGCGAACTGGGCGGTGATGCGGTAGCGGTGCGCGGCAGGATCGGCGCTGACCCGATAGCGGATGGTCGACAAGGAGAGCTCGGAAGGTGATCGAAAGGGCTGCCGTGATGTTACCGCCGGGCGACAGCCGGCGACGCCACTGACAAGGAAACGACACATCCGCTGGCTAGGCTCCGTGGCTCAACGTGACGGTGCGCCTCACCGTCACCCGATCAGCCACCCGCCCAGGAGCCAGCGATGAAGGATTTTGAGATCAGCGAGCACAGCGCCCATCGTCATGACGACGATGTCTGCACCAACGATTCGAACAACCCGACCCTGCAGAGCATGGTCGATGCGCGGCTGTCGCGCCGCGAAGTGCTGGTCGGTGGCCTCGGTGCTGCCGCCGCCTTCACCGCCGGCAGCGCCGGCATGCTGGCCAGCCCGGATGCCAAGGCATTGCCGGCCGGCTTCAGCCTGAGCTTCAACCCGGTCGCCAAGAACCTCGCCGATACCGTCACCGTGCCGCCCGGCTACAGCGTCACCGTGCTGACGCCGACCGGCGAAGCACTGACGTCGTCGACGCCGGCCTATGTCGGCGACGGCAGCGAAACCGGTGATTCCTACGCCTTCCGCGCCGGCGACCACCACGACGGCATGTACTACTTCGGCCTGAGCAGCGACGGCACGCGCCCGGATCCGCGCAACTCGCGGCGCGGCCTGCTGTGCATCAACCACGAGAACATCACCCAGCCGTTCCTGCACGCCAACGGCGCGACCGTCGTCGGTGGCGTCCGCCCGGTGGCGGACGAAGTGATCAAGGAAATGAACGCCCACGGCGTCAGCATCGTCGAGCTGGTGCCGGGCCCGTCGCGCAGCAACCCGGTCGCCTTCAACCGCGGCTCGCGCTACAACCGCCGCATCACCTCGCTGACCGACGTGATCTTGAGCGGCCCGGTCGCCGGCGATCCGCAGGTGGTCACCCGCTACTCGCCGAACGGCACGCGCACGCGTGGCACGGTCAACAACTGCGCCAACGGCTTCACGCCCTGGGGCACCTACCTGACCTGCGAAGAGAACTGGGCGTTCTACTTCCGCCGCGCCGCCGGCGACAACGCCAACCGCAGCGCCGCCGAAGTGACGGCGCTGAACCGCTACAGCATTCCTGCCGGTGCAGCCGGCAACTACGGCTGGACCACGGTGGTGCCGTCGGATCCGAGCGACACCCGTTTCTCGCGCTGGGATGCCACGGTGACCGGCGCCACCCCGGCCGACGATTTCCGCAACGCGCCGAACACCTTCGGCTGGGTCGTCGAAATCGATCCTTACGATCCGCAGTCGACGCCGCGCAAGCGCACCGCGATGGCGCGTTTCTTCCGCGAAGGCGCCTGGCCGGCGAACTTCGTGCCGGGCCGCCCGGTGGTCTTCTATCAGGGCTGCGATTCGCGCAACGAGTACATCTACAAGTTCGTGTCGAGCGCCCGCCTCGATCCGCGCGATCTGGCTCGTCCGGACCGGCTTGCCGTTGGTGACAAGTATCTGGACAGCGGCACGGTCTATGTCGCCCGCTTCGACGCCTCCGGCACCGGCACCTGGATTCCGCTGATCTTCGGCATCAACGGGCTCGACCCGAACAATGCGATCTATCCGTTCAGCTCGCAGGCGGATGTGCTGATCCATGCGCGTCTGGCGGCCGACGCGGTCGGCGCCACCAAGATGGATCGCCCGGAATGGGCAGCGGTCAACCGCGTCAACGGCGAGGTCTATTTCACGCTGACCAACAACTCGACGCGCGGCACCACGGGCCCGGCGGTCGATGCCGCGAACCCGCGTTCGTACGCGGACCAGAAGGGTGCTGCCACCCAGCGCGGCAACGTCAACGGCCACATCATTCGCTTCCGCGAAGATGGCAACAATTCGTCGGCGACGTCGTTCCGCTGGGACATCTTCGGCTTCGGTGCCCAGGCGGATGCCGATCCGGCGAACGTCAACGTTTCCGGCCTGACCGATGTCAACGACTTCTCCAGCCCGGACGGCCTGTGGTTCGGCCGCGAGACCAACGACTCGAACGGTCTGCTGTGGATCCAGACCGACGACGGCGCCTACACCGACGTCACCAACTGCATGCTGCTGGCCGCCGTGCCGGGCCGGGTTGGCGATGGCGGCACCGTCACCATCAACGGCGTGCAGACGCCGGTCGGTGCCAAGGCCACCGAGTCGCGGCTGCGCCGCTTCCTGGTCGGGCCGAAGGGCGCCGAGATCACCGGTCTGGATTCGACGCCGGATGGCCGCGTGCTGTTCGTCAACATTCAGCACCCGGGCGAGAACACGCCGGCCTCGCAGATCGGCAGCCCGGAGCTGTATGAAAGCCACTTCCCGGGCGGCGGCCTGAGCCGTCCGCGTTCGGCAACCTTGGCGATCGTCAAGGACGACTTCGGCATCGTCGGCCTGTAAGGCGGTTGCAGCACGAAAGCCCGTCGGCGCAAGCCGGCGGGCTTTTTTCGTTTTCCGGATCAGCTGCGTGTCGGCGCCGCGCACGCCGCAATGCAAGAGGCCCGCGTTTCGGCGGGCCTCGTCACATCGAGCAGCGACTGCCGGTGCTCAGAACTGGAAGCCGTCGCGCTTCGGCGGCTTCGGCGACACCGCCAGCGAACGGATCTGGCGGTCGCCACCGATGGTCGCGCCGCCATTGTTCGAGGCGGCGTCCGAGGTGTTGCCGTCCGCCAGATCGATCTCGTAGAAGCGCGCCGTGTTGTTGCGCTCGGCAATCGCGACATAGGCGATGCCGAGGTCTTCCGGGTTGTCGCCGCGCTCGCGAACGATGTCGAAACCGGCGGCCGACACGAACTGGCGATCGAGCACGCCGAGCGAGGTCAGCACGCCGGCATTGGTGATGCGCACTAGGTTCTGCGTCGTGAAGTCGAGCCCGTACAGCGTCGACGTCGTGGCATCGAGATCGTTGTTCGAGTGGGCGATCGCCGCCAGCTGCGGAATCTCGCCGTCGTTGCTGTCGCTGTCGTTGTAGCGCAGCGCCGTGCCATCGCTCTGGATCCGCGCGCCGGTGTCCGGGTCGACCCGGAGAATATTGGTTTCGGTGCTGCTGCCACCGGGCTGGTAGTCGATCACGCGGATGAAATCCTGCGATGAGTTGATGTCCATCACCGGCTGGTTCAGCGTCGCCGGCGCCGCCAGGAACGGTGTTGCACTGACCAGCGTCGCAACGCCGGTATCGGCATCGATCGTGGCAATGCGGTTGCTGCTGGTCAGGCCATAGAGCAGACCGTTCTCGGTGCGGAAATCGATCTGCAGCAGCGTTTCACCGCTGTCGAGCCCGGTGATCGTGACCTCGTTGTCGATCGAGCCGGGATCATCGGTCTGGAACTTGATCAAGGTGCCGCTATCGGTGACCGCATAGGCATCGCGACCTTCCATGCAGCCGCTGATCGCGGTGGCGGCGGCCAGCAGCGCGACGGCGCGGAGCAGGGTGCGGATTCGGAGCAGTGACATCGGACGTTCCCGAGGAGCAGGTATCGGCCGCAAGACGCGGCGGGCCATCATAACGACCCGGCAGTGACATTTCCGTCGTGCCGACAGTTCAACGCTGACGCCGGCCGCGCTGCCCGTCAGCCGCTGGCCTGAGCTACGCTCGGTGCCCCGATTCGTTCCTGATCCCGATCCGATGACCGCTTCCCTGAGCCTGCGCGCCCGCCTGTTCGGCCCCGTGAACCAGCTGCTGCTGCAGCCGGTGCTGGCCTCGCCCGCTGCGGTGATGCGGCCGAAGCTGGAACGCATTGCCGGGCTGATCACCCACGTGCCGCGCGGTACCCGGATCGAGCCGATCACGCTGGCTGGCCGGCCGGCCGAAAAGCTGACGCCGAAGGGCGCGACCAGTGGTCAGGTGCTGTACTACCTGCATGGCGGCGCCTATCTCGGCGGCTCGCCGCGCACCCATCGCGGCATGCTGGCGCATGTCGCCAAGGCCTCCGGCGCAACGGTGATCGCGATCGACTACCGGCTGGCGCCGGAGCATCCGTATCCGGCCGCGCTCGACGATGCCGTGGCCGGCTGGAAGGCACTGCTGGCCGATGGCCTCGCGCCGTCAAAACTGGTGATCGGCGGCGATTCGGCTGGCGGTAACCTGGCGCTGGTCACCGCCATCGCGCTGCGCGACGCCGGGCTGCCGCTGCCAGCCGGCCTGGTGCTGCTGTCGCCATGGACCGACATGTCGTCGAGCGGCCGGTCGATGGGCACGCGCGCCGAGCGCGATCGCCTGCTGACCGTGCGCGGCATCGACCGCGCTGCCCGCGAGTTCGCCAATGGCCTGCCGCTGGCCGACCCGCGGCTGTCGCCGCTGTTCGCGAACCTCAAGGGCCTGCCGAAGATGCTGATTCAGGTCGGTGACGACGAGGTGCTGCTCGACGATTCGCTGCGCCTTGCCGACGCGGCGCGCAAGGCCGGCGTCGACGTCACGCTGGAGCACCGCATGGGCCTGTGGCACGTCTGGCAGGTGATGGCCGGCTGGATGCCGGAAGCCGATCAGGCGGTCGCGGCCATCGGCGACTTCGTGCGCCGCCTGCTGCGCTGAAGCCTCAGCCTGGCCACAGCCAGGCAGCACCGCGCACGCCGCTGCTGTCACCGTGCCGGGCCGGCAGCAGCCGGGTCGCGACCCGATCGCTGAACACCCAGCGCGTCCACAGCGTCGGCACGGCGTCGTAGATCGCGGCGATCCGGCTCATGCCGCCGCCGAGCACGATCACTTCCGGGTCAAGCAGGTTGATGACGCTGGCCAGCGCCCGCGCCAGCCGGTCCTGATGGCGCGCCAGCGTGGCGATGCAGGCGCTATCACCCGCTGCCGCAGCGGCAACGATCTGCTCGCCGCTCAGCTGCGCACCACTGACGTCGCGGTGATCGCGCGCCAGCGCCGGGCCGGACAGCCAGTCCTCGATCGCCCCGAAGCGGCCATCCCAGCCGAGCGGACCGGGCACCTCGTGCCAGTCCGGGCGCGGCCACGGCAGCGGGTTGTGGCCCCATTCGCCGGCGATCGCGTTCGGGCCGGTACGCAGCCGGCCGTCGATGACGATGCCGCCGCCGACGCCGGTGCCGAGGATCACCGCGAACACGCAGGCCGCGCCGGCGCCCGCACCATCGGCCTGCGCTTCGCTGAGCGCCAGGCAGTCGGCGTCGTTGGCCATCCGCACCGGGCGGCCGAGTGCCTGTTGCAGATCCGCCTGCAGCGGCTGGTCGTTCAGGCAGGTCGAATTGGCGTTCTTGATCAGCCCGGTGAACGGCGAGATCGCGCCCGGATGGCCGATGCCGACCGGCAAGCCACCGGCGCCGACTTCGCGTTCGAGACCGGAGACCAGCGCCGCGACCGCTGCGACTGTCGCGCGGTAATCGCCACCGGGCGTCGCAACACGCTGCCGCGCGATGACCTCGGTCGTGTCACGCAGCACGATGCCTTCGATCTTGGTGCCGCCGAGGTCGATGCCGATCCGGAGCATGCAGGGAATCCGTCAGGGTTCGGCCGGCATTGTGCCGGGTCGCAGCCGCAGCGGATCAGGCCGCGCTGTCGGCGATCGCGGTGCGCGACGGACGCGCGTCGGCGAGTTCGGCGAGATCGGCGTCGACGCCCCAGCGCCGCGCCGCGTGATCGAGGAACAGGCCGACATCGAGGATGCGATGCATGAACGCGCCCTGCCCCGGCTGCGCCGTGCCGGCCAGCAGCTTGTCGAACGCCGTTGCCAGTGCGCCCCGGTCGAACCATTCACAGACCCGGGTCGCCGACACGATTCGCCAGGCATCCCGGTACTGCTCGGCGTGCAGCCGGAAGTAGCCGTCCTGTTCGGGCGACTGCTGGCCGCGCCGCGTCCGCCAGCGAATCGCGTCGGGCACGACACCAGCGCCGATCTGCCGCGCCAGCGCACGGTGATAGCCGTCCTGCAGCGTCGCGGACACCGGCAGTTGCAGCAGCAGTTCGACCAGCGGGCGGTCGACAGTCGGATCGCGCAGCGTGATGCCGTGCAGCGCGCGGTAGTCCGGTGCCAGCACGGTGCCGGTCGCGATCGTGCGCAGGCGCGTCTGCTCCGGACAGCCGACGGTATCGCGGACGCGGCGGCGACGGGCATCAAGCAGCGCGCCGGCGATGGCGCCCTCCGGCACCGGGAAGTAGCGGTCCATCGGCGACCGCGACGAGCGCCGCGGCGACAGCGCCGTCCGCAACAGCCGCAGCAGCTGGCGCGGCAGCGGGGCATCGGCTCGGCGCAGCGCAGCGAGGACCTCGCGCAGCGCGCCGGCCGAGAGATGGGCGAGCACCGCGCGATCACCATGCTCGATGCTGATCGTCGCGTTGCCCTTGCCACCGCCGAGCAGCGTCCGGCAGCCGTGGCGCTGCGCATCGGCGGCCATCGCATCTATCCACTGGCAGTTCGCCGAGTTGCGCACCGGGCTGGCGCTCATCTGGTGCCAGTGCCGGAAATGGTCGATCAGGCACGGCGTGCCGGCATGCACCGCGACGTGGCGGATGTTCGGGTAGCGCGCCGCCAGCAGGCCGGCCGGCCGCCAGTCGCTGGCATCCCAGCCGGGCCGCGCGGGCGACGACAGCCCCGGATGCGGCACGGCCGTGTAGCCGTGCAGCGGTCGCCCCTCGGCCTGCAGACGGCGGGCAGCAAAACCGGCAACCAGCGTCGAATCGAGACCGCCGCTGAGCATCGTCGCCATCGGCGTGTCGGCATCGAGATGCTCGGCGACAGCGCCCTCGAACTGCGCGCGCAGTTGCTCGACAAGATCAAGCCTCGGCAGGCCACGGGCCGCCGGGTCTGGCCCGGCCGGCTGCCACCACTGCGAAACCTGGGGTCGGCCGCCGGGACGGAACTGCAGCGTGCAGCCGCCCGACATCAGTTCCACTGCCCGGAACGGCGTATCGCGCGGTGCGATCAGCGCCAGCGGCACGATGCCGAGCGCCAGGCCATCAAGCCGGCGATCGACGCCGGGCGTGGCCAGCAGCAGCGGCAGATGGGTGGCCAGGCACAGGCCGCCATCGGCAGTCGCGGTGTAGTACAGCCGCTGCCCGCAGGCATGGTCGATGACGGCGCGCAGCGTAGCTGTCGCCGGATCCCAGCTCAGTGCCGCGTAATCGCCGTGCAAGTGGTTGCCGGCGGCAACCGCCCAGCGAGTATCGGCCGCAGCGTAAAGCGCCGGATCGTCCGGCGGCGAGTCGGCAAGTCCCAGCGCCGCCTGCAGCGCCGAGCGATGCCGCAGCCGGCCGTCGAACAGATACAGGCGACCGGCTGCGTCGCACCGGCCCTGCGCGGGGGGTTCTGCCGCCCACGTCGATCCCGCGAAGCACGCGGCGATCACGCCGGGTGCCGGATGCGTGGCGGTCTCGGTGAGGCCGCAGACGCCGGCCTCGCGCCGCCACGCCGTCAACGACGCGTCGACGTCGATGCCGTGCGCCCCGAAAACACGGATCACGAACATGTCGTCAGCGCCTCGGCGCCGTCACCCTGATCACGATCCCGGAAACGGCCCTAGCGCGGCCGGCATCCACCGCGCAGCGCAGCCGGCGGCGTCAGGAATAGAAGATGCCGTCGGTAGCGCCGGACGGGATCCCCGAAGCCTGCGTCTCGCCGGTGCCCAGCAGTTCCAGCTTCGGCGGCACATAGGCTCGGCGCGACGGCATCGGCACGTCCGTGCCCGCGTCGGTGGTCGGGGTCGGCTGCATCGAGGTCGGGGAAGTTGTCATGGTCATGTCTCCAGCAGGCAGGGCGGGCACAACAGAAAAACGGCACACGGTGACGGGAATCCGGCAGCACAGGGCCCAGGCTCAGTCGCACGGCTCACCGCTGCAATCCACATACCCGTGGCGCTGCATCAGCGCACCGTGGTCAGCGATCAGGCGCGCGACCTGTGCCGGCGTGAGCTGCTGGCGCCAGCCGCCGCGTCGGCCGGCCCGGAAAAAGCGCTGGGCATCCGGCGGCCGTTCGCGGAAGCCCTGCTCACGCTCCTGACGGGCCAGTTCCTCGAAACGGCTGTGCTGTACCGCGCGGGCAACGCGCGCCGGATCGCTCGGCAGATCCAGATGCGCCGCGGCACGAGCGAACTGCGCTGCCGTATCGGCCAGCAGGTCTTCGTAGCGCAGCACCAGGCAGTTCAGGTCCGGCGTATCGGTCCAGCTGCACACGTGCTGCGACCAGCTCAGCAGCCGCTGGCGAACGTGCGGCCGCAGGCGAGTGCGCGTGTTCGACAGCGCGGCATCCGGCGCCCCCATCCGATCGATCGCGGCGTCGATGCTGCAGCGCCAGTGCGCTGCCGCCGACACCGCGACATCGAGTGGATTGCGCAGCAAGTAGACCGCGCCGAGCGTGGCCTGCCGGCACAGCAGCGGCTCGCCGTCGACGGTCTGGGTCCAGGCCTCGTGGGTCTTGTGATGGACGATGCCCGGCCGGCGCAGGCTCCAGCGGTACAGCGCCGGGCGCAGCCGGTCGATCTCGTCGGCACTGAGGTTGGCGCTGGCGTAGCCAAGCAGGCCATCGAGCCAGCTGCGGGCGCTGGAAATACTGCCGTGATCCAGCGCATTGATGCTGACCGGTGCTGGGCCGTCGGCCAGCAAGTTGTTGATCAGCACACGGAACCAGGTGTTGCCGGACTTCGGATACGAGGCCAGCCAGTAGATGCCGCGCGGGGCTGCCTCCAGCGCGCTCACGGATGAGCGGCAACGTCGTCGAGGATGGCGTCGACCATCGCCTCGACGGTGAAGCCGGCGGTTGGCCGGCGCAGCCGGGACAGCCGCACCTGCGAGGCCAGCCGACCGATCAGCGCCAGATGCTCGCTGCCCAGCCCCATGCCGGACAGGAAATTCTGCCGATAGGTGTTGTCGCGCAGCGGCATGAAGCGCTGCAGGCCGGGCACCGCTTCGATCGCGACGTCGTCGCGGTTTTCCGGCTGCAGCAGGTAGAGCCAGCGCAGCGGCACGGCGGTATCGCCGGGCGGCGCCGGCACCGGCACGTCGAACTTTTCCAGCACCGGCCGGATCCGACGCAGCGGCTCGGTATCGATCGAAAGCGCGCTCGCGCTGTCCTGCCAGAGCTTGATGCGCGGAATTCCGGCCAGCACGCGGCCGTGCTGATCGACCGGTGTCACGTCGTCGGCGATCACCGGATAGCCGCGGCGCAGGAACGCCGCTGCCAGCGTCGACTTGCCGGCGCCGGACGGGCCAACGCAGACCAGACAGTGTTCGCCGATCTGCACCGCGTTGCCGTGCAGCACCAGCAGCCCGCGCTGGAACAGCAGCGCGCCGACGCAGGAACCGAGCAGGAACAGCCGCAGGCTGTCGTCGTCGATGCCGGGTGCCGGATCGATGACGATCTCGCAGCCGCGACGCACCAGATAGCGCGCGATGCGCGGCACCTGCAGCCACAGCGCGTCCGGGCTCGCCCAGGCGAACGGGCCGACCTGCGTGCCGCCGGCCAGCCCGGCCTCGTCGATATCCCCGAAGCGCACCTGCACGTCGGCTTCCGCGGCCAGCCCATCGGCCGGCAGCAGTTCGGGCAGCGGCAATGCGCTGTCGAAGCGCAGCCCGTAGGCCGCTCTCAGCATGGCGTGACCAGGCCTCGTGACAGCAGGCCGGCCAGGAACGCGCGGCTGTCGCGGAGCGCCGTCGGCGCATCGACATCGAACTCGCGCGCCAGCGTTGCAGCGATGTCGGCCGCGCTCGTCGGCGCCGCCAGCAGCGCCCAGATCCGCACGCCGACACCGCTGATGCCGTAGTACTCGCCACGGTCGATGCTCATCATCACCAGATCGCCATCCATGTCGCTGGCGATCAGGTCGGGCTTGCGAATCAGGCGGGTGTCGGTATCAGGGAGGCTCATCGGCAAGGATCGGCGGCGCAGGCAGTGATTGAGCAGGCAGGGCCACCGACACGCCGCTGGCAAAGCTGCCGACGACGACGTACTGCGCGAAGCCGTCACCGCCGGTGACCCGGATGCGACCGGCAGCAACCCACGCATGAGCGACCATCCGGGCGCTGTCGCGATCTCGGCTCACGCCGAAGAACAGCATGCACGGCACCCGGTGCAAGGCCAGCAGGATGCGAGCGCTCAGTGCCTGCGCGAAGCAGTTCGACGACCAAGGGGTGAATCGGGAGGCCGAGCGGATCGCCCGGCCAAGCCGCAGCGCCGTGGCTTCCTGCGCGGGGTCGAGCAGCGGCACCCAGGGCTGCGCTTGGCCACGCCCGCCGATCAGCATCGCCACATGCCGGAACGGCAGCACGAGCACCGCCAGCCGCGACAGGCCGAGCAGCCCCCAGGCCGGCAGCAGCCAGCGTCGGTGGCCAGTGCCGGCCGGTTCCGTGTCCAGCGTCCGCCGCTCTGCCATTGCTCCCCCTGTCGGTGCCCGCCATCGGCCCTGCCGCGCCGCAGGCGAGCGGCCCGGTCATCCTCCGGCCATGCCGTCGCCCGCCGCCCTGCCCGCTGCCCCTTCCGACACCACGATGCCGCACGCGCCCGGACGCGTCGATGGCCGATACGTTGCGTACGACGTGGCGCTGCAGCTTGCGTGCCGCTGCTGCGCAGACGCCGCCGATGCCGAGCTGCTGCCGTTGCTGGCACAGGTGGACGTGCCGGCATTCCTGCGACTGGTGATCGAGCGTCATCGGATCGGCCCGCTGGTCGCGAGCCGGCTGCGCCGCCTGCCGGCCGATGCCGTGCCGGCGGCACTGCGCGCCGGGCTTGACGCCGAACTGCAGCAGAACCGCCTGCGCCTGCTGAAGACCACGCGCAGCCATCTGCTGCTCGACCGTGCGTTTGCCGATGCCGGCGTGCCGTGGCTGCCGTTCAAGGGTCTGACCCTGGCCCGCCGCTACTACCGCGATCCGGCCGACCGGCAGGTCAACGATCTCGACCTGTGGGTGCCGGTCGCCCGGCTCGACGCGGCGCGCGCCGCGCTGGCCACGCTCGGCTTCCGTTTCGACCCGACGTCCGCGCACTGGGATCTCGCTGAACGCGGGCCGCGTCATCGCGCGTTCCTGCAACGCTGGACCGTCGAGGAAACCCACTTGAGCGCCGAGCATGGCGGCGTCGACCTGCACTGGCAGCTCAGCGACAACCCGGCGCTGTTCCGGCTGTCTGGTGAAGCACTGCTGGCTGGCCAGCAGCGCATCGAGATCGCCGGCCGGCCGCTGCCGGTGATGCGCCACGCGGACCTGCTGCTGTACCTCTGCGAACACGGCGGCAAGCACGGCTGGTTCCGCCTGAAGTGGCTGGCCGATCTGCCGCGCGTGCTTGATCACCAGCTGCTCGACTGGCCTGCCCTGTTCGTCCGCGCCCGGGCGCTGGGCTGCGAACGCTCGCTGCAGCTGGGACTGGCACTCGCCGAGCGGCTGTTCGGCTGGGTGGCGCCGCCGGAGGTTCGTGCGCGGACGCGCCACTTCCGCTACCGGCGAATCCTGCTGTGGCTGGTCGAAACCCTGCTGCGCGATCCGGCCGAAGGGCTGCGCCAGCACGCGACGATGCCGCGCCGGCTGATGCTGCTGACTGCCGCCACCCGGCTGCTGCTGGCCGATCACGGCGCGGCACTGCGCCACGGGCTGTGGCGGCTATCGCTGTCGCCGCAGGACCTGCGGCTGCTGCCGCTGCCGGATCGCGCGCTGCCGCTGTACCGGCTGCTGCGGCCGTTTCTGATGGTCTGGCGGCGCGTTCGCCATCACTGGCAGCAACGACTCGGCTGACGGCATGGCCGCCACCGGTGCCGCCAGAACGGAACCCTCAGGCGCGCTGGCTTCCCGTTGCGCTGGCCGGACGCTCGGCGCCGGCGGCGTGCTCGCTGACCCACTCGGCGATGCAGCTCGCGACCTTCTGCGGATGGCTCAGCAGCAGCCAGTGCCCGGCGTCGATCGCGCGGCGGCGCAGCACCGGCACCCAGCGCGACAGGCCTTCGAACAGCTCCGGGCCGACGAAGCGGTCGCGCATCGGGATGATCAGCTGCACCGGCGCGATCGCATGACGCGGCTCCGGACGCAGCAGGCGCGGCAGCACGTTGGCGCGATACAGGTTCACGCCGTTGCGGCCATCGCGGAGCTGGGTCGGCGTCGGCTCGACGACGGTGCCTTCCAGGGCCTTGACGATCTTTGCCCATGAACGGCCGACGCCGAGCCGCCACGCGGTCGGCGCGACCACCGGCATCTGGAACGCGAAGACGTACCAGCTGCGCGCCAGTTGGCGCAGCAGCTGCTGGCCCTTCCAGCCGGGCTTGGCGTGCTCGCGCAGCCAGTAGCCGATGTGATCGAGGCTCGGCCCGCTGATGCTGGTGTAGCTGGCGATGCGCTCGCGCATCGGCGACAGCGTGACGCTTTCCCAGCTCTGGATCG
This sequence comes from Gammaproteobacteria bacterium, assembly GCA_026398875.1. Taxonomy (GTDB): domain Bacteria; phylum Pseudomonadota; class Gammaproteobacteria; order Nevskiales; family Nevskiaceae; genus Nevskia. The sequence goes on along the minus strand of JAPLSB010000023.1, from coordinate 14,326 downwards.
AACCCCAGTCGTGGCCGACCAGATGGATCTTGCGGCCCGGCGCCACCGCGTCGAAGACCGCGGCGAGATCACCCATCAGTTCCAGGATCCGGTAGTCGCGAATCCGCTTCGGCGTGCTCGACTGGCCGGCGCCGCGAACGTCGTAGCTGACCACGTGGAACTGCGGCGCGAGCCGCTCGGCAACGGCGTCCCAGACTCGTGCGGAGTCCGGGTAGCCGTGCACGAGCACGACGGTCGGCTTGCCGTCGGCGGCGCTGCCCCACTCGTAGACGGCAAGGCGGATGTCACCGCGGGTGACGGTGCGAGTCGGAGTCATCGGGATCGGGGAACGGGCGTCGGTTGCGGGGCGCCATCATCGCCGCCTGCAGCGCGTCATGGAAGCGGCGGGCGCTGGCTATCATCTGGCTCCGCCCGCTCCGCTCCCGAACCCGATGGCCGATTCCGCGTCCCGCCCCGAACCCGCCCTGAACGTGCTCGGCGGCCTGCTGGCCTGCTGCTGCACCGCGCCGATGACCGGCTTCTATCGCGACGGCCATTGCCACACCGGGCCGCAGGATGTCGGCCGGCACCTGGTCTGCGCCGAGGTCACCGCCGACTTCCTGGCGTTCTCGCGGGCGGTCGGCAACGACCTCAGCACGCCGCGCCCGGAATACGACTTCCCTGGCTTGAAGCCCGGTGACAAGTGGTGCCTGTGCGCGCTGCGCTGGCAGGAAGCCTGTGATGCCGGCGTGGCGCCGCCGGTGATCCTTGCAGCGACCAATCAGAAAGCGCTGACGCTGGTCGATCGCGAGCAGCTGTTCGCGCACGGGCTCGATCGTCCCTGAGCGTCGAAACGTGGCAATGACAAAACGGCGCCAATTTTTTGGCGCTTGTCAAGTAGCCAAAATTTCTCGATAAGCCTTACGCACCGCCGGAGATATCCGCCTGTCGGTTGCCGAGCGGACGGGCTCAGGCAAATGCGCATGGTGTCGACACGCCCCGCGTCCGCTATCCGCTGCGGAACGGGCCTGCCGACCGAGGAGTCGCCGAGCCATGCCCATCGCCACCCGAGTTGCCGCCGCGGCCCGTCCTGCCCAGCGTGGTTTCACGCTGATCGAGATGCTGACCACCGTTGCCGTGGTGGCAGTCACCACCACGGTCGGCGTTCCGGCACTGACCGGCTTCGTCGCCGGCAATCGTGCGGCCAGCGAGGTCAACACCTTGATCGGCGCGCTGAATTACGCGCGCAGCGAAGCGGTCAGCAGCGCCCGCCAGGTGTCGCTGTGCCCGTACACCGAAAACCCCGCTGCCAGTGACCCGGCCGCGCGCTATACCTGCGCCAGTGCCACCACCTGGCAGCAGGGCTGGATCGTGTTCCGCACCGTCGTCGACGAGGCCGGTAGCGCGACCGGCGACCGCGAAGTGCTGCGCGTGTTCGCGCCGCTGGCACCCGGCGACACGCTGACCGGCAATGTCAGCACCGTCACCTATCTGCCGACCGGCTTTCTGGCCGCCGGCAGCAGCAGCCCGCAATTCGCGCTGATTCCCCAGGCCTGCACGGCCGACCAGCGCCGTGATGTGTCCTTGAGTCTGCAGGGTCAGGCCCATGTCGCATCGGCGCAGTGCTGAGCGGCGCTGCAGCGGGCGTCGCTCGCGCGGCGTCAGCCTGGTCGAGGTGCTGGTCGCTACGGTGCTGGTATCGATCGGCTTGCTGACGCTCGCCTCGCTGCAGGCGCTGAGCCTGAAGCGCGGCAGCAGTGCGGCACTGCGTACCGAAGCGGTCGGCCAGTCCTACGATCTGCTCGACCGCATGCGCGCCAACCGCGCGCAGGCGATCGGCGGTCAGTACAACCTGGCCTTCGAGCAGGCGCCCAGCGGCAACACGCTGGCCAGCGCCGACCTCGCCGACTGGAAGGACGCGCTGCTGGCCAAGCTGCCGGAAGGCGATGGCCAGGTGCTCGTCGAGGCGCAGGTGGTGACGATCACCGTGCGCTGGCGCGACATCGGCGTGGCCGAAGACGCCGCACCGGCCACGGCCAGCCTGCGGACGCAGCTGTGAACCCTCGGCAACATCAGGCCGGCATCTCGCTGATCGAAGTGATGATCGCGCTGGTCATCGGCCTGCTGCTGCTGGCCGGCATCTACCGGATCTTCCTATCGACCTCGCGGGCGGCCGAAACCACACAGGCGCTGAGCGATCGTCAGGAAGCGATCCGCTATGTCGGCGCCCGCCTGGCCGAGGACGTGCGCATGGCCGGCTTCCGCGGCTGCCTGAGCGATACCGGCGAAGTGCGCAACACGCTGAACCCGAACCCGGCCAGCAGCGGCGGTGCGCGTACCGAATTCACCCACGCCGACTTCCGCTACCGCTACGAACGCTATGTCGAAGGCTTCGACGCCAGCGCCAGCAGCTGGTTGCCGGGCCTGCCGAGCGGCTTCCCGTCGCCGCGCGCCGGCACCGACGTGCTGACCGTGCGCGGCCCGATCGACGCCGAAATCTTCACGGTGCGCGACATGGCCACGACCACGGCCAGCCTTGCCATCAACCCGATCAATCCGCTGCCGCTGGCCGCGGGCCAGGTGGTGATGATCAGCGACTGTGGCGGCGCGGCGATCTTCCAGGTCAGCGCCAGCAACATCGCCACGGTGGCGCTGTCCGGCGGCGGCACCGGCAACATCGGCAACATCGCCCATGCCGCCGGCAGCGGCACGCCGGGCAACTGGAGCGACGACCTCGCCCGTGAATTCGGTGCCGGCGCCCAGCTGTTCCGCGTCGGCGTGATCAGCTACTACATTGCCAACAGCGCGCAGGGCAGCGGGCCGGCGCTGTGGCGCGTGGTCGACGGCGATGCTCGCGAGATCGCCGCCGGCGTCGAAAACCTGCAGGTGATGTACGGCGAAGACAGCGATGGCGACGAAGTTGCCGACACCTATCGCCGCGGCGACCAGTTCGCCGACACCGCGGCCTGGCGACGCGTGGTCGCCGTGCGCGTGGCCTTGCTGTTTGCCGGCACGCGCGATCGCGCCGGCCTGGCCGACAGCCGCAGCTTCGATCTGCTGGGCGTCACGGTCGGGCCGTTCAGCGACGGCCGCCTGCGCCGCGTGGTGACCTTGACGCTGGCCTTGCGGAACCGCCTGCCATGAGCCGCGCACCGAAAGCCCAGCAAGGCGTGGTGCTGCTGGTCGGCCTGATCATCCTGGTGGTGCTGTCGCTGCTGGCGATCGCCTCGATCCGTTCGACCACGCTCGAGGAGCGGATGACCGGCAACAGCCAGGATCAGCAGATCGCCTTCCAGGTGGCCGAAGCGGCGTTGCGCGAAGCCGAAGCGATTCTCGGCCAGCCGATGCTGCCGGCGTTCGTCGCGGTGTCCGATCCGGCCGGCGCCGGCTTCTATCTGGCCGACCTGCCGAACCCGAACACGCCGGCCACCGTCTACAAGCCGCTGTGGCTGCGCACGCCGACCGACGCCGGCTACCCGGTCTGGCGACAGGCCGAAGTCACCACCGACGCGCCGCCGCCGCCGATCGACCGGGCACGCGGCGAATACCTGATCGAGCAGGTCGAGACCGAGGAAGAAGCCTCGCCCGGCGAAAGCCTGCAGGCCGATTCGGCCGAGGACCGCCGCGAACGGATCATCTACCGGATCACCGCCCGCGCCTGGGGCGCGGCAACGGCCGATCAGGCGGCGCCGACGGTGCTGCTGCAATCCACCTTCAAGCGCTGATCGCGCCTCGCCCGGAAGACGCCCATGCGCATCATCACTGGCCTTGTCGTTCTCAGCCTCGCGGCCGGCGGCGCGCAGGCCGCGATCCCGCAGTCGAACCAGCCGCTGTTCCTGTCGACCTCGGTGGCGCCGAACGTGATGCTGCTGTTCGACAACTCGGGCAGCACGCTGAACATGACCTGGGCCGACGCCTTCGACCCGTCGACGACCTATCCGGACTGGAGCCCGCGCGCCTGCGGCAACAACAACAGCACGCGCTGCTGGCTGCCGACCGACGGCAATGTCGGCATGGACCTGATCGAGGCCGGCAGCTGCTCGAACGGCCGCCGCGCCGGCCGCCTGAACGGCGGCGGCACCACCAAGTGCCTGCTGCTGCCGACGCCGGAAGGCAACAGCACGCGCTACACCGGCAACTACCTGAACTACCTGTTCCAGACCTACGCGACCAACACCAACCTGACCACCGGCACGATCCCGACCGTCACGCGACTGTCGGCAGCGAAGACCGTGGCCACCAACATCGTCACCGCCAATCCGAGCTTGCGCTGGGGTCTGGCCCGCTTCAATGCGCCGATCTCCGGCGGCGATCAGGGCCCCGGCGGCCGAGTAGTTGCGGCCTGCGGCAGCACGCAGACGACGATCACCAACGCGATCAGCGGCCTGAATGCCGACAGCAACACACCGCTCGCCGAAACCTTCTACGAAGTCACCCGCTACTTCCGGGGCCTGAGCTCCGCGTACAACAGCAACACGAGCTACAGCAGTCCGGTGCAGTACCGCTGCCAGAAGAACTTCGTGATCGTGGTCACCGATGGCTTCCCGACCTATGACTCGACGTTCCCGACCAACGACCCGGACGACCTCGCCAACAACTTTTTCGCGCTGCCGAACTGGGACGCCAAGACGCCGTCGACGACCGCCGGCACCTACCCGTTCTTCCCGCGTTACTCCGATGGCTTCCGCGGTCAGAGCGGCACCAGCGAAGCGATGGAAGCCTGGTCGCTGTATCTCGACGACCTCGCCAAGTTCGGCTACGACACCGATCTGAAGAAGTCCGGCAATGACCTTACTGGCACCAGTTACGAGGACGCGACGTTCAAGATCCAGCGCATCCAGACCTATTCGGTCGGGCTGGCGATCAACACCCAGATGCTGCAGGACGCCGCCGAGTACGGGCTCGGCAAGTCGTACACCGCCAACAACGCCACGCAGCTGCAAAGCGCGCTGCAGGCCGCGCTGAACGACATCGCATCGCGGACCAGCGCCGCCGCTTCGATCGCCACCAACTCGACGCGACTGACTGCCGACACATCGATCTATCAGGCGCGTTTCGCGACCGGCGACTGGAGTGGCCAGCTGCTGGCGCTGCCAGTGAACCTCGACGGTACCGTTGGCGCACCGCTGTGGGACGCCGCCAACCGCATCCCGGCACCGAGCAGCCGCAACATCCTGACCTACGACCCGACGCTCGCGTCGCGCAGCCGCGGGCGCAGCTTCACGTGGTCGCAGCTCAACAGCACGCAGACCGCTGCGCTGAACCGGGACGGCAGCGGCGTGACCGACAATCTCGGCACCGCGCGACTGGCCTGGCTCAGGGGCGATCGCAGCAACGAAGGCGAAGCCGCCAGCAACTTCCGCAAGCGCAGCGCCACCACGGTGCTGGGCGACATCGTCAATTCCGATCCGGCCTTCGCCGGCACGCAGGACTACGGCTTCGGCCGCCTGCCGGGGACTGAAGGCAGCAGCTACACCGCGTTTCGCGCCAGTTCGGACTACAGCAGCCGGCCGCCAATGCTTTACGTCGGCGCCAACGACGGCATGCTGCACGGCTTCAAGGCCAGCAATGGCGACGAGCTGCTGGCCTACGTGCCGAACGCGGTGTTCGGTAGCCTCAGCCAGCTGACCGCGCAGACCTACAACGCCAACCATCGCTATCTGGTCGATGGCTCGGTGCGGGTGCTCGATGCACGTGTCGACGGCAGCTGGAAGACGGTGCTGCTCGGCACGCTCGGCGGCGGCGGCCGCGCGGTGTTCGCGCTCGATGTCACCGACCCGGAGGATTTCGACACCGACAACGTGCTGTGGGAGTTCACGCCGAGCAGCGATGCCGATGTCGGTTTCTCGTACCCGCAGGCGTCGATCGCGCGGATGGCCAATGGCCAGTGGGTCGCGCTGATCGGCAACGGCTACAACTCCACTGCCGGCAAGGCAGTGCTGTACGTCGTCGATCTCGACGACGGCGCGATCATCCGCAAGTTCGACACCCTGGTTGCCGGCGACAACGGCATGTCCACACCGATCCCGGTCGATGTCGATGGCGACCGGATCACCGACCTGATCTACGCCGGGGATCTCAAGGGCAACCTGTGGAAGATCGATGTCCGCGACAGCAATGCCGCGAACTGGGCGTTCGACTTCGGCACCGTGGCCTCGCCGCAGCCGCTGTTCACCGCCTGCAGTGCAGCGACCTGCACCACCGGCAACCGCCAGCCGATCACTGCGCGGCCGGAAGTCGGCATCGCGCCGGACGGCGGCTACATGATCTATTTCGGCACCGGCTCGTACTTCGCGGCCAGCGACAACACGGCCGGCACGATCGGCAACACGTTCTACGCAATCGTCGACCGCGACGACGGCAGCACCCGCCCGACCGGCCGCAACAGCCTGCTGCAGCAGACGGTGATCGCCGAACTGCAGCAGGATTTCGGCAGCCGCACCGAGCGCGTCCGAGTGACCAGCAACAATGCGCGCGGCACCGGCGATCTCGGCTGGTATCTGGATCTGCCGTCGTCCGGCGAGCGTCAGGTGTCGACGCCGATCTTGCGCGGCGGCTCGATCATCTTCACGACGCTGATTCCGAACACCGCCGCCTGCGGCTTCGGCGGCGACAGCTTCCTGATGGAGATCGACGCGGTGACCGGTTCGCGGCGCGTGACCACGCCGTTCGACCTGAACCGCGATACCGCCTTCAACAGCGAGGACGAAGTGGTGATCGGCGGCGTCAGCTACGTGGTCAGCGGCCGGCAGTCCAAGGAAGGCATCATCAAGACGCCGGCGATCATCGCGGCCGGGGCCTTCGAGGTGAAGCTGGCGTCCGGCACCACCGGCGGCATCGACACCACCCTTGAACCGCCGCCCGGTGTCGAGCCGGGTGGCCGCCTGTCGTGGAGACAGATGCGATGAACCGACGCCACACGAACGGCTTCACGCTGGCCGAGATGATGGTGGTGCTGGTGATCGTCGGCATCCTCGCTGCGATCGCCTTGCCGAGCTACCAGAGCAGCGTCCGCAAGTCCCGGCGCAGCGATGCCCGGGTGGCGCTGACCGAAACCGCGCAGATGCTGGAGCGCTGCCAGACGCAGTTCGGTCGCTATGACGATCCGGCCTGCCCGGTCACCGCGTCGTTCGTCAGCACGCAGGGCTACTACACGATCACGGCATCCGTCGAACCCGGCAGCTACACGCTGCGCGCCGATGTCCGCGGCGTGCAGGCCAGCGACAGTGCCTGCGCGGCGCTGACCCTGAACAGCCTCGGCGTGCGGGCCGCGCTCGATGGCAGCGAGGCAGCGACCGGCACCTGCTGGTAACGCCGGTCGAAGTCGCGCAGGCCGATCACTGACGCCGGTTGCGGATCTCCACCACCTGCTGGAACGTCGGCCGGTTGATCCAGCGGATCGCCGGCACCGGCAGCAGGCTCAGCCCGATGTGGCGCGTCGCGTCGTAGTCCTCGACTGTCTGGTCGGCGGCCGGATCGCTGCTGACCGCACTGTAGACGCCGAGCGTCGTGCCATCCCAGTTGGCCTGATTGTCGATGCCGCCGAGCCGCGCGAGCGCGGAATCGAGTGCGCTCAGCACCGCCGTGCGGCAAGCCGCGCGATCACCGCCACCGGCGCAGGCGAGCTGCCGGTACGGCGTCGTGCCGGGCACGCCGAGCGTGGTGTCGAGCACGCGCTTCATGTGCTCGTACCAGCCGGAGATGTACGCCGAACCCTGCGAGCGCGGCGCGTCGTAGCGGCCCTGGGCAACGAAGCCGTCGTGAGCGACGAGCTGCGGCAGCACCGTGTCGATCAGGTACGGGTACCAGGCATCCATCAGCACGACGGCCGGCCGTGCGTCGTACAGGCCGTCGATGTTGCGGTCACGACGAAGAGCCCCGAGCGCCAGCGGATAGCGGCTGCCATCGCGCTGCGGACCGATCCAGTCACGCGAGTCCTGAGCGTTCAGCCAGCCTTGCATCAGCGTGACGACGCGCTGCTGGCTGTCGTTCAGCGGGCCGCTCTGCATCAGCGCCAGCAGTTCCGGCAGCAGTTCCTGACCGCGGAGATCGGCATAGGCGGCGTCGCCCATGATCTCGACCATGTTGGCGAAATCGAAACGGCGGCCGCTGGCCTGGAACGCTTTCAGGCGTTCGGCCAGCAGATCGACGCGATGCGTCGGGCCGTAGCTACCATCGAAGTCGGCAGCCCACCAGCCGCCGGCCGGCGAGTTGTTCCAGCTGGTGATCAACCCACCCGGCGGATTGATCGCGTTCGGGTGTGCGGCGAACGACATGAAATCCGGCCATTCGAAGAAGCCCTGCAGCGGATCGCCGCTGCCGCGCACGACCGGCACCGAGCGGCTGGTCGAATAGGCCTCGCCGGATTCGAAGCGCGTGAAGTAGTCGGCCGGCAGGCTACGGTGGCTGGCCCACTCGAAGCGGCCATCGCCCCAGACCGGCAGCTCCGGGTGGGCGTCAGCCGCGCGCTGCGGATACAGGCCCGAGTGGATGTAGCCGACATCGTCCTTGTCGACGTACAGCCAGTTGAAGCTGCCGGTGACGCCGTTGAACAGCTGCTGGAAGCTGGTCGCGTCACGAACCACGCGGGTCGAGGCCAGCGCGAACGGTGCGATCGTGCCGATCTCGTCGAAGAAGGTGCTGCGCTGCTGGCTGATCACCACCGGTTCGCCGTTGACGGTGGCGGTCGCGAACACCGGGCCGTAATGGGTGCGCAGCACGAAGCGGCGCACGTCCTGCGGCAGCAGCGGCCCACCGAGCGCAAGGCTGGCGACGGTCGGCCGCGCGCGCCACTCATCGACGCGCTTCAGGAAGCGGCGGCAGACCATGCCGGCACCGTCGCCGCGGTCGTAGAAGTAGCCGTCGGCATCCGGGAAGCCGTCGCCGTCGGCGTCATCGCGCGACGCCGCACTGCCATCGACATTGCACATCCGCGAGACGCGGGTATCGATCAGATCCGACGCACCGGAAGTCGCGCTCCATGCGAAATCGACGCCGCGGCCGATGTTGATGTACGGCAGATCGGCGAACACGATGCCGCGGCCAGCGAAGTCCTGCGGCGTGCCGCCGTTGGACTGGATCGACACTTCCCACAGCAGCTGCGGCACGAAGTAGCTGGCCTGCGGCCCCATCACCGCGATCGGGTGGCCGCTGGCGGTTTCGCTGCCATTGACGGCGATGAAGTTCGACATGCGCTCCGGCAGCGGAATGCCGGCCGCCGCCAGCGCCAGCCGCGCCGCCTTGCCGGGCGACAGATCGGCGAACACGGTGCGCGGCACCGGCTTCGGCAGATCGGCACGGAACGGTACGACCGCCACGCCGGCCGTGCGTGTCGGTGCTGCGCCAAACAGCGCCGGGATCATCCGCAGCCGGTCGAGCGGCGTCAGCACCGGCTCGGCAACCGGGAACGGCAGCGGCAGCGCCGGGTTGGCGATCGGCTCGTTGCCGGAGGTCAGCACCACGCGCGGCTGCACGCTGCCGACATCCCAGATCGCGGCCCCGGCCGGCAGCGCCTGCGGACAGGCTTCGTTGACCGAGCCCGGAAACTGCGTCGCGAAGTTCGCCGCGATCGTGCGGTGAGCGTCGGGATCGCTGGCGTGGCGGACGTCGCGCCAGAACTCGCAGGCGGCGCGCGGGATCGTCGTGGCACCGGCGGTGAACGCAGGATCGAGCCGCTGCAGCAGCAGTTCGGACGTGGATTCGTTGCCGCCACCGACCGCGAAGATCGACTGGATCAGGATCGCCGAGGCGACGATGTCGTTGCGCGTCCACGGCCGTGGCGGGAACGGCAGCACGCCGTCGCCGAGGCCCGGCAGCCGCAGGCTCACGTACTCCGGCGGGCGCTGCAGCAGCGCCGGGCCGCTCAGTGTCGCGATATAGGCGTTGATGCCGGCGACCATGCTGTCGAGATCGGCGATCGCCAGCTCGCCAAGCGCGCCGAAGCGCGTCCGCGCCAGTTCGACCATCGCGCTCAGCTCGTCCTCGGTATAGCCGGCGACGACGGCGATGTTGCCGTCGAAGTCGAAGGTATCGGCGGCCGGGCCGAGGAACTCGGAAAACGTGCCGCGGCCGATCGAGCGCAGCACGTCGTGCAGCCATAGCCGGTCCTGAGCGGAGGCGTAGCCGAAGCCGTACATCGCGGCCTGTCGGGTGTCGCCAGTGATGAACGGCACGCCCCAGCGGTCGCGGCGCAAGGTCACGTTGCCACCGGTCGGCGCCGTGAGGTTCACGGTCGACACCACCGTGCCGTCGACCGGCTCCAGCCCTTCGGCCTTGAAGTAGTTGCAGGCGAGATTCGATGCCGCTGCATGGCTATCGATCGCCAGCGGCGGGTTGCACGGCGTGGCCTGCAGGCCCGGCCGCGCATAGCTCAGGTTGCCGTACAGCGACAGCTGGTCGACGAAGTTGTCCGGGTAGCGCAGCACCGGCAGTCCTTCGACCGGCAGCCCCAGCCCGCCGGCCGAATTTCCGTTCGAGCCGGGCGGCAGCACGTTCAGGAACAGGTCCGGCCCCGGCTGCTGGCCATTGCCGCCGCTGCTGCCACCGCCGGAGGTCGAACCGCCGCTGTCCGGGTTGCCGCTGCCTCCGCAGGCGGCGAGCGACAGGCTGATGGCAAACAGCAGGGCACGGCTTGCGCGACGGCGCAGCGGGTTCGACGGGGTCATCTGAGCGCTCCTCGAAGGCGGGCCGCGACATGGGCGGCCCTGCCGATATTTGTTCGAGGAATGTAGCCGATGCCGGGGCCGGAATCGGTGCGCCGGGATTGGCAATGATTGCTCCATTGTCGACCCGCGCTTACCCTCCGCCACCCGTCCCTGCGCGCTTCACGATGACCGTCACCCGCTGCGATGCCTTGCCTGCCGCTGCGCTGGAAACACTGCTGGCGCCGTCCGGTTTGGACGTGGTCTGGCTCGGCGAGAACGCGGCGATTCCCGGCAGCTACTGGGGCGAACCGGAAGCCGGGCTGATCGGCAACCGGCTGCTGGTACGTCCGGACACGCCGGTCCACTCCGCGCTGCACGAGGCCTGTCACTGGCTGTGCATGGACGAGGCACGCCGCGCCGGGCTGCATACCGACGCCGGCGGCACCGACACCGAGGAAAACGCCGTCTGTTATCTGCAGTGCCTGCTCGCCGATGAACTCACCGGCTACTCACGCGCGCAGGTGTTCGCCGACATGGATGCCTGGGGCTACCACTTCATCCTGGGCTCGGCGGCCGCGTGGTTTGCTGGCGACAGCGACGACGCGACGCGCTGGCTGGTGCAGCGCGGGCTGGCCGTAGCGATCGACGGCGTGGTGCGGCTGCCGCCGGCTCGCGCTGCGCGCTGAGCCGCTGGCGGTGCTTATTTCCTGGGCCGCTTCCAGGCCGCCAGCGAACGCTGGTCGCGCGCGCGGTTGATGGTCAGCTGATCTTCCGGCGCGTCCTTGGCGATCGTCGAGCCAGCGGCGATGTAGGCGCCGCGGCCGATGGTCACTGGCGCGACCAGCTGGCTGTCGGTGCCGATGAAGGCGTCGTCGCCGATCGTCGTCGTGAACTTGCGCGCGCCGTCGTAATTGCAGGTGATCACGCCGGCACCGACGTTGACCCGCGCGCCGATCACCGCATCGCCGAGATAGGCCAGATGATTGGCCTTCGAGCCATCGCCGACGGTGGTCTTCTTCAGTTCGACGAAGTTGCCGATGTGCACATCACGGCCCAACACGCTGCCCGGCCGCAGCCGCGCATACGGGCCGACGACGCAGCCCGTGCCAACCTCGGCGTCATCGAGCATCGAGTACGCCTCGATCCGGGTACCGGCTGCGACGTTGACGTTGCGCAGCACGCAGTACGGACCGACCTGCACGTTGTCGCCAAGGCTGACCGTGCCTTCGATGACGCAGCCGACATCGATGCGCACATCGCGGCCGATGCTGAGCCGGCCGCGCAAATCGAAGCGCGCAGGATCGGCGAGGTACAGGCCTTCACGCTGCAGCCGCTCGACATGGCGGCGCTGGCAGACGCGTTCGGCACGCGCCAGCTGCAGCGGATCGTTGACGCCTTCGACTTCCTCGGGCGACGCCGCGTGGATCGCGCGGATCGCCACGCCGTCGCGGGCGGCCAAGCCGACGACGTCGGTCAGGTAGTACTCGCGGTTGGCGTTGTCGTTGCCGACGTGGCTCAACCAGCGGCGCAGGCGCCGCGCCGGGGCCGCGATCAGGCCGGTGTTCACTTCGCGGATCGCACGCTGTTCCGGGCTGGCGTCCTTTTCCTCGACGATGCCGGTGACCCGACCCTGTGGATCACGCAGGATGCGGCCGTAGCCGCGCGGCTCATCGAGCGTGACCGTCAGCAGCGCGAAGCCATCGGCCGCGGCATCGATCAGCGCCTGCAGCGTCGCCGCCGCAATCAGTGGCACATCGCCGTAGAGCACGACAACCAGTGCGGTGTCCGGCACCTCGGGCATCGCTTGCGACACCGCATGCGCGGTGCCGAGCTGCTGCTGCTGGATCACCGAATGCGGCGGCTCGACCGGACGGGTATCGAGCCAGGCACGGACCTGCTCGGCGCCATGGCCCAGCACCAGATGCGCCTGTCCGATACCGGCAGCGTCGACCGCCTCGAGCACGTGGCCGAGCATCGGCATGCCGCCGACCGGGTGCAGCACCTTCGGCAGCGCGCTTTTCATGCGCGTGCCCTGCCCGGCGGCGAGGATGATGGCGTGAACGCGGTCGGACATGGTTTCGGCAGCTGCAGGAGGACACAAATGATAAGGCGCGTGATCAACGATCGCGGGCGACAGGCGAGGGCCGTTCGGACGCGTGGACGTCACCATCGGGCGGAACAGAAGCGGCGCTTGCCGGCGGTCGTTCTCGGCAGACCGCCACAAACAAGAACGCCGACACGAGGTCGGCGTTCGGTGCAGCGACTACAGACGCGTGTCAGCGTGTCGACTTCTTGACCTTGGTCAGGAACTCGGCCAGCGCTGCCGCCTGCATCAGTTCCGCCTGTGCCTTGGCGAGATCGACGTCGGACTTGGCGTTCGACAGCTTTTCTTCGGCGCGGCGCTTCGCTTCGCTGGCCAGTGCCTCGTCGCAGTCCTTGGCGCGGATCGCGGTGTCAGCCAGAACCGTCACCAGATGCGGCTGCACTTCGAGAATGCCGCCGCCGACGAAGAACGCCTGCTCGACACCGTCCGTGCCCTTGACGCGAACTGCACCCGGCTTCAGCCGAGTCAGCAGCGGTGCGTGGCGCGGTGCAATGCCGACTTCGCCCATCTCGGCCGGCGCGAACACCATCGACGCCTGACCGTGATGGATCTGGCCTTCGGCGGAAACGATGTCGATTTCGATGCTTGCCATTGCTTGCTCGGTTGCGTTCAGTGCTGGTCAGGTGGCCCTGATCAGAGCTTCTTCGACTTCTCGACGGCTTCGTCGATCGAGCCGACCATGTAGAACGCCTGCTCCGGCAGCGCATCGTGCTTGCCTTCGACGATTTCGCGGAAGCCGCGGATCGTTTCCTTCAAGGACACGTACTTGCCCGGCGAGCCGGTGAACACTTCGGCGACGTGGAACGGCTGCGACAGGAAGCGCTGGATCTTGCGCGCGCGGCTCACGGCCTGCTTGTCGGTTTCCGACAGTTCGTCCATGCCGAGGATCGCGATGATGTCCTTCAGTTCCTTGTAGCGCTGCAGCACGCCCTGCACGTCACGGGCGGTGTTGTAGTGCTCGGCACCGACGACGTTCGGATCGAGCTGACGCGACGTCGAATCGAGCGGGTCGACGGCCGGGTAGATGCCGAGCGACGCGATGTCACGCGACAGCACGACGGTGGCGTCAAGGTGCGCGAAGGTGGTGGCCGGCGACGGGTCGGTAAGATCGTCCGCAGGCACGTAGACAGCCTGGATCGAGGTGATCGAGCCGGTCTTGGTCGAGGTGATGCGCTCCTGCAGGGCGCCCATTTCCTCGGCCAGCGTCGGCTGGTAACCCACCGCCGACGGCATACGGCCGAGCAGTGCCGACACTTCGGTACCGGCCAGCGTGTAGCGATAGATGTTGTCGACGAAGAACAGCACGTCACGACCTTCGTCGCGGAAGTACTCGGCCATCGTCAGACCCGACAGCGCAACGCGCAGACGGTTGCCCGGCGGCTCGTTCATCTGGCCGTACACCATCGCGACCTTCGACTCCGGCAGGTTGTCGCGAACGATAACCTTGGAATCCGACATTTCGTGATAGAAGTCGTTGCCTTCGCGGGTACGCTCGCCGACGCCGGCGAACACCGAAAGACCCGAGTGCTCCTTGGCGATGTTGTTGATCAGCTCGAGCATGTTGACGGTCTTGCCGACGCCGGCACCGCCGAACAGACCG
>JAPLSB010000006.1 GCA_026398875.1 Gammaproteobacteria bacterium | reverse complement strand
GAAAACCCCAGATCGATAACACGATCTGGGGTTTTTTATTGCTCGTGCGGCGCAATGATCTCGGCAAACCCGCAGCTGAGATTTCCCCCAGCGACTGCACCTCTCAGCCGCACCCTACGCCTCCAGCCAAAACGTCACAGGACCGTCGTTGACTGAAAACGCATCATTCAACTGTGAAGAACATCGCAGCAACTGCGGATGCCTGGCAGTACGCTCATCTCGCGCCTCAAAAGCGCAACGCATGGGTTCGAGCCATGGATGGCCGATGCGTTAGCGGAGGCTAAGCGTCTGGACGTTGCCGGCGCCGACGCCTCGTCGCCGGGGAGGGGATCAACGGAATGACGCCTCCCTGACGACGTCTTCAATTACGCCAGTCAAAACGCGCTTGCATGATTTCCTATGACTGCGCGTTTCTCTTCTTGTCAGGAAGAATCTTCATGAGCTTGCAGATAATGCCGAGCATGATCTCATCGGCACCGCCGCCGATCGACGTGAGACGAGAATCGCGATAAGCACGCGAGATGTTGGTGTCCCACATGTATCCCTGCCCGCCCCAATACTGCAAGCAAGCGTCCGTCAGTTCCCGTCCGAGGCGCCCGACCTTCAGCTTGCACATCGACGCGAGCATGGTCGCGTCACGGCCGGCGACATACTCTTCGGTGGCTTGGTAGACCATGGCCTTGAGTGCTTCGACTTCGGTCTTGAGTTCAGCCATTCGGAAGTGAATGTACTGGTTGTCGAGCAGCGGCTGACCGAAAGCGCGGCGCTGCCGCGTGTACTCGATCGTTTCGTCGATAAGATTGCTGTAACCATCGATTCCGACAGCGGCCGCATAAAGACGCTCCTCCTGAAACTGGAGCATCTGATACATGAAGCCCATGCCCTCCTGTCCGATCAGATTCCGCTGCGGCACGCGAACGTTATCGAGAAAGACCATCGCAGTGTCGCTTGCCCGCATGCCTAGCTTGTCGAGCTTGGTGCGCCGATCCAACCCCGCGGCATCCATCGGAACCACGATCAGTGACTTGTTCTGGTGCGCTTTGCCTTCAGAGGTGTTGACCAGCATGCAGGCCCAATCAGATTGGGTGCCGTTGGTAATCCACATCTTCGAACCGTTGATGACGTAATCACCGCCTTCCTTTCGCGCCGTTGTCTTGATGCTGGCAACGTCCGAACCGGCGCCGGCTTCTGACACCGCAATCGACACCACGGCATCCCCAGTAATGGCGGGAACAAGGTATTCCTTGCGCAACTCGTCACTGCCAAAGCGTGCAAGAGCAGGAGTTGCCATATCGGTCTGGACACCGATGGCCATCGGCAATGAACCGTTATTGCAGTTGCCGAGGGCTTGCGCGAAAACGACCTCGAACGAATAGTCCAGCCCGAGACCGCCGAACTTTTCCGGTTTCGCGATCCCAAGCAAGCCGAGCTTGCCCATCCGCTGCAGAACATCACGAGCCGGCCAGATCCCGGCTTTCTCCCACTCGGCGATGTTCGGATTGAGCTCATTCTCGACAAAACCGCGAACCTGCCGATAAAGCTCTTTATGTTCGTGAGTAAGAAGCATTACACCAGTCTCGGCTAGGATTGATACGGTTTTATAACAGTATTGCGGTTCCCCAGCCAGATTGGCAGTGACGTTTCAGGCTATTAGGTAACGAGCGTTACCGTTTGTTGCCCAACCGCGGTACCGCGCCGTGCGACGGCTTCCGTGTGTGTGTCGCAAGCATTGACCTGTCGATAGAAATCTCGAACATCAACGGCCACAGCTTTCCAGTCACGAGCAAATGGCCTGATTCGGGCACCACCGCAATGCCATTGAGAACGGCGTCTCGAGCGTCCCAGTTGGCTGGCTTCGGAAAGCGTGCTGAAAGGCCTTTCAAGTCGAGCCACGCTTTCACTTGTCCTGAAGCCGGGTCGATAACCGCGATTCGATCCGACTGCCAGACATTCGCATACACGTACCCCTCCGAAAACTCGAGTTCGTTTAGGTTGACGACGCCGGAGGAACCGTCGACAACGTCGACCCGACCGGTCTCCACGAAGCTAGTCGGGTCCAGAAATCTCAGGCATGCCGAACCGTCGCTGCGGATCAGCCGTCGCCCGTCGAACGTCAACCCCCAGCCTTCAGTAGACAGGCGAAACCTAGTAAGCGGGTGAAGATCGCGATCGAACACATGGCCGATGCCGTTCATCCACGTCAGCTGGATGATTCGGTCGCCTGCTACAGCGACGCCTTCGCCAAACTGGTCTGGCGGAAGCGATGCCGACAGCAGCAGTGCGCCACTGATCCGTGAACGCACCGTCAACCGCGATTGCCCGTAAAGACCCGTCCCTTCAATCAAGCGGTCGCCATCGATGACCAAGCCCTGCGTGAAGGACGATGCATCGTGTGGATAGGTCGCCATGAGCTTCCACGGCAGGTTCGGGGCTGCAGACGCTGAGAACAGCACCTGACCCATCCAGCAGCCCAGCACCAGTACAATCCGCATGCCTGCCTCGCGACCTGACCTGAATCCAATGATCCGCAGCATGACCGGTTACGCCCGCGTCGAACAACAGGACCCTGAGCGGCGGTTGAGTTGGGAACTTCGCTCGGTCAACCATCGCTACCTCGAGCTTCAATTCAAGTTGCCCGAGGAATTCCGACCGTTGGAGAACGAACTCAGACAGCTCGCCACTCAGCGCATCGGTCGCGGGAAGGTCGAGGCAAACTTGCGTTACTCGCGCGAAGCCGCGCTCACGGAAACTCTGCAGATCGACAGTGCCCGTCTCGCTGCAGTGCTTGCGGCAGTCGAGCGCGTGTCAGGTCAGCTGAGGACTTCCACAGCACCCGATCCGATCCAGGTGCTCGCATGGCCGGGGGTGATTCGCAGTGACGCTGCGCAAGACACGATCGTGCCGCTCGCAGAAGCGATGCTGTTGTTCCAGACAGCACTCGACGACTTCACCGCTACTCGAACACGTGAAGGCGAACGGACCAAGACCTATCTCCTAGAGAGACTCGCAGCGATGGCGGAGGTCGTTGCGAAAGTTCGCGTACGCGCGCCGCTCGTGCGCGATGCATGGCTCGAACGCCTGCGGACAAAGATCGCGGATCTCGGCGTGGAGGTTGATCCGGCTCGACTCGCCCAAGAGGCGGCGATGGCCGCGCAGCGCCTTGATGTCGATGAGGAGTTGTCGCGGCTCGAAAGCCATTTCACCGAGGTTCGCGACACGCTGAGTCGGGATGAGGCTGTAGGGCGGCGTCTGGATTTCCTGATGCAGGAGTTGAATCGCGAAGCCAACACTTTGTCTTCCAAATCTCAGGATGCAGAGATGACGCGGCTGGCCGTTGAAATGAAAGTGATGATCGAACAGATGCGCGAGCAGGTGCAGAACATTGAATGAGTCACTGATTCCCGGAACGCTCTGGATCGTTTCGGCGCCGAGCGGTGGCGGCAAGACCAGCCTCACCAGGGCTCTTCTGCCGCGGCTGGCAGCCACAGGCTGGTCTGCCGAGATCTCGGTTTCATACACCACGCGAGCCCCGCGCCCGGGTGAAGAGGAAGGGGTTCACTACCACTTCGTCGATGAGCCAACGTTTGCGGCCATGGTCGAGCACGGCGATTTTCTCGAACACGCCGAAGTGTTCGGCAAGCATTACGGCACGGGTTTGACGCGGACCAAGGAACTGCTCGGCAGAGGTATCGATGTGATCCTCGATATCGACTGGCAAGGCGCCCGTCAGGTTCGCGCGCGCCGCTCGGATGTGCAAAGCGTGTTCATCCTGCCGCCGTCGTCCGCTGAACTGGAACGACGGCTGCGCGCCCGCGGCACCGACAGCGACGAGGTGATTTCCGCGCGCATGCGCGCTGCGCGAGCCGAAATGTCGCACCACGGCGAATACGATTTCCTGCTGGTCAATCGCGATTTCGAGCGCGCGCTGGCAGAGATGTCGGCAATCTTCGTTGCGCGGCGCCTGCGCGGTGCCACGCAGCAGGCCCGCCACGAAGCCTTGATCGATCATCTGCTCGCCGAAGCAGTGTCCTGAAGCCGGTGCCGGCATGCTTTTCGCGCCGGCGCTATAATCGCTCTCTTTTTCGCAGCGCAGAGTACCGTCGCCATGGCACGAGTCACCGTTGAAGATTGTCTGGACCGTATCCCGAACCAGTTCGAACTGACGCTGGTCGCTGCCAAGCGCGCTCGCCAGTTGGCACGCGGTGCCGAAGCGAAGCTGCCGTGGGGCAACCACAAGTCGACAGTGCTGAGCCTCAAGGAAATCGCCCACGGCTTTATCGATACCGGCGTGCTTCAGGAAGCCGATCTGCCGGCGATCCAGCAGCCGAAGATGGAACTCGAAGCGCTCGATCCGAGCTTCGATCTCTAAGCTGCCGGTCGCAGCACGCTTCACCGAAAGGGGCCGCAAGGCCCCTTTTTCGTGGCTGAAAGTCTTGGAAGGGCGACACCCGCGTCTATACTCGGGTCATGGACATCCCCGTCATTTCGCGCATTGGCACCGCTATCCGCACGCAGCGCGTCGCGCGTGAGTACGGCATCGATGCGCTGACGCGGCTGCTCGAGGAGTACCTGCCGGCACCGCAGATTTCCGAGGTGCGCCGGGCCTACGAATTTGGCGCCAAGATGCACGCCGGTCAGAACCGGTCGAGCGGCGAGCCGTATATCTACCACCCGCTCGCCGTCGCCAAGATCCTTGCCGAGATGCGGCTCGACGCGACCACGCTGTGTGCAGCGATCCTGCATGACGTGATCGAAGACACGCCGGTCGGCAAGGAAGAGATCGCCCGCCTGTTTGGCCGCGATGTCGCCGAGCTGGTCGACGGCGTCTCGAAGTTCCAGAAGGTCGAAGGGATGTCCGGCGCCGAGCGCCAAGCGGAAAACGTCCGCAAGCTGCTGCTGGCGATGGCCCAGGATCTGCGCGTCATCCTCGTCAAGCTCGCGGATCGCCTGCACAACGTCCGCACGCTCGATGGTGTCGAGCCAGCCAAGCGCCGTCGCGTGTCGCTGGAAACGCTGGAGATCTATGCGCCGATCGCGCAGCGCCTCGGCATCAATACCCTGCGCATGGAACTCGAAGATCTTTCGTTCGAGAACCTGTATCCGCAGCGCTACAAGGTGTTCGAGAAAGCGGTCAACGCGCGGCTTGGCGACACCAAGGGCCTGATCAAGGAAATCGAGCACAAGCTCGAACGGGCGCTGAAGGAAGAAGGCATCGGTGCGAGCGTCGTCGGCCGTCAGAAGAACCTCTACGGCATCTACGAAAAGATGCAGCGCAAACGCCTGCGCTTCCTCGATGTCATGGATCTGCTCGGCTTCCGCATCCTGGTCTCGAAGGTCGACGATTGCTACCGCGCGCTCGGCGTCGTTCACCACGCCTACCGGCCGATTTCCGAGCAGTTCAACGATTTCATCGCCAATCCCAAGGTCAACGGCTACCAGAGCCTGCATACGACCTGCATCGGTCCGCAGGGTCGCAAGGTCGAAGTGCAGATCCGTACGCGCGAGATGCATCACATCGCCGAAAACGGCATTGCCGCGCACTGGCAGTACAAGCTCGACACCAAGGGCGGCGCCACCAAGGCGGTCAGTGGCAAGAGCGAAAGCCAGAGCGCGCCGCAGGTCCGTGCCCGCGAATGGCTCGGCAACCTGTTCGCCGCGCAGACCGGCGCTGCGCCGCTGGAGTTCATCGAGAACGTTAAGGTCGATCTGTTCCCGGATGAGGTCTATGTGTTCACGCCGAAGGGCCATATCCGGCAATTGCCGCGCGGCTCGACGGCGGTCGATTTCGCCTATTCCGTGCATACCGAACTCGGCGATCACTGTGTCGCCGCCCGTATCGACCAGCAACTCGAACCGCTGAACACGGTTCTGAGGAACGGCCAGACGATCGAGATCATCACCGCTCGCCACGCGCGTCCTAACGCGGCGTGGCTGAACTACGTGAAGACCGTCAAGGCGCGGCAGCACATCCGCAACTTCCTGAAGAACCAGCGCGAGGACGAGGCGGTTCGCCTTGGCCGCCGCCTGCTCGAAATCGCGCTGCGCGAACTCAATGTGCCGCTGACGGTACTGAAGGAAGAATCGACCGGGGCCGTGCTGAAGGCCTTCGGCCTTGCCGACATCGAGGATCTGTACGTGTCGATCGGCTCCGGCTCGCGTCTGGCGCCGCTGGTGGCCCGGCACTTCCTGCCTGATCCAAGTGCGGCCACCGTGCCCGGCGAAAGCGTGCCGCTGGCCGTGGAAGGCACCGAAGGCCTGGTCATCGACTACGCCAAGTGCTGCCATCCGATTCCCGGCGACGAGATCTGCGGCTACGTCTCGATTGGCCGCGGCATCGTCGTCCATCGCCTCGAATGCAAGCACGTGTCGGCGCGCAAGGGGGCTGCACAGGATCGCGTGCCGCTGATCTGGGCGCCGAGCGTGCAGGGCGATTTCCTGGCCGAGCTGAAGCTCAAGGCCGAGAACCGGCGCGGCCTGCTGGCCAGCGTCGCTGGCGAGATCGCTGCAGCCGGCTCGGGCATCGAAAACGTGCAGATGCCGGAACGCGGCGGCAGCGATGCCGCACTGGAGATTCGCTTCGTGATCACCGTGCGCGACCGCGTCCATCTGGCCCGCGTGCTGCGCCGGCTGCGGCGGCTGGAAGCGGTACAGCGCGTCATTCGTATCTAGCCTGACGCTTCGGGCGAACGCCCGTCGCGCATTCCACCGCTGAATTCCGGAGCCTCCATGAGCCGCACCATCATCAAGACCGACGACGCCCCGGCCGCGATCGGCACCTATTCGCAGGCCGTCAAGTGCGGCAACACGGTCTACCTGTCGGGCCAGATCCCGCTGGATCCGAAGACGATGACGATGGTCAACGCGACGATCGAGGACGAGATCCATCAGGTGTTCAAGAACCTGCGTGCAGTCGCGACTGCGGCCGGCGGCGGGCTCGGTGACTTCGCCAAGCTCAACGTGTTCCTGACCGATCTGGCCCACTTCGCCAAGGTGAACGAGATCATGGCCACCTACTTCGCCGAGCCCTATCCGGCGCGTGCCGCGATTGGTGTCGCCAGCCTGCCGCGCGGCGCTCGCGTCGAGGCCGATGCAGTGATGGTCATCGACTGATACCGACACGGCCCGGCCTTGCCGCGATGACTGAATCCCGCAGCAGGACCGCCAAGCCCGGCGCGAAGCCGGCGCTGACGCTCGATACCGAACTCACCTTCCTGAAGGGCGCCGGTCCGGCAGTTGCCTCTAGGCTCAAGCCGCTCGGGCTGGAGCGGGTCCGGGATCTATTGCTGCACCTGCCGATCCGCTACGAGGATCGTCGCCGGATCGTGCCGATCAGTGACGTGGCCCACGGCGTCGAAGCACTGGTCTGCGGCCGGATCGTGTCCGCCGAAGTCCGCTTCGGCGCCAAGCGTTGGCTGCGCGTGGTGATCGACGACGGCCGCGCCAGCCTGGTATTGCGCTTCTTCCACTTCAACGAGGCGCAGAAAGCAGCGATGACCGATGGCCGCTGGCTGCGTGCGTTCGGCGGAATCCGCGTCACGCCAAGCGGCCCGGAGATCGTCCATCCCGAGTATCGCGTCGCCGACTCCGCACACGAGTTGCCGCCGGAAACGCGGCTGACGCCGATCTACGGCCTCGCGACCGGCATCACTCAGACACGCGTCCGTGCGCTGATCCAGCAGGCATTGGCCGTTGCGCAGAGTGATGCCGACTACAAGGCCGATTTCCCCGGTCTCGGCGGCCCGACCACGCTCGACGCGCTGCGCACGCTGCACGAACCGGACGGCCGCGATCTCGGCGATCTGCTGCTCGACCGTCACCCGTCGCAGATCAGGCTGGTGCGCGAAGAACTGCTGGCGCACCAGCTGTGCATGCGTCTGCTGCGCAAGCAGACGAAGGGCGCGCCAGGTGCGCGCATCGAAGCGGTGCTGCCGGCGGCCGCCAAGCTGCAGGAAAAGCTGCCGTTCGCGATGACCGGCGCACAGCGGCGCGTGATTTCCGACATCGCCCACGATCTTGCATTGGGCAAGCCGATGCTGCGGCTGATCCAGGGCGATGTTGGATCCGGCAAGACCGTGGTCGCGGCCGCCGCGATGCTCGGTGCTGCGCTCAGCGGCTTGCAGTCGGTGCTGATGGCGCCGACCGAACTGCTGGTCGAACAGCACGCGCGCACCTTGAACGGATGGCTGTCGCCGCTTGGCGTCGAGGTCGGCCTGCTGACCGGCAAGATGAAGAAGTCCGAGCGCGACGCAGCGCTGCAGCGCGCAGCCAGCGGTGCCACACCCGTCTGGGTCGGCACCCATGCGCTGTTCCAGGGCGACATGAAGCTGAAGAAGCTCGGTCTGATCGTCGTTGACGAACAGCATCGCTTCGGCGTCGGCCAGCGGCTGGCGCTGCGCGACAAGGGGCCGGCCGGTGTCACGCCGCATCAGCTGATCATGTCGGCGACCCCGATCCCGCGAACCTTGGCGCAGACGGTCTACGCCGATCTCGATGTCTCGGTGATCGACGAATTGCCGCCCGGCCGCACGCCGGTGCAGACCGTCGTGCTGTCGAACGAACGCCGCTTCGACGTGCTGTCGCGGATCGGCGAAGCCTGCCGGCAAGGTCGGCAGGCCTATTGGGTCTGCACGCTGATCGAGGAAAACACCGAACTGCAGGCGCAAGCCGCCGAGGAAACCTACCGCCAGCTGCGCGAGGAACTGCCGGAGCTGAAGGTCGGCCTGGTGCACGGCCGCCTCAAGGCGGCCGAGAAGGAAGCGCAGATGCGTGCCTTCCAGAGCGGCGCCACACAACTGCTGGTCGCGACGACGGTGATCGAGGTCGGCGTCGACGTGCCGAATGCCAGCATCATGATCATCGACAACGCCGAGCGGCTCGGTCTGTCGCAGCTGCATCAGCTCAGAGGCCGGGTGGGGCGCGGCGCCACTGCCAGCCAGTGCCTGCTGATGTACCAGCCACCGCTCGGTCAAGGCTCGAAAGCGCGGCTCGACGTGATGCGCACCACCAACGACGGCTTCGTGATCGCCCAGAAGGATCTTGAACTCCGTGGTCCCGGCGAACTGCTTGGCCGCCGCCAGACCGGCCTGGTCGGCATGAAGATCGCCGACCCGGTTCGCGACTCGGCGCTGATCGGCGGCCTGCAGAAGCTCGCCGACGACTGGTGGCTGAAGGCGCCGAAGGACGCGCGCCGGCTGATCAGCCGCTGGATTGGCGATGCCGATCGGTATGCGCAGGTCTGACGGCCGAAAAGCGGGCCTCACGCCAAGACGCGAAGACGCCAAGGAACAGCGATCGCAGGAAAGGCCCCCGATTGCGGGCCATTCTTTGCGTCTCGGCGTCTTTGCGTGAGACTGGCTGCTGATTCGCTGGCGCAACACGTCCCGCTGGCACAATGAGTGAATGAAAGCCCTGATCCCGATGCTGCTGGCCCTTGCCGCCGGCGCGGTACTGCCGTTGCAGGCCGGCCTGAACGGCCAGCTGCGCGGCCATCTCGGCAGTCCGTTCGTGGCGGCGCTGGTTTCGTTCTCGGCCGGCACGCTGCTGCTGCTGACCGTCGTCATCGCGCTGCGCACGCCGTGGCCGACGAATGCGTCCGCGGTGCCGTGGTGGCTGTGGGGGATCGGCGGCACGCTCGGCGTCGGCTACCTGATCATGTCCATCGTGCTGCCGCCGATGCTTGGCGTTGCGCTGACCTTCGGGCTGATCGTGGCGGGCCAGCTGGCCTTGTCGTTGACCCTCGACCACTTCGGCCTGCTCGGATTCGCGCAGCATGCGATCAACCCATGGCGGGTGCTCGGTGCGGCGTTGATCGTCGCCGGTGTGGTGCTGATCCGGAAGTTCTGAACCATGGCGATCACGCGGGACCGGCTGACGGCTTACGCCCAGCTGATGCGGCTGGACAAGCCGGTGGGTACCTATCTGCTGCTCTGGCCGACCCTGTGGGCGCTGTGGTTCGCGGCCGGCGGACTGCCGCCTCTGCAGCTGCTGGCGATCTTCGTGACCGGCACCTTTCTGATGCGCAGCGCCGGCTGCGTGATCAACGATTTCGCCGATCGCAAGGTCGATGGCCACGTCGAGCGCACCCGAGGGCGGCCGCTGGCCAGCGGCCGGGCGACCCCGCGCGAAGCACTGATCCTGTTCGTGCTGCTGGCGCTGCTGGCACTGGCGATCGCGTCGCCGTTGAATGCCGCGGCGCTGTGGCTGTCGGTGCCGGCGGTGATGATCGCCGCCAGTTATCCGTTTGCCAAGCGCTTCCATTCGCTGCCGCAGGCGCATCTCGGCATCGCGTTCTCGTGGGGCATCCCGATGGCGTTCGCGGCCGTCGGCGGTCGCGTCGACTGGCCGATGGCCAGCCTGCTGATGGCCGCGAACCTGTGCTGGACGATCGCCTACGACACGCTCTACGCGATGGTTGATCGCGATGACGATCTGAAGATCGGCGTGAAGTCGAGCGCCATCCTGTTCGGCCGCGCCGACCTCGCGGTCATCGGTCTGCTGCACGGCTGCGCACTGGCGCTGCTTGCGTTCGCCGGCTGGCGGGTCGGCGTCGGCGCGCTGTACGGATTGGGGCTTGTGGTTGCCGCAAGCTTCGCTGCACACCAGCTCTGGCGCGCGCGCCACCGCGATCGCGCCGCCTGCTTCGCGGCCTTCCTCGGCAACAATCGCTTCGGCGCCGTGGTCTTTCTGGGGCTCGCGCTGTCATTGCCGCCTTTCTGAATCGGAGAATTGCCATGTCCCGTTGGCTGACGCTGCTGTTGACCGCAGGTCTGAGCGCGACCATTGCCACGACCGTGTCGGCCGATGCGCCGACCGCCGGTGAACGCGTCGTGGTCTATACGCCGGCCAACTGGCCGGCCGCGCTGTCGGGAGATCTGATCGTGCCGAATGGCGCGCCGCCCGCCGGAGGCTGGCCGGCTGCGGTCGTGCTGCACGGCGGCGCCTGGCACAAGGGCGACCGCGGCCACAGCCGGGGCATGGCGCGCCGGCTGGCCGATGCTGGTTTCGTTGCGCTGGCGATCGACTACCGGCTGGTGCCGGATGCCATCTACCCCGCCCAGGTGCTCGACGTGCAGCAGGCGATTCGCTGGCTGCGCGACAACGCGGCGACGCTGGTAATCAATCCGGCGCGGATCGCGCTTTGGGGTTCGTCGGCAGGTGCACATCTTGCAGCGCTGACGGCGTCGCTGAGCCCCGGCGATCGGCTGTTCGATCCGCAAGCGCGCGTGCAGGCGGTGGTCGGTGGCGGCACGCCGACCGATTTCCGCGATGGCGGCGGTGGCAATCGTTCGCTGGCAAGTTTCCTTGGCGAGCGCTGGCACGCAGGCTCGACGGTGTTCATCGAGGCCTCGCCGATCGCTCACGCCACGGCGGACGATCCGCCGGTGTTCCTGTTTCACGGCGACGCCGACCGCACGGTGCCGGTCAGTCAGGCAACGGCCTATCGCGATGCGCTGACGGCCGCCGGCGTGGCGAACGTACTGGTGCAGATCGCCGGCGGCGGCCACAAGCTCGGCCCTGACGGCAAGCCGGCCATCGAGCAGGGCATCGCGTTCCTGCAGCAGCGGCTGGCGAGCAGCCCGGCGGCTGAATCCCGATCGCCGACCGCGCCGTAACGCAGGTCGAACCCCGAACGACGTGCCACCGCGATGATGCTTCGACTGCTGTCCACCGCCTTGCTGCCGGTCGCCGTCCTGACCAGCAGCTGTGCCCGCCATGCCGGCAAGCCCGATGCGGCGCCCACGCCGCGTCTGAAACTCGACTGGACCGTGCAGCGCGACCTGCGCTTCACGCCGCCTGGCTGGCCGAAGCCGCTGCTGGCCGATCTGTACACGCCGTCCGGCAGCGCACCGCCCGGCGGCTGGCCGGCGGTGGTGATGATTCACGGCGGCGGCTGGTCGAGCGGAGACCGCGAACAGGTCGAAGGCATCGCGCGGCGTGTGACGATGCGCGGCTATGTGACGCTGAACATCACCTATCGGCTGGCCCCGGAATCGATTTTTCCCGCGCAGGTGATCGACGTGCAGCAGGCGGTCCGCTGGCTGCGCGGCCATGCCGCCGATTACCACGTCGACCCGCAGCGCATCGGCGCCTGGGGCTATTCGGCCGGTGCCCATCTGGCGGCGATGCTCGGCGGCATGAGCGAGGGTGATCGGCTCTACCAGCCCGGTGCCGAGGTCAAGGCGGTGGTCGCCGGCGGAATACCGTCCGACCTGCGCAAGTTCCACGGCGGCACGATCGTGCCGAAGTTCCTCGGCGAGCGCTGGACGGAGAACTCGGTGGCATTCCGAGAATCGTCACCGGCGGCCTACGTGACGCCGGGCGATCCGCCGGTGTTCCTGTACCACGGCGGCTGGGACCAGCTGGTGCCGTTCGATCAGGCCAGCGACTACAAGGCGGCGCTCGACACGGCCGGTGTGCCGAACGAGCTTTACGAGCTGCGCGGCCTCGGCCACATCACGGCGTTCCTGATGGACGGCGAGGCGGTGCAGCGCGGGCTCGATTTCCTCGACCGCCACCTGCGCTGATCGTCGATCACGGCACGCGCGCCGCGATCCAGACCTCGACCCGCAGCGCCCCGGCCTCACGCGCGGCCCGCGCCAGTTCATCGACCGTGCTGCCGGTGGTCATGACATCGTCGATCAGCGCGACGTGCCGACCGGCGACCGCAGACCCGACACAGAAGGCCTTTCGCACTTCTTTGCGCCGCTCCGCCGCCCGCTTGCCGATCTGATCGGCCGTGGCGCGCAGGCGGGTGGCGGTTCGCCAGTCGATCTCGATGGCCAGGTGACGGGTGATGCCGCGTGCCAGTTCCAGCGCCTGGTTGTAGCCGCGCTGCCGCAGCCGCGAGACATGCAAGGGAACCGGAATCAGCAGATCGGGCAGCACGCTCGGGCGCTCGGCGGCCAGCCGCGCCATTTCGGTGCCGAGCCAGCGCGATTGCCGGAACTGTCCGTGATACTTCAAGCCGAAGATGGCCTGGGTGATCGGCGCTTCGTAGCGGAACGCGGCCAGGGCCGCATCGAAGTGCGGCGGTTCCGCAGCACAGTGCGCGCAGACATGGGCCACGGCGCTGCGCAGGGGCAATGCGCAGACTGGGCAGGCGACATGGTTCCACGGCAGGCTGGCACGGCAACCGGCGCAGACCGTGCCCGGTTCGGCGTCACCGGCACAGATCAGGCAGGCCGAGGGGACGATCCAGCGTCGCAGCAGGCCGATCATGTCAACCGTACGCCTGCGTACATGGTTGACAGCGTCCCGGCTGGCCGCGAACACTGCAGCACGATCCCTGCTCTCGGAACCGCCTCATGTCGCTTGCCGCCGCGTCGCCCGCTGTTCGCTCCAACCCGGTCGACGACCGCCGCCATGACTGGACGCACGACGAGGTTGCAGCACTCTTCGCGCTGCCCTTCAACGATCTGCTGTTCCGTGCGCAGTCGGTTCATCGCACGCATTTCGATCCGAATGCCGTGCAGTTGTCCACCCTGCTGTCGATCAAGACCGGCGCCTGCCCGGAAGACTGCGCGTACTGCCCGCAGAGCGCGCGCTTCAGCACCGGCCTGAAGGCCGAAAAGCTGATGCCGCTGGCCGAGGTCGTGAAGGCTGCCGAAGACGCCAAGGCCAACGGCGCGACCCGCTTCTGCATGGGAGCCGCCTGGCGCTCGCCGAAGGACAAGGACATCGAAAAGGTGTCCGAGATGGTCCGCGAAGTGAAGGCGCTGGGGCTGGAAACCTGCGTCACGCTCGGCATGCTCGAAGCACGGCAGGCGCAGGCGCTGAAGGCGGCAGGCCTGGACTACTACAACCACAACCTCGATACCTCGCCAGAGTTCTACGGCGAGATCATCAGCACCCGCACCTACGAAGATCGCCTCGAAACGCTGGCCAATGTCCGCGATGCCGGCGTCAAGGTCTGCTGCGGCGGCATTGTCGGCATGGGCGAGTCGGACGGCGATCGCGTCGAGTTCCTGCGCGCGCTGGCCAATCTGCCGCAGCACCCGGAATCGGTGCCGATCAACGAGCTGGTCGCGGTCAAGGGCACGCCGCTGGCCGATGCCCCGCCGCTTGATCCGCTGGACTTCGTGCGCACCATCGCCGTTGCCCGCGTCCTGATGCCGCAGAGCTACGTGCGGCTGTCGGCCGGCCGCACCGAGATGTCCGACGAAACCCAGGCGCTGTGCTTCTTCGCTGGCGCCAATTCGATCTTCTACGGCGAGCGCCTGCTGACCACGACGAACCCGCAGAACGAGCGTGACCGCGCGCTGTTCGCGAAGCTCGGCATTCACAACGACATCCGCGTTGATGGTGGGACCAAGCTCATCGACGAAACGGCGTGCGCGGCTTCGGCTGTGGCCGCCGCCGAGGCCTGCGGCGCGCCAGCGTCCTGCTGCTGATGAACGCACCGGCCGTCGGGCTGGCGGCGACGGCGTCGCCGCTCGATGCCCGGCTGAAGCGCGAACTCGAAGGCTTCCGCGCAGCGGACCTGTACCGCGCGCGGCGGATTGTCGAGGGAACGCATGGTGTCCGGCTGGTTGTCGACGGCCGCGCCTGCATCAGCTTTTGCTCGAACGATTACCTCGGGCTGGCCAGCGATCCTCGCGTTGCCGCTGCGGCGCAGAAAGCGCTCGGCCAGGCCGGCACTGGCAGTGGCGCGGCGGCGCTGGTGTCCGGCTACAACCGCGAGCACGCGCAGCTCGAAGAAGAATTGGCCGACTACACCGGCCGCGCCCGGGCGCTGCTGTTCACGTCGGGCTGGGCCGCGAATCTCGGCACCTTGCGGGCGCTGTTCGGGAAATCCGATGCGCTGCTCTGCGACGAACTGAACCACGCCAGCCTGATCGATGGCGCCCGGCTGGCCGGCGCGCGCTACCTGCGCGTGCCGCATGCCGATCTCGGCGGCTACGCGTCAGCGCTTGATGAAGCGCGGGCGCAGGGCGGGGAAGTCGGCATCGTCAGCGACTCTGTGTTCAGCATGGATGGTGACGAAGCCGATGTGCCGGCGCTGGCGGCGATGGCGCGCCAGCACGGTGCGAGCCTGATCATCGACGACGCACACGGCCTCGGCGTGACCGATGGCGGCGCGATGGCGCTGGCCGATGTCTACATCGCCACGTTGGGAAAAAGCCTCGGCGCAGCCGGCGCCTTTGTCGCCGGTTCGGAAGCACTGATCGAATTCCTGATCCAGCGGGCGCGCACCTGGGTGTTCTCGACAGCGCCGCCGCCGGCCATCGCGGCGGCCGCGCGTGCCGCGCTGCGGATCATCCGCAGCGAGCCGGAGCATCAGGCGCGTCTGCACGCGAACATCGCCCGCTTCCGGCGCGGCATCACGGCCCTGGGCGCTGACCTGCCGTTTTCGCTGTCGCCGTCAACGACGCCGATTCAGCCGCTGATCGTCGGCGAACCTGGACCGGCGGTGGCGCTGTCGCGTGCGCTGTTCGAGCGCGGCTACTGGGTTGCGGCGATCCGGCCGCCGACGGTGCCGCTCGGGACGTCACGGCTGCGCGTGACCCTGTCGGCCGCTCACACCGACCGCCAGATCGATGGCCTCGTCGCCGCCATCGTCGATGCCAGCCGCAAGAGCGGCTAGGCCGATAGCGCCGCATCTCGCTGCCGGCGCCGTCGGCATGCAGATCGATATCGCCGTGCTCGATGCGGATTCCGGCGGCTGGCAGCCGATTGCGACGTGATGATCGTGGAGGGCGCGAGGGGCTGACGAGTGCCGCTGCTGGGTGGGGTTGCCAACCGAATGCCGCCGAAGCAAGCCGAGTGGGCGGACAATGTCGAAACCCTTCAGAGCATGCTCGACGCGCCGATACGGACCTGTCTCGCCGCCGCTGACGACCGCGAATCGCAAATCGACGCCGGCGTCATGGAGGCGCTCCTGATGCGTTTGCGAGCAACTGTCCAGAAAAATTTTCAACGGCTGTGTCAAGACGGATTACCGGCTTTATGCAGCCGATGACCGGGTAATCTCGGCGACCCGCTCAAGGTCAATCTAGGCAACAAAGACAAGGCTTTGCGCGCGACACGCCTTCCTCTACAATCCGCCCGCTGTGTTCCCGGTATCTTCCGGCAGGCGACAGGACATCAGCAGTGACAACTCCGCACGACACGCGGCTGGTGATTGGGCCGAATGCTTCCATGACGGTGAAGGTGGCATGGAGCGTGATGGGGTTGATGACACTGGTGTCGATGGCGATTGCGCTGTTTTTCACGGTGCAAGGCTTCTGGCCGATCCTGCCGTTCGCGGGTCTCGAACTGGCGGCCTTGGGTTTGGCGCTGTACGTCAGCCTGAAGCGCAACCGGTATCGGGAAGTGATTGCATTCGAAGGCAATCGCGTACGCGTCGAATGCGGCATGAGCGGTGAAGGTGCGCGGTTATCGATCGACTGGCCACGGTCGTCGACAAGAATCTTGCTGGAGCAGGGAATTCACCGGAACGATCCGACGCGGCTGTGCCTGTACAACGGCACGCGGCGACTGGTTCTGGGTCGATGCCTCACGGACGAGGATCGAGAACGGCTCGCAGCGCGGCTGCGAGAGCTGATACTGGCTGGATGGCGTGTGGAGCCGCTTGAGAAAGCGGGACACACGGCTCTGGATGGCAACTGATTTCCAAACTTTTGGGTTGAAAGTCGATATGTCGAACCTGATTCGCGGCCTTCGTGGCCTGGTGCTCGCGATGGCGGGCGTAGCTGGAAACGCTGCAGCCGCTGCTGCGGATCTCCAGGAAGCGGCCTACTGGAACCTGCCGAAAGGCGTGACGGACATCAGCAATGAAGTCTGGCACTTGCACATGGCCGCGTTCTGGGTCTGCGTCGCGATCGCCGTCGTGGTGTTCGGTGTGATGTTCTATTCGATCTTCGCGCACCGCCGCTCGAAGAACCCGGTGCCGGCGACGTTCCATCATTCGACCACCGTCGAGATCATCTGGACGATCATCCCGTTCCTGATCCTGATCGGCCTTGCCGTGCCGGCTGCCGGCACGCTGATCAAGCAGTACGATTCGCGCAACTCGGATCTGACCATCAAGATCACGGGCTACCAGTGGAAGTGGCAGTACGAGTACGTCGGCGAAGGCGTCAGCTTCTTCTCGACCCTCGACGCCAAGTCGAACGAAGCCCGTCAGCTCGGCTCGGGCATCGACCCGGCCACCGTGCCGAACTACCTGCGCGTGGTCGACAACAACCTCGTGCTGCCGGTCGGCAAGAAGGTCCGCTTCCTGCTGACCTCGAACGACGTCATCCACGGCTGGTGGGTGCCGGATCTGGCGATCAAGAAGGATGCGATCCCGGGCTTCATCAACGACATGTGGACGCAGATCAACGAGCCGGGCATCTACCGCGGCCAGTGCACCGTGCTGTGCGGCCGTGACCACGGCTTCATGCCGGTGGTCGTCGAAGCCAAGAGCGAAGCCGATTACGCCGAGTGGCTGAAAAAAATGAAGGGCGGCGATGAAGTCGCCGCCGCCGCTGCGCCGACGGCTACCGACGCTGCCGTCGACGCCCCGGCCCCCGCTGCGGAAGCCGCTCCAGTCGAAGTGGCCGCTGTTGCCCCGGTCGCAGCCGCAGAAGCCGCTCCGGCGGTCGATGGCAAGAAGGTTTTCCTTGGCAACTGCGCCGCCTGCCATCAGGCGACCGGTGCGGGCCTGCCGCCGACGTTCCCGGCGCTGACCGGCTCGAAGGTTGCGACCGGTCCGGTCGCTACCGTCATCACTCAGGTTCTTAAGGGCAAGAACGCGATGCCGCCGTTCGCCCAGCTGTCCGATGCTGAAGTGGCCGCCGTCGCGACCTACATCCGCAATGACCTCGGCAACAAGGTTGGCGACAGCGTGACCGCCGACCAGGTCAAGAAGCTCCGCTGAGCCTCGCGCCACCGTATCCGCACGAATTCGATTGAGTCAGGAGTACCGAGACATGGCCAAGACGCACGCACACGACCACGGGCATGACCATGCCCACGACGATCACCATCACGGTCCTGAAAAGGGCGTGATGCGCTGGATCAAGACGACCAATCACAAGGATCTCGGCACGCTGTACCTGTGGTTCTCGTTCATCATGTTCTTCATCGGCGGCCTGATGTCGCTGGTGATTCGCGCTGAGCTGTACGCCCCGGGCATGCAGTTCATCGATCCCGAGTTCTACAACCAGATGATCACGCTGCACGCGCTGGTCATGATCTTCGGCGGCGTCATGCCGGCGTTCGTCGGTCTGGCGAACTGGATGGTGCCGATGATGATCGGCTGCTCC
>JAPLSB010000013.1 GCA_026398875.1 Gammaproteobacteria bacterium | reverse complement strand
TGCCGGCCAGCACCACGAACGACGCCGGGATTTCGTAGGCCGCTGCCTGGTACTGCCACTGGAACGGCGCGGTGCCGAGCGACGACAGCGCGGTGCCGGTGACCGTGCTGCGCTCTTCGATAGTGCCGCTCAGTTCGCCGGTGACCACCGGATCGCCGTTGCTGAATACGGTCGCGGCATAGCCGCGATAGACGCCGTTGAGCAGATTGCCGTCACGCACCGAGTTCACGAAATAGACCGCGCCGCCGTCGCTGTCGACGAACCAGCCGTTGCCGTTCTCGGCGATCAGCGCGAAGCCGCTGTTCGCGGCGCTGGCCCCGCTCGGTGTGATGCTGACCGTGTAATAGCCGCCCAGCGACAGGTCCGGGCCATTGGGGCCGTACTTGCCACAGCCGGCCAGAAGGGCCATCCCGATCCATCCCGCCACCGTCACTGCTGCCCGCATGTGCGCTCTCCCTGTGTGAGCGCCTAGTTCACTCCTTCGAGGCCGGAACGGCAAGACGGTGAACTGCGCCCACAAAAAAGCCCGCGCTGGGCGGGCCTGAAGGTTGCGCGCATCGACTGTCAAGTCGATCAAACCGGCGCAACCGCTTGAATTGGTGGACAGTACAGGGCTTGAACCTGTGACCCCCGCCGTGTGAAGGCGATGCTCTACCACTGAGCTAACTGTCCGGCAGGCGCGCATTGTAGGGATGCACCTGCCGCACTGCAACGAAAATTCTCCGCTTCGTGCGCAGATGGCGCAGCGCTGCTGCCGCAGCCATGCACCGCGCGCGCCGGCGACCGCTTCCAGCACTCACTTGACGCGGAAGCGCACCGTCGCGGTCTGCCAGCGACCATCGGCTGCAGCCGCTCGGGCGCGGTGTTCGCCACGACTCAGCGGCCACGGGTAGTGCGGCCCCCGACCCTCGCCGACCGGCGCATCGTCGACAAACCAGTGCACCGCTTCATCGTCGGCCACCGCCGCCAGCTCGAACTCCAGCGCCTGCTGCTCGGGCGGCACACGCGGATCAAGCGCCAGCTGCAAACCTTCGAACGGCTGCACCAGGCTTGGCGTCGAGGGCGCACTGCCAGCCCAGGTGGCGGCAGCGACACTGTCCGCCTCGGGCGCGGTGCCGGGCGCGAACCATTCGCGCCGCTCGCCACCGTCGACATCCCGAACCAGCCGTGCCTGCAAGCCCGGGCTCAGCAGCAGCGGCTGCGGCGGATGCCGCTGATCGAGCAGCCCGAACACCGAGCGCACCAGCAAGGCTGGACCGATCGAGCCGGTCACGCCGTCCATCGCAGCACCGTTCAGCGTGCCCATCCAGGCCCCGACGACGTAGCGGTGGTTGTAGGCCACGCACCAGGCATCGCGGTAATCGCTGGAGGTGCCGGTCTTGACCGCAGTCTGGCCGGGAAAGCGCAGCAGACCGCCATCGCCGAACTCGAGCAGGCGCGCCCGCGGGTCGGACAGGATGTCGGTGATGATCGAGGCGCTGTCTCGGCTCAGCACCGCCTGTGGTGACTGGCGCTCGCGGCCGTCCTCGAATAGCTGCAGTGGCTGCTGGCGGCCCTGCCGGGCCAGCGTCGCGTAGGCATTGACCAGCTGCGCCAGCGTGACCTCGCCGTTGCCCAGCGCAATGCCATCGCCGTAATGGTCGGGATGCGCGCGCAGGCCACTCATGCCGAGCCGATGCAGTAGTTCCAGGAATGACGCGCCGCCAACGAACTGCAAAGCCTTGACCGCTGGCACGTTCAGCGAATTGCCGAGTGCTTCGCGCACGCTGACCGCGCCGTAGCTGAGCCGCGAATAGTTGCGATAAGGATGCAGCCCGTTGCCGACATGCGCGGCGGTCGGCTCGTCGGCGATCCGGGTGGCGGCGGTCCAGCCGCGTTCCAGTGCCAGCGCGTAGACAAACGGCTTCAGCGCCGAGCCCGGCTGGCGCGGCGTCAGCACGGTATCGATCCCGATCTCGCCGTCGGCAGCATCGAGATTGGCCACGTTCCAGCTGCGGACCCGATTGCCATCGAGCTCGACGACCAGCAGCCCGCCCTGACGAACGCCAACCCCGGCCAGATCGCGCACCCGCTGGTCGAGCAGCTGCTGGGCCTGCCGCTGCAAGCCGGCGTCGAGCGTGGTGTGCAGCGCGCTGCCGTCGCCGCCATGCGCGCGACGCCGGGCTTCGGCGACGAAATGGCCCGCCGGGATCCCGTCATCGTCGGCGCGCAGTGCGAGCGGCGGCGTCGCCAACTTGGCAACACGCGATTCCGGGATCAGTCCGTCAGCGGCCATGCGCCGCGCCAGTCGCTGCATCGGCCCGCGCAGACGGCCGGCATCACGCATCGGGTCAAGCCGGCTTGGCGCGCGCGGCATCACCGCCAGCGCCAGCATTTCCGGCTCGCTGAGCGTGGTCAGCTCGCGTCCGAAGTAGTAGCGCGCCGCTTGCCGGACGCCGCGCCGGTTGGCGCCGTACGGCACCTGATCGAAATAGAACTCCAGGATCGCGGACTTCGAGAAGCGCATCTCCAGCCGCATCGCCTCGAAGCCTTCGACCCAGCGCGCCCAGATCGTCCGCGGCCGCGGGTGAATCAGCCGCACCACCTGCTCGCTGATGGTGCTGGCGCCGCGTACCGCGCGCCCGGCCCGTATCGCCTGCCAGACCGCAGCCAGTCGCGCGCGCCAGTCGATGCCGCGGTGACGCCAGTAACGGTGATCCTCTGCACTGACGATGGCGGTCTTGAGCAAGGCCGGCACCTGCGCCAGCGGCAGCCGATCAGCCGTGTTCCAGCGCTGCAGGTAATGCCGGGTCAACGGCGCGCCGCTGGCATCGAGCACCTCTGCCCGCGTCGCATCGAGCGCTTCGGGCTGCAGTTGATGCGGCAGCGGCTGCTGGGCGAGCCCCGTGGCGCAGATCAGCAGCAACACCGGAATGGCCGCCCACCATGGACGCAGTGATCGCAGAAAGGCGGGGATCCGGAGCATGCCGACGATGCTAGCGCCGTCGGTCAAGGCCTGCCGGCTTCGCGTGTCCCGACGGAGACCCGTGCAGCGCTTCTTCGGCGTTGAACAGCGCAGCACTGTCCGCACACAGCTGGCGCGCAAAATTGCCGAACCGGGAACGAATTGGGCTACGCGCCCTGCCGGCGCCGAAGCGACGATGAAGTTCGGAAAGCGAAGCACAACACCAGGTCGTCCGGGCCCGGCGTCCCATGAACCCACGCCGGCTCATCGAACATGCGGGAAGCGCGATATGCCCCACCTAATTCGTCATTGGCCGGTCGCTGCAATGTCGACGGGAATTGGTGTTTTTCCCTTTTCCAAATTTTGACGAATCTTTAACTGAACCGGCCTTACCCAAGGAAGATTTCCCATTCAGCGGGCGGATGGGCTTACCGATGATTGTTGGCCATAAGGGGACGACGCGCCCCGTAGACGTCCACAACAACAACTCGAGGAGAAAGACGATGCTGACCCCACCTCGCCGCAAGCCGATTACGCTGGCGGCGGCCCTGTTTTGCGCCGGCGGCCTGTTGAGCGCTCCCGTCATGGCACAACAGAGCGACTCCACCAACGCGACGCAATCAGCAGCGGGTGACGATGACGCGGTGAAACTGGCACCGGTGCTGGTCGAAGGCACCTTCGTGGGACCGATCGAGAACACCGCCGGTACTGCGCGCCAGCTGACCGATGAAGACCTCGACCGCCTGCGCCCGGTGACCTTGCAGGAAGCGCTGCGCGCCGTGCCGGGCCTGCGGATCATCGATGACGATATCGCCGGCCGCCGCTCCGGCATCGGTCTGCGCGGCGCGCCGTCGCGGCGCAGCCGCAAGGTCCTTCTGCTGGAGGACGGCGTGCCGATCAACGCCTCGCCGTATCTCGATTCGTCGGCGCACTACACGCCGCCGTTCCAGCGCCTGGAAAACGTAGAAGTGCTGCAGGGCACCGGTCACGTGATCTACGGGCCGCTGAACAATCACGGCATCATCAATTTCCGTTCGCTGTCACCGACCGCCACACCGCAGTCGAAGTTCGAGGTCGGTTATGGCAACGATGACAACTTCCAGCGGCATGTCTCGCACACCCGAACGATCGGCGACTTCGGCATTGCACTCGCTTACAGCGGCGCGAATGCCGACGGTGCCTTCGATGTCGAGAAATCGCGTTTCGACGATTTCTATGGCGAGATCGAGTACCGGATCAACGACCGGCATTCGCTGGAGTTCAGCGCCACGCACCTGCGCGAGCGCTCGAACTACGATGAATCGAACCTGACGCCGGTCGAGTACGCACTGGCACCGCGCCGCAAGCTCGGCCGTTTCGGACAGGAGTTCAACACGATCGGGGTCAACTTCTCGAAGTACGACCTCAAGCACCAATTCAACGGCAGTGGCATCACCGTGTCATCGCGGGTCTATGCGACGCGTACCGATCGCGCGCGCTTCACGGTCGACCCGGAGGAAATCTCGGTCGATGCGCTGCCCGACTTCGAGTACGAGGATCCGGAATACCAGTTCATCCCGGGCGTCAGCGGCGTGATGGTCAGCCGCGCCCGCCTCTACGAGAACTACGGCGCCGAGTCGCGGGCGGTGGTGAATTTCACCACCGGCAGCATCGGCCATGAAGTGTCGTTCGGCGTACAGGGCACGCGCTCGCTCTTCGACGACGGCCGCGAGTTCGGGGACGTCGGCGAAGTGATCTCGATCGGCAACCGCGGCAGCAACTTCGGCGAGAACGAGCTGGCCGCGGCCCGCCTCGACAAGTATCAGGCGACAGCGATTGCCGGCTACATCCAGAACGCGGTGCAGGTCGGCGACTTCCAGATCACCCCGGGTGTCCGCATCGAGCACTACACCCAGCATCGCGAACGCCGCTTCACCGGCTCGGAATTCGAGTTTGACGGCGAACAGGATGACCGCCTGCTGGCGCTGCCGAGCCTGGCGTTGCTGTACACCGGCTTTGACAAGACCCAGGTGTTCGCCAACGTCGCACGCGGCTACACGCCAGCGTTCGCTCGCTCTGCCGACGAATTCCCGTTGAAGCCGGAAACCGGCATCAACAGCCAGATCGGCTTCCGTACCCGGCTCGCGCCAGGCCTGAGCGCCGACGCCGCAGCGTTCTACAACGTCATCTACGACACCGTGGTGCAGCTGCCGTACACCGTTGACGACGCCAACATCGTCGTCAACTCCGCCGATTCGCGTTCGGTTGGCTTCGATCTCGGGCTGAACTACGAGTCGCCGTCATTGCCGGGTACTGGCGTATCCGCGTTCTCGTCGCTCAGTTACAGCTACGCCCGTTCGACGTTCACCGAGGGCGGCGAGATCGACGGCAACCGGGTGCCGGAAACGCCGCTGCATGCCGGAAGCCTGACCGTCGGCCTGAAGGGCGGCCAGCTGTGGACGGCATCGCTGACCGTCAACCATTTCGGCAGCTATTTCTCCGATCTGCTCAACACCCGCGACCTGACGCTGGCCAATGAGGATCGCGAACCGGTACAGCCCGGTGATTCGGTGGAGATTCGCGAGGTCGTCGTGCTCGGACGGGTGCCGTCGAACACGCTGTTGTCGGCACGCATCGGGTTCACCGTGCCCTGGGTCGGCCCGAAGACCGAACTGTGGGTGACCGGTCGCAACCTGACCGACAAGACCTACATCGTCGACATCGAGAACGGCATCCGGCCCGGCGCTGCACGCACGGTGATCGGCGGCGTGACGATCCGCTTCTGACCTGCACCACTCCTCAGGCAAGTCTGCCTATCTGGCCCGCTTCGGCGGGCCTTTTTTGTACCGCCGCCAACGCGCGTCACGCCGACACCGAGCGCCCGCGCATGGGCGCGCCATCCCCGACCACTGCCTCGATGGCTCAAGGCGTCTGCGCTTCCTCGACGATCAGCCGCGCCGGCAGGGCATTGCCGAAGATGTCCGGGTCGTACATCGCTTCGACATGCGGCACCGGCACCGCGAAGTTGCCGGTCGCTACGGCCTGCCCGACCCAGTACAGCTGGTAGGTGCCGGCGGCCAGCGCATCGGCAAACCAGCGCGCGGCGTCGAAACGCAGTTCGCGGTGATAGAACGGATACGGGCTGGCCGAACCGGGCGGCTCGGCATCTTCGGCGGCCAGACCGCTGGCGGTCGCCAGATCCGGATTGACCGGCTCCAGCCCACCGGGCAGCGGGTCGTCGACAACCACGAAGCTGCGCGCGGCCGGCGTGCTGACGGTCAGTTCCACCCGCACCAGTTCGCCACGGCGGATCGTCATCGGCGATTCCAGCGGCTGCCAGACCTTGTCGCGGAACAACGCGTAACGGCGCTTGATGCCGAAGCCGGCGTTGGCCGCGCTGGCCTGATCGTCGGCCTGCACGTAGCGGACGCTGGCCGCGAAGTAGCCGCGGCCCTGGCCGCTGTGGCGAATGTCCAGCGACTGCTTGCGGCCGATGTCGGCAGCGGCGATCGGCCGGGTGGCCGTGACCGGGGCATCGCGCACGCTGCTGAACTGCGCCTTGCCGAGCCGTTGGCCATCCAGCAGCGCCTCCAGCGTGAACGCCGGTGCGGCCGATTCGTAACGCCGCGCATAGGCTTCCAGTGCGCTTGCGCAGAACACGTTTTCCTGGGTGTTCTCCCAGTGATTACGGCCACCACGCGCCTGGGTGATGGCGCGAACCAGCTTGGCCGGCAGCTCGCGTGCCGATGCGTCGTCATCGATCAGGCCATCGCTGGCCGACACCAGCGCCGACAGCGCCACGCAGTTCGCGCGCAATTCGGAACCGAGCAGCGGCTCCCAGCTGCGGTCCCCGGTTTCGCGCAGCACCAGCGTGCCGGCGCTCTGCTGGCCGCGTGCGAGCAGCAGATCGAGCGCCAGCCGCGTTTGCCGGTCCGCGCCGTCGACGCGCCGCGCCGCGTCCAGATACATCGCCTGGCCGAACAGACCCATGCGCGCCAGCGATGGCGCGTAACGATCGAGGTCGGCCACCGTCAGCTTGCCGCGCCGCGCCAGCGTCGCCAGCGCCACGCTGCGCAACGAGGCATTGCCTTCGGCGTTGAGCCCGGCGGCATCCTTCTTCAGCAGGCGATCGAGGTAACCATCGAGCTTGCCCTGTACTGCGACGGGCGGCGTCAGTCCGGCATCGCGCAGCCATTCGAAGGCCAGCGCGGTGTAGGCCGACAGATACGGACTGACGTAGCGATCCTCGGCCAGCCAGAAGCCCATGCCGCCATTCGGGGCCTGGAAGCTAGCGGCATCGCTGAACAGCTGATCGGCTATGGCTGCACTTTCCGGCCAGGCGAACGCCGGATCGAGCCAGGGCTTGAGCCGGCCGTATTGCGCAGCCATCACGCCCTTGGTCAGCCGCTGTTCCCAGCACTGGTACGGGTAGTCGCGCAGGTACTGGAACGCACCATCGAGATTGCCGAGCACGGTCGGCGTGAAGCGCACCGCGATCGCGCCACCGGGCAGGCTGCCGGCGGGCACTTCGATCGGCTGGCGGTAGTCGCCGTTGTCGAGAAAGCCGAAATCGGCGGCGGTCACGGTCGGCTTGCGAGCGCGTACCGGCAGCGTGAAGGCCAGTGCGTCGCGGTCCTTGGCATCGCCGGCGGTTGCGGTGAACGCGATCTCGCCAGCGCCATTTCCAGCAACTTCTCCGGAGACATCAACGAACACCGTCTTGCGCTCGAACGCGGCAAGCGTGATCGACTGCGTCTGCTTCGCGGTCGCAGCACCTTTGGCTTCGATCGTCACGGCCAGCGTGCGCGGCTGGTCAGTCCGGTTCAGCACCGAGAAACCGGCGCGGAAGGCATCGCCGCTGGTGATCTGGTTCGGCATCACCGGCCGCAGCTCGGTGTCCTTGGTGGCGATCAGCTTGCCGCTGCCGAGGCCGAAGCGATCATCCGGTGTCGCCGCCAGCACCAGTACCTTCCAGGCGGTCAGGTTGTCCGGCAGCACGAAGTCGAACGCGGCGCGGCCGTTGGCATCGACCTTCAGCGACGGGTTCCAGTAGGCGACGAACTTGTCGACGCTGCGCAACGACAGATCGGCGCCGCCATCGCCACCCGGTGTTGCGCCCTTCTTCTCGAACTTCTGGCGGCCGACCAGCCGGGTCAGCAGGCTGTAGTTCGCAAGGTCCAGCGGATCGAGATGATTGAAGCCCTGGTACGGATCGAAGTACGCCGCGCCATCACGAATCAGGTCGTAGACCGCTTCATCGACGACCGCCACCGCCAGCTCGATGGGCTGCGTCGTGGCAGCGGCCGGTTTCGCGACCAGCGACAGCTTCGCCGTATCGCGCGGGCGGTAGCGCTGCTTGTCGGCCGTGACGGCGACATCGATGCGCTTGTACGGATCGTCGACCGCGATCGCCGCGTAGCCCATGCGGAACGCCGGCTTGCCGAGATCGACATCACCGTCCGGCGGCGGGCCGGCCACGCGCGGCGACTGCACGACCACCGACAGGTAGAAGCCTGGCAGATGATCCGGCGTGATCTTGATGTCGATCACCGGGGTCGAGCCTTCCAGCACTTGCGTACGGCGGTCGATCACGCCGAAACGCTCGCTGGTGATCAGCGCCGTGGCACCCGGATACGGATTCTTGACCAGCACGCGCGCGGTATCGCCGACCTTGTAGGCCTTGCGATCGGCTTCCAGAGTCAGGCCGAAATCGTCGGCGTCTTCCCACAGGAAACGGTTGCTGCCGGCCGCCCATTTCCACGTTGAACTCTGGTGCAGCCGATTCTTGGTGTCGCGCACCAGTGCCGTGATCCGGTACTGGCCGCCGGCGTCCGGCGTGAACGCGCAGTCGCTCGGGCCCGCCAGCGAACGGCCCTTGCAGACCGTGACTGGCACCCATTTCTCGCTGTAGCGCGAGACATAGGCGTTGCCAACATCCTTGACCTTGGCGACCTTGACCTCGCGACGTTCGATCTTCACGTAGCGCGGGGTACCGGCGACCGGCTTGCCGTCGGCATCCACCACGAGTGTCGCAATCGACGCCGGCTTGTCCTGCTGCAACAGCCAGTCGCCGGACTTCAGGCCGATGTAGCGGTCGCGACCGGCGTACGGAACGCTGGCGGTCGCGGCGATCGCGCGGCCGCGATCATCGCGGACGCTGGCTTCGACGATCACCCGCCCATAGGCGATGTCGCTGTCCGGAGGCAGCAGTTCGGCAGTGAACTCGCCATCAAGGCTGGTTACCGCGCGCTTTTCGGCGATGCCGCGCGAA
Source organism: Gammaproteobacteria bacterium (assembly GCA_026398875.1). Taxonomy (GTDB): domain Bacteria; phylum Pseudomonadota; class Gammaproteobacteria; order Nevskiales; family Nevskiaceae; genus Nevskia. The sequence goes on along the minus strand of JAPLSB010000013.1, from coordinate 51,682 downwards.
CCGCGGGCGTCGCTGCCGGCATCGGCGTCGAACGAGAAGCCGGCCGGCACCGGCGCATCGCTGGCGAAGCTCTGCGACTCGACCCGTGCTGCAATCGTGGCCGGCGCGCCGCCAAAGCCACCTCCGGCATGCAGGCTGGCGTGCAGGCTGGCGGTGAACGGCTGGCCCGGCACGACCTGCTTCGCACGAATTTCAGTGGCCAGCTTGAACGGCGCCGGCGTGAAGTCCGAGACCAGCACCTGCATCGGGTACAGCGTTTCCGGGCGCGGCTCCGGGTTGTCCTTGTCCTTGCGTTCGGCAGCGGAGAACGTCGCTTCCAGCTCGAAGCGATACCAGCCGACCTTGCCCTGCTTCGGCACGGTGAAGCTGCCATCGATGGCGCCGAACTCGGACAGCATCAGGCCGTCACGTTCCTGCACCAGCTGATCGGCCGGATCGAGCACCTTGAGCTTGTACGGCCCGCGCACCGGCAGTGTCAGGCTGCGGCTGGCGTCGTTGCGGACGTACAGCTTGTACTGGACAGTGTCGCCGACCCGATAGACGCCCTGCGCCGTCGTGCCCCAGCTTTTCAGATGGCCGTGGCGCTGCTGGCGACCGGCGTACACCTGATAGCCGGAGGCGCGATAGGTGTCGACCGAGAACGCATCGCTCAGCGGCAGCACGGCAATGTCGCTGCCCTTCACGACTCGAACGGCGAGCGGCTCCTTGGGATCCCAGCCGCTGTATTCGAGCTTCGGATCGATTTCCGCTGCACCCGGCAGCACCGCCATGCCGGCGGCGTCGGTGGTCACGCTGACCGCGCCGGCGGTCTGCGGCGCCCAGGCCGGCGGCCTGGCGACAAACAGCTCGACCCTCGCATCGGCCACCGGCTTGCCGGTCGCGAACTCGGTGACCCAGACCAGCGTGTCGTAATGGCCGAACTTGGCGTGCACCTGCCACGGCGTGACTTCGGCAAACAGCGGATCGCCGGGCCGGTCCTTCGGATACGGCCGGATTTGCGGTGCCGTGCGCAGCCAGCCGTCGACGACGCCGCTCTTGCCGTCGAGCAACGCGCGAATATCCAGCGGCATCGCGAACGCGATGTCGCGGGCATTGGCGACCGGCCGCGTCGCCAGCGGCAGTTCGGCAACGCCATCGGCAGTCGTCCGGGTCACCGCCAGATCAAGGCGATCGAGATTGGTGACCACAGCCGGCAGTTCGGAATCGATGCCGGCTTCGAGCACCGCCTGCGGATGCGAGAACACCAGATTGGCGCTGCGGTGTGCGGTCCGGAAGCGCAGCTCGAACGCGCCCGGCAGGCTGCGGCCGAAAACATCGCGAATATCGCGGCCGCCGGCCACGGTGTAGGCCTCAGCCGCTTTCAGCGTGAACGGCATCGACAACGCGTAGCCGTTGTCGCGGCGATTGTCGGTGCTGGCGTACCAGCTGCCGTTGGCATTGGCCCAGGGGTCGTAATCCTTGCGGCCACCTTTCGGGTCCGGCGCCACGGCGAGCTTGCGGCCGTTGTCGGCGGCGATCACCGGTGCGGTGAACACTAGTGCCGGGCCGTACAGCGGATCGCATTGCTCGGCGTTCGGCTGCTGGGCAACCAGCCCGTTGCTGCCGCCGCCGCAACGGATGCCGAGCAGCCGGAACGCGCCGAAGGTGCGGAAGCTGGCGCTGTGCACGCCGTTGCCAACGCCGCGTTCAAGCCCGAGCGCGGACAGCAGACCATCGCCAACGGTAAGATCACCGTCGCGATCGGCCGGCAGCGGCTCGGCCGGCAGCACGCGCCAGCGCGTGCGCGCTTCGCCAGCCGGCAGGCCGTGCAAGGCCGGGACGTAGTACGGGGTTTCCTCATCGTCCGGGAACGGCTCGACGATCACCGGCTTGCCGGCAATCCGTGCCGCGGCGGCCAGAGAAGCGGCCGTCACCGGCTGATCGAAGATCGCCCGAATGATCGGTGTGGTTGGTCCGCGCCAGCCGTCGACGGCGGCATAGCGCAGGCCGGGTCGCATGGTGATGAAGCGATGCGTGCCGCCTTTCTGCAGCGCCGTACCGTCTTCGGCCACAAGGCCAGGCCGCAGTTCGACGCTGTACGCCGTGGCCGGCGTCAGCGCCGCATCGGCCGGCAGATTGCAGGCCAGATTCTGCGGATCAAGCCAGCGCCATTCGCAAGGCAGCGCTGGCGTGATCGTCACCGGCACTTCCTCGGCCGTGCGCTCCATCCGGCCCAACGGCACCACCCGGCGATCGAAGCTCAGCACGATCTGCTGCGCTGACGGCTCGACATCGGTGCCGTCCGGCGTGATCCGCAGCAGCTTCAGTTCATCAGCACTGACTGCGGCCGTCGCGGCCACCAGCAGCGCAAGCGCGGCAAACAGCCCGCGAACGCTCATGACTTCACCTTGATGCGCAGGAACTGCGCGCGCTCCGGCGTGCCGTAGGCGCGCACTTCGCGCAAGCCGGACAGAGCGCTCCAGACCCGTTCCTCGTCACTGGCGCTGGCGGCCTTCGCCGCCTTCAGGCCGATGCGCTGCAGCAGCGCATCGTCGAGGGGCGCTTCGCCGAGTGCGGTGACCGTCAGCCAGTCGGCCTTGCCGTCGATGTAGACGATCTCGGTCGCGCCGGGCGTATAGCGACAGCGCCGCGAATGCAGCGAGCTTTCGCAACCCGTCGGCGGGCCGAGCACGGCGGCCACGTCGGCTTCGGCCTTGCCGGCGACATCAGCAATGCGGAACAGCGGCGCGGTGCTGCCCGGGTCCAGCGACTCGAACGCGGCGGCGTAGTCGTAGTCATCCGTCTGTTCGACCCCGCGTCCCCAGACTAGCCAGTAGACAAGCGCGGACAGCGACAGCAAAGCGGCCACCAGCAGCAAGGAGCGACGCATCAGGCATTCCGTCGAGAACAGTCTGCTGACAGTTTACGGATCGCAGGACCGACTCCACTGCCGGACGTCGGCCCGCCGCTGCAGTCGATATCTCGGAGGATGTGCAGCTGTGGTCCAGATCTACCGGCACGCGCGATGCCTCTAACGCGTGCACGCGGCATTGACGTCGCCACGCCTAGCATTGGGTGCAAGCACCCCCGCCGTCCGGCATCGTGAGGAGAATCCGACATGACAAGAGCGGCATCGATCTGCGCAGCTCTCGCCACCAGCGCCGCGGTCGCGCTGGCCCTGCTGCTACCGCCCGGCGCGGAGGCTGCTCCGGCGTTCGCCGTCAGCCCGACGATGACCGGTGATCAGCGCGCGCCGGACCTCGCGGTCGACAGCGTCGGCAATTACCTGATCGTCTGGCAGGGTCCCGACGGAGATGGCGACGGTATCTTCGGCCGACGCTTCGCCGCCGACGGCAGCCCGATCGGCGACGCGTTCGCGGTCAATACCTCGAGGACTGGCCAGCAGGCGGGACCGCATGTGGCGATCGATGGCGCCGGCCGGTTCGTCATCAGCTTTGTGTCGACGGTGCCGGGCAGCCAGCCGAGCCTGCAAATTCGGCGTTATTCGGAGACCGGTATTCCGATCGACCGCGCGCCCCGTGCGTTGCCGGTCAGCTTCAGCAACCACGATCTGGCGCTGGCGGCCGACGGCACGGCGACGTTCGTGGGTATTGCCGAGGGCGCTGCGGCGCCGGTCAGCACACCGACCACGGTCAGACTTCGGCGCTTCCGCTTTGACGGCACGGCACTCGGCGCCGAAATCGTCGTGGACAGCGTCAATCCGTTCTTTCGCCGCCCAGCTCCCGGGATCTGTGCGGATGCCGATGGCGGCTTTGCGATCGCGTATTCACGGGCCGGCACTACCGGCGACATCACGTTCAAGCGCTACGCGTCGAACGGTCTGCTGCTCGGCACCAGCGCGTTCGGCTTCCGGTCCGACGGCAACAGCGATCCGGTTCGCGTGGCCTGTCTTGCCGACGGCAGCCATGTCACCAGCTATACCGTCAGCGATCTTGGCGACTTCCTGCAATCCGATGTCGTGGTCAACCGGTTCGACAGCAGCGGCGCGGTCGTCGGCGAGTTCGTCGTCAACGACACGATCGCGATTCCGGGCATGGGCAATACCGCCAACTCGTTCGAAGCGGACCTGGCAGCGGATCCGGCCGGCGGCTTCGCCGTGGTCTGGTCAAGCCTGGTGATCACGCGCGGCGACGACGAGAACCCCGAAGCGTTCGAAACGCGGATATACGGCCGGCGGTACACCGCCAGCGGTGCACCAGCCTCGGCCGTGCTGCGGATCGACTCCGCGCAATTGCCGGGCCGTGCCAGCACGCCCGTTGCCGTCCTGAGCGCGCGCAACCGCGTGGCAAGCTGGGTCGAAGCCGATGTCGCGCCATCGGGAGCATTGCAAAACTTCCGGGTGCTGGGCCGGCAGCTTCCCTGAGCACCCCGGCAGCCGCGCCGACGCGGCCGGAGCGTGGTGCGATCCGGCCGCCCTAGGCGGGATGCCCGCCGTGCGCCGCGATCTTCAGCGCCAGTTCCAGCGCCTGCTCGTAGTTCAGCCGCGGATCGACTGCCGAGCGATAGGCGCGTTCGAGGTCGGTTTCGGTGAGGTCACGAGCGCCGCCGAGACATTCGGTGACGTCTTCGCCGGTCAGCTCCAGATGCACGCCGCCGAGCCGCGAGCCGCAAGCGGCATGGACGGCGAAAGACTGCTCGACTTCGCTCAGGATGTCGTCGAAGCGCCGGGTCTTCAGGCCATTGCTCGCGGTCTGCGTGTTGCCGTGCATCGGGTCGCAAAGCCACAGCACTTCATGGCCGGCGGCGCGCACGGCGTCGATCATCTTCGGTAGGCCGGATTCGACCTTGCCGGCGCCCAGCCGGTGGATGAAGGTCAGGCGGCCCGGCTCCTTGTCCGGGTTCAGCAGGCGGCAGAGTTCCTGCACCCATTCCGCGCTCATCGACACGCCGAGCTTGACCGCGATCGGATTGCGGATGCCGCGCATGTACTCGACATGGGCGCCATCGACGGCCGCGGTGCGCAGCCCGATCCACGGCAGATGCGTCGACAGGTTGTACCAGCCCGGCTTGCGCGGCACGGTGCGCGTCTGCGCGCTTTCGGCGGCCAGCAGCAGCGCTTCGTGCGAGGTGTAGAACTCGACGCGATTGAATTCGTGGATGGTCTGGCCGGCCAGCGTTTCCATGAACTTGACCGAGCCGGTGATCGCTTCGACGCGCTTCGAGTACTGCTCGGCGAGTGGGGCGTGATGGACCCAGTCCAGGTCCCAGTATTCCGGGTGATGCAGGTCGGCGAAGCCGCCATCGATCAGGCCGCGAACGAAGTTGATGGTCATCGCCGAGCGCTTGTGGCCTTCCAGCAGCAGGCGCGGATTGGGGATGCGGGCGTCGGCGGTGAACTCCGGCCGGTTGACGACATCGCCGCGGTAGCACGGCAAAGTGACGCCGTCCTTTGTCTCGACATCGGCGGAGCGCGGCTTCGCGTACTGGCCGGCGATGCGACCGACGCGGACCACCGGCATCTTCAGGCCGTGGACCATCACCAGACTCATCTGCAGCAGCACCTTCAGACGGTTGGCGATCAGGCCCGATTCGCAGTCGGCAAAGCTTACGGCGCAATCGCCGCCCTGCAGCACGAAGCGCTTGCCGGCTTGCGCTTCCGCGAGCCGTGACTTCAGCGCATCGACTTCCCAGGACGTGACCAGCGGCGGCAATCGACGCAGTTCACCGAGCGCGGATTCCAGTGCGGCGGCATCGGGATAATTCGGCTGCTGCACGGCAGGCAGGGCCTGCCAGGATTCGGGGGTCCAGGTCATCGTTCGGTACTGCCGGCTCGAGGGTTAAATGGGGGCGGATTATAGGCGGCGTGATACGATGACTATCGAAATGACCAACTCGACGGAGCTCGCCATGGACCCTGTCCGCAGCGTCAGTGTTGCCGAAGCGAAGAGCCATCTAAGCGAGATTCTCGATCGCGTCGAAGCAGGCGAGGAAGTGGTGATCACCCGGCGCGGAGTTGAAGTCGTCCGAATGATTCCGGTCGTTCCGAAGAAGTCGACCCCAATCGACTGGGCGGCTATTCGAGCCTTCACCAGCACCCTTCCCCAAGGCACCACCAGCGCTGGCCAGTACATCCGGGAAATGCGTGACGAGGAACGCTACTGAGGCGCTTGATACGCGGCCGAAGAATCCGTCGCCACACCCCGGCGGTATCGCTATCAAGGTAGTCATCCATGCATTACGTCGATACCAGCGCCTTCGCCGAAGTCCTGCTGAACGATCCCGAACGCGCAGTTGTAGAAGCGTTGCTCGAAGCGTTGCAGCAAGACGGCCTTTGCAGCAGCCGCTGGACGCAGGTCGAAATTTTCAGCGCGATCTCGCGAAGGGTCCGCGATGGTCGGCTCGGCGTCGGCGCTGCGGAACGTGTCCGTCAGCTGTACGCCAACGAGATATCCCGACAGGTCGAGCTGCTCCCGATCACGCCGGACTGCTTTTCGCTTGCGGCGAGCTGGCTGGCACAGGCGTCGCTGGGCCTGCGAGCCGCTGACGCGCTGCATCTGGCAACAGCATCGGTTCACAAGATCGACAGCTTTCTGACTCTGGACCGGAAACTCCGCACCATCGCCGCCACACTCGGCTTCAAGACGCCAACTCCGTGACCCAAGCCGACAAAAAGCCCGGCGAACACACGCCGATGATGCAGCAGTACCTCGCGATCAAGTCGCAGTATCCGGACACGCTGGTGCTGTATCGGATGGGCGATTTCTACGAGCTGTTCTATGAGGACGCGCGCAAGGCCGCGAAGCTGCTGAACATCACGCTGACCAAGCGCGGCGAATCGAATGGTGCGCCGATCGCAATGGCCGGCGTGCCGTATCACCAGCTCGAAAACTACCTCGGCCGGCTGATCCGGCAGGGCGAATCGGCAGCGATCGTCGAGCAGGTCGGCGAAGTCGGTGCCGAAAAAGGGCCGGTGCGTCGCGAAGTGGTTCGGGTGGTCACGCCGGGTACCGCCACCGATGACTCGCTGCTCGATTCCCGCGCCCAGACCTTGCTCGCTGCTGCCTGCGTCGGTGGCGGCCGTTTCGGGCTGGCCTGGCTGGAACTGTCGTCCGGGCGCTTCTCGGTGCTGGAAACCGGCACCGCTGGCGACTGGCGTGCCGAGCTGCATCGACTGCGCGCCTCCGAACTGCTGGTGCCGGAAGATTCGGCCTACGAACTCGGCGGCCTGAGCGGCCGCGCGCGCCCGGTCTGGCATTTCGACACGTCTTCCGCGCGCCGCCTGCTGACCGAGCAGTTCGGTACCCGCGACCTGCGCGGCTTTGGCGCTGACGAGATGACGGCGGCACTCGGCGCGGCCGGAGCGCTGCTGCAATACGTGCAGGAGACGCAGAAGGCCAAGGTCGCGCATCTGTCCGGGCTGCGTGTCGAAACGATCGACGAGGCGCTGATCCTTGACCCGTCGACGCGGCGCAATCTGGAAATCGAACATTCGCTGTCCGGCTCGGCCCCGCACACGCTGGTCGCGGTGCTGGACCATTGCGTCACCGCAATGGGCAGCCGGCAGCTGCGGCGCTGGCTGTCGCGGCCGCTGCGCGATCGCGACACCGTTGGTGCCCGCCACGATGCGGTGGCGCTGCTGATCGATGGCCTTGCGTACTCGGGCCTGCGCGATGCGCTGAAGCCGATTGCCGACATCGAACGCATCCTTGCCCGCGTTTCGTTGCGCTCGGCGCGGCCGCGCGATCTGGCCGGGCTCGGTGCCTCGCTGGCGGCATTGCCCGAGGTCGCTATCACCTTCGCCGACATCGAATCGCCACTGCTGGCCACCCTCGCCGCCCGGCTAGGCGATCACGCGCGGCTGGCGGCAGAACTGGCGCAGGCGATCGTCGACGAGCCGCCACTGCTGGCTCGCGACGGCGGCGTGTTCCGGACCGGTTTCGACGCCCAGCTCGACGAGCTGCGGGCGCTGTCGTCGAACGCCGACGGCTACCTCACGGCAATGGAAACGCGCGAGCGCGAGCGCTCCGGCATCGATTCGCTGAAGGTCGGCTACAACCGCATCCAGGGTTACTTCATCGAGGTCAGCAAGCAGCATTCGGCGCGGGTGCCGGCCGACTACATCCGCCGCCAGACGCTGACCAATGCCGAGCGCTACATCACCGAAGAGCTGAAACGCTACGAGGATCAGGTGCTCGGTGCCCGCGACAAGTCGCTGGCCCGCGAAAAACAGCTGTACGACGCACTGCTCGACCGCGTGGCGGCCGATCTGGTACCGCTGCAGGCGACCGCTGCGGCGATTGCCGAACTCGATGTGCTGGCGACCTTCGCCGACCGCGCCGAATCCTTGCGCTGGACGCGGCCGGCGCTGATCGAAACGCCCGGCATCCGCATCGACGGCGGCCGGCATCCGGTGGTCGAAACCACCCTCGACACGCCGTTCGTTCCGAACGACACGCAGCTCGACGACAGCCGCCGGCTGCTGGTGATCACCGGTCCGAACATGGGCGGCAAAAGCACCTACATGCGCCAGACCGCGCTGATCGTGCTGCTGGCCCACGCCGGCAGCTTCGTGCCGGCTGAAAGCGCGGTGATCGGCCCGGTCGACCGGATCTTCACCCGCATCGGCGCTGCCGATGATCTGGCGCGAGCGCAGTCGACGTTCATGGTCGAGATGTCGGAAACCGCGAACATCCTGCATAACGCGACCGCCAAGAGCCTGGTGCTGATGGACGAGGTCGGCCGCGGCACCTCGACCTACGACGGCCTGGCGCTGGCTCGTGCTTCGGCCGAACACCTGGCCACCACATCGAAGGCCTGGACCTTGTTTGCCACGCACTACTTCGAGCTGACCGAACTGGCCAGCGAGTTGCCGGGAGTGGTCAACGTGCATCTCGACGCTGCCGAGTACAGCTCGGCAGCCGGGGAGCAGCTGGTGTTCCTGCACAAGGTGCAGCCCGGGCCGGCCAACCGCTCGTACGGCCTGCAGGTGGCGGCGCTGGCCGGCGTGCCGGCGGCGGTGATCAGCCGCGCACGAACCGTGCTCGAAGCGCTGGAAGCCGGCGCCGTTGCCCAACCGGCTGCCAAGTCGCCGCCATCGGCAGCGAAGAAGCCGGCAGCTCCGCAGCTCGCGCTGTTTGCCACGCCGGAATCTCCGGCGCTGGCGTTGCTCGACGGTATCGACCCCGATGCCTTGAGCCCTCGCGAAGCGCTGGAGACGCTCTACAAGCTCAAGAAAGCGCGCTGAAGCGGCTACATGCCGGCGTTGCGCAGCATCAGCTTGACGATCATCACCAAGGTCAGCACGAAGACCACGGTCAGCACGATGGCGACGACGATGAATACCATCGGCTTGCCCGCGGAGAAGTCCCGAACGCGATTCTTGTGAGACTGCACGCCGAAGAACGACGCGAGCACGCTGATGATGGTGTCGATCAGCGACGGCGGTTTCACCGGCGGCAGCTTCGGCGATTCAGCCACGCTCAGTAATCCGCCAGCAGCTGGTTGCTGAGCACCATGTCGGCAGCGGACTTGGCGCGAATGTCGTCGGCGATCAGCTTTTCCAGCTTGCCGCCCAGCAGCGGGATGCTGCAGCTGACCAGCCAGTTGAAGGTGACCGTCGCGTTCCCGCTGCCCGACACCTTCATGTCGGCACTGATCTTCAGTGGCACGCCCTTCAGCTCGACTTCCAGCCGGCCGACGCCGGTCTTCAGGTTCCAGGTGTCCTGCTGGATCACCGCGTTGTACTCGCCGAGGATCTTCTTCGCGAAGTCCGGCATCGGAATGTCCGAGCGCTGCTGGGAGCGGTGCTTGATGCGGAACGTGTCGCCCTTGGACTCGCACTCCAGAATCTCGAAGTCCTTGACGCCATCGAGCGTCACGTACTTGCGCTGGAAGTAGGCACGATCGGAATACATCTTCAGCACCGACGCAGCCGGCTTGTTCAGGGTGTGGGTTTCGTCGAACTTCATGGGTCCTGTCTCGAAGGTGTTGCGAATGGAGTGGAACGCTCAGACGGCGTCCTTGAGGCCCAGCGTGCGGAACAGCGCGCCGCGGGCATTGAGCTGGACATCCAGCGTAGCCAGCATGATGAACACGCCGCCGAGGCGGCGATGCAGGAACACGATTTCGCGCGGCGGCACGCGGAAATAACGCGACAGCGCATTGCGCGCAGCCACGTTGGCCGCCCGCATCGGCAGCCGGCTGGCGCCCCAGCGGTACTCGTTGCGGGCATTGCGCAGTTCCTTCGGCGTGCGCGGATCATCGGCGGCGTTGAACGGCTCGGTGATCAGCTCGCACATGTCGAGGAAGTCGTTCTTCACCTGATCCGGGAACTGCCGCTGCATCAGGCCGATGTCGATCGCACCCCGCAGCGCGCGCGGCCGGTCTTGCAGCGACGCACCCGCCACCAGTTCGCCGTAGGCGCTGATGAAGCCGCGCTCGAATTCCCGGGTGGCGCCGAAATCAAGCAGCACGATCTGGTCGTCCTCCGGCCGCTCGCCGATGCGGAAGCGGTAGTTGCCGAAGTTCGGATCGCTCTGCACCAGCCCCCAGTCGAAGAACTCTTCGAGGAACAGATCGAGGAAGGCTGCGCCGAACTGGTTGCGACGCGCCTGCGACAAGGCCAGCAGCGCCGGATCGCGCACGGCAACGCCACGCTCGTAGGTCGTGGTCAGCACTGCGGCGGACGAGAACTCGCGCAGCACCTTCGGCACCACGAAGCGCCGGTCGTCGGCAAGCCGGCGCCCGAAGGCCTCGGTGAAATCGGCTTCGGCGTGATAGTCGACTTCGCGCCTGAGCATGTCGCGCACTTCGGCGAAGGTCGGCTCCAGATCGATTTCCTTCGGTGCCAGCCGGGTCATCGCCAGCAGCCGCGACAAGGTGCGGATATCGCTGTCGATCGAATCGGCGACACCCGGATACTGGATCTTGACCACCAGTTCCAGACCGTCGGACTTGCGCCGCGCGCGGTGCGCCTGACCAAGGCTGGCGGCAGCGATCGGATCGGGGTCGACATCCAGTTCCGCCAGCCGCTTGCGACCCAGACTGCGCTCCAGCGCCGGACCAACCACCTTCCAGTCGACCGGCGGCGTGTCGTCCTGCAGGCTGGCCAGCACTTCGACCGCTTCCTCGGGCAGGAAGTACTGGCCGAACAGCGACATCATCTGGCCGGCCTTCATGACACTGCCCTTCAGCTTACCGAGTTCGTCGGCCAGCACCTGCGCCTGCTTGCGATAGAACTCCCGGTTGGCGTCGTTCTTCTCGACCTCGCCTCGGAAGATGTTCATCAGCGAGTGGGCAACGATCTTGGTACCCGCACCGAAGCCGAGCTTGGTCAGTGCGATGTTGCGTTCGAACGGGCTGGTCTTCAGCGACGACAGGCTGGGCTTGTGCGGTGGCTTGTTCGAGGAATCGGAATCCATGGACCGGCGTGGCAACCCTGGGACGTTCGCGGTGAACGCCGACGCATTCTACCGGCTGTCGAGCTTGTCTCCGGCAATCCCGAAACGCTCCATCCGCCGGTACAGCGCCTGACGCGACAAACCCAGCGACTGCGCGGCACGGCTGACCATGCCACCGGCCCTTGCCAGCGCTGCCAGCACGGCTTCGCGCGATGGATCATCCAGCGACCGGGCCACCGGCCTCGCCACGACATTCAGGCCAAGGTCGGCAGGCTGGATCACGGCGTGCTGGCACAGCAGCCGCGCCCGCTCCAGCACGTTCTTCAGTTCGCGGACATTGCCGGGCCAGCTGTGCTGATGCAGCAGGTCGCGCGCAGCGGGCGACAGCAGCACGCCGCTGTCGCGCAGGAAGGCTTCCGCCAGCGGATCGACGTCGTCCATGCGCTCGGCCAGCGGCGGCAGGTTCAGCTCGACGACATTGAGCCGGTAATACAGATCTTCCCGGAAGCGGCCGTCGCGGATCATCTGCGTCAGGTCGGCATTGGTCGCACTCAAGACCCGCACCTTGGCCTTGCGCACCCGATTCGAGCCAAGACGCTGGTAATCCCCCGTTTCCAGCACGCGCAACAGCTTGATCTGCCCGGCCAGCGGCAGGTTGCCGATCTCATCGAGAAACAGCGTGCCGCCATCAGCCTGTTCGAAGCGACCCTCGCGTGCCCGCGTGGAACCGGTGTAGGCGCCCGCCTCCGCACCGAACAGCTCGGCTTCGACCAGATCATTCGGCAATGCGCCACAGTTCACCGCAACGAACGGTGCCGCCTTGACCGCGGAGTTCGCGTGGACGATCTGAGCGATCCGTTCCTTGCCTGCACCGTTTGGGCCGGTGATCAGTACCGGCGCATTGGCGCGGGCGATCTGGCACGCCATCGTCACCACCCGCTCGGTCACATCGGCGGCGTAGATGAAGCCGCAGAGGTCGAAACGGGCGGCCAGTTGCTCGCGGCGGCGGTTGCGCTCGGTGCGACGCGTCGTTGCTTCCCGTGCTGCCTCGGCCAGCTCCAGCAGGTTTTCGACCGTGGCCAGCAGCTTGGCATCGTCCCAGGGCTTGGCCAGATAGTCGGCAGCCCCGGCCTTGACCAGTTCCACCGCAGTGGCAAGGTCAGTCCAGGCAGTCAGCAGGATCACCGGCAAATCCGGGTTGCGGGCGCGGATCGCATGGAACAGCGCAGCGCCTTCGGCACCGGCGGTGGTGTCGGCTGTGAAGTTCATGTCGGCAACCACCAGGCTGACCGGCTCGCAACCGAGCAGCTCGAGCCCGGCTTCCGGCGACGACGCAGTGAGCGCGTGGATGTCGTGCAGCGAAAACAGCAGGCTCAGCGCTTCGCAGACGCCCGGGTTGTCGTCGATGATCAGGATCGTTCGCATGGCGTTTCGATGAGGCAGCGGGACAGCGGGTTTGATTGTCGGCCATGCCGCAACTCGGCCAACGGGACAGCCCCGAATCGACCGGCGGGACCGGAGGTTTTCGTGGGCTCGCAGGCAGGTCCGGACCGGCCCGCGACACCCGTGCAGCCTGCCACCGGAACCGTCATGCCGCCGGCGTTTGGATGCTCGGATGCGGTTCGGACAAACGGCAGTCAATTTGCCTTGACAAGGTTCCGGACGTGGGTCCACCCTGCCTCCGCTTCGGTCATCCAGGGACCGTCATTTCTGGATGCCAAGAGGGAATCCGGTGCGCTCATGTCGAGCCATTCCGGGGCTGCCCCCGCAACTGTAAGCGGCGAGTTCGCGTTCAAGGGATGCCACTGGTGCTCACGCGCCGGGAAGGCTGGAACGCAACAACGACCCGCAAGCCAGGAGACCTGCCGACGCACTAATAATTGTCCTCGGGCGGGGTGCACCGACCGGACGCTTTCCTCGACCTGACAGCGCATCGTCAGGGCCTCGAAGCGTTCGCCGGGCCGCTCGGGACAGCCGTACCGAGGAGCCGACCGTGCAGACTTCCCGTTCATACAAGCCTGAAGCCGCGCGTACCCGTGAAGCGGGTCGCAACGATGCTGGGCCCGCCATGTGGTCGCTCGTCTACCACAGCCGTGCCAGCAAACCGATGTCGGAAACCGACCTCGATCATCTGCAGCGGGAAGCGGCGGCGCGCAACCGCGCCGAAGGCCTGACCGGCCTGATGATCTATGACGAGGGCCGCTTCTTTCAGTGGCTTGAAGGCCCCGAGGCCAGCCTCGAAAAGGTCTGGTCGTCGATTCAGCGCGATCCGCGCCACGGTGCCATCGACGTGCTCGGACGCAGCCCGGCACCGGTCCGCTGCTTCGGCGATTGGGACATGCGTCTGTCGACGCGCAGCCTCGCTGCGACGAAGAGCCATTCCGGCTTCATCGAGCTGCCGCCGGGCCTGATCGAGACGTTGAACCGCCGCCCGCACGCCGCGGCCGAGCTGCTCGCCTCGATGGCCATCCGCTCGCCGGTCGTGATCGCCCGCGAACCGCTGTCGGCAGCCGATGCCGCGCGGCGCATATCCGGCCGCCCGAAGCAGGATGTGCTGAAGAACGTCGTTGAATCGGTGCTGGTGCCGCAACTGGCGGCATTGCACGCGGGCGACGCCCGTCTGCCGTCGGTCGATCCGCGAATTGCCGAGCTGGCGCGACTGCTGATCGCCACCGACCCGCAAAGCAGCCTGTCGCGGATGGCGGAGATGCAGGCGCTGTCGCGCTCGATCGGCACGCTGTGCAGCGATCTGTACGAGCCGCTGGCGCGCAGTCTTGGCGATCTCTGGCTTGATGACGACTGCACCGAGCTGGAGATGACCGTCGCGCTGTGTCGCGTGCAGTCGGCGATGCGCCAGGTCACCGCCGGCACACCGCGCCCGGCAACCGCGAATCTGCCGGCGGTTCTGGTCACGCCGCAGCCTGGCGAGCAGCACCGGCTCGGCGCGAGTCTCGATGCTGAAGTGCTTTGGCAGGCCGGCTGGAACACGCAGTACGAAGCGCCGCCGACCGACGAAGCGCTTGAGCAGCTGGTCGCCGACACCTGGTTCGATGCCCTCGACCTGTCGCTTAGTTCGTCGTTGCGCCGCGAACAATGGCTGCCGCGCATGGCGCAGACCATCCAGCACGTCCGCGATGCGTCGCGTAATCCGCAACTGGTGGTCGTGGTCGGCGGCCGCATGTTCCATGACCAGGAGCAGGCCGGCACCGATATCGGCGCCGATGCCGGCAACCCATCGGCGCCGCTGCTGGCCGCCAAGATCATGGCCAAGCTGAAGCGCTGATCGCGAGGGCTGGCGCCCGGTTGCCCAGCAGCGCCGGTCGGCGCCGAATCAGCGCGACGTTTTCAGCCAGTCGTGCACCCGGTCGCTCAAGGCATCGAGTGGCAGGGCACCGCCGCCCAGCACGACATCGTGAAACTGGCGGATATCGAAGCGATCACCGAGCGCGGCCTTCGCCTCGTCCCGTAACGCAAGGATGCGGAGCTGGCCCAGCTTGTAGCCCAGGGCCTGACCCGGCCAGGCGATGTAGCGATCGGTTTCCGACTGCACATCCGGCTCGTCGTCAGACGAATGCGCGTGGAACCAGTCGACCATCTGCTGCCGCGTCCAGCGCTTGTAGTGGACGCCGGTGTCGAGCACCAGCCTGTTGGCGCGCAGCAGTTCGTCGGATAGTCGCCCGTAGTCGCTGAGCGGCTCGGTGTAGAAGCCGACCTCCTTGCCCAGCCGTTCCGAATACAGCGCCCAGCCCTCGGCATAGGCGTTGTAGTCCCCCTGCTGGCGAAACGGTGGCAACCCCGGCAGCGACTGCGCAATCGAGATCTGCATGTGGTGGCCGGGCGAGCCCTCGTGGTACGCGGTCGACTCGATCGTCAGCAGCGAGCGCTGTGCGAAATCGCCGGTGTTGACGTAGATCTGCCCTGGCCGCTTGCCGTCCGGTGAACCCTGCAGATACGAGGCCCCGGGCGCTTCCGCTTCGCGATACTCGTCAACGGCGCTGACCTGCACCGCCGTCTTCGGCAGCAGGCCGAACAGCTTCGGCAGCATCGGCTCCATCTGCGCGTTGTACTTGCGGTACAGCTCCAGGATCTGTTCGCGCGACGTGGCGAAGGTGTCGCGATCCTGTTTCAGCGCGTCCCGGAAGCTGGCCAGATCGTCGTAGCCGAAGCGCTGCGCAATCGCCGCCTGCTCGGCTTCGATGCGCGCCACTTCCGCCAAGCCGAGGTCATGGATCGCCTGCGGCGGCAGATCGGTGGTGGTCTGGGTGCGCGCCAGATAGCGGTACAGCACGTCACCGTTCGGCAGACTCCAGATGCCGGGCTGCAGCCGACCCCTTGGCGCGTAATCGCGGCGGACGAACGCCGCCAGCCGCCGGTAGGCTGGGCGCACCCGTGAATCGATCGCCGCCACGATGGCCGCCTTCAGCCGCGCCTGATCCGTACTGGCGATGTCGGCCGGCATCCGCGCCAGCGGTGTGGCGAAAGCGCTGTCGACGCCCGCCGCAGCAGCAATGGCGTCACACTGGGTCGCGACCTTTTCGAGCAGGTACTTCGGCGGGACCAGCCCCGCCTTCAGGCCGGCACGCGACAGCTCGATCAGTTGGTCGATCTGCGCCGGCATCGCCTCCAGCCGAGCCAGCCAGTCCTCGTAATGGCGCACGGTGTCGGTGGGCACCACCCCGGCAAACTCCGGGTACTGCAGGTGCGCGCCATTGGTCTGGTCAAGCGGCATCAGGTCCAGCTTCAGCCGCAGACCTTCCTGCTGGTCGCGCAGCTGCTCGATCATCAGGCTTCGATTGAGGCGTTCGACATCCGGGAAATCGCGGCTGTCGATCGCCTCGAAGCGGGCCATCCATGCAGCCAGCGTCTTTTCGCGGATCGCCATGCCGGCGAGTGAGTGGTCGCTCCAGCGATCGTTGTAACGCTCGTCGCCAAGGATCGTCGCCAGCTCGGGATCTTCCTTCAGGCTCTCTTGCCAGTGCTCGGCCAGCAAGGCGTCGAGCGCCTGACGACGCACTTCCAGCGGCGCCGGATCGGCAGCGGCGGCGACACCGACCACGGCGAGGCCGAACAGCAGGATCAGGGTTCGGATGCGCATCATCAGCGGACTCGGCAGGGCTTCGGGTAGAACGGAATGGCGGGCTGGCGGCGGCTCAGATCGACCGTGTCGCCATCGCCGGTGGCACCCGTGATGCTCGCCGCGCCGGACCGAGCACCGCCAGCTGACCCAGCAGCCACAGGGACAGGCAGCCCGTCGGCACGTAGTACCACGGCATCGCCGCGGTCTGGTAGTTCTGGATCAACCAGACATTGAAACCGTAGGCCAGCCCGGCGCCGAGCAGCAGGCCGATGCTGGTGATGACGAAGTTCTCGACCAGGAAGTAACGCAGGATCGCGCCGCGCGTCGCGCCCAAAGCCCGCCGCGTGCCGATCTGCCGCGTGCGCTGGGTGACCCAGAAGCTGGCCATGCCGACGATGCCGAGCGCAGTGATGATCAGCAGCGAGACGATCACCACGCCGAGGATGATCATCATCGCGCGGTCACCGGAATAGGCATCGGCGCGGATCTTTTCGACAGTCTTGCCTTCACGGACGATGCGGCTGGAGTTCAGCGCCGCCAGCTTGGCTTCGGCCGCCTTCAGCACCGCATCACGCTGGCCCGGCGCGCTGCGCACGACGTAGCGGGTGAACGCCCCTTCGTTGATCACTTCGGGCAGCAGCGTGGCGAACTCGACGACCTCGTCGTTGTGCACCCACGGCGCCTGCAATCGATCGACGATGCCGATCACCGTCGACGGCGCCGAATCGGTGTCCAGCCACACGGTCTTGCCGATCGCGTCCTGGCCCGGCCAGAGCTTGTCGCCCAGCGCCCGGGTGATGATGATCACCGGCGGCCAGCCCTCGGTCTTGCGGCTGCGCTCGCCAAGTTCATCGGGGCGGAATAGCCGGCCCGCAATCAGCCGGGCACCGAGCGCATCAAGGCCGTGGTCGTCGCTGAAATACATCGCCGAATAGGCCGACGAGGTCTTCTGCTCGCGGGTCAATGACAGCCCGGAACTCCAGCCGCCGTTGGACATCGGCACCGAGTTGATCGGCGCGGCCTCGACCACACCCGGCAACGCACGCAACATCGCCAGATCGTCGGCCATCGCGCGCTTCATGTCGAAGTCGGCACCGAAGCCGATCGAGGCGAGGATGACGGTATCGGCCTCGTTCATGCCGCTCGGCCGCGCCATCAGTGCCGCGCGCTCGCTGATGATGAACAGGCTGTTGCAGACGATCGCCAAGGTCAGCGCGATCTGCAGGCCGAGCAGCACCAGCGCGACGCGGGAGCGCATCAGCGCCGACAGGATCGGACGAAGTTCCATGCGCGTCTCTCCTATTGGGTCTTGAGCTGCGAAGCCGGCTGCACGCGGCAGGCATGCCAGGTCGGGAACAGGCCGGCCAGCGTGGCCGACAGCACCGACAGCAGCAGCGTCACCGCGACCATCGTCCAGTCCAGCTCGGTGATCGCCTGGAACTCGCTGTACAGCGCGCGCACGCCCATCAGCCCGAGCCCGGTCAGCGCCAGGCCGACGATGCCGCCGCTGATGCCGACCACACCGGCTTCGATCAGGTGCTGCGTGAACAGCTGGCCGCGGCTGGCGCCAAGCGCGCGGCGCAGGCCGATCTCGCCCCGCTTGCGCATGAACTTGGCCAGCAGCAGGCCCACCGTGTTGACCAGGCAGACCGCGAGAAACGCGAACGCCAGCCCGACCTGGATCTCGACATCACGCGATACCACTTCCTGAAGCGCGATCCATTCGTTGACGTCCGGCAGCAAGGTCGCCAGCGGCCGCTCGAAGCGGCCGAGCTTCTTCTGCTCCATCACGTAGGCATCGAGGAAATTCTTGTACTCGGCTTCGCGCGCCGGCGTGTCGAGCTGCACCCAGAACTGGATCCAGATGCAGTCGGACGCCAGAAAGCCGTCCCAGCCCGGGGCCGGCGTCTTGAAGCAGCTGTTGTTGCCGGATGACTGCGCGCGCAGATCGATGGCCGTGGTGAACGGAATGAAGGCTTCCTCGGGCTCGGTCAGCGCACCGACGGTCAGATCGAAATACTTGATGCGCGGCTGCCAGCGATCGAGCACGCCGACCACCGTGTAATCGACGCCATCGAAGCGCACCGTCTTGCCGGTGGAATCGGCGCCACCGAACAGCTTTTCGTTGGTGGTCTGGGTCAGCACGGTGACGCGCGCCTTGGCGTCGTCCTGCTCGCGGCTCCACGGGCCGCCGTAGCGGAACGGCGGCTCGAACATCGGGAAGAAGTCGCTGTAGGTCGCCCGACCCAGCATCAGATAGGGCTTGACCTCAGGCCCGCCGGCATCGTTGGCCGGCTGCACCGGCAACACGACCTTGTACATCGCCACCTGGCGATCAGCGCGGCCAGCGGCGATCAGTGCCGTGGCATCGAGATAGCTCAGCTGATCCGGCAGCCGGCCGTTCTCCTCGTCATAGGCCTGGTTGACGTCCCAGTTGTCGAGCTGCACGACGTGGAGCCGGTCGGACTTCCACGGAATCGGATCGCTGCCCATCAGGCGGAACACCGTCAGGCTGGTCATGCTGGCGGCGATGCCGAGCGCGATGCCGAACACCATCAGCGCCGTCAGCACCGGGTTCCGGCGCAGGCTGCGCAGGCCAAGGCTCAGGTAGTAGCCGAACATGGTCGTGATCTCCGGCTGCTCAGGCCTGCACGGCTTGCGGAACCGCGATGTCGGGCCCGCGCATCCGCGGCTCGGCCTCGATGTCGACGACCTGACCATCGATGACGTGGACATTGCGCTGCGCGCGCGCCGCCAGCTCCGGATCGTGGGTGACCATGATGATGGTCGCGCCCTCGCCATGCAGTTCCTCGAGCAGCTGCATCACGCCACGCGCCATCTGGGTGTCGAGGTTGCCGGTCGGCTCGTCGGCCAGCAGGATCTTCGGCGAGCCGGCCAGCGCCCGGGCAATGGCGACGCGCTGCTGCTGGCCGCCGGACAGCTCTGATGGGTAGTGCTTCATCCGCGCCGACAGCCCGACCCGCGCCAGCGCCTGCTCGATGCGCCGGCGGCGTTCGGCGGCATTGAAGCCGCGATAGCGCAACGGCACGTCGACGTTGTCGAACAGGTTCAGATCCGGAATCAGATTGAAGCCCTGGAAGATGAAGCCGATCTTCTCGTTGCGCAGCCGCGAACGGGCGGCGTCGTTCATGCCGCGGACGTCGACACCGTCAAGGAAGTACTCACCGCCGGTGAACGCTTCAAGCAGGCCGGCGATGTTGAGAAAGGTGGTCTTGCCCGAGCCGCTCGGCCCGGTCACGGCGACGAACTCGCCTTCGCGCACGTGTATCGAGAAATCGCGCAGCGCATGGGTTTCGATCAGGTGCGTGCGGTAGACCTTGGACAGATGGTTCATCTTCAGCATGTCGGGCTCCTCGAAAGACGGGCATCACATTGGAAAACGCACAAGACTGGCCGCCGAATCACGTCAAAAGATCTGGAGCACAAAGGCACGAAGGGGTACAGCAAGGACACAAAGAAAAACTGCGGGCTTTCCTTTGTGTCCGTGCCTTGGCCGTTGTTTGTGCCTTCGTGCCCCGGCGCTTTCCATTCCGGATCGCGTCGCAATACCCGCGCAGCATTCAATGCAGCACCACGCGCGTGGCACCGTTGAACTCGTCGGTGCCGGAAATCACGATGCGGTCGCCAGCGTCGAGGCCGCTCAGGATCTCGACCTTGTTGAGGCTGGTGGCGCCGGTTTCGATGCTGACCCGCTCGGCGACATCGCCGCGGATCACGTAAGCCACGCGACCACCACCAGCATCGAGGAACGGGCCGCGCCGCACGGTCAGCACATTCTTTCGTTCATCGAGCAGCACACGCGCCGACAGCCGCTGGTTCTGGCGCAGGCCTTCCGGCACGCCGCCCGCGAAGCGCACCCGCGCCGCGACCTGCCCGGCCACCACTTCCGGTGACACGGCGCTGATCTCGCCTGGCCACGGCCGACCGGCGTTGCTGATCTCGGCCGGCATGCCCGGCGCCAGATCACGCGCGAAGCTTTCCGGCACCTTGATTTCCAGTTCCAGCCGGCTCAGATCGACGACGGTCAGCAGCGGCGCGTCGCGCGCCACGCTGGCCCGCTCGGCAATCAGCAACTGGCCGATCTGCCCGGATACCGGCGCCCGAAGCGCCAGTGCATCGACCTGGCGCGCCAGATCGGTCACCAGCAGTTGCTGGCGATCACGCGCCAGCCGCTTCGATTCGATATCGAAGCGGATCTGCTCCGGCTCCAGTGCCAGATCCTCGCGGGCGCGGCTCAGCGCGAACTCGGCCTTTTCCAGCGCGTCCTCGTTGCGCAGCACCTGCAGTTCCGAATACGCACCTTGCTCGTAAGCCTTGCGGCTGCGTTCGACTTCACGCTCGGCGGTCTTGCGATCAACGACGGCGCGGTCCACTGCTGCCTGCACCGTCATCTGCTGTCGGCGGGCCGCCAGTCGGGCGCGCTGCCAGTCGATGTCCAGCGCCGCCAGCGCAGCACGTTCCTGGGCGAGCCGGTTGCTCAGTTCCGGGCTGTCGATCACCGCGATCACCGCGTCACGCGCAACCCGGTCGCCGGCCTGCACTTTCAGCATCACCGTGCCGGATGCCGAGGCGTACAGGGTCGGGCTGACCGCCGCCACGACCCGCCCTTCGGCGGCGATATCGCGCACGAAATCACCGCGTTCGATGGTCGCGAGATTCAGCCGCGCCAGCGATGCCGTGGCCTCGGCCGACAGCGTGCGGCGCGCAATTGGCGCCGCCACGGCCAGCAACAGCGCCGTCAGCAGCGCGGCCACGATCCACGGCAGCCAGCGTCGCCAGCCCGGTGCTGCAGCGATCATCCGGTCCTGTGCTGCGGTGTCTCGGAACATGGGGGCTCCCTCGCCGCGCATTGGCGGCGATTGCAGTGTCCTGTTGGAAAAGCGGCCGACCGGCCTCAGGCCGTGTAGCGCATCGGCATCACAGCCAGACGGTCGGGTCGACCGGCAGGCGCTTGATCAGCCGCAGGTTGCAGCCGCTGTTCGCGCCCGGCGACGGCTTCGCCACCGGCTCGTCATCGCGCCCGGCAGCGCTGCGCCGGCACGGCGTGCCGATGCTGGGTTCGACCGAGCCCGCCTTCGGCAATGGCCGCACAACGGTCGCCGGGATCGCCACCGCGTCGGTATCGCCGCGCAGCACCAGCCGCGAGCCAACTGCCGTCAGCAGCGGCAGGCTCAAGGCCAGGCCTGTCAGCACCACTCCGATCCGCTTGCGCATGTCCATGCTCCCCGTCTGCTGGTGGCATTCAACGCGCAATCGCCGTACCAGCCGCTTGATCGGATGCAGCCGCTTGTTTTCATTGACTTTCACGATAATCAACCGCGCCAGCGAAGCTGTCCGCGGACAGCGTCCGGACACTGTCCGCGGCAACGCGGACGGACCGGAGCGAACGGCCGCGGCGCTGCCGACGGGTTTTGCGGCATCCTCGCGGCCATGGACACCCACGCCCTGACTGCATTCATCGAGGTCGCCGACAGCGGGTCGTTCTCCAAGGCCGGCGAGCGCCTGCATCTGTCGCAGCCGGCGATCTCCAAGCGCATCGCGGCACTGGAAGACAGCCTCGGCCAGCCGCTGTTCGACCGCGTTGGCCGCCGGATCGACCTGACCGACGCCGGCCGGACCTTGCTGCCGCATGCCCGCCGGGTGCTGGCGGAAATGGAGGACGCCCGACGCGCCTTGTCGCGGCTGTCCGGCACGGTCAGCGGCCGGCTGTCGATCGGCACCAGCCATCACATCGGCCTGCACCGGCTGCCACCGGTGCTGCGCGCGTTCACGCAGGCCTACCCTGATGTCGACCTCGACATCCAGTTCATGGACTCCGAGGACGCCTGCGAGGAAGTGGCGCAGGGCCGGCTGGAGTTGGGCATCGTCACGCTGCCCGACGCCGCACCGGACGCGCTGCTGATGCAGATGATCTGGACCGACCCGCTGTCGGTGGTCGTGGCGCCGAACCATCCGCTGGCACAGGGCGGTTCGCCGACCCTCGATGCGCTGGCCGCGCACCCGGCGGTGCTGCCGGACGAGCGCACCTACACGCATCGCATCGTCATGACCGCGCTGCAGGCGCATGGCGTGGCGCCGCGCATCCGGCTGTCGACCAATTATCTGGAGACGCTGAAGATGCTGGTGGCGATCGGCCTCGGCTGGAGCGTGCTGCCATGCTCGATGCTCGACGATTCGATCGTCGCGATCGATCGCCCGGAGCTGTCGTTGAGCCGCGAACTGGGGGCCGTCTGGCATCGCGGGCGGACCCGCTCCGGGCCGGCGCGGGCGCTGCTCGGCCTGCTCGGCGTGCGCCTCTGACGCACCGCCGGCCTCGTTATACTGCCGCCCCGGACGCGCGGCGGTGCCGCCAATCCATCAACGAAATCAATGATCTGTCGCGAATCTGGAGCGAGCATGAGCGAACTGGTGCTGCATCACTACCCGCTGTCGCCGTACAGCGAAAAGATCCGAGCGATCTTCGGCCTGAAGGGTCTGGCGTGGAAATCGGTGATCACGCCGGTGCAGATGCCGAAGCCGGATCTACTGGCACTGACCGGTGGCTATCGCAAGGCACCGGTGCTGCAGATCGGCCGCGACATCTACTGCGACACCGCGTTGATGGTGCGCGTGATCGACCGCCTGTACCCGACCCCGCCGCTGCTGCCGAGCGCGCACAAGGCGAGCTGCGCCGCATTCGCCGCGATCGAGCAGACGCTGTTCTTCGCCGCCGTGCCAACGGTGTTCCAGCCGGCGGGCCTGAAGGTACTGATGGAGCGCCTGGGACCGGATCAGATGGCGCGCTTTTCGGCCGATCGCGCCCAGCTGTTCACCGGCGGCAGTGCATCACGCCCGGGACCGGAGTTCGGCAAGACCCACTTCCTGCCGCTGATGAACGCGCTGGATCAGCAGCTGCAGGCCTCGCCGTTCCTGCTTGGCGATGGGCCGACGGCTGCAGATTTCAGCGCCTTCCATCCGGTCTGGTTCATCCGCAACAACGCCGGCGTCGCGCCGCTGCTTGATCCGTTCAAGGGCCTGCTCGCCTGGTATGCGCGGATGACGGCGTTCGGCAACGGCCAGCCGACGGAGATCAGCGCCGACGACGCCATCGCGCTGGCCCGCGCCACACCCGCGCTGCAGGCGCCGGACGGCCCGCTGCTGGAGCTTGAAGGCGTGCGCGTGGGCAGCGATGTCACCGTCGCGGCAACCGACTATGGCGTCGACCCGGTTGCCGGCCGGCTGATCCACGCCTCGGTGTTCGAGATCGTCATCAAGCGCGTTGATGACCGTGCCGGCGAAGTCGTGGTCCACTTTCCGCGCGCCGGCTTCAAGGTGAAGCCGGCCTGAAGCCCGCTAAGCCGGCCGCCGCACTGGCGGCGGCCGGTTGTAGCGGACGATCAGAAGCACGCCGACCAGCACCAGTGCCATCGCCGCCAGTTCACTGGCAACGAACAGCTCACCGCCCAGGCCAACGCCGAACAGCAGCGCGATCACCGGGTTCACGTAGGCATAGCTGGTCGCCAGCTGCGGCGTGACCGTCTGCACCAGATAGATGTAAGCGCTGAACGCGATCACGCTGCCGAACACCGCGAGGTATGCCAGCGCGGCCATCGCCTTCGGTGTGGTCACCAGTTGCCAAGACTCGCTGCGCAGCGACGAGGCGATCAGGAACAGCACGCCGGCCGACAGCATCTGGCAGGCGGTGCTCATCGCGCCCTTCGGCAGATCGATGCGCCGGCTCCACACCGACCCGAACGCCCACGACACCGACGCCGTCACCAGCAGCGCCGCCGATAGCGGATTCGCCGCGAAGTCGCCGCCGATGTTCAGCAGCAGGATCCCGGAGAAGCCGACCACCAGGCCGATCCACTGCATCTTCTGCGGCCACTGCCCCCAGATGCCGCCGAACAGGCTGGCCCACAGCGGCATCGTCGCGACCACCGTTGCCGCCAGCGCCGAACCGACCGACTGCTGGGCAAAGACCACGGCACCGTTGCCGACATTCAGCAGCAGGAAACCGACGGCGGCCGAATAGCCGAATTGCCGCAGGCTCGGCAGCGCTGCGCCACGCAGCCGCAGCACCAGCATCAGCACACTGCCGGCGACAACGAAACGCAGGCCCGGAAAGAACAGCGGCGGATACGCCTCCAGCGCAAAGCGGATCGCGAGGTAGGTCGAGCCCCAGATCACGTAGACGCAGAACAGCGACAGCACGACCAGCAACGGCAGCCGGCTGGAGGCGGCTTGAGGGGTGTTCACGGGAGCGGCTCGCGCGAGAGAGGCGCGCATCTTAAGGCCGGGCCATCAACACAAGGCGGGTCGCGACCCGCCTTGTGGCCCCGAACACCGTAAGTATCAGATCGCAGAACGCGCGAACCCGAGGGCGATCGCTTTGACGCCTCCGGTGACCGCATAGTCGAGAATCTTGCGATCGTTGGTCAGCAAGGTCGCGTTCTCCGCCCGCGCAGTGGCGACGATCATCCGGTCGGCCGGGTCGCCGTGAAAGTCGCCCGGCAGGCGGGTGCTGTCGATGCTGATCGACGACGTCAACGGCACGACACGAATGCCGGGTGTTGCCTGGACCTGCTCGCACCATGCGCTGCAGGACTTCGAAAGCTGGATCCGGCCACGGACTTCAAGCATCGCGATTTCCCAGAAAACGATTGCCGGCACCAGAACCTCGTTTCGTCGCGCTGCATCGTCAATGCGGTGCAGCGTGGCCGGCGAAAACAGCCCTTCGCGGCCATCGACCAGCCAGATCAGCGCGTGCGTGTCGAGGACAACCGCCATCAGGTGTAGGCGCCGGAAGGATCGGCAGAGGCATCCCAATCGAGATCGAGCGGCGCGATCAGGTCGTCCTTCGCTGTCACGCAGCCGCTGAGACATCCGAACAGCGGTATCGCTTCGACAGGCTCGACCGGCACCAGACGCGCCACCGGGCGGCCGCGCTTGGTCACGGTGATCGGGGTCTGCGTGGCCTGCACCTCGTCCATCAGCTTCAGGCAGCGTGCCTTGAATTCGGCGGCGGTGATTTCCATTTCGTTCTCATGGTCACGAAGCATGGTCATATATTGCGCGCTGGCCCCACGGTGAACAAGCGAGCAGCGGAATCCTCGACCATCACCCGCCCCGCAACACCTCCCGCGCCGCATTGCGCCCCGGCGCTCCGGTGACGCCGCCACCCGGATGACTGCCGGAGCCGCACAGATAAAGCCCGGCCAGTGGCGTTCGGTAATCGGCCCAGCCGGTGATCGGGCGCATCGAGAACAGCTGATGCAGCGCCATCGCGCCGTGGAAAATGTTGCCGCCGGTCAATGCGAAGCGGCGTTCCAGATCCAGCGGCGTCAGCACCTGGCGGCCGAGGATCGAGGCGGCGAAGTTCGGCGCGTAGGCGTTGACGGCGGCGATGCAGCGGTCGGCGAACGGCGCGCGCAGCTGGTCCCAGTCCAGCCCTTCGGCGAGCCGGTACGGCGCGTACTGGATGAAAATCTGCACGATGTGATGACCGGCCGGCGCCAGCGTGCGGTCGACCGAGCTCGGGATCGTCAGTTCGAGAATCGGCTCGGCCGATGGCAACCCGCGTCGAGCGTCGTCGTAGGCCGCTTCGAGGTATTCCAGCGTCGGGCTGATGTGGATGGTGCCGCGATGCTGCGGACCGACTTTCGCCCGGCCCGGCAGCGCGGTGAAATCCGGCAGCTCGGACACCGCCAGATTGATCTTCATCGAAGCACTGCTGTAGTCGATCCGCGCGACCGCGGCGCTGAACGAGGCCGGCAGGGTCGCTGCGTCCGGCAGCAGCGTGCGGAAGGTGACCTCCGGTGTTGCGTTCGAGATCACCGCCCGCGCCCGGATCACCTCGCCGTTGGCCAGCCGCACGCCCACCGCACGCCCACGTTCGACGACGATCTCGGCCACTTCCGCAGCGCAGCGGATCGAAACGCCGCGTTCGCGGCAGCAGGCCGCCATCGCCTGCGTGATCGCGCCCATGCCGCCTTCGACATAACCCCAGACGCCTCTAGCGCCGCCGGCCGTCCCCATCACGTGATGCAGCAGCACATAGCCGGTGCCGGGTGCGGAGATTGGCTGCTGGGCGCCGATCACGGCATCGGTGGCCAGCGTGGCTTTCAGCACATCGGACTCGAACCAGCGATCAAGGATCGGCCGTGCTGCACCGGTCAGCAGCTCGATGGTCTGCGGCAGTTCATCGCCCAGCGAGCGGATCGCACGATACAGCCGCCCGCCTCGGCGCAGCTCGCGAAGGCGGCTCAGCCAGCTGCGGCTGCGCCAATGGGCCGGCAGCGGCAGCAGATCGGCCGGTGGCTCGGTCAGCAGCGGTTCGATGCATTCGGCGACCCGGGTCAGCCAGGCCTCGTACTGCGGATAGGCTTTGGCATCGCGTGCCGAGAACTTGGCGATCTCGCGATGATTCAGCGCTTCGTCCGGCCCCATCAGCAGCGAACGGCCATCGGGCAGCGGCGTGAAGCTTGATGGATTGCGATTCAGCACCTTGTAGCCGTGCTTCGCCAGTTCCAATTCCTGCACCACTTCCGGCAGCAGCAGGCTGACCAGGTATGACGCGGTCGATGCGCGATAGCCCGGAATGATCTCCTCGGTGACCGCCGCACCGCCAACCGTGTGATGGCGCTCCAGCACCTGTACGCGCTTGCCCGCAGCCGCCAGCGTGGCGGCACAAACCAGGCCGTTGTGGCCGCCACCGATCACGATGGCATCGAGAACAGGCTTCGGCGACGACGACATCGGGGCAGGCTCCGCTGGAAAGTCGGGAATGTTGGCTCAGGCCGGCTGCCGTTCGCTCAACGCAACGATCACGCCGCCGATCAGTACGGCCGTGCCGACCAGCACCGTCGCGGCCGGCCAGGCGCCGGTCCAGATCGCGCCGTAAGCGATGCCGCCAACGGTTTCGAAAACGATCATCTGGCCGAGCAGCGACGGCGGCAGCCGGGTGCTCGACAGGTTCCACAGTGTGTTGGCCAGCCACGACGTCACCAGCCCGAGGAACAGGCTGACCGCGATGAACAGCGCCCAGTCGGCGCCGTCGTGACCGGCATCAGGTTGGTTGGCTGCGAACAGCAGCAACGCGAACGGCAGCGCCGCCGTGCCCTGCAGCGACGTCCACTGCAGACCGCTGACGCCAGGCCGCGCCTTCAGCCGTTCGGCATTCATCACGCCGTACACCGTCCACAGCAGCGTCGAACCGGCGGCACACAGCCAGCCGATCCGCTCGTCGCGGCTGGTGGTGTGCAGGCTGCCGAGCGCGTCCAGCGCCGGCACCTGCGCCAGCCACAGACCGATCAGGATCAGCAGCAGCGCCCAGCCGTAACGCAGCGTGATCGGCCGCCGTTGCCGCCAACGTGCGGCCAGCGACACGGTCACCGGCAGCAGGCCGATGATCAGCGTCGGCATCACATAGCCGGCCTTCTGCACCGCCACGCTGAGCAGCGCGTAGTACAGCAGGTTGCCGAACAGCGTCAGCAGCAGTGATTCGCGCCACAGGCCGGCATCGCGCAGCTGCACCTGGCCGCGCCGGTGCAGCAGCCACAGCGTCAGCAACGAAGCCGCGCCGTAGGCGATGTAGCGTCCGGCGGCGACCGCCAGCCCCGGCCAGTCCGACAGGATCAGCGGCCCGATGAACGCGAACGCCCAGGCGAAGCAGGCCGCGATCGCCTGCAGCACGCCGATTCGCAGCGACCCGGCCGGTGACGGCATCGCGCTCAGCGCAGCGTCAGCAGTTCGATGGCGGCCGTGCGTTCACCGTCGCCCAGCCAGACCTGGCCGTCCTGGATCGTGCAATGCAGTTGCATGGTCCGCTGCGCCAGCGCTGCCAGGCTGACATCGCCGCTGACGCTGATCCGCCGCACGCTCAGGTTCTTGGCGCGCGCCAGTTTCGGCTCGGCCAGCTGCCACCACGGTTCAGCAGCGCGATTGAAGCCGTAGACGAATACCTGCGCCGAACGGCCACAGGCGCGGATCACGTTCTTTTCGTCCGGCTGGCCGAGGTCGATCCATTCCTCGATCTGGCCGGTCAGGTCCTTGCGCCACAGATCGGGCTCGTCCGGATCGCTGAGCCCCTTGCCAAGCGCCAGCTGCTCGTGCGCGTGCAACGCGAACACCAGCAGCCGCACCATCATGCGTTCATCGGTTTCCGATGGGTGGCGTGCCAGCGTCAACGCGTGCTCGGCGTAGTAGTTGCGATCCATGTCGGCGATCTGCAACTGCGCCTTGAAGATGGTGGCCTTGAGCGCCATGTGTGAGGAAGAGTGAGCGGAAGCCGGATGGTAGCCGCGTTGACCCTCGGCCCGCGTCGAGCATTCATCCACGGCGCGCTGTCCGACGTAAGCACACGTGCACAGCACGCCACCGATGTCCGGCCGTTACCATCGCCACCATGATCGATCTCCACCTCCACCGGCCGCGTGCCGACGGCCGAAAGCACCTGGTCAGGCAGCTGCGCGGCGTGCTGCTGGGTAGCCTGATGCTGCTGCCGCTGACCGGCATCGGCGCTGCACCGGCGGCACCGGCAAGCACACCGATCTACATCGATCCGCCGCAGCCGAAAACCCGTCTGCCGGCGCTGACGCTGCATGCGCCGCAAGCCGATTCGGCGGCGGCCGCAACGTTCCCGGCATTGCAGCAGGCGTTTTCCAGCGGCCGGCTGGATGTCGCCCGATCACAGGCACAGGCTGCCGTCGACGCCGCCGCCAAGCGCCACGGCGAGCGTGATCCGCATACGCTCGATGCCCGGCTGAACCGCGCCGTGGTCAGCCTTGAAAGTGGCGAGACGCGGCTGGCCGGCGAGCTGTTCACCGCCTTGATCGACGAGGCATCGGCTGTCGGCGGCCTGCGCGCGCCGCAGCTGGAACCGGCCTGGTACGGCCTGGGCATGAGCCTGCTGGCGGCCGGTAATCCTGCAGACGCCGAGCGCGCCTTCGCCGCCGCGCTGCAACAGAAGCGCATCAGCGATGGCCTGCATACGCCAGCACAGGTCGGCTACCTCGATGCGATGACGCTGACTGCCAGCCGCCGCAGCCGTCTGGAGCTGGCCGATGGCTTCCAGCTGCGCCGCATCGAGCTGGCCGAGCGGCTGTACGACGGCGATTCGGTCGAGCGGGCCGAAGCCGCCAAGGTGTTGGCCGACTGGTACAGCACTACCAACCGCCATCGCGAGGCGCTGCAGGTGCAGGCCTACCGGCTCGACATCCTGAGTCGCGCCTATGGCCGCGACGACCCGCGGCTGGTGCCGGCGCTGCTCGACGAGGCGCGCGTCTATGCACAGGTGATCGACACGTTCCGCGAACGCCCGATCGCGATCCAGACCCGCGACGGCACCATCATTCACAGCTCGGAGCAGCCGCTGAATCAGGCCTTGCGGCTGCTGAAGAAGCACGACGTGAAGCTGAGCGCAGCCGAGCAGGCGCGGATGCTGATCCAGATCGGCGATGTCCACTGGCTGCAGGGCGACCGCAAGCGAGCGCTGGCGGTCTGGCAGCGCGCGCGCACTGCCGATGCCGCTGCAGCACAACGTCTGGCGCAGCCGGAGCCGCTGGAATGGCCGACCGACTGGCCGGCACAGGCTGGCATTGATGCCAGCGGCCGTCTCGAACTGCGCTTCACGGTCAACGAGCGGGGTCGAGTCGGCAACATCGAACAGGTCGAACTGCTGCCCGCCGGCAATGCCGATGGCCAGACCCTGTTCACTGAACTGCGCAAGGCGCTGCCAAAAGTCAGTTTCCGCCCGGCAATCGGCAGCGAGCAGGCCGAGAAGCGTACGGATGTTCGCTACCGCCATCTGTTCCAGCCGTCGTCGTAAACTGAACTCGCGCCTGCTGCCGCCGTCCAACCGGCGACAGAGGAACTGCCCGCCATGCCGACCCCGCCTTCCCGACTTCCGATGACCCGCCGGCTTGCAGTGTTGTTGTTGTCCGCGTTGATCACGGCCTGCGTCACACCGCCGCAGCCCAGCTCGCCATCGATGCCGACGCCGCAGACGCGGCAACCGATGCCGCCGCCTACACCGCCATCAACGCCGCCCCAGACACCGCCATCGACGCCTTCAGCCGCGTCGAAGCCGCCGGCCACACCGCAATCCGAATCGCAGGCCGAGTCGGCCGCGAAGCCGCCACCGCCGGCCAGCGCAAAGCAAGCACGTAGCGATCAAGCCAGCGAGAAGCAGCAGCCGAAAGCCGAGACCACGACCGGTGCCACGCCGGCACCGAAAGCCTCATCACCAGCGACCGCCAGCAGCGCGGCCGGAGCGCCAGCAACCGCAGGCGACGACGGCGCACGGACCGACGCCGAGCGCCGCGCAGCCGTCAATCAGCAGATCGACAAATCGCTCGAAGCCTTCGACGCGCGTCTGGCGCGCGAGCAGGTCGCGCTTGAAACCGCTCGCGAAGCGGCAGCAGCGGCTCGCAACACGGGCGGCGGCAGCGGTGGTGATGGCGGTGGCGGCGCAGCCGGCGGCGCGGGTGGTGGCCCTGGCGGCGTACCGCCGGCCGGCGGCATCGGTGGTGACGGGGGCGAACAGGCGCCACCACCACCGGGCGGCGACAACAGCGGACGCAGTTCGCGCGGCAATCGCCCGGATCTGCCGACCCCGAAGGACATTCCGGATGGCCGCGATGACGATGTCGTCGCCCGGCAGCTGCGCGAAGCCGCGGAACGGGAAACCGACCCGGCGCTGCGCGAACGGCTGTGGAAGGAATATCGCGACTACAAGAAGAAGCAATGATCACCATCAAGGCACTGCCAATGCCGAAGCGCCTCGCCATTCACGGCTTGCTGGCGGCCGCCCTGCTGCTTGGCGGCTGCGTCAGCCAGACCGTCAAGAAGGTCAACAGCGTCAAGGTCCAGACGGCGTCGGTGGAACTGCCGCAGGAGCAGTTGCTGGAAGTCGCGATCCTGCCGTTCGACCCCGGCGTGCCGGACACGCTGAAGGAGCAGGAAAAGGAAAACATTTCGCCAGCAGTGCGCGAGGCGGAATCGAAGTACATCGCCCACGTGCTGCGCCAGACGCTGCAGGACAGCGGCTACTGGGGTGCTGCGCGCGTCGTGCCGGCCGCCAGCCCCGGTGCTGACCTGACCATCAACGGCAAGATCCTGGCGAGCGATGGCGAGATTCTGAAGATCGCCGTCGAGGCCACCGACGCCACCGGTCGCAAGTGGCTCGACAAGACCTACGAGGAAACCGCCGCCGAGTACGCCTACACCGAAAAGCTGCCCGCCGGCAGCGATCCGTTCCAGGACCTGTACAGCCGCATCGCCAACGATCTGCTGCAGGAACGGAAGTCGCTGGATGCAGCGAAGCTCAAGGACATCCGCCGCGTCTCCGAACTGCGCTTCGCGGCCGACCTGGCACCGGCGCGTTTCGGCGAATACCTGAAGACCGACGGCAGCGGTCGCTATTCGGTGACACGCCTGCCGCCGGCGGGTGACCCGTTCCTGGCGCGCATCGACCAGATCCGCGCTCGCGACGAACTGCTGATCGACACGCTCGACCAGCACTACGGCGCGTTCCGCCAGAACATCGGCAAGAGCTATCAGGAGTGGCGCAAGTCCAGCTACAAGGAAGCGCAGGCCTATCGCGAACTGCGCAACCAGGAAATCACCCGGAAGATTCTCGGTGCCGCGGCCGTCGTCGGCGGCATCTACGCAGCGACGACGGCGAACAATGCCGGCACGTCGACGCTCGGCCAGCTCGGCGTCATCGGCGGCATCTACGGCTTCAAGAGCGGCATGGACAAGGGCTCGGAAAAGAAGATCCACGCCGAGGCGCTCAAGGAAGTGACGACCTCGCTCGGCACCGAGGTACAGGCGCAGAACCTCGATCTGGACGGCAAGACGGTCAAGCTCAGTGGTTCGGCCGAAGAGCAGTACGGCCAGTGGCGTGAACAGCTGCGCGAGCTGTACACGATCGAGACCGGCCTTCCGGCGCCGCCGCCGAAGCCGAAGCCGGCCGCGAAGACCAAGGGCTCCTGATCGGCACGATGCGCGAACCTGATTCCGACCCCGCTGGTGCTGCCGGCGACGGTTTCGAACGCATTGCGCCGGTCACGCTGAACACGGCACCGGCAACGCCATCACGGCGCGTCGACGGCGGCACGGTATCGACCCGGACGCTGCTGATCGGCCTCGGCCTGATCGTGCTGCTGGCGCTGACGCTGCTGGTCGGCCTGCCGGCCGTGATCGACACCAACGGGCCGGCCACGACAGCACAAGCCAACGGTGCTGACCCCGTTCCGAACGTGGCCCAGCAAGCAACGGCTTCCGCGGCAGCCAGTGAACCTGCAGCCGCGCCAGCTGCAGCAGCCAGCAGTGCGCCGATCTGGGACGACGAGGCCCTGCTGCGTGCCCGCGAGGAAGCGCAGACCCTGGCCACGCAGCTCAGCCAGCAGCTCGACGGCCTGCGCGCCAAGGCCGTGCAGCGCTGGGCCGCCGCCGCGTTTGCCGACGCCGAAGCGCAAATCGCCACTGCGAAGGCGGCCTTCGATGCAAAGGATTTCCGCGCTGCCGTCGACGGCTATCGCGCTGCCGCGACAGCGCTGGCCGCACTCGACGCCGACAGTGCCCGGCAGCTCGATACCGCCCGAGCCGCCGGCTTTGCAGCACTGGCCGCCGGCAGCCTCGATGCCGCCGCTGCAGCTTTTGACCTGGCGCTGGCGATTGCGCCGAACGACGCATTGGCCCGTCGCGGCCAGGCGCGTGTCGCCAGTTTCCCTGCGGTGCAGGCACAGCTGCAGTTGGCAGCCAGCGCCGAGGCGCGCGGCGACCTTGCGGCTGCCAGCAGTGCCTGGCGGCAAGCGCTGAAGCTCGACCCGGACACCGAAGCAGCGCGCACCGCGCTGGGCCGGCTCGAAGGCCGCGCCGCCTCAGCGCGTTTCGAGAAGACCATGGCCGCCGCGCTGTCGGCACTCGACGCTGGCCGGCTCGACGACGCCGAGCGGGAGCTGAAAGCGGCCGCCAGCCAGCGGCCCGGCGATGCCGGCATCGCCGATGCCCGCAGCCGCCTTGACCGCGCCCGCCGCGAGCAGCAGCTCTCGGCGCGCGAAGCGCAGGCGGCGGCAGCGGTCGCTGCCGAGAACTGGTCAGCGGCAATCGAGCACTACGAAGCAGTGCTGGCGCTTGATCCCAGCCTCGCGGCCGCTCAGTCCGGACTGGCGATAGCGCGGCCACGAGCTACCCTCGCCGCCCGGCTGGCGGCCTGGATCGCACAGCCGGCCCGGCTGGCCAGCGAATCGGTGCACGCCGATGCCAGTCAGGGACTCGCACAGGCCCGCGCGATTGCAGCACCCGGCCCGGTGCTGCAGCAGCAGATCGGCGCGCTCGATCGTCTGCTGCGCGCAGCAGCAACAGCGCAGGACGTGAGCCTGCAATCGGACGAAAAGACTGAAGTGACGCTCTACAAGGTTGGCCCGCAAGGTCGTTTCAAGGACAAGCGGCTGCAGCTGAAGCCCGGCCGCTACACCGCCGTCGGCGCTCGGCCGGGCTATGTCGATGTGCGCGTCGAATTCGAGGTCCGTGCCGACGCGGCAACCGCGCCGGTGCAGATTCGCTGCGAGGACAAGCTGTGAGTGGCGACCGTGAAGACGTGATCCAGCCGGCCGAATACCGGCCGCCGAGCTTCGGCAGCAATGGCCAGCCCGGTCGATCGTTGCGGCCATCGCCGGCGCTGCTGGTGATCGCGGCGGTGCTGCTGGTGCTGCTGCCGATCGCCTGGTTCCTGCTGACGGCGCGTGCCGTCGCGATCACCGTGACGCCGGAACCGGATTCGCTCGATGTATCCGGCGGCATCGCGATCAAGCTCGGCAACCGCCATCTGCTGCGCAGCGGCGAATATCGGATCGACGCCCGCAAGGAAGGCTACCGGCCGCTGGACGCTGCGCTGGTCGTGACCGACGACAGCCGCGAAGCCACGTTCACGCTGGACAAGCTGCCGGGACGGCTGAAGCTGGTATCGACGCCGGTCGCCGCGATCAGCGTGGACGGCAAGCCATACGGCAACACGCCGCAGGAGGCACTGGAATTGCCCGCTGGCCGTCATCAGCTGAGCCTGAGCGCCGCGCGTCATCAGCCGCAGCAGATCGACATCGATATCGAAGGCCTCGGCAAGCTTCAGGAACTGAGCGTCGAGCTGAAGCCGGGCTGGGCGCCGATCACCGTGTCGTCGCGGCCCGCCGGTGCCGAAGTGAGCATTGCCGGCCAGCCGCAGGGCACCACACCGGCCCGGCTGGAACTCGGTGCCGGCGCCGTCGAGCTGGAATTCCGCCTGCCCGGCTACAAGCCACGCCGGCTGCCGGTGCTGGTGGTCGCCAATCAGCCGCAGACGCTGCCCGAGGTGCTGCTCGAATCGGCCGATGCGACGGTGCAGCTGTCGAGCACGCCAGCGGGTGCTTCGGTGACGGTCGACGGCGCATTCCGTGGCCGCACGCCGCTGAGCCTGAACCTGAGCCCGGGTGCGACCCACAAACTGCTGCTGAGCCGTGACGGTCACGAGAACGCGGAGGCCAGCCTGAGCCTGGCGGCCGACGAGCGGAAAACGCTGGCGCTCAGCCTGAAGCCGATTCTCGGCGTGCTGCGCCTGAGCCTGACGCCGGCCGATGCACGCCTGAGCATCGATGGCGAGGTCCGGCCGCTCGGCGATGGCCGCCTGGAACTATCGGCGACGACGCACCGCATCGAAGTCAGCAAGCCCGGCTACCGGCCATACGGCAGCGATATCACGGTTCGCCGTGGCGTCGACCAGAAGCTTGATGTCGTGCTCGGCAGCGAGGCCGAGCTGAAGGCAGCAGCGAATCCAGCGCTGATCAGCAGCGCAACGCTGGGGCTCAGGCTGCGCAAGATCGCGCCCGGCAGCTTCACGATGGGCACGGCGCGCAGCGATCAGGGCCGACAGGCCAACGAGGTGCAGCGCGCCGTGCGGCTGACCCGGCCGTTCTATCTGGCCACCACCGAAATCACCAACGCCCAGTACCGGCAGTTCCGCAGCGGCCACAGCTCCGGCATCGTGTTGCGGGTCTCGCTCGACAACGAAGGCCATCCGGCGGTTCGGGTCAGCTGGAACGACGCGGTGGCGTTCTGCAACTGGCTCAGCGGCAAGGACGGCCTGCCAGCGGCGTACAACGCGGATGGCAGCCTCGTGCAGCCGCTGACCACCGGCTACCGACTGCCAACCGAAGCCGAATGGGAATGGGCCGCGCGCTTCCACGGCGACGGCGCCCCGCGCCGCTACCCCTGGGGCAACGCGATGCCGCCGCCACCGGACAGCGGCAACTTCGCCGATGCGAAGGCCGCCACCCTGGTCAACCAGGTGCTGGACGGCTACGACGATGGCTATGCCGCGACGGCCCCGGTCGGCAAGGGTCTGGCGATCGCGCCGGGCCTGTACGATCTCGGCGGCAATGTTTCCGAATGGGTTCACGACCGCTACGACGGCGCGCTGGTGCCGTCGCTGAACGCTGCGAACGATCCGTTCGGACCGGCCAGCGGCGCCGAACATGTGGTGCGCGGCGCAAGCTGGCGGCACGGCCGCATCACCGAATTGCGCCTCGCCTGGCGCGACCACGCCGGCGAGCCGCGTGATGATCTTGGCTTCAGGGTGGCCCGCTATGTCGAATAAGCCGAAACGCAATTTCCGCCGTCAGCAGCGTGCCGATCTGGCGCGGCTGGTGCTGATCGGCATCACCGCCGCCGTGATGGTCGGCGCCGCCCGCGCGGTGACCGCGCAGGACGCAGCACCTGCGGTCGTGCCGCCTCCGGCCGATGCCGCGCAGCCGGCCCCGGCCACAGAATCCGCACCCGCTTCGGCACCGTCACCGGTCGGCAGCAAGCCGAGCGTCGACGTGTCGGCCGATGCGGCTGTCGATTTCCCCGGCGACATCTGATCCCGAACCCCGAGTCCTCCATGAAACGCAGCTTTCCCGCCGAGTTCGTCTATCAGGTCCTGTCGCTGCTGCTGATCGTCGTGGTGATCCATGCGTTCTATGCCGGCGTCGTGCGGCCGAACGCGACCGCGATCCTGCTGGCACAGGCGGCAGCGATCAAGGCCGACCCGGCCGCCGTGATCGAAACGTCGCTGTGGGTGATCCTCAAGGACTGGGAACAGGAAGCCGAGGTGATCCTGACGCTCTGGGGCATCGCGATCATGGGCTGGAAGGCGAAGCTGGCGGTGGCCGAGCAGCGGATGTTCGAGACCGATCTGCTGGAACTCGCGGAAGGCCAGAGCATCCTTCCCGAAGACGCCCGCCAATACGCCCGGGCACTGGAAGCGTTGCCGGCCGAGGACCGCGAGCGCTTGCTGCCGCAGGCGCTGCTGACCGCACTCGGCCGCTTCCGTTCGACGCGCAGCATCCAGGACGTGTCGTCGGCGGTCGACAGCGTCTGCGATGCCCGAGGCGACCGCCTCGACTCCGAACTGTCGATGGTCCGCTACATCGCCTGGGCGATTCCGTCGATCGGCTTCATCGGCACCGTGCGTGGCATCGGCGATGCGCTATCGCAGGCGCACAAGGCGGTCGAAGGCGACATCGCAGGTGTCACCGAAGCGCTCGGTGTGGCCTTCAACTCGACCCTGATCGCGCTGCTGCTGTCGATCGTGCTGATGTTCATGCTCTACCAGTTGCAGCTGATCCAGGAGCGGCTGACACTCGACACCCGCGCTTATTGCGAGCGCAAGCTGATCCAGCATCTGCAGGTGCCATGACCATGCAGGTGCTCGAATTCAACGATGCCGCGCTGACGGTCGCCGATGCCGAACGCGTGCAGATCGGCAGCCCCGGCTTCGCGCTGCTCGATGGTCGCCGGCTGCTGTTCGGCGAGCCTGCGCGCCAGCAGTTCCGCGCCCTGCCGCGCAAGGCGCAGTTCCGGTACTGGTATCAGCTCGATCAGGCACCGCTCGATGCGCCGTTCGGCGAGGCCCGCAGCCATGCCGATCTGGCGTGGGCGCAGCTGTCGGGCCTGCAGGCTGCTGGTGCCGATGGCGCGCTGCTGCTGGCCGTGCCGTCGAGCTTCGATTCGGGGCAGCTGAGCCTGCTGCTGGCGCTTGCACGGGCCGCCAGGCTCGACGCGGTGGGGCTGGTCGATGCCGCTGTCGCGGCCGCCAGTACTGTCGATGTACAGCCGACCGTGCTGCACCTCGATGTCCAGTTGCATCGCTGGTGGCTGACCCGGATGCGCGCCGGCTCAGAGATTGCCCGCAGCGGTGGCGAGGATCTGGCCAAGCCGGGTTTGCTTGCGGTCTGGGATGCCTGCGCCGGCGTGATCGCCGAAGCCTTCGTGCGCCAGACGCGCTTCGATCCGCTGCACAGCGCCGCCACCGAGCAGACGCTGTACGACCGGCTGCCGGGCTGGCTGACGCAGTTTGGCCGCGGCGTGGCGGTGACGCTGGAATTGCCGGCCGGGCTGCGCAGCCACCGCGCCAGCCTGCCGGCGGATGCACTGAATGGCGCGCTCGCGGCGCTGTCGAGCCGGCTTGCAGCGGGCGTTGCCGCCGCGATGACCGACCCGGCCCGGACCACCGTGCTGCTCGGTGCCCGTGCGGCGGCAGTGCCTGGGCTGTCGGACGCGATTGCGGCAGCCACCGGCGTGCAGCCGCAGGCGCTCGATGCGCTGGCGGTGGCTCGGGGCGCACTGCTGCACGCCGCCCGCATCCGCGCCGATGGCGAGGCGCTGCCGTTCGTGACCCGGCTGCCGGCCCGCAGCATCGCCGATGCAGCGACCGCTGCGCCGCTGCCATCTGCGGTGACGCTGCAACCGACCCATCTGCTGGTCGGTGACGTTGCGCATCCATTGCCTGCGCGCTCCGGTAACGGACCGCACACCGTGCTCGGGCTGGTCTTGCTGATCGACAATGACGGCTATCGGCTGCGCTCGGGCGATGCGCTGCTGGTGGTTGGACAGCTGCTCGACACGCCACAGGGCACGGTCCGCGTGATCCACGTGCAGGGGTCGCGTGCGTGAGTCGCAAGCGGCGCATGCCGGCCGAGCAGGGCCTGTCGTTCCTCGACTGCATCTGCTGCGGTTTCGGTGCGGTGATCCTGATGTTCATGATCGTCAACCACGCGAGCCGGCAGACCTCGCAACGTGGCAACGAGGAACTGATCGCCAAGGTCGATGCCAGCGAAGCGGAAGTGCTCGATGGCAAGCAGGAGCTGCTGAAACTGAAGGCGGCGCTGGAATCGGTGATCAATGCGACCGGGACCGCCAGCCGCGAAGCGCAGCGACTGCGCGAGCAGATCCAGGCCGCCACTGCTGCGCTGCCGGATCTCGAAGGCAATCAAAACGCCAGCCGCACGCGGCTCGAACAGCTGCAAGCCGAATTGATCGCGCTCGATGCCAAGGTGCAGGCTTTGCGCGCGCAAGCCGCCGAAACGCCACCGCCGTCGCTGGGCAATGCCTCGCGCGAGATCGCAGGCGACGGCACGCGCCAGTACCTCAGCGGACTGTCGGTGCAGGGCAGCCGGATCGCGATCGTCGTCGACACCTCGGCGAGCATGCTCGGGTACACGATTCTCGACGCGATCCGCACCCGCAATCTCGACGAGGCCACGCAGCGCAATGCGCCGAAGTGGAAACGGACACTGGCCGCCGTCGACTGGCTGACCTCGCAGCTGCCGAGCGGCAGCCAGTTTCAGCTGATCGCCTTCAGCGAAACCGCGAAGCCGGTGACCGGAACCGGCTGGCAACCGGTCGGCAAGCCGAAGCTCGATGAAGCGGCGCGCGCCCTGCGCGCGATCGTGCCGTCCGGCGGCACCAGCCTGCATGCCGCGTTCGGCGCCGTGGCAGCGCTCGGCGCCCCGCCCGACCAGATCTTCCTGCTGACCGATGGCCTGCCGACGCAGGGCGCAACGTCCAAGCCCGGCGCGGTCAGCGCCCGCAAGCGGCTGGAGCACTTCAACGAGGCGGTGCGCCGCGTGCCGAGGGGGCCGGCGGTCAACGTCATCCTGCTGCCGATGGAGGGCGATCCACAGGCGGCCGGTGCCTACTGGCAGCTGGCGCGGGCGACCGACGGCGCCTATCTGGCACCGTCGAAGGACTGGCCGTGAGCCGCCGCCGCGAGGTCGAGGTATCGGGGATGTCGTTCCTCGACTGCATCTGCTGCGGCTTTGGCGCAGTCATCATCCTGCTGGTGCTGACCAAATCGGCCGAGCCGGTGATTGCCGAGCAGACACCGATCACCCTCGCCGCCCGCGAAGCGCAGCTGCAGCAGATTGCCGAGGAAACCGCTGCCGAACGCGAGGCGCTGGAAGCGCAGCTCGCTGCAGCTCGCGAAGGCAAGGCCGCCGCCGGGCGCGAACTGGCCAGCCTGAAGCTGACGGCCGACACGATGCTCGACAAGACCACCGAGGCCCGCGAGGAAAAGGCGGTGGCGACGACGATCGAGGAGCGCCTTGCCACGGCTCGGCAGACGCTGACCGAGGAAATGCGCCGACTGCAGGCCACACAGCCGCGTCGCGTCGCCAGCGATGCCGTGGCCGGCATTCCCGTCGACAGCGAGTACGTGATCTTCGTCATCGACACCTCCGGCTCGATGCAGCAGTTCGCCTGGCGGAGCGTGGTTCAGAAGATGAACGAGGCGCTGAATGCCTACCCGAAGGTCAAGGGCATGCAGGTGATGAGCGACGAAGGCGAGTACATGTATTCGACCTATGCCCGCCAGTGGATTCCCGACACGCCCGGCCTGCGGAAGACGGTGCTCGAACGGCTGCGCGGCTGGCAGCCGTTTTCGAACTCGAGCCCGGTCGAAGGCATTGAAGCGGCGATCCGCACGTTTGCCGCGCCCGACAAGAAGGTCAGCATCTACGTGTTCGGCGACGACTTCACCGGCACGTCGATCGACGACGTTGTGCGCACCGTGCGCCGGATCAACCCGCGCGATGCGCGCGGCCGACCGCAGGTGCGCATCCACGGCATCGGCTTTCCGACGCAGTACGGCAGCAGCGGCGCGACGCCGGGCGGCGTCCGCTTTGCGACCCTGATGCGTATCCTCGCCGAAGAGAACGGCGGCACTTTTGTTGGCCTGCAGACTTCGCAATGAACCGGACCCTGAAGCGCATTGTTTCGACGCTCGCCGTGCTGGTGCTGCTGACCGGCTGCGGCCCCAACCGGGTCGAGACGCCATCGCGGTTTCCGAAGCCGGTGATGCAGCCGATCGCGC
This sequence comes from Gammaproteobacteria bacterium, assembly GCA_026398875.1. Classification (GTDB taxonomy): domain Bacteria; phylum Pseudomonadota; class Gammaproteobacteria; order Nevskiales; family Nevskiaceae; genus Nevskia. Next base: position 11,097 of record JAPLSB010000013.1, on the reverse strand, counting down.
TGAGTGCTGCGCTGCAGGTCGATGCCGCGTTCAGCAGCTATGTGCACGAGGAAAAGCTGCCGCCGCCCGGCAAGGCCTGGAAGCTGTCGATCGGGCCGGCGTCGGTCGACTGGATGAAGAACCTGCTAGCCGCAGCGTTCACCGACTTCAAGGGCAATGCCACGGCCGGCGCGGATCTGGTATTTCGGCCGGTGATCGACAGCGTGCAGTTCTCGACACCAGCGCAGTCGCGCACCGAATTCTTCGAAGCCTGGATCAAGTACAAGGTCGCCGTGCTCGACCGCAACGGCAAGCCGCTGGCCGAGTGGCCGATTGCTGCCTACGGCAAGCGCCGCGACAAGAGCCTGGCCTCGTCCGAGGACGGCATGGGCGAAGCGCTGAACAAGGCGATGCGCGATGGCGCCGCCGGGCTGGCGCTGGAGCTGCGCGACCCGCAGCGGTTGAAGTCGCTGCTGAACGCCGCGTCCGCACGGTCACCGAGTGCGTCCGTCGAACCCCAACCCGCAGCAGGAGATCGTCATGCGTCGTGAACTGCTGATGCTGTATCTCGGCTGCAGCGCCGTGCTGGGCGGCTGCGTCAGCGCCAAGGTCGAGCAGTACCGGCAGGCGCCGACGCGGGTTGCCAGCATCGCCAAGGGTGAATCGGTGGTGATCCTGTCGCGTGGCCAGCACGGTGACCGCGAGACCGAGACCGATTTCAACCGTTGCCTCGCCAACGTGCTGCAGCGCGAAGGCCTGCCGGTGATGGAAGAGCAGGCACTGGTCGACGCGCTGTATCCGTGGCTGGAACCGCGCACTGCGCCGCTGAACGCCGATGCGCTGCCGAAGCTGCTCGACCAACCCGGCGTCGAGACCCGTATTCGCGCCGCCGGCGTGCGCTACATGATCTGGATCGATGGCCAGAGCGAAACCACCGGCTCGGCCGGCGGCTTGTCGTGCGCCGTGGGCCCGGGCTTTGCCGGCTGCTTCGGCTTCGGCATGTGGGACAAGGAGTCGGCCTACCGTGCCGAGGTCTGGGATCTGAACCAGCGTTCCAGCGTCGGCAAGGTGTCGTCACGCGCCACCGGCACGTCGTACGTGCCGGCGTTCATCGTGCCGATTCCGCTGATTGCCCGGACCCAGTCGGCCGCCTGCGACGGCGCGGCCGAGCAGCTGGTCGATCTGGTCCGCCCCGGCTGAGTCGGCCTTCGATTACTGCTGGCCAGCCGCCGGCACGGGTGCGCGGCTGACCAGGCCGATGATTGGCGTGCCGTGGGCCCGCATCGCCGGTTCGATCCGCCGGTGCAGTGCGTGGTAGCGGTAGAACGGCACGCGCGGGAACAGGTGGTGGACCGAATGCAGGTTCTGCCCCATCCAGAACCACTCCAGCGGCTTCAGCCAGAGCGGCATGATCAGGCTGCTGGTGTTGCGGTAGCGGGCCGGCTCCTCGTACGGCAGGTGCGGCCGATAAGCGAACCAGTACGCGGTGAAAAAGGCGCCGCCGAAATAGCCGAGCAGCAACATCGCGGCCGCTTCCGCCGTCGGCATCAGCATCAGGAAGGCGACTCGCCAGCCGATCGACAGCATCGCTTCGGCAATGAAGACGAGCTTCTCGCGCCGCGCGGCGGTGGCCCAGTAATCACGGAACAGGAACGAGTTCTGCACCCACAGGAAGCGGAAGCCGCTGACGATGAAGGCGATCAGGCCGTGGCGCATGTCGCTGACCACGTAGTCCGGATCCTTGTCCGGCTGGTTGGTGTAGCGGTGGTGCGTGAAATGCTCGACCGTATGCGTCGAGTACGGCACCGAGATCAGCGGGGCGACGAGGTAGCCGCACAGGTCGTTGACCCACTTCAGCCGTTCGTTGCCGCCGTGGATGTTGCCGTGCGCCGCCTCGTGCAGCGGGGTGTACGACAGATAGGTCAGCACGGCATAGCTCAGCGTCGCTGCCCACAACGGCAGATGACCGGCCGCGAACATCGCGAGATTGGCGATGAAGGCGCTGACCACGAACAGCACCAGCAGCACCGTCGGCCATGCGAAGGCGCCCGTGAACTCGCGGGCGGTGGCGATCGCCTGCTTGTTCAGATCGGCAAGGTCGTACTGCATCGGTTGACTCCAGTCAGGAACATGATGAGGAATACTAGCGACGACGGCCACTGCCCGGCAGCGCATTGCTGGCCTGCCACAGTGCATTTCCGGCCGTCGGGAAACCGCGCTGCATGACTCCGACGTTGCACGACTCCGTGGACCGATGACGGTCGCCATTCAGGTTCACCATCCGGTGGCCATCGCGCAGGTGATGGTCAACTTTGCGGCGCGCCACGGCGTCGACGCCGGCACCTGCCTGATCGGCACCGAGATCAGCGAGATGCAGCTTCGCGATCCTGAGCTGCTGATCAGCCGCGAGCAGGAGATGCGGCTGATCGAAAACCTGATGCTGGCGCTGCCCGACGTTCCGGCGCTCGGTTTCGAACTGGGCCTGCAGTACAACGTCGCGACTTTCGGCGCCTGGGGCTTCGTGATGCGGATCAGCCGCAACCTCCGCGAAGCGATCCGCAGTGCGCTGCGCTACCTGCCGCTGAGCACGGCCTATTGCCAGCTGTCCGAGTTCTCCGATCAGGATGAATTCGGCGTGTCTGCCGATCCGGACAGCATCCCGCCGCATCTGCGCCAGTTCCTGCTCGAACGCGACACCGCCACGGCGATCAACCTGCTTTCCGAGCTGGGCCTGTCCGGCGTCCGCATGCACCGTCTGGAGTTTCAGGGTCATCGCCCGGCACATGCGGCGCGCATCGAAAGCCTGTGCGGCATCGCGCCGCAGTACGGCAGCACACGCAACGCGCTGGTGCTGCGCCGTCAGGACGCTGAAACACCGCTGCCGCTGTACGACGCGCATCTGGTCCGCCTGCTCGAAGACCAGTGCCGCGCCCAGCTGGAGCGTCGGCAGGTGGCCGGCCTTACCGGCCAGGTCCGGCAGCTGCTGCTCGGCCCGGCCGGACTGACTGCATCGATCGAGGATCTCGCGCGCCAGATGGCGATGGCGCCGCGCAGCTTGCGTCGACGACTGGAAGCGGAAGGCACCAGCTTTCGGCAGCTGGTCGAATCGGAACGCCGCCAGCTGGCTAGCCGCCTGCTGGACGGCACCGAAATGAAGATCGACGAGCTGGCGCTGCAGCTCGGTTACGGCGATACCGCGAGCTTCACGCGCGCCTTCCGCCGCTGGTTCGATCAATCGCCCGGCGAGTACCGCAAGCGGCCGGACCGCGAACCGCGCCGCGACGATTGAGACGCCGCGGCAGGCTTCGCGTCAGCGGGCGTTGTGCAGTTCGATCACGACGTTGCCGGCTCGCACGCGACGCGCTTCCTTGGCCGAATCGGAGCGGAACAGCTCCAGCTGGTTCAGGTAGTTGTCGTCGATGTCCTGCGTCACGTACTGGCCGGTGAATACCGAGCAGTCGAAACTGTCGATCTTCGAGTGCTTGTGGCGCACCGCTTCGATCAGGTCGGCGAGATCCTGGAAGATCAGGCGATCGGCACCGAGCAGGGTTTCCAGTTCGCCATGCGTGCGGCCGTGCGCAACCAGTTCCGAAACGCTGGGCATGTCGATGCCGTAGACGTTCGGGAAACGCACCGGCGGCGACGCCGACGCGAAGTACACCTTGCGGGCACCGGCATCACGCGCCATCTGGATGATTTCCTGGCTAGTCGTGCCACGGACGATCGAATCATCGACCAGCAGCACGTTCTTGCCGCGGAACTCGACGTTGATCGGATTCAGCTTCTGGCGAACGCTCTTCTTGCGCTGCGCCTGCCCCGGCATGATGAACGTGCGGCCGATGTAGCGGTTCTTGATGAAGCCTTCGCGATAGTTGACGTTCAGCCGCGCCGCCAGCTCAGCACCGGCGACGCGAGAGGTGTCCGGAATCGGGATCACCACATCGATGTCGTGATCCGGCCATTCGCGCAGGATCTTTTCGGCGAGCTTGATGCCCATCCGCAGACGCGCCTTGTAGACGTAGATCTTGTCCATCACCGAATCGGGACGGGCCAGATAGACGTGCTCGAAGATGCACGGCGTGTAGACCGGATTGACCGCGCACTGGCGGACGTGGATCTCGCCGTCGAGCGTGATCCAGACCGCTTCGCCGGGCGCGATGTCGGCAATCATCTCGAAGCCAGCGGCATCGAGCGCCACCGATTCCGAGGCGATCATGTAGTCGTAGCCGTGCGGGCCTTCGCGGCGACCGTAGACCGCAGGACGAATCCCGTACGGATCGCGGAAGCCGACGATGCCGTAGCCGCTGATCATCGCGACCACCGCATAGGCGCCCTTGGCGCGGACATGCACGCGGGACACGGCGTCGAACACATCCTCGGCGGTGACCTTCGGCGAGCCGATCATCATCAGCTCGTGCGCGAACACGTTGAGCAGCACTTCCGAATCGGAATCGGTGTTCAGGTGGCGACGATCTTCGGCGAACAGCTCCTGCTTCAGCTGATCGGCGTTGGTCAGGTTGCCGTTATGGGCCAGCGACACGCCGAACGGAGTGTTCGTGTAGAACGGCTGCGCCTCGGCAGACGTCGACGTACCCGCTGTCGGGTAGCGCACATGACCGATACCCATCGGCCCGCGCAGACGGATCATGTACTCGTCCTTGTTGAAGACGTCGCGGACGAGACCGTTTTCCTTGTGCAGATACAGGCGATCACCCTGGCTGGTGATGATGCCCGCCGCGTCCTGACCACGATGCTGCAGCATCGTCAGGGCGTCATAGATTTCCTGGTTGACCTGACTTTTCGCAACGATTCCGACGATGCCGCACATGTGAGAACTCCAGGTCAGGTTTCCGGGCGCGCGCCCGGGTGTGATTCGTGTTGCCGATGCTCATCATCCGCCAGCCATGGCAGCCACGTCGGCGGAATGACCGCCTGCAGCGTGTCCGCCAGCGGCAGCAGCGATGGCCGCAATTGCGAAGCGTGGATCGCCGGCTCCCGGCCGAGCACGCTGATCTTGGCCAGAAGCACCACGGCGGTCACGATCAGCAGGCCGCGAGCGATACCGAAAGCGCCGCCCAGCATGCGGTTGAACCCGGACAAGCCGGCGGCATTCACGACACGCGAGGCCAACCAGTTGACCAACGCACCGGCGAGCAGCACGGCGACAAACAGAAGGATGTGGGCAGCGACGCTGCGGGCCAGCGGCGAGTCGATCGCGAAATCGAGCCAGCGCGCGAGATCGGGCGCATGGAGACCGGTGATCAGGAAGGCGGCGATCAGCGTCGCGAGGCTGATCGCTTCGCGGACGAGACCGCGCCAGATACCCAGCAGCATGGAAAACACGACGGTACCGATGAAGGCGTAATCCACCCAGTTCATGCTGTCCCAGCGGGGCTTTCGACGGCGCGGAGTCTAGCATTGCAGCTTCGTTTCAGGCGTCGGCTTTTCGTGACCGATCCCGAAACTTAACGAGCGCCGATGCGTCCAAGCGTAAACTTCGCGTCGCTCCCACCCGGTTCATTCATGCGCAAGACTCTCCTCTCGCTGGGCGTCGCCACGCTGGCATTCGTCACTGCCGCCAGTCACGCGCAGCAAGCGCCGCTTGACCTTCCCGATCTCGGCAACCCTGCCGATCTTGCGATCTCGCCGGCGCAGGAAGAGGAGATCAGCCAGCAGGTCGCTGCCGAGCTGTACTACTTCAACTACGTGCTGGAAGACGTCGAGATCGGCGAGTACCTGAACGCACTCGGCTGGCGTCTTGCGGCGTTCGGCACCGAGAAGCCGCCGGAATTCCGCTTCTTCATGATCGCCGACCCGCGCATCAATGCCTTTGCGCTCCCGGGCGGCTACATCGGCATGAACGCCGGTCTGATCCTCGCCGCCAGCAATGAAAGCGAAGTCGCCAGCGTGATGGCGCACGAGCAGGCGCACGTCACCCAACGCCATGCGGCACGCGGTCAGGATCAGGGCGAGGTCGAAACCATCGCTACCTGGCTTGCGGTACTGGCCGCGATCATCGCCGGCTCGGCGAATCCGAATGTCGTGATCGGCGCGCTGTCGATCGGCCAGGGCATCAACTACAACCGGCAAGTCAGCTACACGCGCGCCAACGAATACGAGGCCGACCGCGTCGGCATCCGCACGCTGGCCGCAGCCGGCTTCGATCCGAACGGCATGGCCAGCTTTTTCGCCAAGCTCGAGCAGCAGACCCGGCTGTACGGCAACCGTCTGCCGGAAATCCTGCTGACCCACCCGGTCAACACCACGCGTATCGCCGAAGCAACGGCCCGCGCAACGCAGTACCAGAAGCGCGAGTTCAAGAATTCGGTCGATTTCGAGCTGATGCGCGCCCGAATTCGCGTGCTGATGTCGGAATCGCCAAGCGAAGTCGGCGCGTTCTTTCTCGGCGAACTGAACGGCGGAAAGCTGACGCCGGAAAACCACTACGGCCTCGCGATGGCGCTGGCTGCGCAGAGCCTTTACGACGAGGCCGACAAGGCGCTCGCGCCACTGCTTGAGCAGAACATCAAGTCGGCCAGCGTGCCGATCCTCAAGGCGCGAATCCTGATTGGCCAGGAGCGCACCGGCGAAGGTCTGGCGTTGCTGAAGAAGACACTCGACGGCCTGCCCCGCTTCCCGCCGGCGATCCTGGCCTACGCCGAAGCGCTGATCAACGCTGGCGAACCGGCTGAAGCTCGACGCGTACTGCTGTCGCACGAACAGGCGCTCGGCACCCGCATCGAGACCTACCGCTTGCTGTCGGCCGCCGCCAAGGCGCAAGGCAACGTGGCCGAGGCGCAGTACCAGCAGGGCGTCTATCACTACGCGCGCGGTGATGTCCGTTCGGCCTTGCAGCAGTTGAATGCCGGCCTGAGGGTGGCCGGCGTCAGCGCCGCCGACCGTGCCCGCCTCAGCGCCAAGCGGCAGGAAATCCTCGAGCAGATCCCGAAGGACCAGCTGCGCCGCCTGCAGCGCGAATAGGTTTGCAGCCGCGCTTGCTTCAGCGCGGCGGCGGCTTCAGGCGCCCGCTGTCGATGAGCCAGCGATGGCAGTCGTCGAGGATCTCGATCAACGGCCGCGGCTCGTAGCCCAGCTCCGACACGGCGCGGGTGTTGCGGCAATAGAGGTTGGTCGACAGCAGCGCAATCGCGTCGCCAGTCAGGTCTGGCTCCCGCCCGATCAGCGGCGATACCAGTTCGTCGACACGCGCCAGCGCCTTCAGTGCCGCGAGCGGCAGCGGCAGCAAACGAGGCCGCTGACCGCGCAGCCTGGCCACCATCCTGACCAGGCCGATGTAGCTCGAATCCGCACCGCCGAGCACATAGTTGCTGCCGGCACGGCCGCGTTCGACGGCCGCGACGTGGGCCCGCACCACCGAATGCACGTGACAGAAGCTGCCACCACCGCCGGGCACAGTCGGCAGCTGACCGGCATCGACCATCCGGAACACCCGTGACCAGTTGCGCAGGTCGTAGCGCCCGATCACATGCCCCGGGTTGAGGATCACGGCGTCGAGCCCCTTGCTGATGCCTTGCCGGATCTCGCGCTCGGCGAGTGCTTTGGTGCGCACGTAGGCGATCGTCGATCCCAGCCCGCGTGGTGGCGTTTCTTCGGTGACCGTGCCGCCGTTGAGTCCGTAGGCGACGAGGCTGGAGGTGTGGATCAGACGCCGCGCGCGGCTGTCCAGTGCCGCACGGACGACATTGCGGGTGCCCTTGACGTTGACTCGCAATTGCTCGATGCGCTGCCGCGCCCATAGCGAGGTGTTGCCGGCGACATGGAATACCGCATCGACCTGCGTTGGCATCGCCGCGCGTAACGACCGGTAATCTGTCACGTCGCCGACCACCCGCTCGACCGGCAGCGTGCTGAGCAGCCCCGGTTCCAGATCGGCACGATGCATGGCGATCACGCGCCAGCCCTGGGCCAGCAGTTCCTCGCACAGGTTCGAACCGACAAAACCGGTGGCACCGGTGACGAATGCGGTGCGGGCCATGCGGCTCAGATCTCGTCGCGCGCGGGCGCGATCGTCGCCCACTGCTTGCAGCTCGGGCACTGCCAGAACAGCACGCCAGGCTTGAGCCCGCAGCTGGAGCAGCTGTAGCGCGGCTGGGCATCGAGGCGCTTGCGGAACGCCTCGGTCAGCGCGCTCGCCGTGGCATAGCCCGGCATCGCGGCGTCAACCCAGAACAGCAGGCCGCGCCAGTTAGGGGCCTTCAGCAGACGACCCGCCAGATAGGCCTGGGCATCGCCTTCGCGCGTCGCCAGCAACTCCGCCCGAGCCAGAGCCACGGCCATCGAATCCGGGTGATCGGCCTCGGCATCGTCAAGAAACTGAGCGTAGCCGGCGGCATCGTCGGACTGGTCGAAACAGCGCCGCAACAACGGCAGGACCTCCGGAAGGTAGCGGCGATCCTGCGCAATCGCACGGATTCCGCAGCGAATCGCCAACGGCCAATCCTGCTCGGCTTCGGCCAGTGCCGCCAGCATCAAGTTGCCACGCACACAGTCGCGATCGGAGGCCAGCGCCTTGTTGACGCGTTCGCGCGCTTCGGCGAGATCACCGTCATGGCGCGCGTTTTCGGCCAGTTCGCAATGATGGTGGGCGATCCGCTTCGCCTGACTGCGTCCCTGCACCGACTGCAGACGGCCGGCCGTCGACATTGCTTGCGGCCAGTCGCGGCCCTGTTCGTGAAGATCGAGCAGCAATTCCAGTGCGTCTTCGAGGTGGCGCCCCCGATTGACCAGGTCGTTCAGCAGTTGCTCGGCGCGGTCCATCACGCCGCCCTTGAGAAAATCCTGAGCCAGTTCGAGCCGGACCGAAGCCGCTTCCTCGATGCTCAGGCCGGGACGGGCCATCACCGCTTCGTGCAACTGGATCGCCCGGTCAAGCTCCCCGCGCTTGCGGAACAGCGTGCCCAACGTCAGCTGCAGTTCGACCGTGTCCGCATCGCCGCGCGGCGGCAATTCGGTGGACGGCGGCCCCGAAGGCGGCCCCGACAGCGGACTGTCACCGGAATCGAACGCCCCGCGCTTCGCGAGTGCGATCCCGAGCACCAGCCCGAGCGGCAGCAGGCTCCAGGAGATCAGCGTTTCTAGCATCGCCGCACCTTGACGCTCACTCAGCGCCCGCCGACCACAGGCAGGTTGCGCAGGTTCTTGAGCTCGGTTTCGCTATCGCGCAACTGCTTGCGCAGCCGGCGGATATCGCGATGCAGGCGCAGGATCCGCACGCCGCAAAGCGCCAGCGTCAGGATCGCCGCGATCACGAAGCTGACCGTCACAAGCACGGCAACCCGGACTTCGACGGAGCCGAAAAGGTAATGGAAAGTGACACGCTCGGCATTGAAGTAGCCGAGGCTCGCGCCGATTGCGAATACCAGCACCAGCAGCAGGACAGTCAAAAGACGAAGCATGGCAGGAGAAGTCCGCAGGACGAGGAGCAACGGACCGGCGGATGATGACTTCGCCGGCTCAGGAATTCTTCAGCGGCGTCGTTTCGATACTGGCGTTGACGCGCTCACGCATTTCCTTGCCCGGCTTGAAATGCGGCACGTGCTTGGACGGAATGCGCACCGCTTCGCCGGTCTTCGGGTTACGACCCACGCGTGACGGGCGGCTATGCAGCGCGAAGCTGCCGAAACCACGAATCTCGACACGCTCCTGCTTGGCGAGCGCGTTGCTGATCTGGTCGAGCACCAGCTTGACGGCCAGTTCGACGTCCTTCTGCATCAAGTGGGTCTGCTTCAGCGAGAGCGCTTCGATCAGCTCGGATTTGGTCATAAATGCTTTCGCGATCAAACCTTTGGAAGGGCCGACGATAGTTAAAAAAAGCCCGTCGCGCAACCGTGCAGACGACGTATGTCACTGCTCCGAAGACAAAAAAAGGAGCCGCGCGACTGCGCGGCTCCTTTTTGCAGCACGCTGCGGGAAGATCAGTCGTTGCCGCCGATCTGTTCCTTCAGCAGGTCGCCCAGGCTGGTCTTGCCGGTCGAAGCATTGCGGCTGTACTCGGCCACGGCTTCTTCCTCTTCCTGGATTTCCTTGGCACGAACCGACAAGGTCACGATGCGGTTCTTGCGGTCGACGCCGATGAAGCGCGACTCCAGTTCCTGACCGACCGACAGCACCTTGGTCGCATCGTCCACGCGGTCGCGCGCCAGATCGCCGGCCTTGATGTAGCCCTCGACGCCGCCTGCAAGCGTGATGACGGCGCCCTTGGCGTCGACTTCCTTGACGGTGCCCTTGACCATCTGGCCCTTCTGGTTGTCGGCGAGGAACATCGTCAGCGGATCCTGGCCCATCTGCTTGATGCCCAGGCTGATGCGCTCGCGGCTGCCGTCGATGGCAAGCACGGTGGCTTCCAGTTCCTGACCCTTCGAGTAGCGACGAACGGCGGTTTCACCCGGCTCGTTCCAGTCCAGATCGGACAGGTGGACGAGGCCGTCGATGCCACCATCCAGACCGATGAAGATACCGAAGTCGGTGATCGACTTGATCTGGCCCTTGACCTTGTCACCCTTCTGGAAGTTCTGCGAGAACTCTTCCCATGGGTTCGGCACGCACTGCTTCATGCCGAGGCTGATGCGGCGGCGCTCTTCGTCGATGTCCAGAATCATGACTTCGACTTCGTCGCCGAGATGCACCAGCTTGCCCGGGTTGACGTTCTTGTTGGTCCAGTCCATTTCGGAAACGTGGACCAGGCCTTCGACGCCCGGCTCGATTTCGACGAACGCGCCGTACTCGACGAGGTTCTTGACCACGCCGCGCAGGATCGCGCCTTCCTGCAGCTTCTCGAGCAGCATGTCGCGCTCGGCCGAGTATTCGGCTTCGAGCACTTCACGACGGGAGACGACGACGTTGTTGCGCAGGCGATCGAGCTTGATCACCTTGAATTCGAGCGGCTTGCCTTCGAGGTACGCGGTGTCGCGGACCGGACGGACATCGACCAGCGAGCCCGGCAGGAACGCGCGGACGTTGCCGATATCGACGGTGAAACCGCCCTTGACCTTGCCGGTGATGATGCCGATGACGGTTTCCTTGCCCTCGAACGCCTTCGTGAGGCGGTCCCAGGTCCGGATGCGCTCGGCCTTTTCCTTGCTGAAGCGGGTTTCGCCG
>JAPLSB010000002.1 GCA_026398875.1 Gammaproteobacteria bacterium | reverse complement strand
GGTGATGATGCCGATGACGGTTTCCTTGCCCTCGAACGCCTTCGTGAGGCGGTCCCAGGTCCGGATGCGCTCGGCCTTTTCCTTGCTGAAGCGGGTTTCGCCGAAGCCGTCTTCGACGGTTTCGAGCGCGACTTCGATGCGATCGCCAACCATCACGGTGGCAGGCGCGCCGTCGACCATGAATTCCGCGATCGGAATCACGCCTTCGGACTTCAGACCGGCGTCAACGATGACGACATCGGCCTTCACTTCGAGGACCAGCGCGGAAACGATGGTGCCCGGCTGCATCGACTGGCCACCGGCCAGGCTCTGCTCGAACATCTCGGCGAAACTGATTTCAGCCAAAACTTGAGTCATTCAGGAAGCTCTTGAGGTAGGTGAAACATCCGCGATGCCAGCCTGGCAAAGGGGTCTGGGGTTGAAGGATCACCATCCTGGCAATCCGCTTTGAAACAATGACTTGCAATCAGAATTTCAGGTTTCGAGCCTTGAGCAGCGCCGCGACCACCTGCAACACTTCCTGCACGCCCATCACCGTCGTGTCGATGGTCACCGCATCCTCTGCGGCGACCAGCGGAGCAACGGTTCGCGTCCGATCACGCTCGTCACGAGCACGAACCTCAGCGAACAGGTCGGCGAGATTAACATCGAGGCCTTTTCGGCTCAACTGACGATGACGCCGCTCGGCGCGTGCCTCGGCACTGGCATCGAGAAACAGCTTCAGCACGGCATCCGGGAACACCACGGTGCCCATATCGCGACCATCGGCGATCAGCCCCGGCGCAGTTCGGAAATCGCGCTGCCGCTGCAGCAGTGCGTCACGGACCACGGTGGCGGTCGCGATTCGGGACGCCAGATCGCCAGTGGTTTCCTCGCGCAATGCCGAGGTCCAGTTCTCGCCGTTGACAAGGATCGCCTCGTCGGCCTCGGTTTCACCGGTGAAGCGAATGTCGAGCGCCGATGCCAATGCAGCGACGCGCTGCGATTCATCGAGCGGAATGCCGGCTCGATGTGCCGCCAGCGCCAGGATTCGGTACAGCGCGCCACTGTCGAGCCGGTGCCAGCCGGTGTGCGTCATCAGCCAGCGGGTGACCACACCCTTGCCGACGCCGGCGGGACCGTCAACGGCAATGACCGGCACGGAAAGCAAGGTCATCGCGGCGCCTGTTCCTGAATCCGCAGCCCTGCGCCCGCCATCAGCGCGACGAAGCCCGGGAACGAGGTGTTGACGTTGGCACAGTCGAGGATGGTGATCCGCCCGGTTGCGCGCAGGGCGGCAACGGCAAAACTCATCGCGATGCGATGATCGCCTTTCGAATCGACCGTGCCGCCGGCAATCGTGCCGCCGGTGATGATCGCGCCGTCGGGCTTGGCGATCGCCGACACGCCAAGTGCCGTCAGGCCGTCGCACATCGCGGCAATCCGGTCGGATTCCTTGATCCGCAGTTCTTCCGCGTCATTGACCGTGGTCACGCCGTCCGCACAGGCGGCGGCGATGAACACGGCGGGAAACTCGTCGATGGCGCTGGCCACGACATCGCCGCCGATGGTGATGCCCTGCAAGCGAGCACCCTGCACGCGGATGTCAGCGACCGGCTCGCCGCCGAGCATCCGCTCGTGGGTCAGCGTGATCGTCGCGCCCATGCTGCGCAGGATGTCGATGATGCCGGTGCGAGTCGGATTGATGCCGACGGCTTCGAGCAGCAGGTCGGAACCCGGAACAATCGCTGCAGCAACCATCGGAAACGTCGCCGACGAGATGTCCGCCGGCACTTCGATGTTCGTTGCTTTCAGCTTCTGGCCACCCTGCACTGCCGCGTAACCCGGCCGCGCCTCGACCTCGACACCAAAGCCACGCAGCATCCGTTCGGTGTGATCGCGCGACGGTTCCGGCTCGCGCACTTCGGTCTTGCCGTCGGCATACAGACCAGCCAGAAGAATGCCGCTCTTGACCTGAGCGCTGGCCACCGGCGAGTCATAGGCAATCGCTTTCAAAGACGCCGCCGGCGAGAACTGCAGCGGCGACGTGCCCTTGTCGGTGGTCGCAATCACCGCACCCATCGCGCGCAGCGGATCGACGATGCGCCGCATCGGCCGCTTCGACAGCGAGCTGTCACCGATCAGTGTGGTCTCGAACGTCTGGGCCGCCATCAAGCCGGACATCAGGCGCATCGAGGTACCGGAGTTGCCGAGATCCAGCGGACCGCCCGGGGCTTTCAGGCCATTCAGGCCGACGCCATGGACGCGCAGATGCGTCGGGCCAAGCTGCTCGATGCGCACGCCCATCGCCTGAAAGGCTTTCATCGTGCACAGGCAGTCTTCGCCGGTCAGGAAGCCGGTGACTTCCGACACACCTTCGGCCAGCGAGCCGAGCATGACGGCGCGATGCGAAATCGACTTGTCGCCGGGCACGCGCAACGAACCGGCCAGCTGGCCGCCGGGCTGCACGACGAAGGTCAAACCGGGTCCATCAGTGCTCATGAGGGTTCTATTCGATTCGGGTCAGGTGCCGCTCGCGCGCCGCCCGGGCGCGCTCGAAAACCGCGTGCATCGCGTCCCAGTCGCCGCGCTCGATCATGTCGTGCAGGCGGCTCAGTTCGTCGATCTGCTTCTTCAGCAATGCCGCGACTGGCTCGGCATTGGCGCGAAGGATGTCGTGCCACATGCGCGGGCTGCTCGACGCGATGCGGGTGAAATCGCGAAAGCCGCCACCGGCGTTCGGGAAGATGTCGGCATCGGCGCCTTCGAGCTGGTCAAGCATGTCGACGAAGCTGTAGGCCAGCAGATGCGGAAGGTGCGAAGTCGCCGCGAAGATTGCGTCGTGACGTGCAGCATCCATCTTGACGACGCGGGCACCGGTCGCTGTCCATAGCCGCTCGACGGTTGCCAGCGCTTGAGTGTCCTGCGCGGCGTGCGGGGTCAGGATCAGCCGGTGATTGCGGAACAGACCCGGCACTGCATTGGCGACACCGGACTTCTCGGTGCCGGCAATCGGATGTGCCGCGACGAAACGCGCCGGCACCTCGCCGAACACGCTGCGCACAGCGGTCAGCACCGACTGCTTGGTGCTGCCGACGTCAGTCAGGATGGTGTCGCTGCTCAAGCCCGGCTTGCAGGCGGCAAACGCGGCAGCGGTGGCCAGCACCGGCACTGCGATCACTGCGACATCGGCGCCGCGAACGGCATCGGCCGCGTCGGCGCCGGCGCGGTCGATGACACCGAGCTTCAACGCAGCCGCCACCTGCACCGGATCGCTGTCGTAACCGCTGATCGACGCCACGACGCCGGCATCGCGCAGCGCGCGCGCCAGCGAGCCGCCGATCAATCCCAGACCGACAACAGCAAGACGGATCGGTGCCGGTTCGCTCACGCCGCGAGTGCTGCCTTCAGCGCATCGAGGAAGCGCGAGTTCTCGGCCACGGTACCGATACTGACGCGAAGCCAGGTCGGCATGCCGTACGAGGCCATCGGCCGCACGATCACGCCGCGCTCCAGCAGACCCTTGTGGATCGGCGCGGCTTCGCGGCCGACATTGAAGGTCAGGAAGTTGGCCTGCGATGGCAGCACCTTCAGACCCAGAGCCGCGAACTCGCTCTTGAGCCTCGCCATTTCGCTGCGATTCAGTTCCACGGCTTCGGCAACGTGCGCCTGATCGCCCAGCGCCACTTCTGCCGCCAGCAGCGCCAGCATGTTCAGGTTGAACGGCTGGCGAACGCGGTTCAGCAGATCGGCAACCGACGGGTGCGACAGCGCGTAGCCCGCACGCAGTCCGGCCAGTCCGTAGGTCTTCGAGAACGTGCGCGTGACGACCAGGTTCGGATAGCGATCGAGCCAGGCGCGGCTGTCCGGCTTCAGGGCTGGATCGAAGTACTCGATGTAGGCCTCGTCGAGCACGACGAGCGTCGATGCCGGCACCTTGGCAATGAAGGCTTCGAGCGGACCCGGCTCGAGCCAGGTGCCGGTCGGATTGTTCGGGTTGGCGATCATCACGACGCTGACTTCCGGCGTCAGCGCGGCAGCCAGTGCGTCGAGATCGTGTCCGAACGGCATCGTCGGGTGATCGGCCGGCAGTGCCTTGGCGACGATCGCTTCGGCGTTCTGGGCGAGCGTGGCCAGCGGATACACCGCGAAGCAGTACTCGGAGAACAGCGCCTTGCGGCCCGGGCCGAGAAACACGCGGGCGATGAATTCGAGCAGGTCGTTGGAGCCGTTGCCGAGCGTGATCCGGCTGGCGTCGATGCCGTGAAACTCGGCGATCTTGGCCTTCAGGCGGAAACCGCCGCCATCCGGATACAGCGACACATTGCCCTTGGCCGCATGTTCGGCCAGTGCCGCCTTGACCTGCGGGCTCGGGCCCAGCGGGTTTTCGTTCGAGGCCAGCTTGATGACGTCGGTCAGGCCGAGACGGCGCTGCAGTTCGTCGATCGGCATGCCGGGCGAGTACGGCTCAAGCGCCAGCACGCCGGCCAGGGCGTTCTTCAGAAAGGGTTGTTCGGTGACGGTCATGGCGAGTCCGGGAATAGGAAATCAGACGACGGCGCGCGGGTATGAGCCGAGCACGCGGAAGAAAGCAGCGCGCTTCTGGACTTCGTCGAGCGCGGTGGCGACCAGCGGCTCGGCGCGATGGCCTTCGACATCGAGGAAAAAGTTGTAGTCCCAGATGCCGCGCCGGCTCGGCCGCGATTCGATCTTCGACAGGTTGATGCCGGCCTTGGCAAACGGTTCGAGCAGCCGGAACAGCGCACCGGCTTCGCCGCCGCTGGGCGCGGCACAGACCAGCGAGGTACGGTCGGCGCCGGTCACTTCCGGCTGCTGCCGGCCGATCACCAGGAAGCGCGTGGTGTTGTTCGGATCGTCCTCGATATTTGCCGCCAGCGCGTGCAGCTTGTAGCGCTCGCCGGCCGCAGCACTGGCGATCGCCGCGCCCTGCCCGGTTTCCGCCACCTGCTTGGCGGCTGCGGCATTGCTGGCCATCGACTCACGCGGCACGCCCGGCAGCTTGCTGTCCAGCCAGCGACGGCACTGGGCCAGCGACTGCGGGTGCGCGTAGACGACCTTCACGTCCGCCAGCTGCTCGTGCAGCGACAGCAGCTGATGGTGGATCGGCAGCCAGACTTCGCCGCAGATGCTCAACGGTGTGGTCGCCAGCAGGTCGAGTGTCGAGTTCACGACGCCTTCGGTCGAGTTCTCGATCGGCACCACGCCGTACGAGGCCGAACCGGCTTCGACATCGCGGAAGATGTCGTCGATGGTTGCCACAGCGCGGGCCGCGACCTGCAAACCGAACTGCTTGTAGACGGCGGCCTGCGTGTATGTGCCTTCCGGGCCGAGATAGGCAACGGCCAGCGGCGATTCCAGCGCCAGACAGGCCGACATGATCTCGCGCATCAGCTTGGCCATGACCTCGTCGGGCAGCGGGCCACCAAGCGCGCGGTTGTGCTCCATCGCCTTCTTCAGCACTTCGGCTTCGCGAGCCGGGCGGTAGTGATCGCCGGTGGCGCCGCTGGCGACCTTGATTTCGCGTACTTCCTCAGCGACGCGGGCGCGACGGGCGATCAGCCGCTGCAGCTCGGCGTCGATCGCATCGATCTCTGCACGTGCCTCCGGCAATGACGAGAACGACGCCATCAGCGGCAGCCCTCGATCACGCGCGTGGCCAGCACACCGGGAATCGCGGCCAGTTCGTCGACCATCTCGGCCGGCAGCTCCTGATCGACGTCGACCAGCGTGTAAGCGATTTCGCCGCGTGACTTGTTCAGCAGATCGTTGATGTTGATCTCGTGCTTGGCCAGCGCGGTTGTGATCTGGCCCACCATGTTGGGCACGTTGGCGTTGACGATGGTCAGGCGCTGCTTGCCCGGCAGCAGCGGCATCACGGCTTCCGGGAAATTGACCGAGTTGCGGACGTTGCCGGTTTCGAGGAACTCGCGCAGCTGGTCGGCGACCATGATCGCGCAGTTGTCTTCGGCTTCAGCGGTGGAGGCACCGAGATGCGGCGTGGCGATCACTTTCGGGTTGCCGGCCAGCCGGTTGCTCGGAAAATCGCAGGCATACGCCTGCAGCGCGCCGGACTTGAGACCGGCGAGCACCGCGTCCTCATCGATGATTTCGGCGCGCGCGAAGTTCAGCAGCACGCCCGGCTTCTGCATCAGCTGGATGCGCTCGGCATTGATCAGGCCGCGCGTGGCATCGAGCAGCGGCACGTGCACCGAGATGAACTGCGACTTCGACACCAGATCATCGACCGACAGCGCCTGAATCACGCCGGAGTTCAGCTGCCATGCGTTCTGCACGGTCATCGCCGGATCGAAGCCGTAGACCTTCATGCCGAGATCGAGCGCGGCATTGGCGACCTTCACGCCGATCGCACCGAGGCCGATCACGCCGAGCGTGCGGCCCGGCAGCTCCATGCCGACAAAGTTCTTCTTGCCGTCCTCGACCCGCTTGTGCAGTTCGGCATCGGTGCCCTTCAGACCCGCGACAAAGGCCAACGACGGCGCGATGTTGCGCGCCGCCAAGAACATCGACGCCAGCACCAGTTCCTTGACCGCGTTGGCGTTGGCGCCGGGCGCATTGAACACCGGCACGCCGCGCTGGCTCATCAGGGCCACCGGGATATTGTTGGTCCCGGCACCGGCCCGGCCGATTGCCCGCACCGTCGCCGGAATCTCCACCTTGTGCAGGTCCGCCGAACGCAGCAGCAGCGCGTCCGGGTGCGCGATGTCCGACGACACCTCGTAGCGCGCGCGCGGCAGGCGCTCGAGCCCGAGGACCGAAATGTTGTTCAGCGTCTTGATCTTGAACATGGCGTCGTATTTCGTCGCGGTCCGATGAAGGAAAGGCAGCTCACGCGAAGACGCAAGGCCGCAGAGAACAACAAGCTCGAATCAGATCTGAAGCTTTTCCCTGCGTCTTTGCGCCTTTGCGTAAGGTCGCGCGTCAACCTCGGCTGCGAACGAATTCCTTCATGTAGTCGACCAGCGCCACGCAGCCGGCTTCCGGCATCGCGTTGTAGATCGACGCGCGCATGCCGCCGACCACTCGATGGCCCTTCAAACCCGGCAGTCCGGCCTTGGCGGCGCCCTTCAGGAAGTCCGCATCAAGGTTGGCATCGGCCAGCGTCCAAACCACGTTCATCCAGGAGCGATCGGCCTTGGCGACCGGATTGGCATAGAAATCCTGGCTGTCGATGTAGTCGTAGATCAGCGACGACTTGCGGCGGTTGCGCTCGCCAATGACCGCGAGACCGCCTTCCGACTTCACCCACTTGGTGACCAGACCGGAGACGTACCAGGCAAAGGTCGCCGGCGTGTTCAGCATCGAATCGTTTTCGGCCACCGCCTTGTAGTCGAAGATCGACGGCGCCAGCGGATTGCAGGTGCCGAGCAGGTCTTCACGGACGATCACGAAGGTGATGCCGGCTGGGCCGGCGTTCTTCTGGGCACCGGCGTAGATCAGGCCGAACTTCGAGACATCGAGCGGACGCGACAGGAAGCTCGACGAGAAGTCGGCCACCAGCGGCACATTGCCGACGTCGGGAATCGACTGGAACTCGACACCTTCGATCGTCTCGTTCGGCGTGTAGTGGACGTAGGCGGCGTTCGGATCGAGCTTCCAGGTGTCGCGCGCCGGAACATGGTTGAACTTTTCGGGCTTGGCAGCGGTGTTGGCCGTGCCCCACTTCGCGCATTCCTTGACCGCCTTGACGCCCCAGGCGCCGTTGACAATGTAGTCGGCGCTCTTGCCGTTCAGCAGGTTCAGCGGCACGGCAGCGAACTGGCCGGTGGCGCCGCCCTGCATGAACAGCACCTTGTAGTTCGCCGGAACGCCCAGCACTTCACGCAGATCGGCTTCGGCTTCGGCCGCGATCGACATGAATGGCTTGTCGCGATGCGACATTTCCATCACCGACATGCCGGTGCCACGCCAGTCGAGCAGCTCGTCGCGAACCTGCTCGAGCACCGGCAGCGGAAGCGTCGCCGGACCGGCGCTGAAGTTGAATACTCTCGTCATTTCAATGATCTGTGCTTGATTTCTAATGTGGTTCAGGCCGTCGGTTCCGAGCTGCCGGCATCCGTCTCAGGCGGAATCGGCGCGGCATTGTCGTTGATTTCGCTGCCGGTCTCCCCGTCATGCACAACCTCGGGCTCCGGCTCGATACGGTCGAGCCCGACCAGACGATCACCTTCGCTTGGCCGGGCAATCCGCACGCCCTGGGTGTTGCGGCCAAGCTGCTTGATCTCGCTGGCCTTGACCCGGATCAGGTGGCCGGCGTCGGAGATCAGCATCAGTTCGTGACGGTCGTTGACGTCGAGCGCGCCGAGCAGCTTGCCGCTCTTGTCGGACAGCGCCTGGGCGATCACGCCCTGGCCGCCGCGACCACGCAACGGGAAGCCGCTGATCGCCGTGCGCTTGCCGTAGCCGTATTCGGAGACGGTCAGGATGTCGCCGTCCTGGGCGACCAGCAGCGCAATCAGCTTGGCACCGGTGGCGATCGGTTCGGCTACGTCGCTGTCGCCTTCGGCTTCCAGCACGGCACCGTCGTCGTCGTCGCTGCCGCCGGCCTTGACCACCAGACGCATGCCGCGCACGCCGGTCGCGCCACGGCCCATCGGGCGGACATCCTTTTCATTGAAGCGGATCACGCGACCGGCATCGGAGAACAGCAGCACGTCGCTGTCGCCCGAGGTCAGCACGACGCCGACCAGTTCGTCGTCGACCCGCAGATCGACGGCGATGATGCCGGCCGTGCGCGGACGCGAGAAATCTTCCAGCGGCGTCTTCTTGACCGTGCCGCCGCGAGTGGCCATGAACACGTACTGGCCGGTATCGAAGCGCTTGATCGGCAACGCCACGCTGATCCGTTCGCCGTCTTCCAGTGGCAGCAGGTTGTTGAACGGCTTCCCCTTGGAGCCTGAGCCGCCGGTCGGCAGTTCGAACACGCGCAGCCAGTACATGCGGCCTCTGGAGCTGAAGCACAGCAACCAATCGTGCGAGTGGGCGACCCACAGGCCGTTGACGTAGTCGTCTTCCTTGGTCGCCGCCGCGGTACGGCCACGGCCGCCACGCTTCTGAACCTGGTACTCGGCCAGCGGCTGCGCCTTGACGTAGCCGGCCTTCGACAAGGTCACGACCATGTCCATCGGCGTGATCAGGTCTTCACGGTTCAGGTTCAGCGCGAAGTCGGTGATTTCGGTGCGGCGCTCGTCGCCGAAGTTGTCCTTCACTTCCAGCAGTTCGCCACGGATCACGCCGAGCAGGCGCGGTTCGCTGGCGAGGATGTCCATGTAGTCGAGGATCGCTTCGAGGATCGCGCGGTACTCATCGTGGATCTTGTCCTGCTCGAGTCCGGTCAGGCGCTGCAGGCGCAGATCGAGAATCGCCTGCGCCTGGGCATCGGACAGCCGGTAGCCGCCGTCGACCATGCCGAACTCGCGATCCAGTCCCAGCGGCCGAGACGCCTCGGCACCGGCGCGGTCGAGCATGTCGGCAACCTGCCCGGCTTTCCACAGCCGGCCCATCAGGCCGGCCTTGGCTTCGGCGGCGTTCGGGCTGCGGCGGATCAGCTCGATCACTTCGTCGATGTTGGCCAGCGCCACCGCCAGGCCTTCGAGAATGTGGGCACGATCGCGCGCCTTGTTCAGCAGGTACTGGGTCCGGCGGGTTACCACTTCGCGGCGGTGACGCAGGAAGATTTCCAGAAGCTGCTTGAGCCCCATGGTCTTCGGCTGGCCGTCGTCGAGGGCGACCATGTTGATGCCGAACACGGTCTGCAACTGGGTCTGCTGATAGAGGTTGTTGAGCACGACCTCGGCGTTCTCGCCGCGGCGCAGCTCGATGACCATGCGCATGCCGTCCTTGTCGGACTCGTCGCGCAGATCGGTGATGCCCTCGATCTTCTTTTCCTTGACCAGCTCGGCGATCTTTTCGATCAGGCGGGCCTTGTTGACCTGGTACGGCAGCTCGGTGGTGACGATCGCCTGGCGCTCGCCGCCGCGCTCGAAGTCCTCGAAGTGCGTGCGGGCCCGGAGCACGATGCGGCCGCGGCCGGTTTCGTAGGCTTCCTTGAGTCCTGCGGCGTCGAGGATCAGGCCGGCAGTGGGGAAATCAGGCGCCGGGACGAGCTTCATCAGCGCGTCGAGTTCCGTGTCCGGATTGTCGATCAGCGCAACACAGGCATCGATCACTTCGGACAGGTTGTGCGGCGGGATGTTGGTCGCCATGCCGACCGCGATGCCGCTGGAACCATTGACCAGCAGGTTCGGGATGCGCGTCGGCAGAACGGCCGGTTCCTGCTCCGAGCCGTCGTAGTTCGGCACGAAATCGACGGTGTCCTTGTCGATATCGGCGAGCAGTTCCATCGCGATCTTCGACATCCGCACTTCGGTGTAGCGCATCGCTGCCGCGCGATCGCCATCGACCGAACCGAAGTTGCCCTGCCCGTCGACCAGCGTGTAGCGCAGGCTGAACGGCTGCGCCATGCGGACGATGGTGTCGTAGATCGCCGAGTCGCCGTGCGGGTGGTACTTACCCATCACGTCACCGACGATGCGCGCCGACTTGCGGAACGGCTTGTTGTAATGGTTGCCCTGATCGTTCATCGCGTACAGCGAGCGACGATGAACAGGCTTCAGGCCATCACGGGCATCGGGGAGCGCTCGGCCGACGATCACGCTCATCGCGTAGTCGAGGTAGGAACGCCGCATCTCGTCTTCGAGATTGACGGACAGGATTTCTTTGGCGAATTCGGACATTCGTGGGCGTGTTCGATCAGCTTGAGTCGAGGCGCCGGAGGCAGGCTCGCGATGCGAGTCGACGCTGATGGGGCGACCGGCTCGACAACCCGCGTTACCTGCCAGCAGACGGGCAGTTCACGCCGCGATTTTAGCAGCTAACGCCCTGCAAGGCCCGCATTTGCGCTCTGCGCCGCGTGATCGAAATTCCCGTCAGGGGGAAAGGGGTGCACTCAGCAGGCCGCGGATCGGCAAATGCGCCATCGCCGGCGTTGCGTAGCCGCATAACGACGCGGCCCGGTGGACGCCGTTCACGTCCACCGGGCCGCGGGTCCATCAGCGGGGGTCAGGACTTGGCAGCGCCCGCGTTGTCCAGCGCCTGGTAGTAATCCGACAGGATCTTGGCGACTTCCGGACGCGAGAACTCCGGCGGCGGCGCAATGCCCTTGCCGAGCATCTCGCGCACCTTGGTGCCGGACAGGTTGATGAAGTCGTCCGGCGTGTGCTCCGGCGCTTCGCGCATCATCACGACGCGGTTCAGCTTCTTGCTCCAGGCGGTGTTGTCGGCGCCGAAGATCTGGATTTCCAGCGCGCCGGCCGGCACCGATTCGAAGATCGTCTGCGCATCGAACGGGCCGTAGTAACTGCCGACACCGGCGTGGTCGCGGCCGACGATCAGGTAGTTGGTGCCCATGTTCTGGCGGAAGATCGCGTGCAGCACGGCTTCACGCGGACCGGCATAAAGCATGTCGAAGCCGTAACCGCAGACCATGACCGTATTCGGCTCGAAGTACAGCTCGACCATCTTGCGGATCGCGGCGTCGCGAACATCGGCCGGAATGTCGCCGGCCTTGAGCTTGCCGAGCAGCATGTGGATGACGATGCCGTCGGCGTTCAGACGCTCCTTGGCCATCCGGCACAGTTCTTCGTGCGCCCGGTGCATCGGGTTGCGAGTCTGGAAGGCCACCACCTTGTTCCAGCCGCGCCGGGCGATGTCTTCGCGAATCTCGACGGCCGTACGGAACGTGTCCGGGAATTCGGCCGGGAAGTAGCTGTAGTTCAGTACTTCGATGTTGCCGGACAGCAGCGTGTTGCCGAGTGCGGTGAACGTGGCGACACCGGGATGCTTGGGGTCGAGCGTACCGAAGATCTTCTCGGCCATCAGGCTGATCTGCTCGGGGCTCACCGCCTCGACGGCGGCGACGTCCATCACCGCCAGCACCGGGTGTCCTTCAACGTTTGGATCGCGCAGTGCCACGCGGCTACCGGCCTTGATCGAGCTGTCCTGGGTCAGGTTGACGATCGGCACCGGCCAGAACAGCCCGGCGCTGGTCTTCATGTCGTGCGCCACGCTCAGCGCGTCGGCCAGGTTCATGTAGCCGGTCAGCGGGTTGAAGTAACCGGCCCCAAGCATCACGGCGTTGGCGGCAGCGGCGGAGTTCAGCAGCAGCGACGGCAGGCTGGCAGCCTCGGCGGCCAGCGCGGCGCGGCGGACGTCATCGGCGACATACAGCGGGTTGAGCACAGCGGAGCCGTGAGGCTTGATCATCACAATCGTTCCTGGAGCGGGGGAAATGACACGGAGTCGATACGCGAATGATGCCGCAAGCGGCAGGCCAAGCGCAGATCTGCGGCAGCGCTGCACGTACGGCGGTCAGTGCCCTTGCTTTATGTATCCGTGGAGCGCATCGAGAGACGGCTGCAGCGATGCCGGCAGCGGTACCGTCAGCGCCAGCGTCGGCACCTCGATTCGATCGTCCTGCACCCGGCCGGTCAGCAGCCGTGCCGCATCGTCGATCAGTGTCCGATAGCGACGTCGATGATCGCGGTAGCGATCGTTGCTGATGATGCTGGCGCCACCGCTGCGCGCCTCGCGCAGCAGCACGGCATCGGCGCTGCGCCCGGACGCAACCACCGTCACCCGTGACGGATATCGCAGTAGTTCCCGATACGCGTCTGCATCCGCCGACAGCCGATACGGCGCACTGGCATCGAACACCAACTGCGCATCGTGACCAGCGGCCAGCGCCCCGATCAGCAGCCCGAGCGGCAGACGCAAGGTCGGCGGAGAACCGCACCAGTAGGAGACGTTCAGCGCATCGATCAACAGAACCATGCGACGCAGGATACCGGCGCGTGGCGGCACACTGTGCAGACCATCACCGCGCAGGCTTCCATCACTGCCAACATGCTCGACGCTGCCACCCAAGCTCGGTTTCACGAACTTGCCGATTGGATCGGGCGGCGCTGCCGACCGGGTCGCTGCCCGGTCGTCGGCATCAACGGCGCTCAGGGCGCGGGCAAGAGCACTGCGGCGAGCTTCATCGCCGGCTCGCTGATCGACCGCCACGGCATCGTTGCCGCCGTGCTGTCGATCGATGACTTCTACTGGCCGCGCGCCGTGCGACTGCAGCAGTCGGAGACCGTGCATCCGCTGCTGCTGACACGCGGCGTGCCGGGCACGCACGATGTGGTGCTTGGCATCAACACGATTCGCGCGCTTCGGACACTGGGGAGCGGCGACCGGCTGGCATTGCCGCGCTACTCGAAAGCCGACGATGACCGCGTGCCGGTGGCACGCTGGCCGACGATCACCGGCCCAGTCGACCTGATCCTGTTCGAGGGCTGGTGCGTCGGCACGCCACCGCAAACTGACAGCGAACTGAGCGAGCCGATCAACACGCTCGAAGCGATCGAAGACCAGGACGGCCGCTGGCGTCGGCACGTCAACGAGCAGCTGCAGCATCACTATGGCGAATGGTTCTCGCTGCTGGACGCGCTGATCTTTCTTAAGGTCCCCGGTTTCGACGCCGTTCACCGCTGGCGCTGGCAGCAGGAGCAGGACCCGGCACGGACAGCACCTGCCGGTGCCGCAGGTCTGCAATCAGCAGCGCAACTGCAACGCTTCATCCAGCATTACCAGCGACTCACCGCCCACGCGCTGCGCACGCTGCCGGCACAGGCCGATGTCACCATCGAGCTGCACGATGATCATCGTGTTGGCATGGTTCACTACCGATCGGCCTGAGCCTCACGACCTTACCTGTGCACGGACCTGTCCCGTGCGGGCGCCGAATGCATCAAGCATCAAAACCCCTGTCGAGGGCGTGCAGCCGATCGGATCGCTGCAATGCGGGGCTATGGTGGGGTCGCGACTGTCACGAGCAGAAACGAAAAAGCCCGCGTGAGCGGGCCTCGAATCCCCGAGTTATCGAGGATTTGCAGTTACCTGCCATTACTTGCCGTTACAGCAAGATTGGCGGAGAGAGCGGGATTCGAACCCGCGATACGGTTTGACCCGTATACACGCTTTCCAGGCGTGCTCCTTCAACCGCTCGGACACCTCTCCGTGTCTTTCAAATCGTGCCGCTGTGCGGCGCCGCCATTCTATCGGAAAGGCAGAAGGCTCAGGGTGCCGGTGGCGTTACTTCTGGCGCCATCACCAGCACCGGCGGCTGGTCGAGACAACGCAGCCGGGCCTTGCCAGGCGCGGCAGGGTCGGGGATGTAGTATCCGAAAGTCACCGAATCGACCTTGACGTCCGGCACTTTCAGCGCGGTGCTGGGCGTGGCGATATTCAAGCCATCGGGCGCCTTGATCGGCGTGATCGACGGCGCATTCTCGTAAGGCTGCGGCGCCTTGCAGTAGGCATTGGTCGTACAACCGGTGACGAACAGGCCAACCGCCAGACCGGTGATCGCGATGAGCTGCTGAGCGTGTCGCGAACGCAGCGTGAAGTTGCAGCTTGGCATCACAGCGCTCCTGCCGCGCGCAAGCTTTCGCGCACGACGTTGACGTGATCGGGGTTCATCGGCACCAGCGGCAGACGAATTCCGCCGCGAATCCGGCCCATTGCTTCGAGCGCCCACTTGGTCGGGATGGGATTCGGGTCGATGAACAGATTCTTGTGCAGCAGGCTCAAGCGGCTGTCGATCATGCCGGCCGTGGCGGCGTCACCGGCAATCGCGGCGACACACATGTCGTGCATCTGCTTCGGTGCAACGTTCGCCGTGACCGAGATGTCGCCGTGGAAGCCGAGCAGCATCGATTCACGCGCCGTGGCGTCATCGCCGGTATAAAGCGCGAAGTCCTTCGGCAAGCCGAGCGCCAGCAGCTCGCGCACCCGGCCGAGTTCGCCCTTGGCCTCCTTGATGCCGATGATGTTCGGAATCAGCGCGAGGCGGGCTACGGTTGCCGGCAGCATGTCGCAGCCGGTCCGGCCGGGCACGTTATAAAGCACGATCGGAATCGACACCGCTTCGGCGATCGCCTTGAAATGGCGATACAGGCCTTCCTGCGGTGGCTTGTTGTAGTACGGCGTGACGATCAAACAGGCGTCGGCGCCCGCGCCTTTGGCGAGCTGGGTCAACTCGATCGCTTCGCTCGTCGAATTGGCGCCGGTCCCGGCCAGAACCGGCACCCGCTTCGCGGAGACCTCCACGACCTTGCGGACCACGGCGATGTGCTCGTCGACGCTGAGCGTCGCCGATTCGCCGGTGGTGCCGACGGCGACGATGGCATCGGTGCCTTCTGCGACATGCCATTCGACGAGGGCTGCGAGTGCGTCGAAATCGACTTCACCGGCAGGCGTCATCGGCGTGACGATCGCGACTATGCTGCCCTTGATCATGCGGAGTTGGGTACGGGTGGCTAAACTAGGATTATAGACGCAACAAGGCTTGCGGCCTTCCCGGGCCAGCAGCCATCGCTCGTCCCCGCCGACTTACCGTCCCCCGCAAACGTCCCCCGCGCAATGGCCGCCCCCGAAAACCTGCTGTCGATTTCCGTCCTGGGCCAGCCGCGCCCGCAACTGGCGCTGGAACTGTTCAAGGCGATCCGCGAGCGCGGGGGTGAAGTCGAGGATTGCCGGATCGCGCCGATCGGTGACCGCCTGACGGCGAATCTGGTGGTGTCCGGCAACTGGAGCGCGCTCGGCAGGCTTGAAACCGCATTGCCCGGCATTGCCGAAAAGCTGGAACTGCAGGTGCGTTTCCAACGCTGCAACATGCGCGAGCAGAACCCCGAGTTCCGTCCGTACGCCGCCGACGTGATCGCACCGCAGCAGCCGGACCTTCTGGTGCACCTTCTGGAGTTCTTTCACAGCCAGGATGTGCAGGTCGCCGAGATGTCGACGCAAAAGTACCAGTCGACGCATACCGGCGCCGGCATGGTCAGCGTGCAGATGGTGCTGCATGTGCCGGTCAATCAGCATCCGCAGGCCTTGCGCGAGTCGTTCATGGACCTCTGCGACGATCTCAACGCTGACGGCATGCTCGACCCGATCAAGAGCTGAGTGAAGCGCAATCCGGTCCGGCTGGAGGGCGTGATTCTTGCAGCCTTGAAGCGGCAAGCGCGGTGTAGTCTGATCGCCAACAGACCCACCTTTTCTCATCGAACCTCACGAGGATCCGCTGCATGAGTCTGAACATCGGCGACAAGCTGCCCGATCTCACCCTGCCCGCCAGCGGCGGCAAGACGGTGACTCTGGCGAAGGACTACAAGGGCAAGAAGCTGGTCGTCTACTTCTACCCGAAGGACAATACCCCCGGCTGCACCGTCGAAGGCAACGAGTTCACTGCGCTGCACGCGGAGTTCGTCAAGGCGGGCGCAGAAATCGTCGGTGTTTCCAAGGACAGCGTGAAATCGCACGACAACTTCTGCGCCAAGTTCGGCTTCCCGTTCCTGCTGCTGTCGGACGGCGACGAGGCCATGTGCAATGCCTTCGGCGCCATTGTCGAGAAGAGCATGTACGGCAAGAAGTACATGGGCATCGACCGCTGCACCTTCGTCTTCGACACAAAAGGCAAGCTGGCGAAGGACTGGCGCAAGGTCTCCGCGAAAGGCCATGCCGCCGAAGTGCTGGAGGCCGTCAAGGCACTCTGACGCTCTTGCTGAAACTCCCCAAAGTGCCCCCGGAGCCGATGCGCGAACACTCGCGCGTCGGCTCGTTTGTTTCACCTTCTGGAAACCGATGAAAAAGAAGATCTTCGTGCTCGATACCAACGTGCTGATGCACGATCCGAGCTGCCTGTACCGTTTCGAAGAGCACGACATCTACATCCCGATGGTCGTGCTCGAAGAGCTCGACAATGGCAAGAAGGGCACCAGCGAAACCTCGCGCAATGTTCGTCAGGTCACCCGCATCCTCGATGGCCTGATGCACGGCAAGGATCACGCACAGATCGAAAAGGGCATTCCGCTGCCCACCACGATCAACAAGGGCAGCAATGGCAATGGCCACGCCAGCGGAACGCCCACTGCTCCGGCGTCCGGCCGGCTGTTCTTCCAGACGCGGCCGTCAGCTGCGGCACTGCCGGAAATGCTGCCGGGCAACAAGCCCGACAACAACATCCTGCTTGCGGCGCTTGCGCTGCAGATGCAGCACCCTTCCCGGCCGATCACGCTGGTGTCGAAGGACATCAACCTGCGGATCAAGGCAGCCATCGTCGGCGTCCACACCGAGGACTATCACAACGATCAGGTGCTCGATGACCTCGATCTGCTGTATTCCGGCTACGCCAAATTGCCAGATGACTTCTGGACCACGCATGGCGAGAAGATGGACAGCTGGCAGGATGACCGCGGCCGCGCCTGCTACAAGGTCAGCGGCCCGAAGGTCAAGGAATGGCATGTCAACGAGTTCCTGTACCTGCCGGACGATGTCGAGCGCGGCCTCGAACTGACCGTCCAGGCGCTTGACGGCGACAGCGCCAAGCTGCATGTGATCCGCGACTACCGAGCCGGCAAGACCCCGGTCTGGGGCATTCATGCCAAGAATCGCGAGCAGAACTTTGCGCTGAACCTGCTGCTCGATCCGGACGTCGATTTCGTTTCGCTGCTGGGTGCTGCCGGTACCGGCAAGACCCTGCTGGCACTGGCCGCCGGCCTGGCCCAGACGCTGGACGAGCCGCGCTATCGCGAGATCATCATGACTCGTGTCACCGTGCCGCTGGGCGACGACATCGGATTCCTTCCGGGTACCGAGGAAGAAAAGATGACGCCGTGGATGGGCGCCCTGATGGACAACCTTGAAGTGCTCACCCAGACCAGCAATGCCGGTGACTGGGAGCGTGCGGCGACCAACGACCTGCTGTCGAAGCGCATCAAGATCCGCAGCCTGAACTTCATGCGCGGCCGCACGTTCCTGAACCGCTTCATCATCATCGACGAGGCCCAGAACCTGACGTCGAAGCAGATGAAGGCGCTGATTACCCGCTGTGGCCCGGGCTCGAAGATCGTCTGCCTTGGCAATCTGACGCAGATCGACACGCCGTATCTGTCGGAAACCACGTCCGGCCTGACCTATGTCGTCGACCGCTTCCGCGGCTGGCCGCATGGCGGTCACGTGACCCTGGCCCGTGGCGAGCGCTCGCGTCTGGCAGCATTCGCATCCGACATCCTCTGAATCCGGAGTACCCACCATGCTCAAGGGACTTGCCCGCGGCGTGAAAGACAGCGCCATTGCCATGTCGTTGAAGGCCTACGTCAATGACAAGCTGTCGGCGTACGGCGAGATCGTCGATGTGTCCATCGATACCGCGGTCAGCCGGCTGACAGCCCGTGCCTTGCTGAAAGGCGAACGCGACCCGGTGACCGTCACTGTCGAACGTTACGAGATCGAAACCGAAGGCGAGGATCGCTACATCAAGCTGAAGACCTTCACGTCATCACGGACATGGCTGACCCAGTTGCTGAACAAGCTGCTGGCCGACAAGCGCTACAAGATCCCCAACGCGGTCTCGAAGCTGCTCTGATCGAGGCGGAAACGTGCCGGAGCTCGCCGAGGCGCTGACGCCGACGCTGGCGGCACTCTGCGGCTTTGCTTTCCTCGCCGGCTTCATCGATGCGGTGGTCGGCGGCGGCGGGCTGATCCAGATCCCGGCGATGTTCGTGCTGCTGCCGAATGTTGCGCCGGCTGAGATTCTCGGCACCAACAAGTTCGCCGCGATCTGGGGCACTGCAAGCGCCACGCTGCAATACGCTCGGCGGGTTCCGATCGACTGGCGCTTGGTGCTGCCCGCTGGCGCTGCAGCCGCCCTGTGTTCGTTTGCCGGGGCCAGCACGGTCAGTGAAATTGGCAACGCGGAATTGAAGCCGTTGATCCTGCTGATGATGATCGCGGTGCTGATCTACACGCTGTGGAAGAAGGACTTCGGGGCGCTGCATGCCCCCAAGCTGACGCTGCGCAAGCAGATGATTGCCGGCATTGCGGTCGGTGCGTCGATCGGCTTCTACGACGGGTTCTTCGGCCCCGGAACCGGCAGCTTCCTGATTTTCGCGTTCGTTGGCGTTTTCGGCTTCAGCTTCCTGATCGCCTCGGCATCGGCGAAGGCGGTCAACACGATCACCAACCTGGCCGCGCTTGCCTGGTTCATTTCCAGCGGCAGCGTGCTGTATCGCTACGCCGTGCCGATGGCCGTGTTCAATGTCCTGGGCTCGCTGTGCGGCTCGCGGCTGGCCATCGCCCGCGGCAGCCGTTTTGTCCGCATCCTGTTCATTGTCGTGGTTGGCGCGCTGATCGCGCGGTTCGGCTGGGATCTCGGCCGCAGCTGATCGGATTCAGGCGCGCGGGTCATCGAAGGCGATCACCTCGCCAACGGTCGGCTTGCCCAGCAGCAGCATCAGCAGCCGATCGAAGCCGATGGCAACACCGGCGCAATCCGGCAGGCCGTGCGCCATGGCCGAGATCAGCTGCGCGTCATGCGGCGGTACCACCTGCCCCTGTGCCGAGCGGCGCGCCTGATCCGCTTCGAAACGACGCTGCTGTTCCGCGGCGTCGGTCAGCTCATGGAAGCCGTTCGCAAGCTCGATGCCCCGCCAGAAAATCTCGAAGCGTTCGGCAACCGGCGGATCGTCATGACGGATACGTGCGAGGGCGGCCTGCGATGCCGGGAAATCGAACAGCACCTGCGGTCCATCGCGCCCCAGCATCGGGGCAACAACGTGGCTCATCAGAACATCCAGCACGAAATCGCGCCGGGCACTGTCATCGCCATCCGGTAAAGCCAGTGTGGCCACCGAACCCGGCAAGGCAGCGCGCAAGCGTTCCAATGGATCGCGCAACGGATCAACACCGGCGTAGCGCAGGAATGCATCGCGGTAGCTCGACTGCTCGCACGGCGCGCTGGCTGCACCAAGCGCTTGCAGCAGCGCGTCGCATTCCGCGATGAGCTGACGGTGATCCCAACCGGGCCGATACCATTCCAGCATGCTGAACTCGGCATTGTGGTGTCGCCCGATTTCGTCGACACGAAACACCCTGGCGAGCTGCCAGATCGGACCACAGCCCGCAGCCAGCAGCCGCTTCATCGCGAACTCCGGCGAGGTTTGCAGCCAGCGTCCGTCGGAGGTCACGAAGCTGTCGATCTGCGGGTCTACCGTGGCCGCTCTGGACAGGATCGGCGTCTCCACCTCCAGCACGCCGCGAGCCTCGAAAAAAGACCGTATCTGTCGCAGCAGTACGGCGCGCGCGCGCAGCGTTTCAAGGCTGGCCGAAGGCATCCACGAAGGTGGCCCGGAAGGCTCTGATCTCATTGACGCTCAAGGGGGTGAATGCTATAAACCGGCGCTATCGGATCGCCCGGACTTGATTCGATTTTACGTCCCTGAATCGCAATGCAGGAGAAGCTGGTGGCTACCAAGAAGACTGCGGCGAAGAGCAAGCCCGCTGCCAAATCGGCCGCCAAGCCGGCAACCGGGTCCAAAGTAGTCAAGGTCGTCAAGAAGCTGGTCGAGAAGGTGGCCGCCAAGGCCCCTGCAGCAGCGACGAAAGCGGTGGCCAAGTCCGCTCCTGTGAAGCAGGCCGTCGCCAAGAAAGTGGCGGTCCCTGCCAAGAAGGCCGCAGTGAAGAAGGCTGCAGTGAAAACCGCAGTCGCGAAAAAAGTTGCCAGCCCCGTGAAGACCGCAGCCGTGAAGAAAGCCGCAGCGCCGGTTGCCGCGAAGAAGGCTGCGCCGAAGCCAGCCACCAAGGCGGCTTCCGTCGAAAAAAAAAAGCCGTAAGTAGCACCAAGCCAAGCGCAAGACCCGAGTCGTCGGTTGACATTGATCCCGACACCGGAAGTTCCTCCATCAACCGAGTCGTCGCCGTAAAAACCTTAGCCGCCAAGAAGGCGACCCCAGCGGTCACCGATAAGTCCGCGCGTCCCGCACGCGCGCCGAAAGCCACTGCCGCCACGATGAGCAATGTCGTGAACCTCTCTGACGACGACATCCGCAACATGTCGGAAGAGGAGTACATGAACGATGTGCAGATCGAGTTTTTCCGTCAGCGATTGATGAAGATGCGCGAGGAAGTTCTTGCGCGCGAGCTCGACGTCAAGGAACGACTGCACCAGCGTGAAGTGTTTGCCGATCCCGCAGACCGTGCCACCGCCGAGGAAGAGCACTGGCTGGACCTGCGTCTGCGTGAACGCGAGTCGATGCTGCTTCGCAAGATCGACGAATCGATGCGCCGCATCCGCGACAAGGAATACGGTTACTGCACCAAGACCGGTGAAGCGATCGGCATTCCTCGCCTGCTCGCTCGGCCTACTGCCAGCGTCTGCGTCGACGTCAAGGGGCAGGACGAGAAGGTCGAGACGCACTTCCGCGACCGCTCGTAAGCCTCAGGTCCAGTCAGGCGGGGCTTCAGTCGTTGACTGCATCCCCGTACGGCGCGTCCGACAGCCGCTTCAGCGATACAATGCGGTGGCTGCGCCCGTGGCGGAATCGGTAGACGCCCGAGACTTAAAATCTTGTGACTTCGGTCGTGCCGGTTCGACTCCGGCCGGGCGCACCAGACAGCTGCGTTTTCACATCGCCGCAGATCGACGCCCCGGTAGCTCAGTGGATAGAGCGACCGCCTCCTAAGCGGTAGGTCGCAGGTTCGATTCCTGCCCGGGGCATACCATCGCCACCCGCACCGTCCCGGCGCCTGCTCGCGCCACCCGATCGGGCAGGATTTCGCCATGGGCCGCCCCATCTGTTCCCCGTGCGGCGCATCTGGTTTCATGTCAGTAGGGCCCCGACCGTTCCCGGTACGAACCAGGGCTCCCAAAGACATCAACCGGAGGAGATTCCATGTCCGCAGTTGCCAAGACCCCCGCCAGCGCCACGGCTCATCACGACGCAGTTGTCATCGGGGCAGGCGTCGCCGGCCTTTATCAGGTGTATCGACTCCGCGAAGCCGGCTTCGACGTCAAAGCCTATGAGGCCGGATCGAACGTCGGCGGCACGTGGTACTGGAACCGCTACCCCGGTGCCCGCTTCGATTCCGAAGCCGAGATCTATCAGTACTGGTTCTCGAAGGACATGTATGCGCAGTGGAAGCCGTCCGAGCGCTTCCCGGCCCAGCCTGAAACCGAGCAGTGGCTGAACCATGTCGCCAACATCCACGACATTCGCAAGCACTACAGCTTTTCGACCCGGGTCACGGCTGCGCACTACGACGAAACCCGGAAGCTGTGGACGATCTCGACCGACAAGGGCGACACGGTCACGGCGCGCTTCTTCATCAGCTGCGCCGGCATGCTGTCGGCACCGCTGGAGAACCGCTTCCCCGGCCAGGACACGTTCAAGGGCCGCATCTTCCACACCGCGCGCTGGCCGAAGGACGAGATCGACTGGACCGGCAAGACCGTCGGCGTCGTCGGCACCGGGGCCACCGGCATTCAGGTGATCCAGACGATCGCACCGAAAGTCGGCAAGCTGAAGGCCTTCGTGCGCACGCCGCAGTACATCATTCCGATGAACAACCCGAAGTACTCGGAATCCGACTGGGCGAAGAAGGTCGACGGTTTCGAATCGCTGAAGGCGCGCGTGCAGTCGACGTTCTCGGGCTTCGAGTACGACTTTGCCAACGGCTCCTGGTACGACAAGACGCCGGAGCAGCGGCGCGCGATCTACGAGCACTACTGGAAGGATGGATCGCTGGCGCTGTGGCTGTCGGCGTTTCCGGAAGTGTTCTCCGACGAGGCGGCCAGCGCCGACATCTCCGAGTTCGTGCGCGAGAAGATGCGCGAGCGCCTGAAGAACGACCCGTTCCTGTGCGGCAAGCTGATTCCGAAGCCTTCGGACTACGGCTTCGGCACCCACCGCGTGCCGCTGGAATCGAACTACCTCGAGGCCTACCTGCGCCCGAACGTGCAGCTGGTCGACTGCCGTGAATCGGCGATCGAACGCATCGTGCCGACCGGCGTGCAGATGAAGGACGGTACCGTGCACGAGGTCGACATCCTGGTGCTTGCCACCGGCTTCGATGCCGGCTCGGGCGCCCTGAGCCGCATCGACGTCCGAGGCCGCGGTGGTCGTTCGCTGAAGGAAGACTGGGGCAAGGACATCCGCACCGCGATGGGCCTCGGCAAGCACGGCTATCCGAACCTGTTCACGACGGCGGCACCGCTGGCACCCTCGGCGGCGCTGTGCAACATGACCACCTGTCTGCAGCAGCAGGTCGACTGGATCAGCGACTGCCTGATTCGCCTGCGCGACAAGGGCATCACCGAAATCGAGCCGACCAAGGAGTTCGAGGACGCCTGGGTGCAGCACCACGACGAGATCGCCAACGCCACGTTGATCGTCAAGACCGACAGCTGGTACATGGGCTCGAACGTCGAAGGCAAGCCGCGCCGGCTGCTGTCGTACTGCGGCGGCGTCGGCACCTATCGAGGCAAGTGCGACGAAGTTGCGGCCAATGACTACGCCGGCTTCGCGATGAGCTGAAGCGGCGACGCGCCTTGCGCTGACGCTGGCCCCGCTGATCGATGATCAGCGGGGCCTTTTTGATGTCCAGACGAAAGGCGGGTCGAGCCGACGTGCCAGACGAGGCATGCTCGAAAGTCCGGCATTAGCCGTTACGGCGGACTGTCGCCGGCGACCTGTCCTTTCCACCAACAGACGAACCCCCGCGATGAAGACCAGAGTCACCGAACTGCTCGGCACCCGTTACCCGATCATCCAGGGCGGCATGATGTGGGTCGGCCGCGCCGAACTCGCCGCTGCCGTCTCCAATGCCGGCGGTCTCGGCATCCTCACGGCGCTCACGCAGCCGTCTCCGGAAGATCTTGCCAAGGAAATCGTTCGCTGCCGCGAGATGACCGACCAGCCGTTCGGCGTGAATCTGACGATCCTGCCGAGTGCGAAGCCGCCACCGTACGAGGCCTATCTCGATGCCGCGCTCGACAACGGCGTCAAGGTGCTCGAAACCGCAGGAAACAACCCGAAGGAATTCATCGTCAAGGCCAAGGCCCGCGGCGTGAAGATCATCCACAAGTGCACCGCAGTGCGGCATGCACTGTCGGCCGAGCGCAATGGCGTTGATGCCGTATCGATCGATGGATACGAGTGCGCCGGCCACCCGGGCGAAGATGGC
Source organism: Gammaproteobacteria bacterium (assembly GCA_026398875.1). Taxonomy (GTDB): domain Bacteria; phylum Pseudomonadota; class Gammaproteobacteria; order Nevskiales; family Nevskiaceae; genus Nevskia. Next base: position 45,743 of record JAPLSB010000002.1, on the reverse strand, counting down.
ATCGGCTGCATGATCCTGTTCGCGCTGGCAGCACGAAAGGTCAAGATTCCACTGATCGCCTCCGGCGGCATCGCCGATGGCCGGACGATGGCTGCAGCGTTCGCGCTCGGCATTGAAGGCGTCAACATGGGCACGCGCTTCTGCGTCACCAAGGAAGCGCCGATCCACGACAACATCAAGCAGCTGCTGGTGACCAAGACCGAGCGCGACACCAACCTGATCTTCCGCACGCTGCACAACACCGGCCGGGTGCTGAAGACCGCGGTATCGGATGAGGTGGTGGCGATCGAGAATCGCCCCGGCGGCTGCACCTTCGCCGACATCCAGCATCTGGTGTCCGGGGCCAAGGGACGCGTGGCGCTGGAAACCGGCGACGTCAATGCCGGCCTGATCTGGGCCGGACAGTCGGTCGGTCTGATCGACGACATCCCGACCTGCGCCGAGCTGATCGACCGCATGGTCAGCGAGTGTCGCGAACTGCTGGCCGTTGCCCACCAGCGCATGAACTGAGCGGCCACCGATCCGGCCCCGGCGCACGATCCGGGCCGGACGCCACTGCAGCATCCGAGGAGACGCCGCATGCTGAAGATTCATCATCTGGTGCTGTCGCGTTCCGAACGCATCGTCTGGCTTGCCGAGGAAATGGGCATTCCTTACGAGCTGGTCCGGCATCTGCGCGACCCGGCAACATTCCGGGCTCCGCCGTCGCTGCGCGCTGTCACCCCGCTGGCCAAGGCGCCGGTCATCGAGGACGGCGGGACTGTCGTCGAGGAATCGTCGGTGATCTGCAACTACCTCCTTGATCGCCACGGCGATCATGGACTCCGACCGGTCGCCGGGACCGCGGCGCGGCGGCAGTACGACTACTGGATGGCCTGCGCCGAATCGACCCTGATGTACCCGGTGCTGATCGATCTGCTGTCGGTGCTGACCCAGTCCGATGCACCGGGGCTGCAAGCGTTCGCGATGGGCGAATACCAGACCATGCTGGAGCATGTCGAACGGTCGCTGGCCGGCGGCGACTACCTCGTCGACAACCGCTTCAGCGCGGCCGACGTGATGGTCTACTACACGCTGGCAATGGCTGCCGGCACGGCGATTCCATTCCCGACGCATGCGCCGATGGACCGATTTCCGCAGGTGCGGGCGTATCTCGCCCGCCTTGAGCAACGGCCTGCCTGGCAGCGAACCGCCAAGGCCTGCGCCGCCTGAGCGGCTCCGCACCACGGTGGATGCTGTCCATCGTGGTGCCAATGCCTGACCGGCGCAGGCGGCTCGCCGTGCGACGCCCTAAGATGCCGCGCTTGCCGCAACTGCGCGACCTCCGATGACGATGCACCGCAACGCTGACGCTGCTCCTGCTGTCCCGGTTGCCAGCGGCGCCGGCGCTGCGCCCGGTGCTGCCGCCCATCCGTTGCGCGCGGCATTGCTGGTGATCGCGGCCGTGCTGCTGTTCGCCTGCATGGACACGACCACCAAGGTGCTGACGAGCGACTACGCACCACCGGTAGTCATCGCCGTGCGTTACGCGGTCCAGTGCCTGCTGATGCTGGCCATCCTCGCGCCCAGCCAGGGCCGCAGCCTGGTGCAGACCCAGCGCACCGGCCTGGTCGTGCTGCGCTCGGTGTGTCTGGCGCTGGCATCGTTGATCATGGCGATCGCCTTTCACCGCCTGCCGGTGGCAGAAGCCACGGCGATCGTGTTCCTGTCGCCGCTGCTGGTGGTGCTGATCAGCGGCACGGTCCTGAAGGAGCGCGTCGGCGGTTTCGGAATCGCGGCAGCGGTCACCGGCTTCGCCGGCGTGCTGCTGATCGCCCGCCCGGGCGCCGGGCTTGACCCTCTGGGTGTGGCCTGCGCGCTGATTGGCGCTGTGCTGATTGCCAGCTATCAGCTGATGTCACGACTGCTGGCGCGTACCGAGCGCACCGTTCCGATGCTGTTCTATACGGCGGTGATCGGCTCCGTGATCTACGGGCTGATGTTGCCGTGGTTCTGGGACGGTCCGCAGCCCGATACCCGGCAAGTCGCCCTGTTCGTCTGCACCGGTGCCGCCGGCGGCCTTGGACACTTCCTGTTCACGGCTGCCCATCGCGAAGCACCCGCGTCGGTACTGGCGCCGGTGATGTACGTGCAGTTGATCTGGGCCGGCCTGCTGGGCTGGCTGGTGTTCGGCCACATCGCCGATCCGCTGAGCGTTTGCGGCATGGTGATCGTTGCGATGGCGGGTGCAGCGGTGGCGCTGCGCGCGCACCGGCCGAGATCCCCGCGCTGACGGGTGACTGACAGCCGGGACCCTCGCCGAGGTACTGGCGCTGTCGAGCTGAAATGGAGGATGTGATCTGTCGTTGCGATGGAGCGGGAAACGAGATTCGAACTCGCGACCTCAACCTTGGCAAGGTTGCGCTCTACCAGCTGAGCTATTCCCGCAACGTGTGCAACTGAACTCCGCGAGCGAAGTTCGATGATGGAGGCTACAGCCGGAGTCGAACCGACCTACGAGGATTTGCAGTCCTCTGCATAACCGATCTGCCATGTAGCCAACGTGCTGCTCTTGAAACACTTCGGCGGTTCGCCTTGCGCGAAACACCTGCATTCGATCAGCGGATTGAAGACCCCTGAAGCGAAAAAACCTCTTTGCAAACGAGGTTCAGTCTGTCGACACGGTGGAGCGGGAAACGAGATTCGAACTCGCGACCTCAACCTTGGCAAGGTTGCGCTCTACCAGCTGAGCTATTCCCGCACCGTGTTACCGAGGCGCGTATTCTAGTGGTTGAAGGTGGGCTGTCAAGCAATTCCTGCGAAAAATCTGCTGCTTGCCATCGCTGCACCGGAACCGCGTCCGGCGACACAAGCGCCGAGGCGCGAGCGCTTCAGAACTCGTCGCGCATCACCGGCCAGGCCGCCTTCAGGTAGACCACCATCGACCACAGCGTCAGCGCGGCGGCGGCGAACAGCAAGCCATAGCCCAGCCTGTAGGCATCGATCCCGGCGATCGGCAGCTTCCACAGCATCAGGCTGATCGCGGTCATCTGGAACGCCGTCTTGACCTTGCCGACCACGCCCACCGCGACACGCTTGCGCTGCCCCAGCTCGGCCAGCCATTCGCGCAGCGCCGAGATGGTGATCTCGCGGCCGATGATGATGGCCACCAGCACCCCCATGACGCTGCGCGGGTCGTCGCGCAGCAGCATCACCAACGCCACCGCGACCAGCAACTTGTCGGCCACCGGATCGAGAAAGGCGCCGAAATTCGAGGTCTGGTTCCAGCGCCGCGCCAGCCAGCCATCGAGCCAGTCTGTGAACGCCGCCGCAACGAACAGGATGGCCGCCGCCTGCCGCGCGTGGTGCCAGTCGACATAGAAAAGTCCGACGACGATCGGGATGACCACGACCCGGCCGAGTGTCAGCGCTGTGGGGAGATTGATCCGCATGTCCTGAAGCTGTGGAAGTCCGTGGCCGGTGCTCGGTGGCTAGTGTCCAGCAAAAGCAGGCCGCTGTGCTCGATCGCTGCTGCGTGCCTGCCGCTTGCGAAAACGACACATGACGCCGCCGACTCAATGAAAGTGCGCGTAGATCCGCTCCGCCAGTCGCCGGTTGATGCCATCGACGCGCGCCAGCTCGTCGATGCCGGCACGCTTGATCTGCCCGAGCCCGCCGAGCGCATTGAGCAGCGCGCGCCGGCGCGTTGGCCCGAGCCCTTCGATCGCTTCGAGCCCCGAAGTCACTCGCGCCTTGTCGCGGCGGGCACGGTGCCCGGTGATCGCGAAGCGGTGTGCTTCATCGCGGATGCGCTGGATCAGATGCAGCGCTGGCGAATCGGGTGGCAGCATGATCGGCTGGTCGCGCTCCGGCAGGATCAGTTGCTCCAGTCCAGGCTTGCGGGTCGGGCCCTTGGCGATCGCGACGATCCGCACGCCCTCGAACTGCAGTTCCTCCAGCGCTTCGCAGGCCGAGGCCAGCTGCCCTGCACCGCCGTCGATGAACAGCACATCCGGCACCTGCACTTCGCCGGACTTCACCCGCGCGAAACGTCGCGACACCGCCTGCTTGATCGCCGCGTAGTCATCACCCGGCGTGATGCCTCCGATGTTGAACTTGCGGTAGGCGATCTTCAGCGGCCCCTCCTCGTTGAACACCACGCAGGACGCCACTGGCAGTTCACCCATCGAGTGGCTGATGTCGAAGCATTCCAGCCGCCGCGGCGGCGCCTCGAGGTCCAGCGCCTGCTGCAGTTCGAGCAGCCGCTTGTCCATGCTTGCGGCCTCGACCAGCTTGGTCGAAAGCGCCTGATTGACGGTGTTGATGGCCATTTCCATCAGCCGCTGCTTCGGCCCGCGCTGAGGCTCGGTGATCTTGACTCGGCGACCTGCGGCATGCGCCAGCGTCGCCTCGATCCATTCGAGATCATCCGGCTGATGGCTGATCAGCACTTCCGGCGGCACCGGGCGGCTCAGGTAGTACTGGCTCAGGAAGCTGCCGAGCAGCTCGGGAATCTCGATGCCATGCGGGTGCTTCGGGAAGAAGCTGCCATGGCCAAGGTTCAGACCATCGCGTACCGAGGTCACGACGATGCAGCTCGATGATGGATGGTGGGCGACCGCGATCACGTCGATCTCGTCGGCACCGCCGGTGATCGCGCGGTTCTCGCGCACCCGCGCCAGCGCTGCAATCTGGTCGCGCAGCTTGGCGGCCCGCTCGAACTCAAGCGCCTCTGCCGCCGCTTCCATCTCGGTGCCGATCTCCTTCGCCAGTTCGTCACCCTTGCCTTCGAGCAGGCGTACGGCGCGATTGACGTCGAGCGCGTAGTCCTCGGTCGAGATCATCTTCACGCACGGTGCCGAGCAGCGGCGGATCTGGTGCTGCAGGCACGGCCGGCGACGATTGCTGAAGAAGGTGTCGTTGCACGGTCGCAGCTTGAACAGCTTCTGCAGCGTGTACAGCGTTTCGCGGACGGCAGTGGCACTCGGGAATGGCCCGAAGTAGCGCGCCTCGTTGTCCTTGCTGCCGCGATGGAAGCCGATCCGGGGATAGTCGTGGCCGTTGCCGATCTTGACGTACGGGTAGCTCTTGTCGTCCCGCAGAGACACGTTGTAACGCGGGTTCTGCTCCTTGATCAGCGTCGCTTCGAGCAGCAGCGCCTCGTCTTCGGTGTGCGTCAGCGACACCTCGATCCGCGCGATCTGATCGACCATCGACTCGATGCGCGGATTGCCGCTGGCGCGCAGGAAATAGCTGCCGACGCGCTTCTTGAGATTGCGCGCCTTGCCGACGTACAGCAGCTCGGCGTCGGCGTCGTACATGCGGTAGACGCCAGGCGAGCTGGTCAGCTGCGACAGGAAGGCCTTTGAATCGAATGCAGGTGCCGGATCACTCATCGCACGAAGGATACCGACCTTGAACCCGCCTGCGGCGTCCCCGGCATCACCTCAGGCCACGCCGCGCTGCCTCAGTGCTCGGCGCCTTCCGGAGCCGTCGTTGCGGGCGGCAGGCTTTCGGCCAGCGTCTTCAGCTTGGCCAGCCCTTTCTCGTAATCCTGACCCACGTACTTCTCCATCATCAGGCCGAAGTAGCGATGCACCGGATTGCTGCCGAGGCTGGAATCCAGCATCCAGGTGACAACGCTGCCGCCGTCATCCGCCTTGATCGTCATCGTCGAGATGCTCGGCTGGTCGAAGCCGTCGAAAGCCAGGCGGATCACGACTTTCTCGTCCGGCGTCGACTCGATGATTTCCTGGCTGCCGGAACCGGCCGCGGCGTTGCCTTGCCACGCATAGCGAGCGCCGACACCGGCCGGCGGACCGCTGCGCTCGACCTTCATCGCCGGATCTAGCTCGGCCCAGGGCGACCAGCGGTCGAACTGCTCGAAGCTGTTGACCACGGCAAACAGCACCGCTGGCGCCGCCGCGATCTTCTGGCTGCGCTCGATGTGCACCTTGTCCGCCAGCAGAAAACCGATACCCAGCAGACCGACGACCAGCACGGCAACAAATGCAAGCACGCGAATCAGCAGACGCATTGCAGTGATCTCCTCGATGTTGGCGGCGGGACTCTGTCGGCCCGGTCTGGCGGCGAACGCGCCTCGCCGGACTATAAGGCGCGCTGCCGCTGAGCCGTTAGCGCCACCGTGCTGCCGCTATTTCCCCTTCCAGACCGGCGCCCGCTTCTCCAAGAACGCCTGACCGCCCTCGCGGGCATCGGCGCTGCCCATCAGCCGGGCCCCGGCTTCCATGCTGAGCCGTGACAGTTCGGCGTCGGTCGCGTCGACGCCAAGCTTCAGCAGCTTCAGGCTTTCGGCGATGGCCAGCGGCGCGTTGGCGGCGATGCGCCGCCCCAGCTCGACGGCCGTCTCGATCACCTGATCGGCCGGGGCCAGCGCATTGATGACGCCATGGCGATGCAGCAGTTCGGCGGACATCGGCTCACCCGTCAGCACCGCCTGCGCGGCCAGATTGCGCGGCAGCGCCCGCGGCAGCCGGGCGACGCCACCGGCGGCAGCGATGATCCCGCGCTTCACTTCCGGCAAACCGAACTGGCTGTCATCGGCAGCCACGATCAGCTCGCTGGCCAGCGCCAGTTCGAAGCCACCGCCGAGCGCCTGACCGCGCACCGCCGCGATCCACGGCTTGGTCCGAACAGCGTTCACGTAGCCGGCAAAACCGCCTTCGATGCTCATCAGTTCCTGCAGCGCGCGCGGGTTCGACAGCGCCGACAGATCAAGCCCGGCGCAGAACACCTCCGGACGTGACGATGCGAACACCACCACACGGATCGTCGGATCCGCCTCGGTGAGCTTGATGACCTCGGCGATCGCGCGCGCCAGGCGGGCATTCACCGAGTTCATCCGCAGCGGCCGGTTCAGCGTCACCACCGCGACGAAACCCTCGCGGCGCTCCAGCAGCACCGGGCTGCCTGCAGCGCCGACCGGCGGCAGCAGCGCCTCGTCGAAGCGCCACTGCATCTGGCCGTTGACCAGCGTGATCTCACCGGCCAGGCCCACCGGCTCGCGTTCGCCATTGATCAGCAAGGCCTGCCCGCGATAGTCATGCGGGTGCAGGGCGGCCACGGTCCGGCCACCATCCGGCGTGCGCGCCACGATGGTCGCCAGTTGCGGATCACCGCTGCCATCGTGCTTGACCAAATAGGTCTCGACCGTCGCCGGGCCTTCGTATTCCTCGATAAGCCTCACCGCTGGCGCAAGCGCGCGACGAGCCGCGACGGCCTCATTCAGATCCAGGCTCACCGGCGGCGCTTTCGGCGGCTCGCGCAGCAGCACCGCCGCAAAGTGCTTGGTGACATAGCCGCCGTTGCCGTACAGCAGGCCAGTGCTGGCCTTGCCGTCGCGCAGGACGCGGGTCATCGCGGTGATCGCGTGGCTCATGAAATCACCGAGCGGGCCGCCGAAGAAACTCAAGCCACCGGTGACGCTCGGCGCGACCTCGGGACGAAGGCCGCCGATCGCCTTCAATGCCAGCTTCGGGATGCACGGAAAGCACGAATAGATTTCGGCAGCGTCGATCTGCCGAGCACTCAGGCCATTGGCCTTCAGCGCCTCCGTCAGCGCCAGTTCCATCGGCAAACACTCGGCGTACCCGGGGCGCGACAGGAAGTCATCGATATCCGAGGCACCGGCACCGGAGCCGACATAAACCAGCCGCGCTTCCGGCACGCCAGCCGCGAGCGCCGCACCGCGCGAAGTGACAATGAAGGCCGCGCCCTGATTGACGTACAGCTGCGCGACCATGCGCTTCAGGTACGGGTAGCTGATCGGTCGGTTCTTCGACGAGGCCGTGGCAATCGCGGCAGCGTCATGGCCGGCGCGATCCCAGGCGTAGGCATTGCTTGCGGCAACGGCCGCGTACTGCGCCCACAGCGCTGCCGATTCGGCCGTCGAGGCTTCCGCCGTCTGGCCGTTCGCTGCGCGCAGCGCGTTCTCGTACAGCGTGTAGACCTCGGTCGGGTCCTTCAGTCCGTACTTCGACGCCAGCTTGGTGACGTAAGACGAGCCGTCGATCAGCGGTGCGGCCTTGCCGCCGGGCGTCCAGCCGTCTGGCGACTTGCGTTGCGCTGCCGCGCCGCGCAGCGAGCCGAAGGCCTCGGCACCGCAGATCAGCGCCGCCACCGACTGGCCGCTGGCGATCTCGACCGCCGCCTGGCTGAGATAGCGCACCGGCGAATCGCCGCTGATGCCTTCGGTCGGGATCACCGTCGGCGCGATGCCGAGCGCGCTCGACACCAGCCCCGGCAGATCGGCGTACGGCCAGGTCAGCTGCGGCACCACGTACAAGCGATCGAGCTTGGCCAGCCAGCCACCGCCGGCGTCTTCGTCCGCCGCCCGGGCCGCAGCCTCGATCAGCCGCAGCGGCTCCAGTCCGGACTGACCCTTTTCCGGGCGGTCGGTAATGTCGCCGACACCGATGATGACGGGCAGCAGGTCAAGATTTTCCATGGCGGCAAGCAAGGTCGGCAGTTGTGGAACAGGACGCCGATGATGCCGCGCCGAGTCACGGTAAGTCTGGTGACCGTCTGCTTTCCCGTGCAGCGCCGACGGCAGCCGCCGCGGAAACCTCCGCTCAGGCCCAGATCACCGTCTCGCGCTGCTCGGCCCAGCTCTGGAACTGCGAGCCGTAGCGCTTTTCGAGTTCGGCCCGCTTGACCTTGAACGTCGGCGTGACCAGACCGTTATCGACCGTCCACGCATCCGGCACGACGATCAGGCGATCCAGCCGCTCGTGTGGGTCGAGTACGGTGTTGACCTGCTCGCGCAACGCGGCAAGCACAGCGTTCACGGTGTCGCGCCCGGCGGTGGCGGCAGCTGGCGACAGCATCAGCAACGCGAACGGCTGGGCAAACCCGGAACCGGCGACGCAGCAGGCCTCGACATAGCCATGGGCTGCGAGCCGGTTCTCGATCTGCGCCGGCGCCACGTACTTGCCCTTGGCGGTCTTGAACGCTTCCTTGGCGCGGCCAGTGATCCGGAAGTAGCCGTCGGCGTCGATGCTGCCGACGTCGCCGGTACGAAGGAAACCGTCATCAGTCACCGCTTCGGCGGTCTTCGCCGGATCCTTGTAGTAGCCGATCATCTGGCCCGGCGACTTCACCAGCAGTTCGCCATTGGCAGGATCAATCCGGGCTTCCACCTGGTACGAAGGCTGGCCGACGTAGCCGATCCGGCCTGAGCCAGCCCGCGTGCGGTGCGACACCGCCATGTTCTCGGTCATGCCGTAGACCTCCAGCATGTCGAGGCCGAGATCGAGGTACCACTGCTGCAGATCGGGTGGCATTGGCGCCGCGCCGAAGGTCGGCACGCGCACGGCGTCGAGGCCGAGCTGGGTCAGGATCTGCTTGCGTACCAACGGGCCCTGGTCCGGATCGGCCAGCATCGCCGCCAGCTGCGGCTGCGGAATCCGGGCGTTGATCGCCTGCCGGAACTTGGTCCACAGCCGCGGTACCGACAGAAAGAAAGTCGGCCGGGCGCGCTGCAGGTCGGCCGTGAAAGTGTCCAGACCCTGCGAAAACCAGACGCGCAGGCCGGCCACCAGCGAGTGCATTTCCGACGCGACACGATCGGCGACATGGGCCAGCGGCAGATACGACAGCACGCGATCGTCCGGTGTCGCGTTGTAGGCCAGCTTCAGCGCATAGCCCGACACCGCCATCGCCCGGAAGTGGTGCATCACGCCTTTCGGCAGGCCGGTGGTGCCGGAGGTGTAGATGATCGTCGCGACTTCTTCGGGGCCACGGTCGCGCGGGTTCGGCAGCGGCGCATGGGCCGCGACCAGCGCATCCCACTCACCGCTGGCGCGGCCATCCGGCAGCGCTTCGCGCGCAGTGGGCAGACGGATCACCTTCACGTCGGCCGGAATGCCGGCCAGCATCGCCGCGCGATCGCTGGAATCGAGCTGGCCAACGAATACCGCCTGCGCTTCGGCGTGCTCCAGCACATAGCGCACCGAATCGCCGGTCAGTGACGGATAGATCGGCACCGAGACATGGCCGGCCAGCCAGATCGCGAAATCGGCCACGTACCACCAGGCGCTGTTCTTCGACAGGATCGCGATCCGCGAACCCGCCGGCCATGCCTGTTCCGCAAGATGCGCGGCCATGCGCAGCGCCGTGTCGTGCACCTCGGCCCAGGTGAACTCGCGCACTGCGCCATCCGCCAGCGGCTGCGTCAGGTAGACGGCATCGGGTGTGGTCTGCGCCCAATGGGCAAGGCGGCGCAGCGGCAGATAGGCGTCGATTGCAGCGGACATGATTTCTCCTCGGAATGGTGGCTGCGGTCTTGGCCGCAGCGTCGGTCATCGCGGACGGATGATGACCGTGCGAACGGCGCGCGGAAAGGCGCGAAACGGACATCGCGAGCGGCCAGCGGACACGCGCTGCATTGACAGTCGTCACTCCGCGTCCGATGGTGGCCCGGCCATCCCGGTGCCGGGCGCCCGCCTTGTCATCCGCGAGCGTCATCGGGCGGTCCGGGGCCGATCGATTTCGGCATCTCCCACGAAGCGCTTGAGCCGATGGCCAAGTCGAAGCTGGCGACCAAGCTAGCTGCGGCGTAAAGGCGCAGGGGCTGACACCCGGAGGCACGGAGGTTGCGTCCGGATGGGGACGCCGATCCGTAGCGGAATGGGTCCACCACCACTCGACAGGAACCCAGGTCATGCCGCATCTGTTCAGCCCGTACACGCTCAAGGGCGTCACCCTGCGCAACCGCATCGCGATGTCGCCGATGACCATGTACCGGTCGGTCGACGGCGAGATGAACGATTTCCACATCATGCTGATGGGCTCGCGCGCAGCCGGCGGCTTCGGCCTGGTATTCCCGGAGCAGATCGCGATCACCCCGGACGGCCGGACCAGCGTCGGCTGCGCCGGTATCTGGAAGGACTCACAGGTCGATGGCCTGAAGCGGGTCACGTCGATCATCAAGGAATTCGGCGCGGTGCCGGCGATCCAGCTCGGTCATACCGGCCGCAAGGGTTCGGAGCTGAAACCCTGGGAAGGCGGCGCACAGCTGCCACCGGATCATCCGGACGGCTGGCCAGTGGTCGGGCCATCGGCCGTGCCGTACGGCGGCCATCGCGTCCATCCGGTGCATGAACTGACGCGCGACGAGATCAAGGCGATCCACCGCGCCTATGCCGACGCGACGCGACGTGCCGTCGATGCCGGCTTCGAATGGCTGGAGATGCACTTCGCGCACGGCTATCTCGGCGCCAGCTTCTTCTCGCCGCTGGCCAACAAGCGCAGCGACGAATATGGCGGCAGCCTGGAAAACCGCATGCGCTTTCATCTGGAAGCACTGGACGCCGTGCGCGCCGTCTGGCCCGAGCGCTACCCGCTGACCATGCGGCTGGGCTCGGACGATCTGAACCCGAAAGGCGTGCAGTTCGACGATTCGATCGAAGCCGTGCGGATGATGAAGGACCACGGTCTTGACCTTGCCGATCTGAGCATCGGCTTCAACACCGACGAGATGACCGCACCGCCGTTTTCCGACATGGCGTTCATGGTCGAGCGCGCGTCGCGCGTGCGCCGTGAGGTCGGCCTGCCGGTCGCGGCCAGCTGGAATCTTGGCCTGCCGCAGGTCGCCGACGAGGTGATCCGCAAGGAGCTGATCGATATCGCCATGCTGGGCCGGCCGGCGCTGGCCAATCCGCACTGGCCGGTCTGGGCCGCACGTGAACTGGCGCACGAAGACCCGTTCTCGCTGGTGCCGGAAGACTGGGCTTGGTGGCTGCGCAACTTCCGTGCGCACGATTCCTGCATTGGATGGCCACCGCTACCTGCGGCGCTCGCCGAGCGCCGGGTCGCCTGATCGTTCTGTCTGCATCCTCGCCATGGCCAAGCTCAGTACCCACGTCCTCGACACCGCCAGCGGGCGCCCAGCAGCCGCGCTGCGCGGCAGCCTGTGGCGCTGTGCAACGAGCCGCGAGCGGCTGTGCGAATTCATCACCAATGCCGATGGCCGGGTCGACGCGCCGCTGCTCGAAGGTGCCGCGATGGCCAGCGGCATCTACGAGCTTTGCTTCGAGGTCGCCGATTACTTCGCGCACAGCGGACACACGTTGCCCGATCCACCGTTTCTCGATGTCGTCACCCTGCGCTTCGGCATCGCCGATGCATCGGCGAACTACCACGTGCCGCTGCTGCTGTCGCCGTGGAGCTATTCGACCTATCGCGGCAGCTGAAGCGCCATGCAGCCCGACGACCCTGCAACGATCCGTTTCCTGCTCGATGGCGAGGTCGTGCAGCTCCGCGACCTGCCGCCGACCACCACGGTGCTCGACTGGCTGCGCGAGCACCGCGGCCGCTGCGGCACCAAGGAAGGCTGCAACGAAGGCGACTGTGGCGCCTGCACGGTCGTCATCGGCCAGCTCCGCGATGGCCGCATCGAACGCCGCGCGATCAACAGCTGCATCCGCTTCCTGCCGACCCTCGACGGTTGCGAGCTGCTGACCGTCGAAAGCCTGTCACCGCCAGCCGGCCCTCTGCATCCAGTGCAGCAGGCGCTGGTCGATCACCACGCCTCGCAGTGCGGCTACTGCACGCCGGGCTTCGTGATGGCGCTGTACGCGCAGTACCTTGCCAACCCGTCGCCGAGCCGCGACCAGGTGCTCGACACGCTGTCCGGCAACCTGTGCCGCTGCACCGGCTACCGACCGATCGTCGATGCGGCGCTGGCAGCCAGTGACTATCCGGAGCCCGAAGTCTGGTCGCGGGCCGATGCCGCTTCGCCCGAACGTATCTCCGCACTCGCGGCGATCCAGCGCGATACGGCACTTGCCGTACCCGGTTTCACGGCACCGCGTTCGCTCGCTGCGTTTGCCGACGCTTACGTCGCGAACCCGCAGGCGCAGCTGCTGGCCGGCGGCACCGATATCGGCCTGTGGGTCACCAAGCAGGACCGCGCGTTCACATCGATCCTCTATCTCGGCGAGGTCGCCGAGCTGCAGCGGATCGAGCACGACCGCGACGCCATCACCATCGGTGCGGCGGTGACCTTGGCCGAGGCCTGGGCAGCGCTGGTCGCCGAACACCCGCCGCTGGCCGATCTGGCGCGGCGCTTTGCCTCGTCACTGGTCAACAACAGCGGCACGCTGTGCGGCAATCTCGGCAACGGCTCGCCGATCGGCGATGCGATGCCGGTACTGATCGCGCTCGGTGCGGAAGTGAACCTGCGCTGTGGTGCATCAGCGCGGACGATCCCGCTGGAAAACCTTTATCTCGGCTACCAGAAGAAGGACCTGGCGCCCGGCGAATTCATCGCGTCGGTGCGCGTACCGCGCGCCGCTCCCGGCTTGCGGCTGGCGGCCTACAAGCTGTCGAAGCGCTTCGATCAGGACATCTCGGCGGTCAGCGCCGGCTTCGCCGTGACCATGGACGGCGACCGGATTGCCAGCGCGCGGATGGGCTTCGGCGGCATGGCGGCGGTGCCGGCGCGCGCGCGGCAGGCCGAGGCCGCGTTGATCGGCCAGCCGTGGACCGAAGCCGCGTTCGCGGCAGCCAGCGCAGCGCTGCAAGCCGATTTCCAGCCGCTTGACGACCTGCGCGGCACAGCCGCCTATCGACGCCTCAGTGCCGCGCGGCTGCTGGAACGATTCCGGCTTGAACACGCCGCGCAGCCGGTGCGGCTGCGCATCGAGCAGGTGGGCGGCTGATGGGCGGCATGCACGACAAGCCGATCATCGACGGCGCTGTCGGCACGCCGCTGCGTCACGAGGCGGCGCATCTGCATGTCAGCGGTCGAGCCGTCTATGTCGACGACCTGCCGTTGCCGGCCGGCACGCTGCATGCCGCGTTCGGGCTGAGCCCGGTTGCGCATGGGCAGCTTCGCGCGCTCGACCTTGCCGAGGTGCTGGCCAGCGATGGCGTCGTCGCCATCGCCACCGCTGCCGACATTCCCGGCCACAACAACTACGGCGGCATTGTCGCCGACGATCCGGTGTTTGCCGGGCCGCTGCTGAGCCATGCCGGCCAGCCGATGTTCGCAGTCGCCGCGACCAGCCATCGCGCCGCCAATCGTGCCGCGAAGCGCTTCCGCGCCGACATCGAAGCGCTGCCGGCGATCCTCGAAATCCGCGCAGCGCTGGCCGCCGACAGCTACGTGATCCCCAGCGAAACGCTGCGTCGCGGCGCACCCGATCAGGCGCTGGCCAGCGCGCCGAAGCGGCTCAGCGGAACCATGGTCTGCGGCGGTCAGGATCACCTGTATCTGGAAGGCCAGATTGCGGTCGCGATTCCCGGCGAAGACGGGCAGCTCACGATCCATTGCTCGACCCAGCATCCGACCGAAGTCCAGCATGTGGTCAGCGAAGTGCTGGCGCGGCCGATGCAGGACATCAGCGTGCAGTGCCGGCGCATGGGCGGCGGCTTCGGCGGCAAGGAAAGCCAGCCGGCGCTGCTGGCGGCGGCGGCGGCGCTGCTGGCGGTGAAGACCGGCAAGCCGGTCAAGCTGCGGCTGGATCGCGATGCCGACATGCTGATCACCGGCAAGCGCCACGACTTCCTGGCCGACTACGAGGTCGGCTTCGACGACAGCGGCCGGATCATCGCGTTGAAGGTGATGCTGGCCTCGCGCTGCGGCCATTCGGCCGACCTGAGCGGCCCGGTCAACGACCGCGCCGTCTGCCATGTCGACAACGCCTACTTCCTCGAACACGTCGAGATCGTCTCGCACCGCTGCCGCACGAACACCGTGTCGAACACCGCGTTCCGCGGCTTCGGCGGCCCGCAGGGCATGCTGGTGATCGAACAGGTGATCGACGACATTGCCCGCACGCTGAAGCTCGATCCGCTGACCGTCCGCCGTCGCAACTACTACGGCCTGACCACGCGCAACGTCACGCCGTACGGGCAGACGGTCGAGGACAACGTGCTCGACACGCTGACCGACCAGCTTGAAGCCAGCAGCGGCTACCGGGCGCGGCGGCGCGCGATCAGTGCGTGGAACGCGGCCAACCCGGTGGTGAAGCGCGGCCTGGCGCTGACGCCGGTCAAGTTCGGCATTTCGTTCAACGCCACGTTCTACAACCAGGCCGGCGCGCTGCTTCACGTCTACAAGGACGGCAGTGTCGCGATCAACCACGGCGGCACCGAGATGGGCCAGGGCCTGCACACCAAGATCATCCAGATCGTGGCGCAGGAACTGGGCCTGCCGGCGAGCGCCGTGCGGATCACCACGACCGACACCGGCAAGGTGCCGAACACCTCGGCCACCGCGGCCTCCAGCGGTGCCGATCTGAACGGCAAGGCGGCGCAGGCCGCCGCGCGGACGATTCGCGCCCGGCTCGTTGCACACCTGTGCACGGCGTTTGGCGTGGCTTCCGAACAGGTCTGCTTCGATGGCGGGCAGGTCCATGTCGGCGAGCACACACTCGCGTTCGCCGACGTCGTCAAGCAGGCGTATCTGGCGCGCGTGCCGTTGTCGGCGACCGGCTACTACCGCACGCCGAAGATCCACTGGGATCGCGCCCGCTTCACCGGCCGGCCGTTCTTCTACTTCGGCTACGGCGTGTCGGTGTCGGAAGTCGCTGTCGACACGCTGACCGGCGAAACCCGGCTGCTGCGCGTCGACGTGCTGCACGACGTTGGCCAGTCGCTGAATCCGGCGCTCGACCGCGGCCAGATCGAAGGCGGCTACCTGCAGGGCTACGGCTGGCTGACCACCGAGGAGCTGTTCTTCAGCCGCGACGGTCATCTGAAAACGCATGCGCCGTCGACCTACAAGATCCCGACGGCCCGTGACTGGCCGGTCGAGTCGCATGTTGCGCTGCTGGCGCATGCGCCGAACGTCGAAGACACCATCCACCGCTCGAAGGCCGTCGGCGAGCCGCCGCTGATGCTGGCGTTCTCGGCACTGCATGCGATCCGCGATGCCGTTGCCGCCTGCGGCGATGGCAGCCGGCTGCCGCTGCTGCCCGCCCCGGCCACGCCGGAAACGGTGCTGCGGGCGATTGCCGCGATTCGCGGCGAGGACTGGCGATGAACCAGCTGCGTCGTCTTGATCTGCCGGCCGTCAGCCGCCCGGACCTCGGCCAGCACTGGCCGAAAACGGTGCTCGAACTGCTGACCAGCCAGCCGGTGGTGGTGCGCGTGGTGCTGGCCTCGCTGCGCGGCTCGGCGCCGCGCGAGGCCGGCACCTCGATGCTGGTTACCGCCGACGCCAGCATCGGCAGCATCGGCGGCGGCTATCTGGAATGGGATGCCACGCTGGCGGCCCGGGTGATGGTCGATGTCGACGGCATCGACGGCAAGGTGCTGCGCCACCGGCTCGGGCTGGAACTGGCGCAGTGCTGCGGTGGCGTCGTCGATTTGTGGATCGAGCGCTGGACGGTGGCCGACCGGCCGTTGCTGAGCGCAGCGGCGGCAGCCGCAGCGCGGGATCAGGCGATGCTGCTCGACAGCCGGATCGATGCCGCCGGCCGTGTCCACCGGCAGCTGGTGTCGGCGGAGGACACACCGGCGCTGCAGTTCGCATCCGACGACCGCGACGGCAGCGCCCGGCTGCAGCAGCGGCTCGATGCCGTTCGGGCGCCGCTGTGGCTGTTCGGCGCCGGCCATGTCGGCCAGGCGCTGGCGCCGATCATTGCCGCGCTGCCGTTCCGGCTGCGCTGGATCGATTCGCGGCCCGATATCTTCCCTGCCGACATCGCAGCGGCCATCGAGGTCCGTGTCGCTACCGATCCGGTCGCGACGATTGCCGAGGCGCCGCCCGCCTGCCGCTACCTGCTGATGACCCATGACCACCAGATCGATTACGCACTGTGTCAGGCGCTGCTCAAGCGTGGCGATGCCGCGTTCATCGGCATGATCGGCTCGCATTCGAAAGCGGCGCGCTTCCGCTCGCGGCTGGCGCGCGAAGGGCTTGATGCCGGCGCCATCGCCTGCCCGGTCGGCATCGACGGTATCAGCAGCAAGCTGCCGGCCGCGATTGCCGTGTCGGTGGCCGCGCAGCTGCTGCAAGGCCTGGCAATGCCGTCCGCGATGGCGACACCGCTGGCCGACGACGGCTGCCGGATCGACCAGCCGCAGGGCTGTGCCGGCTGCGGCACCCGCCGAGTGAGCGCATGAGCGCCTACTGGCTGGACTGGCTGAGCCTGCTGACCCGCTGGGCGCATTTGATCGTCGGCATCGCCTGGATCGGCGCCAGCTTTTACTTCGTCTGGCTCGACAACCATCTCGATGCGCCGACCGACGCCGCACTGAAGGACAAGGGTGTGGCTGGCGAGCTGTGGGCCGTGCATGGCGGCGGCTTCTACAACCCGCAGAAGTACCGGCTCGGTCCGCCGCAGATGCCGAGCCAGCTGCACTGGTTCTACTGGGAGGCCTACAGCACCTGGCTGACCGGCTTCGCGATGCTGGTGCTGGTCTATTTCCTGGACCCGGCGCTGAACCTGCTCGACCCGGCGCGCGCAGCACCGGCCGGTTACGCCGGCGTGGCCGTGGCGCTCGGCTTCATCGTCGGCGGCTGGCTGGTCTATGACGGCCTGTGCCGCTCGCCACTGGCAAAAGCAGGCTGGATGTTCCAGGCCGTGCTGGCCCTGCTGCTGGCGCAAGCGGCATTCGCGCTGTGCTGGCTGTTCAGCGGCCGCGGCGCCTTCATCCTGTTCGGCGCGATGCTCGGCACGATGATGGTGGCCAATGTCGCGATGGTGATCATTCCCGGTCAGCGGCGCATGGTCGCCGCGATTGCCCGGGGCGACGCGCCGAACCCGGTCGATGCCCAGCGCGGGAAGCAGCGCTCGGTGCACAACACCTATTTCACGTTGCCGGTGCTGCTGACGATGATCAGCAACCACTACGCCGGCATCACCCACGCCGCGCACAACGCGCTGGCGCTGGTGCTGCTGGCCGCCGGCGGGGCTGCGATCCGCCACTGGTTCGTGCTGCGCCACCGGGCTCGCGAGCGGGCCGGCCGGACCTCGCCGCTGGCGCTGGCACTCGGCGTGTCGCTGATCGCGGCGACCGTCGTGCTGCTGCAGCCGCCGCGCGTTGCGGGCGCGGCGGTCGACGATGCCCGCGCGCTGGCGATCCTCGACATCCGCTGCGTCACTTGCCACGCCGAGCACCCGACGTTCCCGGGCATGGCAGCAGCACCGAACGGCGCGATGTTCGACAGCCTCGAACGGGCCCGCGCCAAGCGCAGCCTGATTGCCACCCAGGTGCAAAGCGGCGCGATGCCGCCGGGCAACCTCACTGGCCTGAGCGACGACGAGCGCGCCGCGCTGCTGCGCTGGGCCCAAGCCCGGTGAAAGTGCCGGGTGAATCAGCCATGACGGTTTCCGCCCATCGCGGTGCCGTGCTGCATTTCCTGCGCGATCCTGGCGATGGCCGCGACGCCGCAGCGTACGAGCACCATCCGGACGGCCTGCTGGTGATCGAAGACGGCCTCATTGCCGCCTGCGGACCCGCCGCAGCGCTGCTGGCCAGCCTGCCGGCCGACGTGCCGGTTACCGAACACCCGGATGCGCTGCTGATGCCGGGCTTCGTCGACAGCCACGTGCACTATCCGCAGACCGAGGTCATCGGCTCCAGCGGCCGGCAGCTGCTCGACTGGCTGCAGGACTACGTGTTCCCGGCCGAGGCCCGCTTCGGCGACGCGGCCCATGCGCGCGCGGTGGCCGATGCCTGCATCGACGAACTGCTGCGCAACGGCACCACCACGGCGCTGGTGTTCGGCACCGTGCACCGCGAATCGGTCGATGCCTTCTTCGCAGCCGCTGCCGAGCGGCGGCTGCGGATGATCTGCGGCAAGGTGCTGATGGATCGCAACTGCCCGGACGATCTGCGCGACAGCGCCGCATCCGGCAATCGCGACAGCCGCGCGCTGATCGAACGCTGGCACGGTCATGAGCGCCTGCATTACGCGATCACGCCGCGCTTCGCGGCCACGTCGAGCGCAGCCCAGCTGCAGGCGGCCGGCCAGCTGGCGGCCGCGTATCCAGATACGTTCATCCACAGCCACGTGGCCGAGAACCACGCCGAGATCGCCTGGGTGCGCGAGCTGTATCCCGACGCCCGCAGCTATCTCGACGTCTACGAACGCCACGGGCTGCTGCGCGAGCGCGCGATATACGCGCACTGCATCCACTTCGACGCGGCCGATCGCCAGCGCATGGCCGCCAGCGGCGCAGCAGCCGCGTTCTGCCCGACTTCGAACCTGTTCCTCGGCAGCGGCTTGTTCGATCTGGACGCCAGCGACGCATTCGGCATGCGCTATGCGCTGGCCACCGATGTCGGCGGCGGCACCTCGTTCGGCATGCTGCAGACGATGCTCGCCGCTTACCAGATTGCGCAGTTGCAGGACCAGCGGCTGCATCCGCTGCGGGCGTTCTATCTGGCCACCCTCGGCGGCGCGCGGATCCTCGGGCTCGATGAGCGGATCGGCCACTTCGGCATCGGCCGCGAAGCCGACTTCGTCGTCCTTGATCTGGCCGCAACACCGCTGCTCGAGCGCCGCTGCCGCACGGCGCGAACGCTGGCCGAACAGCTGATGCTGCTGATGACGCTAGGTGACGACCGCGTCGTGCGCGAGACGTTTATCCTCGGGCAACCGGCCAAATCCCGCCTGCCCCGATGACCGTAGCCTCCTACCCGCGCGACCTGATCGGCCATGGCCGATACCCGCCGCATCCACGCTGGCCGGGCGGCGCAAGGATCGCGCTGCAGTTCGTGCTCAACCACGAGGAAGGTGCCGAAAACTGCGTGCTCCATGGCGATGCCGGCTCGGAGACCTTCCTGTCCGAGATCATCGGTGCGCAGGCGTTTCCGATGCGCCACATGAGCATGGAATCGATCTACGAGTACGGCAGCCGGGCCGGCCTGTGGCGCGTGTTGCGCGCATTCGAGCAGCGCCGCCTGCCGCTAACCGTGTTCGCCGTGGCGATGGCGCTGCAGCGGCATCCCGACGCAGTGGCCGCCTATCGCGAGCTGGGCCACGAGATCGCCTGCCACGGCCTGCGCTGGATCAGCTATCAGGGCTTCGATGAAGCGACCGAGCGCGCCCACATCGCCGAAGCGGTGGCGATCCACCGCGAAATGACCGGTGCGGCACCACTCGGCTGGTACACCGGCCGCGACAGCCCGAACACGCTGCGCCTGGTCACCGAGCACGGCGGCTTCGCGTACAGCGCCGATTCCTATGCCGACGACCTACCGTACTGGGCGTCGGTCGAAACGGCGGCCGGCCGCCAGCCGCAGCTGATCGTGCCGTACACGCTGGACAGCAACGACATGCGCTTCGCCGCTGCCCAGGGCTTCAACAGCGGCACGCAGTTCCACGACTACCTGAAGGACGCCTTCGACAGCCTGTACGCCGAAGGCGATCCGGACGGCTTCGATGCACCGAAGATGCTGTCGATCGGCCTGCATGCGCGGCTGATCGGCCGGCCAGGCCGGATCGCCGCACTCGAACGCTTCCTCGACTACGCGCTCGGCCATGACCGGGTCTGGATCGCGCGGCGCATCGACATCGCCAACCACTGGCGGCAGCAGTTCGCAGCGCCATGCTGATTCCCCTTTCCGAACTGAACGCGCTGGACAGGACCGGCTTCGTCGCCGCGCTCGACGGCATCTACGAGCACTCGCCGTGGGTGGCCGAAGCGGCGATCGACGGTGGGCCGTTCCAGTCGCGGCTGGAACTGCTCGATGCACTGAATGCCGCGATGTTCGCGGCACCGCGCAACACCCAGCTGGCGCTGATCTGCGCGCACCCCGAACTGGCCGGCAAGGCCGCAATTGCCGGCGACATCACCGAGGAGTCGCAGCGCGAGCAAAGCGGCGCCGGCCTGAATCGCTGCACGCCGGCCGAGTTCGAGCGGCTGCACACGCTGAACGCCGCCTACCGCGCGCGCTTCGGCTTCCCGTTCATCATCGCGGTCAAGGGCCACAGCCGCGCCTCGATCATCGCCGCGATGGCCGATCGTCTGCTCAACGACGAGGCGGTGGAATTCGCTCGCGCGCTGCACGAGATCGGCCGGATTGCGGCATTCCGGCTGGTCGACCGGATCAGCGAGCCGGCCGGCGACGAAATCATCGCGATGTGCGAGCGTCTCGCCTGGCTCAGCGAACAGGGCGGCGCGCTGACCTGCACCTGCATGACGCCGGTCCATCAGGCAACCGCCGGCCTGCTTCGCGACTGGATGCTCGAAGCCGGTCTTGACGCGCACATCGACGCGATCGGCAATGTCGTCGGCCGCTGGCCGGGCTTGCACAGCGACGCACGGACGCTGATCACCGGCTCTCATTACGACACGGTGATCAACGGCGGGCGCTACGACGGCCGGCTCGGCATCGTGCTGCCGATCGTCGCCGTGCGCCGACTGCGCCAGACCGGCACCCGGCTGCCGTTCGATATCGAGATCGTCGCCTTCAGCGACGAGGAAGGCGTGCGCTTCAAGTCGACCTTCCTCGGCTCCAGCGCACTGGCCGGACACTTCGATCCGATGCTGCTGGCCCGTCGCGACAGTGAAGGCGTATCGCTGGCCGAAGCGCTGCAGCAGGCCGGACACGACGCGGCGACGATTCCGCAGCTGGCGCGTGACCCGGCACAGGTCGCCGCGTTCGTCGAAGTGCACATCGAGCAGGGTCCGGTACTGCTCGATGAAGGTCGCCCGCTCGGCGTGGTCACCGCCATCAACGGTGCGGAGCGGCATCTGCTGAGCATCACCGGGCTTGCTGGCCATGCCGGCACGGTGCCGATGAACTTGCGCCGCGATGCGGCCGCCGCGGCCGCCGAAGTGGTGCTCGCCGTCGAACGGATCGCCAGCCGCCATGACGGCGTCGTCGCCACGGTTGGCACGCTGACGGTGCCGAACGGCGCGGTCAACGTCATTCCCGGACGCTGCGAACTGTCGATCGACCTGCGCGCACCGGATGACACGCAGCGCGCTGCAGCGGCGGCGGAGCTGTTCGCGTTCATCGAGGCGCTGGCGCAGCGCCGCGGCGTCGTCATCGACTGCCGCAAGGTCCACGATGTCGCGGCCACGCCTTGCGACCCGGCGCTGCAACAGGCGCTGGCGGCGGCGATCGGCCGGACCGCCGATCAGGCTCCGGTCCGCCATCTGCCGAGCGGTGCCGGCCATGACGCGATGATGATGGCGCGCATCGCACCGGTCGCGATGCTGTTCGTCCGCTGCGGCAATGGCGGCATCAGCCACCACCCCGAGGAAACCATGACTGCAGACGATGCCCAGCTCGCCGCTGCCGCCTTCATCGACTTCCTGACCACCGTGAAGGTCCCGGCATGACGCCAGTGCAGACAGCGATCCTGCGCGAGGTCGAGGCCGGCTTCGCGGCTTCGGTCGCGTTCCTTGCCGAACTGGTCAAGGTACCGAGCGACAACCCGCCCGGCGACTGCGCGCCCCACGGCCAACGTGCTGCAGAACTGCTGAAGCAGCTTGGCCATGCGGTGGAAGTGCACCCGGTCGGCACGGATGATCTGGCCGCCGTCGGCATGATCTCGGCAACCAATCTGATCGTGCGCCAGTCGTTCGGCAGTGCCGGCCCATGCATCGCGCTGAACGCCCATGGCGATGTCGTCGCGCCCGGTGCCGGCTGGTCGGTCGATCCGTATGGCGCGGTGATTCGCGACGATCCCGAGCACGGCCCAGTGATGATCGGCCGCGGCGTGGCGGTGTCGAAATCCGACTTCGCCACCTACAGCTTCGCGCTGCAGGCGCTGCAGCGGCTGGTCGCCCGAGGCGAGCTGCGGCTGCGCGGCTCGGTGGAACTGCATTTCACCTACGACGAGGAAGTCGGCGGCGAGATCGGCCCGGCCTGGCTGCTGCGCAAGGGCCTGACGCGACCGGACTTCGCGCTGTCGGCCGGCTTCGCCTACGCCGTGACCACGGCCCACAACGGCTGTCTGCATCTGGAAGTCAACGTCCATGGTCTCCAGGGCCATGCCGCGATGCCGAAGGCGGCTGTCGATGCACTGGAGGCGGCGACCGGCATCCTCGCGGCACTCTATGACTCGCGCGCCGCACTGGCTCATGTCCATTCGGCCACGGCCGGCATCGACACGCCGACCCTGAACATCGGCCTGATCAAGGGCGGCATCAACACCAACGTGGTGCCGGATCGGGTCAGCTTCCGCATCGACCGGCGAATCATTCCGGAGGAATCCGCCGCTGCCGCCGAAGCCACGTTGCGCGCGCTGATCGCCGAAGCGGCTGCGCGCTATCCGGGCATTCAGGTCGAGGTGCGCCAGCTGATGCTGGCGCAGCCGCTGGTCAAGCTGCCCGGCGCGGACCAGCTGACCGATGCGCTGCAGCGTCACGGCGAAGTTTTCCTTGGCACCGCGATCGCCGAACACGGCGTACCGCTGTACACCGACGCCCGCCATTACGCTGCGGCCGGCATTCCGACCGTGCTGTACGGCGCCGGCCCCCGGACCTTGGCCGAGGCCAACGGCCATGGCGCCGACGAATGCCTGCGGCTGCGTGATCTGAAGGGCGCGACGGCCACCGTTGCCGCGATGCTCGCGGAACTGCTGGCCGACTGAGCGGCATCGGCTGCGACAGCCGAGGCAAGCCCAGCCCGACCCGACCGGGTGGTGCCATTGGGTCGGCCGAATCGGTATCTTTCGGCGCTGACAAGACAAGGCGACGGCACAAGTCCCGTCGCCACCATCACCATTGCGAGAACCACACTGTGAGCCTGAGCCTTTCTCCCGAGATCGTCCGTGCCCGCCGCAACACGCTGGGCGATGCGCTGCGTCGCAGCGCCCGCCGCCAGCGCAACCGCGTGGCCTTGAACTATGCCGAGCGCAACTGGAGTTTCGATGACCTGAACCAGGCCGCCGACCGCGTCGCGTTTTTCTACGCGAGCCTCGGTCTGAAGGCCGGTGACCGGGTGTTGTGCTACGGCAAGAACTCCGACGCCTACCTGATCGCCTTCCTCGGCTGCACCCGGCTTGGCGCGATTCACGTGCCGATCAACTACGCGCTGACCGGCGACGAGCTGATCTATCTGGTGCAGCAGTCCGGTGCCGCGCTGGTGCTCAGCGATCCCGATCTGGTCGCCAATCTGGCCGTGCTCGGTACGGCGCAGCCGACGACGCGCCTGCTGCGTGGCGCGCCGGGCGAAGACCTGCTGAGCGTGGCCCAGTCCGGCCCGCTGCCGGACGCCGAGTACCCGGTCGACGACACGGCGGTTGCGCAGTTCCTGTACACGTCCGGCACCACGGCTGCGCCGAAGGGCGCGATGCTCGGCCACGCCGGCATCCAGGCCGAATACCAGACCTGCATCCAGGATCTGGAACTGCGCGAATCCGATCGCGCACTGGCCGCGCTGCCGCTGTATCACACGGCCCAGATGCATGTGTTCACGATGCCGCATCTGCTGGTCGGCGCCTGGCAGATGATCATCGACGCCCCGGTGCCGGCGCGCGTGCTGGAGCTGATCGAGCGCGAGAAGATCACCTCGTTCTTCGCGCCGCCGACGGTCTGGATCAGCCTGCTGCGCCATCCGGACTTCGCGACCCACGATCTGTCCTCGCTGGAGAAGGTCTATTACGGCGCGTCGATCATGCCGGTGCCGGTGCTGCAGGAGCTGCGTCAGCGGCTGCCGAAAGCCCAGCCGTTCAACTGCTATGGCCAGACCGAAATCGCGCCGATGGCCACCGTGCTGCGGCCGCATGAGCACGAGGCGCGGCCGGCGTCCTGCGGGCGGCCGGTGTTCAATGTCGAGACCCGCGTCGTCGATGACCAGTTCAACGACTGCGCACCGGGCGTGCTGGGCGAAATCGTCCACCGCAGTCCGCAATTGACGCTCGGTTACTGGAACAAGCCGGAGCAGACCGCCGAAGCCTTTGCCGGCGGCTGGTTCCGCTCCGGCGATCTCGGCTACTTCGATGCCGAGGGCTATCTGTTCATCGCCGACCGGGTCAAGGACGTGATCAACACCGGCGGCGTGCTGGTGGCCAGCCGCGAAGTCGAGGAAGCGCTGCTGACCCATGCCGCGGTGTCGGAAGTGGCCGTTGTGGCGCTGCCCGATCCGAAGTGGATCGAAGCGGTCGCGGCGTTCGTAGTGCTGCGCGATGGTGCCAGCGCCGGGGCCGACGAGCTGATCGCCCATTCGAAGACGACCCTGGCGCCATACAAGGTGCCGAAGCAGGTGATCTTCGTGCCGACGCTGCCGCGCAACACCGCCGGCAAGATCCTGAAGCGTGAACTGCGCAAGGCCCACACCGGTTCCGAGCAGATGTTCGCGACCGGCTAAAAACGCGAAAGCGCCGCCCCTGATGTGCACCAGGGGCGGCGCTGCTCACCCCGGCATTAGGCCGCGGCGCGGGCCCAGCGGTTGGCGCGCTTGAAGGTGCCGATGTCGTTGAAGCGCACGCCCATCTCGCGCATCACCTTGTGGGCGACAGGTGCCGTCATCTGGCGGATGTAGAACGGCTCCTTGACGACGAAGTGATGGATCGCGTGCGTCGAGCCGAAGTTGAAGCAGAACAGGTGGAACGGCGTCATCCACCAGGCGTTCAACACCTGGCACTGCTGCAGTTCGTTGCCCGGCTCGACATCGCCGAAGTAATGCATGTTCGAGCTGACGAAGTGCAGGCAGAAGCTGCGCAGCACGTTTGGCGCGATCCACGCGACGACCAGGAAGTTGACGACCTGCATCGTCGATTCGATCCAGCTCCACCAGGCGATCTCGGTACCGGCCAGCAGCGCCAGCCCGTTCAGCGCGTGGAAGCCGAGGAAGTTGTACCAGAGGCCGATCTGCACCCAACCGAGCGGGAAGTAGCCGGCCGCAGCGCTGACAAACAGCTTCAGCCGCTTGTGCTTCGGCACCTTGCCCATCCGCAGCGCCACCGACAGCAGGTTGTCGCCGGTCATGAACAGGCGCTTGATGCCCCAAGCTTCGCCATTGGTGATCGCGCGTTCTTCCAGATCATTGGCCTGACCGGAGAACTTGTGGTGGTTGAAGTGCAGCGTGCGACGCGCCCACGGGTTGATCGTCGTCGGCCGCGCCAGCCAGACCAGCGCCATCATCGCGTGATGCGCGTACGGGGTCTTGTTCGGCTGCTTCTTGAAGTACATCCAGTGGATCAGGTCGTGTTCCAGCTCGTGGGTCAGCGACGCGAACATCGCCACCAGCGGAATGCACAGCCAGGCGCTGATCAAACCTTCGTAGTACGCCCAGCCGCTGGCGACGATGCCGGCCCAGGCGAACGCGAGGATCGCTGCCCCGATCGCATCCTGCGATTTCAGGATCGGATAGCGCTCGCGCAGGCGCTGGCCTTCGGCGGTCACGACGGCCTTGATGTGGGCGGCCTTCTGTTCATCGGTCATGCGGCTCGGGTCGACGGTGCTCACTCAACGCTCCTCGTGCAACGTGGGGTTACGATGCGTCGCATTGTTCTTCGCAGCTGACCTCACCGCCTGATCGCCGACGCCACGATGTTGTCTGTTCACGACAAGTCCCCGGTCACCACCGCCACCACATTGACCAGCTGGGCGCGTGGCATTCGCAAGTCGCTCGATGTCGCCGGCGTCGACAGCGCCGCGCTGTTCGCCGAAGCCGGCCTCGACATCGCCGCGCTCGCCGATGCGCAGGCGCGCTATCCGGTCGCCCGCACCAACCGGCTCTGGCAGATGGCGGTCGAGGCCACCGGCGATCCGGCGTTCGCGCTGAAGGTGGCTCGCGAAGCCGGCGTGCTGAGCTTCCACGCGCTCGGCTATTCGCTGGTCGCGTCGACGACCTTGCGCGAGGCCTTCGAACGGCTGATCCGCTACTTCCGCGTGGTCAGCGACGGTGCCGAGCTGCGCTTCTCCTGCGATGGCAGCACCTGCCGCTACGAGATCGCCGCGACCGCCGATGGTCACGCGCCGATTCCGGAAGCGGTCGATGCCTTCGCGTTCGTCGTCGTGCGCCTGTGCCGCGGCCTGTATCGACGCGACCATGCGCCACTGGAAGTCCGGATGCGCCGCGCGGAGCCCGCTGACCCCGGTCCCTGGCAGCGCGCGTTCCGCTGTCCGATCGTGTTCGGCGCCAGCGAGAACGTGCTGCTGTTCACTGCTGCCGACTTCGATGCGCCGCTGGAATTCGCCAACCCGGAACTGGCCCGGCACAACGATGAAGTGGCGGCGCGCTACCTCGCCCGCTTCGGCAAGCTGCTGATCCGCGAACGGCTGCGCGCCGTGCTGATCGAACAGCTGCCACGGGGCGAGCCATCACAGGACAAGGCCGCCGAAGCGCTGCATCTGTCGAGCCGCAGCCTGCAACGGCGGCTGGCCGATGAGGGCACGCGCTACCAGGACGTGCTCGATGACTTGCGCCGCGAACTGGCGATGTCCTACCTGCGCGAAGCGCGGCATTCGATCAGCGAAATCACGTATCTGCTCGGCTTCTCCGACACGTCCAGCTTCACGCACGCGTTCCGGCGCTGGACCGGCGTGGCGCCCAGCCGGTGGAAGCCCGGCTGAGCGATCGCCGTCGACCAAGCTTCGGATAGGTCTGGCAACAAAAAGGCCCCGCAAGCATCTGCGGGGCCTCGGGCCGACAAGCCTTCCGCCAGAACTTACTGCGGCCGCGCGCAGAACGTGTAGCTGCCGGCTGCACCGGTGGCCCTGACGGCCCAGCGATAGGTGCTGCCGGACGCACCAGCGAAGCTGATGTTTTCTGCGGATGTGCCTGCCGTGTCCGAACGCGCGACGATCGACCAGCCGCTGCCGTTCTTGCGCTGCAGATACAGGTCGAGGTTGCTTGCCGCAGCACCCGCGAGCGTGCCGTCGAGCGTCGTCGCCGCCGTCAGCACGAAGCCGTTCTCGCTTGGCAGCGCGACAGTGGCGCTCTTTTCAGCCAGCGCGCCCGGGTAGCCGGTGAAGCCGGCGGGGCACAACGGTGGCGGCTCGACGACGATCGTCGACTGAACGTAGGCCACGGCGGCGGCGGCATCGACGATGCCGGTGCCACAGCCACTGCAAGTGGCCGGGAACGCCCGCGCGGTCGAGGTCAGCGCGGTCCTGACTTCAGCGGGCGTGATGGTTGGCTTGATGCTGTACAGCAGCGCCGCTACGCCGGCGACATGCGGCGTCGCCATGCTGGTGCCCTGATACAAGGCGTAGGCGTCCTTGCCCGGCCCCTTGCTCCCGGTGTTCAGGGTCGACAGCACGCCATTTCCGGCGGCTCGGCTGTCGCCGCCCGGCGCCGCCAGCGCGACAACGTTGCCGAAGTTCGAGTAGCTGGCCCGGCCACCGTTGCGCCCGACCGCCGCGACGGCAATCACGCCCGGGCAGCTGGCCGGGCTGTACTGGCTTGCATTGTCATTGTCGTTGCCGGCGGCGACCACCACCGTTGTGCCGCGGCTGTTGGCGCCGGCGATCGCGCGTTTCGTGGTGTTGTCACAGGCGCCCGAGCCACCGAGGCTCATGTTGATCACCTGCGCCTTGTTCGGATTGGCCGGCACGCCGGGCACCGTGCCGCCGGATGCCCAGATGATGCCGTCGGCGATGTCCGAGGTGTAGCCACCGCACTTGCCGAGGCCGCGCACCGGCAAGACCTTCGCGCCATAGGCCACGCCGGACACGCCGAGCGCATTGCCGGTGACCGCCGCGATGGTGCCGGCGACATGGGTGCCATGCCAGGAACTGCTCTGCGACAGGTTCAGACCGCATTCGAAGTTGCCGACCCAGTCGCCGGGGTCGCGGGCATCGGCGTCGCGCAGGTTGCCGTCGTTGGCCACCGCCTTGTCGCTGATCATGTCGTAGCCGCCAATGATGTTGGCCGCCAGATCGGCGTGCGGGCGGTACCCGGTGTCGATGACCGAGACGATCACGCCGGTACCGTTGGTGATATCCCAGGCCGCGGGTGCGCGAATGCCGCCAACGGCTTCGAAGTAGCCCCACTGCTCGCTGTAGCGCGGATCGTTCGGGGTCAGCGTCGGCTGCAGCAGACGATCCGCTTCGACGTACTCCACGCCCGCCTCGGTCGCGAATTCGGCAATCAGCGCGGCGAGTTCGCTTGCATCGATCGCGCGACCGATCCGCAACACGTCGGCATCGGTGCCGGTCGTGCGCAGCCATTGCAGCGCGATTCCGCGACGGCTGCCGATACGGCTGGCCAGCGCCGTGGCCAGCGTCCGATGTGCAGCGATCGACTTTCCGGGGTCCTTGAGCTTGACGATCAGCCGCTGCGGCGGCCCGGCATCGGCCGCCTGCGCTGCACCGGCAACGAGCAACCACGCACTGCCGACCAGCGCGGCCGTGATCCGCGCCATCCCGGTCCTGCTTCCGAATGCTTTCATGCGCCCCTCCCGTGCATCGATTGAGACCCCGCAAGGTCTGACGAGTCGGTTGGCAATCGAAATCCGTGCCAACGGCGCGGTCAGTCGATCACAGTCGGACGAAAAGGAGAATCGGGGCTGCCATGCGTGTCAGCGGCGACAGCCGTGCTCAGGCCAGCGCCAGCACCATGTCGCAGCGATCGATGCCGGGCGCGAAACCGCCCGGCACCAGCTTCACGGTCACGAAGCCGAACCGCTGGTAGAAGCCGGCCGCATGCTGGCTGGTGCTGAGCCGGACTTCGCGAACCTGACCTTCTGCCCGGATGGCGGCCAGCCGCGCTTCCAGCAGCAGCCGGCCATGGCCATTGCGCTGCTGCTCGCGCTGCACCATCGCCCAGCAGAAATCGGCGCTGTCGCCTTGCTCGTTCAGCGCATAGCCGGCGCTGCCCTGCACGACACCGGCCGCATCGACGGCAACGAAGTAGCGGCCAGGCTGGCGATCCGGAAGGCCGTCGAGGTAGTCCTCGAAATCGGCGCGCTCGGCAGCGTCGAAGAACTTCGGGACGTTGCTGTCGAACGCCTGCAGGCAGGCGTCCCGGTCGGCCGGCTGGTAGAGGCGCGTCGTGGTCATGCGCCCAGTTGCCAGACCACGGCCTTGCGCTGCCGCGACCAGCCCTCGAAGTGCTTGGCGTAGGCGTCCTCGACGATGTTGCGCTTGATCTTCAAGGTCGGCGTGATGAAGCCGTTCTCGACCGTCCACGAGCCCGGCACCACGGCGATGAAGCTCAGGTGCTCGTGCGGATCGGCTGCCTCGTTGGCGGCCGCCATCGTCGCGCCGAGCGAGTTCGTCAGTGCATCGCGCAGCGCCAGATCGGCACCGAAAGCGGCGTGGGCATCCGGGCTGAGAATGGCGATCGCGAACGGCTGCGGGAAGCCGGCACCGGTGACGCAGACGGCTTCGATCTTCGGATGCGCAGCGAGCCGGTTCTCGATCGGCGCCGGCGCCACGTACTTGCCCTTGCCGGTCTTGAACAACTCCTTGACCCGGCCGGTGATCCGCAAGCGGTTGTCGCTGTCGATCTCGCCGCGATCACCGGTATGCAGCCAGCCATCCTCGGTCAGCGCTTCGCGGGTTTTCTCCGGTTCCTTGAAGTAACCCATCATGTTGCACGGCGAGCGCACCAGGATCTCGCCGTTCTCGGCGATCTTGTGCTCGACACCTTCATACGGCACGCCGACATAGCCCGGACGCCCCTGCCCCGGCTTGCTGCCGTGCGACACGCCGAAGTTCTCCGACATGCCGTAGCCCTCGAGCAGTTCAAGCCCGAGCGTGCCGTACCAGCGGATCAGGCTGGCCGGCATCGGTGCGGCACCACCGCCGGCAAAGCGCACCGTATCGAAGCCGAGCTGCGTCAGGATCTTCTTCTTGACGATCCGGCCCAAGAACGGAATGCGGAACAGGCGATCAAGTTTTTCCTTCGGCGCCTTGGCGAACACGCCCTGCTGGAACTTCACCCACAGACGCGGCACCGAGATGAACAGCGTCGGCCGGGCGCGCTGCAGATCCTTGAGGAAGGTGTCCTGCGTTTCGGCGAAGTACAGCTGGGTCCCGCAACGGATCGACACCGATTCGACCGCCCAGCGCTCGGCGATATGCGACAGCGGCAGGTACGACAGCATGCGGTCGGCCGGTGTCGGGCTGATGCGCTGCTCCATCGCGATCGGCGCGCGCGCGATGGTCGCAAAGCTGTGCATCACGCCCTTCGGCATGCCGGTGGTGCCGGAGGTGTAGACGATGGTTGCCAGTTCGTCGGCGGCACGGCGGGTTTCGCCCGCCAGCGGTGCGTTCGAAGCGACGATGTCGTCCCACTGACGGTGGTCATCGGCCGGTGACAGCGCGCAGCCGAAGCGCACGAGGTCATCGGGAATGCCCGGCCGCATCATGGTGTAGTCGTCGAGCTTGCCGACGAAGATCGCCTTCGATTCGCTGTGCTCGAGAATCTGGCGCACCGACGTCGCGGTCAGCGTCGGATACAGCGGCACGCTGACGTAGCCGGCCATCCAGATCGCCAGGTCGGTCATGATCCAGTGCGCGCAGTTCTTCGACAGGATCGCCACCTTGGCGTCGACTGGCCACTGGTGGACCCGACCCTGCGCCTGCAGCCAGCCCGCCACCCGCCGCGCCTCGTCGACGGCTTCGGCCCAGGTCCAGGTGCGAACCTGGCCAGCGCCCATCGGCTGGGTCAGCCAGGGCTTGTCGGCCAGCTCCTTCTCCCAGCGATAAACGAAGGCCAGCGGCAGCATCTCGGGTGTGATCAGGGTCATTCTGGGGCGCCCTCCGGAGGCAGTGGTAATCGTTGTTGTCGTAACGCAGATTCTTGTAGCGCAATGGTACGCCGAGTAATAGAGTCTGGAAAACCGCTTCAACAGACAGGATGATTACCGTGACCCGTGCGCAGAGTCCATCGCTCGCCTCGCCGTTCTATACCGCCGAACATGAAGCGTTCCGGACCCAGGTCCGGCGCTTCGTCGAGCGTGAATGTGCACCGAACATCGAAGCCTGGGAAGCGGCCGAAGAACTGCCGCGCGAACTGCATGCGAAGGCGGCGGAAGTCGGTCTGCTCGGCATCGGCTTTCCGGAAAACTATGGCGGCATCGAGGTGCCGGACCTGTTCTATCTGGTCATCGCGGTCGAGGAACTGGCCCGCACCGGCAGCGGCGGCCTGATCGCCAGCCTGCTGAGCCACGGCATCGCCAGCCCGCCACTGGTGCACATGGGCAGCCACGAGCAGAAAGAGAAATTCCTGGCCCCAGTGCTGCGCGGCGAAAAGATCGCCGCCCTTGGCATCACCGAGCCGGGCGGCGGTTCCGATGTCGCCAACCTGCGGACCAAGGCCGTGCGTGACGGCGACCACTACATCGTCAACGGCTCGAAGACCTTCATCACGTCCGGCATGCGTGCGGACTACCTGACGGTGGCCGTGCGCACCGGCGGTGACGGCATGAATGGCGTGTCGCTGCTGGTGATCGAGGCCGACACGCCGGGCTTCAGCCGCACGCCGCTGCAGAAGATGGGCTGGTGGTGCTCGGATACCGCCACGCTGTACTTCCAGGATTGCCGCGTGCCGGTCGCCAACCGCATCGGGCCGGAGAACGCCGGCTTCATGGCGATCATGATGAACTTCAACAACGAGCGGATCATGCTGGCCGCGCAGGCCTGGGCGTCGGCGCAGGTCTGCTACGAGGATGCCGTGGCCTGGGCGCGCGAGCGCCAGACCTTCGGCAAGCCGCTGATCACCCGGCAGGTGATTCGCCACAAGCTGGTCGACATGAAGATGCGCATCGACAGCGTCAAGGCGCAGCTCGACATCCTGTGCTGGCGCATCGCCCAGAAGCAGCTGCCGGTGGCCGATGTCTGCCTGCTGAAGAATCTGGCGACCTCCACGCTGGAAGCCGTGGCCGGCGAAGCGGTGCAGATCCTCGGTGGCGCCGGCTACCTGCGCGGTGCCCGCGTCGAGCGGATCTTCCGCGAAACCAAGGTGCTGTCGATCGGTGGCGGTGCCTCGGAAATCATGAAGGACCTGGCGTCGAAGCAGCTCGGCTTCTGACGCCGCAAACGGGCGACAATCCGGGCCATGAACACGACCGACGAATTCCTGGCCCCTGCCCGCTGCATCGACGCCGACCACCCGGCAATTTTGTCCTTCGCTGCCGAAGTCGTCGGTGACCGTACGGATGCCCGGGACAAAGCCATCGCGCTGTACTACGCCGTGCGCGACCGCATCCGGTACGACCCGTACGCGATCGATCTGACCGATCAAGGGCTCAAGGCCAGCACCGCGTTGCTGGCCGGGCGCGGCTGGTGCGTGCCGAAAGCCGCATTGCTGGCGGCGGTCTGTCGGGCGGCCGGCGTGCCGGCCAAAGTCGGCTTCGCCGATGTGAAGAACCATCTGTCGACCGAGCGGCTGCGCCAGACGATGCAGACCGATGTCTTTTACTGGCACGGCTACACGGCGATCCTGCTCGACGGCGACTGGGTCAAGGCCACGCCGGCGTTCAACATCGAACTGTGCGAGAAATTCCAGCTGCAGCCGCTGGAATTCGACGGCCGAGAAGATTCGATCTATCACCCGTTCGACCTGAACGGGAACCGGCACATGGAATACCTGAACCTGCGCGGCGAGATGGCCGATGTGCCGGCGGCGACGCTGCGCAGCGAGTTCGCCCGCGTCTATCCATACCTGATGAAGCTCGACGCCAACGCCGACTTCAGCGCCGATGTCGAGGCCGAAGTGACACGCGCCGGCTGAGCCGCACGGCCACGAAAAAGCCCGGCAGGCCGAACCGCCTTCCGGGCTTTTTTGTTGCGCGACCGCTCAGCCGATCAGAAGCAATCACCCGGCACGTGCACCCAGCCACTCATCAGCACGCGAGCGCTGCGCGACATGATTGCCTTCTTGACCACCCACTGGCCGTTCTCCTGCGCGGCTGCAGCGCCGACGCGCAGGCTGCCGCTGGGATGGCCGAAGCGCACCGCTTCGCGAGCGCCGCCGCCAGCGGCCAGATTGACCAGCGTGCCGGGAATCGCCGCAGCAGTGCCGATTGCGACCGCTGCCGTGCCCATCATCGCGTGGTGCAGCTTGCCCATCGACAGCGCGCGGACATTGAGGTCGATCTCGCTGGCCTTGATCGCCTTGCCGCTGGACGAGGTGTAATCGGCCGGCGGTGCGACGAACGCGACCTTCGGCGTGTGCTGGCGGGTCGCGGCCTCGGCAACGTCCTTGATCAGGCCCATGCGCAGTGCGCCGGCCGCGCGAATGGTCTCGAACTTCTTCAGCCATTCGGGGCTGGTGTTGATCGCTTCGCGCAGCTCGGTGCCGGTGCAGCCGATCTCGGCAGCGTTGATGAATACCGTCGGAATGCCGGCATTGATCATCGTGGCCTTCAGGGTGCCGATACCCGGCACGTCGAGGTCATCGACCAGATTGCCGGTCGGGAACATCGAGCCACCGCCATCGCCATCGCCTTCATCGGCCGGATCGAGGAATTCGATCACCACTTCGGCCGCCGGGAAGGTCACGCCGTCCAGCTCGAAATCGCCGGTTTCCTGCACGGCGCCATTGCTGATCGGCACGTGGGCGATGATCGTCTTGGCAATCTGCGTCTGCCAGATGCGCACCACACAGATGCCGTCCTGCGGAATGCGCGCGGGATCGACAAGGCCGTTGCTGATCGCGAACGAGCCGACCGCCGCTGTCAGGTTGCCGCAGTTGCCGGACCAGTCGACGAAGGCCTTGTCGATCGACACCTGGCCGAAGCGGTAATCGACATCGTGATCGGCACGTTCGCTCTTCGACAGGATCACCGTCTTCGACGTCGACGACGTTGCGCCGCCCATGCCGTCGATCTGCGCGGCGTACGGATCCGGCGAACCGATCACGCGTAGCAGCAGCTTGTCGCGGGCCGGGCCTGGCACCTGGGCGACGGGGGGCAGGTCGTCAAGCTTGAAGAACACACCTTTCGACGTGCCGCCACGCATGTAGGTGGCGGGAATCCGGATCTGCGGGGTCGCGGGCATGAGCAGCGGGGCCTCGGGCTGAGTGGTCGGGCGTGGCCGGCACCGCGTTCGACACCGCCGTCCGGGTCTGCAGCCACGGCCAGAATTATCGCATGCAGCGGCCTGCGCTCCGCGCTTGCGAGTGCTGCAGTCACACCTCGAAGCCGCTGCCTCCGGCACAATCGCGCATCGCAGTGAACCCCTACATCCGAACGGAGCAACGAGCCATGGCCATGGACGTGATCGACTACAAGCTGTACGGCGAGGACATGCAGTTCGTCGAGATCGAACTCGACCCGAACGAGGCAGCGATCGGCGAAGCCGGCGCGATGATGTTCATGGAAGACGGCATCGTCATGGACACCATCTTCGGCGACGGCTCGCAGCAGAAGTCGGGCTTCTGGGGCGCGCTGGCCGGTGCCGGCAAGCGGCTGGTGACCGGCGAAAGCCTGTTCACCACGGTGTTCCAGAACCAGGGGCTGGGCAAGAAGAAGGTTGCCTTCGCAGCACCCTATCCGGGCACGATCCTGCCGGTGCACCTGCCGGATGTCGGCGGCACGCTGATCTGCCAGAAGGATTCGTTCCTGTGCGCGGCCAAGGGTGTTGCCATCGGTATCGCGTTCCAGAAGCGGCTCGGCGTCGGCCTGTTCGGTGGCGAGGGCTTCATCATGCAGAAGCTGGATGGCGACGGCCTGGCCTTCGTGCATGCCGGCGGCACGATGCACGAACGCACGCTGGCACCGGGCGAGATCCTGCGGGTCGACACCGGCTGCATCGTGGCCCTGCAACCGAGTGTCGATTTCGACATCCAATACATCGGCAAGCTGAAGTCGGCGCTGTTTTCCGGCGAGGGCCTGTTCTATGCCGTGCTCAGAGGCCCGGGCCGGGTCTGGCTGCAGTCGCTGCCGCTGTCGCGGATGGCCAACCGCATCGTCATGGCCGCACCGGCGGCTGGCGGGCGGTCGCGCGATGAGGGTTCGCTGCTCGGTGGCGTGGCCGGTGGCGGCCTGCTCGGCGGACTGCTGGGCAGCGACGAGTGAATGACCCAGAACCCGATGCCATTCCGTCAGTCTGAACTGCTGCACTCCCGCACGACCTGGAGCTTTCTCTTGAACCTGTACCCGTCGTTCCTGCTGCCGTCGCCTACTTCCGGACGCCGGCTGCTGGCCACCGCTGCGGCCGTGCTCGGCCTGTTCGGCTGTTCGGCGCCGCCATCGGTCCACGCGGAATCGACCGCCACCGACGGCCCCGCCGCCGCGGCCGAAACCACCGCCAACGGCAGCCGCAACTGCAAGGCGATCGGCAACTTCTACTGGGAGATCGGTGACGGCAAGGGCGCGATCGTGTCCGGCGCGGTGGGCGACGAGTATTCGGCGAACAAGGAAATCTCGATCGCCTCGGCGTCGAAGTTCGTCTGGGGCGCCTATGTGCTTGAGAAGATCGGCAAGAACCGGCAGCCGGACGAGCGCACCGTCGAGGCACTGACGATGCGCGCCGGCTTCACGGCGTTCAACCCGATCGCCTGCCTGCTCACGCGTACGGTGGAAGCCTGCGCGGCCAACCGCTCGAACGGGCTGCTTGCGCCGGGCGATGTCGGCCGGTTTTCGTACGGCGGCGGTCATGACCAGCGGCTGGCGGTCGACCTCGGCCTCGGCCGCTACAGCGCCGACCAGCTGACTCGCGAAGTCCGCACCTACCTCGGCAACGACCTCGGGCTGTCCTACAAGCGGCCGCAGCTGGCCGGCGGCCTGGAAGGCTCGCCAGCGGCCTACGCCGGCTTCCTGCGCAAGATCATCAACGGCCAGTTGCGGATGCACGACTTCCTTGGCGCCGACGCCGTCTGCACGCTGCCCGGCCGCTGCCCCGGCGCGCTGGTCAGCCCGGTCAAGGAAGCCTGGCACTACAGCCTGAATCACTGGGTCGAGGACGACCCGCGCACTGGCGACGGCAGCTTTTCGTCGCCCGGCCTGCAAGGCTTCTATCCGTGGATCTCGGCAGACAAGAAGACCTACGGCATCGTCGCCCGCGAAGAACTGCGCGCCAACGCCTACTGGGCCAGCGTCGAATGCGGCCGCGACATCCGCAAGGCGTATTTCTCGGGGAAGGCGGTGCCTTGAGCGCTGCGGCCACGGCATGCCTCACGCAAAGGCGCCAAGACGCAAAGATGCCAAGACCAGCAAGAAGGTTTTCTTGTGATGTTGTTTCCTTGGCGTCTTTGCGCCTTGGCGTGAGACCCGCTTTTGGCAGGCGCCCCTAACGGCATGAACCACGGCAATCCGATGGCCCGTCTGGCGCTGCGCTTCTGCGGCTGGTCGGAGCGCTGGTTCCCGGATGCCTGGGTGTTCTCGGTCAGCGCGGTGCTGATCGTCTGCCTCGCAGCGCTGGCCATCGGCGCGACGCCGGCGGCGACCGCCAAGGCGTTTGGTGACGGCGCATGGTCGCTGATTCCGTTCACGATGCAGGTCTGCTACGTGCTGATCGGCGGCCACGTTGTGGCGCTGTCGCCGCCGGTGGCGCGGCTGATCGAGCGGCTGGCTGCACAGCCGAAGACCGGTCCGGGTGCGGTCGGGCTCGTGGCGATGACCTGCATGCTGCTGTCGCTGCTGCACTGGGCGCTGGGCTTCGTGGCGGCTGGTCTGCTGGTCCGGGCGCTGGCGCGGCGGCGGGAATTGCCGATGGACTACCGCGCGGCGTCGGCGGCCGGCTATCTCGGTCTGGGGGCCGTCTGGGCATTGGGCCTGTCGTCGACCGCCGCGCAGTTCCAGGCCAATGCCGCCAGCATGTCGAAGGAATTGCTGGCGATCACCGGCGTGATTCCGTTCACGCAGACGATCTTCCTGTGGCAGTCGCTGCTGATGACGGTGGTGATCGTCGCAATGTCGTGGTTCATTGCGGTGCGATCGGCACCGGCTCCGGCGCAAGCACAGACGGCAGCGCAGATGGGCATCGACGTGTCGCTGCCGGCCGCGGCTGAAGCACGTGCGCTGCGGCCCGGCGAGCGGCCGGAGCACAGCATCTGGCTGAACCTGTTGCTGGCCGCACTCGGTGCTGCCTGGCTGTGGGGCGAATTCGCAGCCCGCGGCTTTGTCGCCGCGATCGCCAACCTGAACACCTACAACTTCCTGTTTCTCGTCGTCGGCCTGCTGCTGCAGGGTACGCCACGGCGGTTCCTCGACGCCGTCACCCATTCGGTGCCGTCGACGGCCGGCATCATGATCCAGTTTCCGCTGTATGCCGGCATCGCGATGGTGCTGACCGCCGCGAAGACACCGGACGGCGCGACCATTGCCGCCTACCTGTCGGACTTCTTTGCCGGCATCGCGACGAAAGAAAGCTTTCCGGTGGTGATCGGGCTGTACTCGGCAACGCTGGGCTTCTTCGTGCCGAGCGGCGGCGGCAAGTGGCTGATCGAAGCGCCGTACGTGATGCAGGCCGCCAACGACCTGCAGGTGCACCTGGGCTGGAGCGTGATGATCTACAACGCGGCCGAAGCGCTGCCGAACCTGATCAATCCGCTGTTCATGCTGCCGCTGCTCGGCATCGTCAAGCTCAAGGTGCGCGACATCGTCGGCTACACGTTCACGCAGTTCATCGTGCATCTGCCGGTGGTGCTGTTCCTGCTCTGGGCGCTTGGGCTGACCCTGGCCTACATCCCGCCGCAGATGCCCGCCGCGATGGCCACGCAATGAACGCGGCGCCGATGACGCCGCGTGCGCGCTTCCGCGCGATCTTCAGCGGCTCGATCGGCAATCTCGTCGAGTACTACGACTGGTATGCCTATTCGGCATTCGCGCTGTACTTCTCGAAAGCGTTCTTCCCCGGCAGCAGTCCGACCGCGCAACTGCTGAACACGGCAGGCGTGTTCGCACTTGGCTTTTTCATGCGGCCGATCGGCGGCTGGCTGATGGGCAGCCTCGCCGACCGCAAGGGCCGGCGCGCAGCGATGTTGCTATCGGTGCTGATGATGTGCGCCGGCTCGCTGACCATCGCGATCACGCCGGGCTATGCCGAGATCGGCGTTGCCGCGCCGATCATCCTGATCGCCTGCCGGCTGCTGCAGGGCCTGAGCCTGGGCGGCGAGTACGGCATTTCGGCGACCTACCTCAGCGAAGTGGCCAGCCGCGAGCACCGCGGCTTCTGGTCGAGCTTTCAGTACGTCACCTTGATTCTCGGCCAGCTCAGCGCGCTGGCATTGCTGATCGTGCTGCAGCGCTGGCTGCTGACGCCGCAGCAGCTCGACGACTGGGGCTGGCGCATTCCGTTCGCGGTTGGCGGCCTGCTGGCGCTGGCAGCCCTGTGGCTGCGGCGCGGCCTGCACGAAACCGAAAGCTTCGCGAAGCAGGCCGCTCCCGAGCGTTCGCCGCTGCGGACGCTGCTGCGCGAGCACCCGCGCCAGGTCGCGACCGTGGTCGGCATGACGCTCGGCGGCACGCTGGCCTTCTACACCTGCACGACCTACATGCAGAAGTTCATGGTCAACACGGCCGGCTTCTCGAAGGATGACGCCACGCTGATCTCGGCCGCCGCGCTGTTCGTCTACATGCTGCTGCAGCCGCTGTTCGGCGCGCTGTCGGACCGCATCGGCCGCAAGCCGCTGCTGATCTTTTTTGGCCTAGGTGGCGCCATCGGCACGGTACCCATGCTGTCGCTGCTGGCCACCGTGCGGGATCCCTATGCCGCGTTCGGGCTGATGCTGGCCGGGCTGGTGGTGATCAGCGGTTACACGGCGGTCAACGCCGTGGTCAAGGCAGAGCTGTTTCCAGTGGCAGTACGGGCCCTTGGCGTTGGTCTGCCGTACGCGCTGACGGTGTCGCTGTTCGGCGGCACCGC
Source organism: Gammaproteobacteria bacterium (assembly GCA_026398875.1). GTDB lineage: Bacteria > Pseudomonadota > Gammaproteobacteria > Nevskiales > Nevskiaceae > Nevskia. Next base: position 6,123 of record JAPLSB010000002.1, on the reverse strand, counting down.
CGAATACCTCGCGTTTTGGTTCAAGAAGGCCGGGCATGAATCTGGCTTCTATGTCTACGTGGCGGCGATGATCGGCGTGTCGCTGCTGGTCTACCTGCGGCTGCCGGAAACCCGGGACGTTTCGCGAATCGATCAGGATTGAGCCGCTGCTTCGGGTCATCGATAATTCCGGTCAGCAGTTCAGTCTCAATTCAGGAAGCTTGCGTAGTCTTGCCCTCGCAGCGTGCAAACCCAACCACCGCACGCCCATACGAGGAACCTCGCGATGAACGCCCAGCTCACTTCCCTGTTGACCGCCGTCGCCGTGCTTGGCACGTCTGCCACCGCGCAGGCTGGCCGTCGCCACGACGATACCGACTACGCCGACGTGATCAGCAGCCGTCCGATCTACACCGACGTGCGCGTTTCGGTGCCGCGCGAGGAGTGCTTCCAGGAACGCGTCGTCTACGACGACGGCTACCGGGGCTATGACGGCGGCGGCGTCGGTGCCGTGCTGGGTGCCGTGGTCGGTGGCGTGGTCGGCAACCGCTTCGGCCAGGGTTCGGGCCGCGCGGTGGCGACCGCCGCCGGTGCCGTGGTCGGCGCCAGCGCCGGTGCCAGCATCGGCCGCAACAGCGGCCGTGGCTATCGCGAGCCGTCGTATGGCTATGAACAGCGCTGCCGCACGGTCGATGAAACCCGTTACGAACAGCGCATCGATGGCTACGACGTGCGTTACCGCTACCACGGCCGCATCTATGACACGCGGCTGCCGTATGACCCGGGTGACCACCTGGCAGTGAACGTCAACGTCAGCCCGGCCGACTACTGAACATCGATCGTCCGATCACCACCCAAGCCTGCGGAGAGCCCCAGATGCGCGCCGTCCTCACCATGATCGTCATCGCTGCAAGCCTGCTGGCGTCCAGCCAGCAGGCACTGGCGGACCGTCGTGGCGGCGGCACGTTCGGCCTCGAAACGCAGTTCCTGAATGGCGGACGCGAGTTCGACGACCGCGACGACTCCCCTCGTGGCGGCTTGAGCCCGAACGAAGCCGCCAAGCGCGCCCAGCGCGAGAACGGTGGCGGCCGCGTGCTGTCGGTCGAACCGAGCGGCAGCGGCTACCGGGTCAAGCTGCTGCGCAATGGCGAAGTTCGCGTCGTCTACGTCCAGTAAGCTTGCTGCACCATCACTGATCGGAGCCGTAGATGCGCGCACTCGTCGTAGAGGATGATCCCGCCCTGCGCGACCTGGTCTGCCGTCATCTGGCGGACGAGGGCTACATCGTCGACATGGCCGCCGATGGCGAGCAGGGCCAGTACATGGCGGTCGAGTATCCGGTTGATCTGGCGATCATCGATCTCGGCCTGCCGAAGACGCCGGGTATCGCCATCATCAAGGCGGTGCGCAAGGCTGGCCGCAATTACCCGATCCTGATCCTGACCGCCCGCGATGGCTGGCAAAGCAAGGTCGAAGGACTGGAAGCCGGTGCCGATGACTACCTCGTCAAGCCGTTCCACAAGGAAGAACTGCTGGCTCGCGCCCGCGCGCTGGTGCGTCGCAGCGGCGGCTGGAGCACCTCGCAGCTAGAATCCGGGCCGATCATCCTGAACACCGCCGCCAAGACCGTCAGCCTGCACGGCAACGCGGTCGAACTGACGGCCTACGAATACCGCCTGCTCGAATACCTGGTGATGCACGCCGGCGAAGTGGTGTCGAAATCGACGCTGACCGAGCACCTGTACAGCGAGGACGAGGAGCGCGACTCCAACGTCATCGAGGTATTCATCCGGCGGCTGCGCACCAAGCTCGACCCGGACAGCACGCTGAATCCGATCACCACCCAGCGCGGCAGCGGCTACCGCTGGACGTTGCCGAGGGCGTGAACGCCACAGCCGACGCGCTTTGCCGATGAAATCGCTGCGCACCCGTCTGCTGCTGGTCGTCACGCTGGTGCTGGTGGTGTTCATGCTGCTGTGTGGCGCCGGGCTTGATCAGGCGTTCCGCAGCAGCAGCCTGCAAGCGCAGCAGGACCGTCAGCAGGGGCTGATCTTCGCGCTGCTGGGCGCCGCCGAATTCGAGGACAACGGCGGCGTGCGGATCAACACCGGCTCCCTGCCCGACCCGCGACTGGGCCGCGTGCAGTCCGGACTGGAAGCACTGATCTTCAACGAGCGCGGCAAGGTCATCTGGCGCAGCCCGAGCTTTGCCGGCGATGTTCCAGAACTGCTGGCCCCGGAAGTCGGCGCCAGCCTGTTCAACGATCTCGACGACCGCTTCGCGATGACCTACGGCGTGCGCTGGGTATCCGAAACCGGCGGTTTGCGGCTGTTCGGCGGCGGGCGCAAGAAGCAGACGCGCTACACGGTCGCCGTCATGGAAGACAAGACCGAATACCTCGCTCAGCTCAAGGCTTTCCGGCGCGTGCTGTGGACCTGGCTGGGCGGCGCCGCTGCCGCGCTGATCGCGGTGCAGCTCATCGTGCTGAGCTGGGGGCTGTCGCCGTTGCGCAAGCTGGTGCGCGAGCTGCGCAATGTCGAATCCGGTCAGCAGTCACGCATCGAAGCCGGCTATCCGACCGAACTCACGCCGCTGGCCGAAGGCCTGAACACCATGATCACCGCCGAGCGCAACCAGCAGCAGCGCTACCGCAACGCACTCGACGACCTCGCCCATTCGCTGAAGACACCGCTGGCGGTACTGCGCGGCGTCGTTGAGGACGACACGCTGCCTGCAGACGCCCGCGACCGCATGAGCGACCCGGTCGACCGCATGCAGCAGATCACGCACCATCAGTTGCGCAAGGCTGCGGCAGCCGGACGCCGCACGCTGGCCGAGCCGGTGAAGCTCAAGCCGCTGACCGACAAGATCGTCGGCGCGCTGACCAAGGTCTATGCCGCCAAGCAGCTTCGCTTCGCCATCGACATCGCCGACAGCCTCAAGGCCCGCGCCGACGAGGGCGATCTGTACGAGCTGCTCGGCAACCTGCTGGACAACGCCGCGAAATGGGCACGGACCGCGGTCCACGCACGCGCCGACATCCGCAACCGGATGCTGGTGCTGGTGATCGACGATGACGGCCCCGGCTTCCCAGAAGACGCCGACAAGCTGCTCAGCCGCGGCGTCCGCGCCGACAGCATCGCGCCCGGTCAGGGCATCGGCTTGGGCGCCGTCGCAGAACTGGTCAAGGTCTACGACGGCAGTGTCGAACTGTCGCGGGCGGATGGCGGCCTGGGCGGCGCGCGAGTAACGGTATCGTTATCGGTCTGACCGGGACGCGGCACCGTAGCCCGCCGCGTCCCGCCTGACATCAACCGCTGCTGCGCCCGGCGCGAATAGCGCTGTACAGACAGATGCCGGTGGTGATCGTGGCGGCCACGACGGCAATGTAGAACGTGCCGTACGACACCAGGTTCGGCCAGTCGCCGATCGGCTGCAGGCCACGTTCCGGTGCGTAGACCGCCGTCGAGTAGCCAATCATGTTTCCCCACAGCAGCACGATGGCCCAGTAGTACACCCACTTCGCCTGCCGCACGCTGAAATTCAGCCGCCCGCTCAAGGCCACCATCGCCATCACGTAGATCGAATTCAGGATGGTGCCGACATGCACGTTGCGCAGCAGCTCCCGCTGGTCCGGCACGATGATCTCGAAGCGCGGCAGCGGCACGATGTGGAAAACGTTGCCGGCCAAGGCAATCAGCCAGACGAAGCCGCCCATGAAACCGAGAAACATCATGATGAAGCAGTGGGTCAGCAGCTTGCCGCTGATTCGATCCGAAAACCCTTTGCCCGCAACCACCCACGACTCCTGACTCATCGATCTTTCCCCTTCATTGTTTTAGGTATGTCCGCGCCGGCAGGTTCGACAACGTCATCATTCGTCGACGCGTGCACGCATGCTGCCGTGACGCAGCGGAAGCGACGCTCCGGCTTCGATCGCCGGCTCACAACGCCGCTGGCGAGTCGAGTAGACCGTATTAACGTAACATCGTCAACACAACAAGAACCGATCGATGCAGCCTGAGCTTGGCGAAGGGAAATCCGGACGTCATCAACGCCGGAGGCGGTCCGGCCCGGAACGCGCTGCACTCTTTCCGGGCCACTTCGCTTCGGCTGATTCGCGCAATGCGTACTCGGCACGTCGCGCCGACAGCGTCGTGTGTTTCATGAGTGGCCTCGTTGCAATGGATTCGCAATGCGAAGTCACAAGACGCCATGAACTACGCGCGGGCGAATGGATTGGAGACCGGGACAGGTCGTTAATTCACCCTAGCTTCTTTAATCCTCACTTGAAGGCATTGGAACAAGCGCCATATGCATTGAGTTTGGGAACGTCACAAACCCGATCGCGAATTGAGGCAGCAAATGCTCTTCCGTTGGATATTGAAGTTCAATTGCAGCAAACCAAGCCCATGCGGCCGACAGGGTAAACAGTGCTGCGTAGAGCGAGAAAACTACTCTCCAGAGAGTACGTATTGCTGCGCTTTATATGGAGTTAAGTAGCACGCCATTGCGGTGTGGCGCTGCGAAGAACGAAATGAGGGACAAGCTGCGCTGCCCTGACGTGCTCGCTTGAACGCCGGGTTGGGCGCAACTCCGTATGCCAGCTTCATGCGACACGTTGGACCGAGTGTGCCGCAAAGCTCGCTATTCCTGGTTGCGCCGGATCCGTATGCAGCAGATTCAGGAGGAACACCAACGTTATGACCAATACTGCTACAGCTACGCCAAGAATATAGGGCCTCATGAACCGACGAGCCGACGACCTTGGCACGTTCGGGAACGCCTTGCCCCAGAAGGTGTAGTAAAGCATGCAGCCAAACAACGCGACCGCGGAGCTACCCGCTAAAGCAAGCAACGGTGGCTCAGACGCTTTCATCATGTGCAGTAGCAAGTAAACAAGTGCTGCGAAGTTGCATTATCCAGCCGCGGCCAACCACCGTAGAGCTTGGCTTTCTCGACTCATAGCGACAAGCCCTAACGCTCAAGTTAAGCGGCGGGCGTAGCCCGTCCGCTTGAATGACTTGTTAGAGCCATGCGCTCGTTCCTGCGGCTCTCATGCTCTGGATTGTGAGGAGCTGCCCGGCAACGCGCAGATGCCTCGCAAGCATGCCCAGCCTCGGTTTGAAGTTTCACAACGCACTCAACGGGCTCGCCGTAGCCAAAGCGCTCGTATCGTTTTAGCAGTTCGTTCGGCACTCCAAAACGAACCTTGATGACTGCGCTTTTCAGCTTTTTGTCTCCTACATGTGCGCTGCGAAGTTGCTTAGTGAGTTCGGATGCGTAGTGTGAATGGACAATGCTCAGGTCGTCGACCTGCCGCCAATCTGCCGGGTTAGCCAAAAGATCTATCTCTATTTCGTCATGTCCGCGCGATGCGGCAGCGCTGCATAACTTTCCAATACCCCAATAGCCATCTGCATCGTTATTTCGGCTTACAAACATGGTTGCCAACGTCGATGCCACGCCTTTAAGTGCTCGCAGCTTGGGCATGATCTTTTTAAGGCTCTAACGCCTAAATTAAGTGGCGGGCGTAGTCCGTCCGCTTGAATGCCATGTTGGGCCAAGCGCTAACGATACTCACCGACGACCTCGATTTTGCCCACGATGTTGTCGTTGAGCGCCTCAAGTTCCTCTGCTGGCACCCACCACTCTGTATGGTGTGCGCCGCCGACCTTTTGCAATTCGTAGCGAGACATGAAGTCGGCGCGAACGTTAAAGCGGGTGACGTAGCCAACTTTGCTGTCTTTAATGTTCCACCGCTGGGCAATTTCGCTGGCGTATAGCTCGTTTGTTACAGGATAGAAGATTGGCTGCTCTGGCAGACGGGGCGGCCAACGCAAGTAGCCGCTCTGTTTTACCAGTTCCAGCTCTTCAGGGCCCGTGGGTCTATACAACGTGATGGTGTTCATGCTGTTACGCCCAACGCCTGCGTTAAGCCGCGGATCCGCCGGAGGCGGGGCTGTCGGCTTGAACGCCTTGTTGGACCGCAGATAGCCTCAAGCGCAAATCAGGGTTCGATAGATGAACACTTTCACGATAGATACGGAGAATCTCACCGTCTTCCACAGCGTAAAAGGGGCCTTCTACAGCGCCAAATACTTTGAATGCCGCGACGAGGTCGGCCGTGAGGTGCGAGATGTC
>JAPLSB010000001.1 GCA_026398875.1 Gammaproteobacteria bacterium | reverse complement strand
GGAGCAGCAGGTGCTGGTGCCGCAGATCCAGATCCGGCCGCGCCCGGCCGACCTCGCGCTGTTCGGCATGACGGCCGGCGAAGTGCGGCGCCAGGCGCAGACCTTGATCGCTGGCCAGAAGCTCGGCGAAATCTATCGCGAGCAGAAATCCTTCGATGTCGCGCTGTGGGGCGTGCCGGCGATTCGCTGCGACATCGGCAGCATCTCCGAGTTGGGCATCCAGACGCCGACCGGCATGTCGCTGCGGCTGCGCGATGTCGCGGATGTCATCGTGGTGCCGACGCCAAACGAGATTCGCCGCGAGAACGGCCAGCGGCGGATCGACGTGACGCTGAACCTGCGCGATGCCGATCTCGGCCGGATCGGTCGCGATGTCGAAGTGGCGCTTGCGGGCGTTCCATTCGCCAGCGGCTACTTCCCGACCGTGCTCGGCGAGTACGTGGCCCTGAAGACTGCTCGGCAGCGCCTGCTGATGACCTCGGCACTGTGCCTGGCCGGCATGCTGGTGCTGGTCTGGTCGGAGTTCCGCTCGCTCAGGATCACGGCGCTGTTCGCGGCCAGCCTGCCGTTCGCGCTGCTCGGTGGCGTTATCGGCGTAGCGCTGTCCGGCGGCGTCCTGTCGCTGGGTTCGCTGGTCGGCTTCGTCACCGTGGTCGGCATCTCGGCGCGCAACGGCATCATGCTGCTCACGCATTACCAGCATCTTGAGCACGAGGAGGGTGAAGCCTTCGGCCCGCTGCTGATCCTGCGCGGGGCCAGCGAGCGCCTGATTCCGATCCTGATGACTGCTGCCTGCGCGGGCTTGGCGCTGGTGCCGCTAATCGTCACCGGCAATGCGCCGGGACACGAGATCGAATACCCGATGGCGATCGTCATCCTCGGCGGCCTAGCCTCGTCGACGGTGCTGAACCTGCTGCTGATGCCGGCGCTGTATTCGCGTTTCGGCCATCGGGCGTCTGTGTCGTGAGCCGCCAGTCCATGCTTCTGGCGATGCTGCTGCTGAGTGCCTGCTCGCAGGTGCCGCCCGCGCCCGAGCGCAACACCGCGCTGGCTGCTCACCCGTTCACCGATACCGACATGGTCACGCTGGCTCCGCTGCCGGCGGACAGCGAGCCACTGCGCGCGTTCCCGGAACTGGAGGCGCTGGTGCAGGCCAGCCTCGCAGCGAACGCCGACCTGCGGGTCGCCTACGCCACCGTTGACCGGGCGCGTGCCAGTGCCGCCGAAGCGCGCGCCTTGCGGCTGCCGCAGACGGCGATCGAAAGTAGCCTGCGCTTCGATGACCGTGGCTCGCAGCCAGGTGTCGAAACCACGCAGTCCACCGATTTCGATGTCGCTGCGGCAGCCAGCTGGGATGTCGACCTGTTCGGCCGACTGCGGGCCGCCGCATTGGCCAGCCGTGCGGACGCTGACGCCAGCGCTGCGGCTTTTGAGGGTCTGCGCTTGGTGATCACCGCCGAGACGGTGAACGCCTATCTCGATCACTGCGCAGCGATCCACGGTGCCGACGCGCTGCGTGCGGCCATCGCGGCACAGGACCGGCTGAGCGCTACGTTCGAACGTCAGCGCATAGCGGGCGAGGTATCTGGAATCGAGGTCGCGCAGACGCAAGCCGTGCTGGCCAGCCTGCGCGCCAGCCTGCCGGTACTGGACGCGGCACGTCTGGCATCGCGCTACCGGCTTGCAGAGTTACAGGGCCGGCCGCCGGCCGAGGCGTCGCAACTGGTCACCGACTGTCGGGCCATTCCCGTGCTGGGTGGCGCGCTGCCTGTCGGCGACGGTCAAGCGCTGCTGCTTCGCCGGCCAGACATCCGGGAAGCCGAGCGGCGACTGGCGGCGGCGACCGCACGCATCGGTATCGCCCGTGCCGAGCTGTATCCGCGCCTGAATCTGGGCGGCGCCGTGGGACTGCTGACCGGCGGGCTGGTCGCCAATGCAACGCCGTTCCTGGTCTGGTCGTTCCCCAACCAGAGCCCGGCGCGGGCGCGGATTGCGCAGGCTGAAGCCGGCGAACGCGCCGCGCTGGCGAACTGGGATTCCACAGTGCTGCGGGCCCTGCGCGAAGTCGAGACGGCGATCACCGTTCTCGAGCAGGAAAGCCGACGCAACACGCAGCTCGGCGAAATCGCGTCGGCGGCGGAGCGGCTGGCGCTGCGTTCGGCAGCACGGGTTCGGCTCGGCGATGCTGCGCCGCCGCTTCGGCACGATGCCGACCGGGGCGTGGCGCAGGCGCGGCTGGCCAAGCTGCAATCGGATATCGCGCTGGTGCGCAGCCAGTTCACACTGCTGCGCATGCTCGGCGCGATCTGAATCGGGGGATACATGCAGGTGCTGCTGGTCGAAGACGATGGCGAGACACGCGACTTCATCGCGCGCGGCCTGCGCGAGGCCGGTCACCAGGTCACAACCTGCGCGACCGGGCAGTCGGGATTGATCGAGGCTACCGGGCGGGATTTCGATGCGATCGTGCTCGACCGCATGCTGCCCGGCATCGACGGTCTGGCGCTGCTGCGCATGCTGCGCGCCGGTGGCCGCAATGCGCCGGTGCTGATGCTGACGGCGCTCGGCAGCATCGCCGATCGCGTCGAAGGACTGGAAAGCGGGGCCGACGATTATCTGGTCAAGCCGTTTGCATTTTCCGAGCTGGCGGCGCGGCTGCAGGCCCTGACCCGGCGGCCCGCCGTGCGGGTCGAGACGCACCGGCTGGTGGTCGGCGATCTGGTGGTTGACGAACTGCGCCGCAGCGTCGAACGCGCCGGTCAGCGCATTGTCCTGCAACCGCGCGAGTTCAGCCTGCTGGCCGAACTGATGCGCAACCCGGGCCGGGTCATGACCCGCACCATGCTGCTGGAACGGGTCTGGGACTTCGATTTCGACCCGAAGACCAACATCGTCGAAACCCATCTCAGCCGACTACGCGCCAAGCTCAACGACGGCTTCGAACACGATCCGATCGAAACCGTGCGCGGTGCCGGCTACCGCCTGCGGGTCGCGGACTGAGGTATGCGCCGCATCTGGCAATCGACCACTGGCGTGGTCGCCGCAATCGGAACCCTGCTGGCGCTGGCGACCTTGGCGATCGGGGCCACCGTGCATGAGTTGGCGCATGAAGCGCTGGAAGAGCAACTCGACCACCGCATCGGCGCCGAGACCCGGTCCTTGCTCGCCGAGGCCACTCGCGGTGGAACGCCGGCGGTGGCCGAGCTGATTGCCCGGCGTGAAGACGCGGCGGCAGCTTCCGGGCTTGCCTACCTGCTGATCGATGCGACCGGCCAGCCGCTTGCAGGTTCACTGGACGCGGCAATGCCGCCGCAGCCGGGTTACCTCGAGCATCTGCGCCATGACCGCGGACAGCGCGAGGCCCAGGCGCTGACCAGCCGCCTTCCGGACGGCAGCCGGCTGCTGGTGGCGGCCGATCGCGCGGCGATCGATGACACCGACCGGGCGATCCGACAAGTCACCGCTTACGCCTTCGGCAGCCTGCTGCTGCTCGGCATTTCAGCAGCCTGGGCGGTCGGGGCGATCACCCGGGCACGCCTGAACGGCATCGACCGCACGGCGCTGGCGATCATCGGCGGCGACATCGGCCAGCGGATACCGGTCGATGGTTCGGGCAGCGAGTTCGATCGCGTGTCGATCACCTTGAACCGGATGCTCGACCGCATCGCCAGCTTGCTCGAAAACTTGCGCGAGGTTTCCGGCAATGTCGCTCATGATCTGCGCACGCCGCTAACCCGTCTCAATAACCGGCTGGAAGCTGCGCGCACCTCAATCGAGCCGAGCGCGCATATCGACGCCGCCCTCGCGCAATCCCGTGAACTTCTCGATACGTTTGCGGCCCTGCTGCGGATCTCGGAAGTCGAGTCGCACGCAGTGCGCCGTCATTTCATTCCGCTTTCGTTGAGCAAGCTGGTGATCGATGTCGTCGAGACCTACCGTCCGGATTTTGAGGCCAGCGGGCACCGGCTGCTGATGGCGGTCGCGCCGGAGATCAGCGTCAACGGCGATCGGCATCTGCTGCAACAGCTGGTGGCCAACCTGCTGGACAACGCACTGCGGCACACGCCAGCCGGGACGACGGTACAAATAACGCTTGAGCTTTCTGCAGGCCAGGTGGAGCTCGTAATCGTCGATGACGGTCCAGGTATCCCAACTAGCGCCTTGCCTCGCCTGTTCCAGCGATTCAGCATCGGCGACAGTAGCCGCTCGACGGGCGGTCATGGACTTGGCCTCGCGCTGGCGGCGGCAATTGCAACAGCCCATCACGGATCCGTAAAAGCTCAGGTCGATGGCGGCCTGAAGATTTCGGCAGTGGTGCCGGCTTCAGTCGAAGGCAGTCAAAATCGTTAGTCAAATCTTGGAATCTTCGCTTCAGTGACGGCTGTGTGCCCAAAGCCGACGCTGGCGAATGGCGGCTTTGGAAAGCGGATTTTCTACAGACTCAACGTGGAGTTAAGCGGCACGCCATGGCGGTGTGGCGCGGCCCAGAACGAAATGAGGGCCAAGCTGCGCTACCCTTTCGTGTCCGCTTGAACGCCGGGTTGGGTGCGCCTTTGTATGCGAGCTTAATACAACAAGTTGAACCGAGTGCGTCGCCAAGCTTACTGTTCCTGCTTGCGCCGGATAGGTGCGCAGCAGGTTCAGGAGCAACAGCAACGTCATGGCCAATACGGCTATAGCTGCACCAAGAATATAGGGTCTCATGAACCGACGAGCAGACGACCTTGGCACGTTCGGGAACGCTTTGCCCCAGAAGACGTAGTAAAGCATGCAGCCAAACACCGTAACCGCCGAGCTACCGGCTACCGCAAGTAACGGCGGCTCAGACGCTTTCATCGTGTACAGCAGCAAGTAAACCAGTGCTGCGAAGTTGCAGTATCCACCCGCCGCCAACCACCGTAGAGCTCGGTTTTCTTGACTCATAGAGACAAGCGCCTAACGCCATAGCTCAGCCGACCGCATGCCGTAGCGAAGCGAAGGCAAGTGGGTCGGCTGCAGCGCCTGGTTGGGCCCCATGATTGCGCTACCCATGTTTATTTTTCTCGGGGGGCCGATAAGGTTTAGCCATAAACATTGCTACACCCATTACAACGGCGAATAGAGGAAGAACGACAGCGGAAAGACGCAAGACAATGTCGTTGCTAGGTATACCGTCAACATTAATCGTTCCGCCTGGAAACAAGTTGGGAATATTGAACGCCGCCAGTAAGACGCCGACAACTACAAAACCCGGCGCAACAACACGACGGGCAAGAAAGTTAAACAGCCGCCAATGCAACGTGTCGTTCATGGGGCCCAACGCCTAAGTTGAGCCGCCGGCCATAGCATCTTATGGCCGGTCGGCTTGAACGATTGGTTGGGCGCGCAGGCCTTGCGATGTAGTGCTTGGCTTGCGCGCTCGGCCGCAAATGAATGCAACTATAGCGGCGAGGCTTATAACTCCGCCAACCATTAGCCCAAGCGCGCCATACAACAACATACCAATACCGTCTCCAGCCCAAGGCTCGGCTACATTCCGGATAGGCCACCATGAGCCCAACAGACCAAATGCCAATGTGGCCACGAGCCAAACTATGACGTAGCCAAGAATCTTTCTAAGCCTGATTAGGTTCATTGCGCTCAACGCTTATTAGGCTGCCCAGTTGCGGCAGTGAATTGCCGCACTTCGGCGGCATAACTCGGACGAGACATTCACAAGCCCCTGATTGCATGTGGTTTGCCTAACGATGCGCCGAATTGGGCCGTAGGATCAAGCCAGCTAGGCATGCCGTCTGGCGGGGTCTGTAACTGACCGCTCACGGGCGACCAGTACAGGTACATGAACTTCCGCTGCGGGCTGATAGCTGACAATTCCGGTTCGCATAAGCCTTTGCTCGGGATTTCGTTTTTGCTCGCTCGTGTAACGTAACTTCCTCACCGAACAGTTGGCAGGGCGTTCCAATCAGTGGTGTACGCCGGCGTCCGGTTCTCCGCACGCATCGACCAAGGCTTGGCTATGCCAGCGCCGAACAGTTCTACCGTCCTACGTCCGAACTTCCCGTTGATCGTGTCGAGGGCTTCATTGAGTCGCCCTCGGCGTGCGATTTCTTCCGAGTCCTCGAACAACGTCGTCTGCCGGTGCTCGGCCGGCATCAGCCCCATCAGCATCACCCCGGCCTTGTGGTACCGGAACCCGGACCGGTAGATCTGCCGAATCCCGCGCTCCGCGGCGTCAGCCAGCGCCAACATGTCGTCGGTCGGGTGTGGCAGCGGCATCACAATCTGGCGGGCGTATTGCGGGTCGTCGTTGAAAGGGTTGGTTCGGAGGGACACCAGTACTGAGGACGCCACCGATCCCTGGATGCGTAACTTTTCGCCCGCCCGGGTAACGTAGGTGATGACCGCTTCCCGCAGTTCGCAGAGTTCCGTCACCGGACGCCCGAAGGACCGCGACGCCATGATCTGGTCCTTGTCAGGAGCCATGGCTTCCAGCGGCAGACAGTCTTCCGCGCGCAGCTCTCGGACCGTACGTTCCAGCACTACCCCGAACTTCGAACGGATAGTCGCAACGTTCGCGCGACGAAGATCGCCGACCGTGCAGATGTTCATCATCCCGAGCTGCGGCACCAGCCGACGGCCCACACCCCAAACCTCGCCGACGTCGATTTGGTCTAGCAGCGTGTCACTGTCGGCCTGGCTGAGCGCTGTCAGGTCACAGACGCCGTCAGCGCCTGCCAGCCCCTTCTTCGAGCAGTGGTTCGCCAGCTTCGCCAGCGTCTTCGTCTGCCCGTAGCCGACACAGACCGGCAGTCCGACCCACTGCTGGATGCGGGCGCGGATCTGCTGTCCGTAACCCGCCAAACCGCTGATGCCGCTGACATCGAGGAAGCACTCATCAATCGAGTACACCTCCTGCCGAGGGGCGAAGTCCGCCAGGATCGTCATGACCCGCCGGCTCATGTCGCCATACAGGGTGTAGTTCGATGAGAGGGCCACGATGCCGTGTTCCCGCGCGGCGTCTTTCAACTTGTGCCACGGGGTACCCATCTTGATGCCCAGTGCCTTGATCTCCGGACTTCGAGCAACCACGCAGCCATCGTTATTCGACAGTACGACGACCGGCTTCCCCCAGAGGCGCCAGTCGAAGACCCGCTCGCAGCTGACGTAAAAGTTGTTGACGTCGACGAGCGCGAAGACCGATTGGGTCATGTCCGGAACTGCTTGATGCAACTGGTGACGACCCCGATCACCACGAGCTCGTCCCCCTCCCGGAACACACGAGGTTTATGCGCGGGGTTGGGCGACTGCGGCACCAGCCGGGTCGTCATCCCCCGAATCTGAAGCTCCTTCACGGTTGCGCCCTCGCCCGGGATGATCGCCAGCACGATGTGGCCGCTGCGGGGCTCGATCGAGCGGTCGACCAGCAGCCGGTCCCCGCCTTCGATCCCGCGGTTCAGCATCGAGTCCGCGCCTTTCTCGACGGTGTAAAAGAATGTCGCCGGCGCGTTCCGGACGAGCAGCCGGTTCAGGTCGATACCGTCCTCGAGGTAGTCGTCCGCCGGGGATGGGAAACCTGCTGCCACGCGGGTCAGCTTGGCGGTGATCTTCAGCTCCGGCGGGCTCGAAGCCACCGGAATCAGGGTCGGACAGTCCGGGAGATCGAAGAAAGATCGACGGAACGGCAGCCGTCGACGAGTGAGCCCAACGCTGTCGGGCGGTACGGTGTCCGGAGAGGAAGGCGGCGGTAAGTCAGACATGGGACCAGCACATTGCGAATATGGAAATTTAACCATATTGTGATTCAACGTGATCCCCACCGCGACTTCAAGTCCTGATTGCTGTCGCAGTTCACGGTACCGACCATCCGTTCGCGCGAAAGTCGCCTTGACTCGAGGACAATCAGGCCGGCGTTGATGCTGCCCCCTCCTCTCTCTACCGTCACCGTTCCCGTGAGGCCCGTGTTCAGGATCGTCAGCCCCTGCAGTAACAAGGCCTTCAAGGTGGATGAGGCGAGGTACGCTGACATCGCCACGCGGGTCGTGAAACCACTGCAGGAAGCAGGGAACGACAATCCTGGGTCTGGAACCCCTTGATTCCTCCGCAGATGCAGCAATACCCATCAAACCTCGCAGCGATGATCAAAGCGGGGATCGGAGCCATCCTGCTACTGGTCGCGGGCGCGGTCTTCGCCTGCAGCGGTCGTGTTGTGGGCGTCACCGACGGCGACACCATCAAGGTGCTGTGCGACCGTACGGAAGTGAAAGTGCGTCTGGCCGAGATCGACGCACCAGAACGCGGTCAGCCATTTGGCGCCCAATCCAAGGCGGCACTCTCAGATCTGGTGTTCGGGCGACAGATTCGCCTCGACGTCACCGACACGGACCGGTACGGTCGTAGCATTGCCCGGGTCTGGGTCGGACGGACGGATGCCAACCGGGAAATGGTTCGGCTCGGCTATGCGTGGGCCTACCGGAAATACCTGACGGATGCGACGCTGTTGGACGACGAGGCTGCCGCTCAACGAGCGCGGTCCGGGCTATGGGCGGATGCTAATCCGTCGCCGCCATGGGAATTCCGGGCTCAGAAACGCAAGAAGCCGAACAGCGGCGGATGAATCAGTCTGCCTGCGCGGCCGCGGCGGCGTCTCAGAACGATCGCGACAACCCAAGGGTGGCGCTCCCGAACCAGCCGAACGTGTAAACGGAGTCGTTGTCAGCCCCGCCCTCCAGGGTACGGAGGTTAATGCTAACGGCCCAGCGGTCATCCAGCGCGTGCACGCTCCGCACGCCGAGATCGATCGCTCGACCCTGCGGTGCGGCCAGCGCATCGGCTTCGACCTGCACGCGCCATGTCGGCGTCAGGGTCCAGTCCGCCAGCGCGTGCAGAAGCGGAACGAAGCCGACATTGCCGTCTCGCGCGCGCGTCGAGCTTTGCCGCAGCGAAATCTCGGCATCTCGCACCAGTCCCGTCGCTCCGACCCAAAGACGGAACGCTTCCTGGTCCTGCCAGAGGTAGCGGTAAGTGATCCGCCAAGTGTCGAATCGATAGCGACCCCGCGTGCCTTCTGTCGGGCTGAACTGAGCACCAGCGAAGTCGGTGGTCTCCAGTAGCCTCCCGACACCATCCGTGCGCAGCGGCTGGTACACCGCGCGCAAGCCATGACGTCCGTTGGTTCGTTCGACAGCGAATCGGCCAAGCACTTCGGGACCCTCGCCGGTTAGTCGGTCCAGCTCGAAGCGCGTGCCGCCCTCACCGGGGACCCGAACGTCGTTCCGAAACGAAAATACGGGTCCGATTTCCGCGGTCAGCAGCCACGCAACTGCCGGTGTCTCGGCGAATACTGCAGTCGGAAGCAAGGCGATAACGGGCAGGAAGCAAAGGCGGAGCAGGTGTCGCAGCATGGAATGACCAGGGTAAGGAGGAAGGGCGACATTCGAGCGCGGCAGGCAGCGAAATGTCCATACGACGGAATGAGGGTTTAACCACTGAGGAGTTCAAGCCTGACCGCAACACGGGACCGGCCATAATCCTGTGGACAATCAGCCTGGCCGTGGTCACGCGGGACTGGCAACAACGCCGAGAGACTGATGTCGTTCGCCGCCATGGCCGACGAGGCTCCTCCGACGTCGCTGAAGCCGACCACGGCCACTGTGCCTCATCCTGATACAGCGCCAGATTATCGATGCATGGCTACAACCGAACGGTGATTTGAGAGTAAGCAACACGATTCTGGACGAGAGGGAACGCCCGTACTACGAGTACGGGATGGCGGCTTGAACCTCAAGCAACCATCCAAAAAAACGTTATGCAGAGTCAATCATCGCCTCATGGTGCTCGCGAATTATCCTAAACACTTGTATAGAATCGATGTGCCATCCACACCCAGAAGAATTCCGTGTCCGAAAACGACAGCTCTGAATCCAACAGCACCCGCGTCACTGGCGTCAGCGCCAAAATCCTGAACTTGCTGCACGGTGGCGCCAAGTCCACCGCAGATCTGATAACGGAAGGCGGCTTCTCCAGCGCAGGCGCCTTCTTGAACCTCAAGAAGCTGAAGGATCAGGGCTTGGTTGAAACTGAGCGTGCCGGCCGGAACGTCATGTATCGACTGGCCGAAGCTGCTGCAGCAGTAGCCATCGAAGATGCGCCACGCCGTGGTCGCAAAAAGGGATCGAAGAATAAGGCAGCCGCTCCAGCCAAGAAGAACGGAAAGCGCGGTCCCAAGGTCAAGACCTCGGAAAGCGCCGGCGGAAACCTGCGTGATGAACTGGCGCAAATAGCCGCTCGATTCTCGCCAATCGAAAACCTGGACGGTAAGCTCGAAGTGCTGGACCAGCTAATGAAATCACTGCCGCGCGAAGTGGCATCGGTGCTCAAGGCAATCAAGGCCGACCTCGGCCGCTGAGCCATGCGCCAGGTAGCGTCAAGCCGAAGGTGGTGTGGCGAGCCTCACCACCTTCGCTTAAGCGTCAACGATTCGGTTTGAAAAGGCGTTTCCTGCGCGCCGTCCAGATGTTTGAGCGACTACTACGTGCCAAAAGCCGCCGCTGGCGAATGGCAGCTTTGGAAAGCGGATTTTCTACAGACTCAACGCCCCAGCTCACGCGCGACCGCGCCGGAGCGCAGCGGAGGCGTGGACGTCGCGTGGAGCGCCTTGTTGGGCCGAACTAATACTTGCTGACCAGCCATGAAACCCCCGCGAAAATAATGACAATAGCGATGACAATTGAAACGCCGGTGAGAACGCGCTTGAAGGAGAAGCTTTGAGGATCGTCGCCATAGCCAGGCTTGCTGCCGCTTCTATGCCCCCGCTGTTTTGAGAATACTAGCTCTGCCAAGCCTTCAAAGAGCACGTATGCGGGCGGGCCAAACACGACGAAGAGCGCCCACTGATATTTTCCTTGAGGATGTATTGGCCAGAACTGCAACAGGATGACACTACAAATTACAGCCCAAACTACTGCAACTAGAACGAAGGTCTTGAAGTGAGCACACACCTGCCTTCGCCATTCATTGCTGTTAGGCCCAACGGCACGCATCACCGCGGTCGCGGCTAGTGATGCTTGATTTGGAAAAACGATCGACCCGCGACTCCGGTGCATGCGTTTGTTCGTCAAATATTCGAGCTACCATTGAAGTTCGATAGGCCCCCCAAATTTCCGCATCTCAGCATAGAATTTTCCGGATGGCCCACCAGTTGGCAACGTGGCTAGGTAGATGGCAGTTTCGGCACCCTCGTGTGCGGTGAATGGTGCATCAGGTCCACCCATATCCGTCTTTAACCATCCTGGCGAGTAGGCATTTATGAGTATGTCTGTTCCAGCAAGCTCTTTAGCCACCAATGAGACAATCCCGTTTAACGCAATCTTCGACACCCGATATGATAGCGCAAGTGGATAATAGTCCGTGGGGATGCCACGCAGTGAAGCCATTTCCGTCGAAACATTGACGATCCTTCCGTAGCCAGCTTTTTTCATCAAAGGCACCACTGATTGCATCATGGTAAGCACGGCAGTTGCGTTTGTATTTATCGTTTCGCCAAGTGTCTTAGTCTTTACGGTAAGGAAACTCTGTTCGGTAGGGTCATAGGAGGGATTGACTCCAGCATTGTTGACTAGTAGATCAATGTGACCATACTTTTGCTCAAGTGTTGCAATAGCAGATTCAACCGATGATTGTTGGTCAACATCTAATTCAATGGCATCAACGCTTAAATCGTCCTTGATCATCCGAGCAGCGGACTCCTGGACTTTTGCCAGATCGCGCCCCGACAAAATAACCTTCATACCCTCATCCTTTGCAAGCCTTTCAGCAATTGCAAATCCGAGTCCTTTATAACTTCCAGTCACAAGTGCAATTCTTTGCATGGCTAGCTTTCCTCTAAAAGAATCTGGGACTTTTTACTGACGAACGCCTAGCTTAAGCCGCGGCCACGCCGGAGCGCAGCGGAAGCGTGGACGTCGGCTTGAAGCGATTGTTGGGCATGAACCGAACCGACGTATGCCGTGATTTCTTTGCGCGTGCTTTCTGGAACCGACCGCCACTCGGTTTCTGGAGTCAGAGACAGTACACACCCTTCCTCTTTTGCTGCCATATGGATTTGCATGAACCAACGAGCAAGGGACCATTCGCGGGGCGTCGGCGCATAGAGCGTGCCATTGCTCTCTTGCCAACGAACTTCCATTGCTTCCCGATAGATATACGGAAAGCTTTGCTTTGACGGACGCACATACAGCCGACCTTCTCCGTCGATACCGATCTCGCTGATAACGTCGGTGCTCATGCTTTTAAGGCCCAACGCCGGAGCTAACGCGCGGCCCGTTTACGGGCCGTCGCGTTGAGCACCTTGTTGGACCAGCTCACTGCCAATAACTCCGGCCGCGTTTTAGCAAGCCTGGATATTCTGATGTGCCCTCAAACTTGCCAGATAAACCTGACTTGGTGAGCTGGCCAGAAAAAGTGGTAGCGGGACAGCCACTTTGCTCTGAGGTGATTTTGAATGAGATGGACGAGCCAGAGACCGTAACTGGCACAACCTCCGGAATGCCGGGCGCACCCTCTGAGCACTGGACTACCGCTTGATATTGGTTGTGGCCGAACACGATGAATACTTCAACCCCTATGACGTCTTCGGTGGCAAAGTGCATGTTGCTGTAAATGCCCGGCACCTTCACCGGCTCAGCAGCTATGACTGACGCTGTGAACAGTGCGAGCGCTCCGAATTGGACGCTTTTCATGAGGTCCAACGCTTGGGCTCAGCCGCGGATTTGCCGTAGCGCAGCGGAGGCAAATACGTCGGCTGGAGCACCTTGTTGGGCCAATGACTCACGCTGGTTTTACTCCGATTTTTCTGGCGATATATCGAATGCCGACGAAAGCAGCTGCGTAACCGACGGCGCCTACGATTCTTCCGGAGGGACGGACCCAAAAACTTACGTCGCCATCGGGCAGAAACATAGGTGACCCGAGCCAACTGAATGGAAGATAGTAAAGCTGATGCGGTAAGAAAAATAAAAGCCCGATATCCGGAAGCGTGTACATGAGAGCTTGCAGCGCGAACGGGAGAGAAAGCATGCCGCATAGGACAAGCGAACTCTTTCGTTCAAAGAATCGCATTCTTTTTAGGCCCAACGCCCGAGCTCAGCGGAAAAATTGCCGTAGCGAAGCGGAGGCAAATTTTTCCGCTGCAGCGCCTTGTTGGGCCCACGATATTTTATTTGATTGCAGACCATGCCACCCAGAAAACTGTGAAGAGCACTAGACAGATGGCAGGAAGAATGGCCCACCAGTGCCAATGTTCCGGGGCAATGGTTGCAGCCTCTTCAGGTGACGCCGCCCTGAAAGGCCCGGGCGCTCCACACCTAGGGCAAAGGTCTTTGAAGCCTTTGCGCGAGACGTCAACGTTTAGTGAGGCGAGTAGAAAGCCCTGATTGCAGTGGTGGCAAACCAGGCGGGGCGAGCCGGCGGTGAGAAGACGAAGCAATTTTTCTAAAAGAATCTTCATTTAGGCCCAACGCCCAGGTTCAGCCGCGGCCACGCCGGAGCGCAGCGGAGGCGTGGACGTCGGCTGAAACCGCTTGTTGGGCCGAGTGCGTGAAGTAGCGACGAGCCCTCTCTAAAAACAGAAGATACAGAAGGGTAAGCCCAGACATGGCGCTGCACCCGAACCAGTAGGCTGTTGGTGACGGCGTGGGATCTGGACCGGTACCAAGCCAATATGCGAATTGGAACGGAAGATACTGTAACCACGGTATAGCGACCAACAGCGGCCGCACCCATGGCTTTGCCAGCGTAATACCAGCGGCTACGAAGGACATAAGCGGAGCGGACGCGATAAGCGCTAAGGCTACGCCCGTGGCCCATAGTTCGTCGTGCGATAACTGGGTGACGGCCAGATTGAAATTAGAACCGGGGAGAACGGTTGTTAACGGCAGAAGTACGGCGAAGAACGAAGACGCTAAAGCTGCAACCCGCAGCGGTCCGGGGCAGTTACTCCAGAGGCGTCTGATATAAAAAGATCCCATTCTTTTAGGCCCAACGCCGTAGCTCAGCCGGTGGCCACGGCTTTTCGTGGCCGGTCGGCTGGAGCGCATGGTTGGGGCTCATGCCGTAGGAAGATGAGTTCTCTCAAGTGTTTCATTTCGTTTCCCACCGGTATCACGAGTACCTCTTCGTTTATCGTCCACGGTGCCGGAAAGTCCGCGATCACCTCAGTGCCTGCACAAGACAAAAGCTCCTTGTCCGCTTCAGTGGCTGTTTCATCAAAGATTGCACGAGTTCTTACCTCAGTGTTTCCGATCTCCACAGAGAATGCGCGTAGGGATCGCGGAACAGCGCCCTGCAAGGCTCTCAGCGCGCTAAGGCGAACGTCTGTGCTTTTCATAAGCCCCAACGCCTAAATTAAGCGGCGGGCGTAGCCCGTCCGCTTGAATGCCTGGTTAGGGGGCTTTTGCATGCCATGCCTTTATTTCCGGATTGGCTGAAACCGAAAAGACCGAGCCAAAGATGTAGCCTTTGAACAGCTTTTTATGAAAGGGCAGATACAGCGCGACGGTAAGACCAAGCCTATGCTCGAAAAGCACTTTAATTGCTTGAGTTGCTGTTTGCCCTTCGGGAGTTACTGTTACGTTCTCAGCAACACCAATAGCGCGTAGGTTGCCTTCAGAAGCCTGAAGCCGCAAGCCTTGATGCAGAAACGGCAGAACCTCAGTTGAGTTCGTGCGATCTTTGCTCGTGTCTGGCGCAGCGCCGACCAATTTAACCTCTCCATCTGCAGTAAGAACTGCTGCATGTGGAAGAAAATTACCCCGCTTTTTTAGGCATAGCTCCGAAAAATCGAAAAGCGCAGTTACGATTGCCTCTATGTCGGGCTTGAGCTCCGTATACAGGGATTTACCGTCAGTCACGTTTACCCCCTAACGCCTAAGTTAAGCCGCTTGGCATGGCTTCTTATGCCAAGTCGGCTTGAACGCCTGGTTAGAGCGCATGGTTGAAGTAGATGCAGACGCCGGGATTGCCGGCTGAAATCATTTCTGAAACCGCTCTGAGCATGACTGCCTCGCGTTCAGGTGAATATGCCGTTTTCTGCATAGTATCGGTGTGAAACCCTGCTGAGAGTCCTGCCTGCCCAGACTTAAACAATGGCAGATAGTCATTAGTGTGAGGAAGTATTTTGTCTTTAATCTCTGTTTCGAACCCCGCACCAAGCTCATCGTAGGTCTTTGGTTTAGCGCTTGGCGTCTCTAGGAGAGTGGACTTCGCGCGCTCCGGCGACATGACATGCACAGAATCTACGCGGCATTTCGCTCCGGCACGCCTCGTGCCGACAAGATGCCAATGCCCGTGCTTGTATAGGATGACGAAGTCTCCCCTCAGCACCGCTGTGTCAGACTGCTGAAGAGCTTCGAAGGTGCTCATGTTTTGCGCTCTAACGCTCAAGTTAAGCGGCGGGCGAAGCCCGTCCGCTTGAATGCCTGGTTGGGCGTCATAGGTAACCGCTCTCAATGAAAGCCCACAGCTCTTGAACGGTGCCCTCCCTCCATGGTGCTGCGCCGTCTTCAGGGTTCCACAGCACAGCAACACCTTGCTCGGGTCGCCAGCCAATGAAGTTACCGACGCCATCGTCTCCAAACCACACGACCGCATTGAGTTCGGCTGGATACCAATCCTCTGCTCGAAGCCAAGCATTGACTGCCCTTATGCCGCGATCTGCTTGTCCGGGCTCGGGCAAAACCAACCAGACGCCCTGATTGGCCTGATAGCCAGCGGGAAGCTGTTGAAGAACGTCAGGCGGGAGTTTGTCGATCATTGTCTTGACGCCCAACGCCCGAGCTCACGCGCGGCGAAGCCGTCGCGTGGAGCACGTTGTTGGACCCTCATGGGCCTAGATGCCTTGAAACAACATATGCGTCAACGCTACTCATTGAACACTCCTGGCTTGATGCGTCGTTGACTGTGACTACTTCGACGGTCTTGCCCGCGTCATCTGTGAGCGTGACGAGATGAACCTGCCGATATAAATCCTTGCCGATTTTCTCAGAGGCCAGCCTCACCGTCTTTGCACTCTCGGTTGTGAGCCCGATCATGCCTGCGTTCTTTAGTAGCACAGCCGCCGATCTTGTAGGCCATCGCTCGGTGCCTGAGCAATCTGGAGGCGCGGCGAATGTCGGGGTGCAGACGACCAGTAATAGCAGTAGTGATCCTCTCATTGCCTTTAGGTCCAACGCCCAAACTCAGCCGACGCGGAGCCGCAGCGAAGCGGAGGCGTAGCGGTCGGCTGGAGTGCCTTGTTAGCTGTGCTGCTCATTGCGAATGAGGCCGTAACGCGAGTGGAGTTTGAGAGCGCCAATTTGCTCAAGGAGCGACCTGTACGGCTTTTGAATCGCTGGTGTGGACTCAAAGAACTCGCCGAAACCGCCCATGCCAGCAAACGGCAAAGCACTGCGGATGCGAACAGCTTCTTCGAAGTTGCCGGTCTCCAAGCTAGAAACAAGCTGCCGAAAGTGGTTTGCGTAGGGTTGACCGGGCATGCTCGCAACAACCGCATAAACGCTGCGGGCATCAGCCAATGCCTGCGACAGAGTGCTTTGCTCGAAGTCGTTACTCATAACAGCTAACGCCTAAGTTAAGCCGCATGGCCAGCTTTTCGGCCATGTCGGCTTGAATGCGTGGTTAGGCATTGTTGTTACCCCCTTGGGACTTGAGGTGAATGAAGACCACGTTGTAGATGACGAACAGCGGCAGAACCGTGAATATGCACACCAGCCAGAATGCCATAAGCTTCATTTTTGAAGTGACAAGAGCAAAGACGGAACGAAATAGACAAAGCAGAAAGAACAAGCTGGTAAGGGTTATGGGGCTCAAAAGAAGCCAGCGCTGCCACTTAACGGTTTTGGAGGCTCCGATCCTGCCCAAGATTAGGAAGATAAAAACTCCGCCGAAAAAAATGGCGATAAGAGGTGATGGATCAAAGCCGACCATAGATGCCTAACGCCAATTAGACAGCCTAATTGCGGCAACCAATTGCCGCAATTGGGCGGCTTTACTAGGCTTCACGTTCCGTAACTCCTTGTTTTAGCGTCTCTCGGCCGGCAACTTGCCGGCTTATGCCGCAGAGACGATGAGCCAACCTGACCTCACTTTACCCCTTGTCAAGCCAAAGCTGCTAGACCAACTACGCGATGAAATCCGGCGACGCCATTTGTCCTTAAGGACCGAGAAAACCTACCTAGCTTGGGTCCGCCGCTTCATCCTGCACCATGGCAAACGCCACCCCAAGGACATGGGCGAGCCGGAGATCGCTGCTTTTCTGACCCACCTGTCTCGTGATGGCCGTTGTTCAGCGTCTACGCAGAATCAAGCATTGGCGGCGATCCTCTTTCTCTATCGATGGGTTCTGCGGATGCCGTTAGACTGGGTAAACGAGTTCCAGCGAGCGAAAAAAACGAAACGCTTGCCGTTGGTCCTGTCGACGGAAGAGTGTCGCCAAGTACTTGCTTGTCTCTCAGGTACTCCCTGGCTGATGGCCAGCTTGCTATATGGGGCTGGGCTTCGTCTGACCGAGTGCCTTACCTTGCGGGTGAAAGACGTCGACTTCGTCCGCGGCCAGATCACGGTGCGGAACGGCAAGGGCGGGAAGGACCGCGTTACGATGCTGCCGCAATCCCTGGTACCGGCGCTTCACGTGCAGATGGAACGGACGCAGACTCTGCACCGGCTGGACATCGAGCAGGGGTTTGGTGAAGCCTCGCTGCCCTTTGCGCTGGCCCGCAAGTACCCAAAAGCCGGGTTCGAATGGGGTTGGCAGTACATCTTCCCGTCTTCAAAGCGATCGGTCGACCCTTATTCCGGAAAGACCAAACGTCACCACGTCTTCGAAGACACCCTACAAAGGGCAGTGAAGCAGGCCATCCGCAGTGCCGGCATTACCAAGCCTGCAAGCTGCCACACGTTCCGTCACTCGTTCGCGACGCATCTGCTGGATCGCGGCCAAGACATCCGGACTATTCGGGAGCTGCTGGGCCACAACGACGTCTCGACGACCATGATCTACACCCATGTTCTTGGAAAGGGGGTTCAGGGGGTAGTCAGTCCGCTTGATTGAGGTCGGCCCCGACAAAGGCCCATCACCGAACGCGTTGCGCTCGGGGATGCTTGGATTGATGTGGCCACCGGCACCGCGCGTGCTGCGATGGGCCGCTTCGCTCCCACAACTTCGGGAGCCGGCGTCCGGTGGCTGATTGCTGACTGTGACGCGGATCACAGGTACGCCAGAGGCGCTAGTTATCGGATGTCTGCTCACCGACGGCCAAATGAACCTGCCGATCAATCGTTCGTGAGGCGTGCCCGGTGCTTCAAACGATCTACATGCTGTTTGCTACGGTCTTAGTTAGCGGCCTAATCTCCAAGGTTGGGATGGGTTCTACCCCGTTTCTACAAACACTTTCGTGGAGGCTGGGACAGGGTGCCAGGAGTGTTCATGTCGAAGCGAGAGCAAATCTACAATTTCCGTCAGATCAGCGATCCAAGCGAAGACCAATCCGGCCAGCGTGCTGGGCCAATCAGCTGGCCGTTTTCGAGATGAGCGACGACCCGGAAGGGGTTTCGCGCTGACGTATTGTCGTAGGTAAATCCCTCGTTGGCGATCTGCAGCGCTTGGGCAACAAGGGGCCACAGGCGCGGGAAGCGCTCGCGCTGCTTGTCGAGCGGCACGGCATGCCCGCCGTGCCGGACGCGGGCTTCGACGCGCCGCATCGACAGGGGCAGCGGCACCAGAATGATGTGAACAACCACGAGGAAGCCCGCTTGCCTCGCTCGAGTGATCAACTGCAGTTTCGAAGGGTGTGAAAACACCGTCTCGGCGATGAACGATTGCCCGCTGCTGATCAGCGACTCGCGTCGACCCGCCGCGATCCGAGCCGCTTCGTAGGAGTGGTCCTGGTCCGAGTCTGGCCACTGTTCGCGGGCAATCAAGTCGGCGTTTACAAAAGGCAGGCCAGTGACCGGCTTCAGCACATGCTCGTAGAACGTCGTCTTGCCAGACCCGTTCGGTCCGGCCAAAAGGTGCAGGAGCGGCACGGCTTAGCGTTTCGGATCAACCTGGCGAGCTGCACGCGTCTTGCGAACGACCACCTCGCCTCGATCGTCCAGCTCGACGACCTCGCGTCCCAGAGCGGGCAAAACGCGATCCAGGCGGAGGTTCTTCCGGGTTTCCTCGATGCCCTCTGCCCAATGCGCGCGGACAATGGCCTGCTCCTGCACATTCAGCTGGTCATAACCACCGCGACCTTCCAGCACGGCCTGCACGGCTGGAACCGTGACGCCGGGGCTGCGTTCAAGCTCTCGCCCGATCCGCGCCCAGTGACCGATTTGCTGGGCTAGGCTGCGGCTCATGCTGCCAGCCGTCGCGCGGGCTGCCTCCGTCAGTTCGGCGTCTAGACGCATGGGGCTGTTGGTGGGCATGTTGATCTCTGGTTTGCGGGATAACCGTAGCACGGTGCTACAGGCTGGGCTGTCAGGGGCCAGTGGCTGCCGAATACAGTGACGCGGACCACACGTTACGAACTATACGAAGCCACCTTTCACAGCCGTATGCAGCACGGTTGGAGTCAGGCGAGGATCAGGCCGTGCGCGAGCAATGGTTCGAAGTCGGAGCCGTTGAGCGTAGCCAGTAGTGCGCGAGACTGAATCGCGCAGGCTGCAATGAGACAGTCTGGCAATGATCGCGAGCGCCTGCCGGAAAGATTGAACAGCTCGGCCGCCAAATCAGCCGTTTTCCGGTCAACAGGCACGATGCCTTCGGAAAGTATGACCTCCCACGTCTTGATCAGGTTGGGGGTCACTGGGCCACAACGGAACTCTGCCCAAGCCATGGCTGAAACCGCGAGCGCCGCCCCGTCGTCCCGCCATTGCCGCAGCTTCTGACGAACCGGATTCCCAGGCTCTGCCGAGAGAATCAGGATATTCGTGTCGAGATGGATGAGTTGACCCGCCATGGTCAACGCCAGACTTCACGGCTATGCGCAGCCCATCCCGAGACGTCAATACCGCTACTGGCGAGTTCATCGCCAGCAGCGAACAGCGCATCCAGCGCATCGCACTTCTTGCGGGGGTTGTCTGACTGTTCGTTCCCACCCTCGATCAAGGGACCCGCAAGCCCACGCTGGATCAACTCAGCAACAACGTCCTTGAGCTTTCGATCGGTTTCAGCCGCCCGAATCTTTACCGCGCGCATCAGATGGTCAGGTAGTTCGAGCGTGGTTTTCATTGCGAAGCCATAAATATGGGAATATGGCTATATTACACCTAACCAGTCACCCGCAACGGATGCAAGGCCGGCAGGATTGAATTGCAAGCGGTGGTTTCAAACCGCTGTCACCGGCAAGTTGAATCCGTTGGCACCCATTACCGCTGGAGGTCGCCGCACTTTGTTCTAACGAGTGGCTTCACGGTGCTATTGCCTGCACCCGGCGTCTTTATCCGATGGTCACGAGTGAACGGGGGCCGCCTCGATCTCGTTAAGCAAAGTACGCAGCGGCGTCGTAGGCCGCGAACCGTCTGCGGTGGAGACAGTCAGACGGCCTCGTTTGCGCAAGCAACATCTCGGCACGGTCGCCCGTGTGCAAATTCTGCGCCTTCAGCTGCGTGAGACATCTGCTGTTCCCGACAACTGCATGCAGATAGACGGCGGTTACATGCAATCTGGCATCTCGAAAAGGCTCTTTCCCCCTTCGATCGTCTGATCGACGCTCGCTCGAATGTAAGCGATGACGATATCCGGCACCGGTCCGTCGTCAGCCTCGTACGCCGGAATTGGATCAGCCTCAGGGGCAGTCGGCGGCTGTTGGGTCATCGTCCCTCCTGTCATTTTCTTGCGCTTCCGGTGGTGTTGGGTCGATCGCGGCTACAACGTGCATCTGACTCGATTTGAGCAGCAGACGGTCGCCAATCGCGTTTCGCTACCCGGCTATGACCGGTTCCATTGTGCCGGTCAGCAACACGCGAACTGCCGACGGGTTGCGCAGCAGTCTGCATCGCAAGCGCGCAGCGCCCACCCATCCCGATGACCGACTCGCGCCAGTGATCGGATCATGCTTCGGCAAGATCGTCATGCGTTGAATACTACGAATGCCGCAAAGAGCCTGAGGCTGCGAGTCGTTGCGGCACCGCACGCAGGAGGTTGACGGTGCACTGCTGCGTCTTGGGATGCCGGTGAGCCGCTTGCCCGTCCCGGTGCATGATCGGGTTTGCGTCGGTCGATCAAGTCGTGTCACGGGGCGGCTGAGGTCGGCGCCGTTTTGAGGCCTATATACACGTGAGCCGAATGCTGCGGCGGCGCAAGTGGCTACGAATACACGGTGCGTCGTCGCGAGGGGGCGGGACCGACGTCGGGATGTGGTTATGGTTCGCGAAACGCAAAATCGACGTCAAGTCCGTTGGCTTTGCGAAAAGCGAGATTCAGCGTGGCTCCGATTCTTCTCGAGGTCGTGTAAAGCTTTGATTAATTGAGATTTACAGCGATCTGCGCCCCTTGCCGCTGGGTGCCGTCATGCCCTTCAACGCTATCTCACCCGTCCACGACCGCTGGGGATAGCTGCTCCGTTACCGACGAGACTCGTCATCTGCGGCAACGCGTCTTCCGGCTTTGCGATTAAAACCGCTGCTGGGAGTCCAAGGCCCGCAGCGATTGCTTCCAGGCTGTCAAGCGAGGGCGAATTAGCCGCTCTTTCAAACCCTTGTATAGCCGTTGTGTGCATGCCAGCACGTTCGGCAAGCCCCGCTTGCGTCATGCCTGACAGACGCCTCGCGATTTTCAGGTTCGCTGCAAAGTGTTGCCTTAAACGTTTGGGGCGCGCCGGAGGATTGTCGTCCATGACGCATTTTTGATACTACGAACAGCTTGTAAAACTGAATATCTACGTGTAAATACTGAATATCTTCAGTGCACGGAGGTTGCGATGAGTCGTTTGGACGAAAAAGCTTGGCTGAACTGGGAACGAAGGCTGACCGACCATTCAGAGAAACCGTGGTACTCAGTCCATTGTGTCGGTGGGAGGCCCCTTTCAGAGGATGAGGAGGAATACGGCCTTGAAGTAATAGCCTCCATCGCCGGTATACCGCGCGCCGAATTCGAGCGAGACGACTTCACGCCGCTCAACGAAATGATGGAAGACGCGGTGGGTACCGACTTCCTGACCGGTCTATCACGCCTTGAGTGTCTGCAACTGCTACAGCATGTAGCCGACCTCGCGCGGTATGGTGTCGGGCACATGACTCTTCATCCGGTGTTGATTTACGCGAAACCTGAAGAACTAAGGCAGGCGCAAATCCTTGCTGCTGCGTACCGCGTCTTGCTGCGAGACGAAGCACCAGTTTTAATACTTCAACTCAATCAAAGGGATATCCGAAACTCGCAACGTTCGACATTTGAAGCGCTGTCGTTATCTCTCTAGGTTGCGCCGTGAAATTCAGCAGAAAATCAGGATGCTGAGCAACGGCAGACGGTGACAGAGGGCGCACGCGATCACTACGCATCCGGATTCATGCTGCGGTGAAACTCGGAAGCAGGCACTGCAGTGGTCGATGTATCTCGCGATATAGACGGTCCGCCCAAACCGCTCACGGCGCTGCGGCTCTCGCTGGCAGCGCCGTGAGCGTCATTGGCGGTGCAGTGCCTCTCCCTGACGAAAGCGACACGGATCCGCAGATCCCACTCCCTAGCGGCCGCATCAGGGAAGCGGCTACCCCGCGTCCAATCAGAGGTCGAGCCTCACGCAGCCAACCGGTTGATGCCGTCAACGATCGCGATGATCGCCTCTGAATCCGCGTCGCGGAAAGCGCCATCGAGACCTTCGCGATGCACGCCGGTGAACGGCGGCTCGTACATCAGACCGGGATCCATGACACCGCTCTGGGTCAGGCGGTCAATGATCATTTCGACGAAGCGGATCTGCTGGCTGCTGTAGCGGTTGGCGTCCAGGAACTGGCCGAAGGCTTCCTTTGCGGCATTGCGGTCCAGCCCGACCAGCGACCGGATGAACAGGGTCAAAGGCCGCTCGTCGCCGAAGCCCTGCCTGAACTGGTCCTTGCCACCAACGGCGTCTGACTCGTAGACGAAGCGCTCCAGCTCGGCGAGATCGGTCGGTGTCAGCGGCTTGTTGAAGCGCAGCTTGGCGATGACGACGTGGTTTTCGTTGTCGCGGATGTAGCGTTCGACCTTGCGCCGGTATTGCGCCAGGTTGATGCCGCTGCTGAAGTCCTTCAGCGTGACTTCGGATGCATTACCAATCTCGTCCTTCAGCACCGTATAGACCGGGTTGATCGAAGTGCGGTCGATGAACTGGATCAGCCCTCGCAGGCGGCGGCGCAAGTGCTCGATCAGCGGCAAGGTGATGCCCTGCCAATACTCCTCGGTCTGTACTTCGAGAATCAGCGCCAGCTCAGCCTTGACCGTCGGGATCGCGTCCTTGGCCTGCAGATCGCTCGCCATGGCGATGACCTTGTCCCTGTAGCTGACGAAGTCCGAAGTTGCGTTGACGAGCGCCAGCTGCAGGTTCAGGCAGGTCAAATCGAACAGCTTGGCAGTGATGTGTTCGGCGGGAAGTTCGCTCGGCAGGCCAGCCACGTGCTGGCTCAAGGTCGCGATCGCGGATTCATCGAGCTGTACCCAGCTGTCGTCCTGCTGGAAACGGGTCACGTGCTCCCGCTCGGTGCGGACGATGAAGTTGTCGAGGTTCATCGCCTGTACTTCAGTGCGCAGGACACCGGTAAGGTCCGCTTTCAGCTCTGCAAGCGGGTCTTTGAGGCCGGCTTCCTCGATCTCACCATGAGCACGAACGTCGGCCTTTGGCAGCACCGTCAGCAGGTCCAGCCGTCGCTTGAACAGCCGCTTGCCAAGTGGTTCCGCGAGGCTGGCCACCGCGCCCTTTGGGTTCTCGTTGAAGTACTCGAAATTGGCGCAGAAATCGAAGATGTGAAACTCGGTCTTGTGCTCGCCGGGGCCGAACAGATCGGGGCACAGCCGTGTTCCTCGGCCGATCATCTGCAGGAACTTCACCTTCGAGCGAACCGCCTTGAAGAACACCAAGTTGACGACCTCCGGCACGTCGATGCCGGTATCCAGCATGTCCACCGAAATCGCGATGTGCGGCGCCTTGCTCTTGCTGCTGAAGTCGTCGATCAGGGTCTGCGCGTAGTTCACCGAATGGGTGATGACGCGCGCGAACTCACCTTTCAGATGCGGATAATGGTGATCGAAGCGCCGGGCGATGAACTCCGCGTGCTTCTGGTTCACCGCGAAGATGATGGTCTTGCCCAGCCGGTCGCCGCCTTCCACTTTCAGGCCGTGCTGCATCAGGTGCTGCAGCATCAGGTCGACG
>JAPLSB010000007.1 GCA_026398875.1 Gammaproteobacteria bacterium | reverse complement strand
ACGTTCATTTCGCCGCGGCCGGCGTGGGCTCTGAGATTGATCGGCGGCACGCAGTACGGGCCGATCGCTGCCGGGGTCAGGTCGATCATCCGCACGCCGAGCGCGGTCAGCTGATCGGAGTTGGCCTTGTGCACGTAGGCGCTGGTGGCGTCAAAAGCGATCTGCACGCCATCGGCCAGCACATGCGGCAGCAGGCCAGCGACTCCTTCGGATGTCGTCTTCAGGCCGTGCTCGCGCGCTCGCGCCAAGCCTTCCGATTCCGGGTCGACACCGACCATCCATACCGGCTCCAACACCGGTGACCGGCGCAGCTTGTACAGCAGGTCCGTCCCGATGTTCCCGGGGCCGATGATCGCGCAGCGGATCTTGTTGCTCATGCTCGAATACCTGAATCAGATGAAGCGCATGCCGACGGACCCGAGGTCCTGGAAGCGCACGGAAATGGCGTCACCGGCAGCGACCGGAATCGCTTCAGTCGCACCACCGCTCATGATGAAAGTGCCGGCCGGAATCTCTTCGCCACGGCTGGCGAGATGGTTCGCAAGTGCCGCGATGGCGACCGCCGGATGGCCGAGTACGGCAGCACCGGCCGCCATCGCGACGATCTCGCCGTTCTTTTCCATGACCAGCCCCAGAGTGCGCAGGTCCAGGCCTTCGACGACGCGAGCGACACCGCCGACAACGAAGCGCGAGGCCGAGGTGTTGTCGGCAATGACGCTGGCCAGATCGAAGCGGAAGTTCTCGTAGCGGGAGTCGATGATCTCCACGGCCGGCACCACGAAATCAGTGGCCGCCAGCACGGCGCCGACATGGCAGCCGGGCCCGCGCAGCGGCTTCTTCAGCACGAAGGCGATCTCGGCCTCGACCTTCGGATGGATCAGCTTGGCGGTGTCGATCTCGCCGCCATCGGCAACGCTCATGTAGTCGAAGATCACGCCGAACACCGGCGTCTCCACACCCATCTGCTTCATCTTGGCGCGCGAGGTCAGCCCCGCCTTCAGACCGGCGATGCGCTGGCCACGCGATTCCTTGCGCGCGCGGATCGCAGCCTGGATCGCGTAGGCATCGTCCCAGTCGAGCGTCGGGTGAGCGTCGGTGATCTTGGTCACTGCGGTGGCGCTCAGCTCGGCGTTTTCGAGATGTACCGCCAGCTGTTGAATAGTGTCGTAATCAAGCGTCATGGCAGGCTCAGATGAAGCGCACCGAACAGCCACCGAGGCCGCCGACGCTGCAGGTGAAGGAATCGCCGGCAACCACCGGCATCAGCGGCGACTGCGATCCGGACAGGATCACTTCGCCAGCCTTGAGTGGAATGCCGAGCGCGCCTAGCGTGTTCGCGAGCCAGGCCACGGCGTTGACCGGCGAGCCCTGCACCGCAGCACCGGCTGAGGTGGACACGATGTCGCCGTTCTTTTCGACGACCATGCCGGCCACCGACAAATCGAGGCCGCGCAAGCTGCGCGGCGTCCCGCCAAGCACAAACACGCCGCAGGACGCGTTGTCGGCGACGGTGTCCTGAATCCTGATCTTCCAGTCCTGAATCCGGCTATCGACGATCTCGAAGCACGGCAGCACGTAGTCGGTGGCGCGCAACACGTCGGCGGCGGTGATGCCGGGCCCGTCGAGATCGGCCTTGAGGATGAAGGCGACTTCGGCCTCGGCCTTCGGCGCAATCAGCGTGTCGGTCGGGATCGGCTGGCCTTCGTGATAGACCATGCCCGACGTCAGCATGCCGAAGTCCGGCTGGTAGACCTTGAGCATGTTCTGCACCGCTTTCGAGGTGACGCCGATCTTCTTGCCGACGATGGTTTCGCCGAGCGCCAGACGGCGTTCGATCATCCGTTGCTGGATACGGTAGGCATCGTCGATGCTGATGTCGGCAATGCGCTCGGTCAGCGGTGCGACGGCGCGGCGCGCGATCAGCGCTTCGTACAGCGCGTCACCGTGCTTGACGATGTCGTGTGGATTCATGGCCATGGCGTCAGGCGGCCTCGTCAAGAAAGTCGGTGACCAGACGCGCGAAGCGCGCCGAGTGTTCGATCTGCGTCCAGTGGCCGCACTTGCCGAACACGTGCAGCTGGGCATTCGGGATCAGGCTGGCCAGCTTCAGCGAGGTCGCCATCGGGATCACCTGATCCTCGCGGCCGTGGATCACCAGCGTCTGCTGCGACAGCTTCGCGATGTCGCTTTCCGGGCTGGCAAGTGCAGCGATCGAGCGCTGGCGCGGTGCCGGGAACATCGCCGAGAACGATTCCTGGAAACCCGGACGGATGCTGGCCTGATAGCGCAGCTGGGCCAGTTCGTCGTTGACCAGACTGCGGTCGTAGGCGAACAGATCCATCATCACGCGCATGTTCTCGAACGACGGCTGATAGCCCCAGACCGCGTCGAGCGCCGGCGTCAGTTCGAAGTGCACGCCGGCTGCGCCCATCAGTACCAGCCGGCGCACGCGCTGCGGATGGCGGATCGCCAGTGCCAGCGACAGCGCGCCACCGAAGGAATTGCCGACCAGATCGACCTGCGGCAGCGCCAGTGCATCGAGCAGACCGATCGCGTGCGCGACCCAGTTGTCGAGCGTGTAGGTCTGATCGGCCGGCCGGTCGGTGAAGCCGAAGCCGACCATGTCCGGCGCGATGACGCGACGCCGCTCGGCAAACTTCGGCATCACCAGCCGCCAGTTGGCAAAGGCGCTGACGCCGGGGCCGGAGCCGTGGATCAGCAGCAGCGGCACGCCGGCGGCCGTGCTGTTGAGGTCGTGATAGTTGGTGCGGATACCGCGAGCGACGATGCTCTGGCCGACTTCCGGATTGCCTGCGGTGCTCATCGCGGCCTCAGGCGTACTTGATGCAGACATTGCGCAGCTCGGTATAGAACTCCAGCGAGTGCACCCCGCCCTCGCGGCCGATGCCACTCTGCTTGGAGCCGCCGAACGGCGTGCGCAGGTCGCGCAGGAACCAGCTGTTGATCCAGGTGATGCCGACATCGATCTGGCCGGCGATGCGATGAGCGCGGCCGAGGTTCTGCGTCCATACCGTGGTGCACAGGCCGTACGGCGTGTCGTTGGCCAGCGCCACGACCTCGTCCTCGCTGTCGAACGGCGCGATGTGGCAGCACGGCCCGAAGATCTCCTCGCGAACCACGGTCGCGGTTTCCGGCAGGCCAGTCCAGATCGTCGGCTGCACCCAGCAGCCATTGGCCAGTTCGCCGGGCATCTCCGGCACGCCGCCGCCGGTGACGATGGTCGCGCCCTCGGCCTTGGCGCGGGCGTAGTAGCCGAGCACCTTGGCCTGATGCTCCTTGGAGATCAGCGGGCCTATACCGGTGGCCTTGTCGCCGGGCACGCCGGGCTTGGTCGCCTCTGCCCGGATTTTCAGCGCGGCCACGAACTTGTCGAAGATCGGCCGCTCGACATAGACGCGTTCGGTACCCAGGCAGACCTGGCCGCAGTTGACGAACGACGAGCGGGCGATGCCGTCGATCGCGGCGTCGAAATCGGTGTCGGCGAAGACGATGCCGGCGTTCTTGCCGCCGAGTTCGAACGACACTGGCCGCAGCCCCTTCGAGGCCGCCCCCATGATCGCCTGACCAGTGCGGGTTTCACCGGTGAAGGTGATCGCGTCGATATCGCGATGAGCGGTCAGGAACTCGCCGGCCGAGTCCGGGCCGAGGCCGTGGACGACGTTGTAGACGCCCTTCGGGATACCGACCTTGTTCATCACTTCGCCGAGCAAGGTCGCGGTCGCCGGCGTTTCCTCGGACGGCTTGACCACCACGGTATTGCCGCAGGCCAGCGCCGGGCCGACCTTCCAGGTCATCAGCAGCAGCGGCAGGTTCCACGGGCAGACCACGGCGATCACGCCGCGTGGCTTGCGGATCGCGTAGTTCAGCGCTTCGCCACCGTCCGGCGTCGCCATCTCGAACGCCTCGGTCGGCACGTTCTTGATCACGTCGGCGAAGATCTTGAAGTTCGCGGCACCACGCGGAATGTCGATCTGCGACGCGAGGCTGACCGGCTTGCCGGTGTCGGCCACTTCGGCGGCCAGAAAGTCATCGAAGCGACGGTTGATCTCGTCCGCGACTGCGTGCAGCAGCTCGGCGCGCCGGGTGACCGGCATCTTGCCCCAGGGGCCTTTCAGCGCGGCGCGGGCGGCAGCAACGGCCGCATCGACTTCCGCACGGCCGCCTTCGCAGACCGAGCCGATCAGGCTGTTGTCGATCGGATTGCGGTTCTCGAAAGTCTTGCCGCTGGCGGATGGCTGGAAAGCGCCATCGATGAAATGCAGGAACTGCTTCACGGTCGTTCTCGCTCACTCTCGAATCACGGACCTCGTCGGGTCCTCGTACCGCATCGGCGAAGACTGGAGTCTTGGCCAACACGGTTCCAATACTTTTCGGCCGAGGCTGCGATACGGCATCCGTATCGCGGCCTTGGCTCCACTGCAGACCTCAGGTCACGACCGACAGGAAGGCTTCGTTGAGCTTGCGGTCGTGATAGAAGATCGCGCGGCCCAGTTCATCGTCGGTCCACGTCAGCGCCGGGCGATCCGGGTAGCTGATGTAGCCGCCGGAAAACACTTCGTTGCGGTTGCCGGACGGGTCGAAGAAATAGATCGTTTCGCCGCGGGTGATGCCGTGCCGGGTCGGGCCGATATCCAGCGACACCCGGTTGCGGCTGATGATGTCGGCGGCCTTCAGCACTTCGCCCCAGTTGTCGAGCAGGAACGACGCGTGGTGGAACTTGCCCTTGCACGGCTGGCGAATGAAGGCGACGTCGTGCGGCTTGTTCGAGCAGGTCATGAACGCGCTGATCACCAGCTTGTCCGGACCGGCGACCACCTGTTCGGTGAGCGTGAAGCCGAGGATCTCGATGAACAGCTTCATCGTGTTGTCGAGGTCATCGCCGTACAGCAGGCAATGATCGAAGCGGCTCGGTGCCATGCCGACCAGCCCGTCCGGGTAGATCTCCGGATTGATCAGCGGCATGCCGTTGCCGATCTTGTCCTTCTCCGCATACAGCTCCATCACGTGGCCGGTTGCGGTCGTGAAGCGGAAACGGCGACCGCAGTTCGGATGCTCGCCGGCAGCGATCCAGCCGAGATCGGTGGCGAGGCCGGATGCCTCGATCTCGCGTGCGAAGCGCTCCAGCGTGGCGTTGGAATCGACTCGCCAGCCCATGTAGTCCATGCCGGCTGAATCGGCTTCGCGCAGCACCACGCTGTGATGATCGTGCTCGTCCCAGGCTTTCAGGAATACCCGGCCCTGGGCGTCGCGAGCGGTCTCCAGCAGACCAAGCACGTGGGTGTAGTGGTGGACCGATGCGCTCATGTCGAGCACCCGCAAGGCGACGTGCCCCGGGCGCAATACTCCGGTCAAAGCCATGTCATTTCCTCCAGCTCATGTCGAATGCCGGCGGATTGCCGGCGCTGACGGGATCGCGGTCCGCTGAGGGTCCGAGTCCCGTTCTGTTGAATGCCCTGCTCATCTGTCCGACCACCCGGATGTCGAGATCCGATTCGGCGTAGAGACGGCAGGCCAGTGCGTAGCCCTGTGCTTCCTCCGCGCTGCTGACGCAGTCGCGGCTCATCTTGATCGTCCGGTAGTCACCGGCCAGCACCTGCACCTTGCAGACGCCGCAGCCGCCGCCACGGCAGCCCACCGGAATGCCGCGGCGACCCAGGCGTTCCATGCCGCGCAACAGATGCTCCTCGCCCTGCGCTTCGAAGTCGGGCGGCAACACCGCTGTTGCGGAATCGGCGTTGACGATCGCGACGATGCGAATGCGATGGCTGATCAACGAGCCCTCCTGCGCGCCACCCTGAGCCTTTCGCGACCGCGCGCCGGCTTCGGCAGAAGCAGGCTGCGAACTGTCGTGATTGACGTAAGGCATCGTATTTTTCATTTATATCGAGGTCAAGACAAATTATCGAGATTATTTATTTGGTCCGAATTTTTGTCTGCGCTACCATTCGTGGGGGATCGACCGCAGGGTCGAATCAGAACTTCAGAACCTGGAATCCGCAGCGGCCATGCCCGAAATCACCTGGTCCGGCAACGAAGCCACCGACGCGCTCGACGACGAGCCGCGCACCCTGATCGAAGCCGCCTACCAGCGGCTGCGTCACGATCTGGTGGCCGGCATCCACGAACCGGGCGAAAAGCTGCGCGTGGAGCATCTGAAGGATCGCTATCAGGTCGGTGCCGGCACCTTGCGCGAAGCGCTGTCGCGGCTGGCGGCCGACACGCTGGTGATCGCCCAGGGTCAGCGCGGCTTCAGTGTCGCGCCGCTGTCGCTGGCCGATTTCGAGGACATCACCCGCACCCGCGTGCTGCTGGAATGCGAGGCGCTGCGGCTGTCGATCACCCATGGCGATGACGCCTGGGAAGGTCAGGTGATGGCCGCCTTTCATCGCTTGAGCCGTGCCGAGGAAAAGCTCGGCAAGCGGCCGAGCCTGGACGCAGTGGCCGAATGGGAGGAACGCAATCGCGCCTTCCACAAGAGCCTGCTGGCCGCCTGCCCTTCGGCCTGGGTCCTGCATTTCCTCGGCATCCTGTATCAGCAGTCCGAGCGCTATCGGCGCTATGTGCTGGTGCATCCGCCGATTCCGCGCGATGTCCACGACGAGCACGAAGCGATCATGAAGGCGACCGTCGCGCGCGACAGCAAGCGCGCCGTGCAGTTGCTGTCGCGCCACATCGAACTGACGCTGGATGCCATCCGTGCCGCGCCGCCGGAAGCGTTCGAGCGCAAGCCGAAAGCGCGCGCCAAGACCGGCAAGCCGGTCACGCCGAAGCGCCGCGCTCGGGCTTGAACGGCACTGCGGCAGGCTTGCCAGGGTCGTCATTCAGATCTTCCTGAACAGCGGGCTGCGCACCTGTTGGGCATCGGCCGCCGACAGGAACTTCTCCTGGTAGATGTCGCGCTCGAACAGACGGCCCTGCATCAGGGTGGTGATGCAGGCGTCGATCATCAGCGGCGGGCCGCACAAATAGGCCTTGTGGCCGCGGAAGTCATTGCCGAAGTGCGCCTTGGCGGCGTCGTGGACGAAGCCTCGGAAGCCGGTCCAGTCACTGCCCTCCGCTTCGCTGGACAAGACCGGCACGTAGTGGAAGTTCGGGTACTGCTGGCTCAGTGCAGTGAATTCGTCGTGGTAGTACAGCTCCGCCTTGACACGCTGGCCGTAGACCAGCGTGATCGGCTGGTCGCTGCCCGCTTCGAGCAGGTCGAGAATCATGCTGCGCGGGCTCGACAAGCCCGAGCCGCCGGCCATGAACAAGCTCGGGCTCTGCGCCGACTTGCGGACGAAGAAGCGGCCGTATGGCCCGGCGACCTTGACGCGATCACCGACGTGCAGCTCGTTGTGCAGCCAGGCCGTGCCGACGCCGCCGGGCACGATGCGCACATTGAGTTCGATCTCGGTTCCGGTTGCCGGCGGGTTGGCCAGCGAGAACGGCCGCGAAAAGCCATGTTCGCCAATGCTGACGTTGACGTACTGGCCAGCCTGGAAATGGATCGCCTCGTCGAGCCTGATCCAGATGCCCTTGATGGTCGGCGTCAGATCCTCGATGCGGCTGACCGTGCCTTCGAAGTCGCGGACCTTGATGATCTCGGCGTCCGGTTCCTCGTCGATGTCGGCTTCGATGGTCACATCGGATTGCAGCGTCGCGCAGCAGGCCAGCGTCTTCTTCTCGTCGCGCTCGAAGTCCATCAGCGCGAACGGCGAGGCCTCACCGTGCTCGATATCGCCATCGACCACCTGCACCTTGCAGGTCGCGCACAAGCCATGGCAGCAGGCATGCGGCAGCCAGATCCCGGCGCGCAGGCAGGCGTCGAGAATGGTCTGCTCGTCGTCGACCGTAACGGTCTGGCCGAGCGGTTCAATTGTCAGTTCGTAGCCCATTACGGTCTGGCCCCTCTCGTCTTGCCGACGATCCCGTGCAAGCAGCACGCACGGGCCCCTCGTCGGGTGACGAGCGGCGCCACAGTAATGGTCTGGCCGAGGGGTTCGATAGTCAGTTCGTAACTCATGGATCGCGATGGTTGAACGAAGAAGCGGTGGGTTGCCATGCGCGGGCAACCCACCGACGATGGATCTCAGCTGCAGGAACCCTTGAGCCCGGTCAGCCCCGGCGTGCGGAAGCGCAGGTTGGCCTTGTGGCCCAGGCCGTTGGCGATCAGGGTCTGCTGCGGATCCGGCGTGAAGCGCTCGCCGGAGCGGAACCACTCCACCGTGTTCCAGTCGATCTTTGCCGTGTCCGGA
This sequence comes from Gammaproteobacteria bacterium, assembly GCA_026398875.1. Lineage (GTDB taxonomy): Bacteria > Pseudomonadota > Gammaproteobacteria > Nevskiales > Nevskiaceae > Nevskia. The sequence goes on along the minus strand of JAPLSB010000007.1, from coordinate 52,273 downwards.
TGCGCCGGATACAGGCTCGGAATCACCGACTGGATCAGCGCCCCGAACGGCGTGGAGCCTTCGATCGGAATGCACATCGGCGCGCAGTACATCAGATGGTCTTCCCAGCCGATATACAGCAGCTGCTTGCCGTGGAAGTTCTCGACACGATCCTTCATCTCGCCGGTATAGCCGGGCTTCAATGCGATGACGCTCATGGCGGGCTCCTGTGCTTATTCGGCAACGGCCGGCTTGCCGGTCCATTGAGTCCAGTTCCGTGCATCCAGTGAACCGAGGTATTCGCCGCCGTCCTCGCCCACGTGAAAGCCGTAGTACTGCAGCACTTCGGCCAGCGGCTCGAAGCCCGGCGCCGTTGGATCGGTGCCCGGACGGAAGCAGTTGCCCTGGTAGATCTGGTGGACCGGCAGCCAGGCCTGCACGTACTTCTCAGGCTCGTTGCCGAAGATGTCCTTGCAGCCATCGGAGCAGAAGTGGAACTTCTCGTCGCGATACGTGGTTTCGCGAAAGCAGATCTTGGTCGGGTCGTCCGGCTCGGTGAAGAACATCGGCACCTGGCAGACCTGACAGAGCATCGGCAAGGTGCCATTGCTGAAGCGCTCGCCTTTCTGCTGCTGCTCGCGCCAGTGCTCGAAGCGCGGCCGGTACAGCGAATCGAAGGTGGTCGGATACTTCTCCGCCAGCCACTTCATCTCGCTTTCTTCCGGCACCCAGGTGTGGAAGGCGGCGGCGTGGCTGAAGTTGTAGAACGTCGCCCAGGCCTCGTGGCTCAGACGATGCTTTTCCTTCGAGGCCACCTCGTGATACTTCGGCATGCGGATGCCGTAGCGCGCCAGGTCGTTGAACAGCGCGCCACCGTTCTGCTCGAAGTACATCTCCCAGGCCTCGGCCCAGGACATCACTTTCTTCGGCAGCATGTAGTCCATCATCATCGACACCAGCGTCAGCAGGCGGTAGCCACGCCAGAACCACTTGTCGAGCCACTTCTGGACGATCGGCACGTTGTCCGGGTCCTGCTCGAGGATGAACTTCACCACTTCAAGCCCGAGCGTCATGTGGCGCGATTCATCGCTCTGCGCCGAGAAGCCGAAGGTCACGGTCGCCATGTCGCCGTTGTAGGCGGCACCGGACATGAACGGCATGAACAGCAGGTTGGTCAGCACGTACTCGAACGAAAAGCTGATCGCGGTGATGAACTCGAACGGACCGGCGCTCATCGCGTCTTCGAAGTACGACTTCGGCACGCTCAGGTACCAGACCCGATCGAACATGTGTGTCGGATCGTGAAGGCCGCTGAAGAACTTGTTGTAGTGGCTGATCGTGTGCGCCTGCGTCTGGGCATGGCGCAGCTCGTCGATCGCCTGCATCTGCGCGGCGATCCGGGCACTGGTGCCGCGGAAGTTGCGGCCGACCATCGCGAAGCCGCGGTGCGCCTGATACTCCAGCGGGCTGACGCCGGTCAGGAACAGCTTCAGCGTGTTGATGTAGCGGGCATCGGTGACGTTGAACTGGCCGTTGTTCTGCTGGAAGGCATCGACGATGGCGTACAGCTTCTTTTCCTTCTCGCCCTGGTATTTCCAATAGGCGTCCATGGTCAGGCGGAACGGGTCTTCCCACTTGTCCCAGTCGTGGATCTTGATGCCCTCGAACTTGTCCTGCGCAAAGACCTTGTCCATGTCCTGATAGCTGGTTTCCCAGCCCAGGCCGCGGGTCAGCAGGTTGTAGTTGTCCTTCAGGCTCAGCTTCTTCGCAGGCTTCTGCGGCGTGATCGGCATGTTCATGGCGTGGTTCTCGATGCAGGTGGAAAGGGGTTCAGTGCTGGTTCCAGTGCAGGACGAGCTCGTCGTCCGACTCCTCGATGTTTCCGGATATCGAAATCAGGTTGATGTGCAGCTCGCGCAGGTCGTAGGCGCGGCCGATCAGGTCCTCGATGGTTTCCCGGCGGATCACCAAGCGACCCGGCACCTCGATCTTCACCATCGCCGGATAGCGGCTGACAATCGCTTCGGCGTTGTCGGCCTCGATCGCCTCGACGATCGAGCGGGTGTCGTCGTTGGTCTGGAAGGCGACGAAGACGCGATCCTTCTCCTTGATCACGGCGCTCATGCGGCAATGCCGGTGTCGACCGCCGCCTTGAGGCCGAGCTTGGCGATGCGGGAATCGAACTGGGCGTCGACTGCTGCCAGCGCGTCGGCCGCGTCCTCGATGAACACCGCATCTGCGTATGGCGCGATGGCGACCCTGACCGCCTCGCGCCAGTGACTTACCCAGCCGTGGATCAGCGCTGAATTGGCAGCCGATTCCGCAGTGGCGGTCTTGATCGTGGCGTCGACCCAGCGCGAGGTTTCCTCGAACCAGTTGTTCATGAACTCGGTGACCAGACTCAAGGCCGGGCCATGCTGAGACGAGAAGCGGCGTTCGAACTGTTGGAACACCAGTGGCTGCAGCAGGCCATCGAGCACCAGGTTCTGGGCGACATGCAGTTCGAACCAGTCTTCGCAGACCATCAGGTTCTCGACCAGCCGGCGCAGCCCCTGCCAGGTGTCGTCGTGCATCCACAGCTGCTTGCCTTCGGCCAGCGCTTCGCCGCTGTTGCCATCCAGCGACAGGCCGATGCGGCTCAGGTACTGGGCGAGCCCGAGGCGATCCATGGCGTGGAACATGGTTGCCTGCGTGATGGCAACGCCGAAGCCGTAGGCGGTGATGTAGCAGTTGTTGGTGTTGGCACCCCACTCGAGATGGCGCAGCGGCACCAGCGTGTGGATGAGCTTGGCGCGCAGCGGTTCCGGCAGATCGCGCAGCAGGCCGCGCTTCTCGACGAACTCCAGATTCTTCTCCATCGCCTCCTGCTGGCGCGAGCGCGTGATCGTGTAGCTGCCGTAGTAGTACTGACGCGGATCCTTGAGCGCGTACCAGTCGCGCATCACTACGGCCGTGCGACGAACGTCATAGAGCTCCATTTCCGGCTGCCAGAGTGGCCGGTAATGGAAGTTGACCAGCGGCTGCATGCCGTAGGTCGCCTCCTGATAGCGCGAGGCCGGCTTGTCGCCGCCGATGGCGCGCGCCGTATGCGAAAAGGTCTGGCGCAGCTGGGTGACCGTGGTGGTCTTGATATCGACTTGCATCAGTCCTGCTCCTCTGGGTTCTCGTTGTTCGGGTTCAGTCCCGGCTGGCCGTAGCGCCATTTCGACTTTTCGAAATCGACGGCCTCGGCTTGTTCGCGGGTCAGATAGATCACGGCGTTCTGGCGGCAGAACGCCTGATAGGCCGGCAGCGGCAAGGTCAGCTCGACGCACAGTTCGGGATCGCCGATCGCGAAATCGAATTCGACGAAGCCGTCGCTGCGCAGCTCGCGAAAGCGCACGTAACGACGTTCGACGTCGAAGGCCGGCGGGCGCGTCGGCAATGCGGGATAAGCCACGGGTGTCCTCCTCGTGTCGGCTGGATGGCGATCGGTTCACGGTTTGCGTGAACTCGTCGAAATTCCTTGCTTGTGGCGGGATGGATTGCACCGGCTGTGCCAGCGCCCCGGGGGCCGCGTTGCAGCAATCGCGCAACGCGTTCATTGCATTGATGTTGTTGCCTGAGCAATGGCCTGAAAGCGCGCCGGGTTGGGCTCAGCATCGGCAGCGGATTGAATAAAAACAATCAAACACGCCGGCCACGACCTCGGGCGATTGACTGAAATTCTCGAATCGGCACGGCGCAGCATCGAGCCGGGTTCCGGTGCACACTGCCGGCCGATCGCCGACATCGGTCGGCGCGAGGAGAATCCCGATGAGAGCCGACAGCACCGGCCCCAAGGCGTCCACGCAAGCCTGGACACCGAGCAGCGCCGGCATCGACGCCCAGCGTCTCCCGGATATCGCCGACTTGATGGCGCGCCTGCATTTCGCGCCGGGCGACGGCAGGATCTGGCTCGACGATCAGCGCATGCAGTTGATCCATACCTCGGCCATGGGCCTGCTGCGCCGCGAACTGATCGAAGGTCTCGGCATCGAACGCGCGCGCGGCCTGCTGACCCGCATGGGCTACAACTCCGGCGCGCACGACGCCCATCTGGCGCGCCGCCTGCGGCCAAACGCGCCGCTGCACGACATGTTCGCAGCGGGCCCGCAGCTGCATGCGCTGGAAGGCATCGTCCGGGTCGAACCGCTGAGCATGGAAATCGATATCGAGCGCGGCCACTACCACGGCGAATTCCTGTGGCATGGCTCCTCGGAAGACGAGGAACATGTGCGCATCTACGGCATCGGGGCCGAACCGGCCTGCTGGATGCAGATCGGCTACGCCTCCGGCTACACCAGCGTGTTTGTCGGCCGGCCAATCCTGTTTCGCGAACTGGAATGCCGCGCCACCGGCCATGTGCATTGCCGCATCGTCGGCAAGCCGGTCGAAGCCTGGGACGACGCCGACGGCGATGCCCGCTACCTGCAGGCCGAGCCGTTCAGCCGCGGCCTGTCGGCCACCAGCCGTGCACCACAGTCCGACGCCGCCAACGCCGAAACCGCCGCGATGTTCGCTGAAGGCGAGATCGTTGGCGTATCGACCGGCTTCAACGCCGTCTGCCACATGCTGCGTTGCGTGGCCGACACCACGGCCACCGTGCTGTTCCTCGGCGAGAGCGGCGTCGGCAAGGAAGTGTTCGCACGCACGCTGCACCGGGTCAGCCCGCGCGCCGGCAAGGCGTTCGTCGCGGTCAACTGCGCCGCGATTCCGGACAATCTGGTCGAATCCGAACTGTTCGGCGTCGAGCGCGGCGCCTTCACCGGCGCCACCGCCTCACGTGAAGGACGCTTCGAGCGCGCCCACGGCGGCACGCTGTTTCTCGACGAGATCGGCATCCTGAGCCTGACTGCGCAAGGCAAGCTGCTGCGGGCGCTGCAGGAAGGCGAGATCGAACGGGTTGGCGATACCCAGACCCGCAAGGTCGATGTCCGCGTCGTCGCCGCCACCAACCTCGACCTGAAAGCCGAGGTGCGCGCCGGACGCTTCCGCGAAGACCTGTACTTCCGCCTCAATGTCTTCCCGATCAAGGTACCGCCGCTGCGCGAGCGCCGCGAGGACATACCGGTGCTGATGAATCACTTCCTGCAGAAGTTCACGCGCCGTCACAAGCGCCAGGTCACCGGCTTCACGGCACGGGCGATCGACGCGCTGCTCAGCTACGAGCTGCCGGGCAACATCCGCGAACTGGAAAACATGATCGAACGCGGCGTGATCCTGGCCAGCCCCGGTGGCGCGATCGACGCCAACCAGCTGTTCACGGCCGGCGAGCGCTGGGACAGCTCGACCTGGGGCCTGAGCCGCGATGGCCGGGTTGCCGACGCCAGCGGCGATCGCCTCGATGCAGCGCCGGCCGCCAGTGACCCGGCCAAGTCGATCACTGCACGGATCGAACGGCTGCTGGCCGGCGACGGTGATGGTCTGTCGCTCGACGAGATCGAGACGACGCTGGAAACCACCCTGCTGCGCAATGCCATCGAGCGCGCCGGCGGCAATCTGTCAGCAGCAGCACGCGCACTCGGAATGACACGATCGCGGCTGGTTTACCGTCTGAACCAGCGCGGCCTGGGCAACAACGGCTGACGGGCTCTCCGCCGTGGGCATGGAGCGAAGCGCCTCTATGGCCAGATCCGGCGACGGACAGCACGGGCCGGAGACGTTTCGGCCAGGCAACAAAAAGGCCTGCACGAGGCAGGCCTTTAAGTCATTGAATTCAATGGTGCCGAAAAGAGGAATCGAACCTCCGACCTACTGATTACGAATCAGTTGCTCTACCGACTGAGCTATTTCGGCGCGGGCCGCGATTATAGACAAACTTTCCGGCGCTGGATGCCTTCAGGCGAGGTCGTAGCGGAATTCCTTCTTGAAACGGGCGCGAAAATCGTCGACGGTGACGAAATGGTTCTGCGGACCCGGCCGCTCGATCTTGATTGCGCCGATAAGCGAGGCGATGCGGCCGGTGGTTTCCCAGTCCATCCCGTTGATCAGGCCGTGCAGCAGGCCGGCGCGATAGGCGTCGCCGCAGCCGGTCGGATCGGCAAGCGAAGTCACCGAGGCCGTCGGGATCTCGTAGGTCTTGGTCCTGGTGTAGATGTTCGAGCCCTTGCCGCCGCGAGTGACGATCAGCGCGTCGACGCGCTCGGCGATGTCCTTCAGGCTCCAGCCGGTGCGATCCATGATCATTTCCGACTCGTAGTCATTGACGGCGACGTAGGTCGCCTTGTCGATGAACGCCTTCAGGTCGTCGCCGCCGAACATCGGCAGGCCCTGCCCCGGATCGAAGATGAACGGCAGGCCGGCATCGGCGAACTGCTGGGCGTGCAGGATCATCGCGTCGCGGCCATCCGGCGACACCGAGCCGATCTTGGCACCGGCCTTGATCGCGGCATGCACGTCCTGCGTGTGCGCGAAGCTCATCGCGCCCGGGTGGAACGCGGTGATCTGGTTGTCGTCGAGATCGGTGGTGATGTAGGCCTGCGCGGTGTAGGCCTCGGGAATGGTCTTGACGTAGGTGCGGCTGATGCCGTGCTGATCCAGCCAGGCTTCGTACTGCGCGAAGTCGCGGCCGACGGTGGCCATCGGCAGCGGCTCGCCGCCGAGCATCTTCAGGTTGTAGGCGATGTTGCCGGCGGTGCCGCCGAACTCCTTGCGCAGTTCCGGAACCAGGAACGCGACGTTCAGGATGTGCACCTTGTCCGGCAGGATCTCGTTCTTGAAGCGACCGCTGAACACCATGATCGTGTCGTAGGCCAAGGAGCCACAGATGAGTGCTGACATGTTTGGTTTGATTCGTATGTGGTGCGAAGTGGTGTCCGGCCCTCGCCGGGGGCTCGGGCGCGTCTGACCGCAGACGATGCCATTCAAGGCATCGTCCAAGCGCGTTCAGCCGCCCATGATGGTGTCGTAGGCAAGTGAACCGCAGATCAGTGCAGACATTGTGTTTCCGGACGTTGAAAGAGGATCAGGACAGCAGGATCAGGCCCCAGACCAAGGGCACCTGAAGCAGCGAAAGATGGACCGCCGCAGACCCGAGATCCTTGGCGCGCCCGGACAATACATGACGTTCCAGGCCGATGCGATCCACCACGACCTCGACTGCGGTGTTCAGCAGCTCGACGATCAGCACCAGCAACAGGCTCCAGAACAGGATCACCTTCTCGACAGCGCCGTCGCCGAGCCAGAACGCGAACGGCAGCATCGCGAAGAAGATCAGCAGCTCGATGCGGAACGCTTCTTCCTCGCGCAGCGCCCAGCCCATGCCGTCGTAGCTGACCTTGGTCGCGCGGATGATCCGCCGCCAGCCGGTGATGCCGTCGGCCATCAGCGGGCGCTCCCGGCGGTCGGCGCGACATAGCGGATGTCGAGCTGCCGCGCCGCGCGCACGTCATCGAGCCGGCGAACCGGCATCCGGTACGGCGCGCCCTTCAGCGTGGCGATGTCGGTGCGGGCCTCTTCGCGGATCGCGCACAGCGCTTCGACAAACGCGTCGAGCGTGTCCTTGTCCTCGGTCTCGGTCGGCTCGATCAGCAGGCATTCCGGCACCAGCAGCGGGAAGTAGACGGTCGGCGCGTGGTAGCCGTAGTCGAGCAGGCGCTTGGCGATGTCGGTGGCGGTCAGCTCGTACTGCTGCTTGTCGCGCTTCAGCGTCACGATGAACTCGTGCGTCGCGCGGCGGGTCGGGAACGCCAGATCGAAGCCGCGCTCGCGCAGTCGTGCCTGCAGGTAGTTGGCGTTCAGGGTCGCGAACTCGGCGACCCGCTGCATGCCTTCGCGGCCCAGCAGACGAGCATAGACATAGGCGCGCAGCAGCACGCCGGCATTGCCCATGAAGGCGCTGAGCCGGCCGATGGTCTGCGGCAGATCGCGCTCATCGAGCCAGCGATACGTGTCACAGGTCTTGCCGACCACCGGGATCGGCATGAACGGAAGCAGCCGCTCCGACACACCGACTGCACCGGCACCCGGCCCACCGCCGCCATGCGGCGTCGAGAAGGTCTTGTGCAGGTTCATGTGGATGACGTCGAAGCCCATGTCGCCCGGCCGCACTTCACCGAGGATCGCGTTGAGATTCGCGCCGTCGTAGTACAGCAGCCCACCGGCTTCGTGGACCAGCTTGGCGATCTTCGCGATCGAGCGTTCGAACACGCCGAGCGTCGACGGATTGGTGAGCATGATGCCGGCGGTCTGCGGACCGAGCACGGCGGCCAGCTTGTCGAGATCGACATCGCCTTCGGCGTTGGTCGGAATCTCGCGCACGGTCATGCCGAGCATCGTCGCGGTCGCCGGATTGGTGCCATGAGCGGCGTCCGGCACCAGAATTTCGGTGCGCGCCAGATCGTTCCTTGCGCGGTGATAGGCACGGATCATCGCGACACCGGCGAACTCGCCCTGGGCGCCAGCCATCGGCGTCAGGCTGACGCCGGCCATGCCGGTGACGTCCTTCAGGATCTCCTGCAGCTCGTGCATGCAGGCGAGGAAGCCCTGCGACTGCGTGGCCGGCGCCAGCGGATGACGGCCGAGGAAACCCGGCAGCATCGCCAGCGTGTTGCAGGCGCGCGGGTTGTATTTCATCGTGCAGCTGCCGAGCGGATAGAAGTGCGTGTCGATCGAGAAGTTCAGCTTCGACAGCCGCGTGAAATGCCGCACCGCCTGCAGCTCCGACACTTGCGGCAATGCTGGTGGGACTTTCCGGCGCAGTGCGTCCGGCAGGTTCACGGTCACGGTCGACACCGGCCGTTGCGCCACGGCACTGCGGCCGTTGCGGCCGATCTCGAAGATCAGCGGCTCGACCGGCGACAGCGGCGACACCATTGGCTGCGCGCGTGGCGCGTCGGCGGCGGGAAAGTTCAGCGGTTCGGCAGCGTGCGCCATGGAACGGTCTCGATCAGATGCAGGGTCATTCATTCAGCAGCGGGATTCATGCTTCCGGCGGCGCCGGCCCTTCGGCGGGCCGTACCAGCTCGATGCCGTCGATCTTCATGCGCCAGACCAGCCCGTCCTGATACGGCGGCGTGTCGATGTGGAAGGTCGTCGACAGCAAGCCCCAGCCGGCAGAGAAGCGCTTGTCATCAAAGCTGCGCAACGGTCCTTCGATGGTCACGGTGGACTCAGCGTCGCGCAGCCGGCTGTAGTGGATCTCGCCATATTCGGTCAGCACCAGCGTGATGCCCGGCGCGGTCCATTCGCCGATGTAGTCCTCGGGCACCGACACTGGCGCGTGGTCGCCACCGCAGGCCGCGAGCAGCAGCGTCGCGATCAGCACGATCAGCCAGTGTCGGCGCGTCCGCATGGCGATCAGCCCAGCGCCTTCAGCGCGGCGTCGTAGTTCGGCTCGTCAGCGATTTCGCTGACCAGTTCGCTGTGCAGCACCTTGTTGTCGGCGCCGACGACGACCACGGCACGCGCGGTCAGGCCGGCCAGCGGTCCGTTCTCGATGGTCAGGCCGTACTCGTCGGAAAAGCTGCGGCCGCGCATCAGCGACAAGGTCTCGACGTTCTTGATGCCTTCGGCGCCGCAGAAACGCTTCTGGGCGAACGGCAAGTCGGCGGAGATGCACAGCACCACGGTGTCGCTCAGGCCAGCGGCCTTCTCGTTGAACTTGCGCACCGACATCGCGCAGGTCGGCGTGTCGATCGACGGGAAGATGTTCAGCACCTTCTTCTTGCCGGCGTAGTCGTGCAGCGTGACGTCCTTCAGATCGCCGTTGACCAGGCGGAAGCCCGGCGCATCGCTGCCCGGCTTCGGCAGTTCGCCATTGGTGGAAAGCGCATTGCCGCGCAGGGTGATCGTGGCCATCGGTTGTCTCCTCGTTATGGTGGTTTCAGCACATCAATGCGCTGCAAGCAGCGCGCGCAGCGTGTCGGCGTAGCGGTCGAGATCGGCTTCGGTCCGCGTTTCGGTCGCACAGACCAACAGCGCATGACCGAGCTCCGGGTAATGCGCGCTCAGATCGAAGCCGCCGAAGATGCCGGCTTCCGCCAGCTTCGTGAGCACTGCGGACGGAGCCTGAGGCAGCCGGATGACCGCTTCATGGAAGCGCGCGCCGCCGAACACGGCTTCCACGCCCTCGATCGCCGTCAGCTTTGCGACCAGCGCCGCCGTGTTGGCCATCGAATGGGCGGCCACGCTTTCCAGACCGTCCGGCCCGAGCAGGCTCATGTGGATCGTCGCCGCAGTGACCAGCAGGCCCTGGTTGGTGCAGATGTTGGAGGTCGCCTTCGAGCGGCGGATGTGCTGCTCGCGCGCCTGCAAGGTCAGCGTGAAGCCGGGCTTGCCATCGAGATCGACAGTGCGGCCGACGATGCGGCCCGGCATCTGGCGCACGAACTGCTGTTTCGCAGTCAGAAAGCCGAAATACGGACCGCCGGACGACAGCGGCGCGCCCAGCGGCTGGCCTTCACCGCAGACGATGTCGGCCCCGTTCGCACCCCACTCGCCAGGCGGCTTGAGGATCGCCAGCGAAACCGGATTGACCACCGCCACCACCAGCGCGCCGTTGGCATGCGCCCAGTCGGTGATCGCGTCGACGTCTTCCAGCACGCCGAAGAAGTTCGGCTGGGCGATCACCACCGCAGTGACGCCCTGCCCTTCATGCGCCTTCAGTGCATCCAGCGAGGTGCGGCCGGTTGCCGGGTCATAGGCCAGCGGCAGCGGCTGGATGCCCTGCGCTTCGGTGATCGAGCCGACGACTTCGCGGTAGTACGGATGCACGGTGACCGGCATCAGCACCGTGCCGGACGTCGCCGACGGATTGGCGCGCACGGCCATCAGCAGCGCTTCGGCGAGTGCGGAGGCGCCGTCGTACATCGAGGCGTTCGACACGTCCATGCCGGTCAGCGCGCACATCATCGACTGGTATTCGTACAGCAGCTGCAAGGTGCCCTGGCTCGCTTCGGCCTGATACGGCGTGTACGCCGAATAGAACTCGCCGCGCGTGGTGATTTCCCAGACCGCCGCCGGAATGTGGTGCTCGTAGGCACCTGCGCCGCAGAAGTTCAGCAGCGCACCATCCTGTGCGGCCCGCGCGCGCATCAGCCGCGTGACCTCCATTTCGGAGATGCGCGGCGGCACTTGCGACAGGCCCTTGCAGCGCAATTCGGCAGGAATCTCGCCGAACAGTGCATCGATCGACGGGGCGCCGATAGTCGCCAGCATGTCGGCGATATCGGTTTCGGTATGGGGGATGAAGGGCATGCTTGAAATTCACCTCACGCAAAGACGCTAAGACGCCAAGGGCTTGTCGGTCAGGCCGTTGACGATTCGTTCAATGCCGTCACGCAGGTACGGCATTCCAAAGTTCAGCAAGAAACCGGGACGCAAGTTCGACAACCGCAGATATGTCAGCACCTGCTTGGCATGCACGGGCAGATTCTTCTCGACAGACTTCAGTTCCACGACCACCAGACTGTTGATCACCAGGTCCGCCCTGAATCCTTCATCGAACACCAATCCTTCGTAGACGATCGGGAACGCGACCTGTCGCTGGACCGAGCACCCTCGCGTTCGCAGCTCATGCGCAAGCGCGACGTCGTAGACGGATTCAAGCAAGCCAGGTCCCAGAATGCGATGGACCTTGAGCGCACTGTCGACGAGCAGCTTGCCGATCTCGTTTTCGTGCACGAAGGCTTTTCCTTGGCGTCTTCGCGTCTTTGCGTGCGTCGGCAGTCTGGCCCTAGCCCAACGAAGCGACGTAACCGGCAGCGTCGAGCAGACCACCGACATCGGCCGGGTTCGCCGGCTGCAGCTTCCACAACCAGCCGGCTTCGTACGGCGCGTCGTTGACCAGTTCGGGGTTCTCGCCGAGCTTGGTATTGGCTTCGATCACGGTGCCGGCGACTGGTGCATAGACATCGCTCGCGGCCTTGACCGATTCGACGACGCAGCAGGCTTCATTGGCGGCCAGCACGCGGCCGACCTTCGGGGTTTCGACAAACACCAGATCGCCCAATGCCGCCTGCGCGTGATCGGTGATGCCGATCAGCAGCGTGCCGTCCGGCAGCGTCTTCACCCATTCGTGGGACTTGGCGTACTTCAGGTCTGTTGGCGTGTTGCTCATGGATCAGTCTCGGTGTGTGGATGGGCCGACGGGTCAGCCCAGGTGATCGGAAACGGTCGCTGGCGCGAGCGCCTGCGGCGGATGGGGAGGGCTCAGACCAGCACCTTGCCGTGACGGACAAACGGCGGCTTCACTTCGCGAACGGCATGCCACTGGCCGCGAATCTCGACCTCGTACGGGCCGACCGCATCGGCAGCAACTCGTGCCAGTGCAATCGAGCCTTTCATGGTCGGCGCATAACCGCCGCTGGTGAGTTCGCCGCCAGCACCGTTGGCGGCGCGCACCGCCATGTGGCTGCGCAGCACGCCACGGCCTTCGAGCACCAGACCGACGGTCTTGCGCGCAGGCTTCAGCCGCTGCGCTTCCAGTGGATCACGGCCAATGAAGCGTCGGTGCGTATCCGTCAGCGACACGGTCCAGGCCAGACCGCATTCGAGCGGGCTGACCGTTTCGTCCATGTCTTGCCCGTAGAGATTCATGCCGGCTTCAAGGCGCAGCGTGTCGCGCGCGCCAAGGCCGCAGGGGGTAACGCCGGCATTCAGCAGGCCCGCCCAGATGCAGCGCAGCTCGTCGTGCGGCAACACCAGTTCATAGCCGTCCTCGCCGGTGTAGCCGGTCCGGCCGACGAACAGTTCGCCATGCCAGGAGGCGCTGAATGGCGCCATTTCGCCGGCACGCTGAGCGAGTTCCGGCGGCAGCAGCGGATGCACGCGTTCGCGCGCATGCGGACCCTGCACGGCGAGGATGCCGAGATCGCTGCGGTGACGGACCTCGACGCCGAATGCCTGCGCTTCGGCGCGCAGCCAGGCGAGGTCCTTGTCGGTGGTGCCGGCGTTGACCACCAGCCGGAACCAGGTTTCGTCCATGAAATAGACGATCAGGTCATCGATGACGCCGCCCGCGTGATTGAGCAGGCAGCTGTACAGCGCCTTGCCGGTGTCGCGCAGCCGGCCGACATCATTGGCCAGCAGATGGCGCAGCAGGTCTCGAGTCTGCGCGCCGATCAGATCGATCGCGCTCATGTGCGCCACGTCGAACATGCCGGCTGACGCGCGCACGGCGTGGTGCTCGTCGAGTTGCGAGGCGTACTGGATCGGCATGTCCCAGCCAGCGAAATCGACCATGCGGGCACCCAGTCGCAGGTGCTCGGCGTGCAGCGCGGTGTGCTTCAGCATGTTGCGGATCCGTTTTCTGGTCGAAGATGTTCATGCCGATCGTGCATGAAGATGCGGGCTTTCGGGTTGGCAGAAGCAGGCCAGAACGCGGTCCATTCGATCGGCTTTTCCGCCCGGCCGTCGCTGGCGCGACGGCGGTCGAAAAGGCAGCACCCGATTCGTGGCTCCAGTGCCCCGGCCGTCGCTGTCGCGCCGGCGTTCGAAGCCACGGGTGCACGTATCGCTCGAACCTGTGTCCCGGCCGTCGCTGTCGCGCCGGCGTTCGAAGCCACTGCGAGCAGTGCTCGCAAAGCCGTGGCTTCTCACCCCCATCTGTCCTTTCGTACCTGAGCGTTTGGCGCCTTCGGTGGCCCGCCAACCTCGCGAGCGCTCTCCAGAGTGTCCACAGCAGGCAATCCTTTGACCTGAGCGATTCCGGGGGGATTGCGCCTTCGGTGCCGGGGGTTCCGGGCTCTCTTGCCTGCGACGTGAAGTGTAGTCGGTTCGCCCGTGAGCCTGCCATTGGCAGTTCATCTTGCCTCGCCACTATCGCGCTTCGTCCCGCCCCGGAGTCCCTCGATGAATGTCCGTCTGCGCCATTGCCTCGTCACCCTCGCAGTTGCCGGCAGCCTGCCGCTCGGCAGCGCATCCGCAGCTGTCACCCTGATCGGCACCGGCGCGATTGCCGGCACCGCCACCGACCAGTCCGGCTTCACCGGCCTGCTGGAAGATGGCGTGACGCTGAAGAACCAGATCGGCGGCTTCGGTTCGGCGATCGCCTACACCGGTCGCGGCCAGCGCTTCGTCGCGGCGCCGGACCGTGGGCCGGCCGATGGCGCAACGACCTACGTCGACCGCCTGTACCGGATCGACATCGGCGTCCGCCAGATCGCGCCGTACGGTGCGAACGCCTTCCAGTTCTCGCCGGCCGTCACCGGCACGCTGCTGCTCAGCAACGAAGCCGGCCAGCCGTTCACCGGCAGCAATGCCGCGTTCGACCCGACCGGCTCCAGCGACAGCCTGCGCTTCGATCCCGAAGGCATCCGTGTCGATGCTTGCGGCACGACGGCCTACATCTCCGATGAGTACGGCCCTTACCTGTACGGCTTCGATCTCGCCACCGGTCGCCGCAATCGCATCGTCAAGCTGCCGAACAAGCTGCAGATCGACGCGCCGTCGTCGGTACCGGCCAACGAACTGAACCAGAACGCCGCCGGCCGGCAGTCGAACCGCGGCATGGAAGGCCTGGCGATCAGCCCGGACGGCAGCAAGCTCTACGGCCTGATGCAGAACGCGCTGCTGCAGGACGGCGCGCTCGGCGCCGGCAATGCCCGCGTCAGTACCGGCGCCCGGCTGGTCGAAGTGACGCTGGCGACGGGCGCACTGCGCGAGTTCTATTACCCGCTCGAAGCGGCCAGCAACGGCCTGAACGAGATCCTGGCGATCGACGACCAGCGCTTCCTGGTCATCGAGCGCGACGGTCGCGCCGGTGCTGGCGCGCAGTTCAAGCGCATCTACAAGATCGACCTCAGCGCCGCCAGCGACATCCGCAACATCAAGTCGCTGCCGTCGACCGGCGTGCCGGCCGAGATCGTGCCGGTCGCCAAGACGCTGTTCATTGACCTGCTCGACCCGGCCTATGGCCTGGCCGGCGCCGGCTTCCCCGAGAAGATCGAAGGCCTCGCGTTCGGACCGACCTTGCCGACCGGCCAGCGCACGCTGCTGGTCACTGCCGACAACGATTTCTTCGCCAACCAGCCGTCGAAGATGTTCGTGTTCGGCATCGACGCCGCCGACCTGCCGGAGTTTCAGGCGCAGCAGTTCCGCAGCTGCCCGTAAGACGCAGCTGACGAAAACAAAAAGCCCCGCACCAGGCGGGGCTTTTTGTTGGCCATGCGGGAGTCGCGCAGGGCCGTCCGGCTTGTACCTCAGGCGGCCTTGTTCGAGGCCAGGAAGTCCATCGCGAAGCGCTGCAGCACGCCGCCCGCTTCGTAGACCAGCACTTCCTCGTCCGAATCCAGACGGCAGGTCATCGGCACTTCGACGCGCTCGCCGTTCTTGCGGGTGACGACCAGGGTCAGCGTCGTGCGCGGCGCGAGCTTGCCTTCGACGTCGTAGGTCTCGGTGCCATCGAGCCCCAGCGTCAGGCGCGTCGTGCCCGGCTTGAACTCCAGCGGCAGCACGCCCATGCCGATCAGGTTGGTGCGGTGGATGCGCTCGAAGCCTTCGGCGGCGATCACTTCGACGCCGGCCAGACGCACGCCCTTGGCCGCCCAGTCACGCGAGCTGCCCTGGCCGTAGTCGGCACCGGCGACGATGATCAGCGGCTGCTTGCGCTCCATGTAGGTTTCGATCGCTTCCCACATGCGTACGACCTTGCCGTCCGGCTCGACTCTCGCGAGCGAACCCTTCTTGACCTTGCCGTCGACGATCGCCATCTCGTTGACCAGCTGCGGGTTCGCGAAGGTCGCGCGCTGCGCGGTCAGGTGATCACCGCGATGCGTTGCGTAGGAATTGAAGTCCTCTTCCGGCACGCCCATCTTGTGCAGGTACTCACCGGCTGCACTGTCCATCATGATCGCGTTCGACGGGCTCAAGTGGTCAGTCGTGATGTTGTCCGGCAACACTGCCAGCGGGCGCAGGCCCTTCAGCGTACGGACGCCAGCGAGGGCACCTTCCCAGTACGGCGGACGGCGGATGTAGGTGCTCATTTCGCGCCAGGCATACAGCGGGCTGATCGACTTGCCGTCGTCGGCTTCCTTTCTGAACATCGGCTCGTAAACCGCGCGGAACTGCGTCGGGTTGACCGACTTCGCGACCACGGCGTCGATCTCGGCATCGGTCGGCCAGATGTCCTTGAGCGTGACCGGCTTGCCGTCCTTGTCGAGACCGAGCACGTCCTTTTCGATGTCGAAGCGCACGGTGCCGGCAATCGCGTAGGCAACGACCAGCGGCGGTGAAGCCAGGAAAGCCTGCTTGGCATACGGATGGATGCGGCCATCGAAGTTGCGGTTGCCGGACAGCACGGCAGTCGCGTACAGATCGCGGTCGATGATTTCCTGCTGGATCTTCGGATCCAGCGCACCGCTCATGCCGTTGCAGGTGGTGCAGGCGAACGCGACGATGCCGAAGCCAAGCGCTTCAAGTTCGCCGAGCAGCTGTGCATCCTTCAGATAGCTTTCGACGACCTTCGAGCCGGGTGCCAGCGACGACTTCACCCAGGGCTTGCGGGTCAGGCCGGCCTTGTTCGCGTTGCGGGCCAGCAGGCCGGCAGCGATCACGTTGCGCGGGTTCGAGGTGTTGGTGCAGCTGGTGATCGCGGCGATGATCACCGCGCCATCCGGCATCTTGCCGTCAGCCGGCAGTTCCCAGGGTGCTGCGATGCCACGCTCGGCCAATGCCGAGGTAGGCAGGCGCTTGTGCGGGTTGCTCGGCCCGGCCATGTTGCGGACCACGGTGCCGAGATCGAACGTCAGCACGCGCTCGTACTGGGCGGTCTTCAGATCATCGGCCCACAGGCCGCAGTGCTTGGCATAGGTTTCGACCAGCTTGACCTGCTCGTCAGAGCGGCCGGTCAGCTTGAGATAGTCGATGGTGTTCTGGTCGATGAAGAACATCGCCGCCGTGGCACCGTATTCCGGAGCCATGTTGGAGATCGTCGCGCGATCGCCCAGCGTCAGCGCGGCAGCGCCCGGCCCGCGGAATTCCAGGTAGTGGCCAACGACCTTTTCCTTGCGCAGGAATTCGGTCAGCGCCAGCACCACGTCGGTCGCGGTGATGCCCGGGCCCGGCTTGCCGGTCAGCTCGACACCGGTGATGTCCGGCAGGCGCATCCACGAGGCGCGGCCCAGCATCACGTTCTCGGCTTCCAGGCCGCCGACGCCGATCGCGATGACGCCCAGCGCATCGACATGCGGCGTGTGGCTGTCGGTGCCGACGCAGGTGTCCGGGAACGCGACACCGTCCTGCGTGTAGACCACAGGGCTCATTCTTTCGAGGTTGATCTGATGCATGATCCCGTTGCCCGGCGGGATCACTTCCATGTTCTTGAACGCCTTCTTGGTCCAGTCGATGAAGTGGAATCGATCGTCGTTGCGGCGATCCTCCACTGCACGGTTCTTGGCAAACGCATCCTTGTCGAAGCCGCCGTACTCCACTGCCAGCGAGTGGTCGACGATCAGCTGCACCGGCACCACCGGATTCACCTTGGCCGGATCGCCGCCCATGTCGGCGATCGCGTCACGCAGACCGGCGAGATCGACCAGTGCGGTCTGGCCGAGGATGTCGTGGCAGACCACGCGCACCGGGAACCACGGGAAATCCAGATCGCGCTTGCGCTCGATCAGCTGACCCAGATACGCCGCGACCTTTTCCGGCTCGCCCTTGCGCACCAGATTCTCGGCGTGCACGCGTGCGGTGTACGGCAAGGTCGCGTAGGCACCGGGCTTGATGGCATCGACAGCGGCGCGGGCATCGAAGTAGTCGAGCGACGTGCCGGGAAGGTTCTTGCGGTACTGGGTATTCATGGGCGTATTGATATCCGGTGCAGCCGAATTCGGGGAACTGAGCCCTCTCCCCTCGGGAGAGGATTGGGTGAGGGTCTTTTCGATCATGCCGAAGCATGATGTGGAGAGACCCTCACCCCGCCCTCTCCCGACGGGAGAGGGCGCGCAACGGTTTTACTTCCGATCCTTCAGCGGCACGAACGTCAGGTCTTCCGGCCCGACATAGTTCGCGCTCGGACGGATGATCTTGCCGTCGATGCGCTGTTCGATGACGTGCGCGCTCCAGCCACTGGTGCGGGCAATGACGAACAGCGGCGTGAACATCGCGGTCGGCACGCCCATCATGTGGTAGCTGACGGCACTGAACCAGTCGAGGTTCGGGAACATCTTCTTGATGTCCCACATCACCGTTTCCAGCCGCTCGGCGATGTCGAACATCTTGGTGCTGCCGACTTCAACTGACAGGTCCTTGGCGACCTGCTTGATCACCTTGTTGCGCGGATCGCTGACCGTGTAGACCGGGTGGCCGAAGCCGATCACCACTTCCTTCTTCTCGACGCGGGCCTTGATGTCGGCTTCCGCTTCGTCCGGATTGTCGTAGCGCTTCTGGATCTCGAAGGCCACTTCGTTGGCGCCGCCATGCTTCGGGCCGCGCAGCGCGCCGATGCCGCCGGCGATGGCCGAGTACATGTCGGAACCGGTGCCGGCGATCACGCGGCTGGTGAACGTCGAGGCATTGAACTCGTGCTCGGCGTACAGCACCAGCGAGGTGTGCATCGCCTTGACCCAGCTGTCGCGCGGCTTCTCGCCGTGCAGCAGGTGCAGGAAGTGGCCGCCGATCGAATCGTCGTCGGTCTCCACATCGATGATGTTGCCGTTGTGGCTGTAGTGGTACCAGTACAGCAGCATCGAGCCGAGCGAAGCCATCAGCTTGTCGGCGATATCGCGGGCGCCCGGATGGTTGTGGTCATCCTTCTCCGGCAGCACGCAGCCGAGTGCCGAGACGCCGGTGCGCATCACGTCCATCGGATGCGAGGCGGCCGGCAGCTGCTCCAGCACGCTCTTGACCGCAGCCGGCAGGCCGCGCAGCGACTTCAGCTTGGTCTTGTAGGCCTTCAGTTCGGCGGCGTTCGGCAGCTTGCCGTGCACCAGCAGATGGGCGATTTCCTCGAATTCGCAGGCCGATGCGACATCGAGGATGTCGTAGCCCCGGTAGTGCAGGTCATTGCCGGTGCGGCCGACGGTGCACAGCGCGGTGTTGCCGGCGGCGGTGCCGGACAGCGCAACGGACTTCTTCGGCTTGAAGCCAGGGGCGGCTGGGGTGTCGCTCATCTTCGGTCTCCGTGTTGATGTCGTTCCCGACGAAGCGGGAGTCGTTTTCTGAACTAGCGGGGCAACTGGATCCCGGCTTTCGCCGGGATGACCCTCCGGGTCACTTCTTCTTGGCAGCGAACAGCGCGTCGAGACGGCTCTCGAACGCGTGGTAGCCGATCCGGTCATACAGCTCGGCGCGGGTCTGCATCAGTTCGATGACGTCCTTCTGGTGGCCATTGGCGCGCACCGACTGGTAGACCGCTTCCGCCGCCTTGTTAGCGGCCCGGAAAGCGCTCAGCGGATACAGCTGGATGGCCACACCGACCGAGGCCAGCTCGTCACGCGTGAACAGCGGCGTTGCGCCGAACTCGGTGATGTTGGCGAGCACCGGCACCTTCACGGCATCGACAAAGCGCTGGTAGGTCGCGAGGTCGTAGGCGGCCTCGGCGAAGATGCCGTCGGCGCCGGCTTCCACGCAGGCAATCGAACGTTCGATCGCCGCGTCGACGCCTTCGGCCTGGATCGCGTCGGTGCGGGCAATGATGAAGAAATCGGCATCGGTCTTGGCATCAGCCGCTGCCTTGACGCGGTCGACCATCTCGTCCTTCGCCACGATTTCCTTGCCCGGGCGATGGCCGCAGCGCTTGGCGCCAACCTGATCCTCGATATGGCAGGCGGCGGCACCGGCCTTGATCAGCGACTTCACGGTGCGCTCGATGTTGAAGGCGGAAGCACCGAAGCCGGTGTCGATGTCGACCAGCAGCGGCAGGTCGCAGACATCGGTGATGCGGCGGGTGTCGGTCAGCACGTCGTCGAGCGTGTTGATGCCGAGATCCGGCAGACCGAGCGAACCGGCGGCCACGCCGCCACCGGACAGGTAGATCGCCTTGAAGCCGGCGCGCTTGGCCAGCAGCGCGTGGTTGGCGTTGATCGCGCCGATCACCTGCAGCGGCTTTTCGGCAGCGAGCGCAGCACGGAAACGGGCACCGGCGGAAGACGTCATGAGCAGCTCCTCGAATGTCAGGCGGGCGACGCGCGCCAGGATCAGGCGCCGCGAAGACCCGCCGGTGTTGACGGGTGCCGTCCTTACTCAAGACGCGTGCCAGCGCCACACAAGCCGGCGCAATCTTCGGAAAGACGCGTCAAGCTCCTGTATTGATTGGTTTTTCAGAATTACCTGCGCATCCCGCAGCATCCTGTGCCGGCGAGGTCCGCAGCGCGCGCCAGTTTCATGAAACACGCGCGACGTTGCATGAAACATAATGCGCGACATGGACACGCTCGAACCAACCCTGCCGGCGATCTGGACGGTCAGCGTCACCCGCCTGTCGCGGCTGATGCAGGAAGTCACCCCGGAATTCGACGGCCGTGCTGCGATCAGCACGATCAACCTCGGCTTCGAGGAGGCAGTCACCGAGATCCGCGAACGGCTGCGCGAGCAGGACTGCGATGTCGTGCTGTCGGCCGGCTCGAATGGCGAATACCTGCGCAACCGCATCGACAAGCCGATCGTGCTGGTGCGCCCGGACGGCTTCGACCTGATGCAGGCCTTGACGCGCGCCAGCCGCCATTCGAGCCGGATCGGCATCGTCAGCTATGGCACCGAGCTGCCATCGTTCAGCGCCTTCAAGCAGGCCTTCGGGCTGGCCATCGAGCAGCGCGCCTACCAGCACACCGAGGAGGCCCACGATCAGGTCGCCGAACTGGTGTCGCTGGGCTGCGGCGCGATCGTCGGCACCGGTTATGTCACCGAGCTGGCTGACCGCGCCGGGGTCGTCGGCATCCTGATGTATTCGCCGGATTCGATTCGCCGCGCATTCGAACAGGCCATCGATCTGGCCAGCATGCTGAGCAAGGCCCGCAGCGGCCAGCGCCGCGTGCCGAGCACGCCCGATTCCCGCTACAGCCTGCGCCGGCTGATCGGCAACAGCGACACCATGGTGGCGCTGCGCGATCAGGTGCGGCTCTACGGCGTCAGCGACCGCACGGTGCTGATCACCGGCGAAACCGGCACCGGCAAGGAACTGGTCGCGCAGGCGCTGCACGGCGCCAGTCCGCGCCGCAGTGCAGCGTTCGTGGCGATCAATTGCGGCGCGGTCGCCGAATCGCTGCTCGAATCGGAGCTGTTCGGCTATGCCGACGGCGCGTTTACCGGCTCACGGCGCGGCGGCCGAGTCGGCCTGATCGAAGCCGCCAATGGCGGCACGCTGTTCCTCGACGAGATCGGCGAGATGCCGCTGGCGCTGCAGACCCGGCTGCTGCGCGTGCTCGAAGAACGCGAGGTGCTCAGGGTCGGCAGCGTGCGCGCCACGCCGGTCGATGTCCGGGTGATCGCCGCCACCCATTGCGAACTCGACACGCTGGTCCGCGAGGGGCGCTTCCGGCGCGATCTGTACTACCGGCTCAATGTGCTGCGTATCGCGCTGGCACCGCTGCGCCAGCATGCCGACGACGTGCCGCTGCTGCTGATGAGCTTCCTGCGGGCGACCGGTGCCGGCGCGATGGTCATCGATGGACCGGCCGAAGCAGCGCTGCTGCGCCACGACTGGCCCGGCAATGTCCGCGAGCTGCGCAATCTGGCCGAACGGATCGCCGTGCTCGGCCACGCCGAGTCGCCGCTGGCGGCGCTGACCCGGCCGCTGCTGGCGCGCTGTGCGCCGGAAATGTTCGCGACCGCCGCCGCCGATGCTGCGCCCGCCGCCGTAGCCGGCGATCCGCAAGCAATCGACAGCCCGCTGCCGCGCAGCCGGCCAGCGCCTGCGGCACTGGCTGCACTGCTGCAGCAGCACGGCGGCCAGCGCGGCGCCGCGGCTCGGGCGCTCGGGGTCTCGCGTAGCACGCTGTGGCGCTGGCTGCAGGAGGATGACGCGAGCTGATCCGGCAGGTGCAAAGGACCAGCCGCATGCGAACATCGCGCACCGACCGCATCCCCTGCCCCGATGGCCAAGCTGTACTTCCGCTACGCCGCGATGAACGCCGGCAAGTCCACGGCGCTGCTGCAAGTCGCGCACAACTACGAGGAGCGTGGCCAGCAGGTCGAGCTGTTCACCTCGGCACTCGACGTGCGCTCAGGCTACGGCCGCATTGCTTCGCGTCTGGGTCTGGCGCGCGAAGCGGAAGCCTATTCGGCAAGCACCGACTTCGAAGCGCTGTACGCCGTTCGCGCTGCACCGGCCTGCGTGCTGATCGACGAAGCCCAGTTCCTCAGCGAAGCGCAGGTCGTGCAGCTGCACCGGATCGCGCACCTGCGCGGCATTCCGGTGATCTGCTATGGCATCCGCAGCGATTTCCGCGGTGACGCCTTTCCCGGCTCGCGCGCGCTGCTGACCGTGGCCGATGACCTGGAAGAGATGAAGACCGTCTGCCGCTGCGGCCGCAAGGCGACGATGAATCTGCGCTTCGATGCATCCGGCCAGCAGACGCTGTTCGGCGAGCAGGTCGAGATCGGTGGCGAGGATCGTTACGAGGCCGTCTGCGCACGGCGCTTCTACACCGGCAGCTGCAACGGATGACAACGCCCGCCTGCCGCAACTGCGAGGCGCCGCTGACCGGCCCGTACTGCGCTGCTTGCGGCCAGAAGGCGCTGCACGATCAGGATCGCCGCGTCATCACGCTGCTGCTCGGTTTCTTCACGGAACTGACCTCGCTCGATGGCCGGTTCTGGCGCTCGCTGCTGGCGCTGGTGATTCGCCCCGGCGTCATGAGCCGCGCCTGGATCGACGGCCGCAGACTGCAGTACATCAGCCCGCTGACGCTGTTCCTGATCGCCAACGCGGTCTATTTCCTGGCGCCGTCATTGAGTGACTTCGATCTGACGCTGGTCGACCAGACCCATCAGGTGCACAGCCGCTGGACCCGCCCGCTGCTCGATGCCCTGTTGGCCGCGCGTGGCGAAACCCTTGCCCAGTTCACCGGCGCGTACGCAATCGCTTCCGGCAATGTCGGCAAGCTGCTGCTGATCGTCCATGTGCCGTTCATGGCGCTGGCGCTGGCACTGCTCAGGCGCGACCGCACGATCTGGTTCGCCGAGCATGTGATCGTCGCCCTGCACCTGTTCACCTTCGTGCTGCTGTTCATGCAGGTGCAGCCCCTGTTCGGGGTGCTGCCGGATGCCGTGGCAATTGCTCTGCTGCCCACCCTGCTGATCGGCTATGCCGTGATGAGCCTTCGGCGTGCCTACCGCGCGGGCTGGGGGTGGTCGACGCTTGCGGCCGTGCTGACACTGGCGATGCTGTTCGCCGCCCATCTCTGCGTGTACCGGACCCTGCAGTTCCTGATCGCGCTGGCGATTGCCTAGCTCGCGATCGCCGGTCTGGCCAGCCTAGGCGCCGTGCGCATCCATCAGCGTGCGCGCGGCCACCAGTGCGCTGGCCACCGGGCCGCCTTTCGGGAAGGTCAGCCGCGCCAGGTAGCCGCCTTCCATCAGCAGCATCAGCGCATCGCCGAGCGGTTCCGGATCGCGGGCCTGCATCGCGGCCGCCAGCGCCCGGAAGCGGCGCCGGATCTCGCTCTTGTGGCTGACCACGACGGCACGGCCCGGATGCTCGTCCTCGACGATCTCGACCGCCGCATTGGCCAGCCCGCAGCCGCGTGATTCCTTCGAGCAGGTCTTGTTGACGTGCGCCTCGAACAGCGCCTCGACCTGCTGGCGCGGCTGCCCTTCGAACGGGGCGACGACTGCATCCCACCAGCGCCAGAACAGCACGTCCTTGTGGCGCAGGTAATCGGCCACCAGCTCGTCCTTCGACGGGAAGCTCCGGTAGAAGCTCATCTTGTTGGTGTTGGCAGCGCAGACGATCGCATCGATGCCGACCGCGCGGATGCCATGCCGGTAGAACAGCTCGCAAGCGGTTTCGAAGATGCGATCACGCACGCGCGGCTTGGCCACCGGCTCGCTGGCGCTGCTGCTGTCTTCGGCTCTGACGACGCTCATCTCACCGCACTCGCGTTCCTGGACGGACCTTCGCTTGACACCCATGTTACCGATCGGTAACTTCCGCTCGCCGTTACCGATCGGTAACAAGCCGGGCGGCCGATGTTGCAATAGTGTGTCGACGTGCTGCAACACCTTGCGTCGCGCGGCGCGTCTCTTCCGGAGAAACACAGATGAGCAAGATTGCCCTGATCACCGGTGCCGCCAAAGGCATCGGCTTCGAAACCGCCCGCCAGCTGGCCCAGGCCGGCGTCCACGTGATCGTCGCTGCACGCAGCCAGGACAAGGCCGACGCCGCCGCTGCGGCACTGCAGGCCGAAGGCCTGGCGGTGGAGGCGCTGGCGCTGGAAGTCACCGATGCGGTCAGCATCGCTGCAGCGGCGGCGACCGTCACCGCGAAGCATGGCGTGCTCGACATCCTGATCAACAACGCCGGCGTGATGCACGACGTGCCCGGCAAGCCGGTCAGCGCGCAGAGCCTCGATGTCTGGCGCAGCACCTTCGATACCAATGTCTTCGGCGTCATCGCCGTGACCCAGGCCTTCCTGCCGCTGCTGCACAAGTCGGCAGCAGGCCGGATCGTCAACCTGTCGAGCATCCTCGGCTCGATCACGCTGCATGCCACGCCCGGCTCACCGATCTACGACTACAAGGTGCCGGCCTACAACGTGTCGAAGACCGCACTGAACGGCTGGACCGTACAGCTGGCCTACGAACTGCGCGACACGGCGGTCAAGGTCAACGCAGCACATCCGGGCCATGTGCAGACCGACATGGGCGGCCCAAGCGCACCGATGGCGATCGTCGATGGCGCCAAGACCAGCGTGCAGCTGGCCCTGCTGCCGGCCGATGGCCCGAACGGTGGCTATTTCCACCTCGGCGAAACGCTGCCCTGGTAAGCGTCGCGCCCCAATCTGAAGGCAACCGTTCAACGCCAAGGCGCAAAGGAAAAAGAAAGGACGCCAAGAAAATCACGCAGGTCCTGAAGCGTTTTTCGCTTTTCCTTTGCGTCCTTTCCTGGCTGTTCCTTTGCCCCTCTGCTTTTAACTTTTGATTCTCTTGAAAATTTCAAACGCATATACCGGAGACACCGTATGACCCAGAAGCTGCTCACCCCGATCAAGGTCGGCCACCTCACGCTGCCGAACCGCCTGGTGATGGCGCCGCTGACCCGTACCCGCGCCGGAATCACCCATGTGCCGAACGCGCTGATGGCCGAGTACTACGCCCAGCGCGCCAGCGCCGGCCTGATCATGACCGAGTGCTCGATGGTCGCCGAAGACGCCAGCGCCTTCATCGGCGAAGGCGGCATCTTCAGCGATGCCACCGTCGCCGGCTGGAAGCAGGTAACCGATGCCGTCCACGCCAAGGGCGGCCGGATCATCATGCAGATCTGGCATCCGGGCCGTGCCGCCCATTCCGGCATCAACAACGTGCAGCCGATCTCCTCGGCCGCCGTCGCCATTCCGGATGAAACCCACACGCTGAAAGGCAAGCTGCCTTACGAAGTGCCGCGCGTGCTGCGCGAAGACGAGATGCCCGGCATCGTCGAGCTGTTCCGCAAGGCGGCCGAGCGTGCCAAGGCGGCCGGCTTCGACGGCGTGCAGATTCACGGCGCCCACGGCTATCTGGTCGACCAGTTCCTGCGCGACAGCCTGAACAACCGCACCGATGGCTACGGCGGCAGCCTCGAAAAGCGCGCTCGCCTGCTGCTGGAAGTGACCGATGCCGCGATCAGCGTGTTCGGCGCGGACGGGGTTTCGATCCGCATCTCGCCGATCGTGCCGTTCAACAGCATGAGCGACTCGAATCCGAAGGCACTGGTCGAATACGTCGCCAAGGAAATGTCGAAGCGCAACATCGCCTTCTTCGAACTGCGCCACGACCAGTGGGATCGCCCGGAAGAACTGGAACTGGCAAAGATTGCCCGCGCCCACTTCAAGGGGGTCCTGATGCTCAACGGCGGCTTCGATCAGGCCAGCGGCGAAGCCGCGATCGCCGAAGGCCGCGCCGACGCGATCGTCTACGGCAAGCTGTTCATCTCGAACCCGGATCTGGTGGCGCGCTTCGCTGCACACGCGGCGCTGAACCCGCTCGACATGAAGACGCTCTACGCCGGCAACGAGCACGGCTACACCGACTATCCGGCGCTGGCGACGGCTGCGGTGTAACAGCGGCTGGCTGACGGCAACTGCAACTGCAATCTCACGCAAAGACGCAAAGACGCGAAGAACAGCCTTCAAGAATTGTTTTCTTGGGTCTTTCTTGGCGCCTTTGCGGCTTGGCATGAGGCAAGCTGTTGCGTCAGTCGGCATCTCCAAATGCAATCCCACGCCAAGGCGCAAAGACGCGAAGGACAGCTTTCAAGAATTGTTTTCCTGAGTCTTTCTTTGCGTCTTGGCGTCTTTGCGTGAGGCAGGCTGTTACTTCAGTCGGCTTCTCCAAATGCAATCCCACGCCAAGACGCAAAGACGCGAAGAACAGCTTTCAAGAATTGTTTTCTTGAGCCTTTCTTGGCGTCTTTGCGTCTTTGCGTGAGGCAAGCTGTAGCTCCCGCAGCGGAATCCGAACCGATGAGCCAGCACGACCCCGCCCTGCCGCCGCATCGCAGCGCGCGGGGTTTTCACAATCCGCCGGGTGCGCCGCGCCAGCGCGGAACCACGGCCGACTGGCTGCGCTTCCTGCGTGACGTCAGCTTCGGCGCGAAGTCGCTGCGCCAGCCGGCCGTGCCGGCTGGCCATGTGCTCGACGAGGCCACCGCGCTTGCGCAGCTCGCGGCGTTTGGCGAACGCGACACGCTGACCTGGCTCGGTCATGCCTGCTTCCTGATTCGCATCGGCGGCCGCACAGTGCTGACCGATCCCTACCTCAGCGCCTACGCGGCACCGGTGCCCGGTATCGGTCCGAAGCGCTTCGCCGGCACCGGCATCGGCATCGACCGGCTGCCGAAGCTCGATGCGATCCTGCTGTCGCACAACCATTACGACCACCTCGATGCGGTGGCGCTGCGGCATCTGTCGGCAGCCAACCGCGACTGCTGCTTCGCGGTGCCGCTGGGGCTGGTGCCGATCATCCGCCGGCTCGGCTACCGCAACGTCCACGAGCTGGACTGGGGCGATGTCCATGCCGAGAGCGGCCTGCACATCACCGCGCTGCCGGCCGTGCATTTCTCGTCACGCACGCCGTTCGATCGCAACCAGACGCTGTGGTGCGGCTTCGGCTTGCGGATCGGCGCACGCAGCATCTTTTTCGCTGGCGATACCGGCTGGGGTGAGGTCTTCGAACACGCTGGCCGCCGGTTCGGGCCGTTCGATACCGCGCTGCTGCCGATCGGCGCCTATGCGCCGCGCGCGCTGATGCAGGCCGTGCATGCCGATCCCGAGGAAGCGGTGCGCATCGGCCGAGCCATGCAGGCGCAGCGGCTGGTGGCGATGCACTGGGGCACGATCGCGCTGACCACCGAACCGGCTTTCGAGCCGCCGACCCGCTTCACGGCTGCCGCAGCAGCGGCTGGCTATGCGCCGGAGCAGGCCTGGGTGATGAAGATCGGCGAGACCCGCGCGCTGTAGCGTCAGGGCCTGTCATCAATTGCCTGGGCCGCTGCGTTGCCGGTGATTGCTGACAGGCCCTACACGAGCACCATCTGCGTGCAGCGGAACGACGCGATCAGCTTGCCGGCGTCGTTGAACACTTCGGAATCCCAGACCTGCGTCGTGCGGCCGCGATGCTTCGAGGTCGTCGTGCAGTGGATGTAGCCCTGCAGCGCAGTGCCGAAGAAATTGCTCTTCAGCTCGATCGTCGTGAAGCCCTTGGCCGTCTTCGGCAGGTGCGCCACCGTGGCGTAGCCGGCGCAGGTGTCGGCCAGCGCAACGATGCTCGCCGCATGCAGGAATCCATTCGGCGCGTGGTGCTTGCGCTCGACGTTCATGCGGCCGGTCAGCCGGCCCTCGCCGATCTCGAGAATTTCCAGACCGAGCAGGTCCGGCAAGGTGCCGGCCTGCAGCGTCATGAACGATTCGGGGGTGATGTCGGTACGGAGTTCACTCACGGCAGGACTCGGTTCGGAATGTCGGGATTCGCAGTGCGCGAACGGCCTCGCATCTTGCCCGATAGCAGTGCTTCGAAGAACGGGCGATCCGGCCAGTAGCGGGCAGCAGCACCGGGTCGCCGACCCGGCACTGCTGCCCGGCAATCGGCATCAGTCGTCGCTGATGATGGTGCCGGTGGCCGTACCGCGCCCGATCACCGCGCTGGCGGTCGCGTCGCTGAGCACGACGGTGAAGGTCTCATCCGGCTCCCGATTGCGATCACCGCGAACTGCGACGTTGACCACCTTCGAGGTTTCGCCCGGCGCAAACGTGATTCGCGTCGAACCGCCGCTGTAATCACTGCCGCTGGTCGCCGTGCCATTGCGCGTGGTACCGGTGAACGACACCGGCGTCGTCGACGGCTGCGACAGCTGGACCGTGAAGCCGAGAACGGTGGTCCCCGCATTGCCCTCGCGAACCGCAGCATCGAAGACGCTGATCGTCGGCCGTGGCGCCGGATCGTCGTTGATCACCGTGACCACGCTGCGCGCCTTCGCGATCGTCACGCCGACCGGCGTGTTCAGATCGACGAAGAAGGTCTCGTTGGCTTCGAACAGGTCGTCACCGATCACCTGGAACGACTGCGTCCGGCGCGTCTGGCCCGGGCTGAAGGTCACCAGGCCCGTGCGCCGCGTGTAGTCGCTGCCCTGGGTCGCGCTGCCGGCGACCGTCGCCAGCCTGACCGTGACCGTCTCCGTCGACGGCGCTGACAGGCTCAGCGTCACCTGCACCGAGGTCAGGTCACCCGGCTTGCCTTCGAGCACTTCAGCGTCGCTGATCGTCACGCTCGGCTGTGCCGCGTTGTCGTCGTTGACGATGCTGCCGACGCCTTGTCCGTCGGCAATCGTGGCGCCGCTCGGATTCAGCAGGTTGACGAAGAGGTCCTCATCAAGCTCGACATCAAGGTCGCCGATGACGGTGACGTCGATCGACTGCGTCGTGACACCGGCAGCGAAGCTCACGGTGCCGGAGGTCGCGATGTAGTCGACACCGGCCGTCGATGAACCATTGGCCGTGGCGTAGCCGACCGACACAGGGCCGGGTGCCGGCGCCGACAGGCTGACCGTGAAGCGCAGCGTGCGAACGCCGGCGTTGCCTTCCTGGATCGACACGCTGTCGATCGACAAGGTCGGCGCGGCCGTCGTGACCTGGAAGTCCGCGCTTTCGCTGCCGATGCTCAGCGTCGCCGTGGTCGTCGTCGAGTTCAGCGCCGATGCGGTCTGACGGACGCGGACGAGATCACCATTGTTGACGGTTGCGCCGATCATCTGCGTGTAGTCGCCGCCGTTGATCGAGAACTCGCCGCCGGTCACGGTGATCGCGGTCGGCGCATTGATGCCGAGCACCATGATCGAGTTCGAGACCACCACCGAACCGGGCGCCACATCCTGCTGCGCCTCGAAGCTGAACGGCAGCGGCGTGGTGTCGACCGCCGCGCGAACGGCCACTTCCACCGTCGTGCGGTTCGAAAGGCCTTCGGCGTCGCGCACCTCAAGCTGGAACTGCAGGCTCGTGGCGACGCTGACGAACGGCGCGACGAAGCTCGCGGTCGCCGTGTCGGCATTCGCGATGCTGACCGTCGGGCCATCGGTCTGGGTCCACAGGTAGCTCGCCACCTGCTCGTCATCGGTCGAGCCGCTGCCGTCGAGCGTGACCGTGCCGCCGACATCCACCGTGGCCGGCGAAGCAGCGGCGACCGCCACCGGTGCCTCGTTGGCCGGCAGCCGGTATGACGAGATCAGCGGCTCATGATCGCTGAGCTGGCTCGCGTACTCGGCGTTCAGGCGGATCACTTCGAACTGCGCGTCGGCCGCGGCCAGCGATGGCGTGGCCAGCACGTGGTCGAGCTCCTGCGAGTTGCCGTCGAACACATAGCTGTAGCGCTCGACCGGATCGGCAATCAGATCGGTGCCGAGGTTGCGCAGCGTGTTCAGCGTGCCGTCGATGCCGGTCCGCAGGATGCGCAGCGGCGCACTGAAGTCGAAGTCGTTCAGGTCGCCGAGCACGATCACGCGGGCCGCCGGATCCAGCGCCTGGATGCTGGTCACGAACTGGTGAACCAGCGTCGCCTGCTGGCGGCGCTGCACTTCGCTGTTCAGCAGCGGCGGCTGGTTGACGCCCTGCAGCGGCTGGTCGCCGCCCTTCGAGTTGAAGTGATTGTTGACGATCACGAGGCGGCGGCCGTTGAAGTCATAGGTCGCGGCCAGCGGCTTGCGGCTGGACTGCCAGGCGCTGTCGGTCGGCGACACGCGGCCCGGCGACAGGGTCAGCGCGAGCTTGCCTTCGGCCAGCACCGGCGCCGTGGCATCCAGCGCACCGCCGGAGCCGGCCGTGCCCGGAACGAAGGTGACCCGCGCCGGGTTGTAGAACTGCACCACGCGGATGTTGCCGCCCGGCTGGCCGCCGTCTTCATTGTTGGCCGGATTGACCGTCACGAAGCGGTACTCCGGGCCACCGGCCGCGACGATCGCCTCGATCAGCAGCGCGATGGTCTGGTCCGCCGAAACGATGCCGTTGTTGGTGGCGCCGCTGTTGTCCTGGATTTCGCTCAACGCGAGGATGTCCGGAGCGCCCATGGCGTTGACGATCTGCTCGCCGAAGGCCGTGAACGTCGAATCCGACGGGTCGAGGTTCTCGACGTTGTAGGCACCGACGCTCAGGCGATCGCCACCGAAGCTGATCGTGCGCACGCCCTTCGGCAGCGGCTGTGCGGTCACCGTCGGCACGGCGGTCAGCAGCACTTCGAAGTTGCCGAACGAGTAGCTGGCGACACCGGTGACATCACCGAGCCGATCACCGGTGTTGATGCCGGCCGGCATCGAGACACCATTGAGGCCGTCATCGAGCTGGATGCGTTCCGGGTTGAAGTCGATGCCGCTGGCGCGCTCGACCAGCGTGATGCCGCCGCGGGCATTGACGCCGGTGGCGTTGACGCCGAGATCGCCGAGCACCCAGACCTCGCCGAAGTTGTTGCGCGGGCCGGTGGCGCGGGCGTTGTTGATCCGCACCACCATACCTTCGAGCGATTCGAGGAAGTCCAGGCCGTCCTGCGCCGGGTCGAACTGCGTGGTGGCGCTGGTCTCGACATTGCCGAGCGTGTCGTTGTCGATGATGTCGGTCGGCGGCACGCGGCCGCCATTGCCGAGCACGGTCGGGGCAATCACCGTGTTGGTGAACAGGCCGCTGCCGGTGAAGGCAGTGACCGTCGGCGTGCTGATCTGCGTCACCGTCAGGTTGGTGGCGTCATTGCCCGGGCGGAACTCGGCCACCGTGCCGGAGACCAGCACCTGGGCACCGACCGCCGCCGCTGCCGGCGGTGCCGACGAGGTGAACACGAAGATGCCGTCGGAGGTCGCCTCGTTGCCGTCACCATCGGCGTCCTGCATGTAGAAACCGTTTGACGCCCGGGCAGTGACGATGCCCGGCACGTTGCTGACACTCATGCCGACCATCGGCGAGCGGTGCTGCGCAGCCTGGATTTCCCAGATGCGCGCACCGACCATCGGCGGCGGGGCGGCATCGTTCTCGACGATCGTCGCGGTGACGCTGGCCGGCGTGCCGACGGCGGCATTGACGGCGCTGGTGATCGACACCGTGATGCCTTCATCGCCCTCGAACACGAGGTCATCGATGGCGCTCACGGTGCTGGTGGCGGTGGTGCTGCCGGCCGCGATGGTCAGCACCGAAGCGGAGGCCGAGTAATCGCTGTCCAGCGTCGCGGCACCGCCGAAGCCGAGATTGACCGTGACGTCGGTGCTGGCCGCAGCCGACAGCGTCGCGGTGACCGTCGCCGCACCACCCAACTCGCTGAACGAGACCGGATCGACGCTCAGGCTGACGGTCGGCAGATCGCCGCCCGGGCCGCCGATGATCGTCGCGGAGTTGCGTGGCGTGCCCGGCGCGGCCGGACCGGGGAAGTCGGTCGCGTTGTCGTTGGCGTCCTGCACGACACCTGCATCAAGTCGGCGCAGGAACGCGTAGTTGGTGCCGCCAGCGGTGGCCGGCGTGGTGATGCCGGTGCCTTCGCGGCACGGGCTCTGCGCACCGCCGACGGCATCGACGAACGGCGAGCCGGCCGTGATCGTGTTGCTCGCCACGAGCCGGATGCCGGAAAAGCCCGTCGCCGAGAAGTCGGTGAAGCCCGTCGCGTAGGTCGCATCCGGCGTCACGCCCAGCGAATAGCCGGCCGATCCGGTGTTGGCGAACAGGTAGTACTGGCCAGCGGCAAGCGTGGTGCCGGCCGGCACCGTGGCGCGGATCGAAGCATTGCCCGGCGAGCCGTTGGCGCAGCCCTGCAAGGTCCAGCCGCCGATCGCGATCGGTGCCGAGGTGGTGTTGAACAGTTCGACGAATTCATCGTTGCCACCGGCCGGTCCGCGCACTGCGAACTGGCTGATGACGACACCGCTGGCAACTTGCGCGAACGCGGCATGTGCCGTGAACAGCGCCGAGGCCGCGAGCAGCCCCCGGATCAGATTGCTGGACATGTTGATTCCCCGGTTGGGACAGTCGGAAACGCTGGAAAGACGACGACGGCGATCCTCGCAGCGCGATGTGAACGGCCCGCGACCGGCGCACGACACGCAGGTGACAACAGGTAGGCCGCATGCAGGTCGGCCGCTACACTCGCCCCATGCCGATGCCCGCCGACTTTCCGAACGCCGGACCCGAGCCGCTCGCCGATCCGCTGGCCTGGATCGATGCGCACGCCGCCGGCCTGCGCGACACGCTGATCGCGCTGTCGAACCAGAACTCCGGAAGCTTTCATCCGGCCGGCGTCGAGGCCACTGGCGAACGGCTGCTGGCGCTGCTGGCGCCGCTGGGTAGCTCGGTCGAACGGATCGCGCTGCCGGCCTACGCGAGCACGGGCGATCGCGGTGAACGCAGCCAGCGGCCGATCGGCCAGGCGCTGCGCCTGCGCAAGCGGCCGGAGGCGCCGCTGCAGGTGTTTCTCGGCGGCCATCTCGACACCGTGTTCGGCCCGTCGCATCCGTTCCAAAGTGCGCACTGGATCGACGACGACCACCTCAACGGGCCCGGTGTCGCCGATCTGAAGGGCGGTCTGCTGGTGATGGCGCTGGTGCTCGGTGCGCTGGAACGCAGCCCGCACCGCGAACGGATCGGCTGGGAAGTGCTGATGAACCCGGACGAGGAAATCGGCAGCACCGGCTCCGCACCGCTGCTGGCCGAGGCCGCGCAGCGCAATCATTTCGGCCTGATCTTCGAGCCGGCCTACGCGGATGGCGGCCTCGCCTCGGCACGCAAGGGCAGCGGCAATTTCGATCTGGTCATCGAAGGCCGCGCAGCGCATGCCGGGCGCAACCCCGAGGACGGCCGCAACGCCATCGCGCTGGCGGCCGAACTGGCGCTGGCGCTGCACCGGCTGAACGGCCAGCGCGACGGCGTGACCATCAACCTCGGCTACACGCATGGCGGCGGGGCGCTGAACATCGTCCCGGATCGTGCCGTGCTGAAGTTCAACGTGCGGACCGCCGTGCCGGACGATCAGTGCTGGCTCGAAGAGCAGCTCGATCTGCTTCTGACCCGTGCCACCGAGCGCGACGGCTTCCGGGTCGAACGCCATGGCGGCTTCACTCGGCCACCGAAGATCGTCAGCGCCGGCACTGCGCGGCTGCAGGCGCTGCTGACCGACTGCGGCCGCGCACAAGGGCTGGCGCTGCAGTTCCGGCCCACCGGTGGCTGCTGCGATGGCAACAACCTGGCAGCGGCGGGACTGGCCAATGTCGACAACCTCGGTGTCGTCGGCGGCGACATCCACTCGGATCGCGAATGGATGCGCTGGTCGAGCCTGGCCGAGCGGGCCCGGCTGTCGGCACGGCTGTTGCTCGATCTGGCCGATGGCAGCCGCAGCTGGAGCTGAGCGCGGCACCCGCACTGCAGTCACGCTTTCCGGTCATCATCGCTACACGCAGTCCGCGTCGCCTTGCCCGGTGTCATGAAAATCATTCGCCCGATCCGCACCGACGACCTGCCCGCCCTGCTCGACATGGCACGCAATGCCGGCGCCGGCTTCACGTCGCTGCCGCCGGTGCCGGAGTTCCTGGCTGCCAAGATCGCGCTGTCCGAGGCCTCGTTCGCGGCCGAGGTCGATGAGCCGGGCCATCAGCGCTACATGTTCGTGATGGAGGAAACCGAGACCGGCGCGATCGGCGCGGCCTGCGCGATCGAAGCGGCCTGCGGACTCGACGAAGCGTTCTACAACTACCGGGTCGGTCTGGCCGTGCACGCCTCGCGCGAGCTGGGCATCTACAACAGCGTGCCGACGCTGTACCTGTCCAACGACCTGACAGGCACCAGCGTGCTGTGCTCGCTGTACATGCAGCCGGATTTCCGTGGTGCCGGTGCTGGCAAGCTGCTGTCGAAATGCCGCTTCCTGTTCATGGCCAATCACCCGCAGCGCTTTGCGAAAAAGGTGATCGCCGAGATGCGTGGGGTGTCCGACGAGCACGGTCATTCGCCGTTCTGGGAAGGCCTGGGCCGGCATTTCTTCAGCGTCGACTACGCGCGCGCCGAGCACATTGTCGGCACCGGCAACAAGGCCTTCATTGCCGAGCTGATGCCGCCGCACCCGATCTACACGGTGCTGCTGCCGGAATCGGCCCGTGCGGTGATGGGTCAGGTGCATGCGCAGACCGCACCAGCGCTGCACCTGCTGGAGCAGGAAGGCTTCCGCTACCAGGGCTACATCGACATCTTCGATGGCGGGCCCAGTGTCGAAGCGCCGCTGGACGAAATCCGCAGCATCCGCCGCTCGCAGGTGCTGACCGTGTTCGTCGGCAAGCCGGCACCAGGCGCGCCCTGCCTGATCGCCAATACTGAGCTGGGCAACTTCCGCTGCGCCTACGCCGAGTACGCGATCAAGAACGGCCACATCACGCTGCCGCCCGACTTTGCCAAGGCCATGGAAGTCGAAGGCGGCGACGAGGTCAGGATCAGCGTGATGAGCTGAGGCACGGCATCCCGCCGTTGGCAGCGCTCAAGACGCGGCCGGCGGCGCGATGCCGTCCTCGTCCTCGGCCAGCTGGCGCCAGGCGGCGCTGCACAGCGTTCGTGCCGCCGGTTGCGACCACTGCCAGCGCACGGCCATCCCGAGGCGATCCGCCAGTACCAAGCCGATATCCGGCGCCAGTACCGTCAGCGCCGTCGCCCAACCATCGGCTTCGCGGCACTGCGGGTGAAGCACCGTGACCGCCGCCGGTGCAGCCACGATCGGCCAGCCGCTGCGCGGATCGAGCGTGTGGGCGTAGCGCCGGCCTTGATGCTCGAAACGTCGAACCGTGTCGCCGGAAGTGGCAACGCTGAGGCCATCGAGTGCAATCAGCGTCGGCGGCCCCTCGATGCCCTCTGGCGTTTCGATCTCCACCCACCACGGCAGGCTATCCGGCTTGACGCCCTGCCCGCGCAGCTCGCCGCCGATCTCGACCAGGTGATGCGCGAAGCCGGCTTGATCGAGCCATTCGGCAAGCCGGTCGACGGCGTGACCTTTGGCGATCGCCGAGAAATCCAGCTGCACGCCACCCGGCTGCAGCAGGCGGTCACCTTGTTGCTGCAGCCGCTGCCAGCCGACCCGCGCTGCCGCGGCGTCGATCTCGGCCGCTGACGGCGGCGATGCGCGCGGCCCCGGCGGGCCGAAACCCCAGAGATCGACCAGCGGGCCGGTCGTCGGATCCAGCGCGCCATCGCTGTGCCGGGCGATGTCCAGCGCGGCTTCGAGCACCGCGCGGAAGTCCGGCGGCGGCAACACCCAGCTGCCCGCTGGCGCCTGGTTGTAGCGGCACAGTGCCGATGTCGGCTCCCAATGACTGAGCTGCGCAACGAGATCGGCCAGCAGTGCCTCGATGCCATCACGCAGTGCGTGCGGCACCGTCGATGCGCCGGCGACGAACTGCACCGACCAGCGCGTGCCCATCGTCTGGCCGTCGAGGCGCAGCACGGCACCGGCCTGCACGGGGCCGGCCTCCGTGGCGGCGCTGAACCGCGGCGGGATCAGGATCTCGGCTGCCGTCATCAGGGCGACAACACTTCCACCGTGGCGGTGTAGCTGGCGCGGCGCTCCGTGGCCTGCGGCAGGCTGGCCTTGTTGTCCGAAACGCTGGCGCTGATCCAGTACAGACCGGGCGCCGTCCAGCTCAGCTTGATGAGTCCTTCGGCGTCGGTCTTCAGATGCTGCTCGCCGGTCGCGTTGCGATAGCGGGTGCCGTCGCGGATCAGGTCGACGTCCAGATGCGCAGCCGGCTTGCCATCGAGCAGGAAGCGGAACGTCGCGTCCTCGCCAACGAACAGATCGGCAATGCCCGACACCGGCACCAGTTCCAGACCCTTGCCGGTCGGCTTCAGCGCGCCGTCGTTCGGCGTGCCGGCGGTGGCGAAGGTTTCGACGCGACCGCGCGTTTCGCTGACCTTCAGGCCCTTGGCCTTGGCCGGCACTTCGCTGGCGAAGCTGGCCGGAGAACCGCGCCAGCGCTTCGGCTTGCCGTCCTCGTCCCAGCTCGCCATCAGCCCTTCGTTGAGCACGGCGATGCGGTAGGTGCCGGCCTGCGTCAGCTGCAGGTCGAAGGTCGAGCGCAGCTTGCCGGTGGCGGCATTTTCCGGCGCCACCGTGCTGCCGTCCGGCGCGGTGATCGTCAGCGCGTCGAGCCGCAGCGGATTGTGATCGCGCACGAACGGCTCGGTGGAAACGCCGGCATCGACAGTGATCCACTGATCGACATCGAGCACCGTCTTCGATGGCGCCAGCCAGCCCTTGTGAGCCTGCACTGCCAGCGGCAGCGTCATGGCGACCGCGAAAGCGAATACGCGGGCCTCACGCAAAGGCGCAAAGACGCCAAGAAAGGCAGAGGCAAAAGCCTTTCTTGATTCGCTTTTTCTTGGCGTCTTCGCGTCTTGGCGTGAGACCGCCGTGGTGTTCCGAGTGAACGTGGTCATGCGAGCGCCCTCAGGGTTTGACGACGACGCGAACCGCGCCGGGTTCGGAGAAGCAGGCCGCACGCAAAGGCGCAAAGACGCGAAGACGCGAAGAAAAGCCGATGCAAAAGCCTTTCTCGAGATGCAAAAGCCTTTGTGGATTCGCTTTTCCTTGGCGTCTTCGCGTCTTGGCGTGAGACCGCAGTGTTGTTTCGGGCGAAAGTGGTCATGCAAGCGCCCTCAGGGTTTGACGGCGACGCGAACCGCGCCGAGTTCGGATTGGCCTTGTGCTTCCAGCGTCGTTGCCTTGCTGGCCGGCCAGTCGAAAGCGAGATCGACCAGTTCGCGGCCGCCGTCCTCGCGTACCGCCTCGACGACCAGCTTGTAACGGCCGGGCGGCAGGGCTGCGAGCGGGCTTTTGTCGCCGTAGCTCGCGTCGTGGCTGCCGACCGGCTTCGTGGCACTGCTCAGGCCGTCGGCCGGCATCTTCAGATCGCGACCGCCGCGCCGCCACCACTGGCGCAGCTCCGGTAGCCACTTGGTGCCCGACTGCGGCTTGCCGTCAGCGCCCGCCGGCGCAGGCCCGCCGCGCTTGATCTGGTACCAGACACTAAGGTTCGCGGCGACCGAGCGGTCCTCGCGCTCGACCCAGACCGCGACATACGGCCGGTGGTATTCGGCGACATCGAGCTGCGGAATCTGCACGCTGACATCAAGCTGCGCGGCCTGCGCCGGCAGTGCGCCGAGCGCCGTGAGCAGCGGAAACAAGTGACGACTTTTCATTGATCAGGTCCGAAGGAAATCAGCAGCTCAGTGAATGAACAGCAGGGCAACGACGACTGGCACCAGCAGGCCGAAGCCGACCAGCGGCCAGGTCAACCGGCGCCCCCTGGAATGCAGCTGCAGCAGCCACAGTCCGGTCAGCGAGAACAGCAGGCAGGCAACCGCGAACACATCGAGAAACAGGCTCCACGCAAGGCCGGCATGGCGGCCCTTGTGCAAGTCGTTCAGGTAGCTGATGACGCCGCGATCGGTGGTTTCGCGTTCGACTTCGCCGGTCACCAGATCGACATTGATCCAGGCATCGCCGCCCGGCCTCGGCAACGACACATAGGCTTCGTCCACCGACCATTCGACGACATGTCCCGACACCCGCACATCCAGCGACTGCGCAAGCCAGCCGGTCACCGCATCCGGCATCGCCGCAGCGGCACCGTCAGCAACGGCCCGCTTTGCTGCCACCTGCAATTCGGCCAGCAGCGGCGCCGGCAATACGGCCTGGCTGCGGACGACGACCGGCGTGGTCGGGATGTCGGCAGCGTGATTCAGGGTGATGCCGGTGGCCGAGAACAGCAGCATGCCGATCAGGCTGACCGCCGCCGAGATCCAGTGCCAGGTGTGCAGTTGCTTGAGCCACCAGGCACGGCGCTTGTGCTTCGCACGCGCCGGGTCGACGGCGGCTGCCGAGTTGGAAACGGCAGCACTCACGGCGCAACCGGCATCACGACCGGCAGCGGCGCACCGCTGGGATCGGTCACGAAGCCGACCTTGCTCACGCCGGCCTTGGCCGCTTCGCTCATCACCGTGGCGATGATCTCGTAGCGGGCATTGCGGTCGATCCGCAGATGCAGCTCCGGCACCAGCGATTGCTGGCCGGCGGCGCGCAGGCGTTCGATGGTCTGCGCCTCATTGACCCGCTCGCCGTTCCACCAGCGCTGGTTGTCGCCGTCGATCGCGAACTGCACCGCATCGGCTTTCTGCACCTGCACGGCCGAGTCCGCTTTCGGCAGATCGATCTTCACGGCATGGGTCAGCAGCGGCGCGGTGACGATGAAGATCACCAGCAGCACCAGCATGATGTCGACCAGTGGAATGACGTTGATTTCCGCCATCGGCGCGCTGTTCCGCGCGCC
The DNA here is from genome assembly GCA_026398875.1 of Gammaproteobacteria bacterium. Classification (GTDB taxonomy): domain Bacteria; phylum Pseudomonadota; class Gammaproteobacteria; order Nevskiales; family Nevskiaceae; genus Nevskia. Next base: position 13,383 of record JAPLSB010000007.1, on the reverse strand, counting down.
ACCACCAAAGCTGCCGAAGGCCATCTCAGCGCGCTCCCGTGCCAGTCTTCAGCGGCGTGACATTGCCGCTGGCCGCATCGATCTTGCAGCCGGTGCCGAGGAACGCGAACAGGTCGTGGGCGAAGGCGTCGAGCTGCGCCAGCGTCAGGCGGTTGGCGCGGACGATCAGGTTGTAGCCGAGCACGGCCGGGATCGCGACTGCCAGACCGATGGCGGTCATGATCAGCGCTTCGCCGACCGGGCCGGCGACCTTGTCGAGCGTGCCGGCGCCGCTGACGCCGATCGCGACCAGCGCGTGGTAGATGCCCCAGACCGTCCCGAGCAAGCCCACGAACGGCGCCGTGGCACCGACCGAAGCGAGCACCGTCAGGCCCGATTCGAGGCTGGCGGTTTCCTCGTCAATGGTCTTGCGCATCGTGCGGGTCACGAAGTCCGACGCCGAACCGGCCTCGTTCAGCCGATTGATGCCGTGGCGCTCGTGATGCCGGCTGGCGGCGATCGCGTGATAGACCAGATGCGAGAACGGCTCGTCCGGATGCTGCTGCTCGACCTTGGCCGCGACGACATCCAGCGACGGCGCGTTCCAGAAGAAATCGAGGAACATCGCCGTGCGGCGTTTGGCGCGCGTGTAGCTGACCAGCTTGGTGACGATCAGATACCAGCTGGTTGCCGAGGCCAGCGCCATCAGCACGAGGATGGTCTTCGCCAGGCCATCGGCCTGGGTCAGGAAGTGGCCGAAGCCGATACCGCTGGTTGCTGGGTCCATGTCTCTCACCTTTCAAACAAAATCGGAACGGAAAGCCCTCTCCCCCCGGGAGAGGGTTGGGTGAGGGACTCGGCCCGGAAATCGCGCGCCAGTCGAGCAGCGTCCCTCACCCCCAACCCCTCTCCCAGAGGGAGAGGGGAGCCAAAACTCAAGCCTTCAACTCGAACACCACCGGCACGATCACCCAGGCTTCAATGACCTCATCGCCACGCTTGGCCGGAACAAAACGCCACTTGCGGAACACGATGTCGCGCGCCGCCTGGTCAAGGCTGGTGGAGCCACTGGACTTGTCGATCTTCACGTCGCCGGCCATGCCGTCCACCGTGACCAGCACGCGCAGCCGCACCTCACCGGATTCGCGACGCAGCTTCGCCGCATACGGATAGACAGGTGGCGGATTGTTCAGATAGGCGGCGACGAAGTTCGGCGGTACCACGACCGGTTCAGCGCGCGGCGCAGTTGCCGGTGCAGCCGGCGGTGCCGGTGGCGTCGGGGTCTCGGCAGGCGCCTCGGTCACCGGCTCCGGGACCGGCGGCGGTGTTGCGATTGCAGACGACGTCGGCTTCGGCGTCGACATCAGTCGCGGCTGCGGTTTCGGCTTGACCGGTGCTGGTGGCTGCGGCGGCGGTGGCTCGACGATCGCCACCGGTGCTTCGGCAATCATCTGCACCTGCATCAGCACCGGCGCCGCTGCTGGCGGCTCGGGCTTGACCAGTACCAAGGCCGCGAAGGCGCCGACATGCAGGCCCGCGACCGCGAGTGCTGCCACCAGCCGGCCGCGCGGCGACAGCCGCTGGCCAGCCTGATAGCCGTTGTCGTGCGCGGCGATGACCGTGCTCACAGGTCGGACCACTTGCGCAGCAGGTTGTGATACGCGCCGGTCAGCCGGACCAGCGCCGGATGACCCTGCGGATGCAGGTCGCGGAGTTGCATCAGCGCGCGGTCCATCTCGTAGAGCAGGCGCCGGTTGTCGTCATCGCGAACCATGCTCTGCACCCAGAAGAACGACGCCAGCCGGGCACCGCGCGTCACCGGCCGAACCTCGTGCAGGCTGGTGGCCGGGTACAGCAGCAGATCGCCGGCCGCGAGCTTGATCGCGTGCTCGCCGTAAGTGTCTTCGATGACCAGTTCGCCACCGTCGTATTCGTCCGGCTCGGCCAGGAACAGCGTGGCCGACAGGTCGGTACGAACCCGGTACGGCGCCTGCCGGGTCAGCCTCACGGCGGTATCGATGTGAGCGCCGAAATGGCCGCCGCCGGCATAGCGGTTGAACAGCGGCGGAAACACCTTCAGCGGCAATGCGGCCGACGTGAACTCGCTCGACTGGCTGAGCGCAGTCAACACCATCTGGCCCAGTTCGATCGCGACCGGATGCATCTCGGTCAGCTGCTCGTTGTGCTTCACGCGCACCGCCTCGCCGCCGGCCGTGCGGCGGCCGTCTTCCCAATCGGCCGCCGCCAGCTTTTCGCGCATCAATACCCGTGTGCGGGCGTCAAGCAGATTGGCGATGCGGACGATCATGGCGATTGGCGATGGCGGGTATCAGTAACGGACGTTCAGCGTCAGCAGGTACGAACGCGGAATGCCCGGCGAATAGCGCTGGCCGGAGTTGTTGACGCTGGCCACGTAGCGTTCGTCGAGCAGGTTGTAGACGTTGGCCTGCAGGCCGACCTTCGGCGTGAAGTCATAGCCGGCGACGGCGTCGACGACGACGTAGTCGTCAACAGTGACGATGCCGGTGGTGATGCTGTCCGGGTTGTTGTTGACGGTGCGCGACTGGCTCGACAGATAGCGCACGCCGCCGCCCAGGGTCAGCGGTCCGTTCAGATAGGCGCCGAGTGCCACCGGCAGCTTGTAGCTGGACCAGACGGTGACGCTGTCCTTCGGCGAGAAGTTGATCGGCGCACCACTTTGTGTGGAGGTGCCGTCGGTGGCGATCACGCCTTCGGCGACCTTGGTGTTCTGGTGCGTGTAGCCGGCGCTGAGCTGCCAGTTCGCGGTCAGGTTGCCGACGAGGCCGAGTTCCACGCCCTGCACGCGGCGCTTGCCGTACTGCACGATCGAGTCATCGACCTGACGCGCAAGATCGTTTCTGGACACGGTGCGGAACAGCGCGGCATTGGCGGCGAAGCGGCCATCGAGCAAATCCCACTTGCTGCCGACCTCGACGCTGTCGGCTTCCGAAGGCTCGAGCGTCGGGCCATTGATGTTGGCAACGGTGTTCGCACTCAGCGTGAAGTTGTCGCCACCGGGCGGGCGCTGGCTGGTGCCGTACGCGGCATAGAGCGAGCCGTTGTCCAGCGGCTTGTAGACGCCGCCGACCTTGTAGCTGAGCAGCGTGTCCTTGTTGACCGGCCGCGCCGTCACCGGCGTGCCGACCGCAAGGTTCGGGAACGTGGTGGCGGTCGAGTAGACCAGCAGGTCGGTCTCGGTGCGATAACGCTCGATGCGCACGCCGGCGTTCAGCTGGAACTGGTCATGAGCGCCGAACTTCGCGGTGTCGAAGAAGTACGCCGCAGCCGTGGTGGTGTCGCCGTCGCTGAACGCGCCATTCGGCGTCACGGTCACCGCCGGATCGGATGGATTCGGGTTGTAGACATTGGCCGGGGTCTGCGCCTGCGCGGGTGTCGTCACGGTGACTGCGTAGGTCGGCGTGTATTGCGCTTCGTGAATGAACTCGATTCCGCTGCTGAATTCATGCTTGAGCACGCCGGTACGAAACACGCCGCGCAGGTTGGTCTGGTTGGTCAGCAGATCGTTGTCGCGGTAGCTGCCCTGCCGCGAGCGGGCGACTGTCCAGGTCGACGGATCGCCGTTGGTGGTCGGCGCGTTGAGCGGCGCGGTCAGCACGCGATCCTGGGTCGTGCGGCTGTAGCGCGACAGATTCGACACCGTGTAGCCCGGCGCCAGATCGTGTTCGAGCCTGAGGCTGTAGACGTTCAGGTCGATGTCCTCGAAATCGGCATCGAGGCCATAGAAGTTCGAAATCGGCGCGGCTGCGGCCGACGCGGCATTGGCGTTCGCCGAGCGGTAGCCGGACACGCCGAGCGCGGTCACGCCGCCGTCCGGGATGTTGTCCTGGAACAGGTGCTGGGTGAACAAGGTGACGCGAGTCGGCGTGCCGAGGCCGAAGCTGATGCTCGGTGCGAGGCCCCACTGCTGGCGCTCGACGACATCGCGCCCGGCGACGCCGCCATCCTGGCCGACCACATTCAGACGCACCGCGACCGTGTCGCCGATCCGGCGATTGATATCAGCGGTGGCGCGGCGACGATCGCGCGTGCCATAGCTGAACGAGCCGGTCGCGAGGTCATCGGCGAACGGCGTCTTCGACACCAGATTGATGTAGCCGGCGGCGACGCCGCGGCCGTTGTCGGCACCGGCCGGGCCCTTGACGATCTCGACCTGCTCGATATTGAACAGGTCGCGCACCGCCGGCGAGATATCGCGGATGTTGTCGAGGAAGATGCTGCCCTGGGTGTCGAAGCCTCTGAGGAACACGGCGTCGCCACTCGTCGAGTTGCCGTTCTCGCCCTGCTGGAAGGTGATGCCCGGCGTCTGGCGCAGCGCATCCGACAGGCTCAGCGCGCCCTGCTGGATCAGCAGTTCCTTCTTCAGCACCGAGATCGTCTGTGGCGTGTCGACCAGCGGCTGGGTGAACTTCGGCGATGCAACCTGATCGGCCTTGATGTCGCTGGCGGCGGAATCCTCGACCTTGACGGTCGACAGCGTGGTCGTTGCCGCAGCGTCGGCAGTGGCTTCGGCAGATGCCGGCATGGCGTGAAAAGCCAGCATGGCAGCGGCGATCGGGCTCAAACGGAACAGGCAGGACGGGGACGACATCGAAAGGCACTCCGGAAAGGGACGGGAAGCCCGGCGTTGCCGTCACGGCGGCCGCTGGGCCATGGGTCTTTTCGGTATGTGCCGAAGCAGCAGGGCTGCCTGGCTGTGCCTGACGAGACGGCCGCAGTCTAAATGATAGGTATTCGCATTTGCAATAAACCCTGACCGAAGGCGTTCCCCACCGTGCCGGCATCGATGCGGCAGCGGCACGGTCGCCATTCGCCATAATCGGCACCATCCTTCCTTGCGAGACACGCGATGAACTGCATCGCCGGCCGCTGGCTGCCCGGACAGGGCGCCCCATTCGAAAGTGTCGATCCCTCGACCGGCAGCGTGATCTGGCGCGGCCAGGCCGCTGCGGCTGCCGATGTCCACGCCGCCACTGCTGCCGCCCGCGCCGCGTTCGAGGCCTGGGCGGATCGTCCGTTTGCCGAGCGTGAAGCAATCGTGCGCCGCTTTGCCGCGCTGCTTGATCAGAACAAGGAACGGCTGGCGAATGTGATCGGCCGCGAAACCGGCAAGCCGCTGTGGGAAACGCGGACCGAAGTCACGACGATGATCGGCAAGATCGAGCTCAGCGTTCGTGCCTATCACGCCCGCACCGGCGTCAGCGAAAGCCCGCTCGGCACCGCGACCCAGGTGCTGCGCCATCGGCCGCATGGCGTGGTCGCCGTGTTCGGGCCGTACAACTTTCCCGGCCATCTGCCGAACGGTCACATCGTGCCGGCGCTGCTGGCCGGCAACTGCGTGGTCTTCAAGCCCAGCGAGCTGACGCCGTGGGTCGCCGAGGAAACCGTGAAGCTGTGGCTGGAAGCCGGTCTGCCAGCGGGCGTGATCGGCCTGCTGCAGGGCGAACGGGCGACCGGTGAAGCGCTGGCCGCCGATTCGGAGCTCGACGGCCTGTACTTCACCGGCAGTGCGCCGACCGGCCGCATCCTTGCTCGGCAGTTCGCCGAGATGCCGCAGAAGATCCTGGCGCTGGAACTCGGCGGCAACAATCCGCTGGTGGTCGGCAAGATCGGAGCAAGCGACGCGGAGATTCGAGCCGCGCTGCACGACGTGATCCAGTCGGCCTATCTGTCTTCGGGTCAGCGCTGCACCTGCGCGCGGCGTCTGTACGTGCCGGATGGCGCAGTGGGCGACGCGTTCATAGCCCGACTGGCGGCGATCACCCGACAGCTGCGGGTGGCCGCGTTCGATGCCGATCCTCAGCCATTCATGGGTCCGCTGATCTCGGCCCGCGCCGCGCAAGGCCTGCTGGCCGCACAGGCGAAACTGATCGCGCTTGGTGCTCAGCCTATCGTCGAGATGATGCCGCTGCCGCAGGGTCCGGCCTTTGTCAGCCCGGCGCTGCTCGACGTCAGTGCCGTGGCGCAGTTGCCGGACGAGGAATACTTCGGCCCGCTGCTGCAGGTCGATCGCTACGCGACCCTCGACGAGGCGATCATCAAGGCCAACCGCACCTTCTACGGACTGTCGGCGGCGCTGCTGTCGGCGGATCGTGCCGAGTTCGATGCGTTCCGGAAGCGCAGCCGGGCCGGCATCGTCAACTGGAATCGCCAGACCACCGGCGCTTCCGGCGCCGCGCCATTCGGCGGCACGGGTGCCAGCGGCAATCACCGCCCGAGCGCCTTCTATGCTGCCGACTACTGCGCCTACCCGGTGGCCTCGATCGAGTCCGCTGCCAGCGAGCTGCCAGCGACGCTGGCGCCCGGACTCCCGCTTTAGGCCTGCCTGCAAGACCCCATGCCGACGCCCGATTTGATCGACCTGCGCAGCGATACCGTCACCCGCCCGACCGCCGCGATGCGTGCAGCGATGCACGCCGCCGACGTCGGCGACGACGTCTATGGCGACGACCCCAGCATCAACCGGCTGCAGGCCTACGCGGCCGAACGTTTCGGCTTCGAGGCGGCGCTGTGGTTTGCCAGTGGCACGCAGTCGAACCTTGCCGCGCTGATGAGCCACTGCGGCCGTGGCGACGAGATGATCGTCGGCCAGGACGCGCACACCTACCGTTACGAGCAGGGCGGCGCCGCGGTGCTCGGCTCGATCCAGCCGCAGCCGATCGTCAACCAGCCGGACGGCTCGCTGGCCATTCGCGACATCGCCGCCGCGATCAAGCCGGACGATCTGCACTACGCCCGCACCCGGCTGCTGGCGCTGGAAAACACCATCGGCGGCAAGGTGCTGCCGCCGGCCTATGTCCGCGAAGCCACGCTGTTCGCGAAATCACGCGGGCTGGCGACGCATCTCGACGGCGCGCGGCTGATGAACGCGGTGATCGCCTCGGGGCAAGCGGAGCGCGATGCCGTTGCCGGCTTCGATTCGGTATCGCTGTGCCTGTCGAAAGGGCTGGGCGCACCGGCCGGCTCGCTGCTGTTTGGCAGCCGTGATTTCATCGCGATGGCGAAGCGCTGGCGCAAGGCACTCGGCGGTGGGCTGCGTCAGGCCGGCATTTACGCTGCAGCTGGCCTGCATGCACTGGAGCAGCATGTGGCCAGACTCGCCGACGATCACACCAACGCAGCGCATCTGGCGGCCGGTCTCGCAGCACTCGGGCTGAACGTGGAACCGGTGCAGACCAACATCGTGTTCGTCGACATCGCTTCCGAAGACCTGCCGGCGCTGAAGCTGTATCTGCCCGAACAGGGCGTGCTGGCAACACTGGCGACCCGAACCCGGCTGGTCACGCATCTCGATGTTTCGCGTGCGCAGATCGATGCCGCCCTCGCCGCCTTCGCTCGCTACTACGCGGTGAAGCAACATGCGGCGCGCGCCTATCGCCCAGCCGCCCAGCCTTCATCCCCTGCCACCGGCAGCCTGCCCCCGGGCCTTGCCGAACTGTATGGAAGCATGACGTGAGCCACGAACCGGAAGCGACGCCCAGACCTGCAACCGTCGAGGCGAACTTCGACGGCTTGGTGGGTCCGACCCACAACTACGCGGGCCTCGCGCAAGGCAACAATGCTTCGGCGAAGAATGCCGAACAGCCGTCGAATCCTGCCGCCGCCGCCTTGCAGGGGCTGGCCAAGATGCGCGCGCTGGCGAAGCTGGGACTGGCGCAGGGCGTGCTGCCGCCGCAGGAACGACCGCATATCCCGACGCTCAAGCAGCTCGGCTTCGAAGGCCGCGATGCCGAGGTGCTGATGCGCGTGCGCCGCGATGCGCCGCATCTGCTGGCGGCGATGTCGTCAGCGTCGTCGATGTGGACGGCCAATGCCGCAACGGTCTCGCCCGGCGCGGATACCGCGGATGGGCGCGTGCACTTCACGCCGGCCAATCTCGCCACCCACCTGCATCGCGCAATTGAGCCGGTGGTCACCGGTCGAGCGCTGGCTGCGATCTTTCGCGACGACAAGCACTTCGCGCATCACGCCGCACTGCCATCGACGCCGCAGATGGGCGACGAAGGTGCTGCCAACCACACGCGGCTGTGCAGCGAGCATGGCGCGCACGGGCTGGAACTGTTCGTCTACGGCGCTGCTGGCGACAAGGACCCGAAGCCGGCACTGCATCCGGCGCGCCAGAACCGGGCGGCCGGTGAAGCGATCGCGCGGCTGCATCACCTTGACCCGGACTATGTCCATCACGCTGCGCAGCGTCCGTCGTCGATCGATGCCGGCGTGTTCCACAACGACGTGATCGCGGTCGGCAACCAGCATGTGCTGCTGCACCACGAGGAAGCCTTTGTCGACACCAAGGCAATCCAGGACTGGGTCAAGCGCCGCATGAGCGGCCGCGATCCGGTGTTCATCGAGATCAAGACCGGTGACTTGAGCGTCGACGACGCGGTCGGCAGCTACCTGTTCAACAGCCAGCTGCTGTCGATGCCGGACGGCACGATGCGGCTGATCTGCGCCAGCGAATGCCGCGACCATCCGCAGGCCTGGACGCAGATCCGGCAGATTATCGACGACCCGCGCAATCCGATTGCCGGCGTGGAAATCTTCGATCTGCGCCAAAGCATGCGCAATGGTGGCGGCCCGGCCTGCCTGCGGCTGCGCGTGGCGCTCGACCCGGCACAGCGAGCAGCGGTCAACCCGAAGGTGTGGATCGACGATGCGCTGACAACGCGGCTGGAAACCTGGGTCGGCAAGTACTACCGCGACCGTCTGGTGCTCGCCGACCTCGCCGATCCGCAGCTGCTCGATGCCTCGCGCAGCGCACTCGATGAGCTGACCCAGATCCTCGGGCTCGGCAGCCTGTACGACTTTCAGCGCTAGCCGCAGCGGCGCCATGACGCGGGCCGGGCTCTGTCGCCCGACCCGCGTTAGCGTCCGTCAGGGTGCCGGTGCCTGCACCGACGGCAGGATGCCCATCCGTTGCAGGAAGTCCAGTTCCTGAACGCGCGACTGCTCGTTCGTGCCCGGAGTCTCGGACCAGTTATGGCCAAGCCCGGCAATGTTGTTGAACTCGCAGACCCGACCCATCGACCGCAGCAGCGTGCAGATGCGCAGATTGGCGGCCTGGGCAAAGACCAGATCGCCGTCGGCATGGAACATCAGGAACTTGCCGCTCTGGTTGTCGATGCCGCTCTCCGGACTGATGTCGCGGGCAAACGGCCCGAAACGGTCCAACTGCGACTGCCCGAGCTGACTGTCGTCCGCTGTCGAGCTGACACCGGAACGCAGTACCACGGCCGCAGCACGCTGCAGCGGGTTGCTGCGGAACGACGTCGTCACCGGCGGCTCCAGCAGCGACGCCCAGACGGCATTGCCGCCACCCGAGCTGACCCCGGCGACCACGATTCGTGACGGATCCACGCCGAGCTGTGCTGCGTTCTCCTGCACCCAGCGAACGACCAGCCGCGCATCGTCGGCGTGGACATACGCAAACGTGCCGTAGCGATCGTTGACGCGCTGGTCGACCGAGATCGCGACCATGCCCTGCTCGTTGGCCCAGTAACGTGGACGCGTGCCCGGCAGACCCGCACGGGCCCAGCCGCCGCCGGACCAGTCGATGTAGACCGCGCGCCGATCCGATGCCTGCCAGCCCGGCGGGTTGAACACGAAGGCGCGCAGCGGCACAACGGCATCGGTCCGGATCACGAAGCTCGACGATGCGCCACTGACCGTCGTTGGCGTATTCGCCACCGGATCAATGACCGTCGATTGGCTCAGGGTCGAACTGACGTTACCCAGTCGCAGGGTCACCGACGTGCTCGCGGAGAACGTCATCGGCATGACGAAGCGAACGACGACGCTGTCGCCTTCGTTGACCGTCCCGGCCGTTGCCGTGAACGGCCCGCCGTTGATGCTGTACAGGCCGTTGGTGACGCTGACGGCCGTCGGGCCGGACGCATTGCTGACGACCACGGGCCGCGTGAACTGCACCGTGCCCGGCAACACCAGCGCACCGGTATAGGTCGAGGCGATCGCCAGGGTGAAACGATTCGGTCGGGTCGTGGATCCCGGCGTGCGCACCGGCCAGTTGATCGTGTTGTTGCCGATGGTGATGTCGACCGAATACGTACGACCGAACTCCGGGCCCGTCAGGACGCGCACCCGCAGAATGTCGCCGGGGACGGCGGTTCCGGCGGCCCCAGTGAACGCACCGCCGTTGAGGCTGTAGGTGAACGGCGCATTGATCGAGATCGGCACGCGCACGTTGACGCCACTGATCGGCATCGGCGGCGAAATCACTTCGCCGTTGACCGGCGCCGAGCGCACGTCCGGGAACCGCAGCTGATCGCTGATGGTGTCCACCGGTGCCTGCGTCGTCACCGACCAGGCAGTGCTGTAAGTGCCTACCGTCACCGTTGCCGTGCGGATGTCGTCGATCATCGGGCCCGCCGTGACCATCAGCCGCAGATTGTCGCCGTTACGGACGAAGCCGGTCGATGCCGTGAACGGTCCGCCGTTGACGCTGAACTGTCCGCCGCTGATCTGCACACGGCTCGGCTCGGCAAGTCCGGAGATGATCACCGACTCGCTGATGGCGCCCAGCAGCGTGTAGCCGGTCGTCGACGTGAAGGTGAACGGTGTCGGCGCGGCAAGCCCACTGGCGGAGAACGTGAAGAAGCTGGCCGACACGTCGCCGATGGTGAGGTCGGTACTGCGGGCAGGATTGTCTGCAAGTGCCGAGGCCAATTCGACGACATCGCCGAGCACGACGGTTCCGGACATCAGCGTCCAGGCACCGCCATTGATCCGGTAGGCCCCGCCCGAAACGGAGATCGGCGTCGCCGTGTTGATGCCGGTCACCGTGATCGGATTGCTGTTGGTCGACGTCAGGGGCGGCGTCCCGAACACCGGCTGGAACTCAAACGGGTTCGGATGCTGGTCGGCAGCCACCGTTTCAACGGCATACGACGCGCTGGTCTCGCCGACCGTGAGCGTCAGGCTGGCCGTGGTGCCGAACTCGGGCGAGGACTGCAACTGCACGTCGATGATGTCGCCGTTGACGACGGTGCCGACTGCATCGGTCCGTGCCTGTCCATTGACGCTGTAGGTTCCGCCGACGATCGATACCGGTACCGGCACGTTGATACCGCGCACCTGTACCGGGAGGCTGGTGGAGGTCGTTGCCCTTGCTGCGCTGAAGATGTTCACGAACACCAGCGGATCCGGCTGGCTGTCGGCAACAAACGCCTTCGTCGTCACCGTGAACGTGCCCTGCACGCCGCCGATATCCAGCGTCGCCTGTGCGTCTGCGGTGAACGCGGTCGATGCTGTGACCCTGACTGCAACGACGTCACCAACGCGAACCAGCGCGCTGGCGCTGCTAAACGGTCCGTTGTTGACGCTGTAAGTGCCGCCAACAATGCTGATCGGCGACTCGACGTTGATCCCGCTGACCGTGATGGCGTCACTGGTCTGTTCAGAACCGGGCTCGACATCCGCACGCGGAGCGAAGCTGAAGGCATCCGGCGTGCTGTCGGCAGCGACCGATGCCGTCGTCACGCGGAACTCGGCACTTACGCCACCCACGGTCAGCGTTGCGCTGCCCGTGGTGCTGGCGGTGAACGGCGCGATCAGCTGCAGCGTCACGACGTTGCCCGCCCGTACGGTACCGGCACTGCCGGTGTACGGCCCGCCGTTGATGCTGTACAGACCACCGGTGACCGAGATCGGCGCTGGCGCATCGATGCCGGTGATCGTGACCGGATTGCTCGTCTGCGTACTGCCTGACACGACATCGGTCAGCGGCGCAAAACTGAAGGCGTCCGGCGTCGTGTCGCCGCTCGCTGCCGTGGTGACCGAAAACGTCCCGGCGACGCCACCGATGGTCAGCGTGGTGATGCTGGTCGTGCTCGGAGCGTTCGAGGACGTCTGCTGGACGCGCACCGACTGGCCCACCGTGACCCGGCCGGCCACCGTGGTGAACGCGGCACCGTTGATGCTGTAACTGCCGCCGACCACCGAAATGGGGCTGGCGGTATTGATGCCGGTGACGGTGATCGCAGCGCTGGTTTCGACACTGCCGGCAGCGGCATCGGTCACCGGTGGGAACGAGAACGGATCCGGCGCACGGTCGCCATCGTCGTCGATGATCGTGCCGGTTGCCTGGCTGCGTCCCAACGCGGTGCCGCTGGACGGCGATCCGAGCGTCACGAGGAAAGTTTCATCGTCCTCGATCGTGGTGTCCCCGCGCACGCTCAGCGATACATTCTTGCTCGTCTCGCCGGGCGCGAAGCTGGTGCTGACCGACCCGCCGGTGAAGTCGCTGCCCGACAAAGCAGTCCCGTTGGACGTCGTCGCCCTAACGCTTGTGGTCGTCGTCGCGGCCGGGCTGAGCGTGATCACGAACACCATGCTCCGGCTGCTGGAATTGCCTTCGGCAACGGAAGCGTCGGAAATGCTGAAGGTCGGGACCGCCGAGTCGTCGTTGGTGATGGTCACGGTGCCAAGCGCGTCGGCGAGCGTCGCGTTGACAGGCGCCGTCAGCGTCACCTGGAGCATCTCGTCCGCTTCAAACAGGGTGTCGCCGAGCACATCGACGGCAATCGTGCCCGTGGTCTGACCGGACGGTACCGTCAGCGTGCCGGACGTCGCCGCGTAATCGGAGCCCGCGCTGGCCGTGCCATCGGACGTCGCGAACGCCACAGAAACGTCGGCCGTGCTGCTGGCTGACAACGTGACCGTCAGCAATGCCTGCCGGGTACCGCTATTGCCTTCGACCACGCCGACATCGTTGATGCTGACCGTCGGCAGGTTGGCGTCATCGTTGACGATGGTGATGGCACCCTGGCCGTCCGCCAGCGTCGCCGCCGTCGGACTGCTCAGGTTCACCAGCACCGTCTCGTCCGGCTCGAACGTCGTTTCGCCCAGGATGCCGATGCTCACCGTCTGGCTGGTCACGCCAGCACCAAAGGTCAGCGATCCGCTCAGCGCCGTGTAGTCGCTGCCCGAGGTCGCCGTGCCGTCCGCCGTCGCGTACGCCACCGTCACCGATGTCGCACTCGCCGCCGACAGGCTCACCGTCAACGTGGCCTGCTGCGTGCCGCTGTTGCCTTCGCTGAGGCTCGCGTCATTGATCGAGATCGTCGGCCCCGCCGTCGTCACCGCGTAGCCCGCACTGACGCCGCCAATCGTCAGCGTTGCCGTCGTCGTCGCGTTCGCTGTGCTCGATGCGGTCTGCTGCACGCGAACTGTTTGACCCGCAGTGACCGTCCCGGCCGTCGTCACGAACGCGCCGCCATTGATGCTGTAGCTGCCGCCGGCCACCGAAATCGGGCTCGCCGCGTTGATCCCGCTCACCGTGATCGCGTCGCTCGTCTGCACGCTGCCCAGGGCCGCGTTGGTCACCGGCGCGAAGCTGAATGCGTCTGG
>JAPLSB010000012.1 GCA_026398875.1 Gammaproteobacteria bacterium | reverse complement strand
CGGGCTGAGGTAGCCGCGGTCGAACTGCATGCCTTCGACGACGTCCAGCTCGTTCTCGAGGCCCGAGCCGTCTTCGACGGTGATCACGCCTTCCTTGCCGACCTTGTCCATCGCGGTGGCGATGATTTCGCCGATCGCTTCGTCGCTGTTCGCCGACACGGTGCCGACCTGGGCAATGGCCTTGCGGTCCTTGCACGGCACGGCCTGCTTCTTGATTTCGGCGGTGACGGTCTCGACGGCCTTGTCGATGCCGCGCTTGATGTCCATCGGGTCGGTGCCGGCGGCAACCGCCTTCAGGCCTTCGGCGAGGATCGCCTGGGCGAGCACGGTCGCGGTGGTGGTGCCATCACCGGCGGCGTCGGAGGTCTTCGAGGCGACTTCCTTCACCAGCTGGGCGCCCATGTTCTCGAACTTGTCCTTCAGCTCGATTTCCTTGGCGACGGAGACGCCGTCCTTGGTCACGGTCGGCGCGCCGAACGACTTGTCGAGGATGACGTTGCGGCCCTTCGGACCCAGCGTGACCTTGACGGCGTTGGCGAGAATATTGACGCCGTTGGCCATGCGGCTACGGGCGTCGTCTGCAAACTTGACTTCTTTGGCTGCCATTTTCGAGTTCCTCGTGTTGCGGAATTAGGGGTTGACGCGGATTACTTGCTGAACACCGCGAGGATGTCGTCTTCGCGCAGGATCACCAGATCCTGGCCGTCGACCTTCACTTCGGTGCCCGAGTACTTGCCGATCAGGATGGTGTCGCCGGCCTTGACGTCGACGGCGTGGACCTTGCCGTCGTCCGAGCGCTTGCCCGGGCCGACTGCGATCACTTCCGCCTTCAGCGGCTTCTCGGCAGCGGAGTCCGGGATGATGATGCCGCCCAGGGACTTCTTCTCTTCTTCGAGGCGCTTGACGATGACGCGGTCATGCAGGGGACGCAGACTCATGTTCTCAACTCCTGTTGTTGGGTAGTGCTGACGGTTCCGGGGGGCGGCAACCTTGGCGCGGATCGCGCATCGGGCTTGTTGTTAGCACTCTCCCCCAGAGGCTGCTAATTCTAGGGGGCATCCCCGGCGTTACAAGGGGGTGCGCGACTTTAATTTCGCCGCACCATGCCGGTGCACTGCGCCCCGGCTGAGCTCATCTGGGGAAAGCCGGCCGGGCTTTCAAGAGGCCGAAGCTCAGCGCGCCAGCAGATTCAGCGAGCGCGCCCGGGCCAGCGCGGCAGCACGACTGGACACGCCGAGCTTCCCGAACAGGTTCTGCAGGTGCCACTTGACCGTCGTCAGGCTGACTTCGGCGCGATCGGCCAGCTGCTGGTTCGACAGGCCGGCATCGATGTAGCGCAGCAGCTCCAGTTCGCGCGGCGTCGGCTGGCCCAGCAGCCGAGGCTGGCCATGCGGGTCGTCGCATCTGGCCAGCCCGTGGCGGTCGGCGCCGGGTAGCGGCCGGCAGCGGTCGGCGAAGAAGCGGCGCTCCTCGTCACTGGCAAAGCCCCAGGCCGAGGCGCGGGTCTCGGCGATCAGCTGCGCCAGCACCTCGGCGCGGTCGATGAACGGCCGCACGATCTGTCGACTCGTCGCCAGCGTGATGGCCCGGGTGACCTGCCGCACCGCCATTGCCGTCTGCCCGGCGCGCAGCGCGATCGCGGCGGAATCGAGCGCCAACTCGACCAGCCGCGCCACCGCATCGTGACGCTTCGCCAGCGGCATGGCTTCGTCGATCAGGGCTTGCGCCTGCGCGTGGCGGTCGGCGGCGATCAGCAGCTCGATCCGCAGCGCGGCCAGCATCGATTCGGTCAGCGCCAACCCTTCAGGCGGGCGGCGTCGCGGCCGCCGGCCGGTCGCGTCGATGCAGATGCCGATCCGTGCCGCCTCGGCCTTCGCCTCCTCGATCCGGCCAAGCCGGATCAGCCGCCGCGCGATCGCGCACGACAGCATCAGCGCCAGACGCGGTGGATAGGCCGCCGCGATCTCGCGCAGCGGCTGCAGCGGGGCGACGCCATCCCACAGCAGCGCTGCCGCCTCCAGTCCGCAGGCCGCGGCTTCCAGAAAGCCGTGGCTGCGGGCACTGCCGAGGCCCTGGCCCAGCAGCGCCAGCGCCTCGTCATCGCGGCCCATGCCGATCGCGATCCGGGCGCCGACCAGCGCCAGCGTGCCGACGATGCCGCTATCGGCACCGAGCGCGGCACGCACGGCAGTGAACGCCGGTGCCAGCTCGGCATCGGCGGCGGCGAAGCTGCCGGCATGGACAGCCGGCAATGCTGCATAGGCCGACACCCAGCCATCGACATACACGCTGCCGGCCTGGAATGCGCTGTCGCGGGCGGCAGCGACGGCGCGGCGCGCCTCGACGAATGCGAAGCGGTTGGCGTGATAGCCGCTGACGATGCAGTGCGCCGCCGTGCGGTTGAAAGCGTCGTCGCCGCCATCGCCCCCCGCCCCGACCCCGGCTGCGGCATCGGCATCGGCGAGCCAAGCGACTGCGCCGCGATGGGCGTCGTCGAGGTGGTCGGTGAGGCTGTCGATCGACGTGCGCAGGATGTGGATGCGCCGCTGCAGGTCGCGATCCGGCGTGCCGGCCCGTTGCACGCGATTGGCCAGCGCCACGCTGTGGCGGCGGGCCTCGTCATAGCGCCGCTGGAAGGCCAGCGCCCAGACAAACCAGTATTCGGCTTCCGGCCCTGCCTGCCGGCCGCGCGGCGGATTCCAGGCATGCAGCGCATCGAGCCAGCGCAGGTACTGGCCGACATCGCCGCGATCGCGCACGAAACGCGGCGCGATCTGTTCGAGGACATGGCGGGCCGTCGCAGCCGAGCCGGAGGCCAGCGCGTAGTCGACGGCGTCGCGCCAGTCGCCGCTGCGTTCGCAGGCGCGTGCGGCCCGGATCAGCAGCGCCTGACGGCGCTTCGGCGTCAGCTGCCGCTCGGCCTCGAAACGCAGGTGATCGCGGAACAGGCCGTGCAGCCGATAGCGGCTGCGGCTGCGATCGAGCGGGATCACGAACACGTTGTGATCGATCAGATAGGCGAGATGGTCTTTGACCTCGGCACCGCCGATCGCCTGCACGCACAGTTCGACGCTGAACGTCCGTAGCTGGGCCAGGCAGTACAAAAAGTCGCGCAGGCGGTCGGAAAAGCCGGACAGCACCTGCCGGTTCAGCAGCTGCGCCAGCGCCTGATCGGAGCCGGAGAACGCCTGCAATGCGCGCTGCGGATCGTCGGCATGACTGAGGATGATCTGCGCCATCCGCACCGCCGCCGGCCAGCCTTCGGTGCGCGCGGTGACCTGCGCCACGCCATCGCTGCCGATCGCGGCGACCAGCGTCGGCCCGAGCAGCTCGCCCACCTCGTCGTGCTCGAACGCAAGCTCGCCGGCATCGACCATCCGCAAGCGGCCTTCCAGCTGCGCACGCGCGGCATCGAACGGCAGTTCGCGCGTGCTGCTGAGTACCAGCCGCAGATCGGCGCGCGTATCGAAGCACAGACGATCGATCAGCCGGCCCAGCGCGGCATCCGGGCAGCTCTGCAGGTTGTCGATGAACAGGCTCAGCGCTTCCGGCCGGCGATTGATGGCGTCGATCAGGCCATCGATCCGGCGCTCCACCGACTCGTGGCCGCGAAACAGCGCGTGGGTCGGATGCAGCCGTGCCGTGCCGCCGGCCAACAGATTTTCCAGCGCATCGATCAGGCTGTCGATGGCCAGATCGCGGTCATCGAGCGCGAACCACACGCAGGCGCGGCCGGCGCGGCGCTGTGCAGCCAGCCACATCGACATCAGCACGGTCTTGCCGTAACCGACCGGGGCGACGATCGCGACCAGCTTTTCGGTCTGCCCGTCATTCGCCAGCAGCCGCGCCATCGCCCGCGTCCGCAGGCTGCGGAACATGAACGCCGGCGGCTCGCCACCGCCGGCAGGCAGCGGCCGATCAGCCATGTCGGCACACGATGCAGAACATGCGGGAGTCAGGATTTCCGTCGACGGAACAAGCGCTTCGCGAAGCATAGGCGCAGCTTCGCCGACCCGGGGAACGCCCAGCCTGCTCGAAAGTACGGGTGCGGGACTGTGCGCGGTTTCCAGACTGCAGGCCGATCGAATCGCCCCGCCGGAGTCAGCCGATGAACGCAGCCGTGAAGCCCCCGCAGAACCACGTCGAACGCGCCCGCACGATGCCGCTGGCCGACATCGATGTCAGCGACATCACGCTGTACCAGCAGGACGCGCTGGCGCCGTACTTCGAGCGGCTGCGCCGCGAGGCACCGGTGCACTGGTGCAAGAACAGCCTGTACGGCGGCTACTGGTCGATCACCCGGTACCACGACATCGTCGCGATCGACACCAACCACAAGCAGTTCTCGTCGGATCACACGAATGGCAGCTTCGTGCTCGACGACACGACCTTGAACGCAGTCGAAGGCGGCATCGCGATGCCGAACTTCCTCGGCATGGACCCGCCGACCCACGACGACCACCGGATGGCGGTCAGCCCGATCATGGCCCCGGCCAACCTGCTGCGTTTCGAAAGCCTGATCCGCAGCCGCACCAAGGACTTGTTCGACAGCCTGCCGCTTGGCCAGACCTTCAACTGGGTCGAACAGGTGTCGATCCCGCTGACCACGATGATGCTGGCGACCCTGCTCGATTTCCCGTTCGAGGACCGCGCCAGGCTGACCCGCTGGAGCGACATCGTCACCACCCGCCCGGGCTATGGCCTGGTCGACAGCTGGGAACAGCGCACGGCCGAGCTGATGGACTGCCTCGGCTACTTCCAGACGCTTCGGGAGCAGCGCCAGAAGCTGCCGCCGAAGGCCGATCTGATCTCGATGCTGGCGCATTCGCCGGCGATGCAGGGCATGACCCCGACCGACTTCCTCGGCATGCTGGTGCTGCTGATCGTCGGTGGCAACGACACCACGCGTAGCTCGATGTCCGGCAGCGCGATGGCCGCGCACCTGTACCCCGACGAGTTCGCGAAGGCCAAGGCTGATCCTGCGCTGCTGGCCAGCCTGGTGCCGGAAGTGATCCGCTGGCAGACGCCGATCGCGCACATGCGCCGAACCGCGATCGAGGACGTCGAATTCCGCGGCCAGCAGATCAAGAAGGGCGACAAGGTGGTGATGTGGTACCTGTCCGGCAACCGCGACGAAACGGTCATAGAACGACCTGACGACTTCATTGCCGACCGCGCGAACGCTCGTCGTCATCTGTCGTTCGGATTCGGTATCCACCGCTGCCTTGGCAACCGTCTGGCCGAAATGCAGATCAAGGTGCTCTGGGAAGAGATGCTCGGGCGCTACTCGAAGATCGAGGTGGTCGACGCGCCGCTGCGCGTGCCGTCGAACCTGATTCACGGCTATCTCGACATCCAGACCCGGCTGCACGCCTGAACCTGCCGACTCCCGAGCGCTCCATGCCCAAGATCACCTACATCACGTCCTCCGGCGTCGAGCACGTCGTCGACGCCGACAGCGGCATTTCGGCCATGCAGGCCGCGGTCAGCCATCGCGTTCCCGGCATCGATGGCGACTGCGGCGGTGTGGCCGCCTGCGGCACCTGCCATGTCTGGGTCGACCCGAGCTGGCTTGATCGCGTCGGACCTGCGCGGCCGGGCATCGAGTCCGAGATGCTGGCGCTGACCGACGGCCGCACGCCGTGCAGTCGGCTGGCCTGCCAGATCGAACTCGCCGACGCGCATGACGGGCTGCTGCTGCAGATGCCGACCGACCAGCACTGATCCGCTTGCGCTGCGCGTTAACGGAACACCGTTCACAATATCGGCTCCCCCCGCCTGCCCGCTCCGCAATGCACCTGATTTCGCGCGTCCGCCGCTGCATCTTCGCTCGCCACCTGCTTGCCGCCAGCACGCTGCTGACGGCAGCCGGTACCGTCTCGGCGGCCGAACTGGCTCGCGTCGAAGGCTTCGGTCCGGTGTCGCGCGGGCTGGGTGGCGGCGGGCTGGCGCATCGCACCGGGGCAGCGGCGTCGCTGCTCAATCCGGCGGAGCTGCTGAGCCTCGAAGGCGAACGCGAGTTCGTGTTCCAGTTCACCGAAATCCAGCCGCGCGTCGATGTCATCAACAGCAGCACCGGCGAAGCGGTTCGCAATCTGGGCCTGGGCGCCAACCGCGGGCCGTACGATCTTCCGGAGCTTGCGTTCGCCGTGCGGCGCGGCAACTGGGCGTTCGGCACCGGCCTGTTCGCGGCTGGCGGCTTCGGCATCGAGTTCGGCCGCGACAGCTTTCTGTCACGGACCACGACCAACAGCGTCGCCACCGGCCTGCCGATCTCGTCACGGATCGGTGCGATGCGCGTGCCGTTCGCGATCGCCTGGCGGCCGCACCGGCAATGGCGCATCGGCGCCAGCCTCGATTACGTCAATGCCTCGGCGAACCTTGCCGACCTGCTCGACGCCCAGCAGGTCGGCAGCCTGATCGCCGCCGGCCGGGCGACCGGCAGTCTGGTACCGGTGCTGGCCGGCATTCCGAACCTGTCCGGTGCGCATTTCGACTTCGTGCGCAACAACTACCTGACCTCGGCACTGACCACGCAGGGCATCGGCGGGCGGATCAGCGTCAGCTGGCAGCCGCTGCCGACCACCACGGTCGCGCTCGGCTACGAGTTCAAGACCCGGCTGGCCAACTTCAAGGGCCGCGGCGAACTGACCGCCATCGATGCCGACAACAACCAGACCGTGCTGCCCGGCCGCGGACAGCTGCCGCGCCTGCAGTTCCCCGATGCCTGGCTGATCGGCGTTTCGCACCAGCTGCTGCCGACGCTTGCCGTGGTCGCCGATCTGCGCCACATGTTCTGGTCGACGACGCTCGGCGACACCGTGGTGAGCTTCGATGCCGATGGCGGCGGCGATCTGCGCGTCAGCCTGCCGACCGGCTTCCAGGACATCACCACGCTGAGCCTGGGCAGCGAATGGCGGTTCCTTCCGGCCTGGACGCTGCGCCTGGGCGGCTCGATCGCCCTGCAGCAGCTGCAGGCCAGCAGCACGCTGAGCGCCGCGTTCTCGACGACGACGCGTAACCACGTGACCTCGATGCTGAACTGGCGAGTGGCCGGCGGGCACGACATCGGCCTCGGCGTCAGCTACGGCTTCGCGCCTTCGGTACGCAACCCTGGCGGCACCATCACCAGCGTCCCGGCGATCGAGGTCCGCAATCGCCAGATCAATCCGGTGCTGAACTACGGCTACCGGTTCTGAGCGGTTGGCGGTGACCGCAGGCCGTGTCGATGCGCGGTCGGGATGACGAGTCAGTAAGCTTCAAGGCCATGACTGACCGACGTCCTCCCCGTGGCAATGGCCCGAAGCGTCTGCAGATGGCCGACATCGCGCGCCTTGCCGGCGTGTCGACGGCCACCGTGTCGCGTGCGCTGAACAACAGCCCGCTGGTCACTGACGAAACCCGGACGCGGATTGCCGAACTGGCGCGCTCGCTGAACTACACGATCAACGTCGACGCCAAGAACCTGCGTCTGCGCCAGAACCGGACGATCGCGATGGTCGTGCCGTACGACCCCGCCGCCCGGCAGCGAGTGTCCGATCCGTTCTTCCTGAGCATGCTCGGCAGCGTGGCCGACGTGCTGACCGAGCGTGGCTACGCGCTGCTGCTGTCGCGGGTCGATGCCGCCGATCTGCAGAGCGCCGCCCAGCTGTACGACAGCGGCCGAGCGGTTGGCGTGATCGTCGTTGGCCAGTGGCGCCAGCATGCGGTGCTCGATGCGCTGGCTGATCGCGGCGTGCCGCTGGTGGTCTGGGGCGGACAGCTGCCGGCACAGCGCTACTGCACGGTCGGCTGCGACAACGTCGCTGGCGGCGACATGGCCACCGACCACCTGCTGCTCAGCGGCCGGCGACGGATTGCTTTCTTCGGAGATGTCGAACTGCCGGAAGTCGCCTTGCGCCGCAGCGGCTACCGGCAGGCGCTGGTCCGGCATGGCGTTGCCGCGAACCCGGCGCTGGAACTGCACGCCTCGTTCCTTCCGGACGGCGCGCGGGCTGCTGTCGATCGGCTGCTGGCCAGCGGCGAGCCATTCGACGCGATCTTCGCCTGCAGCGACGTGATGGCGATGACCGCCATCGGCGCGCTGCAGGAACGCGGCCTGAAGGTGCCGCAGGATGTCGCCGTTGTCGGCTACGACGACGTGCCGATGGCCAGCTACTTCCACCCGCCGCTGACCACCATCCGCCAGGCCATCGACGCCGGTGGCCGGGCACTGGTTGATGCCCTGCTGGAGCAGGTCGACAGCGGCAGCATCCCGGCGTCGCGGATCGTGGCCACCGAACTGGTGATCCGCGGCAGCAGCTAGCAGTCGGCCTGACAGCGCCCTGATCGCGACGGACAGGCCGGCGCTGGCCGGTCTCGAAAGCGACCGTCAGACGCGGCAGCGCCGTCGGCGATGGATCAATGCTGCAATCGATACCATCCTCATACCTTTTCAAAGTTCTTCATGCTGGCAATGACTTGCAGACTTGAATGAACACTTTGTTCATCAATTTGCAATCGATTTCATCGACTGCCATATTCGCCGCCCCGGTCGTGACGTGACGGGACCGTATCCGCCGGATTGCCAAGGCGGTGGCCGACGACGCCGACGATCGAGATCGATCACTCATGTGGAGGAGAGACACCATGAAGACAGAGCTGCATCACAAGAAGCGCCTGATCACCACGGCCGTCGCGCTGGCGATGATCCAGCCCGCCGCGCTGCACGCGGCCGAAGCCGCGACCGAAGCCTCCGAAAGCAAACCGGCCTCCGAAGGCAGTGCACCGGCGGCCGCACCCGCAGCAGCCGAACGCGACACCACGCAGCTTGATGCGGTTGTCGTCACCGCCGTCGCGCGGCCGGTGAACCGGCTCGACTCCAGCGTCTCCGCCAGTTCGATCGACGCCGGTGCAGCGCTGCAGCTGGCGCCGCGTTCGACCGAAGAACTGTTCCGCAGCCTGCCCGGCATCCGCGCCGAATCCTCGGGCGGCGAAGGCAACGCCAACATCACCATTCGCGGCATTCCGCTGGCGACCGGCGGCTCGAAGTACCTGCAGCTCTGGGAAGACGGCCTGCCGGTGCTGGAATTCGGCGACCTGAACTTCGCCAACATCGACAACTTCCTGCGCTTCGACGGCTCGGTGCAGCGACTGGAATCGATTCGCGGCGGCTCGGCCTCGACCTTTGCCAGCAACTCGCCGGGCGGCATCATCAACTTCATCAGCAACACCGGCGAGGAAGAAGGCGGCTCGGTGGCGCAGAGCGTCGGCATCGACTACACCACCTACCGCACCGATTTCGCTTACGGCGGCAAGCTCGGCAGCGATCTTCGCTACCACGTCGGCGGCTTCTACCGGACCGGCGAAGGCGTGCGCAACACCGGCTTCACCGGCGACAACGGCGGCCAGATCAAGGCCAATGTCACCAAGCTGCTCGACGACGGCTTCCTGCGCCTGCACTTCAAGCACCTGAACGACCGCGTGTCGACCTATCTGCCAGCACCGGTGCGCGTGAAGGGCGGCGGCAGCTACGGCGGCGTGCCGGGCTTCGATGCCAGCCGCGACTCGCTGTACAGCAGCTACCAGACGCAGATCGTCAGCTACGACGCCTTCGGCAACCGCGTGAACCGCGATCTGACCGACGGCATCAATGCCAAGGTCACTGCGTTCGGCTTCGAGTTCGATCACGGCGTCGGCGACGGCTGGCGCGTCAACAACAAGTTCCGCAACTCGGAAATCTCCGGCGGCTTCATCTCGCCGTTCACCGCCGGCATCGGCGACGCCCAGACGCTGGCCGATGGCCTTTGCGACAGCTGCACCGGCTCGACCGTGCTGCTGGGTCAGGGCCCGGGCCGCGGCACGGCGTACAACGGTCTGGCGTTCCAGAATCTGTTGTTCGACACCACGTTCAACGACGTCGGCCTGCTGGTCAACGACCTGAAGCTGAGCAAGACCTTTGCCGGCATCAATGCCACGGCCGGCTTCTACTACTCGCGGCAGAAGGTCGCGATCGACTGGAATTCGTGGCAGTTCCTGCTGCAGACGGTCGGCCAGAATTCGGTCGGCCTGCAGGTCACGGCACCAAACGGCGACCAGATCTCGAACAACAACGGCCTGTACAACCCCGGCCTGCTGTCGTGGTCGTGGGACCTGAACTACGACACGGCGGCGCCGTACCTGAACCTCGGCGGCCAGCTCGGTGCGTTCAGCTGGGATGTCAGCGGCCGCTTCGACACCGTCCGCGCGCGCGGCACGCTGTACCAGAGCGGCGGCGGCGTACCGATCGACTACGACGGCAACGGCACGATCACGCCAGGCCTGGAAACGGTCGGCGCGGCGTTCGTCACCGGGGTCGATCCGAGCGGTCGCGTGAACTATCGCGCCGACCACTTCGAGTACTCGCTCGGCGGCGCCTGGCGCATCGATCCGAAGTCGTCGGTGTTCGGCCGCTACTCGGTCGGCGCGCGCTTCGCGGCCGATCGCCTGCTGCAGGTCGCTGGTGCGCTGAACGCCGATGGCTCGCTCGGTGACAACACCAAGGGCTACGACACGGTTCGCCAGCTGGAAGCCGGCTACAAGTACAAGGGTCGCGGCTGGTCGGTGTACCCGACGGCGTTCTACACGATCACCGACGAAACCAACGCCGACATCACATCCGGCAACACCTTCCTGCGCACCTACGAAGCCTTCGGTGTCGAACTGGAAGGCAACTGGCGTCTGGTCGGCACCGGCTTCGAAGTGGCCGGCAACGCCACCTACACGCATGCCCGCATCGACAAGGACCGCGTCAACCCGGATGTCGTCGGCAACAAGCCGCGCCGTCAGGCCGACCTGATCTGGACGATCTCGCCGCGCTGGAAGGCCGAGAGCTGGATGGCCGGCATCACGCTGCAGGGCTCGACCGGCTACTACCTGAACGACCAGAACCAGCTCGCCAACGCGCTGAAGCAACAGGCCTACACGCTGGTCAACAGCTATGCGGCCTACCAGCTGACGAAGGCGGTGACGCTGTCGCTGTCGGTCAACAATCTGTTCGACGAGTTCGTGGTCACCGAAGCCGAAGAAGCCACCGGCGTCTCGGGCGACCTGATCCGCGCCCGTCCGCTCAGCGGCCGCTCGCTGCTCGGCGCGCTGCGCTACGAGTTCTGACCGCTCCGGCGGCAGCGCGGCGCCCATCCCCGGCGCACGCTGCCGCCGTCCCTCCGACGACCATGCTCACGTCGCACGACTCCTATTCACTTGCACGAGACGCGCTGCTCGCCGGCATTCCGGCCGACCAGCGCGCTCAGCTTGCGGCACGCCATGACGGCGTTGCCGAACGACTGCTGTCCCGGCTGGACGCGCTGTACGGCGCCCAGCCGGATTTCGCCGAATGGCTCGAAACGCTGTTCGGCACGCTGGGCCAACTGGCGGCCGCCCGGCCGGCTGCGCTGGCCGCACTGGATACCGCGCGCGCCGCCGATCCCGGCTGGCTGGCCCAGCCCGGCATGCTCGGCTACTGCGCCTACGTCGATCGCTTCGGTGGCACGCTGAACGGTGTCGCCCATCGCGTCGACCACCTACAGAAGCTCGGCGTCCGCTACCTGCACCTGCTGCCGTTCCTGAAGATGCGCGCCGGCGACAACGACGGCGGCTTCGCGGTATCGAGCTTCGACGAGGTCGAGCCGAGGCTGGGAAACAACGACGATCTGCTGGCGCTGACCGAACGGCTGCGCGCCGCCGGCATCAGCCTGTGCGCGGACTTCGTGCTCAATCACGTTGCCGACGACCATCCCTGGGCACTGGCCGCCAAGCGTGGCGAGGCCCGCTACCGGCGCTACTTCCGCGTGGTCCGCGAACGCAGCGCCGTCGATCGCTGGGAAAGCACGCTCGGTCAGGTATTCCCGGACGTGGCCCCAGGCAACTTCACCGAAATGCCGCCGCTTGGCGGCTGGGTCTGGACGACGTTCTACCCGTACCAGTGGGATCTCGATTACCGCAATCCGGAAGTGTTCGCCGAGATCGCCTGCGCGCTGATCCGGCTGGCCAATCTGGGCGTGGAAGTGTTCCGGCTCGATTCCGCGCCATTCTTGTGGAAGCGCGAAGGCGGGCCCTGCGTCAATGAGCCCGAGGTACACACGATCCTGCAGGCGCTGCGCGCGATCATCGACATCGTCGCACCCGGCGTGCTGCTGAAGGCCGAAGCAATCGTGCCGACCCGCGACCTGCCGCCGTACTTCGGCAGCAGCGACGCGCGCGGCCACGAATGCCATCTGGCCTACCACTCCAGCCTGATGGCCGCCGGCTGGGCGGCACTGGCCGAACAGCGCAGCGATCTGCTGAACCGGGTCATCGATGCCACGCCGGAACTGCCGGCCGGCAACAGCTGGCTGACCTACGTGCGCTGCCATGACGACATCGTCTGGAGCACGCTGAAGCCGGAGATCGCCGATGCCGGCGACGACTACTTCGCGCGGCTGCTGAAGGTGACCCGCTTCCTCGCTGGCGAAAGCCCGGGCAGCTATGCCCGGGGCGCGCATTTCCAGGCCAGCGAGACCGTGCCGGTGTTCGGTACCAACGGCATGACCGCTTCGCTGGTCGGGCTGGCCAACGCCGACGACGACCGCGCCCGCGACGCCGCCGAGCAGCGCCTGCAGCTGCTCTATGGGCTGGCGTTCGCATTCGGCGGCCTGCCGCTGATCTACATGGGCGACGAACTCGGGCAGCCGAACGACGACAGCGCCGAGCTGGCAACCGCGCGCGCCGCCGATGGCCGCTGGCTGCAGCGGCCCCGGCTTGATGCCCACCGGCTGGCGGCCCGCGACCAGCCGGGCATGGGCGCCGAGCGCGTGTTCACGCGGCTGCAGCAGCTGGCCGCATGTCGGCGCGCGCTGCCGGCGCTGTCGGCCAATGCGCCGCGCCAGCGCCTGCCGGTCGACGATCCGGCGCTGCTGCTGCTGGCGCGCGGTGATCGCTTCGTCGCCGTGTTCAACTTCGCTGCCGAAGCGCGCCCGCTGCCGCTGGCCGCACTCCCCGGCGGCCAGCACTGGACCGATGCCTTGTCGGGCCAGCCGCTGGATTCCGGTCAGCCGCTGCCCGGCGGATCGATGCTGTGGCTGACCGCTGCCGACTGACCGCACGAGACTCGCCGCGATGCGCAAACCGACCCTGTCGTTCGCCCAGATCGTGGCGATGAATTTCGGCTTCTTCGGCATCCAGTTCAGCTTCGGGCTGCAGCAAAGCAACATGAGCCCGATCTACCGCTATCTGGGCGCCGACGAAGCCAGCCTGCCGTACCTGTGGCTGGCCGGGCCGATGACCGGCCTGCTGGTGCAGCCGATCATCGGCGCGCTGAGCGATCGCACGCTGAGCCGCTGGGGCCGGCGCACGCCGTACTTTTTGATCGGCGCGATCGTCTGCAGCCTGGCACTGCTGGCGATGCCGCACAGCCCGACCCTGTGGATGGCGGCCAGCCTGCTGTGGATACTCGATGCCGCCAACAACGTGACGATGGAGCCATACCGCGCCTTCGTTGCCGACCGTCTCGATCCGCCGCAGCACGCGCTGGGCTACCTGATGCAGAGCGGCTTCACCGGCCTGGGTCAGACCCTGGCCTACCTGGCACCGGCGCTGTTCGTGCTGATCGGTTTCGATGTCAACGCGGTGAACGGCCACAACATTCCGCTGGTGACGATCGCCGCGTTCACGACCGGCGCGGTGTTCTCGATCGGCTCGATCCTGATCACCTTGCTGAGCACGCGGGAACTGCCGCTGAGCACGGCCGAACAGCTGGCGATCGCCGCCGCACCGCGCGGCTGGCAGGCGACGCTGGCCGAGATCGTCGACGGCATCCGCACGATGCCACCGACGATGCGCCAGCTGTTCCCGGTCTGCCTGTGCCAGTGGTACGCGCTGTTCTGCTACTGGCAGTACATCGCGCTGTCGCTGTCGCGAACGCTGTTCGCCGATGTCGGCGAGCCGGATGCGGCGCTGCGCGCGGCGGGGCTTGCGGTCGGCACGCTCGGCGGCTTCTACAACGCGGTGGCCTTCGTCGCCGCGTTCGCGATGGTGCCGCTGACCCGCCGGCTCGGGCCCAAGCCGATGCACGCGATCTGCCTGGCGTTGGCTGGCGCGGGCATGCTGGCGATTCCGGCGATCGACAACCAGACCTGGCTGTACCTGCCGATGATCGGCATCGGCCTTGCGTGGGCCAGCATCATGGGCAACCCGTACGTGATGCTGGCCGGCAGCGTGCCGTCCCACCGCACCGGCCTGTACATGGGCCTGTTCAACCTGTTCATCGTCATTCCGATGCTGATCCAGATCGCCACGCTGCCGCTGCTCTATGCGCCCTTGCTCGACAGCCGCCCGGAAAACGTCATCCGCCTGGCCGGCGCACTGCTGCTGATCGGCGCGCTGGCCGTGTTGCGGGTGCGCACACCGGCGCTCGCCGGAGCTACCCGATGAGCACTGCAGTCCCGTATCCGCAGCCACGGCTGCTCGGCGATGTCGGCGGCACCAACGTGCGGCTGGCGCTGGAAGCCGCTCCCGGCGTGCTTGGCGCATCAGCGGTGCTGGCCTGCGCGGCCCATGCATCGCTGGAAGCGGCGATCCGCTCGTTTCTCGCCAGTGCCGGCCAGCCGCCGGTTCGCCATGCCGCGATCGCGATCGCGACCCCGGTCGACGGCGACGCCGTGAAGATGACCAACCACCCGTGGGCGTTCTCGATCGAGGCGACCCGGCGCGCGCTCGGCTTCGACACGCTGCTGCTGATCAACGATTTCACGGCACTGGCGCTGGCGCTGCCGAAACTCGCCGAGCACGAACTGCTGGCGATCGGCGGCGGCGAACGGCGCCCGGACGCGGCGATCGCGCTGGTCGGGCCCGGCACCGGGCTTGGCGTCTCGGGGCTGATTCCCTGCGGCGGCCGCTGGACGGCGCTGGCCAGCGAAGGCGGACACGCCAGCTTCGCGCCGCACGATGCCCGCGAGTCGGCGCTGCTCAACGTGGTGCGCCGCCGGTATCCGCATGTTTCGGCCGAGCGGCTGATCTCCGGCCCGGGGCTGGTGCTGATCCACGATGCGCTGCGCGAGCTGGACGGTGCGCCGCCGCAGCCGCTGCTGGCCGCCGAAGTGGCCGCCGAGGCACAGGCCAGCAGCTGTCCGTTCTGCGTCGAGACCGCAGCGCTGTTCAGCGGCATGCTCGGCGGCTTTGCCGGCAGCCTGGCGCTGACGCTGGGCAGCTTCGGCGGCGTCTACCTCGGCGGCGGCGTGATCGCCGGCCTCGGCAGCGCCTTCGACCGCAGCCGCTTCCGCGCCCGCTTCGAAGCCAAGGGCCGCTTCGCCGACTATCTCGCCCGCATCGCGACCGTGCAGATCGTTGCCGAGCTGCCGGCGCTGCGCGGTGCTTCGGCACGGCTTGCCGACGTGCTCGATGCATCTGTGCCCGCTGGCACCTGACCGGCGATGAGCGCTGCACTGCCCCGCTACGTGGTATTCGGCGAAGCGCTGACCGACCTGATCCGCGACGCCGACGGCCGCTGGACCGAACGCCCCGGCGGCTCGTGCTGGAACGTCGCTCGCGTCGGCGCCCGTCTCGGCATCGCCACCGGCTGCGCCACTGCCGTCAGCAACGACTACTTCGGCGCCGCCATCGTCGCCGCCAGCCGCGAGGCCGGACTGGATCCGCGCTACCTGCAGGTGCTCGATCGATCGCCGCTGCTGGCGATGGTCACCTCGACGCAGCCGCCGGCCTACCAGTTCGTCGGCGACGACAGCGCCGACCTGCACTTCGATCCGGCCCGGCTGCCAGCCGGCTGGCTCGATGCTGCCGAGGTCGTCCATGTCGGCGGCATCAGCCTCGCGCGCCAGCCGCTTGCCGACCGGCTGCTGCGGGTGGCGCTCGACGCGGCCGCGGCCGGCAAGCGGCTGGCATTCGATCCGAACTGGCGCAGGCCGATGGCCGATCCGGGCTGGCGTGCGCGCTTCGACGCGCTGCTGCCGGTCTGCCGCTATCTCAAGGTGTCCGACGAGGATCTCGCCCAGCTCTACCCCGGCCAGACTGAAAACGCGGCGCTGGCTGCGCTGCGCGCCAGCGTTCGGCCGGATGCCGCACTGATGTACACCCGGGGCGCCCGCGGGCTGCGCCTGCTGGCGGGATCGGCCGTGGTCGAGGAACCGGCGCGGGCGACAACGGTGGTCGACACGGTGGGCTGCGGCGATGCCGCGATGGGCGCCTGGATGGCAACCTTGCTGGACGATCCGGCCGCCAGCCTGGCCACGCAGGCCCGGCGAGCCGCCGCAGCAGCGGCCGTTGTCGCCGGCCGGACCGGCGCCTATGCGCCGCTGGCGGCCGAGGTCGATGCTGTCGCCAGCCGCTGAGTTCGTCGCCGCAAACAGTAAACAGTTGTAAACAAACAGCGTCGCGGCGATACAATGTTGCACTGCACAGCAGTGCCAACCCCCGCCTGGAGAACCTGTCGATGAAACCCTACGGCCGCAAGGTCGCCATTCTTGGTGGCGCCCGCATTCCTTTCGCGCGCTCGAACGGCGCCTACGCCACCCGCAGCAATGCCGACATGCTGACCGCCGCGCTGAAGGGCGTCGTCGACAAGTACCAGCTGCACGGCGAGCGTCTTGGTGAAGTGGCGGCCGGTGCGGTGCTCAAGCATTCGCGCGATTTCAACCTGACCCGCGAATGCGTGCTGTCGTCGGGCCTGTCGGCCGAAACGCCGGCCTATGACCTGCAGCAGGCTTGCGGCACCAGCCTGGAAACGGTGATGACGGTCGGCAGCAAGATCGCGCTCGGGCAGATCGAATCGGGCATCGGCGCCGGTGTCGACACCGCGTCGGACGCGCCGATCGGCGTTGGCGAAGGCCTGCGCAAGATCCTGCTCGAAGCCAACCGCGCAAAAACCGCCGGCCAGCGTCTGGCGGCGTTCTCGAAGTTCCGGCCGAAGGATCTGGTGCCGCTGATCCCCGGCAACAACGAGCCGCGCACCCGGATGAGCATGGGCGCGCACTGCGAGCAGATGGCCAAGCAGTGGGGCATTGCCCGCGCCGATCAGGACCAGCTGGCGCTGGAATCGCACCAGAAGGCCGCACTCGCCTATGACTCCGGCTTCTTCGGCGATCTGGTCGTGCCGTACGCAGGACTTTCCCGCGACAACAACCTGCGTGGCGACACCACGCTGGCCAAGCTGGCGTCGCTGAAGCCGGCGTTCGACAAGGCCAACGGCACGCTGACCGCCGGCAATTCGACGCCGCTGACCGATGGCGCCGCCGCCGTGCTGCTGGCCTCCGAAGACTGGGCGAAGGCGCATGGCCACAAGCCGCTGGCCTACCTGACCGCCTACGAGACCGCCGCCGTCGACTTCGCGTCCGGCCGCAAGGACGGCCTGCTGATCGCCCCGGCGTTCGCCGTGCCGCGGATGCTGGCGCGGACCGGTCTGAAGCTGCAGGACTTCGATTTCTATGAAATCCACGAAGCCTTCGCCGCGCAGGTGCTGTGCACGCTGAAGGCCTGGGAAGATCCGAAGTTCTGCAAGGAACGTCTGGGCCTCGACAAGCCGCTCGGCAGCATCGACCGCTCGCGGATGAACATTCGCGGCTCCTCGCTCGGCCTTGGCCATCCGTTCGCCGCCACCGGCGCGCGCATCGTCGCCACACTGGCCAAGATCATCAGCGAGAACGGCGGCGGTCGCGGCCTGATCTCGATCTGCACGGCCGGCGGCATGGGCGTTACCGCCATCATCGAAGGGTGAGTCGTTCAGCGAGCACTGCTCGCTGAACGGCGAACGCCGGGTCAGGGACGACCGGGCCGGGGTGCCAGACAAGACCGAACTCGCGCCAGAGACGGCGTGGCCGCGCTGCGCAGAACGAAGCCGCTCGGAGTGATTTCATGACGGCCGGCGCTATAGTCCGGCCGTCATGACCCAGGTCACACAACTGCTGTCCAGCGCTCGTGCCGGCGATCTCGCCGCGCGCGATGCGCTGTTTGCGGCGGTCTACGACGAGCTGATGCGAATCGCTCGGCATCGGGTCGCGCAGGCAGCACCGTCGACGCTGCTCGACGCGCCGGCGCTGGTCAACGAGGTTTATCTGCGCTTGACCGAACGCGAGGCGCTGGTCGGCGCCGATCGCAATGCCTTCCTCGCGTTTGCCTCCACCGCCATGCGCAACGTGGTGTTCGACTTCGCGCGCGAACGGATGGCGCTGAAGCGCGGTGGCGGCGCGGCCCGCGTGACCCTGATGACCGACTTCGCTGCCGATGGCGAAGCAACGGAGGAAGCCGATCTCGACGCGCTGAACGAAGCGCTCACGGAACTGGCGGCGATCGATGCGCGGCTGCATCAGGTCGTCGAGCTGCGCTACTTCGGCGGCCTCGGCGTCGATGCCATCGCCGGAATCACCGGCAGCTCGGCTGCCACCGTCAAGCGCGACTGGACCAAGGCCCGCGCCTTCCTGTTCGACGCCTTGAAAAGCCGCTGAGCCCATGGCCCCGGCGCAGGACGACGAAGCGCTTCGCGTCCGCCACAGCCGCGAGGCATTCGCGGTGTTCGATCGCTTGCTGGCCTGTGACGACGCCAGCGAGCGGGCAGCCATGCTGGCCAGCCTCGCGCGCGAATCCCCCGACGTCCACGCCCGCGTGCTGCGCCTGCTGGCCGCCGATCATGGCGCCACCTCGGCCGGCTTCCTGTCCGGCAGCGCCGAGCAGCTGATCAGCACCGAACTCGCCGCGACCATCCGCGAAGCGGAGCGCCAGCCCGGCACCACGCTCGGCGCGTACACGCTTGAACGCCTGCTTGGCAGCGGCGGCATGGGCGAGGTCTGGCTCGGACGGCGCAGCGACGGTCTTTACGACGGCCACGTGGCGATCAAGACCTTGCATCCGCATCTCGTGCGGCGCGGCCTGCGCGAGCGCTTTGCCCGCGAAGGCCGGCTGCTGGCGCGCTTGCAGCATCCGAACATCGCGCGGCTGCTCGATGCCGGCGTCGATGCCGAAGGCGCCTTGTTCCTGGTGCTTGAACATGTCGATGGCGAGCCGTTCGATCGCAGGTGCGCCAGCCGCCAGCTCGATGTGCCGGCGCGCTTGAAACTGCTGGTCGCGGTCTGCGCGGCGGTGGCCGAAGCCCATGCGCAGCGCATCGTCCATCGCGATCTGAAGCCTTCGAACATCCTGGTGACCGCCGACGGCACCGTGAAGCTGCTCGACTTCGGCATCGCCAAGCTGGTCGAGCATGACGACGAAGCTGATGGCTTGGCGCTGACCCGCATCGGCAGCCGCGCGCTGACGCCGGAATACGCCGCACCGGAGCAGATTCGCGGCGAAGCGGTGACGCCGGCCAGCGATGTCCATGCCCTCGGCGTGCTGCTGTATGAAACGCTGACCGGCGTTCGCCCCTACGACCGGCCAGGCATGACCACGGCGCAGATCGAGCGCGCCGTGCTCGATCAGGAACCGCTGCCGCCGTCGCAGGCGATCAGCAGCCCGGCGATGCGGCGAACGCTGCGCGGCGCGCTCGACACCATCGTCTTGCGGGCGCTGAAGAAGCGGCCGGACGAGCGCTATCGCGGCGCCGCCGAACTGGCCGATGACCTGCAGCGCCATCTTGACGACCGGCCGATCCTGGCGCGTCCGGATTCATTCGCCGAACGCAGCGCCCGCTTCGCGCGCCGCTACCGGACCGGCGTGATCGCCGCCGGCTTCGTGCTTGCCGCGCTGCTGACCGGGCTCGGGGTCGCGCTGTGGCAGGCCGAGCTTGCTCGTCAGGCCGCGCAGCGCGCCGATGCCGAAGCGCGCACGGCGCTGGCCGTGAAGGACTTCCTCGTCGACGTGTTCGAGCGCAACAGCGCCGGCCAGCGCGGCGGCGCGATGCTGCGCCGGGCCAGCGCCGAAGACCTGCTGGCGCGTGGTGCAGCGCGCATCCGCGAGGATCTGCACGAAGCGCCGGCGATCCGCGCCGAGCTGCTTGGCACCATCGGCCGCCTGTATCGCGATCTGCTGCTGTTGCCGCAGGCGCTCGAGTTGCTCGCCGAGCAGGTGCAGCTGCGCCGCGCCGAAGCCACCGATGCCGCCGGCCGGGACGCGCTGGCGCGAGCGCTGCTCGATCACGGCGCGGCGCTGTCGGCGGCCTCCGAATACGAGGCCAGCAACGCTGCGATCAGCGAAGCGCTGGCGCTGATCGGCCCGGCGTCTGCCGCCAATGCCAGGGCACGGATCGATGCGCTGGCCACACAAGCCGAGAACGCCTACTGGCAGTTGCCGAGCATCGACCCGACGGCCGATCGCCTGTTCAGCGAAGCGCTGGCGCTGATCGAGGCCGGGCATCCGAAACATCCGCAGCGCATCGCCGTGCTGCTCGGCCTAGCGCGTACCGCCGAGCAGGCCGAAGACCCGGCGCGCAACGAGCGGCGGCTGCGCGAAGCGCTGGCGCTGACTGCGGCCGACGCCACGACCTGGCCGGCATACGAGCGCGCGACCGCACATCAGCAGCTCGGTCAGCTGCTTCAGCAGCAGCAGCGCTTCGATCTGGCCGAACGCGAGCTGCGCGCCGCGCTGGCGCTGTACAGCGATACCGAAGCGCCCGGCTCGCCGTGGATCGTCATTGCCAGCCAGCTGCTGGCCGGCGTGCTCGCCGATACCGGCGACCGCAGCGGGGCCGACGCACTGCTGCGCAGCGCCATCGCCAGCTTCGATCCGCGTGCCGGCGGCAGCGATTCCGAGGAACGCGACAGCCTGGCCTACGCCTATGGCTGGCTGCTCTACCAGCGCGGCCAGCCGGTGCAGGCGGCAGCCCAGCTCGAACCGCTGCTGGGCCGCTTTGCCGACGAGCCGGCGCAACGGCAAGCCACGATGACCCGGCTGGCGCGCGTGAGGCTGGCGCAAGGCGATCCGGTCGCCGCCGGCCGGCTGCTCGACGCGGCGCTGCCGATCCTGCTGGCCGACCGCGGCGAGCACAGCCTGGCTCATGCCAACTGGCTGGCGATCCGCGCCGAACAGGCGCTGGACCGCGGCCAGCCGGCCGCTGCCCTCGCCGATCTGCATCGGGCCCGCGACGTCTGGACGCCGCCGGCTGCACCGCTGCTGCATGTCCACGAACTGCGGCTGCTCTGGGACGAGGCACGGGCGCGGGTGGCGCTGGGCGATGCGCCGGCGGCGGAAGCGGCGATGCGCGCCACGCTGGCGCGGATTGCGGCGCATCCGCAGGCCAAGGCCCTGCGTGACGAGGAAGCCTGGACCCGCACCTGGCTCGGCCGTGCGCTGCTGGCGCAGGCAAAGCCGGCCGAGGCGCAGCCCGAACTGATGCGTGCCGCGCAGCTGCGCACCGAGCTCGATGCGGCCGACAGCATCTGGCTGGCGGCTGCGCGGCGCGATGTCGCTGCCGCGCAAGCCTCCAGCGGACGCCGCACAAAAGCAGGCGGCCCGCGCCGCAATGGCTACGATCTTCAAAAGCCCGCAAGCCGGGCGATCACCGGAGACGACAGATGAGCAAGCAAGCTGCGCTGAATACCCTCGTGCAGGCCGCCGTGGTGGTGATCGGACTGGGCGCCGCAGTGACCGCATCGGCAGCCGGAACCGCGCCGGTCGCAGGACCCGCGACACCGCGGCCGGTGTGTCCTGCACCGTGCGTCGACGACGCCCGCAATCGCCCGAAGGCCAACATCGTCGATCCGGACCGGCAGCGCGCCCGCGACACCACGACGTCGACACCCGTGACGCCGGTCGCCGGGCCGGCGCAGGGCAACGCGCCCCCGGTCGCTGCAGGTGGCAGCGGCGACGCGAAGCGGACCGAAGCACCGGCCACGCCGCGACCCTGATCGTCGCAGCCGGTCACGCCGCTTCATCGCCCGCGTGACGCCGGTGTGATGGGCGTCTCGAAACGCGTTGCGCGGCGTGAGCCATCGGCGCACGGCGTTCCGTTCACAGGGGTGAGGCAGCCGAAACGCGGTTGCCCGACCAACCTCTGGGAGCTCTCCGATGAAAGTCTTGACCCGCAGCAGCATCGCCTCCGCCGGCCTTGTCCTGGCCGCCCTGCAGTCGCTGTCGGTGCCGATGCCGGCGCAGGCGCAAGCCGTTCCGAGCACCGCCGTGCCGTCCGGCTACGGCCGCTATTGCAGCCTCAGCTATGCCAGCGGCGGCTGGGCGTTTTCGCATCTCACCAGCAGCACCTCGAACCCCTGCGGCGACATGCTTGCGACCGGCCCCGGCGGCAGCATCGCCCGTGCCGGGCTGTGGTCGGTGTCCGGCACCAACAACGCGATGGCGGTCTGCAATGACGGCGCCTTCCAGGTGTTCTACGTCGGCACCGGTTCCGCACCCGCTACCTGGGCGTTCAACGCCGCGCAAGGCAAGAGCAAGTGCGTGATCACCGTCGCGCCGAAAGCGCTGCCGGTGTTCTCCAAGCCGTACCAGCTCTATACCGGCTCGGTCGCCACCTACAACCGCTGGGACTTCAACTATTACGACCTGCCGATCAAGGCCAGCGACTTCGGCCAGTCGACCAATCCGAACTGCCCGAATTCGAAGGTGATCGACAAGAACGGCAAGCAGGCCTGCTGGATCAATGGCCACGGCGGCTACGACTGGGTGATGCCGGCCAACAACGCGCTGAAGGCGGTCGCCAGCGGCGTGGTCCGCAAGGCGCGTTTCCGCGACACCACCGAGTTCGGCGGCGTCTGCGCGCAGAAGAGCCCGCAGGGCGAGATCTACATCGAGCACAGCATCGGCTCCGGCACCTATGCCGAACGCTTCCTGACCTACTACGCCCACGCCAAGGCGATCGACGTGGTCGACGGCCAGACCGTGACGGCCGGACAGGTGATCGGCGCGGTCGGCGACAACGGCTGCTCGTCCGAGCCGCACTTGCACTTCTCGGTGCAGCGCCTGACCAACCTGACCGGCTTCCGCAGCTTCACGCCGACCTACCCGAACAGCGGCTGGGGCATCTCCGGCATCCACGGCCTGATCGACCCGTTCGGCTGGAACGCGCCGGTCAATGTCGATCCCTGGGCGACGCGGCTGATCGGCCAGACCAAGGACGGCGTCAAGAGTCCGGGGGCCTACAGCATCAATCTGTGGAAGTCGGGCCAGGTGCCGGTGCAGTAACAACCGTCATTCCGGCGAAAGCCGGAATCCAGAGCTCTTGAGTGCAGCCCTCCTCGACGCTGGATGCCGACTTTCGTCGGCATGACGAATGGCAGGCCGCGGTTCACTTCACGGGCAACGCTTACCGAAACCGGGGGCGGTCGGCATACTCCCTGCACAAGACAAACGGCCCGCCGGTCATTCGACCGGCGGGCCGTTTCCATAGCCAGATGCTGGGGAGAAATTGATGAGCCTGTTCCGCACCAAAGCGATCGAAACCGATCTCGAAAAGAACACCGGACTGAAGCGCAGCCTCAACGCCTTCGATCTGGTGATGCTCGGGATCGGCGCGATCATCGGAACCGGCATCTTCGTGCTGACCGGCAAGGCAGCCGCCGTCAACGCCGGTCCGGCGGTGGTGCTGTCGTTCGTCGTGGCTGGTCTGGCCTGCACCTTCGCGGCACTGTCGTACGCCGAACTGGCCTCGTCGATCGGCGGCGCCGGCAGCGCCTACGGTTACGGGTACGCGGGGCTTGGCGAATGGCCAGCCTGGATCATCGGCTGGATGCTGGTGCTCGAATACGCAGTGGCGGTGCCGGCGGTGTCGGCCGGCTGGTCGGAGTATCTGAACACCGGCCTGCAATCGATCAACGTGCATCTGCCGGCATTGCTCACGCACAGCTTTCTCGATCCGCAACACCCCGGCAGCTTCGTGAACCTGCCTGCGGTGCTGATCATCACCACCCTCGGCGTGGTGCTGGCCAAGGGCGCGAAAGTGGGTGCAGTGCTGAACGCGATCATTGTCGCGGTGAAGCTGGCAACGATCTTCCTGTTCATTGGTGTGGCCGTGTTCCACGTCGATCCGACACTCTGGCATCCGTTCATTCCGGCCGAAGTCGTCGATGCCGACGGCACCAAGCACTTCGGCTGGGGCGGCGTGTTCGATGGCGCTTCGAAGATCTTCTTCGCCTACCTCGGCTTCGATGCGGTATCGACCGCCGCGGAAGAAACCAAGAAGCCGTCGCGCGACCTGCCGATCGGCATCCTCGGCTCGCTCGGCGCCTGCACGATCCTCTACATCGTGGTGTCCGGCCTGCTGACCGGCATCGTGCCGTACACCGATCTGAACGTCGGTTCGCCGGTTGCCTACTCGCTGCTGCAGATTGGCCAGAAGACCGCTGCCGGGCTGATCTCGATCGGCGCGATCGCCGGCCTGACCACGGTGATGCTGGTGATGTTCTACGGCCTGACCCGCGTGCTGTTCGCGATTTCCCGCGACGGCCTGCTGCCGCCGTTCTTCGCGACGCTGCATCCGGAAACGCGGACGCCGGTCGGTTCGATCATCGCCGCCGGTCTGGTCATGCTGATCCTCGGCGGCTTCGTGCCGCTGGGCGAACTGGCCGATACCGCCAACATCGGCACGCTCGGCGCGTTCGTCATTGCCTGCGTCGGCGTGCTGGTACTGCGCCGCACCCGGCCGGATCTGAAGCGGCCGTTCAAGGCGCCTTTCGGGCCGCTGCTGCCGGTGCTTGGCGTGCTGTCCTGCGGCTATCTGATGACCCGTCTCGGCCAGACGACGTGGACCGCGTTCGCAGTCTGGCTGGTGATCGGCCAGGCGATCTACTTCGGCTATTCGCGCAGCCATTCGAAGCTGGCCGGCAAGGCCTGATCGCAATGGACCATGTCTGGGCGGCGATCGATGCCGTCAACAACACGCTGCTGTCGGTGCCGATGCTGCTGTCGCTGCTCGGCATCGGTCTGCTGTTCTCGATCTGGAGCAAGTTCTGCCAGTACCGATCGCTGACCCATGGCGTGGCCTTGGTGGCCGGCAAGGGCATCGACACCAGCCACGGTGAAGGCGCCTTGACCCACTTCCAGGCGCTGACTGCCGCGATGTCCGGCACGGTGGGTCTGGGTGCGATTGCCGGCATGGCGATCGCGGTCGATTTCGGCGGCCCGGGCGCGGTGTTCTGGATGTGGGTGGTCGGCCTGATCGGCATGGCGCTGAAGACCACCGAAGTGACCTTGTCGCTGCTCTATCGCGACACCTCCGAGCCCGGCAATCCGCATGGCGGCGCGATGTACGTCGCCCGCGACGGGCTCGCGCAGCTGAACCCGAAGCTCGCCGGTTTCGGCCGCGTGGTCGGCGTGTGCTTCTGTTTCGCGCTGCTGCTGTTCGCGTTCACCGGCGGCAACATGTTCCAGACTTGGAGCGTGGCCGACACCACCCGCGAATACTTCGGCGTGCCAACCTGGGTCACCGGCGTGATCCTCGCCACTGCAGCGGCGGCCGTGATCCTCGGCGGCATCAAGCGCATTGGCAACGTCACCAAGACGCTGGTGCCGTTCAAGTGCGGCGTCTATGTGATCGCCGGTGTCTACGTGATCCTGCACGAAGCCGAAAGCCTGCCGGCGCTGTTCAGCCTGATCGTCAGCAGCGCGTTCTCGCCGACCGAAGGCGTCGGCGCCTTCGCTGGCGGCACGATGGGCTCGGCGTTCATGTGGGGCATGAAGCGGGCGCTGTTCTCCAGCGAAGCGGGCCTGGGCACCGCGCCGATCGCCCACGCTGCAGTGAAAACGCCGGAGCCGGTGACCGAAGGCGTGGTCGCCGGGCTCGAGCCGTTCATCGACACGATTTTCGTCTGCACGGTGACGGGCCTCGTCGTGCTGTCGACCGGCATCTGGAATCGCGCGCCAGCCGCCGTCTGGAGCACACCGCCGGCCATCGTTGCCTCGGCCCCCGGCCACTGGCAGCCGGATCTGGCCAGCATTCCCGAGCAGTCAGGCGCAAGCCGCGAAGACTGGAAAGCCGGCGCACCGGTATTCGTGATGGTCGACAACGCCGGCACGCGCACCCGGCTCTACGGCGTGCTGGGCGACGACGCCAAATCGCTGCGCTGGATGCCGATCGAAGCGACGAGCGCGCCGACGCTGCTCGACAGCGGCGTCTACGCCGACTATCGCGGCTCGACCTTGGTCGCCAAGGGCTTCGACAAGGTCCATCCGGGCCTCGGCCGCTGGCTGATCACGATCGCGGTCTGGGTGTTCGGCCTGTCCTGCATCATCAGCTACGGCTACTACGGCGAGCAGGGCGTGATCTACCTGATCGGGGCGCAAGCGATCACGCCGTACCGGATCACCTGGTGTGTCGCGGCAGCCGTGGCCTGCTTCGGCTTCATCGAGACCTCCGGCCAGCTCGATGCGATCTCGACCGTCGGCCTCGGTTTCATGTACCTGATCAACTTGCCGCTGATGCTGGTGCTTGGCAACAAGGCGATGGCGGCTTATCACGGCTACTTCCGCCGGCTTGCAGCCGGCGAAATCCGCCGCTGACTAGCGGGCGGCAGCGATCGCGTGGGTCAGATCGGCGAGCAGGTCGTCGATGTGCTCGATACCGATCGACAGCCGCACGGTGTCCTCGCTGACGCCCGCCTTTTCCAGCTCTGCGGGTGACAGCTGGCGGTGCGTGGTTGATGCCGGATGGGTCGCCAGCGACTTGGCATCACCGATGTTGACCAGCCGGGTGAACAGCTTCAGCGCGTCCTGAAAGCGGGCGCCGGCTGCGCGGCCGCCGCTGAGACCGAAGGTGATGATTCCCGACGCCCGGCCGCCGAAGTAGGTTTGCGCCAGCGCGTGCTGCGGATGGTCTTCGAGCCCGGCATAGCCAACCCATTTCACCTGCGGCTGCGCCTTCAGGAAGCGAGCGACCTTGATCGCGTTGTCGGTGATCCGGTCCATGCGCAGCGCCAGCGTTTCGATGCCGGTCAGGATCTGGAAGGCATTGAATGGCGACAGCGCGGCACCCGTGTTGCGCAGCGGCACGACCCGAGCGCGGCCGATATAAGCGGCTGGGCCGAGCGCTTCGGTGTAGACGACCCCGTGGTAGCTCGGGTCCGGCTCGTTCAGGCGCGGGAAGCGGGCCTTGTGCTTGGCCCACGGGAACTTGCCGGAGTCGACGATCGCGCCACCGAGCGTGGTGCCATGGCCGCCGAGGTACTTGGTCAGCGAGTGGACGATGATGTCGGCACCATGCTCGAACGGCCGCAGCAGGTACGGCGTGGCCACCGTGTTGTCGACGATCAGCGGCACGCCGCCGGCATGAGCGATCTTGGCGATCGCGGCGATGTCGGTGATGTTGCCGAGCGGATTGCCGATCGATTCGATGAACACCGCCTTGGTGCGGGCGTCGATCAGCGCCGCAAAGCTGGCCGGGTCGCGCGGATCGGCAAAACGGGTCTCGATGCCGAACTGCGGCAGCGTGTGGGCGAACAGGTTGTAGGTGCCGCCATACAAGGTGCTGGCGGAGACGATGTTGTCGCCAACGCCGGCGATGGTCTGGATCGCGTAGGTCACCGCCGCCTGTCCCGAGGCCAGCGCCAGCGCACCGACACCGCCTTCAAGCGCGGCCAGGCGCTGCTCCAGGACGTCGTTGGTCGGATTCATGATCCGCGAATAGATGTTGCCGGCGACCTTCAGGTCGAACAGGTCGGCGCCATGCTGGGTGTCGTCGAAGGCGAACGCTACCGTCTGGTAGATCGGCACCGCGACCGCGCGGGTCGTCGGGTCCGGCAGGTAGCCAGCGTGGATGGCCAGGGTCTCGAAGCGCTGCGGGGTATCGGACATTGTGTCGTTCTCGGCGGTACTGTCGGGTGGAAGTGGCGCACGAGCCGTCAACGCTGGACGGCTGGGCTGGACGGCTGGCGCGGCAGACGCTACACCCGCAGTCCGGTTCCAAGGAAAGTCCAAACGCTTAGTAG
Source organism: Gammaproteobacteria bacterium (assembly GCA_026398875.1). Classification (GTDB taxonomy): domain Bacteria; phylum Pseudomonadota; class Gammaproteobacteria; order Nevskiales; family Nevskiaceae; genus Nevskia. The sequence continues at coordinate 70,519 of JAPLSB010000012.1, read as the reverse complement.
CCGCATTCGTCAGGCCTGTCGGCGCCGCCACCGATACACTGAGGGCCCTGAATTCCCGATCCGCATGAAAGCCCCCAACCTGACCGACGTCGCCCACCGCGCCACCGGCCGCACCGGTGTACTGCTGATGAACCTCGGCTCGCCCGACGCGCCGACCGGCCCGGCGATCCGCCGATACCTCGCCCAGTTCCTCGGCGACCCGCGCGTCGTCGAGCTGCCGCGCGCGCTGTGGCTGCCGATCCTGTACCTGTTCATCGTGCCGTTCCGTCCGAAACGTCTGGCGCATGCCTACGGCTCGATCTGGATGGACGAAGGTTCACCACTGCTGGTCCATTCGAAGCGCCAGGCGGCGAAGCTGAAAGCGAAGCTCGCTGCCCAGTACGGCCGCGATGTGCCGGTGGAGCTGGCGATGACCTACGGCAATCCAAGTGTGGAGTCGGCGATTGCCGCGCTTGAACAGCAGGGCGTGCGGCGCATCGTCGTGCTGCCGCTGTATCCGCAGTACTCCGGCTCGACCACGGCCGCCTGCTTCGATGCGGTGTTCGCCGAAACGCAGAAGCGGCGCTGGATGCCGGAAATGCGCACGATGAGCTGCTACCACGATCATCCGAGCCACATCGCGGCGTTGTCGAACAGCGTGCGCCGGCACTGGGACACGCATGGCCGCGGCGATCATCTGCTGATGTCGTTCCACGGCGTGCCGCAGCACTACGTCACCGCCGGCGATCCGTATTACTGCCAGTGTCAGAAGACCGGCCGCCTGCTCGCCGAAGCGCTGGAGCTGCCGAAGGACAGCTATTCGATCAGCTTCCAGAGCCGCTTCGGCAAGGCACCTTGGGTGCAGCCGTACACCGACGCCACCGTGCGCGCGCTGGCCACGCGCGGCGTCAAGACCCTTGACGTGATGTGCCCCGGCTTTGCCGCCGACTGCCTGGAAACGCTGGAGGAAATCTCGATCGGCGTCGGCGAGGACTTCGTTGCCCATGGCGGCAGCGCGTTCCGCTACATCCCGGCGCTCAACGATCACGACGAGCACATCGAGATGATTGCCGGCCTGCTCGAAGACGGCCTTGCCGGCTGGCTGATGCCGGTGCCGGAAGCCGACGCTGTCGAAACCCGTCTGGCCCGTGCCGCTGCATTGGAACCGGCATTCCGCGGACAGGTCCTGCCGGCATTGCAGCACGGTCGCTGAGGCGGTCAGCGCAGGTTCGGCCGGTTTCAGCCGCTGTCCGGGTCGATGGTCCAGACCGTCAGCAGTGGCTCTATTGCGGCTTCAGGGTCACAGCCGGAGCGTTCGGCAGCGCCTGCGTCGCCGTTGACGGCTTTTCTGCCGGCACTGGCTGCGCGCTTGGCGGAAGCGGAATGAACTCCGAGGCCTTGCTGGTCGGATGCCGCTGCAACTGAAGCACGGCGTCCGGACTCAACGTGATCACCGGCGCTGACGGCAGGCTGCGGGGACGCGTCGGGTTGACTGCTGGCGACACGACCGGCACCTGGCTGCCGGCGACCGACGCAGCGGGTTCAGCCTCAGCCGGCAGCGGTGCCACGACCGGAACCGGCGCCGCAGCGATCGGTGCCGATGCCGGAGCCGGTACTTGCGCCGACGGCTGCACGACTGCAGGCGGACGCTCCGGCTGCGGCGTCACCGCGACGGCAGCTGGCGCAGGCTTCGCTGCAGCCGACTCGCTGGTGGTCGCGCGTGGCAGCGGTTGCGCACCATCGGTGCGCTGGGCTGCGTCGTTGCCGGTGTCGGCCGTCGACGCCTGACCCATCGCTTGCAGCGCCGCTTCGGCAGCCTGCATCGGCGTGCCGATCGGACCGAGAAGCTGCGGCGGAGGTTCGGCGGCAAAGACCGTGAGCGGCTCCTCGATCGGCGTGATGATCGGGACCAGCGCCTGTTCGTCGACGACGGCCCGGGCAGGCTCGATGACGCTGGGCAACGCCGGACCGCTATCCGGGTTGCGGCCCGCGGCTGCCGGCGGCTCGGCCAGTGTCAACGGGGTTTCGGTCGGCACCGGCAATGGCTGCGGTGTGGGTTCCGTCACCGTGCTGGCAGCCGCAGGCTTCTCGGCAAGCTGCTCGGGCACGACGGGGCTGCCCGGTATGGGTGACGTGACCGGTGCCGAAGCAACTGGCTCGACGGAAGGTGCCGTTTTCGGCATTTCGGCAGCGGGAGCAACGGCAGTGACCGGCAGCGGCTCAGGCTCAGGTACCGGCGCCGGGGCTTGCACCGGCACTGCGGCGACCGGCTCGGCAGGCGCCACCGGTACCGGCGTCTCGACGACGACTTCAGCCGGGACGGCCGGCGCAGGAGGCGGAACTGCATCGACCGGTACTTCGGTCGGTTCGGCAGCGGTCGCGGCAGCCGGTGCTGCAACCGGAGCTGCAGCAACCGCCGGTGCTGGCGCTGGCGCTGGTTCCGGTTCAGGCGTTGGTGCCGGAACTGCGGCCGGTGGCTCGGCGACCGCTTGAGGCGGCGAGAGCGCTGCCGGAAGCGGCGCGGCATCGGCGGGCACTTCGGCGGGTCCGGCGGTCGGTTCCGCAACCGGAGCGGCAACCGGCGCCGCAGCCACAGCCGGTACCGGTTCAGCCGCAGGCGCCGGAGCTGCCGCCACCGGCTCGGCCGCCGCTGGCAGCGGCGCGGCGGCGGCGGGCACTTCGGCCGGTCCCGCTGCAGCCGATGGTGCGTCTGGTTGCTTCTGCCGGGTGGCGTCTGCCGCAGCTGCCGCCGCTGGCGCGCCAACGATGCAGCCCTGGACATCGACACGCTCGCCGGCCGCCGTATTCGGGCACTGGTCGCGGCCATTGGCGACACCATCGAAGTCGTCGTCCAGCGCACAGCCAACGGCATCGACCCGCGTCTTGCTGTCCGAATATGGGCACTGGTCGGCTGCGTCGAGCACGCCGTCGCCATCGGTATCACCTGCGGCGGCGGTATCGACGCTGCAGCCGCGGGCATCGACGACGACGCCGGCGGCACTGCTCGGGCAATCGTCGCGCTCGTCTGACACGCCGTCGCCGTCACCGTCGACCGTCAGTTCAGGCGCCGCCAGCAGGCGGTTCGGTACGAGCGACACGGCGACAAGCAGCAGGAAGGCGCTGCAACAGCGGACAATCACATTCATCAATGGAACCCGGGGAATGACAGCGCCGTCGTGTCGCCACGGCATTTTTGATCCGTATGCATCGAATGTACCCGATGCCGGGCGATGATCGCCCGCCACCCATACATCTGAACGACGATACCGACCGCACCATGCTGCCGATCACTGCCGCGCAACCGCTGATTCTGGCTTCCGGCTCGCGCTATCGCGCCAGCCTGCTGGCCCGTCTGGGACTGCCGTTCGAGGCGCTGCCGTCCGACGCCGACGAAAGCCGACAACCGGACGAAGCACCGCAGGCGCTGGCCGAGCGCCTGGCGCTGGCCAAGGCCCGAGTGCTGTCGACCCGCCATCGCGAGCGCTGGGTGCTCGGGTCCGATCAGGTGGTGGCCTGCGGCACGCGGGTGCTGGGCAAGCCGGGCACGCGGGCTGCCGCCATCGAACAGCTTGCCGCGCAATCGGGCCAGCAGGTCGAATTCATCACGGCGGTCGCCCTGGTCCACGACGCCAGCGGAGCGCTGCACCGGCACGTCGATGTCACTCGCGTCCGCTTCAGGACACTGACGACTGCCGAAATCGAGCGCTATGTCGATGCCGAGCCCGCCTTCGACTGTGCCGGCAGCTTCAAGAGCGAGGGCCTTGGCATCACGCTGGTCGATGCCATCGACAGCGAAGACGCCACCGGGCTGGTCGGCTTGCCGCTGATCGCGGTCCGGCGGCTGTTGGCGGACATCGGCCAGCCGCTGCCCTGAGCACCGCTCAACGGCCGGTCAGCCAGCCCGGCAAAACATGCACGCCGTCGACAACGGCGCGGGCACCGGCATTGCGCAGCCGACCGGGATCGTGGACACCGCAGGCGACGCCGAGCGCCGGCACGCCAATCGCGCGCGCCATCGCCACGTCGTATTCGGTATCCCCGATCATCAGCGCGCGCTCGGGCCGGACACCGGTCTCGCGGAGAATTTCCTCGAGCATCAGCGGATGCGGCTTGTCGGCGGTTTCGTCGGCACAGCGGCTGATCTCGAACAGCGGCCGGACGTGGCCGTGATCGTCGAATGCCCCTTCCAGCCCCGCCCGCGGCTTGCCGGTGGCAACCGCCAGCCGGAACCCGCGCTCGCGCAGTTCGGCGAGTGCCTCGGCGGCACCGTCGAACAGCGGCGTGGAATGGATCTTCAGCCCGGATTCGCGCCGATGCAGCAGCAGCTGGCGCATCACCCACTGTGGATCGAACTCCGGATACAGCCGGCGCATGCCGTCTTCGAGCCCAAGGCCGATCAGCTCGGCAATCTGGTGGTTCTCGCGCGGCGGCAGGCCGAGATCGCGGATCGCCGCTTGCGTGGTGCTGACGATCAGGCCGGCCGAATCGGCCAGCGTGCCGTCCCAGTCGAAGATCAGCAGGTCGAATTCGGGCATGGGGTCGAGGGCGGGAATGAATGCAGGCTCACGCAAAAGCGCCAAGAGGCGAAGAAAAGCCGGTTGATGACCAACCGAATTCTCGCCGTTCTTGCTTTGCGTCTTTGCGCCTTGGCGTGAGCCGGAAGTTTGCCGTGAAGCCGGCGCTCAGCGCCCCGGCCCGAGCACGTCGAGGAACTCGCGCAGTTCCTCGGTCATCGGCGCGTTGAGGATCAGCTTGCCGAAGTCGCCGTCAGCCGGCAGCTGAAGGAAGTGCGAGTGCAGGAACATCCGCCGCAGGCCCTTGTCGCGAATCGGCTTTTGATCGTCCCGGAGGCCGTACTTGCGGTCGCCGGCGACCGGGTGGCCGAGCGCCAGCGCATGAACGCGGATCTGGTGAGTGCGGCCAGAGAAGATGTGCACTTCGCAGAGCGTCGCGTCCTTGTAGTGCGCCTGCGGCACGAAGCGCGACTTCGACGGCTTGCCGTCTTCCTCGTCGATGTCGATGAAGCGCTCGCCGCCCGGGATCGAGCGCTTGACCAGGGCCGCGTCGACATCACGCGCCCCGCCCTGCAGCCGGCCGACGATCAGCGCGAAGTAGCGCTTGTCGGCCAGCCCTTCACGGAACGCACGCTGGGCACGCAGCAGGCCGGGACGGGACTTGGCCAGCAGCAGCACGCCGCTGGTGTCGCGGTCCAGACGATGGGCCAGTTCGAGGAAGTCGTACTTGCCCCAGCCGCGTGCCGCCTCGATGACGCCGTAGGCGATGCCGGTGCCGCCGTGCGACGCCAGACCGGCCGGCTTGCAGATCGCCAGGTAATGCTCGTCCTCGTAGACGATCGCGTCGCGCAGGCGGTTCAGCACCGCATCCGGCGCGCGGATCTGCTCGGTCTTTTCGGCGATGCGGACCGGCGGGATGCGGATTTCCTCGCCCAGCGCGATCTTGCGATCCGGCTTGACCCGGCCGCCGTCAACCCGCACCTGACCGGAGCGCAGGATCAGGTAGATGTGCGACTTCGGCACGCCGGGCAGGCACTTCATCAGGTAGTTGTCGATGCGCTGGCCGTCCTCGTTCGGACCGACGGTCATGTGCACGACGACACTCGGCAGGTTCGCCGGCTCGGCAACCTTGGCCTTCACCGCAGCGCGCGACACCTGGTTGAACTTCGGAGCCGTGACCTTCTTCTTCGCTGCCGACGGCCGGCTGCCGAAGGACTTGCCGAACGCAGGCTTGGACGCGCGCGGCTTTGCGGCAGCACCGCTGGCGGCCGGGCGCGGCTTCGGCCGTTCGAGTGGGCGTTCGGTCGGGCGTTCAGCCGGTCGTTCGGCCGATCGGGCGGCGGCCGCGCGCGCCGTCCGCGGCGGCGCGCGCGTTGGCGCCGGGCCGCTGTTCCACTCTTCGCCTTGCGGACGGGCTTTCTTGTCGAACCTGGCCGCCGGGCGCTCGCTGCGCACCGCCCGGTCCGGGGACGGCTTCGACGACGGCCGATTCGCCGGCTTGCCGGCCCGCGCCGGGCTTGGCGCCGGATTCAGCACATTGTTCCAGTCGCCCTTCTGACGCGGCTGGTACGTCGAATTGGCGGAGGACTTCCGGGCCGGACGCTCGCTGCTGCTGCGCGCCGCGCCGCCGGAAGACGCCTTTGACGTGGGCCGGGCTGACGACTTGGCGCCCGGACGCGGCGCGGCGTTCGAGGCGGGCCGTGACGCCGGGCGCGCGCCCGGCTTGGGCGAGGGACGGGAAGCGGCGGACTTGCTGGGGGACTTGCGATTCACGGCGATCTCGGCGGGGCTGCGTTGTGACGGCGGTGCGACAGGACCGTGACGACGGGGTCCGGCGGACAGCGGGTGATCGACAAGGCGTCGACGGCGGAAAAACGTTCGACGGTTCGAGCCATGCCCTTGAGCGGCAACGCAAAACTACCGCCTTCTGGAAGTTCGTGGCACACTTCGACGCGTCTGTCGCGCAGGCGCCAGACACGAAAACTCAGCGACTGACCCACGGGTCATTGCCGAGGCCCTGACGGGATCAGGCGGGCCGCATGGTAGCAAACCACCCGCCCTGCCAGCGCCAGTCCAGTACCACCCCGGCAACACCGACCGTCCTTCGACCGGTGTTCAGCACTATCCAGCGTTCCCGCACGAGGCGGGGATGAATCGACGATCGAACCTTCACCATTTCGTAACGATCGAGGCGCGCCAAAGACGCGTCGCATCCCGTGTCGCGCGGTCGAGCGTGTCAACAGACAGCATTCGAGACCGCAACAATGAAAAGAATCCTGATCAACGCCACACAGCGCGAAGAGTTGCGCGTGGGCATCGTCGACGGGCAGAAGCTTTACGACCTTGATATCGAGCTGGCATCGCGCGAGCAGCGCAGGTCCAACGTCTACAAGGGCAAGATCACCCGCGTCGAGCCGAGCCTCGAAGCCTGCTTCGTCGACTACGGCGCCGAACGCCACGGCTTCCTGCCGCTGAAGGAAATCCACCGCGACTACTACCGGCCGAACGCACCGTCCGGCGGCGGTGGCAAGAACAACATGCGTGAACTGATCGCCGAAGGCTCGGAGATCATCGTCCAGGTCGAAAAGGAAGAGCGCGGCAACAAGGGCGCGGCACTCACCACTTACGTCAGCCTCGCGGGCCGCTATCTGGTGCTGATGCCGAACAACCCGAAGGCCGGCGGCATTTCCCGAAGGGTCGAGGGCGAGGAGCGCGAGGAAGCGCGCGAAGCGCTGGCCGCGCTGACCATCCCGGACGGCATGGGCATCATCGTCCGCACCAATGGCATCGGCCGTTCGGCGCCAGAACTGCAGACCGACCTCGATCAGCTCGCCGACACCTGGGGCCGGATCACGCAGGCCGCCAGCGAATTGCCGGCGCCGTTCCCGCTGTACAAGGAAAACAACGTGGTGCTGCGCGCGCTGCGAGACTACCTGCGCCCGGACATCGGCGAAGTGATCGTCGACAACGCCGAAATCTACGAGGAAGCGCGAGCGCAGATGGAGCGCTCGATGCCGGCCGAGAAGCACAAGCTCAAGCTGTATCGCGACGACATCCCGCTGTTCTCGCGCTACCAGGTCGAAAGCCAGATCGAATCGGCGCACGAGCGCATGGTTCGCCTGCCGTCCGGTGGCTCGATCGTCATCGACCACACCGAGGCGCTGACCGCGATCGACATCAACTCGGCGAAGGCGACCGGTGGTGGTGGCATCGAGGAAACCGCGCTGCAGACCAACCTGGAAGCGGCCGAGGAAATCGCCCGCCAGCTGCGCCTGCGCGATCTCGGCGGCCTGATCGTGATCGATTTCATCGACATGAACTCGACCAAGAACCAGCGCGAAGTCGAGAAGGCAGTGCAGGAAGCCTGCGACATCGACCGCGCCCGCGTGCAGGTCGGCCGCCTGAGCCGCTTCGGCCTGCTCGAAATGAGCCGTCAGCGCCTGCGCCCCAGCTTGTCCGAACACACCCAGATCGCCTGCCCGCGCTGCGAAGGCCGCGGCCAGATCCGCTCGGTCGAATCGCTGGCGCTGGCCGCCCTGCGCCTGATCGAGGAGGAGTGCATGAAGGACCGCACCGGCCGCGTGATCGCGCAGCTGCCGGTCGATGTCGCCACCTTCCTGCTCAACGAGAAGCGCGGCGTGATCGCCGAGCTGGAATCGCGCTACATGGTGGTCGTGACGCTGGTGCCGAACGAGACGCTGGAAACGCCGAAGTACGAAATCCTGCGCGTGCGCACCGATCACATGACGCAGGACAACAACGCCGGCATGAGCTACCGCCTGCCGCAGGACTTCAAGGCCGATGCCCGTGCTGCGCTGGTCGGCGCCGGCGCGCCGCAGGGTCCGCGTGGTGCCTCCGGCGAAGCGGCGGTCAAGGCGCTGCTGCCGAACGCGCCGGCGCCGCTGCCGCTCGATGCGCCGGATCCGACGATCGCCGTGCCGGCTGCCGCCAAGGCGCCACTGCCGGCACCGGTCGCGGTGATGCAGCCGGTCGAATCCGGCGGCGGCTTCTTCGCGTGGCTGGGCCGCCTGTTCGGCTTCGGCAAGCGCAGCAGCAGTAACGACAGCAAGCCGTCGCAGAGCTCGGGCGGCAGCAACACCAGCAACGGCAACAATCCGCGCCAGCAGCAGCAAGCGCGTAACGGCGGCCAGCAGCAGGGCCAGCGTCGGGATGGCGGGCGCGATGGCAACCGGGACGGAAATCGGGATGGGCGCCGCGATGGCGGCCGGCCGCAGGACGGTCAGCCGCGCCGCGATGGCCGTGCTGAAGGTGGACGTGATGGCAACCGTGATGGACGCCGTGACGGCGGCCGGCCGCAGCAGGACGGCCAGCAGCAGCCGCGCCGCGATGGTCGCAACGGCAATGAAGCGCGTGCCGAAGGCGGTAACAACAACCGCCAGCAGAACCCGAACCAGAACGGTGGCCAGGGTCGTCAGGAAGGCCGCAATGAAGGCCGTGGCCAGCAGCAGCCGCGCCAGCCGCAGCAGCCACGTCAGCCCCAGAACCAGAACCAGAACCAGAACCAGAATCCGCGCCCGGCACCGGCGGCGGCAGCCGCTGCCGCTGATGGCGAACTGCCGGTTGCGGCAGCCGCAGCGGTCGTCGTCGCGGCTCCGCTGATCGCCGAGGCCGCTGCCGCACCGGCCGAATCGATGAGCGCGCTGCTGGCGACGACGGCAGTCGACAATCCGGCCGAAGGCGAAGCGGCAGCCGCTGCGTCCGATCCGGCTGCAGCCGGTGGTGAACCACGCGAAGGCGGTGGCCGTCGCGGCCGCCGCGGGCGTCGCGGTCGCGGTCGCGGTCGCAATGGCGAAAACGGCGAGCGCAACCCGAACGCCGTGCCGGGCGCTGAAGGCGATGCTGGCGATGACAGCGCCGATGGCGACGACAGCGAGGCCGGCATCAACGGTGCGAACGGCGGCGACGAGATCCCGCCGATGTTCGATCCGTCGGCCATCGAAGTGCTGCCGTCGAGCGATGAACCCGGCTATGCACCGCGCCGCGATCAGCGCCCGGTGCGCGTCGAAGCGGCCGCAGGTGTCGCAGCGGTGATCGCGTCTGAAGTCGTGGTTGTCGATGCGCCGGCCGCCGAAGCCGCCGTCTCCGGCGAAGCAGCTGCCGTCGTCGCCGCGACCGAGGTCGTTGCCGAAGCGGTGGCTGCGCCGGTTGAGGCAGTCAGCGAAGCAGTGGCCGTCGAAGCACAGCCCGCCGTGATTGCCGAAGTGGCGGCAGCACCGGCGGTCGAAGTCGCTGAGGTGACGGAGGCGGTTGCGGTTCAGACCGCGCCCGTCGTCGAAGTGATTGCCGACGCAGTGCCTGCGCCGGTCGTCGTCGAGGTCGCGGACGTGATCGCCCCGGCAGCGCCGGCGGCGGAGGCCCCGGTCGTCGTGGTCGAGGCAGTGGCTGCCGCCGAGCCGGAACCGCAGGTCGTGGTGGCGACCATGGAACCCGAGGCCGCCGTCATCGCCGAAGCGCCGGCAGCAGTTGACGTTGCCGCCGCACCGGAAGCGGAAGCCGTTCCGGAAGTGGAAGCCGCGCCAGCAGCAGCAGTGCTGGCGGTTGCGGAAGCGCCGGTCGCGGTCGTGCCAGCCGGCGGTGACGACACCGCGAAGAAGCCCGACCCGATCGCCTGATCGATCGCGGTCCGGAAACAAGAAAGCCGCGTCGAAAGACGCGGCTTTTTTCGTTGCCCGGTCGGTCCGCTATTCGCGGCGCAGGATGCGGTCGACCAGCTGGTTGGCCCAGAAATTCGACTTGAACGAGGCCGTCACCGCCACCGGGTCGTAGTGATGCTCGACCCACTCCGGGAAAGTGGTGCCGGGATGCGCGGCGACGTGGTCGCGGTAGGTATAGAACACCTGATCGAGCACGCCGGTCTTGGCCGCCCTGATGTGGCCGTGGCGCCAGAAATCGAGCTGGCGCATCGCGGTCGCAAAGCTGGCACCGCGCAGCAACAGGAAGATCGTCGACACCATGCCGGCGCGGTCCGCACCGGACTTGCAGTGGATCAGCAGCGGCTTCGGCAGGCGGTCGAGCAGGCTGATGATTTCCAGCAGCTCGTCGCGCTGCGGCGCGCTGCGCGAGCCGATCGGGAAATGCACGAGGCGCAAGCCGATGCGCTTGCAGGTGTCCCACTCCAGCTGGTTCGAGCCGAGATGGGTTTCGTTGCCGCGCAGGCTCAGTACCGTCTGGATGCCGGCGGCTTTCGCGCCGCGCAGCTGGTACGGCATTGGATGACCGCAGCGATGCAGATCCGGCGTGATCCGCAGCCGGGTGTTGTAGATGAAGCGGAAGATCGAATGATCGACGAACAGCATGTTGATCCACGCGCGGACGCGCGGCCAGGGCTTCAGCAGCGGCAGATCCGGCGGCAGCACGGCAGTGCGGCGGCTCATGGGCGCGCCGCCAGCAGTGCGGCAACCGCCGCAAGATCGGCCTCGGTGTCGACGCCACGCGGTGGCGGCACGTCCGATACGCCGACCGCGATCCTCAGACCGGCTTCGAGCGCCCGCAGCTGCTCCAGCGCTTCGCAGTTTTCCAGCGACGACGGCCGAAGCACGCTGAACCGGCGCAGCGCCCCGACCCGGTAGGCGTACAGGCCGATGTGGCGATACGCCAAGCCGACCGGCAGCGGCGACTTCGGCGACGTCCCTTCCCGCTTCCACGGAATCGGCGCCCGCGAGAAATACAGCGCATGGCCGTTGGCGGCACGCACCACTTTCACGAAGTTCGGATTCAGCCAGTCTTCCAGCGCGTGCAGCGGATGACAGAGCGTGGCGATGTCGGCGGTCGGGTCTTCGGCCAGCAGCCGTGCCGCTTCGCGCACCATCGCGGCAGGCATCAGTGGTTCATCACCTTGCAGGTTGACGATGATCTGGTCGTCCGGCCACCCGGCAGCGGTGGCGATCTCGTTGACCCGATCGGTACCCGATTGATGCGCCGGGTCGGTCATTCGCACATCGGCACCGAAGCCGGCGCACAGCGCCTGCACCTCAGCATCATCGGTGGCGATGGTCACCGCGTGCGGGCCGGCAACCGCGCAGGCCGCCTGCCAGGTCCACTGCAGCATCGGCCTGCCGGCCAGATCGCGCAGCACCTTGCGCGGCAGGCGGGTGGAGCCGAGCCGCGCCGGAATGACAATGCGGAACGCGGAACCGCTCACTGCAGTTCGTCGTCCCGCAGCGGCCGGGCTTCCTCTTCGAGCATCACCGGAATGCCGTCGCGCACCGGATAGGCGAGGCGCGAGGCCTTGCACCACAGTTCCTGAACGTCCGGATGCCAGGTCAGCGGCCCCTTGGTAACCGGGCAGACGAGGATGTCGAGCAGGCGCTTGTCCATGGCAATCACAGGTTCATCAGGCGTGGAGACTGGACAGCAATTTTCGCACATGCGCCGTGTCGGCCTCGCCGAACTGCGCTTCGGCCGGCACGCACCACCAGCCTGGCCGAGCGAAGGCCGCGCACTTCACGGCGTCCTTTTCGGTCATCAGTACCGGCGCGGCATCACCGAACGCGAGATCAACCGCCGTGTAGCGATGATGGTCCGGGAACGGTTGCGGAATCACGACAAGGCCGTGTGCTTCAAGTGCCGCGAAGAAGCGCTGCGGGTGGCCGATGCCGGCAATGGCGCGAACCGGCTGACCCTTGAACGCTGACAATGGCCGGACCTCGCCGGTATCCAGCGCCAACGCGCGCGCGATGCCGAGCCGCATCGCCAGCTGCGGCTGACCGTGCGCCGGCAGCGCCACAGCCAGCGGGCCATTGACGATCACCGCATCGACACTCGTTAGGCGCGACGATGGCTCGCGCAGCGGCCCGGCCGGCAGCGGTGCGCCGTTGCCGAGGCCACGTGCACCGTCGATGACGCAGAACTCGAGATCGCGCACCAAGCGGTAGTGCTGCAGGCCATCGTCGGCAATCAGCAGATCGACATCGTCCTGCTCGATCAGCAGCCGTCCGGCTGCGACACGATCGGGTGCCACGGCCACCGGCACGCCGGTGCGGCGTGCGATCAGCGCCGGCTCGTCGCCGCATTCGGCAGGATCGGTGCTTGCGGTGACCCGCAGTGGATAACTTGCGGCACGGCCACCGTAGCCGCGGCTGATCACGCCCGGCCGGAAGCCTAGCGCCCTCGCCTGCTCGATGAGCCAGATCGTCACCGGCGTCTTGCCGGTACCGCCGACGCTGATGTTGCCGACCACGACCACCGGCACCGGCAGGCGCACGGCCTGCGCTTTCTTCGATATCGCGATGCGATCGGCAATCCGGCCGTACAGCACCGAGAGCGGCCGCAGGACCAGCGGCGCGGGGTCAACCGAATACCAGCGGCGTTCGAGCCAGCGTTTCAAGACAACGCTCGCTCCGAACGTCGAATTTCAAGATCCGTCATCGCGGCGAAAACCGGGGTCCAGTCTTGCCTCATGCGCGCCGCCGGGAATCGGCGTACTGGATTCCGGCGTTCGCCGGAATGACGCTTGAGCGGGAATTGGTCAGTACCGTTCACGCCGCGATCGGCTCGTCCCGGAACTGCATCCGGTGCAGGCCGGCATAGGCGCCATCGCGAGCCAGCAGCGCATCATGCGTGCCCTGCTCGACGATGCGGCCCTGGTCCATCACCACGATCAGGTCGGCGCTCTGGATCGTCGACAGGCGATGCGCGATGACCAGCGTCGTGCGGCCCTTCATCAGTTCGGTCAGCGCCTGCTGGATCGCTCGTTCCGATTCAGTGTCGAGCGCACTGGTGGCCTCGTCGAGAATCAGGATCGGCGCGTCCTTGTACAGCGCGCGGGCAATGGTCAGGCGCTGCTTCTGGCCGCCGGACAGATTGGCGCCATCCTGACCGAGCATGGTGTCCAGCCCCTGCGGCAGGCGTTCGATGAACTCCCAGGCATGGGCACGGCGCGCCGCTTCCTCGATCTTGTCGCGGGTTGCACCGGTTGCGCCATACGCGATGTTGTCGGCAATGCTGGCGTTGAACAGCACGATGCTCTGATCGACCAGCGCGACCTGGCGGCGCAAATCAGACAGCTTGTATTCGCGGGCGTCGAAGCCGTCGAGCAGCACACGACCGGACGCCGGATCGTAGAAGCGCGGGATCAGCGACAGCAGCGTGGACTTGCCACTGCCGGAGCGGCCGACAAAAGCGACGGTGGCGCCAGGCGCGACATCGAGCGTCACGCCATCAAGCGCGGCGCGGCCATCGGCGTCGTAAGCGAAGCGCACGGCGTCGAAGCGCAGGCTGCCGCTGCTGCGCGCCAACGGCCGGCTGCCGATGTCGGCTTCGACCGGCGTATCCAGAAACTGGAACAGGTCGGCACCAGCCACCAGCCCGCGCTGCAGACGTTCGCTGATCGAGGTCATCGCTGCCATCGGCGCGCGCAGGCTCAGCATCGCGGCGATGAACGAAGCGAAGGTGCCCGCACTCACTGTCTCGATCATCCCCGGCGCGGTGGCGACGAATACCAGCATCGCGACACCGACTGCCGCGATCATTTCCAGCGCGCTGTTCGAAGCGGCACCGCTGGCGGTCATCTTCAGGCTTTGCCGGCGCAGGTAGTCGTCCATGCGCCGGAAGGCATCGAGCACGTAGCTTTCGCCGCCGTACAGCTTGAGGATGCGGCGACCGGTGATCGCTTCATCGGCCGAATGGGTGATGCCGGCGACCGAGCCCTGCACGCGCTGCGACAGCTTGCGGAAGCGACGATTGACCCAGGTGATCGAGATGCTCACTAGCGGCGCAATCGCCAGCGTGAACAGCGCCAGCTTCCAGCTGGTCCAGAACAGCAGGCCAAGCAGGCCGACGGCAGAAAGACCGTCCTTGATGATCGCGGTCAGCACACCGGTGGCGCTGTCGGCGACCTGGTTGGCGTGATAGGTCAGCTTGGTCTGCAGATCGGCATTGCGGGCCTTGTCGTGATGGGCCACCGGGACGTACAGCAAGTGCTCGAAGACTTCGCAGCGCAGCCGCGACACCACGCGCTGGCCGACTGCCGCGATACCCCAGCTGGCGCAGAAGCCGGCGACGCCACGCAGCAGGAAGATGCCGAGGATCGCGAACGGCATCACCGCGATGACCTTGGGATCGCGCTCAACGAAGATCGAATCGATCAGCGGCTGGATCAGGCGCACGAAGGCGAGATCGGTGGCCGCGAACGTGACCATGCCGAACATCGCCAGCAGGAACAGCCGCCAGTGCGGGGCACCATAGGCCAGCAGGCGGCGCCAGACGGCGGCGGGGCGATACGGGTCAGGGGCGATCATCGTGAAATGGTAGCAGCCGGGTTGGGTCGTCTAAGATCGGCCACTCACAGCGATCTCACGCAGGGAACGCGGAGGACGCAGCGAAAAGCCAAAGCGGGAAAGGCGGTTCGCACAATGTCGTTCGCTGTTCTCTGCGTCGTTTGCGTTCTCCGCGCGAGCCCGCTTCTCGGCTTCCGCCCGTCCCATCAAGCTCGAGCCCCATGTCCAGCCCATCGAAAACCCTGTTCGAGAAGATCATCGCTCGCGAAATTCCCGCGACGATCGTCCTCGAGGACGACCTCTGCATCGCGATTCGCGACATCAACCCGGTCGCCCCGACGCACATCCTGCTGATCCCGAAAAAGCCGATGCCGCGCCTCTGCGACGCCGTGCCGGAGGATCAGGCGCTGCTCGGCCACCTGATGCTGACCGCCACCAAGATCGCCGAGGCCGAAGGCTATGGCGATGCGTATCGGCTGGTGGTCAACAACGGCGCCGCCGCCGGCCAGAGCGTGTTCCATCTGCATCTGCACATCGTCGCCGGCCGGCCTCTGAAGTGGCCACCGGGGTGAGAAGCCAGATGCTTGCGGAGCACCGCTCCGCCTGGCTTCGAACGCCACCGAGGAACGAGGTGGCAGGGGGCGAAGCCAGAAGCCAGATGCTTGCGGAGCACTGCTCCGCCTGGCTTCGAACGCCACCGAGGCACGAGGTGGCCGATGGAGGCACGAACCTACAAGCCCGGACCGAAGAACCCAGCCAGCACCCAGGGCTTGAGGAGGCCCCACGCACATGATGCCGATCCGCACTGCCCTTCTGGCCCTTGCGCTGGCTGCTGTTCCCACTGTCGTCACGGCGGCAGAACCGGCACCACCGACCGGGCTCAAGGACTGCCCGCCGTTCGAGACGCTGCGCAAGCTCGAAGCCGACAAGATCGCCGCGAGGCAGCTCAAGCCGCTGGCCACGCCACCCGCGAAGCCGGCGCTGCACAGGGAACTGCTGGCGATGATGGAGCGCGACCAGAACGTGCGCAACAATGCGGCGGCGAGCGCCAAGGCCAATAGCGGCCGGCCGGATCAGCCGTTCATCCTGGCGATCTTCCAGGCTGATCAGGAGAACACCTCGCGCATGCGCGAGCTCCTCGAAGAAGGCCCGTTTCTGACTGCGAAAGACATCGGCCGCGACGGCATCCGCGCCGCGTGGCTGATCGCGGTCCACGCCGAACGCGATCCCGAACTGCAGGGCCGACTCGTGAAGCTGCTCGAGCCACTGGCGAAAAGCGGCGATCTGGTGCCGCAGGATTTCGCGCTGCTGTCCGACAAGATCAGCGTCGCCAACGGCGAGCCGCAGCGCTACGGCACGCAGTTCCGCGCCGCCGGCGGCATCAATCATCCGCAGCCGATTGCCGATGTCGCGTCCCTCGAAGCGCGCCGCGCTGATGCCGGCATGCTGAGCCTGCGCGAATACGGCTGCCTGCTGCAGCAGTTCCATGGCATTCCGGTGGACCTGACGCCGCTGGAGCCGGCCGCGGCGGCACGCTGAAATGATCGCTGCTCTGGATGCCGGCTTTCGCCGGTATGACCCTTGAAAGGCAGCGCGCTCTTTGCCAACCGTCATACCGGCGAAAGCCGGTATCCAGTACGCAACCGCCAACAACACAAGCACTCTCACTCCAGCGGCCCTGAACCCCGATGAGCATTCGCGCTACATACCGCCATTTCCAGACGATGCCGACGCGCTGGAAGGACAACGACCGCTACGGGCACGTCAACAACGTCGAGTACTACTCGTATTTCGACACCGTGTTGAACTGCTACCTGATCGACGAAGGCGGCCTCGACATCCACACCGGCAGCGTGATCGGCTACATCGCCGAATCGAACTGCAAGTTCCTGCGTTCGGCTGCCTACCCGGACGTGCTCGAAGTCGGCCTCCGGGTCGGCAAGCTGGGCAATTCCTCGGTGCGCTACGAACTCGGCCTGTTCAAGCGCGGCGAAGACGCCCCTTGTGCCGAAGCCTGGATCGTCCACGTTTTTGTCGATCGCGCCAGCAACCGCCCGCACCCGATCCCCGACGGCATTCGTGCCGCCCTCGCCCGCATCCAGACCTCGCCCGCCACGCCATGACGCTCAAGACCCGCGCTGCCGTCCTTCGCGAAATGGGCCTTCCGGCCCCGTATGCACAGTCGAAGCCGCTGTCGATCGAAACCATCGACCTGGCCGCGCCGGGACCCGGCGAGCTGCTGGTGAAGATGACCGCCGCCGGCCTTTGCCATTCGGACCTCAGCGTGATCGACGGCACCCGCCCGCGCGTGATGCCGATGGCGCTTGGCCACGAGGCCGCCGCTACCGTGATCGAATGCGGCGCCGATGTCGCCGCGTTCAGGCCGGGCGACGACGTGGTGTTCTCTTTCGTTCCCGCTTGCGGCCACTGCCAGCCCTGCGCCACCGGCCGCGCGGCGCTTTGCGAGCCTGGGGCCAAGGCCAATGTCGCCGGGACCTTGCTGGCCGGTGCACGCCGACTGCAATTCCCGGATGGTGGCGCGGCGATCAACCATCACCTCGGCGTTTCGGGCTTCGCCGAGTACGCGGTGGTTTCGGCAGCATCGGCCGTCAAGGTTCGCCCCGGCTTGCCTCCCGAAATCGCCGCCGTGTTCGGCTGCGCCGTGCTGACCGGCGTCGGCGCCGTGGTCAACACCGCGAAAGTGCCGCCCGGCGCCTCGGTTGCCGTGTTCGGGCTCGGTGGAGTCGGCCTTGCCGCGCTGTTAGGCGCGCGTGCAGCCGGTGCAGCGACGATCGTCGCGGTCGACCTGCAGCCGTCGAAGCTGGCTCTGGCGAAGTCGTTGGGGGCCACCCACATCATCAACGCTGGCACTTCGCTGGATGTCGTTGCCGAGATTCGCGAGGCCACGCGCGGCGGCGCCGAATACTGCTTCGAATCGGTCGGCAATGAACGCGTACTGCAGCAGGCTTATGCCGCCACCGCCCGCGGCGGCACCACGGTGACGATGGGGCTGCCGCATCCAACGAAGCAGTTCTCGATCTCGGCGGTGAGCCTCACGGTCGAGGAACGGACGGTGAAGGGCTCATATATGGGCTCCTGCGTGCCGAGCCGCGATCTGCCGCGTTTTGTCGCGATGTACGACGCCGGCCTGCTACCAGTCGACAAGCTGCTGACCCATCGCTTGACGCTGGACCAGATCAACGAGGGGTTTGATGTCCTGGCGCGGGGGGAGGCGGTGCGGCAGGTGGTGCTGTTCTAGGGGATCGCCAACACCCTCTCGTCGCTCATAGCCGTGTCGTGCCGGCAGGGATGAAGCCGCAAACGAGTGACATCATCCATCGGAGAAACAAGGGTGCTCCATTCGCATTGACGCGGCCGCATCCAAGCAGGAGGTTGTTGTCGCGTGCGGCTGCAGAACCGCCGACGCGCACTCACGCCGGAAAGGCTGCAAGGCGCTGCGGTTGAGCCGCCGGCGAACCGACCAGATCCTGTGGGGTACGCCGGTCACGGGGCGCAAGCGACCATCAGCGGGTGCGCAAACGACGACTCAACACGATCACGGCCAACGCACCTGCGCCAATAATGGCCCAGAGATCAAATCCCGCTTCTGCAGCGGCAATTTCCATCGGCACATCGGCCATCGCAGGGATCCAGAATCCCGAAGCGCTCAACGCGAGCGCACCCCAATTCACAGCTGTCCGGCAGAGTTTCATGTCAAGCCCCTAGCAACAGAGAAGCCAATCAAAATGTGACTTGCACCACAACCGATTGAATCGCTGAAAACAACTTTTTTGACCACGTTATTGATGCGCTGTGCCGGTGAACCGGCATCATCGAATTCCCTGAATTCTAATGATGTTTACGCTACGTAGGTCCAGTGAAGCAGCGGACCTTCCGTATACCTTTCAAGCAAAGACCAAGCCATCTCAGGGACGAGCAATCCAGAACGCGGCCGTACATTGTCCAGACTTTCCGTCGTATCCGAACGTCAGCGCACCGGCATTTCCGGAAGTCGACCGGTGATCAAAAGCCATTCCGCACGACAGATCTAGCGAGCGCGCCACACGGTACAACACGCCGATGTCAACCTCCGATGACAGATCGGAGCCTTTCGAACCCAGTACGCCGCTACGACTACTGTCCAGGCTGCGATCCGAGACTCTCACGCGCGACGTGACAGAAATCTTTCCCGTTGCCGCCCATACAAGCTTGGCACTGGCCGATGTGGTTACTCGGATATTTCCGGCATTTCCGAGGTCAAGCCCGCCTTCGGGAGTGACGACCAACACCGTGGCGCTGCCAGCATCACTGTCACGACCAACCGACAGACCAAAATCCAGCTTCCCGCTCGGCTTCCAATTCCAGTCAAGACCCGCAGCCCAAACGTTCAAGGAACCGATGGTTTCCAGACTGTGGTCTTCTTGCCCGATCGACGCACGTGCCTTGATGCTACTGGCGCCGCTCGGCTGCCAGTTGACGCCCAGTTCAATATCTCGCCGTGTGTAGTCGTCACCACTTTCGGTCCGCTCTGGATACGCGCCGCGGGTATATCTGAACAGCGTACGGAGACTTAAGTCCGGGCTTGGCTGGAAGCGCAAGCCGCCTTCGCCGGCAACGTACTTTTGTCCATTGGCGGAAAAGGTCGCCGAAGAGAAGTCGCGCCTGAAGGCTGTTGCCGCCGCCTCGAAGCTCAATTTCGTGACGACCCCTTTCCTGACTCGGAACCACGCGCGACTGACGTCCTCGAGATTACGGTTCGAATCTGTTGACTGTTGAGCAAAACGAAAAAGCTGCCTCTGGTGATCACCACCAAGTTCTCCCTCCCAAAGGTTCGCAGCCGACCAGTCCCAGTCGGCACCCACCCCGTAAGGATTATTCGTGAGGTCACCCCTGCGGAAAAACTCTTGATGCCCAGCATCGGCATACGCGGTGAAACGCTGGCGACCAATCGGCTGATCAAGCTGCGCCCTCAGGCGGGACGTCGAAATCCAGTCGCCTGAGGCGAACTCGTTCGCTTGTAGCAAGGGATTGGTGTCATAGGCAGCTGCCTGGGAAACGCTGACCGAAACATCGGCAGCGCACTCCGGTGCTGCAATGACAAGCAGCCCAAGAGCAGTAGCGCGCAATGACGTCAAAGTTCCACCCCGACATGTTTTTCTAAGCGACATCAAAACGCTCCACGGTCAAAGAAAACCAGTCGCACAGTTCTGGCGATAATCAGGAGATCCAAGCGGATCGACCAGTTACGCAAGTATTCAAGGTCGTACTCGACACGGCGTTCCATCTTGTCGAGGGTCTCAGTCGCACCACGGTAGCCGTTGACCTGGGCCCAGCCGGTGATCCCCGGCTTGACCTTGTGGCGAGCCATGTAGGCTCGAACCAACGCCCGGTACTGAACGTTGTGCGCGACCGCGTGCGGTCTCGGACCGACCACGCTCATTCTCCCCTGCAGCACATTGAAGAACTGCGGGAGCTCGTCAAGCGAAGTCCGACGGATAAAAGCACCGAAGCGCGTCACGCGCGCGTCATCGCGCGAGGCTTGCATGATCACCGGCCCGTTGTCCTGCACGGTCATCGATCGGAACTTGTAAACCTCGATCATCTCGCCATCCAGGCCGGTTCGCTTCTGGCGAAAGATGATCGGCCCGGGCGAACTCAACTTGACGCCAATGGCTATTGCCAGGAGCAACGGCGATACCAGAAACAGGATCACGGTTGAAAACAGGATGTCACTGATGCGCTTCACGAGGCCGTCAGCGCCAGTGAACGGCGTCATCGACAAGCTGACTACCGGAATGCCGCCCACGTCTTCAAGTCGTCCTTGAATGATGGACGCTGCAAACACATCCGGCACGAAATGCAGGGATGCCGTGGTGTTCTGGAGCGATTCAATCAGCGCAAGGATGCGCGGCTGGGAACTCAACGGAAGCGTGATGTACACATCCTTGACGCCATTGACATCGATGAACGACGGCAACTCTGCAAGCGTTCCGGCCAGACGCTCTTGTGCAGGGATATCGATCCGATCACGTGAACGGTCGTCGAAAAAGCCGACGAACTCGTAGGCCGTCAAAGTGTCGGCCTTGAGACGCTCGGCAAATCGAATGCCGATAGCGTTTGCCCCGACAACCACAGCTCTCCGTCTCTGGCCCGGAAGCACAGAATGACGTGCCTGAATGACTGAGCCGCATTTCACCACGATCAACTGAACAATCGGCGACGTCACCGCCCAGGCAAGCAGCAGTTCCGGATTGAATCGACCCAAACTCCTAGTGGCGACTGCCGTGAGCGCTAGAACCAGCAACACGCCAAGCCAAGTAGTCGTGACATCGATAATCACGCCCACCCCTCCCCGCCCAAACCGATTGCTCCCTGGGAACATCAGCGTCAGGACGAGGATTGCCGCGAACGCGCTCGGCGTCCTGAACTGAACGTCATAAACCCAATGCAGGATCACAAACGATGCTACCGCCACCAAAGGGTCTGCGATCGCGGCAACCAGTTCGGAAACCGACAGCGGCGCGGACGAGAACTGAGAGCGCCCATCACGGAGGTCGATCATTTCGAGGACTCGCCCGTAAACCGAGGCAGACCAAGCAGCGAATAAATAGACATGAAGCAGGTGGAGTTCAGTTGCAAATCATGACAAACAAGCGACGCGCCCTTATAAATCTAATAAAATCATTATCTTACATTCTGAAATTCCTGATTTTCCCTTATGACTGACGCAGTTAGCCAACCACTATAGCGTTTCGTAACTTTTGCTCGCCCAAATTCCTGCGGCGGTCGCCGGACTCGCAAAACATGCGACAAGGGCCCATCGTCGGAAATGCCAACGTATTCGATCGCCGCCATATCATCCGACGCTCAATCTGACGTGAATGTGACGGAGTACACACCGTCCGCCGCTTTTTTCCGGATTGATCCTGCAGTTTTCAGGCCAGAGCGTCCCGCACGTACGCGTCCGACATAAGTTCATCGCCGACGACACGGCGGGCGGGCAAAATTGCACAAGATCACCGCGCAAATACGTGTATTTACCGTCGCGGATTACTTCACGCACGTTGAAGCTCCCTAATTCTTTCTTATGCGAATCAATAATTTATCAGTCCATTGCAGGGCACCAGAGGCCAATACACACGTCATGGCATTTTTTTTGCTGACCGATTGCTGCCGTGAAGTTGAATAACCTATACCCCTTGCGATCTCGCTGGCGGTACTGATAGGCTACAAAAGGGTTGGTTTTCCCTGTACTTTGATAACAGTCGTCCGGAGCTCAGACATGCTTTCAAATATCGTGAAGTCAGTTTTTGCCGCCGGCGTTATCGCTGCCTGCGGGTCCGCCAATGCCGCGTCCAGTCGCGTTCTTGTCGAGCAGTTGAACGCTGCAACGGTCAACGTTGAGTCGTCGACCTCAAGGTCGATTAACGCGACTGCCAGCGATCTCCGTGGCTTTTACTCCTCCCTTACTCCGCAGCAGCAGCGTGCACTTCTGACGCAGGAAGGCCTGCGCAACTTGTACAGCAGCCTCAGCCCGAGCCAGCAGCGCATTCTCCGCAACACCTACTCGTCGCTCCCGACGCCGGTTCGTGTTCGCCTGCGCGGCATTTTCAGAGACCTGCCGGTTAGCCCAGCCTGAGGTTCCTCTGCAGGGGTGAACCTGCGAACCTGAGCAGAATCACCTCAAGCAATTAAAAATGTTGGTCTCTTCGGTAACGAAGAGACCAACTTTTTTTTTACCTGTGAACTACAGTCAAGCTTAGCTAGAGTAAGTCGGTGGCCAGCTGCTCAGCTGAAAGCGAGTCGATACATCTGCATATTTGAGCCACGACGAGCTTCATTAACGCTTTGCGCAGATTTCATTAGTCGCGTTTGTCCGATTGCTTGATTGGCTAGAGGATAAACGAAGCGACAAGTGGATATTGATCTTGCAGCCTCCTCTCTGCTTTCAAGTCAACAGGCAGTCCGATACTGAGACCAATCATGTCTTTTCATGGTGAGCTTGAACGCAAATTTCAACATCAACCATGATCCGTGTAGCGCCTGCATCTCCCCATAAGGCCTCGGGTTCTGCGTGCTGACAATCGGCACAAGTTGCAGAACATCGGGTCACCCGTGATGCCCGAATGGGCATTTGCGGGGCTTAGTTGTTATGCGTGCCTCGTGAAAGACGACGATAGTCGAGCCGTTTGAGCAACGGATCACAAAGACATCTGGTAGCTGCGCTAACACGTCAACACAAAGAAGTTAGTCCGGCACAAAATCTGCAAGTAGCACCAACACCATGATGTCTTGATACTGTGAAAAAACTGATCAGCGGAGTTAGCCCCGTACCCAAACACTCCGGCAAAAGGAAATACACCGGTGAAGGGGTTGTTTGGCGAGCAGAGTGTCGACATCAGGCGCGTACCGTTTCCGCACCCCGCACTGTTTTGCAACGTGGGACGACGATACTTGTCGGCCGCGACAGAACAAGCATGAGCACTATGGCAGAGCGGGAGTCTGGCGCTGACTGCTTTGCGTACCGCAAAGCTCTTGCGGCTAAAAACCGATCCTGGACGTGCTGACGCCGGCACACCGACTTTATCTGCATAGCGATCCAACGTTGAACTGGTCATTTGTGGGACGACATGACGAAGGCGGAACTTCTGGGCAGGTGCCAAGACCTGTTCAATGCAAGGCTGCCGCCACTTCCTCCCACGCTAACGGGTGCCGAAAGCACATGGCATGTCTGATCTTTACCTTCTGCCCCAAAGTCCGGGCGTAGTAGATCTGGTTATGTCTTCCAAGCTCTCCGCCATGTTTTCTGTTGAACGTCCTGTCATTTCAACCGCGCATCCCGACCGTGCAGTGACGACCGACTTAGCAACATGCGGTCTGCTGGCGAAACCACGAAGCATGGATGATATGTCCGGGAAGACGTCTGCATCGGCATGCAGTCATGAAATTCGAAGTTCCGAATAAACCAGCAAATATGCTCGATCGCGCACCGTGCCTGAATGCCTTCATCCAAACGTCACTCCGCGTCAGTCGTCGTGCGCATCTCGTCATTCACGATCAGCTTTGCCAAGGTTAAAGTCCGTTCAGCGCGGCGATCGTGTCTCGTCGCCCATCCGCTTTCAACGAGTTACCCGAAATCCGACAAGTCGAGAAGCACGATGTGTTCTCCTCACCGTTCAACCCAACCCACGTCAGTACCAAGCTTCGTACGTACTGATTCATTCCTAGGATCCCCTTCCCTTTCGTCATCATGAAAATTGCAATAGCCGGGACGGGCTACGTCGGATTGTCGAATGCCATTCTTCTGGCACAGCACAATGAGGTGGTAGCGCTTGATATTGACCCGCGCAAGGTTGCGTTGCTCAATCAACGCGAGTCACCGATCGAGGATCATGAGATTCAGCAATACCTAAAGGGAAAATCACTGAACTTTCGCGCCACACTGGACAAGCACGACGCCTATCACGGCGCGCAGTTCGTCATCATCGCGACGCCGACCGATTACGATCCCGAAACCAACTACTTCGATACTCGTTCCGTCGAATCCGTGATTCGCGATGTGACTGCCAGCAACTCCAACGCAGTCATGGTGGTGAAATCGACCGTACCGGTAGGCTTTGTCGCCTCGGCGAAAGCCAAGTACGGGACAGACAACGTCATCTTTTCGCCCGAGTTCCTTCGCGAAGGCCGCGCCCTGTACGATAACCTGCACCCGAGCCGCATCATCGTCGGCGAACGCAGCGACCGTGCGAAAACCTTTGCGGACTTGCTGAAGCAGGGAGCGATCAAGCCTGACGTAATCGTTCAGTTCACCGATTCGACCGAAGCGGAAGCCATCAAGCTGTTCGCGAACACCTACTTGGCAATGCGAGTCGCTTTCTTCAACGAACTCGATACCTACGCGGCCAGCCACGGTCTCAACAGCCGTCAAATCATCGACGGCGTCAGTCTTGATCCCCGGATCGGCAACCACTACAACAATCCCAGCTTCGGCTATGGCGGCTACTGCTTGCCGAAGGACACCAAGCAGCTGCTTGCGAACTACAGCAGCGTGCCGCAAAACCTGATCCGCGCTATTGTCGAATCGAACACCACGCGCAAGGATTTCATCGCCGATGAAATCGTGCGCCGCAAACCCAAGGTCGTCGGGATCTACCGGCTGATCATGAAAGCCGGCTCCGACAACTTTAGGGCGTCCAGCGTTCAGGGCGTGATGAAACGGATCAAGGCCAAGGGCATCGAAGTCATCCTGTATGAGCCGGCGCTAAACGAAGCCGAGTTTTTCCGCTCCCGCGTCGTCAACGACCTCGCCGCCTTCAAGGCCGAAGCCGACGTGATTCTGGCCAACCGCATCACCGATGAACTGCACGACGTCGCGGACAAGGCCTATAGCCGGGATCTGTTCGGCGCCGACTGACCGAATCAAGACGTCCATCGGCAACCCAATCGCCGTGCAGGCAGTACGGGCGGATATCGGCCTCGTTCTGTACCTACACGCCGACACACCTTCACGCTGTTGATCAACAGGAACAAATGCATGACTAAACGCGCGCTCATCACCGGCGTCACCGGCCAGGACGGCTCCTACCTTGCTGAACTGCTGATCGAAAAAGGCTACGAAGTCCACGGCATCAAGCGCAGAGCATCGCTGTTCAACACGCAGCGTGTCGATCACATTTATCAGGATCCACACGAGTCCGGCGCCCGCTTCCATCTGCACTATGGCGATCTGACCGACACCAGCAACCTCACGCGCATCATCTCGGAAGTGCAGCCGGACGAGATCTACAACCTTGGTGCGCAAAGCCATGTGGCCGTCAGCTTCGAAGCGCCCGAATACACCGCTGACACCGACGCGATGGGAACCTTGCGAATGCTGGAAGCGATCCGCTTCCTGAAACTGGGCGACAAGACGCGCTTCTACCAAGCCTCGACCTCGGAACTGTACGGCCTGGTGCAAGAAATTCCGCAACGGGAGACCACGCCGTTCTACCCCCGCAGCCCCTACGCAGTCGCCAAGCTGTATGCGTACTGGATCACCGTGAATTACCGCGAAGCCTATGGCATCTACGCGTGCAACGGCATCCTGTTCAACCATGAATCGCCGCGTCGCGGCGAAACCTTTGTCACCCGAAAAATCACCCGCGGACTCGCAAACATCGCTCAAGGGCTCGAGCGTTGCCTGTACATGGGCAACATCGACAGCCTTCGTGACTGGGGTCACGCCAAGGACTATGTGCGTATGCAGTGGTTGATGCTGCAGCAGGAAAGCGCCGAGGACTACGTGATCGCGACCGGCGTGCAGTACTCGGTCCGTGAGTTCATCACCTGGTCGGCCGCCGAATTGGGCGTCACACTCGAATTCACAGGCGAAGGAGTTGACGAGATCGCCACCGTGGTTGCGGTCAGCGGAGTCAAGGCTCCGGCTGTCAAGGTCGGCGACGTGCTGGTTCGCATCGATCCCCGTTATTTCCGCCCCGCCGAGGTCGAGACGCTGCTCGGCGATCCAAGCAAGGCAAAGGAAAAGCTGGGCTGGGTCCCTGAACTCACCGCCCAGCAGATGTGCGCCGAGATGGTGGCCGAAGATCTCAAGGTCGCTCAGCGTCATGCGCTGCTGAAAGCGCATGGCCATGATGTGACCGTCAGCCTAGAGGGCTGAAAATGGCTTACTCCCTCACGGGCAAGCGGATCTGGGTCGCCGGACACCGCGGCATGGTTGGCGGCGCGGTTGTCCGTCGGCTAGCAACCGAAGACTGCGAAATCATTACGGCCGGACGCGATACCGTGGATCTGGTCGACCAAGCGCAGGTACGTGCGTGGATGGCGCGCACCAAGCCGGACGCGATCGTGCTCGCAGCCGCGAAAGTCGGCGGGATCAAAGCCAACAATGACCTGCCCGTCGATTTCCTCTATCAGAACCTGATGATCGAGGCGAACATTCTCGACGCCGCACACCAAAACGATGTCGAGCGAGTACTGTTCCTTGGATCATCATGCATCTACCCGCGGCTGGCACCACAGCCTATTCCCGAAGATAGCCTGCTGACTGGCCCCCTGGAGCCAACCAACGAATGGTACGCAATCGCCAAGATTGCCGGCATCAAGCTGACCCAGGCTTATCGTCAGCAATATGGGCGCGATTGGATCTCGGCAATGCCGACGAATCTTTACGGCCCTGGCGATAACTACGATCTGAACTCATCGCACGTCCTCCCCGCGCTGCTGCGCAAGTTTCACGAGGCGAAAATCAACCGCGCCAGTGCAGTCACTATTTGGGGCTCTGGCACACCATTGCGTGAATTTCTGCATTGCGACGATCTTGCTGACGCGATTATCTTCCTCATGAAACAATATTCTGATCACGAACATATCAATGTCGGGTCAGGCGTTGAGGTGACGATTCGCGAGCTTGCCGAAACCATAGCCAAGGTTGTGGGTTACGAAGCGGAACTCGTTTTTGATGCAACCAAGCCCGATGGCACGCCAAGAAAACTGATGGATTCAGGGCGGCTTCTCACCATGGGGTGGAATAATGTTCGCAGCCTCGAAAGCGGAATAACAGACGCCTATGATCAATTCCTGACACATTGCCAAGACTGAACGACTTGCAGGGCGATCCGAACTGAAATTGACCCTGCATGACTCTATTAGTCAGGCGCCATGCAGAGGTTACGTCGGCCCTGGGCCAGTGCTTGGTGCAGCGACGCCGGCGGCTCCCACCTGAGACGATTGCGAAGCACGTCTTGATGCTGCTCCAGAAGTGATCTGCTCAGGCACGCATTCCGCTGCTATTTCGGCCGACGTGAACGAGGCGGATCCGACAGTCGTGCAAGCAACCAGTCGAGATTGCCACCTAGAAACTGATACGTGGGATCGACGCCGGCGATTAGCACGTCTATCGTGGCTGTGTCGCGGACCCAAGGTCGGATCAGATAGAACTGGTGAGGGTGATCTTCAGCAGACTGGGCTACACCAGTGCGCATTGCGAGCACGCCAGAGTCTAGTTGTCCCGCTTCTCGAGCAACGAAAGTAGCGACCCGAATCATCGCAGCCCGCTGCGAGGAAGGTATTGACGACGGATCTAGCGCGATCATCGCCGAAAGAGCGGTGGCGGCGAACAGATGGTAGTGGAACGACAGGGCGCGCCGTTGCAACTCCGCAGCTAAAGTTCCGTTGGTCGCGACCGCACGCAGCCCGGCAGCTCGAATTCGCCGACCGACTGCAACAAGTTTTGCGTTGTCAGTCGCCAAACCGGAAGCCATCGCTGCAACGCCACCCCAATAGAGGTGGTTGTCATTCTTGCCACTCGCCAGGCGCCGGATATTGGTCTCGGCGATCTGCTGCCCGCTGGTGCGCAGCCAAGCCTGAACAGTATCTGCACCGTGCTGAGAAACAAGTCCGGAACGAGCCTTCAGGTATGAAATTGCGAGGCTGCCGATCATCCACTCCCGATAAAAAGCATCATATTGGGATGTCGCGCCCATCATTGCCTGCGCATTGGCCTGAGTCAGGAGGTGCACCTGTAGACAGGCAGCGATCTCTGGCTTGTCGGCATCGACTGCAGTACGCCAGCGATCGGCAAGGCGCGCGATTCTTGATACCGGCGCGCTGATCGGCTGACGTACCGCCTGCTCGCGCGCCTCAGCAGCAGGATCTATTTGTGAATAGCTCTTATCGCCCTCGGTATAGCGGGTTCCGATCGCCATCTCGCGCGGAATCGCAATTGCCTCAGGGCATGCGAACGGCACGGCCTGTTCATCGACCGGCGATGCCAGCGCGATTAGCGCGATCAGCGCGGGATAAGGTGATGAAGCCAAAGTCGCTTAGTCCCATACAACGAGCTTGCAAAGGCCACGATACCGACCACCACACTGACAATGAGGCACACCTCGACACGGACGAGTGGCTTCAGCTCGCTGAGCGCCAGCGAAACCGAAACCACCATCAGGCCGGCAGCCGCAACGGGCATTGCAAGCCACCCGGCGGTACGCGCTAGTAGCACCCGAGCCTCCGTCCATCCCACGCGCGAACGGACCACTAAGACGTACCCCACAAACTGCCGCACGGTGTAAGTCGCGGCCAGCACAGCAGGTCCCGCCCAGGCAAACGCACCGACCAGCACTGCACTGATCAGCAGCTCTAGCAGGCGCACGCGAGCGATCTGCTTCATCTGGCCAGCCGCCATCTGCTGCGCACGTTCGATCGTCACCATTGCACGAAACACCCCACCACCGGCCATCAGGATCACCAATGGTGCGGCGCCCCCCCATTCGTGCCCGAACACAAGTGGCAGAAGAACCGGAGCGATCACCGCGAAGCCGGCAAAACTGGGAATAGCGGTAATCCCCTGAAGCAGGACCGAACTGCGATACAGCCGATCCGCCTGTCCCTTCATGTTCTGACGCGCAACCATCGACAAGAGAATCTTGTCGAACGAGCTGGCAACCAGATCCTGAATGATCTGTACCAGTCGGCGTGCGAGACCAAAAAGCCCGGTCGCGGTGCTGCCGTACAACGCCCCGACTACCAACACGTCAAGCCGATTGCTTGCGACGTTAAGGACGGTCGACCACAACATCGTTGCGACATGGCCAGCAAACTCATGGCCAGCGGCGCGGTCGTATGTCGCGCGCGGCCGAAAACGTGCTGCGATCGAGCACAAGACAAGCATCGTCAGGTGCAGGCAGCCCTGCTGGAAGATCAAGCTCCAGAACCCCGCACCGTTCAGCGCAGCAAAGATGCCGACGCACGCGCCAACCACATTGCCGATTGCCGAGTTCGTTGCATATTGCCGCGAGCGCTTGCGCCGCATCAGTAGTGCACGCGGGACGGCGGCGGAACCCTGCACGATGATGATTGCGGCAATCGCATGCGTAGCGTGCGTCACCTGCGAGTCCTGGTAGAACCAGCCGAACGGCCACGCGAGGGCAACAATCGCTACCGCCAGCGCAATGGAATAACCAAGCGACACCCAGAAGAAGGTTGGAGCGATGGTGGCCTCGTCACCTTCCTGCCTGACGATCAAGTTCTCAACCGCGTCGGCATAGAAGGTGTCGGCAAGAATCAGAAACGTCGAAGCCAGCGTGTAGATGCCGAAATCCGCTGGCGAAATGATCGATCCGATGATGGTGAACGAAACGAGCGTGACCAGGTTGTAAACCCAACGCCCAGCAAGCATCCATGCAACGTTGCGGACCAACGACATGACTTAACGGTTGCTCACGAGCAGCGGGTGGTCCTTGAAATCGGCCAGAAACACGGTGCGGATGCCATTCACCGCGCCGTTGAACGCAAGCAGTCGCCCAGATGCGTGCCAAGCCGGGTGCGGATCGATTCGATATTCCTTCTTTGGTCCAGCAAATGCCGGCTTACAGTCGATCCGCAAGACGATGGAATAAGCCCCCGAAACCAAGTCGATCAACCGCAATGGAATCGATGCGTCCTTGAACGCCGGAGGTTCGTTGAGATACGAATCGCTCAGTAAGAACCGCTCCGACGGATGGATCGTCGGATGGCCGGAACCCAGGTGCGGCGACAAAGACGTAAGGTTGCTTCCGTCGGCATCGACCCGCTTGAAACGCAGTGGTACACCGCCGCCCAAGCCGGCCACGCCCAACCGCCGGCCAATCTTGCCCACGATATTGAGAAATTTCGCACTCAACCCTTGCGCGGCAGGCAGGTTCATGACGATGCGTGTCCCCACGGGATACCAGTTGGGATGATGACCATCACCCCAGCGATCGGGCGACACCGCCACCTGGATGTCAGAACCGTCTGAAGCCAGTGTCACCAACCAGTTGCGACTCTTGCGGCTGCCCGCAGGGAACCAACGCAGGATGAACATGATGCGGCTCGCATCGGCGTTCCACTTGGTGTGAAAGGAGTAGGACGCGCCACCGCCGGCAAAGTGCTCGCGGCCAATCGCCGCAGCGATGGTGTCAAGCGAGACCAGCAATCGCGAGGTGCCCGTGGCGAGATCGGTGACGAAAATGCCATCGTCGTCCGGCGTACCGTTGTTCGACCGGATACGGGCTGCCGGAACATGGACGCCGTAACCGGCCTGCGCGATCGTGATTTTCACCAAATCGGGGCTGAGCGCGAGCCGCCCATCGGCGGACACATGGTAGATCGTGCCGCCCAACGGCATTTCCTGTCCGGTGCGAGGATCGACCCGCACACCGAACGCCCGCCATTCGCGCTCGTCCATTCGATTGAAGAACAGTTGATCGTCGCCCGCCCCCCATTGCACCTGTGCACCGACCTGCGTGTCCCAAGCGGCGGTTTCGCTGCGGTAAATCTCGGCACCTGATTCCAGGTCGATGACGATCACAGCGGCGCGATCTCCCGGGACTGGCAGACGGTCCTGAAACGGAAACTCGGTGAGCGCGATGTATCGCTCGCTGGGGCTGACCGGGCTGCTATCGAAGAACCGGTGGATCACCGGCCGCGTCCCGTCCGTGATCTGATAAACGGGTACAGCGGGATCGAAACGCGTATAGCGCGAAAAAGCGGCTGAGATTGGGGCGATCATGTCCGTCATCGCGCCACCATCGTCTCGAACGCCTCGACCAAGGCTCGGCGCTCGGTGGAAAAGATTGCGGGATCGGCCGGACGATCAGGCCAGGGGACGGCATCGACAGCGTCTGGATCCGTGATTTTGACCAGTCTGTCGCCAAGCCCAGCGTCCTCGAACAACCCAATGATCTTGCGGTTGCGTGTGGGATGGACCAAACCGCGGACAGGCGCGCCGACACTCAACGCGAACATCAGGACATGGAGCCGATTGCTCAGCACGCCAGCCGACCCCGCATAGCCGTCAAACAGAGCCGGTTCGCCATCAGCCGCGTCGAGATAGCCAACCGGCCGCCCACCGGCGACGCGCGCGGCAAGCGCGCGACCGGTGAGGCGGTCGCGCTCGACCTGACTGGCAATTGTCAGCGGACGGGTCGCTTCGGGATCGATTCTGGCCAGAAATCGCGAGATGCTTACCGCGATTGCGTCCAGTTCGTCGCTGTCCTCGGCCCGGAAACTTAGTACGAGCGGGCCGCCTTCTGCGCCGGTGCGGCGAAGTTGTGTCGGGAGCATGAAAGCGAAATCGCGAAACGGTGCAGCATTCGGGAACCCATGCTCCCGCGCATAGTCCAGCGACCTGCGATCGCGCAAGCCGATGAACGCCATCATTCGCGCTTTCCAACGCTCCATTTGCAGACGGAGCGGCGTAAACGGGCCTAACGACGCTCCAATGCGGATGATTCGTACGCCCAGCGCCTTCAATGCCGCATAACCAACGACCAACACTGTCTGCCGTACGAACTGTGCTGCGCCCATCACCGCACCCGGAACCAGCACGAGGTACACAACCTCGCCGGCGCGGCGTGCCGCGAACAGTTCGCGGTAGAAGGTGCCGCCGGCAGCGCAGGCTTCACCAGGACTGAGTGACAACCCCGCGACGAAATCCTGCGGTACGCCAACGACATTGACCCGAACCGTACCGTAGCCGCGCAACAAAGCGAGGCATTCGCGATTGATGATCCGGTCGCCTAGATTCTCGTATTGAGTGCGTAGCAGATAGAAGAAACGTGGTCGTCGCATCATGTAGGTACCGTCGTCTGCGGCGCTGCCGCGTGCATGCGTGTGCGGCCGCTCTGCACTTCACTACGGCGCGCCAGCGGTGCAGCAAAGAAGAAAAAGAACAGGAGCAGGGTCGAAAGCTCGTTGTACCGCAATCCGATATTCATGACGATGCCAACGGCATAGTTCGTTACAAGTATCGCTCCGCTGGCCAAGTCAGCACGGCGTCCGGTCGCCCAGGCGTTGCCCAATGTTCGCAACAAGGCCGTCAGGACAAAGTAAAGGTAAGCCAACAGGCCAATCGTGCCGAGCTCTGCCGCTACCTGTAGGTACACATCGTGGAAATGTGGCGCGACATACCAAGCGTTGGGACGTACGATTTGACCGGGCGCTGACGGGCTATCGCCGAAAATCCCGCCATAGGCCCATCCGAGCAGCGGCTTCTCTGACCAGAACTGGATCGCGTAATTCCAGATATCGGTCCGTCCTGTGAGCGTCGCATCACGTCCCAACGCGGTGATCACGCCTTCGGACAGGATCTGGAAAAAGACGGTCACGCCCGCGACCGCGAACACACCCACCGATACACCCAGCACTCGCGATTTTGGGTCGCGCAACCGAGGGATGACGAAAATCGCTGTAAGCCCGATGAATGCTGCAGCAAGCCCTACCGACGATCCGGACAGAGCGACACCGATCAGCATCAAACCCGATAATGCATAGCGCCGCCACCCGCGCAACAGCGTGACGTTGAGCACCAGCGCGATCGTCGCGTAGTAACCGGCATAGATCTTATGGCTGAACAGTCCTTGGATTAGTGGCGTCCCAAGCAGGTTGGCCCGTGCCAGCGGGTCGATGTAGATCGCCGTCGGAAGGCCAGCGAGCCCCAATAACGTACCGATGACCACCATGCCATTCAGTGTCCACATGAGCACGCTGCAAAACTCGAGGACAGACAGTCGGCGCGAGCAATACCATGCAAACAGGATATTCATCGTCAGCGACAGACCAACACGGATCGTCTGTCCGGGCATCGCCGACCAGAAATAACCGGCCAAAACCAGAAGGCAGAAGCAGAGCGCGATCAACTCGCGGGCGTAGACGTTCCTTTTGAACCTGAACGTCGCGAGCGGAAGCGCGATCACATACATCACGAGCCAAGTCACGACGAACATCGTCGAGCTTCCACCCTCGCCACTATCGGAGCCTGCCGCTTTACTTGTCAGCAGGTTAGCGAACAACCCCGCAGCGCCGGCGAGATACAGCGCAATGAACAGTCGCTCCGTGGTCCCGGCCGCTTTCCACGATTTCATGCGAGACCGAAAGTTGATTGTGGAAGCATGTCAGCGGAGATCCGTATCGTGTGCTGCGGTGCAACGCTATTCCAAGCTAAGACGCTGGACGAATCGCTCATTGCATTTCGGCAACCACTGCGCTCAGAAAGCCGAAAACGATGCAACAAAGCTGCGATGCGCAGCTCGAAGACTGCTGCTGACATACATGTTGCACGCTGGGCATCTCCGTAGCTAAACAGATAGCGCACGCAATACGCCAGCGGCGAACCGCTCAGCCATCGACTCGATCGTCAGTCGATCGGCCATCTGCGAAGCTTCGGCCTGCATCGCGACGAGGCGGGTGGAGTCCTGGAACAGGTCGGCGACCACATCGGCATAAGCCTGCGGGTCCTCCCAGTCGGGAACGATCATTCCGTTCACGCCGTGTTCGACATAGGCAATCTCCGGGCTGTGATATGGAAACGCTGTGGTGATCGTGGGGAGCCGCGTGGCGCCCGCGTCCACCACCGCCAACCCGACGAGGCCAGGCATCAGGAACAGCTGGCCGAGCAGCATCAGCTCCACCTTGTCGGCGCCGAAGCGTGGCCCCGTCACCTTGATCCAAGGACGTGTCGCGGCAAATTCTTCCATCAGCGCCAGTTGCATGCCGCCGCCCGCCACTATCAACGTGAAGTCTGGCACGCGAGTGCGAATGCGATCGGCGGCATCGACCAGAAAGGCCAGGCGCTTGTCTGGATAGAGCCCGCCGACGAACACGCCAACGTGCTGGCTATCAATGCCCAGTTCCGCGCGGCGCTCGGCCAACCGGCCGGGTGTCACCGCCGCGATCAGCTTGCGCACCTCGCTGGTGTCCACCGCGTTATTGAATACGGTGATCCGTTCGGTCGGAAAGCCGAGCGACTCGATGTGGCGGCGCGTCTCGTCGGTATACCCGAACCACCAATCAACCTTGGTCGCCCAGAAGCGCTTCCAGCGCTCGGCACGGCCATCCGGATTACGCGACTGGAAATTTCGACCATGGCCAAAATAAGCGACTTTCTTCGCCCCAACCATGGAGGCGAGGTTGAGCAGATAGTTGAGAGCCAGGCTGTTTTCCTGCTGCACGATCACGAGGTCGCGTTCAAGCGCCAATTGCAGCGCCTGCTGGTATATCAATCCTCCCGGCAGCGTGCTTCGCGGCACCTTGATCCCCCAAGGGATATCAACTGCATCCCCCTTCTTGACATTCTCCTCGCCGGGCTCGCAGTAAATCACCGTGTAATCGACGTCGCGCGCGCGAAGCAGCGCACGCAACTGCTCATGAAAAGGTAGGCGATAGTGGTGCGAGGTAGGAAAGATATAGCTGACCCGCTTCACGAAGCCGCTCCAAGCGCTGCTTCATGAGCGGCAATCTGCGCCTCGGTAAAGCGCCGCCCAACTGCACGCGCAGGATTGCCCGACACAATGTCGTAGGGCGCCACGTTCTCCGTCACCACTGCTCCCGCCGCAATGATCGCGCCGCGACCGATCGTGATGCCGCTTAAAACCGCCGCGCCATAGCCGATCCAGACGTCCGGTCCGATCTCGACATGGTTTCGCGCGTCTGTTGCGAGCGACGGTGTGTTGCCGATCCAAGGTGCGCGACGGATAGAGACACCCAACGCGCGCATATCGTGATCGCGCCGACCAACGATCCCGACGTTGTTGGCGATCAGAACACCGTCACCGATCCTGCCATTGACCTGAATCGAACAAAATTTACCAACGTATACGTCATTCCCGATGACCAGCCCGCCTGCACTGCTGACATACGAGAACATGCCAATGTGGAATCGCGCACCAAGCGACACCGCGCCGCTGACGAACACGCGCCGCTTGATCTGCGTCCATACGCGTCCGATCAAGAGCTTCCCCAAGATGCCCGCTGCCGCAATCCACGCCAAGCGACCATCAGGACAAATTTAGGGGCCATCACCAGGTAGCGGCGCCACAGCCGGCGCGGCTCGCTTAGCAAGCGATGAAGCCATTCGAGGCCGCTGTGATGCATCCAGACAGGTGCTCGCTTCACATCGCCAGCGTAGAAATCGAATGCGGCGCCCACACCGATGAGCGTTGCACCTGGAATGCGGTCGACATGGTCACGCATCCAGTATTCCTGCTTCGGGGTAGACAGCCCGACCCACACCACGCCCGCGCCAGACGTGACGATCGCCTGCGTGGCGGCGGCATCTTCCTCGGCACTCATATCTCCGAATGGCGGCGTGCTCGTGCCCGCCACCTTCAGCCCCGGAAACCGGGCGACCAGCGCTTCCGCCATCCGTTCGGCGACCCCTGGCTTGCCTCCATAAAAATAATGGCTGATGCCGTGGGCGACGCTGCCGGCGCAAAGTTCGGCCACCAGGTCCGCACCGCAGACGCGACTGACGTGCCGGTAACCGCGCCGCTTGGACAGCCAGACCAGCGGCATGCCATCCGGTGTCACCAGGCCGGCGCGATGGTGGATTTCAAGGAGTTGGTTATCTTCTTGTGCGCGCATCACACCATGCACGTCGCGCACACACACGTAATGCGCTTGCCCCCGCGCGATCCATGACAGGATCGTGTCGATTGCCTGCGGCATATTGACAGTGCTAACGGGAACTCCCAGCACGCGCGTGGCAGGCGTACCCGAGGCGATGATGGTCGCGTTTTGATCGACACTTGGCTGCATGGCGCTGGATGTTCTCTGTTACCGCATGCCAGCTTGGCAGCGTGCGTTGATCTTAAGAAAAAATGTTAACCGTTTTTTTACGGGATGCGCATCAAGCGAAGCAAAAAAGGTGCCGTGCCTCGCTTAGATATACATGAGGCTGTAGCGACACGACGCCTGCGTCCATTTTCGCTGGGACCTTAGTGTTGATTGCTGATTACATGTGTCGAGGATTTTAGTAGTCGTCAAACCAGTCGTCGATATCAGTCGGCGACATACGCCTTGTCGAAACGCGTTTGACGCATCCACTCAACGTTGAGAGTCTTGAAGAAGCTTGCCGTTGACGGCTTATCCGTGCTCGTACCCATGTGACTCATGGACTCACCGTCTGGCAGTCTTGGGTCAGCACACGGTGTCGAATACCCGTGCACCAACTGCCTGGGTTGGTAGCACCAAGTTGCAAACATACCCGCTCGCTTGAGCTCATTTTGCTTGTACAGCATGAATCAAGCGCGACTTGGAAAAGTACCGTAATTGCGATCGCCTGCAGAGCATTAAAGCCGTTGCGACTTGCTCTCGCTCCGTTCGCTGCACTACGACTTTCCGGGGGAAAGAAAATGTCTTCTGCTGTTTCCAATAATTCTTGTGCTGAGGCGCTCAGATCGGCACCACGCCATCAGCGCCTCGGCGCGTAGTTGCGGCTGGGGAATACTCGACTTATTGAGTCGCCTATGACCTTCGGCTTATTGCTACACCGGCTAACCGCCGCGTAGCAGTCAATGCTCGTGCGTCAATTCAAGGCGCTCAAGTGGAGGTTCGGCTGCGAGCCTCTCCTTTCAACGCCTTGGGCTTTCCTGATTCATAGCCTTTCCCGGTGTAAGCGTCGCCACCATAGTTGTAACCATATTCCTCAACACCGTAGTACTTGCCCTGGTAGCTGCCCGCCTTGCGTAGGTCCAGCTGATTCAGCACCACGCCAAGCATATTGGCGCCGGCACGTTGCAGGCGAGCAATACTCTTCTGTACCAGCGGCGTTGGCGTCGACATTGCCTTGGCAACAAGCACCGTACTCGTTGCCAATGGCGCGATGACCAGGGCATCACTGACCAGCTCGACGGGCGGAGAGTCGATCATCACGATCTCGAACTGATCCATCAGCTTTGCCAACTCCGCCTTGAAGCGGTCCGACAGGATCAACTCCAGAGGATTGGGCGGAAGATCACCGACCGGCATCACCAGCAGCTGACTGTCTGCGACGGTATGCAGGCATTGTGGCAACAGCGCCTGCCCGGCGACCAGATTGGATAGCCCCTTCGCAGCAGGATTCAAGCCGAGGCGACGGCCGACCTGCGGGCGGCGCATGTCGGCGTCGATCAACAACGTACGCTTGGTTTGGGCGTGCGCCAGTGCCAAATTGATCGCCAGCGTGGTCTTGCCTTCCCCCGGAATCGAGCTGGTGACCAGGATGCATTTGGTAGGTTGATCGATGCTGCTGAGCAGCACACCGGTTCTCGCGGTACGGATCGCCTCAGCATGCTGGCTGTTCGGCTCGTCGATGAACAGCCGGGCCATTTCCGCATGCTCGTGCTCGTCGATGGCCGGAAGCGCCGTCAACAGCGGCAGTCTCAAGCGTGATTCGGCTTCGTTGCCGTCTTTCAGCGTGTTGTCGAGCATGTCGAGCAGCACCGATACCGATGCGCCAGCGAACAGGGACAGCAGCAATACCATCACTACCAGCAGCCCTTTTCTCGGCTTGATCGGCAACTCGGGCGGCACGGCCGGATCGACAATCCGAGCGATAGCCGACTGCACTTCGCTGGCAAGATTGGTTTCCTTGGCGCGGCTCATGAACATGTCGTAAAGCTCGCGGTTGCTTTGGACATCCCGCTCCAGCACGGCCAGTTCGAACTCTTCCTTGTTGACCTCCGCCACATCGGAACGCGCCGCTCCGAGTTCCCGTTCCAGGCTTTTTTCGGTGGCCAGCGCAGCGCGGTATTCGCGCAGCAAGCTGTCGGCCACGGCCGTTTGCGCGCTGTACAGGCTGGTGGTCGCCGCCTGCAGTTCGGCCCGGGCCTGCAGCACCTGGTTGTTTTTCGCACCGAGCGTTTCAGACAGCTGCGCCAGCTTCTGCGTCAATTCCGTGACACGCGCCTGCGCGGAGATCACCGACGGGTCGCGCATGATGGACGGCACGCCACTGTACTGGCCGCGCGGGACTGCATTCAGCTGCTGATAGGCCGCTTCCAACTGCATGCGGTTCGAGCGCGCTGCGACAAATTGTTCGTTGGTGCCGCCGGCTTGCTGTCCCGCCAAAGTCTGGGCCGAGCCGCCCAAGCTGATGATGCCTTTCTTCTGACGATAAGCCTGCAAGGCCTGCTCGGACTGGCGCAATTTGGCACGCAGATCCCCCAACTGATCCTGAAGGTACTGGCTGGCCTGCTGAGTGACCTCGAATCGCGACTGGCGATCATTGATGATGTAGTTTTCCGCCACCGCATTCGCAAGGCGTGCTGCCAGTACGGGGTCTGTGGATTCGACCTGCAGCTTGACCAACTGGCTATTCCGGATCGGCGCCAAGCTGATGTTTTCGCGAAGCAGATCAGTGGTCGCGCGAACGAGGCTCTCTTCAGTTTCCGGTTCGAGGCTGCCGAGACCCAGCATCACCTTGATCTGCGTCAGCAGGCCGTCTGACTTGTTTTTCGGCGAGTACTCCGGAAGCTCCCAGAGCTTCAAGGCTCTTACAGTTCGCTCCGCAACTTCGCGGGAATTCAGAATCTCGGTCTGGGTTTGATAGTGCTCCGCAGCCTGAACAGCACCGCCGTAAACGTCCTCGATCGAGACCAGCTTGTTGGCACGTGACTCGATCTGCACCATGCTGACGCCTTGGTAAATCGGCGTGATCGCGAACGAAATCGCACCCGCCAGCACTGCACTGGCGGCCGCGAAACCGAGAATCGCCCACTTCCTCTTCTTGACGCTGTGCCAGTACTCCAGAAGATCAATGGTGTCTTCGCCTTGGGGCTGCTCGCCAATCGGCTGAAAAACCTCAGCGGCAACCACAGGGGTCTGAGGTGACTTGGAATTCGGAGCAGGAAGGTTCATGCGAGCGGCGGGGATCCGGAGAGAAGCAAGCGTAGTGTAAGCCCTGATCGAACGCAGTCAGATCAGCGGTCTCGCGGGGACGTTGCCGAACCGCGTTCTGTGGATTGTGTGCGCAACGCCTTGACAGGCGTTGCATTCGTCGCCCAAGCCAGTGCCAGCAAGCAGGTGAATCCTGAAGACACGGCGAAGATCTGCAGGTTGAAATCGACGATGCTGTGCAGGCCCAAGGACAAGGCCGCGATCAGCACGGCGATGCCGACACTCCGCCGGAGCTGTGGTTGATCGTCATGCAGCATGCGCGCGGCCAGCACCACGCTTGTGAAACCGATGCCGAGCAGAAGCAACAACCCGAGAAAGCCGGTGTCGGCGGCGATTTCAGCGTAATCATTGTGCGCATGCTCGAAGTACTGCGGATACACCTCGTCCGTCTTGAATGGCGGAAAAGCTGTGAAGAACGTGCCGCCGCCATGACCAGTCCAGGGGGCATCGAGTGCCAGGTCCAGCGCAGCGCGCGGCGCATCCATTCGGGCAAGCAGCGTTTCCTCTCGATAGTCCCGCACCACTTCCAGACGTTCGGCGGAGGCTTGCGATGCTTCCAACGCAATTGACGTACCGCTAACGCGTTCAACCACCCGCGACAGTCCCACCCATTGGCCGACGACGATGACATCGACGAGCAGCATGCTGGCCAGCAGCCACGAAATCGGTCTCCGCAATTGCGGCGAGGCGACGGCAGCTGCGGCTGCGACCACCATCATCGACAGCAGCACCACACCGTTGCCCATCCGAGAATGGGTCTTCACCAAGGCAATGATCAGAATCACCAGC
Organism: Gammaproteobacteria bacterium; assembly: GCA_026398875.1. GTDB lineage: Bacteria > Pseudomonadota > Gammaproteobacteria > Nevskiales > Nevskiaceae > Nevskia. The sequence goes on along the minus strand of JAPLSB010000012.1, from coordinate 30,324 downwards.
ATCAGGCGAACCAGCATCTTGGTGCTGAGCACCAACTTGAACACTCGCAAAAAGGCTTCTTTCCTATTGTCGCGGTGGGTACGGTCCGTTGACGACGCGAACTGCGAAATCATCAAGCCCATCCCGGCAGCAATACACAATTCCATGTAACCCGCCAGATGGTCGGGATTCGGAAAAGTACCGGTGGCCCGGGTTCCTTGTTTGAATTCATGGAAGAACAGCTGGTAGTGCCCATCACCGGCGCCGAGAACAACCGCCAGTAACGCCTGCAGAACGCCGCTGGCCAGCAACGTGGCCAGCAACCATTGCACTCGCTTGCGGCTGTCGCAAAGCAGCAGCACGAGCACGAACGACGCGAGGTGGCCAAGAGAATTAACCAGAAAGCGCGAAGTCGCGGCGGCATCAAGCGTCATGGCGCCCGGCAGGTTTCCGCCGCCGACCGGCATCGAAAGCGGCAACCATGCCATGCGCAGAGCTGGCGGCCACGCGGGCATCAATTGCAGCCCCAGCAACGTGCAGAAGCCGAGCAACAGCAGCAACGGCCATTTCGCCGACAGCACCCGTGACGGCCAGGTCGCCGAAACCTGCGGCCGCCGTAGCCCTGCCGCCAGAACCGCCAGCAGCAACGCCCATTGCCAAAGCACCAGCAGCGCTGCAGCCCAAGGCCGATTGCTGCCCAAAGGCAGCGGCGCCCAGATCACCGAAACCAGAAAGAGGGCCCAGGCAACGCGGGTGAGCGCTGACTGTTCAGGAGCTGGATTGCGGCTTCGTACGCGCGTGATGGAGGGCTGCATCAGAAATGCCATGCGTTATGCGCCTGCGCCGAAGGTCGGCTGCGCGGAGGTGACTGCCGGGGAAGCTGACGTACTCGAAAGCTCAGCGCGTTTGACTCTATGACTGGGCATCAGGGCTCATGTCCCGCATCAACGTCCGGTTCGCGGAACATGCGGTCGTCACATGCAGCAGAGGCGAAAGATATTCCGCAAACCTCGTCGGCCGAAAGTGACGTGCAGACATCTTCATGACCATGCCCTCCGAAAAACCCTACCGCTCCGAGTGGAAAAGCCTGATGTTCGGATCGCATCCACTGGCAGCGCTGTGATCATGCTCGGCACAGGCATTACGCCGCTGCAACAATGAACTCCATCAAAGCAATATCGGAAGCTTTACCCTGCCCAGTTGAACTTTGCAGGCTAAAGGGCGCTCCACCCGCACAGATACGCTTCGGATCGAACTTCATCGCGGCTTCGCAATTATTCACACGGTCCCGGCGTGATCCAGACCATCATTCTGCCGGGCTATCAACGCGGCCCGCTTCAGAAACGGTCGGCGTGCCGTTTTCGTCAAGCTGCACCGAGTACTGCGCGGCCAATTTGCGCATCGCCGAGCGCTTGCGCTCGTCGGCGCTCGCGTAAAGCTTGCTGACCCAGTCGTTCATCGTCGGCAACGATATTGACGAACGAGCGATCATCGCCAGTTCGAATAGCCCGCTCTGAACCACCGCTTCGTACGGACCCAGAATGGCTGCACGTTGCCAGGCAATCTGGAACTCTGGCCCGACATCACCAGCGACCAGGTACGCGCGCGCAAGCTCCAGCCACAGTCGAGGATCTGACGGACGCAGCCGGCTTGCTTCCTGATAATGCAGGATGCCGCCGAGTCGACTCTCGACGATTTCGTCGTCAGTCAGGCCCTGCACACCGGCAGCCGAGACCAGCAAGGCTGCCAGATCAGCATGTGCCGCCGCGTTCGCGAACTGCAGCTTGAGTGCTGACTGCAACCGAACCCGATGTTCGCGCCAAACTTCGGCATTCTCTTCAGGGCGTGCCTGGCTGGCGTGCGTGTTGATAGTGACGCGGGCCGGCGCAGCCATCAGGTCAGCGACCAGCTGGCGCCAGGCCACAGGCACCAGCCACACACTGATCAGCAGCACGACAAATCCCATCACCCAGATCAGCCGGCTGTGTTCAGCGGCCGGAGCGAGCGTTCCACGGGGTATCACTTGGTCAGACATGCGACAAGATCCCGTTCATGATTTGGTTGGTTCCCGACGGGGATCGGCCGACAACCCGCAAACACGGGCGGGGCCGTGGATCGTCAGGTCGTTCGCCGCGTCGATCCCATAATGAGAGGTCAGCCATTCATGCGCAGCACTGAGGCGCGGCGCCCGCCCCTGCAAGTTGTGTGCATCGGAAGCCACGATATGCACCCAGCCTTGATCAAGCAGGAAAAGTGCCGTCGTGTGCGCTCTGCTGCCGAACTGACCGATCACCGAAGCCGCGGTGAGTTGCAGCTGACAACCGGCATCGACGAAACGTCGAATACGTTCGGGTCGTTCGACCACGCCGCGGTTGCGTTCCGGGTGAGCGATGACCGGCGTGATGCCCTGCTTCAACAACAGTTCGCAAAAGCGGTCCGCACCAAGCGGAATCTGACCATCAGGCATTTCAAGCAGCATTGCCTTCGGCGCCTTGCCCTGTCGAGCAGCGTCTCCGGCAAGGAATGGCAGCTCACCTTCGGCCAGCCAATCAAGCACGTCCGGGCTTAGGCGGACTTCTCCCGCGAAACTGATTGCCAAGGGGATTTCCCGCTGCGCCAGCAATTTGACGAAACCGGCGTGCTGCGCTTCGATCGACGTGCGCTTGTTGTCGTATCGCCCTGGAAACACATGCGGGGTCGCGACAACGTGAGTGACGCCATCCGCAACCAAGGCAACCGCCAGTGCTAGCGCCTCATCAATCGACTCTGGACCGTCGTCGAGGCCCGGCAAGAGATGACAATGTAAATCAATCATTTGGGCTTGGGCTCGGCACCTTCATCACGCGCGTCATACACATCTTCAGACCTGAAACCTTCTGCCGATGCTGAGTTCGTACTCACCACGCAACGGCGCCGTGATGAGACCGTCTCCAACGACGACCCTCAAGTGGGAATTCAAGATCAACCCTAGCTGCAATAAGCGTGCAACTGCTGCGTTGGACCGTCAGGTCCAAAACAACCCAAGAAAAACGACAATCAGGATGTGCCCGGACATGAAGCAGGACCGCGTGGTGCGGGTCTTGCAGCCGTCCACGGAAGCAGCATCATCAAAACCCGGTGAAGCTCGCGTCGCATCGCTCGCAACGCAGTCAATGCGATCGCTCGCCACTGCGTTGCGCCGTTCAACGGAGTCAGCTGATCCGATAAATCAAAACAGGCTTTCGCGGACGTAGATGACATCACCGTCACGCAACGGCTCATCCATGCCCGGCTGCAATACGTCGGTCTTTGCAGGATCCGCCGTGCGCCGGTGAATGCGGATTCCTTTTTCGGAGCCTCGCAGCGTCAGGCCACCGCCCGCTGCCAAACCTTGCAGCAAGGTCATGGAGCGGTCGACCCGATACTGCCCGGGCCGTTGGACCTCACCGTAGATATAGAAGAGCGGCGCCCGCCAGACGTAAACCACGTCGTTGGCGTGCAGCACCAAGTCCCCGGCGCGGTTCGCCGTGCTGAAAACGAGCGGCAGGTCCACGTTCTGTCTGAACGGCTGCCCATTCCGCGTGCCGATCACCGTCACCACGTCGCTACCGCCAGGGAAGGAAACCCCGCCTGCCGTGGCAATCACGTCGCTGAGCCTCGTTTCGCCAGCCAGCAGCGGATAGCGACCCGGCGTTCCAACCTGACCAAGAACACTGACCACGTTGCCACGAACTTCGGTGAGGATCAGGGTCACCTGAGGGTTGCGCAGCAATTCCCCAGCCTTGAGCCCATTGGCAATCAGCGCCTCGGCCGCCCGTAGTGTCAGGCCACCCAGCTTTAGAGATCCAAGCAACGGATACGAGATCTGCCCGCGATCGGACAGCCGCGTTTCCAGGCTCAAGTCAGGGCTTTGGTAAACCAGGATGCGGATCTGGTCACCAGGCCCGAGGCGGTATTCAACCGCATCATCGAAATTGGTTGGCGTCGTCTGCGCGCTTGCAGGCAGGAGTGCGTTCGCCGAGAGCACTGCGATGCACAAGACAATCCGCAAGAGCAGCCCAAGGTAACTGCACTGACGAGGGATAACCGCGCGAGCCGACCCTGACGACCAACGAAATCTTTTCTTCATGAGAAGTCAAAAAATGCAAATGCCATAGCCATGGCCTGACGGTCGAAACCCACAAAAACCAATATGCCCCAAGCGTGCCATCGAAGCATGAAAGGTATACGAGCTGATTGACCGGCGCGTCTCGAGTGGCCAACAGAATAAGAAACAGGTCCCGACGCCCGCATTGTAGCGACAGACTCAGGAAAGTCTCTCGCCGAAAGCCGCACGCGTATCCCGCTCCATATCGTTATCGGCGCGACACGCTCGATGAAAACCTCGCTCCAAATAGACTTTTCGGCGTGCCGCTTTTGTGGATTGCCCGGCGCGTCTTGTGCTGGCTGCCGAGCCGCTCGCGCCGTTCGCCGGGAAACAAGCGCCCTTGTCGGATAGACCACTCAGTCCATGACCCTGCGCAGCTGGTCAGATTTCGGGCCCACAGTGCGAACGCAGCAGGCGACATGCTCGGTTCGCGCCGCGCTTGCGCGTCAACTATGGCGTCTCATTACGACTCGTCGTCGTCCGCCGCGAGCGGACGGCCGATCGCATTGCGCAGGAACTGCCGCTCGTAATGACGATTGCGGCGACTGCGCTTGGCGTTGGCGCGCTTGTCCTGACGCTTGTCGACGACGATTTCCGAAAGCTGGCTGAGGTCGTCAAGCGTGGTGATGTCGCTGGGCGAGTTGCGGCGCGGCATGGCGGTATAGCTCCGGAGCTCAGGCGATGGCGCCGCGAATCCACTGCAGCAGCGCCGGGAACGGCATGGCCCCGGATTGGCGGGCGATCTCGCGGCCGCTGCGGAAGACGATCAGGGTCGGGATGCTGCGGATGTTGAACCGCGCCGCCAGTGCGCTTTCGGCTTCGGTATCGAGCTTGGCCAGCCGCGCCCGCGGCTCGATGTCCGCGGCGGCGCGCGCGAAGCTCGGCGCCATCGACAAGCACGGGCCGCACCACGGCGCCCAGAAGTCGATCACCAGCGGCAGATCACCGCGCGTCAGCTGGGCCTCGAAGTTCGCTGCCGTCAGCACCAGCGGCGCCGCCACGAACAGGGCCGACTTGCAGCGCCCGCAGGTCGGCGCTTCGCTGAGGCGCTCGTCCGGAACACGATTGACGGCATTGCAGTGCGGGCACGGGATCAGCATGGCATTTGGAAGAACAAGGGCGTTTCTGGAAGCTGTGGTGACCGGCTCCGCATTTAAAGAGCCGAATGCCGGTTCTTGCATTCATTGGCGCGAGCACTACGTCTGCGTCATCGGACCCACTCGCTGGATCACTGCATGAAGACCGATTACACGCTGCACCCTGCCCGCCCGCCCGACACCGCCGACTGGCTGCGGCTGCGAGACCGGCTTTGGGAGGGCGACGACCACACGACCGAGATCGCACGGTACTTCGCCGGGCAACTGGACGAGCCGGTCGAAGTGCTGATCGCCCGCGCGCCGGATGGTGCGGCCGTGGCGCATGTGGAGCTGTCGATCCGCGACGACATCGCCGGCCTCGAAGGCCAGCGCACCGGTTACATCGAAGGGCTGTATGTCGACGAGGCCCACCGGCATCACGGCGTTGCACTGCTGTTGCTGCGCGCCTCCGAAGCCTGGGCGCAGGCGCAGCGCTGCACGGCGTTCGCATCCGACCGGGATGATCGGGTGATCGTGCATCGCCGCTTCGACGCACCCGCCTGAAGCGCATGGAAGCGACGAAGGCGCGCTACGGAACGCATTCGTCGTCGACCGATCGCAGCTTCCGCCAAACGCGGGGCGAACCGTGACGCTTCCCGCGCCTACATCACGCCGGACGCGACTTCCGGAATCTGCTCGAGCGCGTCCTCGATGATTTCCAGCGAGTGCCGGCATTCCTGCTGGCTCGATACGCCACCGAGGCAGACCCGCACCGCTTCCGGCGCCGGCCCGGTCACGGTGAACGCGTCGGACACCACCACACCGACGCCGCTGGCGCGCAGATGCGTCGAGAACTCGATTCGGTTCCACGGCGCCGGCACGCGCAGCCAAAGGTGAAAGGCTTCCGGATTCGCGGAATAGTCGGCGCGCTTCAGCACCTGGGCGGCGATCTTCTGGCGCGCGCGCGATTCCTCGCGGATCGCATCGGTCGCCAGCTTCACGGTGCCGTCGTTGATCCACTGCGTGGCCAGAAACGTCGTGATCGGCGACGCCATGACGCTGGACGTGCGCAACGACGATGACAGGCGCGCCGTATAGCGGGTGTTCGGCGCGGCCAGATAGCCGACCCGCAGGCCAGCGCCAACGCACTTGGCGAAACCGGTGACGTGGAAGGTCAGCTCCGGTGCCAGCACGGCCAGCGGCGTCAGCGGCACGCTGGGCAGGAAACCGTAGGCATCGTCCTCGATGATCGGCACCGAGTAGCGCCGCGCGATCTCGACGATCGCTTCGCGCCGCGCCTGCGACATCGTCGCCGTGGTCGGGTTGAGCATCGTCGGATTGCAGTACAGCGCTTTCGGCAGCAACGACGCGCAGGCTGCACCAAAGGCTTCCGGGTCGATGCCTTCGTCGTCACACGGCAATCCCATCAGGCGGATGCCGAGCTGCGCCGCGAGGCCCTTCACGCCGGGATAGGTCACCGCTTCGCAGCAGATCGTTTCGCCGGCACGAGCCAGCACGCTGAACAGCGCCAGCAGCGCCGACTGCACGCCCGGCACCACCAGCACGCGGTTCGGCGGCAACTCGGGAATGCGCTCGCCAAGCCAGCGGGCACCGGCCTCGCGATCGCCCGGTCCGCCACCGAACTCCTGGTAGCGCAGCAGCGAGTGCAGATCGGGCACGTCGCGCAGTGCGCCGAGCCCGTTGCGCAGCATCTGGTGAATCGCCGATTCCTGCGGCTCCGGCGGCATGTTCATGGTCATGTCGATCAGCCCGACCGCAGCGGGCGAGCGGACTACGGTCGACACCACCGGCGCCGCCGGCACGACGAAGGTGCCGCGGCCGGCCTGCGAGTCGATCAGCTTGCGGCGCTGCGCCTCGGCATAGCCCCGCGACACGGTGGTGAAGTTCAGATCGAGATGCTTGGCCAGCGCCCGCAGCGGCGGCAGGCGCTGTTCGGCGGCCAGACGGCCGGCGGCGATGTCATCGGCAATCGCATCGGCAATCGCCAGATACGCCGGCTTGGTGCTGGCGCGAATCATCGCGGCCCAGCGGTTCGGTGTCGTGCCCATCAATGGCAGGCCTGTCGTGTGCGGCACGGCTCTCGCGCTGCACCGTATCCGGGCAGCACCGAGCGCGCAGCGGTGTTCGGTGGGCCATCGCAACGCGGATGCGCAGCGCGACGGCGGATCGGACCGGTGCCGAGTTGCAGTTCCGCCACTGCCGGCGATTCCGGCCAGCGAGGAAATATCGCGTCATTTCATCGGTCTGCTTCAATGATCGCACGATGATCGCAGGCCAGAAAGCGGTCCTTGGCATATCGCTTGCGCACCCACCACGCCTGCCATGCCGCAGCCCTTGGATTCAACGACGCGTTCGCGAACCGTATGCGCGTTCGCAGAGGAGACTGGACATGCCCGAAGTCCATTTCCGCGTTCGCTGGCCTGATCACACGGCCACGCGCTGCTATTCCCCATCGACCACGATCCGCCGCACGCTCGGTGCCGGGCGCAGCTTTCCGCTGAGCGAGTTCGTCGAGATCAGCCGGGCGGCGCTGGAGAAAGGCAGCGAGCGGGTGCGTCGCAAGCACGGCTTTGCTTGCGGCCGCGCGGAAATGCAGATCGCGATCATCGAAAGCTTCGCGGCGCGTTACGCGAACCAGCCGGATGCGCAGGTGACGATCGAGGCGTACGAGGACTGATCGCGCGGTCATCGACTTGACCGAAAAGCGTCCTCACGCAAAGACGCCAAGACGCCAAGAACAGCAAGCACAAGTCCGAAAAGCGGATCGCCTGCTTGTGCTGGCCCTCGTCTTTGGTTTTCTTCGCGTCTTTGCGCCTTTGCGTGAGACCCGCCATGCACAAAGCCCGGATGCCTGCCGCGGCCATTTCACGGCAGGCATCCGGATACCGCGACAACGCGACTGCAGCTCCATGGTCGACGCACGACTGTCGTCGACCGCAAGCCAGCATCAGAACGAGATGAAGAAGCCGACGTTGTAGTTCGTCGTGTTGATCGTGTCGCCGCTGTTGGCCTTCGACTTCGCGTCGGTGAACTCGCTGGTCAAGGTCAGGTTGTCGAGCAGCTTGTGATAGACGCCGACCGTGTACTTGCTGTTCGCTTTCAGCAGCGCGCCGCCATCGGCATCGCCATCGGTGGTGTTCAGGCGGCTGATGCCGTAGTTCGCACCGAACGTGGTCTTGCCGTAGGTGTACGTCGCCTGGATGTAGCCGCCCTGCGAAACACGCGCCTTGCCGGTCGGCGAGAAGCCTTCGATGAAGTACGAATACGCGCCCAGGCCTTCGCCGTAGTAGTAGTGGCCGACCAGCGCAGCGCCGGCATAGGCGAGCTTGCCGGAGAAATCGGCGCCCATCGCGACCGGGTTGGCATCGGTCAGCATCGCACCGGCGCCGGCGACCGTCAGCTCCTGCTTCTGGTACAGGCCGCTGAACGACGCAAAGCCCGCGATGCCCTTGGCATCACCGAACTTGTACTTCACCTGGCCCTGGATCTGCGGGGCGGGCTTCGCCGAGGCCGACGAACCGGCACCGATGCCGGTCAATGCGATGGCATCCAGCGGCTGATAGATGCCGATCGTGGCGGTCAGGCCTTCGTAGCTCGGCGTCGTGTAACTGATGCCGGCATTCGGTGTGGAGAACAGGTGGCCGAAGCCGATCGTGCCCAGCGTGGTGTTGGCCGGCGACGTCGCCGTGCGCACGCTGGCCACGCCGACCGCGATCAGCGTGATGTCGTTGACGATCGCATCGAAGCCAAGCAGCGAATAGTCGCGGCCAATCTTCAGCGTGCCGAGCTCGGCAGTGGAGAACGTTGCGTAGACCTGTCGAATGTCGAGGTTCGGGCCGCCGAGTGCCACGTTGCCGGCGCCGGAGCCCAGATTCGGGCCATTGCCGAACGCGAAGTCGTTGTTCGCCACACCGGGGTAGAAGCCGTAGGCCACCGCCATGTCGACACCGGACACCTTGGTCTTCAGCCCCAGCACGATGCCGTTCGGCAAGTTGCCGGAGTTCAGCGACGAGGCCTTGCTGGAATCGCCGGCCGGCGCGCTGCACAGCAGGCTGCCCGCCACCACGCCCGGGTTCTTGTCGCAGTGGGTGAACGTGTAGTTGGTGTTGACGTTGCCGGTGACGCTGAACGTCACGCCGTTGGTCTCGACGGCGAACGCCTGGGCCGTGCCGCCGAAGCCGAGGCCGGCGCCGAGAAACAGCAGGGCGACGCTGCAGCGCGCCGGGATGCGGAGGTTGCGGGTCATGTTCTTGTACTCCCTTGAGGTGTAAGCGATCGGAATCCGCGTGAGCAGCGCGGGAACCGGCCGCAACGGCGACCGGACTCGGCGACCGCCCGAGCAACCGACATGCCAACTGTTGCAAGACATATGCGATCAATTTACTGAATTGTTTCGCAATCGCTTGCCGCTCAAGGAGTTTCCCCGGCGAAAACATTTTTGCTGCCGTGACCTGCGACCGAAGCGGCCGCCGTCGATTGATGAAGACCGTTCGCGCCAGATCGGCGTTGATTCCTTGCTAGCAATCCGTTGAATTGAATGGCAAATATCAGGATTTGCCGATATCGCCGGCGCGCTCGCCCTGCGCTGCCACCGTTTCGCGGTCGCGTGCCGGATCACGAGAATCGGGTGCCGACAAATTGATTGCACCGTATCGAAGCTGCGGCCGCGCACCGAAATCGCACGATCCGGCTGCCGGAAGCAACAGTCGCCAGGGCACGACGCAATAAAGATCAATCACTTGAGTCGATTGTTTCGTTTCGGTGCAACACCCGTCGCTAGCCGATTGCCTGTACGGAGATGCTCGGCAGCGTTCGAGGAAGCGCGAACGTCGGCCGTCACGCCGACGTCAGCAGCGTGATCGACGCGCCGTCGACCACTTCCCGGATTCCGCATACCCCCACCAAACAAGTGCATTACGACCATTTCGGTGCATCGCAGCCGTGTTCTGCTGATTTCAGCCACGCACACGGCGGCCCTGCGAAAACGCGATGCGCCGCGGGCAGACGGCTCGTCGCACGCGTCGAACGCAAATATCCAGCGAAACCAACAATCTCGCCTCTTGATCGCATTGTGATCGCATTTTTTTAGCGATCGATGGCATAGCGATTGCGTTCATCCGGTCGTGCCGCCACGCCGGCGCAGCGCACAACGACCCGCAGCCCCGATCCCACAGGAGCGACAGCCATGCCCGCAGTCACCACCACCCCGACCAAGAAAGGCGACTTCTTCGTCGATTACGAAGAGAAGGTTTTTGAAGATGTGAAGGCCAAGCCCGGCGAGAAGGCGCTGGTCACTTTCCATACCGTCGCGTTCGAAGGCTCGATCGGCCTGGTCAACATCCTTCAGGCCAAGCGCCTGCAGCGGAAGGGCTTCGAGACCTCGATCCTGCTGTACGGCCCGGGCGTGACGCTCGGCATCCAGCGCGGCTTCCCGACCATCGGCGACGAAGCGTTCCCGGGTGCGCAGAACTTTTCGGCCCAGCTGAACGCGTTCATGGCCGAAGGCGGCAAGGTCTATTGCTGCCGCTTCGCACTGCAGATGCTTTACGGCCACGGCGAGCATTCGCTGCTGCCGGGCATTCGGCCGATCAACCCGCTCGACGTGCTTGACCTGTGCCTGCTGCACCGCGAAGGCGCGTTCGTGATTCACACCTGGACGGTCTGAAGTTCCGGTTTGCCCTGCCCCACTCTGCTGATTGCCGACCGAAGCCGTGCGCGCTGCCCCCTACGCGCCCGCGGCATCGGTGATCAGCCGGGTGGTGGCGTTTTTCGTGCAGTGAAATTTCGGCTTGCCGCCGATTGCAACGGAACCCCGCCATGCCTGCCAGCAACATCGTCAGAGTCGCCGCCGCCCAGCTGAACCCGGTGCTCGACTCCGCGACCGGCACCGTCGACAAGGTGCTGAAAGCGATTGCCGACGCCGCCCGCGACGGCGCGCAGCTGATCGTGTTTCCGGAAACGGTGGTGCCGTACTACCCCTATTTCTCGTTCGTCACGCCTGCGGTGTCGATGGGCGCGATTCATCTGAAGCTCTACGAACACTCGCCCACCGTGCCCGGCCCGGTGACCGATGCGATCGCCGCCGCTGCGAAAGCCGCCGGCATCGTCGTGGTGCTCGGCATCAACGAGCGCGACCACGGCACGCTGTACAACGCCCAACTGATCTTCGACGCCGACGGCCGCCTGCTGCTCAAGCGCCGCAAGATCACGCCGACCTACCACGAGCGCATGGTCTGGGGCATGGGTGATGGCTCCGGCCTGAAGGTCGTCGACTCCGCCGTCGGCCGCATCGGCGCGCTGGCCTGCTGGGAGCACTACAACCCGCTGGCGCGCTACGCGCTGATGGCCCAGCACGAGGAAATCCACTGCTCGCAGTTTCCGGGCTCGCTGGTCGGCCCGATCTTCGCCGACCAGATGGAAGTGACGATGCGCCATCACGCACTGGAATCCGGCTGCTTCGTGGTCAATGCCACGGCCTGGCTGACGCCGGAACAGAAAGCGACGCAGGCACCGACGCCGGAACTGCAGAAGGCGTTCGCCGGCGGCTGCTACACCGCGATCATCACGCCGGAAGGCCGCCATGTCGTCGAGCCGCTGCGCGATGGCGAAGGCCTGCTGATTGCCGACTGCGACCTGAACCTGATCACCAAGCGCAAGCGAATGATGGATTCGGTCGGCCATTACGCGCGCCCGGAACTGCTGAGCCTGGTGCTGGATTCCCGCGCCACCGCACCGGCCGCCGGCCTGCCGGTGCCCGACACCGCGCTGCCGCTCGATGCCACAGCACCGCTCGAAACCTCTGCCACCGATCGCGTCGTCGCGCTGAGCGACACACGCAAGGCTGCGCTGCGCTGAATTCCGCCCTCCACTTCCGGAAAGCCCGTCATGAACACTGCCAACACCGCGCAACTGTTGACCGAGCTGCAATCGCAAGGCCTGCGCCTCGCCGATGACAGCGCCGGCGCACCAAGCCGCCGTGGCGGTGCCGGCCCGAGCGACCACAAGGCCGTGACGATCGATGGCCGAACGATCATGGTGCCGGTGCATTCGGCCGATGCCCGAGCCTCTGCATTCGAAGTCGGCCTGCCGCGCGCCGATGGTGGCGTCACGCTCAAGCGCAACAGCATTCCGATCAAGGAAATCGCGTTCCCGAAGCAGCCGCGCTTCTACCGGATGCAGACGCTCGACGGCGTGCCGTACTGGAAGATCGCCACGCTGCATGGTGCCGATGTGCTGGCGACCACGGTGCTGCAAACCTGCGTGCGCTACGGCCGGCGCAGCACCTCGTGCCAGTTCTGCGCGATCGGCGAATCACTGAAGGGCGATCGCACGATCAACCGCAAGACGCCGGAGCAGCTTGGCGAAGTGGCGCGCGCCGCGATGCTGCTCGACGGCATCCAGCACATGGTGATGACCACCGGCACGCCGAACTTCACGGATCGCGGTGCCGAAATCCTGTGCGAAAGCGCGTTCGGCGTGAAGGCGGCAACCGTCGCCCACGCCGGCTTCGCCAACGGCCTGCCGATCCAGGGCCAGTGCGAGCCGCCGGATGATCCGCGCTGGTATCAGCGGATGAAGAACGCCGGCATCGACACGCTGGGCATGCATATCGAAGCGGTATCGCAATCGGTGCGCGAGCAGATCATGCCGGGCAAGGCGACGGTCACCGTCGACCACTATCTGACCGCGTTCGAGCAGGCGGTTGCCGTGTTCGGCCGCGGCCAGGTGTCGACCTACATCCTGTACGGCCTGGGCGACACCCGCGACGCGGTGCTGTCGATGAGCGAAAAGCTGATCGCGCTCGGCGTCTATCCATTCGTGGTGCCATTCGTGCCGATCGCCGGCACGCCGCTGGAAAACCAGCGCTCGCCGGATGCGGCAGAGATGCGCGCGCTGCTGGCGCCGCTCGGCAGGATGCTGGTTGCCGGCGGGCTGAAGTCCGCCGAGATCAAGGCCGGCTGCGGCAAGTGCGGCGCCTGCTCGTCGCTGTCCGCGTACGAGAAGGCATAGGCAATGCGCGCCGCCGACTGGATTCCCGCCTGCGCCGCCAGTGTCGCCGTTGCCGACTACCGGCCGGTCGAATATCGCGTGAAGCTGGCGACCGAAGCCTGGGAACTGCGCGAAGCGCGAAACCTGCGCCGCGCCGTGTTCTGCGCCGAGCAGCGGCTGTTCGATTTCACTGATGCCGATGATGTCGATGACGACATCGGCGCGATCACGCTGGTCGCGGTGTCGTGCATCCACAGCATGTCCGAGGACGTGGTCGGCACGGTACGCGTGCACGCGCTTGGAGACGACGTCTGGCAAGGCTCGCGGCTCGCGGTGCGCCGCGACTATCGCGGCCAGGCCTGGCTGGGCCGCGAGCTGATCCATCTGGCGGTCAGCCTTGCTCATGCCCGCGGCGCGCTGCGCTTCGTCGCGCAGGTGCAGCAGCAGAACGTCGCACTGTTCGAGCGCCTGCATTGGCGTGCGCTGGAAGCCATTGAACTCAGAGGCCGCCCGCACATGCGGATGGAAGCCGACCTCGCGCACTATCCGCCGTGCGAAAGCGTCGAACGTGGCTTCATCACCACCTTGCGGAGTGCTGCATGAGCGCGGCGCTCACGCAGCTGATCACCGCACTGCACAGCAGCCGCGGCGTCGCCCACAAGCGCGATATCAGCGCCGTGGTCGCAGCGCTCGGCATCGGCGGCGACAGCGATATCAAGGTTGGCGATGACTGCGCAGCGATCCCCGATCCATCCGGCGACGGCTGGCTGCTGCTGGCGATCGAAGGTTTCCTGAGCGAGTTCGTCGAACGCGAGCCGCGCTTTGCCGGCTGGTGCGGCGTGATGGTCAACGTGTCCGACATCTACGCGATGGGCGGCCGGCCGATCGCCGTGGTCGACGCGATCTGGAGCCGCGATGCCGCACACGGCAAGGCCATTCTCGATGGCATGGCCGACGCCGCACGGGTCTACAGCGTGCCGGTGGTCGGCGGTCATGCCAATGCCCGGGCCGGCAGCGAACAGTTATCGGTGGCGATCCTCGGCCGTGCCAAGGCGCTGCTGTCGAGCTTCGAAGCGAAGCCCGGCGATGTGCTGATTGCCGCGACCGACCTGCGCGGCGCCTACCGCGAGCATTTCTCGAATTGGGATGCCGCCAGCGGCAGCGAGCCCGAGCGGCTTCGCGGCGATCTGGAAATCCTGCCGAAGCTGGCCGAGGACCGGCTCTGCTGTGCGGCCAAGGACATCAGCAATGCCGGCCTGCTCGGCACCTTGCTGATGCTGCTGGAGTGCTCGAACGTCGGTGCCGATGTCGATCTCGACCAGGTGCCGATGCCGGCCGATGCCGACTTGCAGCGCTGGCTGCTGCACACCTTCCTGAGCTACGGCTTCCTGCTGGCGGTGCGGCCCAGCAAGGTCGACGAGGTGCTGGCGCGCTTCCATGCTCGTGATATCTCCGCATCGGCGATCGGCCGCTGCACCGCCGCCCGGCAACTGCACCTGACCGACGATGGCGACCGCGCATTGGCCTGGGATTTCGAGCAGCAGGGCCTGATCGGCTGCGCACCGTCGATTGCCACCGCCGCCGCAACGCAGCGCCGCGCCGCCTGAAGCGCGCCCCTTCAACCGAGCCGAATACCGATGCCCGAAGTCCGCTTCGAAGTCCGTTGGCCTGATGACACGACCACGATCTGCTACTCGCCGTCGTCAACGATTCGCGACTACTTCACGCCGGGCCAGCCGTACGCGCTGCAGGACTTCGTACGCCTGAGCCAGGCCGCATTGCATCTGGCCAGCGAACGTGTGCGCCAGCGCTACGGCTATGCCTGCTCGAGTGCTGCCCACCAGCTGGCCGAGATCGAACGGCGCGCCAGCGACTACCAATTCGATCCCGCCGCGACGGTCACCGTCGTCCGCTTCAGCTGATCGCCGCACTTCCCGAACGCCAAGGAACCGATGAACGCCATGACCCGCCCGCTTGCTCCGAACCACTACCCTGTCATCGTCATCGGTGGCGGCCAGGCCGGCCTGTCGGCAAGCTGGCATCTGAAGCAGCGCGGCATCGCGCATGTGGTGTTCGAGAAACAGCGCATCGCCCACGAATGGCGCGAGCACCGCTGGGATTCGTTCTGCCTGGTCACGCCGAACTGGCAGTGCACCTTGCCCGGCTTTCCGTATCAGGGCAGCGATCCGTACGGCTTCATGCTGAAGGACGAAATCGTGCAGTACATCGAAGCCTTTGTGGCCAGCTTCGAGCCGCCGGTGCTTGAAGGCGTTGCCGTCACCCGCGTCAGCCAGAACGACGGCGGCAGCTATACGGTTGCGACCTCGATCGGCGAGTACACGGCCAACGAAGTGATCATCGCCAGCGGCGCGTATCAGGTGCCGGTCAAGCCGGCCAGCGCCGAACGCCTGCCGCCGTCGATGCTGCAGATGCACGCGCCGCAGTACCGCAATCCGGCAGCGCTGCCGCCCGGCGCGGTGCTGATCGTCGGCACCGGCCAGAGCGGCTGTCAGATCGCCGAGGACCTGCATCTGGCTGGTCGCAAGGTTCACTTGTGCGTTGGCGGCGCGCCGCGCGCGCCGCGTCGCTATCGCGGCAAGGACGCCGTCGAGTGGCTGAACCAGATGGGCTATTACGACATCGGCATTCACGAGCATCCGAACAAGGAACGCGTGCGCTCGAAGTCCAACCACTACCTGACGGGCCGCGATGGCGGCCGCGAAATCGACCTGCGCAAGTTCGCATCGGAAGGCATGGAGCTGTACGGCCGGCTCGACGACATTCGCGGCACGACGATCACCGTGCAGCCGGACCTGGAAAAGAACCTCGACAGCGCCGACGCGACCCTGGAATCGATCAAGGACAGCATCGACGCCTACATCGCCCGCGCCGGCGTCGATGCACCGACCGAGCCGCGCTATGTGCCGGTCTGGAAACCAGCCGCCGAGCGCACGGAGTTCGATTTCGCCGCGGCCGGTATCACCACGGTGATCTGGTGCATCGGCTACAAGGCCGACTTCCGCTGGATCGACGTGCCGGTGTTCGACGGCCGCGGCTACCCGGGTCACGACCGCGGCATCACCACCGTGCCGGGCCTGTACTTCATCGGCCTGCCATGGCTATACACCTGGGGCTCCGGCCGCTTCTCCGGCGTGGCGCGCGACGCCCAGCACATCGTCGAGCGGATCGCCTCACGGCTGCACAGCACGCCGCGCGCGACGGCCGGCTTGAATGCGCTGGCGCTGGGATCGTGAAAATGACATCCTCGAGGACAAATAATTGTCCTCAATTTAGTCGCTAAGGTTGTTCAAACTAGCGATAGGGCTCCTATGCTTTTCCATGAAGTTGTTTACCGCAAAGGCCGCGCCGTGAACATCAAAAAAACTATTGCACTTCTTTTTTGCACTCTTGCCGGATGTAACTCTACCCAAGCCGTCATACCCACTCCCCCAAAAGAAATAACGCTTGAGCAAGCTCTACGTTCCGTCGGAATCGGCCTTAACGAAATGCGAGACGCTCAGGGCACACTTGCTAGTGGCTTGATACCCGATACAGTTGAGATAACCTTTAAGGTAACTTCTTCTGCTAAAGACGAAAACAAACTTGCCATTGACGCCGGCGCGCCAAGCTCAGCTGGCATCGAGACGAAGATTTCAGGGGGCATTGGCGAGACCAAAGAAGCTCACCGAGGAAACGAAGTAAAAATTACTTTTGTAAATGTACTGACCGCTGGAGAAAAATCGTTCCTCCACGGCAGGCGTCCAGAAGAAGTAAAGACAATACTGGATTACTTAAGCAACAAAAACATAAATGCTTTCTTTTTCCCAGTAAAAAAGTGATCTTCATTACGCAGCCATTACTTCCGGCCGACGTATTGACTTAGAAGCCCCCTTAAAGTGCAGGATCGTCGTAGCTTTCGGCTTTCATCGGCGAGGCTCCCATTGAAAGTCTGCCTGCGACCACATCAGTCCGCTGCCAATTGCTCATAAAACCGCAGCACCGCATCGAGCACGGCCTGCGGCGCTTCGGTCTGCGGGTAGTGGCCGACATCAGGCAGCAGGGTCACGTCCGGATGCGGAATCAGCGTTCGGTAGCGCTCGACCATGTGCGCGCCCGAAATCGGATCGAGCGCGCCATCGATCAGATGCAGCGGCACCACGGTGGTCTGCAGCGCGCCGACCCAGCGGTCGCGATTCGCTCGGCGTTCGAGGATGTAGCGAATCAGCCGGTGCAGCCGGCGATGGCCGTTGTCATGCGCCAGCAGCGACCAGAACACCTTCAGCTCTTCAGCGGACGGCTTGGTCTGCGGCCCGAACACCAGCGCGAAGCTGGGCATGAAGCGCTTTTCGCTGATCGTCGCCGCGACCAGCGGGCCGAGCACTGACAGCAGCAGCTTCTGGGCGCGCGAGGCCCGATGGGTTTCCGGGAACAGCCCGCCGTTCAGCAGCACGCAGGACGCGATTTCCAGCGAACGATCGCCCAGCGCACGCCGTTCGGCATCGCGGGCCAGCAGCTCCTGGGCAACGGTGTCGCCCACGTCATGGGCCAGCAGGTGCACGCGGCGCACACCACGCTCGCGCAGCAGCGCTTCGGCGATATCGGCCTGGGTGCTGATCGGGTAATCCTGGCCGGCCGGCTTCGCGGAAAAACCGTAGCCGAACATGTCGAAGGCCAGCACGTGGCCGAAGCGCGCCACCAGCCCGTTCCAGATCGGATACCAGTCGAACGACGCCGTCGGGAAGCCGTGCAGGCACAGCAGCGAGGTGTGCTGATCGATCGCCGCACCGGCTTCGCGAACGAAGATCGCGGCGCCGCGATGATCGAAGCGCAGCCCGGCCGCGCGCCACTGCGCGAGCGCGGCGAGGCTCAAGGCCGCCGTGCCGCTCACGTGCGGTAGCTGGGGTCGACCTTGTCGAGCTTGCGCAGCAGGCCCGGCCAGACGAGGCCCGCGCCTTGTCCGCGCGTGGCTTCCTTCAACTGGCGCATGCCGCCGTCCAGGATGTTCTGCGGAATCATCAGCAGGTTGTCGACATTGGCGCCACCGGCACCCATCGCCCGCACCTGGATGTTGCAGGCGCTCTCGAAGATGTACATCGCCACCCAGGCCTCGGCAACCGAACTTCCAACGGTCAGCAAGCCGTGGTTGCGCAGCATCAGGTAGGTGTTGCTGCCGAGGTCGCGCACCAGCCGCAGCTTTTCGTCTTCGAGCAGCGCAACGCCTTCGTAATCGTGATAGCCGAGGTTCGACATCACGAAGATCGACTGCTGAGAAATCGGCAGCAGGCCTTCCTTGCGTGCCGACACGGCAACGCCGTTGGCCGAATGCACGTGCAGCACGCACTGGGCATCTTCGCGCGCGGCATGCACCGCCGAATGGATCACGAAGCCGGCCGGGTTGATCGGGTACGGCGATTCCAGCACCTGCTTGCCGTCGAGATCGACCTTGACCAGGCTCGACGCGGTGATCTCGTCGAACAAAAAGCCGTACGGGTTGATCAGGAAATGGTGCTCCGGCCCCGGCACGCGGGCGGAGATATGCGTGAACACCAGATCGGACCAGCCGAACATCGCCACCAGCCGGTAGGCCGCGGCCAGATCGACACGGAGCTGCCATTCCTCCGGCGACACCTTGCTGCGCACTTCGGGGATGACGAGTTTCTCGGGGGCGGTCATGGCGGTCTCCTGCATTCGTTGTTGTTGTGCGAGAGACGATGCCACAGCGCACGAAAAACGGGCAGCCGGGTCATCCCCGGACTGCCCGTCGGTATCTCCCGCAGGCTGCAGCGCGTACGCCGTGCCCGGCGTCGGTCAGACGGTCGCCTCGACCTTGCGCACCGTTGAGCGCATGCGGCCGCTGACCTTGGCCAGCGCGTTCAGCACCAGTTCGACATGGCGCTCGCTGCAGCTCTGGCCCATCAGACCAATCCGCCAGACCTTGCCGGCGAAATCGCCAAGGCCGGCACCGATCTCCACGCCGTGATCGTTCAGCAGCTGGCCGCGGCCAGCGGCGTCATCGACGCCTTCAGGAATCCACACCGAATTCAGCTGCGGCAGACGCTCGCCCTTCGGCACCACGTACTTGAAGCCAAGGTCTTCGAGGCCGTCCGCCAGCAGCGCGTGGACGCGGGCATGGCGCGCCCAGCTTAGCTCCAGACCTTCCTCGTGCAGCATCCGCAGCGCTTCGTGCAGACCGAACAGCGCATTGACCGGCGCGGTGTGATGGTAAGTGCGGCGCGCCGTGGCGTTGCCGCCGCTGCCCCAGTAGCTCATCACCAGCGCCAGATCCTGGAACCACGACACGACCGGCACTTTGCGGTTCTTGACCCTATCGACCGCCGCTGCCGAGTAGCTGACCGGCGACAGCCCCGGCGGTGCCGACAGACACTTCTGGGTCGCCGAATACACCGCGTCGATGCCCCAGGCGTCGACTTCCAGCGGCACGCCGGCCAGCGATGTCACGGCATCGCAAAGACTCAGCGCGCCGTGTTGGCGGGCCAAGGCGGCAATCGCCTTGGCATCGGTCAAGGCACCGGTGGAGGTTTCCGCCTGCACGAAGGCCACGACCTTGGTGCCCGGGTTGGCCTTCAGGGCCGCCTCGACATCCGCCGGATCAACCGCACGGCCCCACGGGGTGGCGACCTTGACCACCTTGGCGCCCGCCCGTTCGGCCATCGACACCATGCGGCCGCCGAACACGCCGTTGACGCAGATGATGATCGTGTCGCCAGGCTCGACAAGATTGACGACGCTGGTTTCCATGCCGATCGAACCGGGTGCGGAAATCGCGAACGTCAGGTCGTTCTCGGTGCGGAACGTGGCGCGCAACAGCAGCTTGATCTCGTCCATCAGCCGAACGAATTCCGGATCGAGATGGCCGATCGTGCCCTGCGAAGCCGCCGCCAGCACGCGCGGATGGACATCCGACGGACCCGGGCCCATCAGCACCCGCTTCGGTGCTGTGAAGCCACCGATGCCGGCGAGGCTCGTCGTGAGGAGGGAGGCTGCGGGAGTGGACTGGGTCTGCATCGGATCACCTGCCGGTGGAGTGGAGGTACGGCCTGCTGCGGCGTGCGACTTCGCTTCCCGGCGCATCGTGCGTCTCGACTCGACTGCTCGGGCTACGGCTTTGAATATGCTTTTTTTCGCCGAAACAAGCCTTTAGAGCGCGTCTCGGGCGCGCAGTACACTGCGCCGCGAGCGTATCCGTCAAGGCATTTGTGACCGGCGGCCCCGCGACAGACCGCGCCGAATACCGGCTTCCGGCAGCCGATGCCGGCTTGGAATGCCGCGATCATTGGGGCATCGTCGCCGCCACCTGCCGCCCGGATCGACCATGCCGAAAGCCACGCCCTACTTCACTGCCGCCAGCCTGCAGTTCCTGCGCGAACTCGCCGCGAACAACAGCCGCGAGTGGTTCACCGCCCACAAGTCGGACTACGAACAGCACGTGAAACTGCCGTTCCTGCGCCTGATCGGCGATCTCGATGCGCCGCTGAAAGCGATCAGCGCGCAGTACGTGGCCAATCCGAAGCAGGTCGGCGGCTCGATGTTCCGCATCCACCGCGACACCCGTTTCGCTGCCGACAAGACACCGTACAAGCCGTGGGCCGGTGCCAGCTTCTATCACCAGGCCACGCGCGCCGTGACCCGCGGCGGCGATGCCGACCAGGGCACGATGGGCCGGCTCGATGCGCCGGGGTTCTACCTGCACATCAAGCCCGGCGACAGCTTCTGCGGCGGCGGCATCTGGCATCCGCAACCGGAAACGCTGAAGCGCATCCGCGCCTATCTGCTGAACAACCCGACAAGCTGGAAAGCCGCCACGCGCTCGGCCGCGTTCCGCAAGACCTTCGGCAGCCTCGGCGGCGACAGCATGAAGCGCGTGCCACTCGGCTTCGATCCGGCCCACGAGCTGATCGACGACATCAAGCGCAAGGACTACATCGCCTCGGTGTCGCTCGATGACGAAGCCCTGCTGGCGCCGGACCTGCTGAAGCGCGTGGTCAAGCACTACGAACAGGTCGGCCCGCTGGTCGACTGGCTGTGCGGGGCGCTGGATCTGGATTACTGAGTGCTCCCTTAACAACCGCGGGGACCGCGACAAATGAACAGTGATCGCAATACAGCCCCGACAGCCCCCATCGCCCGCTACACAACGGGCAGTGATGGCCCCCTTGCCCAACCGTTGCCCGACCACCTGCGCGGGGTCTCTGAACGAAGCGCGATGTTCGCATCGGCATTCGGCGCTGCTGAACTTGCCCGCCTCGGCGGCCTGTGGCACGACCTGGGCAAGTACGCGCCTGACTGGCAACGCTTCATTCGCGAAGCCTGTGGCGTCGACCAGTCGAACGCCGAGGACGCCCATCTCGAAGACGACCACCCGCGCCGGAAAGGTCCGGATCATTCCGCTGCCGGCGCGCTGCATGCCCTGGCATCGATCGGCCCCGTCGGCCCGGTACTGGCCCAGATCATCGCCGCGCATCACAGCGGGCTCTACAACGGCTTCGACCTGCAGCAGCGGCTAAGCAAGGCCGAAGCGCCGGAGCATCTATCGCGTGCGCTGGCGGGCGGGGTCGATGCGGCGATTCTTGATGCGCATCAAGGCCGCCCTCCCGCGTTCACGCTCGCGCCCTGCACCGACCCCACACCCGGCAACTACGCGTTCTGGGTACGCATGCTGTTCTCCTGCCTAATCGACGCCGATCGGCTCGACAGCGAAGCCTTCGGCAGTGGCATCAAAGCCAGTCAGCTGCGCACCAGCTTTCCAACGCTCGATCGCCTGCTTCCGGACTTCAATCAGTTCATGTCGCGCTTCGCTGCCGACACGCCGGTCAAACGCCTGCGTGCCGACGTGCTGGCCGATTGCCGCCGCGCTGCCGGCGATGCGCAGGGGCTATTCACGCTGACGGTGCCGACGGGTAGCGGCAAGACCTTGGCCAGTCTCGGCTTCGCACTGGAACACGCTGCGCGGCACGGCTTGAAGCGCGTCATCTACGTGATTCCTTACACCAGCATCATCGAGCAGACGGCCGACGTCTTCCGCAGCATCTCGTCTGCATTTGCCGACGCCGTGATCGAACATCACAGCAACGCCGAGGACAATGGCGATGACCAGGCAAGCGAGCGACAAGGCGAGCGACTGAAGCTCGCGACCGAGAACTGGGACGCGCCAGTGATCGTCACCACCGGCGTCCAGTTCTTCGAATCATTGTTTGCGGCCAAGACCAGCCGCTGCCGCAAGCTGCACAACGTCTGCGAAAGCGTCGTCGTGCTCGACGAAGCGCAGCTGCTGCCACCGCCGTTCCTTCAGCCGATCGTCGATGCGCTGAACCTGCTGAGCCGGCACTACAAGACCACCGTCGTACTGTCGACCGCGACCCAGCCGGCGCTTGCCAGCAGCGCACGCTTCGGCAGCAGATTCCGGGGCCTCGATACACCGCGCGAGATCATTGCCGATGTCGATCGGCTCTATCGCGGCCTGAAACGTGTGGAAGTCCATCTGCCCGCCGACACCACTCGGCGCTCAAGCTGGGCCGACATCGCCGAACGGATGTCGGCCAACGACGACGTGCTGGCCATCGTCAGCCGACGCGCAGATGCCCGCGCGCTGTGGCAGCTGCTGCCATCAGGCGCCATTCATCTGTCGGCGCTGATGTGCGGCGCGCATCGATCGGATGTGATTGCGCGAATCAAGCAGGCATTGAGCGCGCGCCGTGCCAATCCCGACCTGCTACCGGTTCGCGTTGTCGCGACACCCCTGGTCGAATGCGGCGTCGATATCGACCTGCCGGTGGTCTATCGCCAGTTCGCCGGACTGGACTCCATTGCCCAGGCGGCCGGACGCTGCAATCGCGAAGGTCTTCTCGACAAAGGCGTGGTTCATGTCTTCTTCGGCGAGAAGGATGCGCCCCGCGGCAGCCTGCGCATGGCCGAAAGTGCAGCCCGGGAAGTGCTGCATGGTCACACCGGCGACGCCCTCGATCGCAAGCTGTTCGAACGGTACTTCGCGCTGTTCTACAACGCGCAGGATCGCGACGCGAAAAAGATCGTCGAAAAGCTCGAAATCGACACCGACACCGGTTACGTCAAAAACCTGCGCGACGCCGCAGACACCTTCAAGCTGATCGACAACGACGAGACCGGGTACCAGAGCGTCTACGTTCCGTATCAGCGATGCATCGGTGACGACAACTTCGAGAAGCTCATCACATTGCTGCGCCGCGATGGCCCGGAACGCTGGTTGTTGCGCAAGCTGCAGCGCTATACGGTCAGCCTGCCACCACACGAATTCCAGACGATGCGCGATCGACGCGACATCGAGGAAATGCTGCCTGGATTCTGGGTCGTGCGTTCGGTGGCGCAATACAGCGGAGCGCTGGGTTTGCTGGTCGATGGAGGCGCGCTGGAAGCATCGAAGCTTGTGGGTTGAATCCTGATACTGGAAGGGAAATCTGCATGTTCTGCCTTGAAGTCAGTGGCAAGTTCGCTTCATTCAATCGCCCGGAAATGAAAGTCGAACGCGTCTCCTACGACGTGATCACGCCGTCCGCCGCCCGCGCCGTGTTCGAGGCGATTCTCTGGAAGCCGGCGATCCGCTGGCAGGTCGAACGCATCGAGGTGCTGAACCCGGTCAAGTGGATCAGCCTGCGTCGCAACGAGGTCGGCCATCGCATCGCCATGCGCAATGTTGAAACCGCAATGCGCGAAGGCCATGGGCAGCTTGGCCTGTATGTCGATGAGGATCGCCAGCAGCGCGCTGGCCTGTTCCTGCGCGATGTGCGGTACCGACTGCATGCACGCTTCGTCATGACCGAAAAAGCCGGCGCCGAAGACACGCCCGCCAAGTTCGCAGCGATGTTCAAGCGCCGCGCACTGGCCGGCCAATGCGTGAACCAGCCGTATCTTGGCTGCCGCGAGTTCTCCGCCCGCTTCCGCCTGATCGAAGATCCGAATCGCGAACCGCCACCGCAAGACTGGACCGGTGATCTCGGCTTCATGCTTTACGACCTCGATTACGCGGATGCCGAATCACCCAGGCCGCTGTTCTTCCGCGCCAGTATCGAACACGGAGTGCTTCAGGTACCACCGCGTGAATCCAGCGAGGTGCGCGGATGATCCTGCAAAGCCTGGTCACACTGTATGACCGCCGCGCCAGGCTGGGCGCCGATGAAGACAGCGGCCCGGCTCCGGTCGGGTTCGAGTGGAAAGCGATTCCGTTCGTGATCGTCATCGATCGCAGCGGCGGCTTCGTGAGCCTGCAGGACACTCGCCGCGTCGATGGCAAGAAGCTGATTGCCAGCAGCGAAATGGTGCCGGCCGGCGTCAAGAAGACCTCCGGCATCGCCGCCAATCCGCTCTGGGATACGGCCGAATATGTGCTCGGTGTGGAAACCGAAATCAAGAACAAGGTCGCCAAGCCAGAGCGCATTCGCGAGCAACATCTCGCATTCCGTTCCCGCCTCGATGAACTGCCCGAATCGGTTCAGCAAGACGCAGGCGTTGCAGCGGTACTGGCTTTTCTTGGCAAGGCGGAGGAACGCGACAAGCTGCGCACCCTACCCGACTGGGAGACGCTGCGCACCACCAATCCGCTGCTGAGCTTCCGCCTGCAGCACGACAGCGAACTGGTCTGTCAACGCGAGTGCTTCCGAAGCTGGTGGCTTGCGCAGGTAGGTGGCGAGGAAGCCGACGGAACCTGTCTGGTCACAGGAGAGGCGGCGGTGATTGAGCGCCTGCATCCGGCGATCAAGAATGTCTGGGGCGCTCAGAGTTCCGGCGCCAATCTGGTGTCGTTCAATCTCGATGCCTTCGAGTCCTACGGCAAGGCACAAGGTGCCAATGCACCGATCGGCAAGCCGGCAGCAGCCAAGTACACGACGGCGCTTAATGATCTGCTGAAGGACGAGCGCCACCGCATCCAGGTTGGCGATGCGTCCACCGTGTTCTGGGCCGAGGAAATCGAACACCCGATCGAGTCCGCTTTCGCAGCGCTGTTCGGCGTCAAGAAGAAGGACGACCCGACGCAGGCGATCGAATACATCAAGCAGGTCTTCGATTCCGTTCGCGCCGGCAAGCTCACGGCGCAGGCCAAGGACTCGCGCTTTCATGTGCTGGCGCTGGCGCCGAACGCCGCACGCCTGTCGGTGCGCTTCTGGCATACCGCCACGGTTGCCGAGCTGTCGCCGAGATTTCAGCGGCATCTGAACGATCTCGACATCGTGCGCCCGAAGTTCGAGCTGGAAACGCCGAATCTGTTTCGCCTGCTGCTGTCCTGCGCGCTGCTGCGCAAGGCTGAAAACATTCCACCGAACCTCGGCGGCGAAGTCATGCAGGCCGTGCTGGCAGATCGGCCATACCCACAAACCCTGTTCGCTGCGGCGCTGCGCCGCTGCCGTGCCGAACAGGATGTCGATTACGCCCGTGCGGCGATCCTCAAGGCCTGTCTCAACCGAACCAAGCGCAGCCGACCCGATGGCGGCAAGGAGCTGACCGTGGCACTCGACCCCGACAACAACACCCCGGCCTATCTGCTCGGCCAACTGTTCATGGTCCTTGAACGCATTCAGGAAGAAGCGATGGGCGACATCAATCGCAGCATCCGCGATACCTACTGGGGCGCTGCACAGGCCAATCCGCAAAGGACGTTTCCGAAGCTCATCGAGCTGGCACTGAAGCATCTGAAGAAGATGCGCCGAGACAAGGGCGGACGCGCCGTCAATCTCGAAAAGCTGCTGAACGACCGCGTCGCGAGGCTCGGCATCGATGCTCCGTTCCCGCCTGCGCTTCGCCACGACGAGCAGGGCACGTTCATCGTCGGCTACTACCACCAGCGTCAACACGAATCCACATACAAGACCGCAGGGAGCAAGGAATCATGAGCCTGGAGAATCGCTACGACTTCGTGCTGCTGTTCGAAGTGACCAATGGCAACCCGAACGGCGATCCGGATGCCGGCAACCTGCCGCGGCTCGACGACGAAACCGGCTGCGGGCTAGTCACCGACGTCAGC
Organism: Gammaproteobacteria bacterium; assembly: GCA_026398875.1. Classification (GTDB taxonomy): domain Bacteria; phylum Pseudomonadota; class Gammaproteobacteria; order Nevskiales; family Nevskiaceae; genus Nevskia. Next base: position 4,124 of record JAPLSB010000012.1, on the reverse strand, counting down.
CTGAAGCGCAAGATTCGCAACTTCGTCGGCATGGTCAAGAGCGAGCAGCCGCCGTACGAGATCTATGTGAAGGAACGCGCGGTGCTGAATCTCCAGCACGTGCGCGCCTATGAAGCGATTGGCGCTGGCGACCTGCTCAAGGGCGACGACAAGAAGCGCAAGGGCGGCGACAAGACGGGCGAAGCCAAGGCCTGGATGTGCAAGAACTTCTTCGACGTCCGCACCTTCGGCGCAGTGATGTCCACCGGCATCAACTGCGGCCAGGTGCGCGGGCCGGTACAGCTGACGTTCGCCCGCTCCTACGATCCGATCATGTCGCAGGAGCATTCGATCACCCGCATGGCCGTGGCCACCGAAGCCGAAGCCGAAAAGCAGGACGGCGACAACCGCACGATGGGCCGCAAGCACACCGTGCCGTATGGCCTCTACGTGGCCCATGGCTTCGTATCGGCCTTCCTCGCCGATCAGACCGGGTTCTCGGAAGACGACCTGACGCTGCTCTGGCAGGCGCTGCAGCAGATGTTCGAGCACGACCGCTCGGCTGCGCGCGGCGAAATGGCGACGCGCGGCCTGTACGTGTTCAAGCACGAATCGAAGCTTGGCAACGCGCACGCGCATGCCTTGTTCGAGCGCGTTGACGCCCGGCTTCGCGACGGCGTGACGGCTCCTCGTTCGTTCAAGGACTACGTGGTGACCGTCAACGACGCCGATCTTCCATCTGGCGTCACCTTGCTGCGGATACTCGGCTGACCGAAGTAAGTGTCAGTGAAAGGCCGGAACCGCTGCGGGCGGTTGCCCGAGCAAGTGGATGCGCAGGCCCAGCGGCAGCGCGTCCGCCTGCTGGCAGCGCGCATACAGCCGGCGATCGGCCGTGACCAGCAGCGCGTTCTCGGCAGCTGCGAGCGCGAGGTACAAGCAGTCATACACCGGATGCCGAAGCAGGATCGCAAGCGCCAGCGCCTTGGGCACCAGCGGAATACTCGGGAAGGTATCGACACTGGCTGCGAGCAGCACCCGCGCGGCCGTATCCGCGACGGCGGGTTCGAGTTCGCCGCGAATCACCTTCTTCCACAGCACATTGGCGCATTCGCCAAACAGGACATCCGGGACCAGCAGTTCATGGTCGAGCAGCGCCAGCGCGGCGTCAGAATCCGGTTCGGTGACCACCCATTTGGCGGCGACGCTCGCGTCGATCACCAGCCGGGTCTTCATCGTTCGTCGCGACTCTCGCGAACCAGGACTTCAGACGGCGTCTGCGCCTTGCCGGCACTCAGCGCACGCACCTCCGCCGAAAGCTTCCTGAATTCGGCGCGACGGTCCTGCCCGGTCAGTGCTTCGCGAACGATTTCGCGCAGCTCTTCGGACATCGAGCGGCTGTTCCTCGCGGCACGCTGCCGCAGGCGTTCCTTGAGCTGGTCATCCAGCTTGCGCAGCACGATGTCACCCATGTCCAGGCTCCCGTTCAGGCCTTGTCAGCCGTGATATCAATGGTATCACCGGGGCCACGCCGCACTGCTGCGAACGGGACCCGGTCAATCCTGACGTGAACGAAGTTTCGATCGCCATCTCGGCCCTGCAGCACTGGAGCTACTGCCCGCGCCAGTGCGCCCTGATCCACGTCGAGCAGGTGTTTGCCGACAACCTACACACGGCGCGCGGCAACGCCGTTCATGCCTTGGTCGATGAACCCGGTGCAGAGCGCGAAGGCACCATCCGCATCGAGCGCGCGATGCCACTCTGGAACGAGCAACTGGGGCTGATCGGCAAGGCTGATCTGGTGGAATTCGCGCGCGACGGCTCCGCCTATCCGGTCGAGTACAAGCACGGCCCAGGCGCCAGCGCGCGCATGATGATCTGCAGCTTGCCGCACAGGCCCTGTGCCTCGAAGAGATGACCGGCAAGCCGGTACCGTTCGGCGCGATCTTCCATTTCAGTTCCCGCGCCGACGCGGGGTAGCCATCACGCCCAGCCTGCGCAACGCTGTTGCAGCGGCCACGCAGGCTGTCCGCACCCTGCTTGATGAAGCGCGACTGCCACCGCCTGCCAATGACGCCCGCTGCAAGCACTGCTCGCTGATTGATCTCTGCCAGCCAGTAGCGGTAGCCGCGCAATCCCGCTATCGCAACCTGCTTTCGGACCTTTACCGCCCGGCATGAGCACCGCGTACACCCTGCTGAACACGCTGTACGTGACCACGACCGGCAGCTATCTGCATCTGGACAACGACACCGTCCGCATCGAGATCGAACGCGAAACCCGCTTGCGCGTCCCGCTGCATCACCTCGGCGGCATCGTCTGCACCGGCGACGTGCTGATCTCGCCGGCGCTGATCGGGCGCTGTGCGAGCGACGGCATCGGCATGACGCTGCTCGATCGCAATGGCCGCTTCAAGGCACGGATCGAAGGCCCGGTCAGTGGCAACGTACTGCTGCGCCGCGCCCAGTTCGAAGCATCGGCTGATCCCGCCCAAGCGCTCGCCATCGCCCGTCCCTGCGTGGCCGGCAAGCTGCGCAACAGCCGCGCCGTGCTGCAGCGCGGGGCCCGCGAAGCCAAGACCGATGACGACCGCAGCGCGCTCGACGCTGCCGTGGTGAAACTCGACGCCAGCCTCCGCGCCGTCTCCGTTACCGATGATCTCAATGCGCTGAGAGGTATCGAAGGCGAAGCTGCCCGCACCTACTTCGCCGCCATCAACCACTTGCTGCGTGCCGACCAGCGCGCGGCCTTTGCACTGGACGGCCGCAGCCGCCGCCCGCCGCGCGATCGCCTGAACGCGTTGTTATCGTTCCTCTACACCTTGCTGACCCACGATTGCCGCAGTGCCCTCGAAACCGTGGGCCTTGATCCGCAGTTCGGTTTCCTGCATGCACTTCGGCCCGGCCGCCCGGCGCTGGCGCTCGATCTGATCGAAGAGTTTCGCGCCGTGCTTGCCGATCGCCTGGCACTGACGCTGATCAATCGCGGCCAGATTAAAGAGCGGGATTTCCGCATCACCGAGGGAGGAGCCGTGCTGATGGAAGACGCGGCCCGTCGTGCTGTCAGCATCGCTTGGCAGGAAAAGAAGCAGGAGAAGCTGACGCACCCGCTGCTCGAAACCGAAGTGCCGATCGGCCTGCTGCCGCAGCTGCAAGCGCGCCTGCTGGCGCGAACGCTGCGTGGCGATACCGAAGCCTACCTGCCGTTCATTGCCCGCTGACGGGCACCACGGCCACCATCATGCTCGTCATCGTCTGCTACGACGTGGTCACCGAAACCAAGGAAGGGCGGCGGCGCCTGCGCCGAGTCGCGCGCACCTGCGAAGGGATCGGCCAGCGGGTCCAGAAATCGGTATTCGAATGCCGGGTCGACGCCATGCAGTTCGAAGCTCTGGAACGCAAGCTGCTTGACATCATTGACCCTGATGAAGACTGTCTGCGCTTCTACCGGCTGACAGAACCTGTAGATCTGCATGTCAGGGAACACGGCAAATTCAAGGCCGTGGATTTTGATGGCCCCCTCGTCATTTGACAGTCAACTGCCCGTGCGCGAACGCGTAGCGACGCTCGAAAGCCGGGACATTCGCGCAACCGGCAACCCGAGGCCGTATGGACCTTCCGAGGTTGCCGGCAATGCGCCGAGGCGACAGAATTCTCATGCCGTCGTCGGTTCGCGTTTTCACAGGAATTTCCTTGGCGTATTCAATACGATGCGACGGCGGAGTCGCCCGCTCTGATCAGAGCGGGCGTGGATTGAAACCAGGATCGCGGCGAGGGCACCACGTTCATCAACCGTCGCCCGCTCTGATCAGAGCGGGCGTGGATTGAAACCTGCTGATGCTCGGTTCGAGCCGCCGGCTCGGCGGTCGCCCGCTCTGATCAGAGCGGGCGTGGATTGAAACAAGGTGCCGCAGATGCTTCGGCGGCCATCGCGGCGTCGCCCGCTCTGATCAGAGCGGGCGTGGATTGAAACTCGCCGGCCAGCCTGCAGCGCACGTTGAAGTGCGGGTCGCCCGCTCTGATCAGAGCGGGCGTGGATTGAAACATGACCCTCTACGTCAATGCCCCAGAAGCGCCGCGGGTCGCCCGCTCTGATCAGAGCGGGCGAGGATTGAAACCAGCGGCGGCTGGGGCCTTGTAGTGCCGATG
>JAPLSB010000018.1 GCA_026398875.1 Gammaproteobacteria bacterium | reverse complement strand
TGGCCGAAGACTGGCGGTATCGCTACAACCACCACCGACCACATCGCGCACTCGGGGGGTTGCCGCCTGTTCCGTACGCCTTGGCAATATCATCCACAACCTCTATCCCAGGCTGTCTCTGAAAAACGAGGACGCTTCACTAATGTTGTCTGGCATCTATCGCATCTTGAGGAACGATACCGATAAGTCGGATGGTTTTCGGATAAAGATCGAAGAAATTTCGTCTGGGGAGACGCTTAGCGTCGATGTTCCGGCGGCGCTGCCGTTTGCGCAGCGAGAGTTAATTTCAGCTGCAGAATGGAAGAAGACGCCGATCGCTCTCAACATCGATGCGGAAAAATTCCGCGACGTGATCCGAAAAGCTACGGTGACGAGCGCGGCGATACCACCTGATGCGAAGCAACTGGTAGCCGAGTAGTTACTCGCTGAAGGGAGCGCCACGGAAACAGCCCTGTGAGCGCTCCAACGCCTCAGGAGCCACAACCCCCTGCCGCAGTTCACCAGCCCCCGTTTGAAAGGCGTTTTGAAAGCTCTCAGCCCTATCCGGGGCATCGAGCCTGTTGCGCATCCGGCATCAGTGGTCGTCGTTGTCGATTAACCGGATGCGTAGCGTGCCCTTCTTCGCGGCGCCCACGGTGAGCTTGTAGAAGCGCGTGTAGGCGTCTGCACTGCGCGTGACGCTCATCCGGCCGGGCGTGGTGTCTGCCTTCTCGCCGAGGAGCAGGCAACCATCTGAATCCTTGTCGGTGTTGCCGATGTGGATGAGGATGTAGGTGAAGTTCGGCACGTCCTGGAGGTGCAGCATGCCTTGGTGGAAGTCCGGGAAGCGCTTGCTGGTCTATCCAAGGTTCTATGCATCAATCCCAGCTAAGCGCACCACCGGTCTGGTACTCCGTAACCCGCGTCTCAAAGAAGTTCTTCTCCTTCTTCAGATCCATGACCTCGCTCATCCACGGGAACGGGTTTTCCGCACCCGGGTAGAGCTGCTTCAGGCCGATCTGCGAGCAGCGGCGATTGCAGACGAACTTCAGGTAGTCATTGAACTGCGCGGCATTCAGGCCCAGCACGCCACGCGGCATGGTGTCGTGGGCGTACTTGATTTCGAGCTCGGTGGCTTCGCGCAGCATCTGCGCGATTTCCTCCTGGAACGCGGCGGTCCACAGGTGCGGGTTTTCGATCTTGATCTGGTTGATCACGTCGATGCCGAAGTTCATGTGCATCGACTCGTCGCGCATGATGTATTGGATCTGCTCGGACACGCCGATCATCTTGTTGCGGCGACCGAAGCTCAGCAGCTGCACGAAGCCGACATAGAAGAAGATGCCTTCGAACACGACGTAGAAGGCGATCAGGTCGCGGAGCAGGCGCTGGTCGTTCTCCGGGGTGCCGGTGTGGAAGGTCTGGTCGGCCAGGCTCTGGGTGAACGGCAGGCTCCACGCGGCCTTGTCGTGGATCGACGGCACTTCGCGGTACATGTTGAACACTTCGGCTTCATCAAGGCCCAAGGATTCGATGCAGTACTGATACGCGTGCGTGTGGATCGCTTCCTCGAAGGCCTGGCGCAGCAGGTACTGGCGGCATTCCGGGTTGGTGAGGTGGCGGTAGACGGCCAGCACCAGGTTGTTGGCAACCAGGCTGTCGGCGGTCGAGAAGAAGCCGAGCGAGCGCTTGATGATCATCCGCTCGTCGTCGGTCAGGCCGTTCGGGTCCTGCCAGAGCGCGATGTCGGCGCTCATGTTGATTTCCTGCGGCATCCAGTGGTTGTTGCAGGCGTCGAGGTACTTCTTCCAGGCCCATTCGTACTTGAACGGCACGAGCTGGTTCAGGTCGGCGCGGCAGTTGATGATCTTCTTGTCGTCAACCTGGATGCGGCGGGCGCCGATGGTGATGTCTTCAAGCCCGGTGGCACCGGCTTCGGCCTTGGCCTGCGGCGGCGTCAGCTTGAATTCGCTGGCTTCCGGGATGCGCGGCGTGGCGGTCGGCGCCGGGGTGGCGTAGACCGGGCGGGCAGCGGCAACGGGGGCACGCGGGGCAGCGAGGATCGGATCGATCATCGGCGGCACTGGCGGTGCGAGGGTGGGGGCAGCGGGGGCGTCGTCCCAGTCAAGCATGGTGAATCTCCGGATTTCTTGAAGTTGAAAGATGGATATTTATACACCTGCCGCGCAAGGCTGGCAGGTGGCAAACGATTCGGTACCGCGACAGCCAACAGCGACATCGCTACACACCACGCTCGCGCCAGAGACGCCGACGCCCGGCTGGACTTTCGTCCTGCCGGGCGCGGCGGCGGCTGCGAAAGCGCGGCTTACTGGCACGCCTCGCAGTCCGGGTCGAGGATCGAGCAGACCTTCGGCGTCATCGGTTCGCTGGCGGCCGCCATGCTGGCCGGCTTCGGCGCCTGACGGGCGGCATTGGCCGCCGCTGCAGCCGATGCCGCTGCCGCGCCTTCAGCCCCCTTGGCGACGTTGTTCAGACGGCCGTCCTGGATGGTGGTCTTTTCGGCGTGCGTGGCACCCAGCGTGCGCAGGTAGTACGTGGTCTTCAGACCCGACAGCCAGGCGTGACGGTACAGCTCGTCCAGCTTCTTGCCCGACGGTGCGGCCATGTACAGGTTCAGCGACTGCGCCTGGTCGATCCACTTCTGGCGGCGGCTGCCGGCATCGACCAGCACCTTGGCGTCGATCTCGAACGCGGTCTTGTAGATCGCCTTGATGTCGGCCGGCACGCGGTCGATCTTCTGCACGCTGCCATCGAAGTACTTGAGGTCATGAACCATCACTTCGTCCCAGAGATCCAGCGCCTTCAGTTCGTTGGCGAGGTACTCGTTGACGACCGTGAAATCGCCCGACAGGTTCGATTTGACATACAGGTTCTGATAGACCGGCTCGATCGACTGCGACACGCCGGTGATGTTGGCAATGGTCGCGGTCGGCGCGATCGCCATGGTGTTCGAGTTGCGGATGCCGGTGGTCTTGATCTGCAGACGCAGGCTGTTCCAGTCGAACGCGCCGGATTCCTGCACGTCCTGACGCAGGTACTGGCCGCGGGCGTCGGCGAGCAGCTTGATCGAGTCCAGCGGCAGGATGCCCTGATCCCACAGCGAGCCCTTGAAGCTGGCGTAGGCGCCGCGCTCCACTGCCAGATCGGCCGAGGCCTTGATCGCGTAGTAGCTGACCGCTTCCATCGAACGGTCGGCGAAGTCGATCGCCTCCGCCGATTCGTACGGCAGGCGCAGCTTGAACAGCGCGTCGTTGAAGCCCATCACGCCCAGGCCCACCGGGCGGTGGCGCAGGTTCGAATTGCGCGCCGTGGCCACCGAGTAGTAGTTGTACTCGATGACGTTGTCGAGCATCCGCATCGCCGTGGTGATCGTGCGCTGCAGCTTTTCCAGGTCCAGCTTGCCGTCGACGATGTGCGCCGGCAGGTTCACCGAGCCGAGGTTGCAGACCGCGATTTCCTGGTTGGCCTTGGTGTTCAAGGTGATTTCGGTGCACAGGTTCGACGAGTGCACGACACCGACGTGCTGCTGCGGCGAGCGCAGGTTGCACGGGTCCTTGAAGGTGATCCACGGGTGGCCGGTCTCGAACAGCATCGAGAGCATCTTGCGCCAGAGGTTCAGCGCCGGAATGCGCTTGAAGTTCTTGATCCGGCCCTGATCAGCCAGCGCTTCGTATTCGGTGTAGCGCTTTTCGAACGGCAGGCCGAACAGTTCGTGCAGGTCCGGCGTTTCTTCCGGGCTGAACAGCGTCCACTGGCCTTCTTCCATGACCCGCTTCAGGAACAGGTCCGGAACCCAGTTCGCGGTGTTCATGTCGTGGGTGCGGCGACGGTCGTCACCAGTGTTCTTGCGCAGATCGAGGAATTCCTCGATGTCGCGGTGCCAGGTTTCCAGGTACGCGCAGACCGCGCCCTTGCGCTTGCCGCCCTGGTTCACGGCCACGGCGGTGTCGTTGGCGACCTTCAGGAACGGCACCACCCCATTGGACTTGCCGTTGGTGCCCTTGATCCAGCCGCCCATGCCGCGCACCGGCGTCCAGTCGTTGCCGAGGCCGCCGGCAAACTTCGACAACATGGCGTTGTCGTGGATCGCGTTGAAGATGCCGTGCAGATCGTCCGGCACCTGAGTTAGGTAGCACGACGACAGCTGCGGCCGCAGCGTACCGGAGTTGAAGAGTGTGGGCGTGCTCGACATGAAGTCGAACGACGACATCAGCGTGTAGAACTCGATCGCACGCGCTTCGCGGTCGATCTCGTTCATCGCCAGACCCATCGCCACGCGCATGAAGAACGCCTGCGGCAGTTCGAAGCGGGTCTTGTTGCTGTGGATGAAGTAGCGGTCGTACAGCGTCTGCAGGCCGAGGTAGTCGAACTTGGCATCGCGTTCCGGCAGCAGCGCTGCGCCGAGCTTGTCGAGGTCGAACAGGCACAGCTTCGAATCGACCAGTTCCAGTTCCGAGGCCTTGTGAATGAACTCGCGGAAGTAGTCGGCGTAGATCGCCTTCATGTCCTCGAAGGTCGGCCGGGTTTCGCTCATGCCGAGGAAGCTCAGCGCTTCGTGGCGCATGGCGTCGCACAGCAGGCGGGCCGACACGTAGGTGTAGTTCGGCTCCTTCTCGATGCGGGCGCGGGCAGCCAGCGTCAGCGCCTGGCTCAGCTCCGCTTCGGCGATGCCGTCGTAGAGGTCGCGCACGGCCGAAGTCAGCACTTCGGTGGCGTCAACGCCGCTCAGGCCGGCGCAGGCTTCCGTCACCACGCGCTGCAGGCGGGCCTGGTCGAGCGGCAGCAGGCGGCCGTCGTCCATCTTGACGTTCAGCGTCGGCGCTTCGATCTGCACGGTGCGCGCAGCGGTTTCGGCGGCGCGGGCGCGGGCGCGCTCTTCGCGGTACAGCACGTAGTCGCGGGCAACCTTGTGTTCGCCGGCGCGCATCAGGCCGAGTTCGACCTGATCCTGGATATCTTCGATGTGCAGCGTGCCGCCGCTCGACAGGTGGCGAGTCAGTGCGGCGACGATCGAGGCGGTCAGCTCGTTGACCTTGTCGCGAACCCGGGCGCTGGCGGCGGCCTGGCCGCCTTCAACGGCGAGAAACGCCTTGGTCAGCGCGATGGCGATCTTGTTGGCGTCGAAATTGGTCAGCTTGCCGTTGCGCCGGATCACCTTGATCGCGCCGGGGGCAGTCGCGGCCAGCTCGGCTGCACTGCTGACGGGGCTGATTTTTTCGTTGCCGGCGCTGGGGTTTGGCGCGCGCGTCGGCGTCGCGGTGACATTCTGGGTTTGCATGGTGTTCGGATTCTCCCCGGGAAAAAGGGCTATGTCGGCAATAGGTCGTTGCGACCTTGGACACCCAATATATAGGGGTTAAAACTTCGGTCAACCCCAAGATGGTGTGTCCAAAGCTGTGCACAGCCGCTGGCGTTCATGGTGCACAAGCTGTGGACAAGGGACATAAGCCAGCGTTCCGATTGGGCTTATCCGCTCTGTCGCGGACCGCGCCAGCGGGGTCGTCGGGCAGATTGCCGGGCATCCGGGGCCGGGAACGATGTCACTTAACCGACGAACGGTTGCCCGCTGCCGGACGAGCCCGCCACCGATGTCGCGTTCAGCGTCCGGCGGATGACTGCTGGCACCGGCTCGGCGCGAAAAGTCAGACTTTCACGGATGGCCCGAGTCTTGCCAGCATTCGGAAAGCGACTGCTGTCGCTTCGCCGCGCACGCCGCAGGTCCGGCGATCCGTTCCGTCCGGAGTTCGCTGGCTGTCATATTCGTGTGCGATGAATTATCTCTACAGCAATGATTGCTCGTCGCTTCGCCTATTGTTCGCTGGCGGCAATAGAATTGCGGCCGCAAGCTTGCGGAAGCATTAGACAAGTTTCGAACTCTTTTAACGGTTTTCCCGACTCCCAGGAATCGTCCCCATGACGCTGCTGCCTGTCCTTCTCGCCGGTGGTGCCGGCTCGCGCCTCTGGCCACTGTCCCGCGAGCAGTACCCGAAGCAGTTCCTCGCGCTGACCAATGAGCGCAGCCTGCTGCAGAACACCGCGCTGCGCACGCAGACGCTGGACAATGTCGCGCCGCCACTGGCCATCTGCGCCGAATCGCATCGCTTCATCGTGGCCGAGCAGCTGCGCGCGGTCAGCATGTCCGGCGCCAAGGTGCTGCTCGAACCGGAAGGTCGCAACACCGGTCCGGCCACCACCTGTGCCGCGCTGCTGGCGGCCGAGCTGCATGGCCCGGAAACGGTGCTGTTCGTGATGGCGGCCGATCACACGATTCCTGACGAAGCCGCGTTCGCCAAGGCATCGGCGATTGCCGTCGAGGCCGCCAAGGCCGGCCACATCGTCAGCTTCGGCATCCAGCCCACGCATCCGGAAACCGGGTTCGGCTACATCAAGGCCGGTGCGCCGCTGGCAGTCGACGGCGCCTGGCTGATCGCCGAGTTCGTCGAAAAGCCGCCGCTGGCCAAGGCCACGGAATTCCTCAAGCTCGGCGGCTACTACTGGAACGGCGGCATGTTCCTGTTCCGGGCCGATGTCTTCCTCGATGAAGTGAAGCGCCTCGAGCCGGAGATGTACGAAGCCTGCGTCAAGTCGCTGAACAACGGCCAGCGCGATGCCGATTTCGTTCGCCTGCACGGCCCGTCGTTCGGCAATGCCCGCAACGAGTCGATCGATTACGCGGTGATGGAAAAGACCGACAAGGCCGCGCTGGTCGTGCTCGACGCCGGCTGGGACGACGTCGGTTCGTGGAACTTCCTGGCCAAGCTGCCGGAGGTCGATGCCCGCGGCAATGTCGCCCGCGGCGATGTCATGGTCGAGGACTGCGACGGCACGCTGGTCCATGGCACCCACCGTCTGGTCACGGTGCTCGGCCTGAAGGACACCGTGGTCGTCGAGACCGTAGACGCGATCCTGGTCGCGTCGCGCGACCGCCTGCAGGACGTCAAGAAGGTCGTGCAGCGCCTGAAGGCCGGCAAGCGCACCGAAGCGCTGGCCCGGCCGCGCGTCTACCGTCCGTGGGGCTGGTACGAGACGATCTCGCTGTCCGATCGCTTTCAGGTCAAGCGGATCATGGTCAAGCCGGGTGAAAAGCTCAGCCTGCAGATGCACCATCACCGCGCCGAACACTGGGTGGTGGTCAATGGCACGGCCCGCGTCACCAATGGCGAGAAGGTGTTCCTGCTTGGCGAGGACGAATCGACCTACATCCCGCTCGGCCACACGCACCGTCTGGAAAACCCGGGCAAGGTGCCGCTGGAGCTGATCGAAGTGCAGTCCGGCAGCTACCTCGGCGAGGACGACATCGTGCGCTTCGAGGATGTCTACGGCCGCTCGCCACTGCCGGCCGGCATGCCGTAACGGCAGGCTGCAGTCACCACGCCGGGTGGGGCGCCTGTTCAGGGCGGCCCACCCGGCGTTTTCGTGTCCGGCTCAGCTTGCCCGCTGGTTGACCCGTTTCGACAGCGCTTCCGCCGATTCGCGACGTTCGCTGTAGCGGTCGACCAGGTGATCGGCGACATCGCGGGTCAGCAGCGTGAACTTGACCAGCTCTTCCATCACGTCGACGACGCGCTCGTAGTAGCTCGACGGCTTCATGCGGTCGTTGTCGCCGAATTCGAGGAAGGCTTTCGCGACCGACGACTGGTTGGGGATCGTGATCATCCGCATCCAGCGGCCAAGCAGGCGCATCTGGTTCACCGCGTTGAAGCTCTGCGAACCGCCGGACACCTGCATCACCGCCAGCGTCTTGCCCTGGGTCGGACGCACCGCGCCGCTGTTCAGCGGAATCCAGTCGATCTGCGCCTTCATGATCCCGGTCATCGCGCCGTGCCGTTCCGGCGAGGTCCAGACCATGCCTTCGCACCATTCGGTCAGCGCCCGCAGTTCCTGCACTTTCGGGTGCGTGTCCGGCGCATCGTCCGGCAGCGGCAGGCCCGATGGATCGAAGATCCGCGTTTCGCAGCCCATCGCCTGCAGCAGGCGAGCCGCTTCGAAGCTCAGCAGACGGCTGAACGAGCGGGTCCGGAGCGAGCCGTAGAGCAGCGCGATGCGCGGTGGATGGTCGGCCCGTGTCGCTGGCGTCAGCGCGGCACCCGACGGCACGCGGAATTCGGCCGCGTCGATATTCGGCAGATCAGCGAGGCGGGACACGGCGACCCTCGGCGTCGACCACGGCTTCACCGTCCTCCTTGGTGAATGCGCCACGCTGCTGTTCGGTCAGCAGATCGAGCACCTTTTCCGACGGCCGGCACAGCGCCACGCCCAGCGGCGTGACGACGATCGGCCGGTTGATCAGGATCGGGTGGGCGAGCATCGCGTCGAGCAATGCCTCATCGCCGAGCGCCGGGTCGTCAAGCCCGAGGTCGGCATACGGCGTGCCCTTTTCGCGGATGAAGCTGCGCAGCGGCTGACCGCTGCGCACCACGAGCGCGCGCAGCGTGTCGCGGTCCGGCGGCGTCTTCAGATACTCGATGACGGTTGGCTCGATGCCGGCGTTGCGAATCATCGCCAGCGTGTTGCGCGACGTCCCGCAGGCGGGGTTGTGATAGATCGTGACGGACATCGGTTCGGTCTCCGGGAAGGTCAGTTGCGTGATTCGGACGGCCACAGCCAGCCGCCGAGCAGCCCGCCGATGGTCATTCCGGCCAGCTGTGCCAATACGAAGCCGCCGACATCGGCCGGCGCGATGCCGGCGAAGGTATCGGTCAGGCTGCGGGCCACGGTGACGGCCGGGTTGGCGAACGAGGTCGACGAGGTGAACGCATAGCCGGCGACGATCCACGCGGCGACCAGCAGCGGCGTCCAGGTCGGCCGCGTCGCCAGGGCTCCGAGAATGCTCAGCATCAGGCCGGCCGTCGCGACGATCTCGCCGGTCCACTGGCCCGGTCCGTGGCGCAGATGCTGGCTGTGCTGGATCAACGGCAGGTCGAACATCGCATGCGCCAGCAGCACGCCGGCGATGGTGCCGGCCAGCTGCACCGGCAGGTAGGCCAGCAGCGTGCGCGGCGGCAGTTCGCCGCGCGCCGCGAACAGCAGGCTGACCGCCGGATTGAAGTGCGCGCCGGAAAGCGGGCCGAGCAGCACGATCAGCACGAGCAGTCCGGCGCCGGTCGCGATGGCGTTGAGCAGCAGCGCCACGGCGGTGTTTCCGGCTGCCAGTTGCTCGCCCATGATTCCGGAGCCAACAACGATCGCCAGCAGCAGCGCACTGCCGATGAACTCGGCCGCGAGTGCTCGCGGCAGGTGGGGTTCGCGCATGGTGTCGAGGCTCAGCCGCAGAAGTTCGAAGGGGTTTTCGGGTTGCAGCCGGCGCTGTCGCGGCAGCAGTTTTCGGTCAGGAAGCCCAGCAGCGCGTTCATCCGTTCGAAGTTCGCCGCGTAGATCACGTAGCGGCCGTCCTGACGCGCCTTGACGAGGCCGGCGCGATCGAGCTCCTTCAGGTGGAATGACAGCGTGGCTGGCGCGACCGCCAGCGCATCGGCGATCCGCCCGGCCGACAGGCCGTCCGGTCCGGCAACGACCAGCGCGCGGAACACGGCAAGCCGGGTTTCCTGGGCGATGGCCGCGAGCGCCGTGACAGCATCAGTGATTTTCATGTTTCGACAATAATCGAAATATCGAAACGATGGCAAGCAAGCGCCGTAGGGCCGCATCGGTACAGTGCGGGATGTCCAACGCCACGCTGCCGCTGCCGCCGCAGGCTTTCCATTTCATGCTCAAGCATGAGACGCGGGCGCTGGTTCGCCCGGTGCGGCCCAGCGATCTGCCGTACTTCGTGCGCGGTTTCGCCGAGCTTTCACCGGAATCGCGGCATCTGCGCTTCTTTTCGCAGGCCTCCGAACTGAGCCCGAAACAGCTCAAGTTCCTGACCGAGCCGGACCACCGCCAGCACGAGGCCTGGGGCGCGCTGGACCTGAAGGGCCCGGCGCCGACCGGCATCGGCGTGGCGCGTTACGTGTCGATGCCGGAGCGACCGGGCGTTGCCGAAGTGGCGTTGACGGTGATCGACGCCTATCAGCAGTACGGCGCCGGCACGCTTCTGCATGCCTGCCTGCACCTGACCGCTTCGCGCCACGGCATCCACACCTTCTATTACGACGTGCTGTGGGAGAATTCGGCGTTCCTGCGCTACCTGCGTTCGATCGGCGCCAAGGTCATCGGCAACGAATCGAACGTCGCCAACCTCGAGATGCCGGTCTATGCCGCCCCGCGCGACGTGCCGCAGAACGATGGCACTTCGGTGCGCTTCGCGCGCCTGCTGCACGATGTGATGACGGCCACGCCGGTCGCTGCCTGACACCCTTATTCCGACTGCATGACTTCATCGAACCCGAGCTGGCGCGAGCATCTTCCGGCCAGCCTTCGGCCGTATTCCGAATCGGCGCCGCTGGCGGCGCTGCTGCTCGGCATCTCGTCGGGTTTTCCGTACGCGATGATCGGCGCCACGCTGACGACAAGGCTGGCGCAGGACGGCATCACCAAGCGCACGGTCACCGCGTTTTCGCTCGCTTTTCTCGTCTACAACCTGAAGTTCCTGTGGGCGCCGCTGGTCGATGGCCTGCGCTTGCCGCTGCTCGGCCGTGCCGGCCAGCGGGTGTCGTGGCTGTGGCTGTCGAGCCTGCTGGTGGCGGCCGCCACGGTGTTCCTCGGCGTGGTCACGCCGGCCGATGGCTTGCCGGTGATGGCCTTCGCGGCGATCGCGCTCGGTGCTGCCGGTGCCACGTTCGACATCGTCATCGATGCCTACCGGATCGAGCTGTTGCGCCCGGAACAGCTTGGCGTCGGTTCCGGCATGTCGCAGTACGGCTGGCGCATCGGCTCGGTCACCGCCGGATCGCTGGCGCTGCTGGTTGCTACCAGCGGTGGCTGGGCGCTGGCCTACGGCCTGTGCGCGCTGCTGGTGCTGCCGGCGGCGATGGTCGGCATCGTCATGGGCGAGCCGGCGCGGCGCCGGGCGCCGATTGTCGCGAAAGGTTTTCGGCAGGCCGTCGCGGCAGTGATCGGCCCGCTGGCGGAGTTCTTCCGTCGTCGCGGCGCCTGGCTGGTGCTGCTGTTCGTGCTGCTGCACAAGATCGGCGACACGCTGGCCAACCTGACCTTGCGGCTGCTGCTGAACGATCTGCAATTCAGCAATGACGAGATCGCCACTTACGATGTCGGCATCGGCTTCATCGCCTATCTGGTCGGCATCTTCGTGGGTGGCGTGCTTTACGCGCGGCTTGGGCTGAAGCGCTCGGTGCTGATCGCGCTGCTGCTGATGGCGGTGTCGAACCTGAGTTTTGCCGCACTTGCCGCGATCGGGCACAGCCCGTGGTTTCTGGCGTTCACGATCGGCTTCGAGAACATCGCCAGCGGCATCGGCGGCGTGGTGGTGGTCGCCTACCTGTCGGCGCTGTGCAACCTGAGCTTCACCGCCACCCAGTTCGCGCTGCTGTCGGCAGCCGCGTCGATCGTCGGCCGGCTGCTGACCGGCACCACCGCTGGCGCGCTGATCGAAGCGATGGGCTACGTCGCGTTCTACGTGATGACCACGGCCATCGCGCTGCCCGGCGTGGGGCTGTTCATCTGGATGTGGCGAGCCGGGCTGATCGACAGCTCGATCGCCGACAACGAAGCGGCCAACAGCCGCGCTCAGTCGGCGTAGTCGATCACCACCGGCGCGTGGTCGGAGAACTTCACCGCCTTGTAGACGTGCGCGTCGGTGATCCGTGATGCCAGCGATGGCGTGACCACCTGGTAGTCGATGCGCCAGCCGACGTTGTTCGCGTAGGCGTTGCCGCGGTTCGACCACCACGAATAGGCCTCGCCTTCCATCGTCGGATGCCTGGCGCGAAAGCCGTCGACAAAACCGACGCCATCGGCTTCGCTGCCGAACAAGGTGTCCAGCCAGGCACGCTCGTGCGGCAGGAAGCCTGAGTTCTTCTGGTTCGAGCGCCAGTTCTTGATATCGATGTTGCGGTGGGCGATGTTCCAGTCGCCGCAGATCACATAATCGCGGCCGGACGCTTTCCACTCGCGCAGCTTCGGCAGGAAGAACGCCAGGAAGCGGTCCTTCGATGCCTGCCGTTCCGGGCCCGACGAGCCCGACGGCAGGTACAGCGATACCACCGACAGGTTGCCGTGGCGCAGCTCCAGATAGCGGCCCTCGTCATCGAATTCCGCTTCGCCCAGCGTGTCGAGCACGGCATCGGGCTCCCGCTTCGAGTAGACCGCGACACCCGAATAGCCCTTCTTCACGGCGCTGCGGAAGTGGGCCGAGTAGCCGGCCGGATTGAACAGCGCATCGCCCAGATCCTCGATCTGCGCCTTGGTTTCCTGGATGCAGACGTAGTCGGCGTCGGTGGTCGCCAGCCAGTCGAAGAAGCCCTTCTTCGCTGCGGAGCGGATGCCGTTGGTGTTGATCGAGATGATGCGCATGGGTCAGCCGACGGCAGCGGTTTTCAGGAGCCGGGAATGCTAGCGCAGCCCGCTGCAGTGACGGTCGGCCCTTGTGCGAAAATTGCGCCAGCCCGCAGTCTCCGGCGACTGCATTCCCGCATCCGTCAGCCCGAAACCGATCCGCATGAAGCCGTACCAGACCACCTTCCTCGACCTCGCCCTGCAAGCCGAAGTGCTGAAGTTCGGTGAGTTCACGCTGAAGTCGGGCCGCGTCAGCCCGTACTTCTTCAACCTCGGCCGCATTTCATCCGGCGCTGCGCTGCGTGCGCTCGGACGTGCCTACGCCGAAGCGCTGATCGCTCAAGGTGTCGAGTTCGACCTGCTGTTCGGCCCGGCCTACAAGGGCATTCCGCTGGCGGCGGCGGTCAGCATCGCGTTCGCCGAGTTGACCGGCCGCGATGTGCCGTTCGCCTACAACCGCAAGGAAGCCAAGGATCACGGCGAGGGCGGGGTGCTGGTCGGCGCCGATGTCGCCGGCCAGCGCGTGGTGGTGATCGACGACGTGCTGACCGCCGGCACGGCGCTGCGCCAGTCGCACGAGCTGCTGATCGCGTCAGCGGCCCGACCCGTGCTGGCGATCACCGCGCTCGATCGTCAGGAAATCGGCGCCAACGGCCGCTCGGCGGTCGCGGAACTGGTTGAAAAGACAGGCCTTCCGGTGATTTCGCTGGTCACGGTCCAGGACTTGCTCGGCTACCTGCATGAACAGGGCGGACGAGCAGACATCGTGTCGGCGATTGCCGACTACCAGCGGCGCTACGGCGTTGCCTGATCGCCTGCGGCGGACGCCACGCGGCCTTGGCCGGGTGGCGCTGCTGCTGGCGTTCGTGGTGCCGTCGCTGGCCAATGCCGCGGGGCAGGGCCGCAAGGCACCGGTGCAGTGCTGGACCGATGATCGCGGTCACCGGGTCTGCGGCGATGTCGTGCCGCCGGCCGAGGTGCGCCGCGAGCGGGCCTTGATCGACCGGCGCGGTGTGGTCACCGGGATCGTGCCGGCGCAGAAGTCGCAAGCCCAGATCGAAGCCGAGGCGAAGCAGGCGCGCGACGACGAACAGCGCCAGGCCTACGACCGCTTCCTGCTGCAGACCTACCCCGATGTGCCGGCCATCGAGCGCGCTCGCGACGAGCGGCTGGCGGCGGTCGAGGCGCAGTTGCGGCTGACCGAAAAGGCCATGGCCGATACCCGCGTCACGCTGGCCGACCTGCGCGGCCGGCTGGCCCGGCCCGCGTCTGCCGCGCCAGCGGCAGCCGAAGCCGGACTGCAGAGCCGCATCGACCAGTTCACCGTCGCCGAGGCCGATCATCTGAAAGCGCTGGCGCGCCTGCGCGACGAGCAAACCCGCATCGATGGCGATTTCGCGCGCGATATCGCCCGCTACCGCGCATTGCGCAGCAGCGGCGGCAACTGACGGCGGAGCCACCCCGCACCCCGTTCACAGCGGCCGGCGGAATCGCCGACAATGCGAGCCAATTCAATGCTTCCCCTCGACGGCTCATGTCGGTCCAGCTCTATCTTGCTTCGCGCTCGCCGCGCCGGGCCGCATTCCTTGCGGCGCTGGGGCTGCGCCATGCGCTGATCGACGGCGAGGTGCCGGAAGTCCCGCGGCCGGGTCAGTCGCCGCAGGACTACGCACTGGAAACGGCCGTCGCCAAGGCTCGCGCCGGTGCCGCCAACGCAAGGCTCGACATTCCGGTGCTGGCCGCCGATACCGATGTCGCGATCGACGGCGAGATTCTCGGCAAGCCGCGCGACGCCGATGACGCGGTGGCGATGCTGATGCGGCTCGCCAATCGCCCGCATCAGGTGGTCAGCGCGGTCGCGGTGGTGCACGGCGCCCGGCTGGAAACGGTGGTGACCACCACCGAGGTGCTGTTCGGCGTCATCGACGAACGCGATGCCCGCGCCTACGCCGACAGCGGCGAACCGCTCGACAAGGCCGGGGCCTACGGCATCCAGGGCCACGCGTCGCGCTGGGTGCGGGCGGTGCACGGCAGCTACACCGGCATCGTCGGGCTGCCGCTTTACGAAACCGCGGAACTGCTGGGCCGTTTCGGGGTTCACACGGCACGCGCATGAGTACCGAAATCCTCGTCAACATCGGCCCGCAGGAAACCCGTGTCGCCCTCGTCGAGGGCGGCTCGACGCAGGAAATCTACGTCCAGCGCGCCCAGCGCCACGGCCTGGTCGGCAACATCTACAAGGGCACCGTGGTCCGGGTGCTGCCGGGCATGCAGGCGGCGTTCGTCGACCTCGGCCTGGATCGCACGGCTTTCCTGCATGTGGCCGACATGATCGGCGCCGACCAGAGCGGCACGCCGCTGCCGCCGGTCGAGCGGCTGCTGCACGAAGGCAAGGAAGTGCTGGTGCAGATCCTCAAGGACCCGATGGGGACCAAGGGCGCGCGCCTGACCACGCTGCTGTCGATCCCGTCGCGCTATCTGGTGCTGATGCCGTTCGAGAAGCATGTCGGCGTGTCCGCGCGCATCGAGGATGATCAGGAGCGCGCCCGTCTCAAGCTGATCCTCGAAAAGATCGTTCCCGAACTGTCGCCGAACTGGGGCGTGATCGCGCGCACAGCCGCCGAAGGCGCCGACGAAGAATCGCTGCACGCCGATCTCGGCTTCCTGACGCGGCTCTGGGTCAGCGTCAACCAGCAGACGCAGTTCGCCAAGCCCGGCCATCTGGTGCACGGCGATCTGCCGCTGTCGATGCGCGTGCTGCGCGACCTGCTCGGCACCACGGTCGAGCGGATCCGCATCGACAACGTCGAGGAAGCGCGCCGCGTCCAGCAGTTCGCCAAGGTATTCGTGCCGGCCGTCGCATCGCGGATCGAGGCCTACAACGGCCATGCGCCGATCTTCGACCTGTATGGCGTCGAGGACGAGCTGAACCGCGCGCTGGAGCGCAAGGTCGATCTGAAGTCCGGCGGTCATCTGGTGATCGACCAGACCGAGGCGATGACCACGATCGACGTCAACACCGGTGCTTTCACCGGCCACCGGAATCTCGAGGAGACCATCCTCAAGACCAATCTCGAAGCGGCCGGCACCATTGCCCGGCAGCTGCGGCTGCGCAATCTGGGCGGCATCATCATCATCGACTTCATCGACATGAAGCTCGACGATCACCGCACCCAGGTGCTGCGCACGCTGGAAAAGGAAATCGGCCGCGATTCGGCGCGCACCCACATCTATCCGTTCAGCCCGCTCGGGCTGGTCGAGATGACCCGCAAGCGCACCCGCGAATCGCTCGGCCACATCCTGTGCGAGCCGTGCCCGACCTGCGAAGGCCGCGGCGTGGTCAAGACCGTCGAGACCATCTGCCACGAGATCGCTCGCGAAGTGCAGCGCGCCGCGCGCATGTACGAGCCGAAAGCGTTCCTGGTGCTGGCCAGCCCGAAGGTCATCGAGCGGCTGCAGGAAGAGCAGAGCGGCGGACTGGCCGAGCTTGAAGCCAGCCTGAAGCGGCCGATCAAGCTGCAGGCGGAATCGCACTACTCGCAGGAAACCTTCGACGTGGTGCCGGTGTGACAGCAGGCGCGCCGAGCGAAAGCGACGCGTGAAGCGAAGCCGCAAACGCTGGTGGACGCGACTGGTCACGCTGCTGGCGGTGCTGACGGTCAGCGCTGCCGCCATCAGCGCCGGCTTCACCGTGCTGATCGACGCAGTCCCCGGCTATCGCCGCGATCTCGAAGCCGCCGTGGCCAGCGCGCTGGGCCACCCGGCACGGATCGGCTCGATGGCGCTGACCTGGAGCGGCCCGCGGCCGACCTTGGATCTGCGCGATGTCGCGCTGCTGGCCGCCGACGGCACGCCGCTGCTCGACCTGCGCCGCCTGCGCCTGGGCCTGAGCCCGACCCGGATGATCACCGGCCCGCGCACGCCCGATCGCATCGAGGTCGACGGTCTGACGCTCGCTGCGGCGATCGATGCCGACGGTCAGCTGCATCTTGATGGCATCGACCTCGCCGGCAGCGGTGACCACGCGCTGGCTGATGACCTGGCCCGCTTCGCGCAACTGCGCCTGCACAACGTCCGCATCACGCTGCGCGACGCGCGGCTCGGCACGCAGCCACCGCTGCCGTTCGTGCTCGAGCACGCGAGCTTGCGCCACGGCCGCGCCGGCTACCGCATCGAGGCGCAGCTGCTGCCGCCGGCGGCGCTGGCGCGGCGCGTTCGCGTCGCTGCGCAGCTCGACGGCAGCCTTGCCGAGCCGCGCACGCTGCACGGCCGCTGGACGCTCGCTGCCGAAGATCTCGCCGGCTGGCCATGGCTGGCCGCGCACCTGCAGCCGGATGCAGTGCTGGCGCTCGACGATGCCCAGCTCGAAGCCAGCGGCGCGATCGACGCCGGCCGGCCGGCGGCAATGCGCCTGCGCCTGCAGGCCGGCGCGATTTCCGGGCGGCTCGGTACCACGCCGGTGGCTGACGTTCGGGCACTGGCGATCAGCGCCGAGCTGACGCCGGTCGACGGCGGCTGGCGGCTGCAGCTGCCGAATGCGACCGTCAGCGGCGCGCGCGGTGCCTGGCCGCTAGACGGCCTGACTGCGACCCAGACCGCCGATGGCGCGCAAACGCTGGTCGCGCCGCGCCTGCGCCTCGACGATCTGGTGCCGTGGCTGCGCCTGCTGCGCGCCGTGCCTGACAGCCAGCGGCGACTGGCCGACGCCCGCGGCGATCTCGAAGCGCTGCGCGTGGTCCACGCGGCGCTGCCTGCCGAAGGCGCGCCGCGCGATCTGGCGGTCCAGGCGCGGCTGGTCGGTCTCGGGCTGGCCAGTCGCGCCGATCAGCCGGGCTTTGCAGCGCTTGACGGCGAGTTGCAGGCGACGGCGGACGGTGGCGTCGTGCAGCTGGCCGGCACGCCGCTGCAGTTGCATCTGCCGACCGCATTCGAGCAGCCGCTGCCGATCGACGCGCTGCATGGCGAACTGCGCTGGACGCGCATCGGCGACGACTGGCGCATCGACGCACCGGCGCTGGCGCTGCGCCTTGGCAGCAGCAGCGCCGATGGCCTGCTGCAGCTCACGCTGCATCCGCCAGGTCGGGTGCCGGATCTGAAGCTCGACCTGCAGCTGAAGTCCGACGCGGTGGCCGCGCTGAAACCGTACATGCCGATCAACTGGGGGCCGAACAGCCGCGCCTGGCTGGAGCGGGCGATCCAGCAGGCGCGCGTCACTGGCGGACATCTGCTGATCGACGCGCCGCTGACGCCGCGCGATGCCGACAACCGGCCGACCGTGCCGTGGCGGCTGACGCTCGATGTCGACGATGCCGTGCTGGCGTTCGCACCCGACTGGCCGGCGGCCGAAGGCATCGCTGCGCAGCTGGTGTTCCACGACCACGGGCTCGACATCATCGGCCGCCAGGGCACGATCAGCGGCCTCGATGCGCTGCGGCTGGAAGCACGGATCGCCGACTTTTCGGCCGCCGAACTGGTGCTGTCCGCCGACATCGCCGGCGATGCCAGCCAGCTGTACCGGCTGTTCCGCGATTCGCCGCTGAAGACCCGGCTGAGCGGACTGATCAGCCATACCGAGGCCAGCGGGCCGGTGCGTGGCGACCTGCAGCTGCGCATCCCGCTGAACGTGCCGCAGCCACCGGTCGATGCCAGCGGCACGCTGACCGTCGACGGCGTGACCCTGGCGGTGCGCGGCATGGCCGAGCCGCTGCGCGAGCTGCGTGGCCAGCTGGCCTACGGCAAGTCGATTGCCGCCGAGGCGATCACGGCCCGGCTTTACGACACCGCGCTGGTCGCACGCATCGTCACCGAGCCCGGCGCCGCGGACCCGGTGCTGAGCGGCGAGTTCGAACTGCAGCCGGGGCGGGCGGATGGCCTGTCGGCCGTCTACATCCCGAGCTGGCTGCGCAGCGGCCTCAGCGGCAGCACCGACGCGCGCGTGCGGCTGCCGCTCGGCGGGCCCGGCGCCGGCAGGCTGACGATCGACAGCGGCCTGCAGGGCGTGGCCTCGAGCCTGCCGCCGCCGCTGGCCAAGACCGCCGGCTCGCGGCTGCCGCTGATGCTGACGCTGGCTGGCGATGCCGGCACTACGCGGCTGCAAGTCGCGGTGGCCGACGAGCTGAAGGTCGGCATCCGTTTCGCCGACAGCACCGAAACGGGCAGCGGCACGACGCGCGCGATCGAAGCTGTGCTCGGGGCTGATGCAGCCGAGCCGCGCGCCGACACCGACGGTCTGCTGATCAGCGGCACGCCGGACAACCTCGATCTGGCCGGCTGGATCGGTGTGATTGCTGCGGCCGGCTCGGGCAGCGCGGCCGGTCCGCCGTTCGTGCGCGCCGATCTGCAGCCGGCGCGTACCAGCCTGCGGCGCTGGACCTTCGGCCCGATGCGGCTGCTGGCGCTGCCGAGCGGTGTCGGCAACGGCATTCGCGTGCGAACCGAGGGTGCTGCGACCGGCACCGTCGACTGGCAGCCGGAGAACGGCGGCAGCGTCGTGGCCCGCTTCGATCAGCTGGCGCTCGACGCACTGCCGCCGCTGCCGCCGACGCAGGCCGGTGTCGCGCCGCCGGATTCGCCGTTCGATCCGACGCGGGCACCGCTGTTCGATATCGACGCGCAGGCCCTGAGCCTCGGCGGCGTATCGCTCGGGCGGCTGCAGGTCGCCACCGCGCGGGTCGCCGACGGCCAGCGCATCGACCGGCTGGCGCTGGCCGGCGGCCGGCTCGATGGCAGCGCCAGCGGCAACTGGCTGCGTCGCGAGGCCGCGTCCAGTGCGGCGCTGAGCTTCGATGTGAAGTCGGACGCCATCGGCGAGGTGTTGCGGGTATTCGGCTACACGCCGAACCTGGCGGCCGAGAATGCGCACTTCCAGGGCAGCGTCGTCTGGCCAAGAGTGCCGGCCGGGCTGGAGCTGTCGCAGGCGACCGGCGACATCGCCATCGATCTCAAGCGTGGCGCGCTGAAGGCCGTCGAACCCGGCGCCAGCCGAGTGCTTGGGCTGGTCAACCTGTACGCGCTGCCGCGCAGGCTGCTGTTCGACTTCAGGGACGTGGTGGCCGATGGGCTCGGTTTCGACCGGCTGCGGGGGCAGTTCAAGCTCGCCGACGGCAATGCGATGACTGACGACCTGAACATCGACAGCCCGTCGCTGAACATCGAGATGCGCGGCCGCATCGGTCTGGCTGCGCGCGACTACGACCAGAAAGTCACGGTGATTCCGGATATCTCCACCGGCGTCACGGTCGGCGCGGCGCTGCTCGGCGGGCCGATTGCCGGCGGCATCCTGCTGGTGGCCCAGCAGCTGTTCGACAAGCCGTTCAACCAGCTCGGCAGCTTCAGTTACCGTGTCACCGGCAGCTGGGACGATCCGACCGTGCTGCGCGGCGCTGACGCGCTTCCGGCCACCGGCGCTTCTCCCGCGTCGTTCGTCAACCCGGCGATGACGCCCGCCGAAACCGTGGATGCAAGCAATGGCTGAGCCGACGCTGATCAGCGCGATCCAGATGAACTCCACCGCCGTGGTTGCCGACAACCTGGCAACCGCTGGGCGCCTGCTCGCCGAAGCCGCCGACGCCGGTGCGGTGCTGGCGGCGCTGCCGGAGAACTTCGCGATCATGGGCGCCCGCGACACCGACAAGCTGGCTCATGCCGAACCGTTTGGCCGCGGGCCGATCCAGGACTGGCTGGCCGCGACTGCCCAGCGCCTGAAGCTGTGGATCGTCGCCGGCACCGTGCCGGTCGCGGTCGACGGCGATCCGTCGCGGGTCTGGGCCGCGAGCCTGGTGTTCGATGCCAGCGGCGCGCAGCGCGCTCGTTACGACAAGATCCACCTGTTCGATGTCGACGTGCCGAGTGCGACCGGGGAGCGCTACCGTGAATCGCGAACCATTGCCCACGGCGCACCGGATGGTTTCGCGGTGGTCGACACACCGGCCGGCCGGCTCGGGCTTTCGGTCTGCTACGACGTTCGCTTTCCCGAGCTGTACCGGGCGCTTGCGGCCCGCGGCGCGGAAATCCTCTGCGTGCCGGCGGCGTTCACTGCGAAGACCGGCGAAGCGCACTGGGACATCCTGCTGCGCGCACGGGCGATCGAGAACCAGTGCTACGTGATCGCGCCGGGTGAGACCGGTAGCCATGCCGGCGGCCGCCAGACCTGGGGACATTCGATGATCATCGGGCCCTGGGGCGAGGTGCTGGCCTGTCGCGATGCCGGCGAGGGTCTGGCGACGGCAGCCGTCGACCGTACTGCGCTGGCTGCGCTGCGCGCCGGCTTTCCGAATCTGTCGCAGCGGCGCATCGGCGTCTGAAGCGCTTGCAAACCCGCCGACCGGCGTCACCGTTCACACTTGCCCCCATTCCCACTTTTCCGCTTTCCATGACCACCGCCCTGAATCTCGCTCGCGCCACCCTGCTGGAACCCGCCGCCCTCGACGAAGGCGCGATCCAGCGCGTGCTGTCCGGCCTGATGAAGCCGGGCATCGACGCCGCCGACCTGTACTTCCAGAACTCGGTATCGGAGTCGTGGTTCTTCGAGGACGGCATCGTCAAGTCCGGCGCCAACCACACCGAGCAGGGCGTCGGCGTGCGCGCGATCGGCGGCGAGAAGACCGGCTTCGCATATTCCGACGAGCTGAGCCTGCCGGCGCTCATCGATGCCAGCGGTGCGGCGACCGCGATCGTTCGCCAGGGCCAGATCGGCTCGCTCGGCAATGTCGCCCGCGCCGACAGGCCGGCGCTGTATCCGGCGGAAAGCCCGCTCGACAGCTGGCCGACCGAGCAAAAGCTGGCGCTGCTGAAGCGCGCCGATGCGGCCGCCCGCGCGATCGATCCGCGCATCACCCAGGTGATGGTGTCGCTGGCGGCAACCCATGACATCGTCATGGTCGCGGCGGCCGACGGCACGCTGGCCGCCGATATCCGGCCGCTGGTGCGCATGAATGTCACGGTGATCGCCGAACACAACGGCCGCCGCGAGCAGGCCGGCAGCGGTGGCGGCGGTCGCGGCAGCTACGGCGACTTCTTCGGCGGTGACGCCGCCGAGCGCTTCGCGGCCGAAGCGGTGCGTCAGGCGCTGATGCTGCTCGAAGCCGGGCCGGCGCCGGCGGGTGCGATGACCGTGGTGCTCGGCGCCGGCTGGCCCGGCATCCTGCTGCACGAAGCGGTTGGTCACGGGCTGGAAGGCGATTTCAACCGCAAGGGCACTTCGGCGTACTCCAACCGCATTGGCCAGAAGGTCGCGAGCGAGCTGTGCACGATCGTCGACGACGGCACGCTTCCCGGCCGGCGCGGCAGCCTGACGCTTGATGACGAAGGGGTGCCGACGCAGTGCACGACGCTGATCGAGAACGGCATCCTGCGCGGCTATATCCAGGACAAGCTGAACGCGCGGCTGATGGGCATGGCGCCGACCGGCAACGGCCGCCGCGAGTCGTTCTCGCATCTGCCGATGCCGCGCATGACCAACACCTACATGCTGCCCGGCCAGAGCGATCCGGCGGAGATCATCGCCTCGGTCAAGAAGGGCCTGTACGCGGTCAACTTCGCGGGCGGCCAGGTCGACATCACCAACGGCAATTTCAGCTTTTCGGCCAGCGAGGCCTACCTGATCGAGGACGGCAAGGTCACGCGTCCGGTGAAGGGCGCCACGCTGATCGGCAACGGCCCGGAAGCGATGAGCCGGGTGTCGATGGTCGGCAACGACCTGAAGCTCGATACCGGCGTCGGCACCTGCGGCAAGGACGGCCAGAGCGTGCCGGTCGGCGTTGGCCAGCCGACCTTGCGGCTCGACAACATGACCGTCGGCGGCACGCAGGCATGACCGGAAGCGCGCGCAACGAACGGCGCGGCGGCCTTGGCCGCAGCCTGTTCGAGATGGCGCTGGTGGTGATCAGCGTGCTGCTGGCACTGACCGTCGACAACTGGCGCGACGACCAGCAGAAAGCGACGCTGACCACCAGCGTGCTCGGCGCGCTGGCACAGGAACTGGCAGCCAACCGCGCCGCGATCGACGAGGCGCTGCCGTTCCAGGATCGCAGTTCGCAGGCATTCCGCGATGCACTGGAGCGCTACGAGGCGACCAAGGAATTCGTGTTCCCCGAAGAAGCCCGCAGCCGCAGCGCGGCGGTGCGCTTTTCCAGCGCTGCCTATGAATCGGCGGTGATCGCCCAGGTGCTGCCAAGGATCAAGGTCGATACGCTGCTGAAGCTGTCGCGCGTCTACGCCGAGCAGGACGCCTATGCCGACCTGCAGCGCAACTACGCATCGGCGACGCTGCAAGTGGATTTCGCCGATGGCGCGCGCTACTTCCGCTTGCTGTCGAACGAGTACGCGCAATTGGCCGAGGCCGAGCGGCGCATCGCGCCGCTGATCGATGCCGCGCGCGAAGCGGTGGCGCAGGAACTGGCGCCGATCCAGCGCTGAGCGCCGGCGGCCGTGGCAGGTTTGTCGGGCCTCCGGCCACCGCGTAGTCTAGACAGCCCGTATAGACATCCGGAGCATCCGCGATGAAAGCCGTGTCCTCTCCCGTGGCCCTGGTTGGCGGCAAGCGCAAGCGCATCAGCCGCGCCGACAAGGCGGCGGCCGATGCCGCAGGCGCAGAGCGCAAGACGGCCCGCCTGTTCACCAACGGCGCATCGCAAGCGGTGCGCCTGCCGAAGGAATTCCGCATGAGCGGCACCGAGGTGCGGATCTGGAAGGAAGGCAACCGGGTAGTGATGGAGCCGATCGAGACGCGCGGTGAATCACTGGCCGACGTCATCGAACGCTTCTACGCCGATTGTCCGGAGGGCCTCAACCTCGAACGCAATCAGCCGCCGATGCAGGAGCGTGACTGGACACAGGGCCTGCCAGCTGCCGAACCGGTGGCCCCCTACCGTGCCAAGCGCAAGCGGCCGTGAGCTTTCTGCTCGACACCAACATCTGCATCTACCTGCTCAACGACCGTCGCCCGGAAGCGATCGAGATTGCCCGGCGGTTCGTGGCCGCAGACTGCATGTTGTCGGTGATGACCGAACTCGAACTGGAGGTCGGGCGTATCAAGTCGCAGCGCGGGCCGCGTTACGAAGCCACGTTGGCACATTTTCTTGGCTCGCTGACCGTCCTGCCGCTGACGCGTGAAGATGCGCGGCGCGCCGCCGGACTCAGAGCCGTGCTCGAAACGAAGGGCACACCGATCGGCCCGTACGACTTGCTGATCGCCGCCCAGGCGCTGAGCCGCGACCTCACCGTGGTCACCAACAATGAAACCGAGTTCCGGCGCGTGCCGGGCCTGAAGCTCGAAAACTGGATTCCGAAAACCCCATGAGAAAACTCGCGTGAGAAGACCACTAGGCCGCCTGCGGATCATCGGCGGCGAATACCGCAGCCGCCTTATCGATTTCGATGCCGAGGCCGGCGTTCGCCCAACCCCCGACCGCGTGCGCCAGACCGTGTTCGACTGGCTGACGCCGATGATCGACGGCAGCTCGGTGCTTGACCTGTTTGCCGGCAGCGGCGCGCTCGGGCTGGAAGCGGTGTCGCGCGGTGCGGCCCAGGCCAGCTTCGTCGAAACCGGTGCCAAGCAGGCCGAAGATATCCGTGCCGCGATCGGCAAGCTGAACGCCGGATCGCGCTGCGAAGTGGTGCGCGGCGACGGCATCAGCTTCCTGCGCGGCACGCAGAACCGTTACGAGATCGTGTTCGTCGATCCGCCGTACGACTCGCCGCTGCTGGCGTCCACGCTGGCGAATCTGCCGACGGTGCTGAAGCAGATGAACCGCATCTATCTCGAATGGCCGAAAGGCAAGCCGCCGGTGTTGCCGGCCGGCTACAGCCTGCTGAAGGAAAAGGCAGCCGGGCAGGTAAGCTACGGGCTGTTCACCTACGCGCCACCCGGAGAGCTGCAACCGTGAGTGTCATCGCTGCCTATTCGGGCACCTTCGATCCGATCACCCTCGGTCACAACGACATCATCCATCGCGCCGCGCGGATGTTTCCGAAGCTGATCGTTGCCGTCGGCTCGAACATCGCCAAGAACCCCAAGTTCTCGCTGGAAGAGCGCTGCGAGCTGATCCGCGCGGCGGTCACCGACCTGCCGAACGTCGAGGTCGTCGGCTTCACCGGTCTGGTTGTCGACTTCGCCAAGGAGCACGGCGTGACCGTGCTGGTGCGCGGCGTCCGCAATGTCGGCGATGTCGAGTACGAAAAGCAGATGGCGGTGATGAACCGCGATCTCTATCCGCAGCTCGACACCGTGCTGCTGGCACCGAGCCCGGAGTTCGCGCATCTGTCGTCGAGCCTGGTTCGCGAGCTGACCGGGCTTGGTGCGCCGGTCAAGAAGCTGGTGCCGAAGGCGGTGATTCCGGCACTGCTGGCGCGCTTCGGCCGCAAGCTGCGCTGATGACGCCGTGGCGATGAACAGCGACGCCGGGTACGCCGCGCTGCGCGACCGACTGCAGGCGCTGTTCAGCCTGCATCGCCCCGGCGAGGCGGCAGCACTGGCGGATGAGGCACTGACGCGCTGGCACGCATCTGCCGCCGAGGCAGCCGATCCGACGCTTGCTGCCGATCAGCTGCATCGGATCGCTCGCGATCTGCTGGCCGCCGTCCCGGCACCGGCAGCACCGCTGCCGATGGCGGACAGCAGCGACGACGAAGATGACGACGCATTGTTCGATCCGGCCACGCGCAAGGCGCTGCGCGCCTGCTTCGCGACGCTGGGCACCGATGCCGCGAAGCTGATCCTGGGTTACTACGAATTCGGCAGCGACGGCGGCGGCCATGCTGTCGCTGCAAGGCTGCGGCGCCGCCAGCAGCTGGCGGCGCGGCTCGGCATGAGCCCGGAAGCGCTGCGCGACCGCGCGCTGGCGATCCGCGCCGAACTCGAAGCCTGCGTCTGCGCCCGCTGCGCGGCAGGCGGTGACCGCGCATGAGCACGGCCAAGGACGCTGACTGGCGCGGCCTGCTGCTGCGACGGCTGCCGGCCGACGAGGTGACGCGGCTCGAACGGCTGCTGCTGGCCGATCCGCAGGCGCTGGCGGCACTGCGCGATGCCGAGATCGATCTGCATGACGACTACGCGCGCCTGCAACTCAGCGCCGCCGAGCATGCGGCGTTCCGTGCTGCGCTGCTGAGCACATCTGAGGCGCAGCGCCGCCAGCGGTTCAGTCAGGCGATGAAGCCGCTGCCGCAGGAAGCGCGTCGCGGCCAGCGCTACCCGCCGCTGGTGCGACCGCGCAGCCGTTATGGCTGGCGCACGGCGTTCACCGGTGTGCTGATCGCGATCGCGCTGGGGCTTGGCATCTGGACGCTGCGACCGGAGCTGATCACCGGTGCCAGCCGCCATGCGCGCAGTGCCGCTGCACCTGCAGCGAGCCTGGCGGCCGAGCCGACCTTGCTGCTGCTCGCCACTGCGGCACCGGGCGGCGCACGGCAGCCGGTCAACGTGGTGCTGCGACCGGGCGCTCGAGGTCTGCGCGTGCAGGCCGAGGTGACGCATACCGAAGAAGCGCGGCTGTATCGCATCCGTCTGCTTGATGCGGCTGACGCGACGAAGGCCTTGCTCGACATCGGCGGCTTGCCTTTGCAGACCGCGAAGGACTTCCGCTACGTCGAGATCGTGCTCCCGGCCGAATTGCTCGCCGGCAGCACGCGCCGCCTGCAGATCGATTCGCTGCCGCCGGCAGGGCCGTTCAGCGACCACTGGCTGATCCGCGCCGAGACCACCGACCAGCCGCCGATTGAAGTTCCCAGCCCCTGAGTCTGCGCGGCGTCTAAGCGCTCGCTGACCCGGGAATTACGGATTCAGGCCGCTGCGGAACGCGAGGTATTCGGCCGTCACTTGGCCGGGTGCTTCGAGCATCGGCAGGTGACCGATGCCGGGCAGCATCATCAGCTTCGCGTTCGGCAGCAGCCGCAGCAGGATCGCCGCACCCGAGGGATGCAGCACGCGATCACGATCACCCCAGACGATCAGCGTTGGCGTGGCCAGCGGTGCCGACAGCGCAGCGAGCTGCGCATCGAGCGCGCCGGACTGTTCGCGGACTTCCTCGAAGATCTGCTCGTTGAGCCGGTAGTTGGCGATCTGCCGCCGCGCCAGCACGGCGCGCACCGGCGCCGGGATGAACGGCGGCTTCTGCATCACGAATTGCAGCAGGCGGCCGAAATCCTGTTCGCTGCGCGCAAACAGCGGCAGCGGCATGCCGGCGGCGATCAGCTTCATCATTTCGCTCGGTTCAGCCGACATCACGCCGGCCGGATTCAGCAGCCACAGGCTTTTCACCTGTTCGGGATGGGCGATCGCATAGGCGGCTGCAATCCAGCCGCCCATCGAGTTGCCGGCCAGATCGAAGCGGCTCAGGCCCAGCTGTTTCGCGATCGCTTCGACACGCGCGACCTGATCGCCGATCCGATAACGGGCATCGGCCGGCTTGTCGCTTTCGCCGAAACCGGGCAGGTCGACGGCGTAGACGCGATAGCGCTGGGTCAGGCCGCTGGCGGCAACCTTGGTCCAGTTGTCCTTGTCCGCACCGATGCCATGCAGCAGCAGCAGCGGCGGCGCATCGGCCGGTCCACCTTCGAGATAGACCAGATGCCAGTTGCGGCCATCGGCCGTGATGGTCATTTCCGAGCGCTCGAGCTTGGCGCGCATCCGCTCCAGGCTCAGTGCGGTGTCGGCGATCCTGGTCGGCGCGATGACGTACAGCGCGGCGTAGACGAGGACGGTGACGGCCAGCAGGGCGAGCAGCAACTTCAGCAGCAGGACGAGCATGGCGGCAATCGGTAAACGGAAGGCGGGGAAGGGCGCTAGGCGGCGAGCCAGCGCGCGATCAGGTCATAGACGCGCGCGTCGCGGACCAGACGCAGATGATGCAACGCCGGCAGCAGCACCGTGTCATCAGGCGCGAACGGCACGCACAGCGCCCGATGCCGATGCTGGCCGGCGGCGCTGTGGGTCGGCACCAGACCGTCGCCGATCAGGCGGCTGCGTGGGTCTTCGGCGCTATCGCCGAGCATCGCGCCGACCGCGCAATGGCGGGTTTTCGGCAGCACCCGTGCCGGGCGGCGAGTGTCGCCGCTGACCAGATCCGGATCGTGGGCGTTCCAGTCGTCATGGCGCAGGCTGCCGTGGCGCAAATCCTTGATGCCGGCCGAGCGGGCATTGATCGCCACGGCTAGCGGACGGGTAATGTCGACCAGGTCGAGCAGGCGCGTCGCGGCGTGGCCGAAGCGTTCCAGCGGGGCGCCGTGATGCGGGCTGCCGAGGCAGATCAGATGGCTGATCCGGTCGGTCCAGCGGGCGCCGCGTTCCAGCCCGTGGTGGCCGGCGCTGCGCGCGATCAGGCCACCCATGCTGTGACCGATTAGCGCGATCCGGCGGATGCGCACTGGCCAGTGTTCGAGCAGCGCGTCGAGCAGATCGGCGAAGGCGTCGCCGTTTTCGGAGATGTGCAGGCCGCTGTTGTAGCGGACCCGCAGCGCCGTCCAGCCGTGTTCATCGGCCAGACGCACCGGAAAGCTGCCGGCATCGGCATGCGGGCCATTGCCGTCGTTCCAGATCCGCTCGTCGCAGCACAGGCCATGCAGGAAGATCGCGATGTCGCTGCCGGCCTGCGGGAAGGCGTCAGCCAGCGCCGTGCGTTCGCAGGCAAGCCGCTCGCCGTGCGCGTCACGCAGCCCGAAGTCGATCGCCAGACCGTTGCCGCTGCGGGCGAGAAAATCACCGAACACGCCATTGGTGGCGCTGATCACCGCCTGCAGGCGATTCATCGCGGCGGGTTCTGCAGCGCAATGATCCGCACGGCGGCATCGCAGCCGACGGCGGTCAGCCCGCGGACTGCCTGATGGACGCCGCGCGTGATGCCGTCATGGATGTGCTGGACCGCATCGCTGACATCGGCGACCACCGGCACCATCCGCAGGATGCGAAACGGCTTGTCGGCGATCGCCATATGCAGATCCTCGACCCGGCGACTGCCGGCGTCGATACCCGTCTTCAGCAAGGCGATGGCGCCCTGCATTTGTCGTGATGATTCGTCAGCGGTCATGGCGTGCGCTCGGTTGATGTGAACAATCGTGCACAAAACGGAAAAGATTGTCCACTGAACTTGCCTCGATCCTCCGAAACTTCTACACGCCGCTTCGTGGAAGCCACTGCAGTGGCTTGCCGAACGCGCTGAAAAGCGGGCTGCGCTAATCCGCGCAATCGCAGGCCGACCGAAATCGAGCCGGCGCTGGCGGGGTGACCCAGACTGTGGTCAGGCCGCCGTTGCGCCGCGTACTGCAGCGGGTAACCGACAGCGCGTGTTCAGGCCGGCAGCATCTGGGCGACGAAGCGCTCGATTTCCGGTTTGTCCATGTAGCGCGGCACGGCGTAGGTCCAGTGCGCTTCGCTGGCAGCCTTGGCGGCGATCTGCGGAATGTCGCTGGCTTTTAGCTTGTCGACCCGGGTCGGGATGCCGAATTCGGCATTCAGCGCGCGGACGTGGGCAATGAACTTGTCGGCAAGCTGCAGCGCGCTTTCGCCGCCGGTCTTGAGCCCGCTGACCTCGGCCAGCTTGGCGAGCCGGTCTGTGCATTCCGGCTTCGAGAAATCCAGCACGTACGGCAGGATGATGGCGTTCGCCAGGCCGTGTGGCAGGTGGTAGTACGCGCCGAAATTGTGGGCGATCGCGTGCACGTAACCGACGCCGGCAGTGGTGAACGCGACACCGGCCTTGAACGAGGCAACCGCCATGTTCTGACGGGCTTCGATGTTGCTGCCCTGGTGCACGGCCGTCGGCAGGTTCTGCATGATCAAGCGCGTCGCTTCGAGCGCTTCGGCGTCGGTCATCGGCGTGTGATTGCGCGAGATATAGGCCTCCACCGCATGGGTCAGCGCGTCCATGCCGGTTGCCGCGGTGATCGGCGCTGGCAGGCCGGCCATCAGCGCTCCATCGAGCGAGGCACCGACCGGCACCAGCTTCGGGTCCATGATCGCGAACTTGCGGGTCGTCGACGGATCGGACACCACGGCGGCAATCGTCACTTCCGAACCGGTTCCGGCCGTGGTCGGCACGGCGTACAGCGGCATCGGCTTGAAGAACACGCGCATCAGGCCGGCCATGTGCACGACCTTGTGCGGATTGCGGGCGCGGGCGGCAATGACCTTGGCGGCGTCGATCGACGAGCCGCCACCGATCGCGAGGATCGCCGTGCAGCCTTCCTTCTTCAGCATCGCCAGACCGGTCTCGATCTGCTCGATGGTCGGGTTCGGCTGCACGCCGTCGTAGACCACCCAGCGCACGCCAAGCTCGGTGAGCTTGTCCTGCATCGGCTTCAGCAGGCCGATCTTGACCAGCATCGCGTCGGTGACGATCAGCAGGTTCTTGACGCCGGTTCGCCCGGCGATGTGTTCGCACAGCTGCAACGACGAGCCCGGGCCGCTGAACAGTTCCGGCGTGCGGAACGTCAGAATCTTTGTCGACCACTTCAGCATCAGCTGAAAGAATTTGAAAAACAGGACCTTGAGCGAAAATGGCAACACGCGGATTCTCCGGGGAAGGGCAGCGCGACCGCGTGAGACGTACGGCACGCGCGCGGACCATACGCCAAGGTACTGGCCGACGCCAAGTGGCCCGGCAAACCTGCAGACGCGGCCCGATCGAGGCGGCGCAGGACTTCGGCGGTGCCGTTGCTGGATCGGTGGGGGCGAACTGGACTGCGGCGGCGTCGATCCGCGCAGCGGCGCGCCGTCAGGGGGATGTCCCCGAACCCGTTATCCGGGACATGCAGTGTGGTGCTGTGGTGCCGCGATCGTCCCAGCCGCGCATGGCCGTCGCCTGATCGGCGCCCCAAACGAAAGCGGCGCCGCCCGGCCATGAGCCGGACGACGCCGAGGCACCGATGCGGCGCAAACCGCGCGCGCATCACCGGTGCGAGCCAAGCTGCAGAGGCTGCAGCTTGAACGCCCCTTACTGCGGGGCGCCTTCCTTCTTCTCTTCCGGAGCAGCTTCGGCAGCCGGGGCGGCTTCGGCAGCAGCCGGAGCAGCTTCAGCAGCCGGGGCCGGGGCGGCTTCGGCAGGGGCAGCCGGAGCGGCTTCGGCCGCAACCGGCGCTGCCGCCGGGGCTGCTTCTTCCTTGCCCTTGCACGCGGTCATCATCAGCAGCGCGGCGCAGCACAGACTCAAGCCTTTGATCTTCACTCGATAACTCCTTAACGAACCGACTCGCGGCGGCAGGTGGAACAACGCGGGTAGTGAAAGGCTAGCAGCTTGGCGACGTTTTGACTGCAATTCGTGCATGAAACGAGCCATTCACGTAAGACAAAACGACACCCGTCGGCCTGAAAGCGCCGAAAATCGGGTTGCTTTGCCGGTGACCGGGGCTGGTAACGTGCCCGTCAAACCGTGAATTCTCGAGGCCGTACCGATGCTTCCTGCATTGCTTGTCAGCCTGTTGCTGAGCGCCATCCCGGCCGTTGCAGTTGCCGACTCGCCCAAGGTGCTGATGCTTGGCGAGGTTCACGACAACGCGGCCGGCCATGCCACCCGTCTCGACCTGCTGCGCGCGCGCGTCGATGCCGGCCTGCGACCGGCACTGGTGATGGAGCAGTTCGATCGCGAAGACCAGGCGCTGCTTGATGCTGCCGCGCAGCGCTGCCGGGACGCCGACTGCCTGATCGCCAGCGCCGGCCGTGCCGAATGGGACTGGCCGCTGTACCGGCCGCTGCTGCAGTTCGCGCTCGATCGCAAGCTGCCGTTGCTGGCGGCCAACGTGTCGCGCGCCGAGGCGACGCAGGCGATGCGTGGCGGCATCGCGGCCGTGCTGGATCCGGCGACCCGCAGCCGCTTCGGCCTTGATCAGCCGCTACCGGCGGACATCGAGGCCGAGCAGGTGTCCGCCGTCATGCAGGGGCATTGCAACCTGCTGCCTGAGGCCACGGCGCGCAAGATGATCGGCGCGCAGCTGGCCCGCGATGTATGGATGGCGAAGGTGCTGGAGGATGCGCTGGCGAAGCATCCGGCAGCGGTGCTGATCGCCGGCAACGGCCATGTTCGCCGCGATGTGGGCGTGATTCGCTGGTTGTCGGCAGCCAGCGCTGCAGCGACGGAAGTCCACGGCTTCGTCGAGGGTGAAGCCGCGCCCGGCGAATTCGACATCGTGCATCTCGTCAAGCCGCAAGAACGCCCGGACCCCTGCGAGGCGTTCGCCAAGACGCGCCATTGAATGCGTACGGCCAATTTCCGACAGGTGCTGATAGTGCAGCTCTGGTCGGATTTTAAAATTATTAAAATCAGATACTTACGAAAAAGCGCTACTCCACAGTCACGCT
Source organism: Gammaproteobacteria bacterium (assembly GCA_026398875.1). Lineage (GTDB taxonomy): Bacteria > Pseudomonadota > Gammaproteobacteria > Nevskiales > Nevskiaceae > Nevskia. The sequence continues at coordinate 120,685 of JAPLSB010000018.1, read as the reverse complement.
CTTGGCGAGGTTGCGGGGCTGGTCGACGTCGGTGCCGCGCAGCAGGGCCACGTGGTACGCCAGCATCTGCAGCGGCAGCGTGTAGACGATGGGCGCCTGCAGCGGCGTGATGTGCTCGGGCATGGTGATCACTTCCACGCCTTCGCTGGCCTTGAAGTCCGATTCCGGATCGGCGAACACGTAGAGCTTGCCGCCACGGGCGCGGACTTCCTCGAGGTTTGATTTCAGCTTTTCCAGCAGCGCGTTGTTCGGCGCCACGGCAATCACCGGCATGTCTTCGTCGATCAGCGCCAGCGGACCATGCTTGAGTTCGCCGGCGGGGTAGGCCTCGGCGTGGATGTAGGAGATTTCCTTCAGCTTCAGCGCGCCTTCCAGTGCCACCGGCCAGGTCGGTCCGCGGCCCAGGAACAGCGCGTGGCGCTTGTCGGCGAACTGCTGCGCCAGCGTCTTGATCTGCGCTTCGAGCTTCAGCGTGCGCTCGATCATTTCCGGGACATGGGCAATCTGCCGAACGTACTGCGCTTCCACGGCCGCGGTCATGCCGTTATGGCGGGCGAGGGCGACGCCGAGGATGCCGAGTGCCGCCAGCTGTGTGGTGAAGGCCTTGGTCGAGGCCACGCCGATCTCCGGACCGGCGCGGGTCATCAGCACCAGATTGGCTTCGCGGACCAGCGATGATTCAGGCACGTTGCAGATCGCCGCCGTGGCCAGATAGCCGAGCTTCTTGGCTTCGCGCAGCGCGGCCAGCGTGTCGGCGGTTTCGCCGCTCTGCGAAATGGCGAGGAACAGCGTGTCCTTCGGCACCACCGGGTTGCGGTAGCGGTATTCGCTGGCGACCTCGACGGTGCACGGCAGCTTGGCGCCCTGTTCGATGTAGTAACGAGCGATCAGACCAGCGTGGTAGCTGGTGCCGCAGGCGACGATGTGGACGTTGCGGATCTTCGGCAGCAGGGCTTCGGCCAGTGGGCCCAGCGCGGCGGTCAGCACACGCTTGCCGGTGATGCGTTCGGCTAGCGTGTCGGCGATCGCGCGCGGCTGTTCGTGGATTTCCTTCTGCATGAAGTGCGCGTAATCGCCGCGCTCGACGGCGTCTGCCGACAGGCTCGATTCACGCACCACGCGTTCGACCGGCGCGCCATTGCGATCGACGATCAGCACGCTGTTCTCGCGGATTTCGGCGACATCGCCTTCTTCCAGGAAACTGAAGCGGCGCGTCACCGGCAGCAGCGCCTGCACGTCGGAGGCGATGTAGTGCTCGCCGACGCCATACCCGACGACCACCGGGCAGCCGGCGCGGGCGGCGACGATGCAGTCCGGATCGAACGGCGACACCACGACAATCGCATAGGCCCCGTGCAGGCGCGCGATCGCCGACTGCACGGCGGCGCGCAGCGAGCCGCTGGTTTTCAGTTCGTCGGCGACCAGGTGCGCGACCACTTCGGTATCGGTCTCGCTGCTGAACGGATAGCCCTTGCCGCGCAGCTCTTCGCGCAGTTCATCGTGGTTCTCGATGATGCCGTTGTGCACCAGGCCGACGATGTCGCTGCTGAAGTGCGGGTGGGCGTTGCGTTCGCTGGGCACGCCGTGGGTGGCCCAGCGCGTATGCGAGATGCCGCGATGGCCGGCAATCGGATTGGCGGCGATGTCGTTGGCCAGCTGCTGCACCTTGCCCTGGGCTCGCCGCCGCTCCAGTTCGCCGCTGGCGGTCAGCAGCGCCACGCCAGCCGAGTCATAGCCACGGTATTCGAGGCGGCGCAGGCCTTCGATCAGGATCGGCGTGACATCACGGGGCGCGACGGCGCCGACGATTCCGCACATGGCATGGAGGAGGGTTGAGGGGCCGCGTTATTGTATCGGCATCGGTCTGCATGCCTGCGGACACCCCCGTCCAGCCTCCGGAGTCGCCCTTGAGTCTTCTGCTGGCTGTGCTCGCGCTGTTGATCGTTGTGCTTGCGGCCGGTCTTGGCTGGGCGCTGTTGCAGTTGCAGCGGCGCATCGACGCGCTGCACGGCCAGCTGGTCGGCGATGCGGCCGGCGTCGCCGCAGTCGGACGTGCCGGGCCGGTGATCGAGATCCGCATCCTCAATCCGTTCGACCTCGCCGTGAAGGAAACCCCGCTGGCCGGCCCTGCGGCGCGGGTCGCGCCGCGGATGATCGAACGGATCGTCTATTCCCGCGCTGCGCAGCAGATCGCCGAGCAGTTGCGAGCGCAGGGAGTCGAGGCGCAGGTGACCACGCATGGCGCCTGAGGCGCTGCTGCTTGCCGCCTTGCTGCTGACGTTCGGACTGTTGCTGCTCGCCGCGCTGCGGCTGCTGAAGCTGCATGCCGATCTGCGGCAGCTTGATGCCGACCTGAATCGCGCGCTGGCTGCCGGTCGTCAGCAGGCCGAGCGTGTTGCCCGGCTGGAACAGCTGCGCGAGGCACAGGCCACGGCCAGTGAGGTCATCGCGGCCAGCAGCAGCGTCGTGCGCGATGTCCATGAATCGATCGTCGGTGGGGTTTACGGTGCAATCGCCGGCCTCAATCGCGCCGTCGGGCGTGAGTTGCGCAGGTCTCGGCCCACAGGCGATGACGATGCCTCGAAACCGGTCGGCCCGGCCGATTCGAGTTCCCGCGAGCTGCCGTCGGATCGGGACCCGCGGAAGCTCTGAGATAAAAAAAGCGCGAGCGCGGCGGGTGCCGGCTCGCGCAGTGCTTGCGGGATGCGGGCTGAGCGTCCTGAGGGGTTGAACGTCAGCCGGAGCAAAAAGCCGTCCCGCGACAGCAAAAGCTCAGAACATGCAGAGGCTGCTCGCCGCAGGCCGCAACGCGCCATCAGCGGGGCGGGTCGGCACCTGACGCAGCCGGGCGCTGATGTTGTCGATCTGGATCAGGCTCAGCTGCTGCAGCAGCGATAGGCGCTCCAGCGTGTCGCCGTCGATGAGCGCGACGACGACCCACACATCGCTGCCGTCGTCGCGTCTCAGCAGGCGCAGTGGACCTTCGGCCGGCACGGCATGGGCGTTCAGTGTGCGGCTCAGCGTGTCGAGCCGGTCAGCGCCGAGCATCACGCGGTAGATGTCGTCGGCTGCATAGCTGCGAAGCATGGCGCTGAACCCCGTTCGTGGTGGCACGTCCGCAGGCTGTTGCCCGGACGTGATTCACCGAAAGGCTGCGCTGGGCATGCCGCTGCGTCGGTGATGCAGGTCTCACTGCGTCGCGAGCCAAGGCGGCACTGTGCGATTGCGCACACTGTCGTTTGATCGTCGCCGCTGCGTGCGTCATTGCAGCGCTTCGCGAGCCGCCGCCGGCATCCGTTAGAGTGCTGGTCGGTTCATTCGGAGTGGTCCATGAGCATTCTCGGAACGCTGTTCCTCGGCCTTGTCGTCGGCTGGCTCGCGCGCTGGCTGAAGCCGGGATCGGACGACATGGGGCTGATCCTGACCGCGCTGCTCGGTGTTGCCGGTTCGTTTGTCGCGACCTATGCCGGCAGCTTCCTGGGCCTGTACCAGCCGGGCGAACCCGCCGGTTTCGTCGGCGCCCTGATCGGCGCAATCGTGCTGCTGTATCTGTTCGCCGCGATCAAGTCGAAGCAGCGCTGATCGCTGGCGCCGAAGGCCGTTTCCCGTCGCCATCGCGATTGCCGTGACGCGCTGACGCACTTTCAGAACCCCGAATGAACTGGACCCTGGTATCGCTGCTGGGTTACGTGGTGCTGCAGCTCGCGGTGGTGTTCCTGCTTGCGCGCAAGCCGCAGACCGAAAGCGATTACCTGCTTGCTGGACGCAGCCTCGGGCCATGGCTCGCCGTGTTTTCGGTGTTCGCGACCTGGTTCGGTGCCGAGACCTGCATCGGCGCCACCGCCGAGGCCTATGCGGGTGGGCTGGCAGCGGTGGCGGCGGATCCCTTTGGCTACGCGATCGGCATCGTCGCCATGGGCCTGCTGTTTGCCGCAGGCCTGCGCCGGCGCGGGCTGCTGACGCTGGCTGATCTGTTCCGTAACCGCTGGGGTTCCGGTATCGAGCGGCTGGCCGCACTGGTGATGATTCCGTCCTCGCTGCTCTGGGCGGCCGCGCAGGTGCGCGCCTTCGGTCAGGTGATCGCGTCGGTCAGCGATCTCAGCTTTGTTGCCTCCACTGGCCTCGCCGCGTCCGTGGTCATCGTCTACACGGCGGTCGGCGGCATGCGCGCCGATGCCTGGACCGATCTCGCCCAGGGTCTGGTGGTGATCGCCGGTCTGGTGCTGCTGCTCGCAGTCTTCGCGACACTCGGCGGTTTCGAGACGCTGCCGGAAGCGGCCGCCGCCGCTGCCGCCCGCGCGCCGCCACGGGAGCGGCCGTTGATCGAAGTCCTTGCCGTGCCGATCTTCGGCACCATCGCCGCGCAGGAGCTGACCTCGCGCGTGCTGGCGATGCGCGACGCCACACTCGCGCGTTCGGCGACCGTCGCTGCGGGCTTCCTCTATCTCGCGGTCGGCCTGATTCCGGTGCTGATCGGCCTGGGTGCAGCGGCCACGCTCGGCACGGACATCGAGCCGGAGCAGGTGCTGTCGCATTACGCACGCAGCCAGCTGCCGGCCGCGCTGTACGTGGTGTTCCTCGGCGCGCTGCTGTCGGCAATCCTGTCGACCTTGTCGGGTGCGCTGCTGGTGGCCGGTTCGCTGGCGGCGCACAACCTGATTGCGCCGCTGGCCGGGCCGCGGCTGAGCGAGCGCTGGAAGCTGCGCCTGAACCGCGCCGCCGTCGTGGTGTTCGGGGTGATCGCCTATCTGATCGCGCTGGGTAGCGAGAGCATGTACCGGCTGGTCGAGCAGGCATCCGGGCTGGCCTCGGCCGGGGTGCTGGTGCTGATGGTGGTCGCGATCTTCACGCCGGCGCTGGGCGGGGTCGCCAGTGCAGCGGCAGCGCTGATCGCCAGTGTTGTGGTCTATGCCCTGGTATCGGCACTGGATGGGTCGATGCCTTACCTCGCGTCAGTCGCCGCTGCTGCGCTCACCTATCTCGCACTGGCGCCGCTCGGGCCGCGCGCGGTCGGCGCGGCGGATCGGGCTCAGCAGGGCTTCACCGAGCCGTCGTAGCGCTTGGTCGCGGGTATGGGCCGATCAAGGCGCAGCCGGCAGCGCGCTGATGACGATGTCCGGCGTCAGCAGCTGCGGCAATACGGCGGGTTCGGCGTGGTCGGCGTAGACGAGGTAAAGCGGCACGCCATTGCGGCCGAAGCGCGCCAGCGCGGCAGTGATCGCCGGGTCCTCACGGGTCCAGTCGGCGACCAGCCAGGCGACCTTGCGTTCGGCAAACGCCTTCCGGACGTCCGTTGACGCCAGCGCCACTCGCTCGTTGACCTTGCAGGTGATGCACCAGTCGGCCGTGAAATCGACGAACACCGTGCGGCCCTCGGCACGCAGCTCGGCAAGACGCGCTTCGGAGTACGGCTCGTGGCTGGTGTCGGCGATACCGCCGGCAGGACCGGCGACCTGCTTGGCCAGCAGCGGGCTCGCCAGCAAGGCAAGCGCCGCCGCGATCGCGGCGAACTTCATCACCGTCGCGATGCCGCTGCTGCGGTTCCACAGCCACAGCGCGAACGCGATCAGCGTCAGGCCGAGCAGCGCCAGCGTCATGCCGTTGCGGTCGGTCAGGCCGCCGAGCACCCAGAGCAGCCAGACGGTGGTCAGGTACAGCGGAAAGGCCATGAACTGCTTGAAGTTTTCCATCCACTTGCCGGGGCGCGGCAGCATCTTGGCGAGCGCCGGCACGAAGCCGATGGCCAGGAACGGCAGGGCCAGACCCAGCCCCAGCGCGGCGAACACGGTCAGCGCCACATGGGCCGGTTGCGACAACGCGTAGCCAAGTGCAGTACCCATGAACGGCGCCGTGCACGGGCTGGCTACCGCCACCGCCAGCACGCCGGTGAAGAACGAGCCGCGATAGCCCTCGGCACTGGCCAGTGACTGACCGACGCCCATCAGCCGGGTACCGAATTCGACGACGCCCGACAGCGACAGGCCCATCGCGAAGAACAGGTAGGCGAGTGCCGCAACGAAGCCCGGATGCTGCAGCTGGAAGCCCCAGCCGATCGCAGCACCCGAGCTACGCAGGGCGATCAGCAGGCCGGACAGCCCGAGAAAGCTCAGCAGCACGCCGGCGGTATAGGCCAGCGCGTGGCTGCGCTGCTTGCCAGCGGTTGAACCGCGGGCATCGACGAGGCTCATCGCCTTGATCGACAGCACAGGGAACACGCAAGGCATCAGGTTCAGCACCAGGCCGCCGAGCAGGGCAAACAGCAGCACCAGCAGGTAGGCCGGCGGCGGTTCGAGCACGGCTGCGCTTTCCACAGGCTTCGGCGGGGCTTCCGCGGACACCGGTACCGGTGCTACGGAGCCCGGCGTGGCGCTGATTTCCCAGGCCTTGTCGCCGCCGCCGTCGTGAATCACCAGCACGCCTTCGACCGAGGCCGGCGCCTTGACGAAGTAGTCGCTCAGCGTCTGCGAAAGGCGGAGGTTGCCGTCGTTGTCGAGCACTCGGCGGATGCTGGCGGAGTGGTTGATCAGGTCACTGGCGTACGGGAAGAACGCGAGGTCGTCGGCGCTGCCGATGCCGGTGCCTCGGATCGCCAGAGACAACGTTTTGTCATCTGCGGTCTCGCGAATCTGGAAGCGCAGCTGCCAGTCCGCCGGAGCCGGCTGAGGCAGCTCGCTGCGCGCGTTGGCGAAGGCCTCGCGCCAGCGTTCGTCAATGCCGCCGGGATTGGCTTCGCTGGCCAGTGGCAATTGCAGTTCCAGATCGGCGCTGCCGGGGATGCAGATGTCCTTGCAGACCAGCCACTTGGCCTTCGCGCGGATCAGCAGCGGTTCCGGCGTCACCACGTCGGCGGCGACCGTCAGCGTGACCGGCAGCAGCACCTGCTCCGAGTAGCCGTAGTTGACGATCGGCCCCAGCGTTTCGCGATGAGGGTAAGGCCACTGCAGGTCGCCGGCCGCCAGTCCGTCCGGCAAGGTCCAGGTGATCGACGTCGGCAGGCCGGAATCGCCCGGGTTGCGCCAGTAGACATGCCAGCCGGCTTCCGGCACCAGGCGCAGCGCGAGGCTGTTGTCAGCACCCGCGCGCAGCGTGGTGGATTCGGCAACCAGTTCAGCTTCGACGTGATCGGTCTTCACGGCGGCAGCACTGGCCGTCGACGCCTGCAGCAGCAGGGCTGTCAGGCTGGTGAGCAGGTACGGTGCAGATCGCATGTCGAGTTCCGGAACCGGGAGGTGGCAGCAGTGTAGGGAATCGGCGGTCGACCAAGGGCCACCAGAAAAATCACGGGCCCCGTTTTTGTGGTGCGTGGCATATTGCTGATTTTATTAAATTTTATTCATTCTATCGGGACTGCGAAAGCAACTGCGGCGCACCCGGCTCGTTTCGGTCGGCGATTCGCCGGCGCCTGCGTGGGGGCGAGGTGTCGCGTCCAGATCTGCAGCGCCGGTTCGACCGGCAGCGGGGCCGCGTGTTCAATCGCGTCGAGAATGGCGGTCGCGGCTACGATGTGTGGTGAACCCCGCTGTCCTTCCCAAGCCTTCCCTGATCCAGACGCGACGATGAATCCGAAACTGATGCTGATGCTGGCTGCGCTCTATGGCTTTGTCGGCGTCGCCTGTGGTGCCTTCGGATCTCACGCGCTTCGTGCCCGTCTGACGCCCGAGATGCTGGCGGTCTGGCGTACTGGGGTGGAGTACCAGTTCTGGCACGCGCTGGCGCTGATCGCCGTGGCTTTGCTGGCGATGTCCCGACCTGGGCCCTTGCTCAATGCCGCCGGCTGGAGCTTTGCAATCGGCGTGCTGCTGTTTTCCGGCAGCCTTTACGCGCTGAGCCTGAGCGGCGTCCGCGTCCTGGGCGCCGTGACGCCGTTCGGCGGCCTGCTGTTTCTGATCGGCTGGGCGCTGCTGCTGGTCCACGCCGCACGGACGCTGTGACGGGGCTCGGTACACTGCGCGGCCGTTCTGCCATCGAGTCGCCGCCATGAAGCACTTCCTCGTCGAAAGCACTTATCTCGTTTCATCCGAGCGGATCAATGAAGTGCGCGGGGCGCATCGCGTCTTCCTGCAAGCCGGTATCGATCAGGGTCTCGTGCTGTGCGCCGGGCCGCAGGCTTCCGGTGCTGGCGGCGTGATCCTGGTGCGCGGCGACTCGCAGGCGACGATCGAGGAATTCTTCGCGTCGGATCCTTACGTTCGCGAGGGCTGCGCGCGCTATCGCTTCGTCGAATTCAAGCCGGTGTTGCACGCGCCGCTGCTAGCCGACTGGACTGGTCAAGCCTGACGCAGGCGCCTCTGGTCATTCGGTTGGCGGCTTGACCCAGCGTGCGCTGCCAGTCGCGTCGTCGATCGCCTGGGCCAGCGCCCGCAGCGCCGCAGGCGCATTGGCGCAGCCGAGATCGTGCGTGATGTGCCGCTGGCTGCCACGATCGATGATCGTGATGTCGACCGATGCCATATCGGTGGCGGCCGACCCGCAGCGCGGATCGGACGGGGTGTAGCGGCCATCCAGTAACGAAAACGGTGCCGAGCGCAGTTCGGCCCGCAGCTGCATCACCGCTGCCGATGCGATCCGGCCATTCTGCTCGCCGACTGCAGCGGTGAAGCGTTCGCCAACGAAGCGCACTGTGCCGTCACCGTCCACGCTGACCCGGTACGACGGGCAACGGCCGAAGCAGCCGCTGCGTCGTAACGCCACCCGGAAATCCGTTGCCGAGACATCTTCATCCGGCCGCGCCGGGATTTGCGTCGCAGCCGTCGGCGGCGTCACTTCAGCAGCCGTGAAGTGCTTGGGCGCCGCACGTGCGGACGCAGTGGTCTGCGGCGCTGCCGTTACCTCGCTGCAGAGCAGCACGCAGGCCAAGCCCAAGATCACACTGCGAAGTGACGAACGCATGTCGCGAGCCTAGCGACATGCGCCGGTCGACGCACAAAAAAATCCCGGGGAGCCGAAGCTCCCCGGGATCGTCAGCGAACTACTTGCGGCGGATTACTTGCCGATTTGACGGCGACGACGCAGCCACACGGCAACCAGGCCCGGCAGCAGCATCAGGTAGCCGAACGAACCACCGGCCGGAATCGTCGCGTTGACCGTCACGAAGTCTTCCGACACGGCGCGCGACTGCGAATCCGTCACCCGCAGACGGAACACGTAGGCACCCGTCTCACCGGTACGGAAGGTCGGCGTCGCGGTGGTGGCGCCGGTCAGCGTCGCGGTCGGTCCGCTGGTCTGCACCCATGCGTAGGTCAGCGTGCTGCCCGGCGCCGGAGCGCTGGAGCCGCGACCATCCAGCCGCACGTCGCGGAACGGACGCGTTTCCTGATCAGCACCGGCATTGGCGATCGGCGCAGCGATCACCGTCAGCGTGATCTCATCCGTCGTCGAGACCTGGCGCTCGTCAGTCACCGTCAGCGCAAAGCTGTACTCGCCCAGCTCGGTCGGCGTGAACGTCGCGGCTGCCGTGTCTGCATCGGTCAGTTCGACTTCCGGACCGCCAGTCTGCACCCAGGCAAAGCTTTCGATGCCGACATCGTCGGTCGAATCCGAGCCGTCGAGTGTCGCCTCCCGGCCCACGGCGATGAACGCGTCGTCGCCCGCCACCGCTACCGGTGCCGCGTTGTCGGCCACGCCGTCTTCCGCAACCACACTGCTGAACGGAGCGACGGTAATGCCCGTGAACGACACGTTGTCGATCGACCATCCGAAATCGCCGGTGCTGGTGTCGGTGACCATGCGGAAGCGCAGGCGGACGGTCTGGCCAGCAAAGCTGCTCGGCAAGCTCAGCGTCACCGGCTCAAGGAAGCCCCCGGTAGTGCTGAAATTGTTGCCGACAAATGCGGCGGCTGGCGTTTCCGAGCCTGTCGGCGTGAAGGTTCCATCGGTCGATAGCGCCAGCACGACGCCGTTGTAGCCGCCACCGGAAGTGAACGTTCCGCCTGCGGCAACCACGTCCTGCCAGGTCGCGCCGCCATCGCTGGTGATTTCGATGACGCCGCCGTCGTAGCCGACTGCGGTGCCGTCGTCGTCAAAGCCGGCAAACTCGAACTGGTAGTAATGCTCGAAGGTCATCGTGAACGGACCTTCGCCGGTCGCCGTCGGTGCGGCAGCTGCGGCCACGACTAGCGGCGGCGTCGTCAGGCGGACATCGGACGGCGAGCTGTTGTCCGGAACCGTCCAGATGTTGCCGGTCTCGAACAGGAACGGCGCCGCATCACCATCGGTGATCTCCCAGTTGTCGCCAGTGCCGATCAGCGTGCGACCCCAGTCGATGCTCGAAGCCTGCGGCTGTTCGAGATCGTCGGTCTCGCGTGCATTCGCGGCGATGTCGTAATTGACATCGAGCGAGATGGTCTGCGAGCCCGGCTCGAACACCGACGTCGGCGTTTCGCCGGCATCCGGGAAGTCGAGCGTCAGGTTCACCTGCTGTGCGGTACCGCTTGCCGAGCTCAGCGTCACCTCGATGGTGCCGGTGGCCGTTCCGCCGATCGGAATCGGACCCGGGAAGCTGATGGTTCCAGTCGCCGCGCCGGCAACCGGCGTTTCTGCCGTCCGGTCCTCGGTGGTCTGGAACAGCACATCGCCATCGGAGCTGATCGTCGCCGTGATGTCGTCGGTGATTTCCGCCGTGCCGTTATTGACCAAAGACACCGTCAGCAACGCGGTTTCACCCGGATCGAGCACGCCGTCGTTGTCGACGAAGCCGAGGGCGCCGTCGAAGTACGTGAAGTCCAGCGAGGCATCGGTGACCGACAGGTTGCCCGCGAAGACCGTGAAGTCCTCGACCGCGTTCGGGTTCTGGTTGGTCGCACTGTTGCGGTCCGGTGCAATGGCGCCAGCACCCATGCCGCGCTTCGCGAAGGCTGCAGCAGCCAGCTCGTAGTCGGTCGGGTCGGTTGCCAGAGCCGCAGCGAGGATGGCATCACGCGCTTCCAGCAGCGTCGGCGCGTTTGGCGTCATCTTCAGGCCGGCAATGACGTAGTCCTTCATCCGTTCCTGCGCCTGCACGAAGCTGTAGCGCGGGTCGTTCAGAAGGCTGACGTAGAACTCCCAGAGGGTGTTCGCCCAGATCGAACCGGTGTTGTGCACCTGCGAGTTGGCGTTGAAGTTCAGGATCGGCGCATTGGTCGGCAGGGCCACGCCGTCCGAGATGTGCTTGAACGTGAACGGGAACACGTCGAAGTTCGTCGAGTACGGCGCGCGGCGGATGCCGAAGTAGGAATCGCGCGTCGAATAGACGGCAATCGGGTAGGCGCCCTCGAAGTTCGCGTTGCCCGTTGCGTTCCGGTCTTCCGGACGCACGGTCAGCATCAGCGCCGAGAAGTCCGACCAGCCTTCACCCATGCCGCGACCCTGCTGATTGGTCAGGCCCGAGGCATTGCCGACCAGACGGTTCGACGCGTAGTGGAACCACTCGTGGGCGATGATCTGCGTGTCCAGCGTGCCGTCGACATCGATCGATGCGCCACGCCGCAGACGCGCCGTGGTCGGCAGCGCCGCGCGGATGGCCGCGCCATCGCTCTGCGATACCGACAGCGTGCCGATGGTGATCGTCGCATCAGCGCCGCCGAGCCCGGGAGCTGCACCGGCGGCGTTGTTGGCAATGATCACGCCGGTGGCGCCGGCATCCTGCGCGTTCTTGACCTTGACGACGAAGCCGCAAGTCCCACGATCGATGAGGGCGATCTTGCCTGCCACATCAGCCGCATTGCTCAGCGCCGAGCAGCCATTGGCTGGAGCAGATGCCACGACGGTGCCACTGACATCGAACAGCTGAGCTCCGAACGAAGCGGTGCCGAACGACAGCGCGCCGATTGGTGCTGCGACCGTCAGTTCTCCGTTCACTGCGCCATCGAACAGATACATCTGCTGACGCGGCGAACCGCCGTCCGCCGGGGTGCGCTGGTTGGCATTGTTGCGACCGCTGAAATCCTGGCCTTCGGCCAGCAGCACGTCGCCTTCTTCACCGCCACGATCGTAGTTGACGGTCTGGGCATTGCCCGAGGCTTCGTCAAAGCCGTTGTCGTACCACCAGTCATGCAGCCAGTTGTTGATGTAGAACAGGTGCGTGACTGCGTGCTGGCGCTGCGATGCCGTGCTCGGGTCAGCGTCCGGCGTGTACGGGAACGAGAACGTGTTGGCGGCGTTCACCGTGCCGCGCTGGTCGTCGCTGTTCGGCGTGAAGCCGTCGACGCGATCGTCCGGGTTCGTTTCCGGCGGACGAACGCCGCCATCGACGAGGTCGAGGTAAGCGTCGACGTTGTTGCCGAGCGTTTCCGTGGCGTTATCGGCAAGCCAGGGATCGCCAGTGGAAATCGGGCCGCTTTCCAGCGTCACCAGATTCGGTGTCGCGGCGATACGCGGCAGATTCTGATTCTGCGTGCCTGGCGCCGGGTACGGCGCCGTGTCATTGCCGATCGGTGCATCGAATGGCTGCTTGATGCCGTTGGCATCCGCATAGACGCGGTAGTTGAACGCGGCGTCTTCCGACAGGTTCTTGCGGAACAGCACGGCGCCGTCGGTGGCCGACACGACGTAGCTGTAACCAAAGTCGTCGACCAGATCCACGGAACGACCGCTGACTTCGACGTACCAGCCTGCGGTCAGCTTGCCTTCGTTGTAGTACCAGACCTTCTTCGCGCGCGGCGTGCCATAAGCGCGGATCTCGGTGCTCTGGCGGCTGACGGCAAACTGGGTGTAGTCACCTTTCTGGGCCTTGGCCGTGAACAGCGATGGCGAGGTTTTCTGACCGGTAAGGTCGGAGAATGCGCGCGCCAGCGCCTGTTCTGCAGTTAGCGAGAAAGCCGCCTTGGCGGAGGTCGCCGGCCCCTTCTTCGAGGTCTTCTCGAAGGCGCTGGATGGCGCGAAGTAGCCAGAGGTCGCGACCAGCTTCATGTCGCGACCCATCATGACGCTCAGGTTCTGGCCGAACACCTCGACGCCGTCATGGAACTGGCGGAAGCGGGTGACGATCGGGCCGTGGCCAACATCATGAACATCGACGACGCGGGCATTGGCCACGGTCGCTTTCGACAGCTTCAGCGGGGCGGCCTGTTTCGCGAGGTACTGGCGAGCCGCCGTTTCGGCGAGCTTCTGGCGCTTGACCGGTGCCAGCAGGGCAGCCGGCATGCGGGCGTCGGCCCACAGGAACGTGTTGGCGTCGAGCTTGGCGTCGTAGGTGGACTTCATGCCCGCACGAGTTGACCCGGCGGCGCTGGATACCGACACCGAGCCTTTGCGCCCGGACGTCGTGCGGAGCTGCGCCGTGGATTTGCGCTTGGCGACAACGCCATCGTTGCCATTGCGCGACGAGGCGCTGAGCGCGGCGTCGAAGTTGGCTGGTGCTTGCGCTGCGAGTGCGCTGGACGCACCGATTGCAGCCGCGATCAGCCCGATCGCATATTTCTTCATGGTTGGACCCACTCCCGGATAAGTACTTGCGAATTCCCCGGCCGTCACGCCGGCCGCTCCGTCGGAGGCAGCCGGGCAAAGGACGTTCGATGTGTCGGTGACTCGGCGGGCTGGCAAGAATCGAGCCGTTGTCCGCGTCATCGACTTTCACTACTGATTCGAGAATAGGCCGCTTGTAGGGCCTATGCAAACGCTTGATTCAGGGCAGATTTCTGCTGCAACGCAGCAGTTTTTTCGGGCACCGGTCCCACAGGTGGGCACGCCTGTCTCAGCGATGTCTGATGCGTCGTCTTGGAGCCTCGTGACAGGCGCCGTGCACGCTCGCCGCCGCCGTCCATGGCGCGATCCTCATGGACGTGGCGGCGGGCGCTTGTCGATAAACCGGCGTCAGTGGGCTGCGCCGCTGACCGCTGCCGCACCGCGCAGCAGGTGCTGGTTGTAGCGGGCGATCTGGGCAATCGCCGGGAACCGGAAGCCCCCTGATGCGGCCAGCGGCGCAGTGGCCGCCGCGAGCACGAGACTCAGATGCACCGTGTCGTCCTGGATGGCGTCGCCGAGCAGCGGGTTGGGGGCGCGACGCAGTCCATCGAGCACGTCGAGCAAGGCTCGAATCCGCGCCATCGCATGGTCTCGGGTGGTGTCGTCACCCTGGATCGTCGCTCGAACGGCGGCTGCGGCTGCTTCGAGCGGGTGAGTGTCTTCAGTGATCACCGCAGTGATTCGACCGCCCTCGGTCAATGTCGCCACCGGTTTTTCCCCGCGCGCGGTTTCCGGTGTGCGTGCCAGGCTTGCGTAGTGCATGAAGTAGTCATGGAAACGATCGGGGCGAATCACGCGGATGGGTTCCGGCGCCGATTCGGCCTGGTCGAGCATCACCGCACAGGCGTCGAGGTGCAGGATGATCGAACGCATCTCGATCAGGGCGCGGCTGCCGGCCGGCGCGTTTTCCTCGCCCAAGGCCACGTAGAAGCGCTGGATGGCCTGGGACAGCGGCACGTGGATGGCATCGGGCGACTGCTCGGCGATCGCCATCTGCCGAGTCAGTCGTTCGGCGTGGTTCTTCAGCGCTGGCAGCTGCGCGCGCGCCTCCGGCAGAAAGCTGGCAATGGCTTCCGCCGCAGCATCCAGCGCCAGCGCTTCGTCGGGCGGCGGTTCATCGAAGACCAGTCGGTGATGGGCCGCCAGCGTCGCCCGTGCAAACACCAGCGGCACTGCACCGCGAATGCGGGCGCTGCGAACGGCGTCGATCACCAGCGGCCAGGCTTCGTCCATAGCGTCGCTGCCGTCGAACATGAAGCCATCGAGATCTTCATAGAGCTGGCGAATCAGTTGCTCCGAGAAGTCGTGGGGATGAGGAGGGGCTCCGGCGGCTGCCGGATCGTGAGCGCTGACCATGGGGTTTCAGAAAAGTGAGGGAATTCGGGAAGGCGGCGTCAGATCAGCCGGATGCGCGACAGTTCTTCCTTGAAATACGCGTAGAAGATCGGTGCCGCGATGAGGCCGCTGATTCCGAACGCGGCTTCCATCACCAGCATCGCGATCAGCAATTCCCAGGCGCGGGAACGGATCTGCGAGCCGATGATCCTTGCGTTCAGAAAGTATTCGAGCTTGTGGATGACCACCAGATAGGCCAGCGAGACGAATGCTAGCTGCAGGGAATGACCGATGCTGACAGCCACGATCACCGTGTTCGAGATCAGATTGCCGAGGATCGGCAGAAGGCCCGCCATCAGCGTCACCAGCACCAGTGTCTTGACCTGCGGCAGATCGACACCGAACAACGGCAGCGCGACACCCAGATAAAGCCAGGTGAACAGCGCATTGATCGAGGCGATCCAGGTCTGCGCGAAGACGACGCGGCGAAATGACTCGGCGAGCCGTGCCGTGCGATCGGCAATCGATCGCGAAAGCGGGCCGCGCGCTCCGTTCGGTGTTGCCTCGCGCAGCGCCAGCATGGCGCCGACGACCATTCCGATCAGGATGTGCGCAAGGCTGCGCCCGAAGGACTTGCCGAAACCCTGCACTGCCGCGCCATGCGATCGCAGCCAGCTGACCAGATCGCGACGCAGTTCCTCGGCGTCGGTGGGCAACGAGCTGACGATCCATTCCGGAAGGCGGCCGCGCGAATTGTCGATCGCCTCGGCGAGGCGGTCGAGCAATGCCGGCAGGCTATCGGTGCCGGTACGCAGGAAGTTGCTGACACCGAACACGGCTGCTGTCAGCAATCCAACGACGACCACGGCAAGCAGGGCCACGGCTACCACCTTCGCCGACTCGCGTCCCAGCGTCGCCACGCGTAGGCGCGCAGCCAGCACGTGCACGAGTTCATAGACCAGCAAGCCGGCGATCAACGCGGACAGCAGGTGCAGGTGCAAAACCGCAACCATCGCGATGGCGGCAGCGGCAAGCGACAGGGCGTCGGCCTGATGCAGGCGCACGCCATTGGCATTGGAATTCATCACATCATCTTAATGGAGCGTCCCGCCGATCGTTCGACACAGCAAGTGCTGCGATCGGCGAAAATGCCGTCATGAAAATCGGGAAGCATTTGATCGAGCCTGCGCTGGTGCTGGCGCCGATGGCGGGCGTCACGGACCGCCCGTTCCGGATCCTGTGCCGACGGCTCGGCGCCGGCCTGGCGGTGTCCGAGATGACGATTTCCGATTCGCGGATGTGGAAGACCGAGAAATCACGCACCCGCATGGACCATGTCGGCGAGTCCGGACCGGTATCGGTGCAGATCGCCGGTCACGACCCGCAGCTGCTGGCGGAAGCGGCACGCCACAACGTCGGTCACGGCGCCGACATCATCGACATCAACATGGGTTGCCCGGCCAAGAAGGTCTGCAAGGTGGACGCGGGGTCGGCACTGCTGCGCGACGAAGCGCTGGTCGCCCGGATCTGTTCGGCGGTCACCGCGGCAGTGCCGGTGCCGGTGACGCTGAAGATCCGAACCGGGTGGTCACGTTCCGAGCGCAACGGCGTGACGATCGCACGCATCGCCGAAGACTGCGGGATCTCGGCACTTGCGGTGCACGGGCGCAGCCGCGAGGACCGTTTCGAGGGTGAGGCGGAGTACGACACCATCGCCGCGATCAAGCAGGCGGTCGGAATTCCGGTCATCGCCAACGGCGATATCCGGACGCCGGAACAGGCTCGTCGTGTGCTCGCCCATACCGGTGCTGATGCCTTGATGATCGGGCGCGCGGCGCAGGGCAGGCCGTGGGTTTTTCGGGAGATCCAGCACTTCCTGACGACCGGTGAACACTTGCCGGCGCCATCGCGCGAGTGGATCGGCGCGCTGCTGCTCGAGCATCTGCATGCGATGGCAGGGCTGTATGGCGAGGCGCAGGGTGTGCGGATCGGCCGCAAGCACATTCGCTGGTATTGCGAGGATCACCCGCATGCCGAGGCGTTCTGGTCCACGGTCAGTGGCGAGACCTGCGGTGGCAGGCAGCGTCAGGCCGTTGCGCGGTTTTTTGGCCTTGATGATGCTGAAATCAGGCTGGCAGCAGCCTGAGTGCGACGCCGACAAAAAAGGCCCGGCAGGTGCAATGCCGAGCCTGACAACCCTGCGACGGCGCTTCGATTAAGGCGTTGCTGCCTTCTTCGCGGGAGCCTTCTTCGCAGGAGCCTTCTTCGCGGCAGCCTTCTTTGCAGGAGCAGCAGCCTTCTTGACCGGAGCGGCAGCAGCCTTCTTGGCTGGAGCAGCGGCAGCCTTTTTAGCTGGGGCAGCGACGACCTTCTTGGCGACAACAGCCTTCTTAGCGGGCGCCTTGGTGGCGACTGCTTTCTTCGCAACAGCCTTCTTTGCAACCGCTTTCTTTGCGACGGCTTTCTTGGCAGCAGCTTTCTTCACAGCCATGGGAACCTCCCAACTTTCAAGGTAATGACCCGATCGGCCGACGCCGTTCGCCGGCGATTCTGAGGTCACAGCCAATAGTGTCACCGCTGGACAGCAAACACAATATCTAGTAGCGCGACTTGTCGTGTGTCGTTGAGCAAGGCGCACAAAAGCCATTTCGTTGCCCATCGGCATTTGTGAACGGATGGCAGACCGACCTTATTGGGCGTCAGCAGTTTGGCGCTCATGCTGCACTGGGCCCGGGCCGTGTGGCCGCTCTTGTCGCGGACCGGTTCCCGATCAAGTTTTCCCGAGATTGTCATCGTTGAAGAACGCGTGCGCCGGTATTCATGTCAGCAGGACCGGCGTGACGGCTCGCCGATCAGCGGCGGACATGACCGAGCGTAGTTGCTGCTGTTCTGCGCAAAGGCTGCCGAAACGAGTCGGCCTTGGGCTTGGCCGAAATGAGCAGGCCGCGATCGTGGTCGGCAAAGCTGAGACGCGTCGTCGGCCGGGGTTCGTCGCCTGAAGCCGCGGCCCGCGAGTCAACCCGGGCTTTCGTGCTGTCGGGAAGGGTTCCGCGCATGGTGAGCACAGGCCTGCGACCGGCTCTGCCGGCCCCGTTTGTCGCACCGGGGCGAATGCTGCGTTGCGGCAGCAAAATGCAGGTGTGGCGGGCTTCGAGACGAGTGTCTCACCCGTTAGACAGCGGCAAAATTAGCGCGTACAGTGCAACGGCAGTCGTTTCAAGCAAGGTATTCACCGTGGTCAGTTTCCCCGCTACAAACGGGTTCTGTCGTTTCCCGGCTACATTTCTTGATCGTCCGCAAATGCGATGCAACATGCACCGCGAACACATCGTCAATTATCGTTAAAGGAATGTAGCAATGTCAGATTCGACCGGTACCGTTAAGTGGTTCAATGATGCCAAGGGCTTCGGGTTCATCACCCCGGCCGACGGCGGCGAAGACCTTTTCGCCCACTTCAAGGAAATCCAGGGCACCGGATTCAAGACCCTGAAGGAAGGCCAGCGCGTTGAGTACAAGGCGCAGCGCGGCCCGAAGGGCATGCAGGCGACGCAGATCCGCCCGCTCTAATCGAGCTCGCGTATTGAAGAACCGCAGCTTCGGCTGCGGTTTTTTTATGTTCGCCGTTCTGATGCCGATACTGTGTCCACGCCAATTCCCGAGCGACTCGCGATGAACGCTGCAAAGCCTGAAACCCGCCCGCCCTACAACGTCCCAGCCCTGGTCATGTTCGTCGTCAGCACGGGCCTGCTGCTGACCGCTTTCCCGTGGTACGTGCTGACGCATGTCATCAGCGTCGGCGCCTGGATTGCCGGGCTGGTCCTGTTGTACGCCTGCGGCCTGTCGATCACGGGCGGCTACCACCGGCTTTGGGCGCACCGCGCCTACCAGGCGCACTGGAGCCTCAAGGTCTTCTATCTTCTGTTCGGAGCCATGGCGTTCCAGAACTCGGTGCTGGTCTGGGCGTCGACCCACCGCATTCATCATGCAAACGTCGACGAGGTCGATCACGATCCGTACTCGATCAATCGTGGTCTCTGGTACGCCCACATCGGCTGGATGCTGCGCGATTACCCCAGCGCCAAGACTGATTTCTCCAACGCGCGTGACCTGCTCGAAGATCGGCTGGTCATGCTGCAGCATCGGTACTACCTGCCGCTCGCATTGTTCATGAACATCGGCCTGCCGATGCTGATCGGTCTCGCTGCCGGCGATGTCTGGGGTTACCTGATGATCGCCGGGCTGCTGCGGCTGGTCGTCAACCACCACGTGACGTTTCTGATCAACTCGCTCGCCCACTATTGGGGACGCCGGCCGTACACGGTCGAGAACACCGCTCGTGACAACGACTTGCTGGCCCTCCTCACCTACGGCGAGGGCTATCACAACTACCATCACCTGTTTCAGTGGGACTATCGCAACGGCGTTCGCTGGTGGCAGTACGACCCCACGAAGTGGCTGATCGCCGGGCTTTCTTGGGTTGGCATCACGCGCGAGCTGCGCCGCGTTCCTGAGTTCCGGATCCAGCGTGCGATGGTGCAACGCCAGTTCGAAGCGGTACGCGAGCGGATGACCCGCTGCAAGCACGAAGGTCGTCTGGCCGTGATTCGCCAGCAACTCGAGCACGAGATGGAAACCTTCCGGGCCACGGTCGATGCCTGGAGCCAGCTGCAGAGTCAGCGCATCGAAGCCGCACGCGGCAAGCTTGCCGATCAGTGGCAGCACAGCGACATGCGTCAGCAGCTGCTGTTGCTGGAAGACCGCTTGCGCGAGCAGCGTGAGCGGATGCGCTCGATGCATCTGCAGATGGCCTGATCGATCGCCAGGCAAGCGGTTCAAAAAAGCGCAGCTCCGGCTGCGCTTTTTCGTTCTGGCGGCTAGACCGTCAGCACGATCTTGCCGATTTGCCGGTTCGATTCCATCAGCCGATGGGCGTCGGCGACCTGTGCCAGCGGGAACGTCGCGGCGATCGGGGGGCGAATCGATCCGCGCTCGATCAGCGGCCAGATCTCCTCACGCAGATCGCCGGCCAGTGCTGCTTTCTCGTCGTGCGTTTGCGGTCGTAGCATCGAGCCGGTGACGACGATCCGCCTGCGCATGATCGCGGTCAGATCGATCGTTGCGGCGGTGCCGCGCTGGAACCCGACCAGAATCAGCCGGCCATCCATGCCCAGTGCCGCCAGATTGCGGGCTGTGTAGTCGCCGCCAACGATGTCGAGCACGACATCGACGCCACGGCCCTCGGTCAGGCGCTGCGTTTCGGCGACGAAGTCCTGATCGGCGTAGTCGATCGCAGCGTCCGCGCCCAGCGCAAGACAGGCAGCGCACTTCACCGCACCGCTGGCCGTCGCGAACACCTGCGCGCCGAAGGCCTTGGCGAACTGGATCGCAGTGGTGCCGATCCCGCTGGTGCCGCCATGGATCAGCACCGTCTCGCCCGCTGCAAGCCGGCCGCGCCTGAACAGGTTGCCCCAGACCGTGAAGGCGGTTTCCGGCAGCGCCGCGGCTTCGAGCATCGACAGGCCAGCGGGTACTGGCAGGCAATGCGCCGCCGGAGCCACGCAGTGTTCGGCATAGCCGCCGCCGGGGGTCAAGGCGCAGACCGCGTCGCCGACCCGCCATTCGTTGACGGCGCTGCCGATTGCGATGACAGTGCCGGCCACTTCAAGCCCGAGGACCGGCGAAGCGCCTGGCGGCGGCGGATAGACGCCCATGCGTTGCAGCACGTCGGGTCGATTGACCCCGGCAGCGACGACCCGGATCAGGACTTCATTGGTCCCGGGGCTCGGACATGCGCCGTCGACAAGTTGCATCACGTCCGGCGCGCCGGGCTTCTCGACCTTGATGTAGCGATGCTGTGGGTTCATGCGCCGACTGTAGCGCCGAAAAACAGAACAATCGTTCTGTTAAGGTTTTACGACAGCCGCCGGATGACGATGATCGGCGCAATTGGCCTTCAAACTCCTTAATCCAATGCCCGTATTCCAGCCGATGAAGGTCCGCGTGCCGCGCGACCTCCGCCCTGTCACGACCATCGCCGACGATGTCGAGAATGCTGCCGCCCGCGCCGGGCTCTCGGCCGCCGATACTCAGGCGATCGAGTCGGCGCTGAAGGGTCTCTACCGCACCGGCGCCTATCCTGGCATTGCCTTCACGCTGCGCCGCCACGGTGAACTGGTGTTCAACCGGACCATCGGTCATTCCAGCGGCAACGGCCCGGCCGATGCCGCTGGCGTGCCAAAGCGTCTGCTGACGCCGGAAACACCGATCTGCCTGTTCTCGGCTTCGAAGGCGGTGACGGCCGTGCTGGTGCACAAGCTGGCCGAAGACGGCGGCATTCGGCTCGATCAGCGGGTCAGCCACTACCTTCCCGAGTTCGGCCAGGCCGGCAAGCAGGACACCACGATCAGCGACGTGCTGGCGCATCGCGGCGGCTTCCCGATGATGAAGATCAAGGCGGCCGACAAGAAGGTCGAGTTGATGGAGGACTGGGATCGCGTGATCCAGCTGATCTGCGCATCGCCGCCGACCGCAAGCCGGCAGCAGGCGTACCACGCCATGACCGGCGGCTTCATCCTCGGCGAAGTGATCAAGCGCGTGACCGGCACGCCGATCACCGAGTATCTCGATGCCCAGATCCGCAAGCCGCTGAAGTTCAAGCACTTCACTTATGGCATTGCGAAAAAGCATTGGCCGCAGGTGGCGCTGAACTACGAAGCGGGCGCGCCGGTGCGCTTCCCGCTGTCGACGGTCGCCGAGCGCGCGCTGTTCGTGCCGTTCCCGGAAGTGGTGCGGGCCTCGAACACCGACAGCTTCAAGCAGGCGGTGATTCCGGCCGGCAACATCTATGCGACGGCCGATGAACTGGGCCGCTTCTTCCAGATGCTGCTCGACGGCGGTGTCGCCAACGGCAAGCAGATCCTGAAGCCGGAAACGGTGGCGCGGTTGCGACGGCCGGTCGGCCGGATCGGCATTGACCGGATGCTGATGATCCCGCTGCAGTACAGCGAAGGGATGATGCTCGGCGCCCGGCCTGCTGGCCTTTACGGGCCGAATACGCCGGATGCCTACGGGCATCTCGGCTTCATGAACATTCTCGGCTGGGCCGATCCATCGCGGCATCTGTCGGCGGCGCTGCTGACCACCGGCAAGGCGATCCTCGGCACCCACCTGGTTGCGCTGGGCCGACTGCTGGCGGTGATCAACAGCCGCTGCGCCTGACCGGGCACGGACAGCCGAAGCGCGCTTTCAGCGCTTCGGCTTCAGCATCGTGCCGCTGCAGCTCGGCGCGCCGCAGCGGCACTCCCAGATCTTCTTCAGCCGCGCGGTGTGACGGCATTCGAGCTTGATGCCGTAATCGAAGGTCAGCTCTTCGCCGGCCTCGATCTCGCGCATCGTCTCGATGATGATGCGGTCGCGCTTCGGATCCTTGTCCGGCGATTCGATCACGTACGGCTTGCAGTTCGGTTCGCAGCTGTGATTGATCCAGCGCGCGTCATTGGCGTCGAAGTTACCGTCAATCACGTAGCGGTCGTTCAGCGTGAACAGGAAGGTGTGACCGGATTCGACGGTATTGGCGTAGGCCTTGTCGATCCAGGCGTGCGTGCGCAGTCGCCCTGCGTAGTCCATCACCTCGAGCCCGGCCGGCAGCTTTTCCGCCGCGAATACGCCGTTGCCATGAATCTCCGAGCGACGGGTGACGGTGTAACCGGACATGCGCGAACCGGAAGGGGATGGGGCTCCCATTGTGATCCAGAAATCGTGCCGCGCGCATGCCGGGTCGTGCCGATTTGCATGCGTGTCGCAGCCTCGACGATGCAGGATCAGTCGTCGATCGAACGGCGCAAAGTCTTGATGCTGCCGCGGCGCGTCTTGTCGTCGACCCGACGCTGCTTCGCGGCCCGGCTCGGCCGGGTTGCGCGGCGGGTGACCGGCACGTGCAGCGCCCGCACGAGCAGGTCGGCAAGGCGGGCGAGGGCGGCCTCGCGATTGGCTTCCTGGCTGCGATGCTGCTGCGCCTTGATGACCACGACGCCGTCACGAGTGATCCGCTGATCGGCGCGCAGCAGCACCCGTTCCTTCAGCTCGTCGGCAAGGCTCGACGCGCGAATGTCGAAGCGCAGGTGGATCGCCGTCGAGGTCTTGTTGACGTGCTGGCCGCCATTGCCCTGGGCGCGGGTGGCGCTCAGTTCGATCTCGCTCAGCGGGATGCTGAGCCGCTCGTTGATCACCAGCACGGTGCTGGCATCAACGGCTGTTGGCGGCCATGCAGACATCATCGGTCTTGCCGGCATTCAGCGTGTCAAGACCGACACTGATGCGGCTGGCGAGGTCGGCAACGGCGCGCTGATGGCCGTCGGCCAGCGCCGGGAAGCCGTCGGCGATGCTCGCTGCCACCTGGCTGTCGCAGGTCACCGTCTGCTCCGGTGTTGCGATGTTCTCCACGGTCCACGCCGCATCGACCAGCGCCTGGCGGCCGAGCACCGAATCGAAGCGGCGCAGCGCCACGCGCAGGCGATACAGCGGCAGGCTGCCGTCGGCCGCAGCACCCGGTCCGGCGACCACGGTGCCGAAGCGGTCGATCAGCGCTGCCCGCACTTCATCGGCCAGCGGTGCCGCCCAGCGCTGCGCTTCGACCGGCACCAGCTGGCTGCGCCCTTCGCGGACGACCATGTACGGCATGTCGACCTGCGCCGGCACGCTGACTGGCTCGACGATGACTCGGTAGGCCGGGTCCGCGGCGGGAACTGCTTCGCCGGGCTTGGCCGGCACCAGCGTGTAGTAGCGGATCGGCGGCGCGCTCTGGCAAGCCGCCAGCAGCAGGCAGGCGGCAGCGAGGGTCAACGGCTTGCGCAGGGTGAATCGGGTCATGGTGTTTGGGTCTCCGGGCGATCCTGGGATGCGGCTGGTGTGCGTGTCGGCTCGGCTTCTGCCGGCCGACCGCGCAACAGCGATTCCGGATGCTTCTCAAGGTAATCGGCGAGCACCCGGAACGAGGCCGCCGTGCGATTCAGCTGTTCCAGCACGCGCCGGGTGTCCTGCTGCAACGGCGCCTCCGGCGAGGTCAGGTTCTGTTCCAGCGACCGGATCGCTGCGGCGGCATTGTTCAGCGTCTGCTTCGCCTGCGGAGCGATCTCCCGATCGAAGGTCTGCAGCAGCGTATTGGCGCTGTTGACCGTGGTTCTCAGGTCGGCGCCCAGTTCGGCGAACGGAATCTTGTCGAGCTTGGTGACGATGCTTTCGATCTGGGTCTGGATCTCTTCAAGGCTGCCGGCTGCAGTCGGGATCTCCGGTACCGCGTCGAGCGTGGCCACGCGTTTCGCTTTGGCACCCGGCTTGAAGAACAGGGCCACGTACTGCTGGCCGGTCAGCAGGTTGCCTGCGCGCAACTGCGCGGTCAGGCCCTGGTCGATCAACATCTGCAGCACCGCCAGCGCAGGTTGTTCCGCGCCACGGTGCTGATCTTTAAGCGTGGTCCAGGCCGGGCCCAGGCGTTCGAGGAACAGCTCGACCAGCACCTTCGAGTAGAAGGTCTGCTGACGCACGTCGTACTGCGGTTCGATCGAACGGATCGCGCCGATGACGATCCCGTTGAAGTCCACCGGCGTGCCGGCCGCCAGCCCGCGCGTCGACCGGCGCAGGACCAGCAGCGCCTGCACCGACGGCCCGTCTGGCGGCGCCAGCGCATTGGCCATGCCGTCGTACAGCACGAAGCGGCTGTCTTCCTTTGCGGGTTCGCCGGGATTGCGCTCGTCGATCGCCTGGAAGGCGATGCCGCCTGCGAGCACCGTGGCCAGCGACTGGGTATTCAGCTTGAGCCCTTCGGACGACACCGCCAGATCGACGCCGCCGGCATTCCAGAAGCGCACACCGGAGGTCACGAAGCGGTCGTAAGGGGCGTCGATGAAGACGCGCACGGTAATGCGCTTGCCGTCTTCGTCCAGCGCCGAATCGACGATCCGGCCGACCGCGACGCGGCGGTAGTAGACCGGTGCGCCGATGGTCACCGACCCGGCATCCATCGTGGTCAGCGTGAACTGCCTGCCCTTCTGGTCGTGAGTCACCGCCGGCGGCTTCTCGAGGCCGACGAAATCACGCTGTGACTCGGTCGCGGTGCCGACATCGACGCCGATATAGGCGCCGGACAGCAGCGTGTTGATGCCGGACACGCCACCAATGCCGATGCGCGGCCGAACGACCCAGAAGCGGCTGTCCTTGACGGCGATGCGCTTGGCGTCCGGCGTCAGTTCGACTTCAACGACCACGCCGCTGTCGTCATCGCGCAGCTGGATGCTCGACACCTTGCCGACCACCACGTCCTTGTAGCGGACTTCGGTGGCGCCGTCCTCGAGACTTTCCGCGGTGTCGAAGGTGATGGTGATCGTCGGGCCGGTCTGCAGCCAGGCTCGGACCACCAGCGCCAGCCCGGCCAGTGCGGCGATCAGCGGTACCAGCCAGATCAGCGCCAGGCGCTTGCGGCCATCGCGGCGCGGTTCCGGTGCCGGCAGCGCGGACGTCGGGGAGGTTTCGCTCATGTCGGAGGACGGTCAGAGGCGCGGCGGGCGGGGGTGCGCGGGGCATCCCAGATCAGCCGGGGATCGAAGCTCATGGTGGCCAGCATGGTCAGTACCACGACGGCACCGAAGGCCACGACCCCGGCACCGGGTTCAGCGTTGCCGAGAGCGCCGAAGTGTACCAATGCCACCAGCAGCGCCACCGCGAAGACATCGAGCATCGACCAGTGGCCGATGAATTCGAGGATCCGGTACAAGCGGGTGCGCTCGCGCGGCAGGTACGACGAGCCGCGCTGCACCTGCACCAGCAGCAGTGCCAGCGCGCCCATCTTCAGCAGCGGCACCACCACCGACGCGGTGAACACGATGATGGCGAGGTCATAGGCGCCGTCTTTCCACAGCGCCACGACGCCGGACATGATGGTGTCCGACCATTCCTCGAACAGCTTCTTCGAATGCAGCACCGGCAGCAGATTGGCCGGCAGGTAAAGAATGAACGCGGCCAACAGGTAGGCCCAGCTGCGTGTCACTGAATCCGGCTTGCGCGCGTGCAGACGATGGCCGCAGCGCGGACACGACGCATCAGCTGCGGCGTGCTCGACGACCAGCCCGCAGGCCTCGCAGCCGATCAGCCCGAGCGGCGCTCCGCGCGGGATCGCCGTGTCGTCAGTCATCGTGCGCATCCCAGAGTTCGCGCAGTTCGAAGGTGCTGAGCGCCGTCAGCAGGATGGTCAGCACGCCGAAGCCCCAGAGGCCGGCTTCGGCCGTGACCCGCGCCAGCGACGACATCTTGATGATCGACACGAGAATGCCGATCAGGAACACCTCGACCATGCTCCACGGCCGCAGCCAGCGCAGCCAGTGCATGGCCTCGACGAATCCCGGCGACCGGGTCGGCCGCTTCACGGCGCGCAGCACGAACAGGTACAGCGTCAGTTGCGCCAGCGGGAACAGGAACACCGTGCCGGCGGCGATGGCCGCCACCGGTCCGACGCCATGGTCCCAGGCGCGGACCACGATCGTCAGCAGCCAGGCCCGGGTGGTGATGCCGCCGGACTGCATGGTGACGATCGGCGCGACATTGGCGAGCACGAACACGATCAGCGCACCGAGGGTCAGCGCCAGCATGGCGTCGACGTCGAGGCGCGACCGCCGATACAGCGTTGCACCGCAGACGCGGCAGTCGGCGGCTTCGCCTGCGGCAAGCGGGCCGCGCTGATGCACGCTGTCGCATTGCTCGCAGATGGCCAGATCGGTCCTGATCCGCATCGGTGCCGTCGCGCCATCCTTCGTGTTCATGGGCAAAGCATAGCCTGTGCCTGCCGCTACACTGCCGCGCTCGCCACGTCCGCCCCTCGCCATGACCCTCAGCCCCGACACCGATCCGATGGCCGCGCTTGAAGCGCGCGTGGTGGAACTGGAATCGCGTCTGGCCTGGGCCGACGACACGCTGTCGACGCTGGGTGCCGAGATCGCGCGGCAGCAGAAGGCCATCGAGGCACTGGAGATGAAGCTGCGCGCGCTCAACGATCGTCTGGCCACGGCCGACGAGCCGGTGTTCCGCGGTACCGCGCGCGACGAGATCCCGCCGCACTGGTAGACGGCGCTGCGGGCTCAGGCCAGCGCGATGTCGTCGAGCTTGTCGAGCGCAGCCGGCAGCACCTCGCCGCACCGCGCTTCGATTTTCAGCGGCTGAAGGGGATCGGCGCGGGTGCGGCCCTGGGTCAGCACGGCGATCGGCAGGCCGCGCTCCTGCGCGGCGACCGCGAAGCGATAGCCGGAATAAACCATCAGCGACGAACCCACGACCAGCAGGCCGTCGGCTTCGGCAAGCGCGGCAAACGTCGCCTCGACCCGCTCGCGCGGCACGTTCTCGCCGAAGAACACGACGTCCGGCTTCAGCATGCCGCCGCACGCGCTGCACGCCGGCACGACGAAGCGGCTGAAGTCGACGTTCTCCAGATCGGCGTCGCCATCGGGCAGCGCCTCGGCCGTGCTGTAGGCCCAGTCCGGGTTGGCTTCGTGCAGGCGGGTCTGGAACTGGCTGCGCGGCGAGCGCTCGCCGCAGGCCAGACAGATCAGCACATCAAGCCGGCCGTGCAGGTCGATCACCTCGCGGCTGCCGGCCGCCTGATGCAGGCCATCGACGTTCTGGGTCACCAGCCGGCGGACTCGGCCGGCGGCCTGCAGCCGGGCCAGCGCCCGGTGCGCCGCGTTGGGCTGTGCGGTCGCCAGCAGCGGCCAGCCGATCAGGCTGCGCGCCCAGTAGCGCGCGCGCTGCAGCGGATCGCCGCGAAAGACCTGACCGGTGATCGGCGGGCGGCGTTTCCACTGGCCATCGGCATCGCGGTAATCGGGAATGCCGCTGCCGGTCGACACCCCGGCACCGGTCAGCACCAGCAGCCTTGGATGGGCGCGCAGGAAGTCGGCAAGGACGGCGGCGGCTTCAGTCATCGATCGGCACACCCAGCTGGCGCGCCTGCTTCTGCCAGCGCTGCAGTTCCCGCAGATAGATCCGCAGTTCGCAATCGGCGCAGCCGCCTCCGCAGCAGTCGTAGTCGACCGGCGGTTGCGGTTTCGGTGGCAGCGGAGCGGCATCCATGGCTGCGCAGGATAAGGCCTTGCGCCTGCCGATCGGCGATGGCCTGTGCCAAGCTTGCGAACAGGCGTTGACCTGAATCGAACAAGGAACCACAACGATGGCCGAGAAGAAGACGGGACTGGCTGCAGCACTGCTCGACGCGCACGTCGAATACGTGATCGAAGAGCTGACCGGACCAGGGCTCGACACGCTGATCGACGAGGAAGTCGACGCCGCACTGGCGATGGCCGGCAAGCTGACGCTCGGCGCCGTCGTCACGCGCAAGCAGATCAAGGACACCGCCCGGATTTTCGCCGCGAAGATCGAATTCGGTCCCGGCCTGCCGGAGATGGTCGGCGATATCGCCCGCAAGCTGTTCGCCGATCCGATCCACGACAAGACCAAGATCGGCGTGCTGATGACCGATCAGCACTTCGAGGATTTCACGACCCAGGCGCTGGAACTCGACACGCTGCGCGAGAAGATCATCCGTGGCGTGGTCACCAGCCCGCTGTATACGGACTTCGCCTCCGACCTGCTGTACAGCGGCATTACCGGCTACCTGGCGCAGAGCAACGTCACCAAGAACATTCCCGGTGCCAGCTCGATGCTCAAGCTCGGCCGGGCAGCGCTCAGTGTGGCCAAGCCCACGCTCGAAGCCTCGATCGAGGAAGGCCTGCGCAAGTACATCGCCAAGGCCGTGCAGGCGTCGACCGCGCGCAGCGCCGAGTTCCTGATCAACAACGCCGATGCCGAGGCGCTGAAGGATCTGGCGCTCGACACCTGGGACCGGATCAAGGAGCAGCCGATCGGTGCATTGCGCGAGGACATCGAGGCGCGCAACGTCGAGGAACTGTTCGTCACCGGCTTCGAGGCCTGGCGGCACCTGCGCGAGCAGGGCTGGTACACGGTGATGATCGATGCCGGAATCGATGGCTTCTTCGACAAGTACGAGGACGCAACGCTTGCCGCGCTGCTTGAAGATCTGGGGGTCGGCCGTAGTCACATCGTCGATGAAGCACGCCGCTATGCGCCGAGCGTGATCAAGATCCTGAAGAAGAAAAAGCTGCTCGAGCCGATCGTGCGGCGGCGGCTGTCCGGCTTCTATGCCTCGCCGGCGCTGCAGGCGGTGCTCGACAAGGCCGCCGGCTGAGACGCGCCGATGCGTTCGGCAAGTGGCTCACGCGCCACCATCGACCCGTGACGGGCCACGTGCCGTCGGCTTGCCATGTCGACCGCGCCTGAGCCGGCCGAGCCGCCGGCAACCGTTGCCCCGACGCCGGTCACGGCGCGGCGGCGGCTGATCGAGCGGCAAGGCTGGCAGCGCGCGGTGTTCGAAGTGGCGCTGCTGATCGCATCGGCGATGCTGGCGCTGGCCGTCAACGACTGGACCGAGGAGCGCGAACGCACGCGGCTGGCGCAGCGGGTGCTGCTGGAGCTGAAGCTGGAGGTCGAGCAGAACCAGCAGGCGATCGTCGAGGCGCTGCCGTATCACGAGAAGATGTACGAAGGCTTCCGGGCATCCCGGCAGGCGCTGAACAAGGGCGAGCCGTGGGAATACCCGGCGGCCTTCGATGGCCTGAACCAGATCCTGTTCCAGCGCGCCGCCTACGACTCCGCGCTGCTCAGCCAGACGCTGCCGCATCTGGAATCGCGGACCCTGTCGGCGATCTCGGCGCTGTACACCCAGCAGGAGGAATACACGCAGAACCTGCGCATGTTCGCGGCCGCCACGCTGCAGACCGATGACAAGGACAGCCGCCGCGATCTGCGGCTGACCGAGAACTGCTTCAAGCAGATGGCATCCAGCGAGCGGCGCCTGATCACGCTGCTCGACAAGGCCCGTGCCGCAATCGGCAGCGAGCTTGGCCCGGAGCCGGCCGCGAAGCCCTAGCCTTGTGCTGCGATCCAGCGGTCGATCTTCGTTTCCAGCACGTCCAGCGGCAGCGAGCCGTCCTTCAGTACTTCGGTGTGGAAGGCCTTGATGTCGAAGCGGGCGCCGAGCGCGGCCTCGGCACGATGGCGCAGTTCAAGGATCTTCAGCTCGCCAATCTTGTAGGCCAGCGCCTGACCGGGAATCGCCATGTAGCGCTCGGTTTCTGACACCGACTGGGTCGGTCCCTGCGCCGAATTGGCGAGCATGTAGTCGATCACCTGCTGACGGCTCCAGCCCTTCGAATGCAGGCCGGTGTCGACGACCAGCCGGATCGCGCGGAACAGCTCGGCCTGCAGCCGTCCGAAGTACGGGTACGGTTCGGTATAGACGCCGACCTCCTTGCCGAGCGATTCGGCGTAAAGGCCCCAGCCTTCGATGTAAGCGGTGAAGCTGCCGAAGCGGCGGAACGCCGGCACGCCGTCCAGCTCCTGCTGGATGCCGAGCTGGAAGTGGTGGCCGGGGATCGCTTCATGCAGGAACAGCGATTCCGCAGCCCAGGTCTTGCGCGACGGCAGATCGTAGGTGTTCAGGTAGAAGATGCCCGGCCTCGAGCCGTCCTCGCTCGGTCGCTGGTAGCTGCCGCCGGCGGCACTCTGGGCCCGGAACGCTTCGACCGGGCGAATCTCGAAGCCGGCTTTCGGACGCACCGCGAACAGCCGGCTGGCGCCCTGATCGACGACTGCCGACAGGTCGTTGTAGGCCTTCAGTGCCGCCGCTTCGCTCGGGTAGGTGAAGCGTGGATCGTCGGACACGAACTTGAAGAACGCCGCCAGATCGCCCTGGAAGCCGACCTGCTGCATCACGCCGCGCATCGCGGTCTGGATGCGCGCCACTTCCTTCAGGCCGATCTCGTGGATCTGCGCCGGGGTCAGCGTGGTCGTGGTGATCGCCTGCACCTTCGAGGCGTACCAGGCCGCGCCGTCCGGCAGCGCGTCGAGGCCAACCGACTTGCGGCAGACCGGCAGATAGTCGTCACGAATGTAGTCGCGCAGCCGCACATAGGCCGGCAGCACGGTGCCGGCGATCAGCGCCCGGTAATCGGCGGTCAGGCGGCTGCGGTCAGCCTCTGAAAAGCTTTCCGGGAACGCCGTGACCGGCTTCCAGAACAGGCTGTCTTCGGGCTTCGCCACCGCCAGCGCGTCGAGCTGCGACAGTACCTTGATCATCAGCACGTCGGGCTGCGTATAGCCGCTTGCAGCGCCTTCGCGCATGTTGGCGATCGCCTGATCGAACAACGCCGGGATCTGCGCTGCACGGCGCGCCCAGTTGTCGTAGTCGGCGACCGTCTTGAACGGTTGCGCGCCGGTGCCGGTGCCGAGCTGCGCCAGCTGCGCCGCCGGGTTGTAGAACTGGTTGATCGGAATCAGATGCTCCGGGAAGCGCGCCGCTTCGATCGAGCGTTCCAGCTGCCGGCGCAGGATGTCGACACTCAAGCGGTCGGCCTCGGTCAGCGTAGCGGGGTCGATCGCCTTGACCGTGGCCAGCCAGCGAGCATCGAAGGCGGCTTCCTGCGCCCGGTAGTCGGCCGACAACTCGTTCGGCAGTCGGTCGTTGTAGCGGTTGTCCCCGATGTAGGTCGCGCGCAGCGGATCGAGCGCCAAGGCCTCGTCCCAGTAGCGCGCGAACATCGGCGCCAGGTCGACCGGTGTGGCGGTGCTGCGGGGCGGCGGGGTGGTGCAGGACACGCACGAGAGCACGACACAGGCAATGGCGAACAGGCGGAACATCGGGCACTCCGGCAAGGATCTGCGGTCAACAATGCCGCAGTTGCCGAGCCGACACGAACTGGGGTCTTCAGATTCCGTTCAGCCAGCCCGGCGCATTGTCGTCCCGTCAGGTCGCCGGCTTTGCCGGTCATCGGACTTTTGGCGATTCCGACACCTTCCGCTTCGTGGCGGATCGCCATCACCAATCAATAAGAATGGAGAAACATCCCTGTGAAACTTGCAACGACCGTTCGCACCGCCGCGCTTGCCGTGGCTCTGACCAGCGTGTCCGGCATCGCTTCGGCGGCCAACTACAGCTTCCTCGAAGGTGGCGTGCTGTTCCGTGACACCTACGGAGAAAGTGATGCCGGCTTCCGGATCGGTGGCTCGGTTGCGCTGAGCAGCCCGCTCGCCGCGTACGGCGAATTCACCAGCAACGACAGCATCGACCAGTTCAGCACCGGCGTGCTGTTCCATCAGCCGATCAACAGCGAGATCGACTGGTTCGCCGGCGGCGGTCTGGAGTATGTCGACATCGGCATCGACGACGAGCTCGGCTTCGGCCTGCGCGGCGGTCTGCGCTGGACGCCGCTGAAGGCTTTCGAAGTGACGCCGGAAATCCGCTACTTCGACGCCGTCGATGACGGTCGCGTGTCGTTCCGTGTGGGCGGCACCTATGCCTTCTCGCCGCCGTTCGCGCTGACGGCAGCCGTGCAGGGTGGTGACGACGATCGCGTCGAAGTCGGTCTGCGCTGGAACTTCGGCCGCTAAACCGGCCGGTCGATCTTCGTGCAGGGAAAAGGCCGCGCAAGCGGCCTTTTTCTTGTCCGGAGAGCACACGCGGGGGCTGGCCCGCAGTCGGCCGAAGCCGGCTTTTCGGTATTCTCGACTCACGCTAGAACCCAGGCGCGCATCGCGTGCCTGCTCCGGAGATTGCCGATGAACTTCGCCCTGTCCGTCCTTGACCTGGTGCCGAACTGCAGCGGCTCGAACCCTGCCGAAGCGCTGCGCCGCACGGTGGACCTGGCCCGGCTTGCCGAGCGGCTCGGCTACCAGCGCTACTGGTTTGCCGAACACCATGCGCTGGCCAGCGTGGCCAGCAGCGCGCCGGAAATCCTGATCGGCCACATCGCCTCGGCCACGACATCGATCCGCGTCGGCTCCGGCGGCATGATGCTGCCGAATCACATTCCGTACCGGGTCGCGGAAATCTTCCGCACGCTCGAAGCGCTGCATCCAGGGCGCATCGATCTCGGCATCGGCCGGGCACCGGGCACCAACGGTGCGGCGACGCGGGCACTGCGCGCGGCCGGCAGCGAGCACTTCTCTGCAATGATGAACGAGCTGGTCCGCTTCGGCGGCGATCAGCCGTACGGCCCCGGCCACCCGTACGCCAAGGTCACGGCGATGCCGACCGGTGTCGCGCTGCCGCCGATCTGGATCCTCGGTTCGTCCGGTGCCAGCGCCGCTGCCGCTGGCGCGGCCGGTTTCGGCTACAGCTTCGCCAGCCATTTCTCGACCGAGCCGCCAGCGCCGGCACTGCGGGCCTACCGCGAGGCGTTCAAGCCGTCGGCAAGCTTCCCGAAGCCGCACGCGATCCTTGGCGTGCAGGTGGTCTGTGCCGAGACCGACGCCCAGGCCGACCAGCTCGCGCAGTCGATGGACCTGACCTGGCTGCGCATCAACCGCAACCAGTACCTGCCGATTCCTTCACCCGAGGAAGTTGCGGCGTACGACTGGTCCGAACTCGATCGCGAGGAAGTCCGCCAGCAACGTCGCCTCAGTGTTGTCGGCTCGCCGGCCACGGTGAAGGCGCGGATCGATGCGATGGTGGCCGACTGCGGCGCCGACGAGGTGATGATCGTCACCAACATCCACGGCCACGCCGAGCGCCTGAAGTCCTACGAACTGCTGACGGCCGCGTTCGCCGAGCAGCGCCAGGCCGCCTGAACGCGCCGCGCGATCCACGCGCCGTTCCTGACTGGAGTCGACGATGTCCGCGACGCGTTGGGGTCTGATTCTCGCGGCCGGGATTGGCGCGCTGGCTGCCGTCTGGTTCTTGTGGCTGTCGCCGGGGCCGGCTGCGGTATCTGCCGCTGCTGTGCCGTCGGCGGTGGAAGCCGTGCCGGAAGGCTTGGCACCGCTGGCACCACCGGACTACCCGGTGCCGCCGCCACCGGCATCGGCAGCCGCCTTGCCCGACCTCGACAGCAGCGACGACGCCTTCCGTGGCGCGCTGCTGGCCATGCCAGGTGCCGGGCCGCTGGAGGCCATGCTGATCCGGGAGCTGCTGATCCGCCGCATCGTTGTCACCATCGACAACCTGCCGCGCGAGCGCGTGGCGCTGAAGCTGCGGCCGCTGAATGCGGCGCCGGGCGCTTTTGTCGTCGATGACGTCGACACGCGTCCGACGATCAGTCCGAGCAACGCATCGCGTTACGGTGCAGCGCTGGCCGTGCTGCAGGCGATCGACGAGCAGACGCTGGTGGCGCTGTATTTCCGCTGGTACCCGCTGTTCCAGAAGGCTTATGGCGAACTCGGCTATCCCGGTGCCAGCTTCAACAACCGGGTGGTCGCCGTGCTCGATCACCTGATTGGCACGCCAGACGTGACCGAGCCGATCGCGCTGGTGAAGCCGAAGGTCTACTGGGAGTACGCCGATCCGGCGCTGGAAAGCGCATCCAGTGGCCGGCGGCTGCTGTGGCGGATCGGTGCCGACAACCGCGAAGCGTTGGTCGCGAAACTGATCGCGATCCGCGGTCGCATCGTGACCGGCGGCGTGGCAGCCCCCTGATCATCGGTCACGGCGACGACCGGCTGTCGCAGCCAGGAAGGCTGCAAAGCACTGTCACCACCGGCCTTGTGGCGCGACGATCCCGACTCGCCGCTGCTGGCGGTCGAGCAGCGCCAGCAGGGCCTGCGCAGCGAGGATGATCACGAAGCCATCGAACGGAATGCGGAAGCGCACTTCGCCAAGCGAAATGAAGGCGGTCGCCAGCAGGCCGAGCATCGGCGCCAGCAGCAGCCACTCGGAAAGGCTGTCGCGCGTCATCCGCAGCATTCGCGGTGCGCGCCAGATCAGCCACAGCAGCGCCAGTGGCAGCAGCACCCACTTGTAGAAATTCTGGAAGGCGCGCCCCCAGTTGCGGTTGCGGTAGTGCGCTGCCGGCCAGAAATCGCGGCCAACGAACAGGTCGGCCACGTTGCGCAGGCTGGTGTCCACGGCCATCTGCGGATCGGCCGTGATGCGGCTTCGCACCTCGGCGAGGTTGGCGGGCACATCGTAGGCGCCGAACGGCAGATCGACCCGCTCGCGATAGCCGCGCAGCGAAGCGCTGGGACTGGTGAACGAGAACACGATCTGGCGCTGGGCATCGTGCCAGCGGAACTCGGCCTTGGGCCCGGCGTGGCCCATCAGCGTGTTCATCGCGGTGTTGGTGCTGATCAGGCAGAAATGGCCTTCCGCCAGGCGGGTGCAGCGCTCGGCCAGCGGCAGCAGCACGGTGGCCAGCCCGAGGCCGACGCCGAACACCAGTGTCAGCGCGCCGCGGCGCCGCTGCATGCGCAACCAGATCATTACCAGCACGCCGGTCAACAGCACCGGCAGCAGGATCGTCGACTTCATCGCGGCCGCGATCCCGGCGGCCAGCCCGGCAGCCAGCGCCCACAGCGCGGTCGACGCCGGAACGGGCGCATCGATCGCCCGCATCAGCAGCACGTAGGCCCAGACCAGCGCGCAGGTGAACGGGTTTTCCGCCAGATACAGGCCGGCGTAATGGAACAGCGGCAGGTACAGCGCCACGATCGCCAGCACCAGCACCGCGACGACATTGCCGTACAGCCGTCGGCCGAGCTGCCAGAGTCCGGCCATGGTCGCCAGCGATAGCAGCCACTGCGTGATCACCACGAGGCCGCCCGCCGGGTCGTGCTTAAGTAGGGCTGCGAACAGGTACGACGCACCCGGCGGATACAGCGAATCGGCGATGCCTTCGACGTGGCCGCCGATCAGCGCAAGGGCCCGGTTCAGATAGCCGGCCATGTCGCTGTAGACATGCTGTTGCGGTGGATGGATCGACAGCAGATAAACCAGCCGCAACAACCCTCCGCCGATCCAGAAGGCCCAGACGAGGCGGCGCTGCCGCGGGCTCAGGGGTCGTGTATCCAGACGGATCGGCACCAGGGCATCAGTCCTGTGCCGGCTCGGACGGCGCGGGCGGGGTATCCCGCTTCAGTCCGTCGAGCCGGCGCGCGGCCTCCGCCTCGGCAGCCGCATCGCGCTGCCGTTCGGCCTTGGTGCGACCGAATTTCACGCGGTTGGCGGCGGCCTGCGCCTCGGCCTCGGCGCGCGCTTTCCGCTTGCGCGCCTGATTGAGGTTGATCAGATCCGCCACCGGGCCGCCTGCTGCTCGGGTATCAGGCCGCGAACAGGCCGTAGGCCATCGTGCCGACCAGGCCGATCTGCGCGAGGAAGAACGTTGCGCGGGTCATCACCAGCCAGAACGAGGTGCCGAGCAGATGCACGCCCGCCTGGCCGATGCGCAGGTAGACCACGTAGATCGCCAGCGGGTCGATCACGGCGGCGCTCTTGTCCATCAGCGCGCCGACCACGACCACGGCCAGAAACAGCGGAAAGTTCTCCACGGCATTGGCATGCGCGTGCTGGGCACGAACCAGCAGCGCCGGGTCGATCGACGCCTTGTCGCGGCCCCAGGCATCGGCCGGCTTGGAACCCGTGAGCACCTGCGGCACGCGCGGCAGCGCGTAGCTCAGCACCAGCGCAATGATCACAAACACGTACAGCAGCACAGCTTCGAAACCGGTCATCGGAATTCCCTGAACTTGGTTTTATGGATGGTCTGTCCAGGAGCCGGCCGCTCAGGCCGTGGCTTCGTCATCCAGCTCATCGAGCGCTGCCTTGCTGTAGACCGCGAGACGCTGCAGATGCGGCAGCCCATCGCGACAGCCGATGAAACCGAAGTTTAGCTGGTCACCGTAGGACACCACCGTGATGTTCAGGCCGTAGCCGTGCATCGGAATCGACAGCGGGTAGTAGGCATCGAGCTTGAAGCCACGGAAGTACAGCGGCTTGGTCGGCCCCG
The DNA here is from genome assembly GCA_026398875.1 of Gammaproteobacteria bacterium. Lineage (GTDB taxonomy): Bacteria > Pseudomonadota > Gammaproteobacteria > Nevskiales > Nevskiaceae > Nevskia. The sequence goes on along the minus strand of JAPLSB010000018.1, from coordinate 84,077 downwards.
GGACATTGGAGATTACGAGGTTGAACGCTGGCCGGATGCGGCCGACCGTGCCCGGCACGCGCGCCAGCAGCAGCGGCGCCATCAGCAGCGCGCCGTATTGCAGGATGCCGTTGCGGGTCATGCCGGCCAGCTGAGCCTTGGCGGCGGCGGTCGATGCGACGATGGCGTGGAAGCGCGCCTGCGGATCGGCGATGTCGGTCGCCAGCGACGCGATGATCGCGCCGACCGCGTTGCCGCCGCCGGGATCATCCTTCGGCCGCACATTGACCGGCAGCATCGCCGTCAGCGGCTCGGCCGGCAGCGCATCCAGCTCGGTCAGCAGCCGCCTCAGTGCGGCCGCGCACAGCGCCAGCACCAGATCGTTCAGCGTGCCGCCGTGCGCCTTGGCGACCCGCTTCAGGCGGTCGAGCGCGAACTGCTGCGTGGCGAAGCGGCGATTGCGGCTGATCTTCTGGTTGAGGATCGACTTCGGCGCCTGCATCGGCGCCTTCAGCGCCGGATCGCGCGCCTTTTCGGGTTTCCACGCACCGATCACCGTGTCGCGCAGCGCCCGGGTGATCATCTGCGAGGTATCGACCTGCTCGCGCGCCAGCCGCAGCAGCAAGTCCAGCGTCGCTTCCTTCGGCGCTTCGTTGTCGGCCTTCGGCGCACGGGGCTTCTGGGCGATCGAGAAGAACATCGGCGTGTCGCGCTCGTCCGGCGTCGATGACAGGCTCATCGACAGCAGCTTGATGCCGGTGTAGCCGTCGACCAGCGCGTGATGGACCTTGAAATAGATCGCGAAGCGGCCGCCTTCGAGGCCTTCGATGAAGTGCACTTCCCAGGGCGGGCGATGAAAGTCGAGCCGGTTCGAGTGCAGCCGCGACACGAGAATCCCGAGCTCGCGCTCGTCACCTGGCGACGGTAGCGCCGAGCGGCGAATGTGGTACTCGACGTCGAAATGATCATCCTCGACCCAGCCCTGCAGCGGATGGGCGAGCTGGTTCGGATACTTCAGCTTGAAGTTCCACGGCGCTTGCGCTCTTGCATCGGCGCGGACCTCGTCCATCAGCCGACGCAGCAGCGAGGCTTCGGCATCCGGCGGCGGCGAGAACGGCAGCAGCGCGCCGACCATCATCATCGTCTCGCCGGACTCCCCGGCAAGGAACGTCCAGTCCAGCGGATTCAGGCGCTTTGCGCTCTTCACATCGTTCTCCCCGTGCAGGGGCGCGATGCTACGACCTACGGCCGCGTGTCGGCCAGAAAGCGGTCGAGTGCTGCGCAGAAATCGGCTGTCACCTCGAACTGCGGCAGCGCACCGGTCGGGAATTCGGTGAACGACCAGTTCGGCCGATCCGCGTACCAGGCCTGGCCGCGGTAGTCGACGAAGTCGCCACGGATGCCGTGCGACATCCAGACCGGCATCGTCAGGCGGTCGTAGAGCGTGTTGACGTCGGCGGCGAACAGGTTGGCCGACACGAAATGCAGCGGCGCGTGCTTCGCACCCGGCTGCTGCGTGGTGATCACGTCGTAGGCCCACAGGCCTTCGTCGATGGCCTTGCTGCCCCAGGTCCGTTCGAGGAAGTAGCGGATCGTGCCGGGCCGGGTCAGCAGACCATAGATGCCGTCATCCCAGGCCGACCAGCTCAGGGTGCGATACAGCCAGGCCTGGCCGCGCGTCGAACCCGGCGCGCCATGGCGCTGCTTCTTGCCGCTGAAGCCGGTCGGGCTGACCAGCGCGACGTGGGCAAAGGCATCCGGCTGCTCGGCCGCGGCGCGGGCCAGGAACTCCGAAGACAGGCTCAAGCCCAGCGCGTCGATCGCGACACCGCCATGCCGCCGGCGGATTTCGGCAACGGCGGCGAGCACGCCGTCGGTCATCAGGCGCGGCGTGTAGACGCGGTCGCTGCGCTCGGAAAAGCCGAAGCCGGGCAGGTCGATCGCGTAGACCGGCCGCGTGCCCCGCGCATGCTCGTACAGCGGCCGCACTTCGTAGGCGCTGCCGGCAGCGTTGACGCTGTGGATCAGCAGCAGCGGGCGGTGAGCGTCACCGGTTGCCGGCAGCGCTTCGAACATCACCACCCGGCCGGCCTGCGGCGATTCGATCGTGATCGCGGCGCCGTCGACCGGCTGCGGCAGCACTGGCGTCACCGGCGGTACTCCGGCGCAGCCGACACAGCCGAACAGCACCAGCAGGATGGCCAGCGGGAAGCGCATCGGAGAACCTCGGTGACGTGGGGCGCAGGCCGGTTCAAGTCTTCACTCCGCCGCGCGCCCGCTCGATGCGCTGGTAGGCGGCGGTGATGCGGCGGGTCTTTTCTTCGGCGAGCGCGCGCATCGACTCCGGCAAGCCCTTCGCAGCCAGCTTGTCCGGGTGGTTCTCGCTCATCAGCTTGCGGTAGGCGCGCTTGAGTTCGGCATCGCTGGCAGTCGCGGCAACGCCGAGCACCTGATAGGCGTCATCCAGCGACCCCGGCGCATCGCGGCCGACACCGCCGCTGCCGCCGCCGCTCGGGCCGGCACCGCCGCCGGAAAAGCCGCCGGCGCCGCTGCGCATCATCGCTTCGAGCATTGCCAGATCGCGATCCGACAAGCCAAGCGCGCGGGCGATTCGGCTCAGCATCGCGTGTTCGGCCGCGTGCATCTGGCCGTCGGCGATGATCGCGGAGACCTGCACCTGCAGGAACATCTGCCGGAACATCGGCTGGGCGCGGCTGGCCGCCGCGAAGCGGGCCAGTTCGGCATCGAGATCGAAGTCCGCACTCTTGCCGCGATTGAAGGCCCGCTTGGCCGCTTCGCGGGCCTCGCCGTTCAGGCGCAGCTGGTCGAACAGCGCTTCGGCCACGCGGATCTCGTTCTCGCTGACATGGCCGTCCGCCTTGCAGACCGCGCCCATCACCGCGAACGTCGAATCGAGGAACTGGGTCTGGACCGCGGAGATCTTCTTGACCGCCGTTTTCAGCAGCAACCGACCCAGCAGCGGCAGCAGCGCCCAGACCATGAGGCCGCCGATCAGCGCCCCGCGCCAGCTGTTGACGGCGTAGCCAATGAGGGCGCCGACGAAGATGAAGAATTGCATGGCGCGAGTCTAACAAGCCCGGCGTTGCAGCCCGACTTCATCGATCCGCACGGCGCGGCTATGCTCGCGTCCCGCCAACCGATACCGGACCGATCGTCATGACGAAACTCCTTGCCCGCCTGCTGATTGCCGCTTCGGCGCTGATCGGCGTGTCCGCTCACGCTGCCGACGCAGCGGCTGCTGCGCCCAGCGCTGCCGAACTCGAGAACAAGCTGTACCTCGACCTGCCCGCCGGCCGCGTGGTGATCGCGCTGCGTCCTGATCTGGCGCCGAAGCATGTCGCGCGGATCAAGGAGCTGAGCCGCCAGGGCTTCTACAACGGTCTGAAGTTCCACCGCGTGATCGACGGCTTCATGGCGCAGACCGGCGACCCGACCGGCACCGGTGCCGGCGGTTCCGGCAAGAACCTGCCGCCGGAGTTCTCGGCCGAGCGCCATGTCCGTGGCGTGCTGTCGATGGCGCGCGCGCAGGCGGTGGATTCGGCCGACAGCCAGTTCTTCATCATGTTCGGCCCCGCACCCAGCCTCGACGGCAAGTACACGATCTGGGGGCAGGTCGAAAGCGGCATGGAGTACGTCGACGCGATCAAGAAGGGCGTGACCTACGACAACGGTGCGGTACTCGGCGAGCCGACCAAGATCGTCAAGATGCAGGTCGCCGCCGACGCCGAAAAGGCCGAGAAGAAGGCCAAGTAGGCCACTCGCGGCGACCCGGCATCTTGATTGCGAGCACCATGTGCCCCATACAGCGCCGGGTAGCCGTGGCGCCCTGATCGGGCGCATCCGTTTTTCGTTTCCGAGGTCAGATCCCCCATGCCGTTCTACGAATACGCCTGCACGAACTGCGGCAAGCCGGTCACGCTGCTGCAGAAGATGTCCGATGCCCCCGCCGTCGACTGCCCGTCGTGCAATACGCCGGGGCTGGTCAAGCAGATTTCCGCTGCCGGCTTTCGTCTGAAGGGCGGCGGCTGGTACGAAACCGACTTCAAGTCCGGTTCCGACACCAAGCGCAATCTGGTCGAGGGCAGCAGCGACAGCACCGCCAAGGCCGACAAGCCGGCCGAGAAGGCTGCTGCAGCGACGCCTGCGGCGCCGGCAACCCCGGCCGCTCCGGCAGCGACGCCCTAAGTGACCGATCCGGTCGAACCGCTGGAAGCGCTGGCCGCCACGCCGCCACCATCGCCAGCGGCACCGCCGCCCTTGTTGCTTGCGGTGCTGCGCCAGTGGTTCTTCGCTGGACTGCTGATCTGGGTGCCGCTGGCGGCGACCCTGCTGGTGATCCGGTTCCTGGTCGGGCTGCTCGACACCAGCCTGCTGCTGGTGCCGGATTCGCTACGGCCGGACTTCCCGGGCTTCGGCGTCATCTTGAGCGTTGGGCTGGTACTGGGCACCGGCGCGCTGGCAGCGAATTTCCTCGGCAGCCGGATGCTGAGCTGGGCCGAGGACCTGCTGTTCCGCATTCCGCTGGTCCGCACGCTCTACGGCGGCGTCAAGAAGCTTGCGGAAACGCTGTTCTCCCGTGATTCCACTGCGTTCAAGCGTGTGGTGATGATCGAATGGCCGCGCCCGGGGCTGTGGACCATCGGTTTCCAGACCGGCGACCCGATCCAGGTGGTTCGCGATGCCACCGGTCTCGAACTGATTCCGGTGTTCGTGCCGACCACGCCGAACCCGACCGGCGGCTTCATCATGCAGGTGCCGGTGTCGGAGCTGAAGTTCCTCGACATCCCGGTCGAAGAGGGCATGCGCTACATCATCTCGCTCGGCGTGGTGGCCCCCGGCGCCGGCGCGCCATCGGCGGCACACCCGCCGCGCTGAACACAGGGCTGGCGTCGGGCGGTACAATCCCGAGTCTTTCTCCCCCCGTTGCGTGATCCCGATGATGCGTTCCCATTACTGCGGCCAGGTGACCGAGCAGCTCACCGGCCAGACCGTCCAGGTGTGCGGCTGGGTGCAGCGTCGCCGCGACCATGGCGGCGTCATCTTCATCGACCTGCGCGACCGTGAAGGCCTGCTGCAGGTGGTGTTCGACCCGGACAACGCCGAAACCTTCGCTGCCGCCGAACGCCTGCGCAGCGAGTACGTCGTGCAGATCACCGGTCTGGTCCGGGCCCGTCCGGAAGGCACCGTCAATGCCAACCTGCCGACCGGCCGCATCGAGGTGCTCGGCCGCGCGATCGAAGTGCTGAACAAGGCCGAAACGCCGCCGTTCCAGCTTGATGACGACACGGTCGGAGAGGAAACCCGCCTGAAGTACCGCTATGTCGACCTGCGCCGGCCGCTGATGCAGAAGAACCTGCGCCTGCGCCACGACGTGATCCGGCGGATTCGCAACAAGATGGACGAGCTCGGCTTCATCGATGTCGAGACGCCGATCCTGACGCGCGCGACGCCGGAAGGCGCCCGTGACTATCTGGTGCCGAGCCGCACCCACGAAGGCAAGTTCTTCGCGCTGCCGCAGTCCCCGCAGCTGTTCAAGCAGCTGCTGATGATGGGCGGGCTGGATCGCTACTACCAGATCGCCCGCTGCTTCCGCGACGAGGACTTGCGCGCCGACCGCCAGCCGGAATTCACCCAGCTCGACGTCGAGACCTCGTTCCTGTCGATGGAAGAGATCATGGCGATGATCGAGGTGATGTTCGTCGACCTGTTCCAGTCCGTGATGAACGTCGACCTCGGCAAGCTGCCGCACATGTCGTACGCCGACGCCATGGGCCGTTTCGGCTCGGACAAGCCGGACCTGCGCAACCCGCTGGAACTGGTGGAGATCAAGGATCTCGTCGCCGATTCCGAGTTCAAGGTGTTCGCCGCACCCGCCAACGATGCCAAGAGCCGCGTGGTGGTGATGCGCGTCCCCGGCGGCGGCAAGATTCCGCGCAGCCAGATCGACGACTACACCAAGATGGTCGGGCAGTACGGCGCCCGCGGTCTGGCCTGGATCAAGGTCAACGAATGGTCGACGAAGGGCCGCGACGGCCTTCAGTCACCGATCGTCAAGAACCTGTCCGATGCCGCCCTCGCCGGCATCATGAGCCGCTCCGGTGCCGTCGACGGCGACCTGCTGTTCTTCGGCGCCGACAAGTTCAAGGTGGTCTGCGACGCCATGGGCGCGCTGCGCATCAAGGTCGGCCTCGATCACGGCTTCACCGACACCAAGAGCTGGGCGGCGCTGTGGGTCATCGACTGGCCGATGTTCGAAGAGGACGACGGCCGCTGGGTCGCCCTGCATCATCCGTTCACCGCGCCGAAGGTCTTCGACGTCGCTGAAATCGAAGCCAACCCGGGCACCGTGCTGTCGCAGGGCTATGACCTGGTGCTGAACGGTGTCGAAGTCGGCGGCGGCTCGGTGCGTATCCACCGCGCCGACGTGCAGAGCGCGGTGTTCCGCCTGCTCGGCATCAGCGATGACGAAGCGCGCGAGAAGTTCGGCTTCCTGCTCGACGCGCTGAAGTTCGGCGCGCCGCCGCACGGCGGCATCGCGCTGGGCCTTGATCGTCTGGTGATGCTGATGACCGGTGCCCAGTCGATCCGCGAAGTGATCGCCTTCCCGAAGACGCAGACCGCGCATTGCCCGCTGACCAACGCCCCGGGCACGGTCGACGGCAAGCAGCTGCGCGAGCTGTCGATCCGCTCCACCGTGGCCCCGGCGGCTGCCGCGCCGCGCGCCGTGTCCGCCGAGGCCTGAAGCACAATGACGATGACCCGCTGCTCCTCGCCGTCGCGCGCCTTCCCGCTGGCCGCCGTGACGGCCGGTCTCGTGTTGCTGGCAGGCTGCAACCCGATCGGTGGCGGCACCGGGCCGACCCGGCTGGTCATCAACGGTCCGACCGGTACGGCCGATGCCGCCAGCGGTGACACCTACGTCTGCCTGCGCTCGGGCCTGACGGCGACGCTGTTCTTCGAGAACGGCACGTCGGCCGACTTCACTCAGCGCGTGAACTGGTCGGTGCTGCCGGCCGACGAAAGCTTCCTGAAGATCTCCAACTTCGACCGCACTTCAGGACAGGCGGGCGGCGTGCTGACCCCGGTCAGCGCGACTGCCGGCGAGCAGCGGGTGCGGGTCACCGCCAGCTTCAGCGATCTGACGGACAGCATCGACATGCGCGTCATGCCGAAGCCGGACTTCATGCTGATGCAGCGGAACATCGGCACCAATCTGAACGAGCCGCTGCCAGCCGGCACTTCCCCGACCGATCCGACCGTCACCAGCATCTTCAAGATCGGCCCATTGACGGCGGTTGACCTGACGCTGGTGGCCAGTCTTGGCGGCACGCCGACGCGGATCGATACGGCGGCGACCTGGGGCTTCGATACCGCGGTCCCGGGCACCCAGGTGGGCTCGGTCAGCAATGCCGCGAACCAGACCATCGCCACGATCGGGACCGACGGTCTGGTGACCGGCAGCACGGCCGACGCCCGGACGCTGACCGCGCGCGCCACGTTCGAGCCGTGCAACCAGAGCATCGCCGCGCAGGTCACGGTGGCGCCGATCCGCTCGATCCGCCTGGTACCGGAGTTTGGTGCCCAGCCGCTGATCGTTCCGAATACCGAGCGCTACACGGTGCTGGCCGGTTTCGACGAGGACGGCGTGGAGCAGAACGTCAGCCCGTTTTCGACGATCACGTCGAGTAACGGCACGGTCGGCAATTTCGTCAGCGCCCTGATCGGCGTGCCGAACCTGTTGAGCTCGATTGCGGCTGGCGGCCCGATCACGCTGACCGTCACCGTTCCGACAATCGTCACGCCGACCGCGCCGGAGACCATCCCGGTGCGCCACGCGCCGACGATCCAGCAGACGGTCGTCGCCGACACGCTGGTCAGCATTGCGCTGGAGCCGGCTACGGTGAGCGCGGTCGTTGCCTCGGCAACGGCCTGCCCGTTGCGGCTGGTCGGCACCTACAGCAGCGGCGCTCAGCAGGACATCACGCGCCGCGCCACGTTCAGCACCAGCGACAACACCGTCGCGATCGTCAGCTCGCTGCCGCTGACCGCCGGTCAGGTCGGCTCGTCCGGCCTGACGCCGGGCACCGCGACGATCACTGCCACGCTCGCCAATGGCACGGCGACGCCGTTCACGGCGACATCGACATTCACGTCCGTCGCACCCACGACCGATCCGGCTCCGTCCTGCCCGCAGAGCTTCGATCCGCTGCCCGGTCAGGTCCCGGCCCCGTAGAATGATGCACTGCCGCACGGCATTTCCCGTGCGGCGAAGCAAGGAGCACTGGCATGTCGGCCGCATTGAAGATCGATCAGTTCAACCTGCTGGATGACGAGTCCTGCGATGCCCGCATCGCCGCTGCCAAGGCGATCCTCGGCGATCGCCTCGCGATCCTCGGCCACCACTACCAGCGCGACGAAGTGTTCAAGCACGCCCATTTCTCGGGCGATTCGCTGAAGCTCTCGCAGCTGGCTGCCAAGACGTCCGCCGAATACATCGTGTTCTGCGGCGTGCATTTCATGGCCGAGGTGGCGGACATCGTCACCAACGGCGAGCGGCAGGTGATCCTGCCGGACCTCGCGGCCGGCTGTTCGATGGCCGACATGGCCAACCTGGTCAAGGTCCGCAAGTGCTGGGACGAGCTGTCGCAGATCCTGAACCCGGACGAGATGGTCACCCCGGTGACCTACATCAACTCGGCCGCCGATCTGAAGGCGTTCTGCGGCAACCACGGCGGCATCGTCTGCACGTCGAGCAATGCGCGCGCGGTGCTGGAGTGGTCGTTCGGTCGCCGCGAGAAGGTGCTGTTCTTCCCGGACCAGCATCTGGGCCGCAACACCGGCCTGACGATGGGCGTGCCCCTGGAACAGATGGTCACCTGGGACTTCACGCAGCCGCAGGGCGGGCTGACCGTCGACGAGATCCGCAACGCGAAGATCATCCTGTGGAAGGGCTTCTGCTCGGTGCACCAGATGTTCCATCCGGCGCAGATCGAGAAGTTCCGCCGCGAAGTACCGAACGGCCACGTGATCAGCCACCCGGAAAATTCCTACGAGGTCTGCCAGGCCTCGGACTTCGTCGGCTCCACCGAATACATCCTGCGTGTGGTCCGCGCCGCTGAACCGGGCTCGCACTGGCTGGTCGGCACCGAGCTGAACCTGGTCAATCGGCTGCGCGACGAGATGAAGCCGAAGAACGTGACCGTGCAGTTCATGTCGCCGATGGTCTGCATGTGCTCGACGATGTTCCGCACCGATCCCCAGCACCTGGCCTGGGTGCTCGACAATCTGGTTGCCGGCACCGTCGTCAACCGCATCCAGGTGCCGAGGGACGTCGCCGTGCCGGCGCGCCGGGCACTGGACCTGATGCTTGAAGTCGTCGACTGAGTCGCGCGGCTTCCACTCCCGAATTCCCTTTCATCACGCTCCCGAAGACGCACATGTTCACCAACGCTCCGTCGCTTGCTGTTGCCGATCCCGAACTCAATGCCGCGCTGGTCGCCGAAGCCGGTCGCCAGGAAGCGCATATCGAACTGATCGCTTCGGAAAACTACGCCAGCCCGGCGGTCATGGAAGCGCAGGGCGGCCAGCTGACCAACAAGTACGCCGAGGGCTATCCGGGCAAGCGCTACTACGGCGGCTGCGAGTTCGCCGACATCGCCGAGACGCTTGCGATCGAGCGCCTGAAGCAGCTCTACCACTGTGATTACGCCAACGTGCAGCCGCATTCCGGCGCCCAGGCCAATGCCGCGATCTTCCTGACCCTGGTCAACCCGGGTGACACGGTGATGGGCATGAACCTGGCGCAGGGCGGCCACCTGACGCACGGCCACCCGGCGAATTTCTCCGGCAAGCACTACAAGATCGTGCCGTACGGTCTGGACCCGGAAACCGGCCTGATCAACTACGACGAGATGGAGCGGCTGGCGCTGGAGCACAAGCCGAAGCTGCTGATCGGCGGCTTCTCGGCGTACTCGCGAGTCAAGGACTGGGCGCGGATGCGGGCCATCGCCGACAAGGTCGGCGCCTACTTCTGGGTCGACATGGCGCATGTCTCCGGCCTGATCGCGGCCGGCGAATACCCGAGCCCGGTGCCGCACGCCCATGTCGTGACCTCGACCACGCACAAGACGCTCAGGGGCCCGCGCGGCGGCATCATCATTGCCAACGGCCAGGGCGAGGAGTTCTACAAGAAGCTGAACTCCGCGGTGTTCCCGGGCATTCAGGGCGGCCCGCTGATGCACGTGATCGCCGCCAAGGCCGTGGCCTTCCGCGAGGCGCTGCAGCCGTCGTTCAAGACGTATCAGCAGCAGGTGATCGCCAACGCCCGCGCGATGGCCAAGGTGTTTCTGGACCGCGGCTACAAGGTCGTGTCCGGCGGTACCGACAACCATCTGTTCCTGCTCGACCTGGTCGCCAAGAACGTCACTGGCAAGGATGCTGAAGCCGCCCTCGGCCGCGCCCACATCACCGCCAACAAGAATTCGGTGCCGAACGACCCGAAGTCGGCGTTCGTGACTTCTGGTCTGCGTCTGGGTTCGCCGGCGTCGACGACGCGCGGCTTCAAGGAAGCGGAGATGGCTTCGGTTGCCACCTGGATTGCCGACATCGTCGATGCAATGTCTGCTGGTGGCGATGTCGATGCGGTGATCAGCCGCGTCAGCGGCGAAGTCGCCAAGCTGACCGCACGCTTCCCGGTCTACACGACGGCGAAGAAGGCGGCGGCATAAGTCATGCCGACTGGCGTGCCGCGCTGTCTGTCTCCGTCGGTCTGAGGCGACGCGCGTGCAATGCCCGTTCTGCAAGGCCGTCGACACCCGGGTGATCGACTCGCGGCTGTTCGAGGATGGCACCCAAGTGCGGCGTCGGCGCGAGTGCCCTGCCTGCGATGCCCGCTTCACGACGTTCGAGCGCGCCCAGCTGCAGATGCCGTACGTGCTCAAGCGCAGCGGCACCCCGGAGCCGTTCGACGAGGACAAGCTGCGCCGCGGCATCGAGCACGCGATCTTCAAGCGGCCGGTGCCGCCGGAGAAGGTCGACCACGCGATCGAGAACGTCATGCGTCGCCTGCGTGCGGTCAACGAGCGCGAAGTGCCCTCGATGCGGATCGGCGAATGGGTGATGGACGAACTGCGTGACCTCGACCATGTCGCCTATGTCCGCTTCGCATCGATCTACCGGGCCTTCTCGGACGTCAACGCGTTCCGCGAGGAGATCAACCGGCTCGAGCAGCTGCCGACGCAGGAAGCCCGACGCAGCCAGATGCTGCTGATCGAGAACGATCCGATTGCAGCGGCTGCCATCGCCGCAGCCACGGCCAAGCGCATGGCCGCGGAACACGACAAGCCTGCCAAGACCACCAAGCGGGTCAAGTGAGCGCACCGGATCCGTCGTTCATGCGCCGTGCGCTGGCGCTCGCGGCACGTGCCAAGTGCACGACGCAGCCGAATCCGCGTGTTGGCTGCGTGCTGGTGCGTGATGGGCAGATCGTCGGCGAAGGCTGGCATCAGCGGGCCGGCGAAGCGCATGCCGAAGTATTCGCGCTGCGCATGGCCGGCGACCGCGCGCGTGGCGCCGATGCCTACGTCACGCTGGAGCCCTGCGCCCACCACGGCCGCACGCCGCCGTGCGCCGATGCGCTGATCGCCGCCGGCGTCGGCCGGGTGTTCGCGGCGGTCGGCGATCCGTTCGAGCAGGTCGCCGGTGCCGGCTTCGCGAAGCTGCGCGCCGCCGGCATTCCCTGCGAATCTGGTTTGCTCGAAGCCGAAGCGCGCGAACTGAGCCGCGGCTTCCTGTCGCGGATCGAGCGCCAGCGGCCGTTCGTCACGCTGAAGCTGGCGATGAGCCTCGACGGCCGCACGGCGATGGCCAGCGGAGAGTCGCGCTGGATCACCGGCGACGCAGCGCGTGCCGATGTCCACCGCCTGCGCGCCGAAGCCGGTGCCGTGCTGAGCAGCAGCGCCACCGTGCTGGCCGACGATCCGGAGCTCAGCGTCCGCATTCCGGAGGCCGATGCCGAAGGCTGGCGCCAGCCGGATCGCATCGTCCTCGACAGTGCGGCGCGGGTGCCGGCATCGGCGAAAGTCTGGGCGGGTGCTGCGCGACGCTTCTGGCTGACGGCGACCGCTGCCAGTGCGCCAGATGGTGTAGAAGCGGTTGAACTGCCGCGCGATGCCGATGGCCGCATGTCGCTGCCGGCGGCGCTGTCGTATCTGGCAACACGCGAGGTCAACGAGGTGCTGGTCGAATGCGGGCCGCGCCTGGCGGGCGCGTTCCTGCGCGCCGGCCTCGTCGATGAACTGGTGGTCTACGCCGCACCGAAGCTGCTGGGCGGTGCTGCCCGCGGGCTCGTCGATCTGCCCGGCCTCGAACGGCTGGCCGATCACGTCGCGTTGCGTTTCACTTCGGCCGAGTTCATCGGCCCCGATCTCAAAATCACTGCTCGCCTGACGAGCAAGGAAAGCTAAGGATGTTTACCGGAATCGTTGAAGCGCTGGGGCGCGTCGAACAGATCGAGCAGGTCGGCGGCGATGTGCGGCTGACCATCGCCACCGATGGCAGCTATCTCGATGGCGTCAATCTCGGCGACTCGATCGCCAGCAACGGCGTTTGCCTGACCGCGGTCGCGCTGCCCGGCAAGGGCTTCATCGCCGATGTCTCGGTGGAAACGCTCGATGCCACCACTGCCCGCCAGTGGCAGGTCGGCACGCGGCTGAACCTGGAACGCGCACTGACGCCGCACAAGCCGCTGGGCGGCCACATGATGTCCGGCCATGTCGATGGCGTCGGCCACCTGGTCGACAAGCACGTCGACGCGCGCTCCTGGCGTCTCACCTTCGAAGCGCCGCCGGCCATTGCGCGCTACATCGCCCGCAAGGGCTCGGTGGCGATCGACGGAGTAAGCTTGACGGTCAATGCGGTCGACAAGTGCCGGTTCGAGGTCAACATCGTGCCGCACACCTGGGAAAACACGACCCTCGGCGATCTGCAACCCGGCCATCCGGTCAACCTCGAAGTCGACCTGATCGCCCGCTACCTCGAACGCCTGCTGGAGGCCCGCAGTGAGTCAGCGTCATGAGTAAGGTCCATCCGATTTCCGAGGCCAGCGGCCGCAGCCTCAACACCACCGAAGAGATCATTGCCGACATCAAGGCCGGCAAGATGGTCGTCATCATGGACGACGTGGATCGCGAGAACGAAGGCGATCTGATCATGGCGGCGGTGCACTGCCGGCCGGAAGACATCAACTTCATGGCCCGTTTCGGTCGTGGCCTGATCTGTCTGACGCTGACCGCCGAACGCTGCCGTCAGCTGCGCCTGCCGCCGATGGTCGCCTATGGCGACGATCTGCATCAGACCGCGTTCACGGTGTCGATCGAAGCCTCGCAGGGCGTCACCACGGGCATCTCGGCGCACGATCGCGCAGTGACCGTGCGTGCGGCGGTCAAGGCCGATGCCCGTCCGGAAGACCTGGTCCAGCCGGGCCACATCTTTCCGCTGATGGCGCAGCCCGGCGGCGTGCTGACCCGCGCCGGCCATACCGAAGCGGGCTGCGATCTGGCCCGTCTGGCTGGTGTCGAGCCGGCCTCGGTGATCGTCGAGATCCTCAATGACGACGGCACCATGGCGCGCCGTCCGGACCTGGAGATCTTCGCGCGCCAGCACGATCTGAAGATCGGCACCATTGCCGACCTGATCCGCTACCGCCTGCACCACGAGCACACCATCGAGCGGGTCGCCGAAACCACGGTGCGCACCGAGTTCGGCGATTTCCGGCTGGTGACCTACCAGGACGCTGTCGAGAACACGCTGCATCTGGCGCTGGTGCGCGGCAATGTCGAGGCTGACAAGCCGACGCTGGTCCGCGTCCATGTCGGGAATCTCTTGTCCGACGTGCTGTGCGTCGAGCATCCGGAATTCTCGTGGCCGCTGCGCAAGGCGCTGAAGCGGGTTGCCGAGGAAGGCAGCGGTGTCGTCGTGCTGCTGCGCAAGACCGCTTCGCCGCGCGATCTGGTCAAGCAGATCATCGGCCTGTCGACGCCGCATGCAGCACAGGCACCGGCTCCGGGCGGCGACGATGCCCAATCCTTGCGCACCTACGGCATCGGCGCGCAGATCCTGATCGACCTCGGCGTGCGCCGGATGCGCGTGCTGTCGAGTTCCCCTTATCGCATGCAGGCGCTGTCCGGCTTCGGTCTCGAAGTCGTCGAATACGTCCACACTCAGTAAAACGCCCACCAGAGTTCATTCGTGCCGAAAGCCGCCCCGAAGCCGTCGAAAACCGCTGCTGCAGCGGCCGCCCACAAGAGCGGCTATGCCGCGCCGCCGAAGCCCGAGAAGGGCGCGTTCCGCCACAAGCGCATCGCCATCATCAAGACACGCTGGAACGTCGAGATCGTCGATGCGCTGACCGACGGCGTGGTCAAGTGCCTGAAGGACTGGGGCGTGGCGCCGGCCAACGTCAAGCACTTCCATGCGCCGGGTGCCTTCGAGCTGCCGCTGGCGGTGTCGGCGCTGATGGACAGCGGCAATTTCGATGGCGTGGTCGCGCTCGGTGCGGTGATTCGCGGCGACACGCCGCACTTCGACTTCGTGGCCGGCGAGTGCTCGCGCGGCCTGCGCGAGGCCTCGCAGATCTACAAGACCGCGCTCGGCTTCGGCGTGCTGACCGTCAACACCGCCGAGCAGGCCTTCGAACGCTGCAAGCCGGGCAAGACCAACAAGGGCTACGAGGCCGCAGCGGCGATGCTGGAAATGATCGCGCTGCTGGATGAAGTCGGTGTCTGAGCCGGGCAGCCCGCAGGCCGGGCAGGGCGTCAATCCGACCAGCCGCCGCGGCCTTGCCCGCCGGCTCACGGTGCAGGCGCTGTATCAGTGGATCCTGAACCAGACCGCGCCGGAGACCTTGATCAAGGAATTCCGCGAGATGCCGGACGGCTTCGGCCGGGCCGATCCGCAGTATTTCGCCGAGCTGCTGCACGGCACGGTCAACGAGGCGGCGGTGCTGACCACGCAGATCGTGCCGCACCTCGACCGGCCGCTGAACCAGCTCGACCCGGTCGAGTACTCGGTGCTGCTGATGGGCGCCTTCGAGCTGAGCCACCGGCCGGAAGTGCCGTACCGCGTCGTGGTCAACGAAGCGGTCAATCTGGCCAAGGTGTTCGGCGCCGAGGACGGCTACAAGTTCGTCAATGGCGTGCTCGACAAGATTGCGCGTCTGACGCGCGTCCACGAGATCAACGACGCCGGATGAGTGATGGATGAGTTCGCACTCATCCGTCGTCACTTCGCCGGCCTGAGTGGTGCGGGCGCTACCGGCGTGCGCCTTGGCGTCGGCGACGATGCCGCGATTCTCGTACCACCCGCAGGCCACGAGCTGCTGATGACCAGCGACACGCTGGTCGCCGGCCGGCATTTTCCGGTCGATACCGCCGCTTTCGACATCGGCTGGAAGGCGCTGGCAGTGAATCTGTCGGACCTCGCGGCGATGGCGGCGCAGCCGCTGTGGTTTCTGCTCGCCTTGACCTTGCCTTCGTCAGACGACGAAAGCTGGCTTGCCGGCTTCGCCGACGGCCTCGGCCGCCTGGCGCGCGACAGCGGCATCGCGCTGGTCGGCGGCGACACCACGCGCGGCCCGCTGTCGATCACGATCACCGCCGTCGGCAGCGCGCCGGCCGGCACGGCGCTGCGCCGCGACGGCGCGCAGTCTGGCGATGTCGTCTGCGTCACCGGCACGCTGGGTGATGCCGCGCTCGGCCTCGGGCGGCTGGCTGCGGTTGCCACAGCGGCCGGCGCGCAGACCGCCGCCGACATTGCTGAACTGCGCGCCCGTCTCGATCGGCCGACGCCGCGTCTTGCCGCAGGTCTGGCGCTGCGCGGGCTCGCCAGCGCCGCGATCGACCTGTCCGACGGCCTCGCCGGTGATCTCGGCCATGTGCTGGCTGCGAGCCGAGTCGGTGCGGCGATCGACGCCGATGCACTGCCGATGTCGGATGCCTTCGCTCGGCAGACGGAAGCACTCGAGCGGCTGGCCTTGCAGGCGGCCGGGGGCGATGACTACGAGCTTTGCGTCTGCATACCCGCAGCGCGGTTGCAGGCCGCACAGATCGCCGTCACGGCTGCCGGCAGCCAGCTGACCGCAATCGGCGTGATCACCGCCGAGCCTGGCCTGCGCTGGCAGCGCCGCGGCCACCCGATCGAGGGCCCGCAGCACGGCTATCGCCACTTCGAGGCTGCTGCCGCTCATGGCTGAGCCAGCCCCGATCGGCGTCTTCGACTCCGGCCTCGGCGGGCTGTCGGTGCTGCGCGAGATCGTCGCGAAGCGGCCTGACCTGTCGACGATCTACGTGGCCGATTCCGGTCATTGCCCGTACGGCGAGAAGTCGGCCGACCAGATCATCGCGAGGGCGGAAGCCATTACCGAGCGCCTGCTCGGCGCTGGCGCGCAGCTGATCGTGGTGGCCTGCAACACGGCAACCATCGCGGCCGTGGAATACCTGCGCGCGAACTACTCGATCCCGTTCGTCGGCATGGAGCCGGCGGTGAAGCCGGCAGTCGCCGCCACCCGTACCGGCGTGATCGGCGTGCTGGCCACCGGTGCCGCGCTGGCCGGCGACAAGCTGCATCGACTGATCGACCGCCACCGCGGGACGGTGCGGGTCATCACCCAGCCGTGCCCGGGCCTGGTCGAGCAGGTCGAGCGCGGTGATCTCGACGGCCCGGAGACCCGCCGCCTGCTTGCGGCGTATGCACTGCCGCTGGTCGCTGCCGGTGCCGACGTGCTGGTGCTGGGCTGCACGCATTACCCCTTCCTGCGTTCGACGCTGGCGGATCTCGTCGGCGCCACGGTAACGTTGCTGGATACCGGGGAAGCGGTGGCGCGGCGCGTCGACAGCCTGCTGTCACCCGGCGCGGCAATTTCATCCGCGCCGAAGTCGGTGCGGCATTGGCTGACCAGTGGCGACCCGGCGCAGATGATGAGCGTCGGCAGCCGGCTCTGGGGTGCGCCGCTTGGCGCGCAGCCGCTGGCGTCATGAGTACCAAGCACAGCTGTTTTCGACGGGTCGTCCCGACGTGCGCCTGGCCGTGCGCGGGGCGCTGTTGTGTCGCGAGCCCGCGACGCAAGACCGTGTTTTCGTACCGACAACCGAGGGGAAGTGCGTGAAATCTTTGCAGGTGGCGATTGCCGCTTTGGCGCTGGGCTTGCTTTCGGCCTGTACCGGCAGTTCCGGCTCCGATATCGGACCGGGCCCCGCGCCGGGCCCCAGCCCCGGCTCCGCTCCGGAGCCGACCCCGACGGTGACCATCGATCCGGTCAGCGGCTTCCTCAACACGACTTCCCCGATCGAGCAGCAGAACGTCAATTCGGGCGTGGCGCCGCTGCGGATCGCGGTCGGCACGACGGCGACCTCCGAGACCATCACCGTGGCCGGCACCAGCCGCCGCTATGTGCTGCTGCGGCCGACGGCCGCACTGTCGAACCCGCCGTTATTGGTGATGCTGCATCCGGCGTTCACGACACCCGAGACGATGGCCAACACCACCCAGGTCTCCGACTACGCGCTGACCCAGGGTTTCTGGGTGGTCTTGCCGCATGCGCAACCGGGCGGCTGGAACGATGACCTGGCGCCGAGCCGCGACGATGACGTGCTGTTCATTTCGCAGCTGATCGACACGCTGGTGGCTCAGGGCAGCGTCGACCCGACGCGGGTCTACGCCACCGGGTTTTCCAACGGCGGCTTCATGGCCCAGCGCTTGGCCTGCGATCTGCCCGGCAAGATCGCGGCATTCGCGGTCAACGCGGCGACGATGCGCAATGCGATGGTCGCGACCTGCGGCAGCCCGAGCGTCCAGCGGCCGAAGCTGTACTTCCTCGGAACCGCCGATGTCATCGTCGCCTACAACGGAGTGTTCCCGGAGATGCCGAACGGTCAGCGGTCTGCCGATGGCACGATGGCGTTCTGGTCGGCCCAGCAGGCCTGTGACGGACCGGTGGTGTCGGCGCAGCTGCCGGATCGCGCAGTCGATGGCACGCGCGTGACCCGCACCGTCTACGGCGGCTGCCGCGCCGATACCCGGCTGGAGTTGTACACGATCAACGGCGGGGGGCACGCCTGGCCGGGTGGCGAGTCGTCGCTGTTGGGTGTGACGACTCGCGACATCCAGGCCACCGGCCTGCTGTGGCTGTTCGTCAAAAGCTATCGCCGCTGAAGACGGCCATCCTGCCCGACCGATGATGGAGATCCCGCGCAAATGAGCCGCAGCGAGAAATCCGCTCGCAATGCCTGGCGGCCGAAGGCGTCGGTGATCCTGCGGTCGCCGGTGCATCTGCTGGCCTTCGGCTTCGGTACCGGCTTGATGCCGAAAGGGCCGGGCACGGCGGGAACCGTGGTCGGCGTTCCATTGTTCGTGGCGATGATGCAACTGAGCTGGCCGGCTTTCGTGCTGTTGCTGCTGGCCTTGTCCGTGTTCGGCTGCTGGCTGTGCGGCGAATCGGCGCGTCGGCTCGGCGTGCACGATTACGGCGGCATCGTTTTCGACGAGATCATCGGTTACGTCGTGGCTGCCGTTCCGTTGCTGCCGGTGTTCATGCTGAACCGTCATGGCCTTGTCGCCGGACTCGCGGCCGCTTTCGTGCTGTTCCGGATCTTCGATATCTGGAAACCATGGCCGATCAGCTGGCTGGATGCGCAGCTGCACGGTGGCGTCGGCATCATGGTTGACGATCTGGTGGCTGGCCTGTTTGCCGGCGCTGTGCTCGGAGCGGCCTTGGTGCTGACCGGCTGAAGCCGCGTGTTCCGGACGCTGGCGTTGCCATTGGAGCGGTCCGTTGAAGACGGCGCTGGCAGTTCGCAGCGCGATTCGTACGGTACCGTACGATATACTCCGCAGCGCGCGGCGCACCGGGATGGTGCAGTGCAATAACAGCGTTACAATACGGTAAAGTATTGACCCGAATTCCTTGTCCTCGAGTGCGCCATGTCCGTTGAACGCGATGTGATGGAGTACGACGTTGTCATCGTCGGTGCCGGCCCTGCCGGTCTTTCCGCAGCCTGCCGTCTGAAGCAGCAAGCGGCTGCCGCGGGCGGTGAGATTTCCGTCTGCGTCGTCGAGAAGGGTTCCGAAGTCGGCGCCCACATCCTGTCCGGCGCGGTTTTCGAGCCGCGTGCGCTGACCGAGCTGTTCCCGAACTGGAAGGAACTCGGCGCCCCGCTGGAAACCCCGGTGGTCCGCGACGACATCTACCTGTTCCGGAGCGAGACGGCCGCCGTGAAGCTGCCCGGCCTGTTCGTGCCGAAGCCGATGCACAACGAAGGCAACTACATCATTTCCCTCGGGAAACTGGTGCGCTGGCTGGGTACGCAGGCGGAAGGTCTGGGTGTCGACATCATTCCCGAGTTCGCCGCGCAGGACGTCATCATCGAAGGCGGCGTGGTCCGTGGCATCACCATCGGCGACAAGGGTGTCGACCGCCATGGCGAGCAGACCGACAACTTCGCCCCGGGCCCGGAAATCCGCGCCAAGTACACGTTCTTCGCCGAAGGCTGCCGCGGCCACATCGGCAAGCGCCTGCTGAAGGAGTTTCAGCTCGACAAGGACGCCGATCCGCAGCACTACGGCATCGGCATCAAGGAGCTCTGGAAGGTCGATCCGTCCAAGCACCAGCCGGGTCTGGTCGTCCACGGCGCCGGCTGGCCGCTGGGCATGGGCGCAGAAGCGACCGGCGGCTCGTTCCTTTATCACCTTGAAGACAACCAGGTCGTGGTCGGCCTGATCGTCGATCTGTCGTACTCGAATCCGTACCTGTCGCCGTTCGACGAGTTCCAGCGCTTCAAGCATCACCCGAAGATTGCCGAGCACCTTGAAGGCGGCACGCGCCTGTCGTACGGCGCGCGCGCTATCGCCAAGGGCGGCTTCAACTCGCTGCCGAAGATGACCTTCCCCGGCGGCGTGCTGGTCGGCTGCGACCTCGGCACGATGAATTTCTCGAAGATCAAGGGCAGCCACACGGCGATGAAGAGCGGCATGCTCGCCGCCGAAGCGGCCGCCAAGGTGCTGCTGGCCGGTGCCGAGGGCGGCGACGACCTGACTGGCTACACCGCCGACTTCAAGGCCAGCTGGCTGCATGACGAGCTGTACCGCAGCCGCAACTTCGGCCCGGCGATCCACAAGTTCGGCATCCTGATGGGTGGCGCGTTCAACTGGGTCGACCAGAACCTGTTCGGCGGCAAGATTCCGGTCACGCTGCACGACACCACGCCGGATCACGCCACGCTGAAGCCGGCGTCGCAGAGCGCGAAGCCCGCCTACCGCAAGCCGGACGGCAAGCTCAGTTTTGACAAGCTGTCGTCGGTGTTCCTGTCCTCGACCAACCACGAGGAGGAGCAGCCGGTCCACTTGAAGCTCGCCGATGCGTCGATCCCGATCGGCAGGAACCTGCCGATGTACGACGAACCGGCGCAGCGCTACTGCCCGGCCGGCGTCTATGAAGTGATCGGCGAGGGCAGCGACAAGCGCTTCCAGATCAATGCCCAGAACTGCGTGCACTGCAAGACCTGCGACATCAAGGACCCGGCGCAGAACATCACTTGGATCGCACCGGAAGGTTCGGGCGGCCCGAACTACGCAACGATGTAATCTGCCGGTCCTGCCCGAACCGGCCTGATAGCCACCTGCGACATGTCCGAATTGAAGACGCTGCTGGACCAGAACCGCGCCTGGGCGCGGAGCGTCGAGGACGCCCAGCCGGGCTTCTTCGCGGGTCTGTCGAAGCAGCAGCTGCCGGAGTACCTGTGGATCGGGTGTTCCGACAGCCGCGTTCCGGCCAACGAGATCATCGGCCTGCCGCCCGGTGGCGTATTCGTTCATCGCAACATCGCCAACGTGGTGGTGCATACCGATCTGAACTGCCTGTCGGTGCTGCAGTATTCGGTGGATGTGCTGAAGGTGAAGCACATCCTGGTTGTCGGCCACTACGGCTGCGGCGGCGTGCTGGCCGCGCTGAGTGGCGCGCGCGTCGGATTGGCCGACAACTGGCTGCAGCATGTCCGGGATGTCATCACCCGTTATCGCAACAAGCTCGATGCCGAATCGGACACGGCCAAGCGCGGCGATATGCTGTGCGAGTTCAATGCGATTTCGCAGGCGGCGCACGTCTGCGAAACGACGATCATCCGCGATGCCTGGGAGCGCGGGCAGGCGGTGCAGGTGCACGCTTGGGTCTATGGCCTGAAGGACGGGCTGATCCATGAAACCGGGGTCAGCATCGGCGGGATGGCCGAGTTCGATCTGCTGCGCAGGAACGGCCTGTTTGGCGACGGCCTCTGAAAAACTGTCAACTACTGTGGTTCGCTAGAGAGAGAAGATGAAAGCACTGGTCAGCGTCAAAAGAGTGATCGACTACAACGTTCGCATCCAGGTCAAGCCGGACGGCTCGGGCGTGGTGGTCGACGGTGTGAAGCACAGCGTCAACCCGTTTGACGAGATCGCGATGGAAGAGGCGGTGCGCCTGAAGGAAAAGGGCAAGCTGACCGAAATCATCGCCGTGACCGTCGGCGGCGCGAAGTGCGAGGAAACCCTGCGCACCGCGCTGGCCTTCGGTGCCGATCGCGCCGTGCACGTCAAGGTCGATGAAGAAATCCAGCCGCTGACCGCCGCGCAGGCGCTCGCCGCCGTGTTCAAGAAGGAAGGCGCGGAACTGTTCTTCCTCGGCAAGCAGGCGATCGACGACGACGCCGCCCAGACCGGCCAGATGGTTGCCGCACTGCTTGACCTGCCGCAGGCGACGTTCGCTTCGAAGGTCGAGATCGACGGTGGCAAGGCGACCGTGACCCGTGAAGTCGACGCCGGCCTCGAAACCCTGGAATTCGACCTCCCGGGCATCATCACCACCGACCTGCGCCTGAACGAGCCGCGCTACCTGAAGCTGCCGGACATCATGAAGGCGAAGAAGAAGCCGATCGAAGTCGTCGGTCTCGGCGATCTCGGCGTCACCGCCGCCGCCGGCCTGAAGTCGGTCAAGACCGCCAACCCGCCGAAGCGCTCGAAGGGCGTGATGGTGAAGACGGTCGACGAGCTGGTCACCGCGCTCAAGGCCAAGGGCCTGATCTAACCGTCTTCCCACATTAGGAGCATTCCCATGAGCAAGATTCTCGTCATCGGTCAGCATGCCGACGGCAAGCTGAACAGCGGCATCGCCAAGGTCGTCAACGCGGCCAAGGCCATCGGCGGTGACATCCATGTCGCCGTCTTCGCCAACGACGGCTCGACCGTCGCTGCCCAGGCTGCTGCGCTCGACGGCGTGGCCAAGGTGCTGGTCGTCGACCGCGCCGGCAACGACGACTACGTCGCCAGCGCCATCGCGCCGCAGATCGTCGCGCTGACCCAGAGCGGTGGCTACAGCCACGTGCTGGCGGCCGGCACCACCAGCGGCAAGGACTTCCTGCCGCGCGTGGCCGCCAAGCTCGGCGTGCAGCAGGTGTCGGACATCATGGCCGTGCACTCGGCCACCAGCTTCGATCGTCCGATCTATGCCGGCAACGCGATCCTGACCGTCGAAGCCCCGGCGTCGCCGTGCATCGTCGCGACGATCCGTCTGGCCTCGTTCCAGGCCACCGGTGCCGCCGCTGCCGCTGCACCGATCGAGAAGATCAGCGTCGATGCGGTGATTCCGAGCCACACCCGCTTCGTCAAGCTGGAAGCGCAGAAGAGCGAGCGTCCGGAACTGCAGAGTGCGAACCGCGTGGTCTCCGGCGGCCGTGCGCTGGGCTCGAGCGAGAACTTCAACATCATCTACTCGCTGGCCGACAAGCTGAAGGCCGGCGTCGGCGCCAGCCGCGCGGCGGTCGACTCGGGCTATGTGCCGAACGACATGCAGGTCGGCCAGACCGGCAAGATCATCGCGCCGGAGCTGTACTTCGCGATCGGCATCTCGGGCGCGATCCAGCATCTCGCCGGCATCAAGGACGCCCGCACCATCGTCGCCATCAACAAGGATCCGGAAGCGCCGATCTTCGAAGTGGCGGACTACGGTCTGGTCGGCGACCTGTTCGCGCTGGTGCCGGAACTCGAAGCCAAGGCCTGATGCTCGGCTGTATGCATCGTTGAACCACGAGGGCCGGGCAACCGGCCTTCGTCTTTTCTGACATCCGACGTGCGCGCTGCACAGGGCCGCGTCGATGGCGCGACATGAGGCGGAACGAAAGCGGACCGGCGGCAGCCTTGGCGGCGTGACGGCCACGAATCGATACGCGAAGATAGCTCAGCACGAAGCGAGGTCCGGGATAGCTCATGGGCACACAGATCGCCGTCACGTTGAGGCCAGACGAGCCTTTCGATCTGAACGCGCGCCTGACCTTGCTGGTCACCGAGCTGGTCGACAAGTGGCTGACGCCGGATTCCGATCGCCGTCCGATCCCGCAGGCGAAAATCCTGCTGATCACCCGGCGTCGCCAGCAGGAGATCGTGCTGACGCCGCACAACCCGAAAGCGTCCTGGCGGCAATACGAGTTCTGGTATCTCGGCGGTCGTTCCGAAGTCCGTCTGTCGATCAAGCGGACCTAGCCCGGCCGGTACCGGCCAGCGCGATCGGCGCCGTTACCAAACCCGCGTTGTCGGTGCTGTGGTCGGGGCTGAACGCCCCGACGCCCGCTTCAGATGGCCTGGCCGATCTTGAAGATCGGCAGGTACATCGCCACCACGAGCCCGCCGACCAGCACGCCGAGCACGACCATGATCATCGGCTCGAGCAGCGCGGTGAGGTTGTCGACCAGCGCGTCGACCTCTTCCTCGTAGAAATCGGCGAGCTTGGCGCACATGTGGTCGAGCGAACCG
This sequence comes from Gammaproteobacteria bacterium, assembly GCA_026398875.1. Classification (GTDB taxonomy): domain Bacteria; phylum Pseudomonadota; class Gammaproteobacteria; order Nevskiales; family Nevskiaceae; genus Nevskia. The sequence continues at coordinate 60,248 of JAPLSB010000018.1, read as the reverse complement.
GATTCCTCGCCGATCGCGACCATCTGCACCGCCATCGCCGGAAACAGGCCGCTCTGCTGCATCGTCAGTTGCAGCTGCTGGCCGGTCGATACCTGGTCGCGCATCTGCAGGATCGCTTCGGTGAACACGATGTTGCCGGCCGCCTTGGCGACCGATTCCATCGCTTCCACCAGCGGCACGCCGGCCGCGAACATGGTCGACAGCGTTCGCGCATAGCGCGCGACGGCCGACTTGTAGAGGATGTCGCCGACCACCGGCAGGCGCAGCATCAACCGGTCGGTGAAGCGCCGGACCTTCGCCGAGCGGACATGCGCTTCGCGCAGGCCGAAGAACGTGGCCAGGCCGAACAGCAGGATCACCCACCAGTCTTCCTGGATGAAATCGGACAGCGCCACGACCATCTTGGTGAACGCCGGCAAGTCGGCACCGAAGCCCTGGAACAGCGACGCGAACTGCGGCACCACGAAGTACAGCAGGATGCCGGTGACGATGAACGCGACAGCGATCACCGCCGCTGGATAGGTCAAGGCCTTCTTGACCTTCTTCTTCGTCGACTCGGTCTTTTCCTTGTAGGTCGCGATCTTGTCGAGCAACGCTTCGAGCGCACCCGAACGTTCGCCGGCGTCGACCAGGTTGACGAACAGGTCATCGAACTGGCGCGGGTACTTGGCCAGCGACTCGGCCAGCGTGGCACCGCCCTCGATGTTCGACTTGATGCCCAGCACCATCTCGCCCATCGACGGGTTGGCGTGACCGCGGCCGACGATCTCCAGCGACTGCACCAGTGGCACGCCGGCCGACATCATGGTCGCGAGCTGGCGGCTGAAGACTGCGATGTCCTGGCCCTTGATCGGCTTCTTCTGCTTGCCGAACAGCGACAGCTGCTTGTTGATCCGCGTCGGGTTGATGCCCTGCTTGCGCAGCTGCAGCTTGATCGCGGCCTCGCTTGGACCTTCGGACACCCCTTTGATCAAGGCGCCCTTGCGGTCGCGGCCTTCCCATTTGAAGGTCGAATCCTTGAGCGGTGCGTTTGCAGCTGCCATGGCGATCCCGTGTTCGTTGCCGGCCGTTGCCGTCCGGGCATCACGGCGTGCGTCGACGCGATGACGTCGGCGCGGACCTCGCGGGTCCTGATGCCGGTATCGCGAAGCCCTGCGCGGCTTGAAGAATACCGCTAATCGGTGGTGACGCGATTGGCTTCGGTAAGGTCGATGATGCCGTCCAGCACCTTGCGCAATGCCGATTGACGGAGCGTGCGAATGCCGTCGCGTTGCGCCTGGTCGGCGATGTCGATGGCGTTGCCGCCTTCCATGATCACGCGCGAAATCGACTCGGTGACCGGCATCACCTGATAGATGCCGGTCCGGCCCTTGTAGCCGCCGTTGCACTGATCGCAGCCGACCGCCTTGAACAGCGTGAAGCCGGGCGCGGCAATCTGCTCGGCGGTGAAGCCTTCGCGCAGCAGTTCCTCGTTCGGCACGCGGTCAGGGCGGCGACAGAACTTGCACAGCTTGCGGGCCAGCCGCTGCGCGATGATCAGCGTGATGCACGACGCGACGTTGTAGGCCGGCACGCCCATGTTCAGCAGGCGAGTCAGTGTCTGCGGCGCGTCGTTGGTGTGCAGCGTCGACAACACGAGATGGCCGGTCTGCGCGGCCTTGATCGCGATCTCGGCCGTTTCCAGATCGCGGATTTCGCCGACCATGATCACGTCCGGATCCTGGCGCAGGAAGGCCTTCAGTGCTGCGGCGAAAGTCAGGCCCTGCTTGACGTTGACGTTGACCTGGTTGATCCCCGGCAGGTTGATTTCGCAGGGGTCCTCGGCGGTCGAGATGTTGCAGTCATCGGTGTTGAGAATGTTCAAGCCGGTGTACAGCGACACGGTCTTGCCAGAGCCGGTCGGGCCGGTCACCAGGATCATGCCCTGCGGCTTCGCCAGTGCCTTCAGGTACAGATCCTTCTGATCCGGCTCGTAGCCGAGCGCATCGATGCCCAGCATCGCGCTGGAGGCATCGAGGATACGCATCACCACCTTCTCGCCCCACAGCGTCGGGCAGGTGGAAACGCGGAAATCGATCGCCTTGTTGACCGACAGTTTCAGCTTCAGGCGGCCGTCCTGCGGTACCCGGCGTTCGGCCAGATCGAGCCGCGCCATCACTTTCAGGCGTGCAGCAAGCCTGCCGCCCATCTGCACCGGCGGCGTGGCGATCTCGCGCAGTTCACCGTCCATCCGGTAGCGAATACGGTACTTCTTCTCATACGGCTCGAAGTGGATGTCCGAGGCGCTGCGGTTGATCGCATCGATCAGCACCTTGTTGACGTAACGGATGATCGGGGCGTCGTCGGCATCGCTGCCGGCTCCGGTGTCGGCACCGGGATCGACATCACCGCCTTCGACCTCGAGATTCTCCAGATCCTCGTCGCCGCCCTGCAGTGCCGTGGCCTGCACGGCAGCTATGGCCGCCTCGATGCCCTTGGTGAGCTTGTCTTCCTCGACGAGGATGCCTTCGACCAGATAGCCGGTCGCGAACTTGACCTCGTCGAGCGCGTGCAGGCGCGTCGGATCGGACAGGGCGACGAACAGCTTGCGGTCGCGCTTGTAGATCGGCAGCACGTGGTGCTTGCGCATCAGCTTTTCGCTGATTTCGCGCGCCAGCGGCGCTTCGATGGTCAAGGTCGACAGATCGATCAGCGGCGTACCGAACTCGACACTGGCGATTTCCGCGAGCCGCGTCGGGTTGATCAGCTTCGACTCGACAGCCACCGACACGAAGTGCGAGTCGGTCTTGGCAGCCTTTGCCTGCGCCTCGCGCGCCTGATCCTCGGTCAGCAGACCGTCGTTGATCAGGCGGCGCGGCAAGCCGCCGATGAAATTGCTGAACGGAACGCTCTGGACGTTGGTGACCACGAATCTCGCCTTGAAACGATCGACGGTGCAGCGGCTCGAATGTGCCGCACGCTTCCGGCGTTGTCGGCCTGATCGGCCGCCACACCCCGAACTGGAACGCTACACGGAGCCGCAGGAGCCGGCCAGCGCAGCAAGGCCGCTTCGACGGCCGACACCCGCCTTGCGTCGATTCTGCCGCAATCGGCGGCCGATACGCCGCGAACTCAGCGAAACAGGTACTGCCCGGTTTCCGGGTTGCCCTTGCGCCAGACCACGCTGTCGAGAAAGTAGTGGTGGACGTTGATGAAGATCCACGCAGCGAGCAGGAAGGCGTAGTCGCCGACCCCTTCGATCAGCGACGGGGCGACCGTGGCCAGCCATTTCGGCCCCAGCCAGAAGCCGACATAGCCCAGTCCCAGCGCGATCGCATAGAACAGGGCCATGCGCAGGCCGAAGCGCACCGGGTTGCGGGTTCCGCCGGTCTGCGCCTGCTGGTAGTTCAGTTCGTAGCGCCAGACCACGACCATGTACTGGATCGAATGCAGCGCCGGGAACACCAAGGTCAGCACCGGATCGCGGTACAGCAGCCACAGGTACAGCGCCACGGTGTAGCCGACCAGCCCGTTGATCGGCGGCAGCATGCGCGTGGCCAGCCACTTGCGCGCCAGCATCACCAGCACCGCGGCGGAGCTGAGCCCGGTGATGATCTCGATCGCCGTCATGATCGGTTCCGGTGTCGCGAAGCTGTAGTACGCAATGCCCCAGTAGTCGGACTTGTAGGCCATCGCGTTGCCGAGCAGCCACGACAGGAACCAGACCGCGTAGGCATTCCACAGCAGCACCCGCTTTTCGGTCTCGGTGAAGAAGCGACGCTTCAGCACCGAATCGAGCATCAGCATGCCGTAGCCCTGCTTCACGTAATGCCAGCCGACGGTGAAGAACATCAGGTTGACGCTGTAACCGAGCGCGCGCGCGTTCTTGGTCAGCAGGCACCACAGGAAGAAGCCGATCAGTGCCAGCGGCACCGCGATGCCGGCGATCAGGTAGCGGATGCGCCACTCGCGCGGGTACTCGGCCGCAAAGCCGCGCCGCGTGAAGTCGCGGTAGAACAGGTGGTAGGAATGCGCGAAATGCGGGTTGTTGATGAAGTGGGCAACCGCCGTGGTGATCACCAGCACGTCGGCGTATTCCTTCCAGTCGGTCGGCAGCAGCCCGAACCAGGGAATGATCAGCAGCGTCGCCCCGCCCAGGCAGAAGAAATCCATCCACGGCCCGAACAGGTAGCCGGGTTCCTGCGCGAAGCCGGTCTTCGGCGCGTCGACGTTGCTGGCTGAGGGCGACGTGACATCGGGCAGCGGGGAAGCGGTGGCGCTCATCGTTCAGTCGGTGCAGGGGTGTTGCGGAACCGTAGCCCGCGCCGAATTGACGATGCAAGCCGTAACCGAGTCTCAGCCCGATACGGCCGGCGCTTGCTGGCTGTCCGGCCGACAGGTCGCTGCATCCGAATCGACCGGCACTGCCAGCGGATCGTCGGGCAGAAAGGCAGCCAGCCCCTGTGCCATCTCGGCAGCGTCTGCGCAGCGCCCCAGCTTCAGCGCCAGCGGGATCGCGGCTTTCAGCAGGTCGGCCCGTCCGCTGTCTGACAGCGGCTGCACTTTCCACCAGCGCATGCCGTCGTCATGCAGCAGCTCGAATGCCGCTTCAGTTTGTCCGCCGGCATCGAGTGTCGTGGCAAGTTGCGTACGGGCACGGACATCGAGCGGATTGCGGCGCACCGCTTCACGCAGCAGTGCCACTGGCTGATCGCTGACGCCGGGCCCGATGGCGTCGGCTACGGCGGGATACTTGATCAGCAGGCTGGCGAGGTCGCGGTAGGGATAAGGCACTGCCGGGTAGCGGCGGATCTGGTCGGCGAGTTCTCGTGCCGCCATCCGGGCCGAATCGTTGCGCTGCCGGTCGTCGGCCGCGCGGGCCGCTGCTGCCGTGTAGGCGTTCACGAACCACTCCCGTGCCGGCAGGTACGAAGGCTGGGTGGCGATCAGCAATGCCGAGTAGCGGCCGTAGAACGGCTCGTCACCGGCCAGTTGCGTGCACAGCCGCAGCCTGCATTGGCCGGTGGTCATCGCCTGATAGGCGCTTTGCAGCCCGAGTGTCGCGATGAGCCATAGCGTCAGACCGCCGACCAGCGTCATCAGCATCGGCCGGGAGACATGACGGCCGATCTCGAGCTGGCGGACATCGCCACGCAGCACATCGAGCCGCCCGAGATACAGGCCGGCGATCAGCGCCAGCGGCATCACGTAGAAGATGAAATTCAGCGCCGCGTGGCCGAACAGGCAGAACAAGGCCGCAACCAGACCGGCGGACTCGATGAACTGCGGGCTTTCAGCAGTCGTCGTCCGCGCGCAGCGCCACAGCCGCAGCGCTGCAAGGCCCACGCCGAGCGCCAGCAGCGCCAGCAAGCCCGCGAGGATCGGGCCCCCTTCGGCCAGCATCTGCAGGTAATCGTTGTGGGCGAGATCGCCGGTTGTCGAAACCTCGTCCGGACTGCGATACATCAGGTAGCGGACCTTGTAGGTGCCGAGCCCGCTGCCGTACCACGGACCGTCCTCGACCATCCGCCAGGTCGACTTCAGCATCTCCAACCGGTCGCTGGTGGAGCTGTCGCTGTCCATCGACGTGAAGCGGGACAGCGAGCTGCCCATTTGCTGGAACGGTGCAATCGCTGCAAGCAGCGCGACGAAGACCAGCACGCTCGCCGCGATCGTCTTCCAGGCACTGCGTTCATGGCGCACCAGCAACAGCCCGAGCACGGTCAGGCCGAGCAAAAAGCTGAGCTGACCACCGCGCGATGCCGTGGCGGCGAGACAGGCAAGGGCCAGCAGCACGAATGCCGCATTGCCTGTCCGCAAGGCTGCACCCATGCCGTCGCTGCGCAGACGGGTGTGCAGGCGGGCAAGCGCTGGCAGCGCGAAGACATTGCAGAACGCGGCGAAAGCATTGACGTCCTCGAACACCGAGAACGGCCGGCTGCGAACGACCAGAAAATCGATGACCCCGACGGTCATTACCAGGGCGGCAACGACCCTGACCAGCGACAGGCCCGCGGTCCAGTCACGCGTGTCGCGCAGCGTGACCACGGCAAGCAGATAGGCCAGCGGCAGCGCGGCCACTACCCAGCCTACCGTCACGCTGGTGCCGGGTAACTCGCTAAGGCCCGGCATCAGGACGAGCCATAGCGCCAGCACCAGCAGACACCCGCTCGCCAGCGTCAGCGGCAGTGTCGGCAGCGGCATGGCGTGAGGATTTCTGCCGACGGAGATGCCGAACATCAGCATGACCAGCATCAGCCCCGCCGCCACTGCGAGCGAGGACGTGTCGAGCCCGCCGTTGTGCAGCACAGCCGCCGCTGCTGCCAGCGCCAGCAGGATGGCGGATACGGGATAGGTCGCCTGTTTCACGCGCTGCTCCGGGGCTGCAAACGAAAACGCCGCCTTGGCGGCGGCGTTTTCGCAGGCTGATCGATCGAGTGTCAGCGGGATCGGATCAGCCCGGGGATGGCACTACGATCAGCGGCAGGCCTGTGGCAGGTACTTGCCCGGGATCGTGCCGGTGTTGCAGGCCCAGGTCAGCGTGCCGCTGCTCGATGCGGTCGGCGTGAAGATCAGCGTATCGCCGTCGATAGCGTCCTGACCGGTGCTGCGCGCGGTGATCGTGATCGCGCCGTTGTTCACCGACAGCGATTCGACGTACTTGGTCGCGTCGTTGATGCAGCCAGCCGCCGAGGCATCGGCCGGCAGCGTGCCCGACGACGCGAACGATTCGGTGACCGCCGACTTGCAGGCATCCGCCGCCACCACGACTTCGCTGACCTTGGCACGGTTGGCGTAGTCCTGGTAAGCCGGCAGCGCAATGGCGGCGAGGATGCCGATGATCGCGATGACGATCATCAGTTCGATCAGGGTGAAACCTTGCTGGACCTTCTTCATGGGAGTGCTCCGGATGGGTGGCGTTGAACGGCAGATTCGGGGTGCGACGCGATGAGCAGGGAGCAACCCGCGTGCCACGGCATGATTTTGAAAAATCCTCGATAAATCAATGGCGATTGCTCGTGCGCCCACATCACCGACTGACGCGGCGTGGTTCGGAGCGGTCACAAGCTGACAAAAAATGTCGACCTGCCGCGCCATCCTGCTGCCTGCCCTGCGCGCGCGCAGCCTCGGCGCAGGGCCGACGGAACCAGCCTGTAAACTGTGCGCCCCCGCAGCCCGCCGTTCCGCACGCGCATCACGTCCCGCCGCCCCATGAAAGCCGAATACAGCCCCGTCGAAGTCGAGTCCAGCACCCAGGCGTTCTGGGCCGCCAATCAGTGCTTCAAGGCCGTCGAGAAGCCGGGCGCGGAGAAGTTCTACTGCCTGTCGATGTTCCCGTACCCGTCCGGCAAGCTGCACATGGGCCACGTGCGCAACTACACGATCGGCGACGTGATCAGCCGCTATCAGCGGATGAAGGGCAAGAACGTGCTGCAGCCGATCGGCTTCGATGCCTTCGGCCTGCCGGCCGAGAATGCGGCGATCAAGAACAAGGTGCCGCCGGCCGAGTGGACCTACTCGAACATCGACACCATGTGCGGGCAGCTCAAGCAGCTCGGCATCGGCTACGACTGGGATCGCCGCCTCGCGACCTGCGAGCCGGACTACTACCGCTGGCAGCAGTGGTTCTTCACCGAACTGCTCAAGCGCGGCCTGATCTACCGCCGCAACTCGCGCGTCAACTGGGATCCGGTCGACCAGACCGTGCTGGCCAACGAGCAGGTCATCGACGGCCGCGGCTGGCGCTCTGGCGCCATCGTCGAACAGCGCGAGATCCCGCAGTGGTTCCTGAAGATCACCGCCTATGCCGACGAGCTGCTCGCCGAGGTCAAGCAGCTCGAGCACTGGCCGGAAGCCGTGCGCCGCATGCAGGAAAACTGGATCGGCCGCTCGGAAGGACTGGAGATCGATTTCACGGTTGACCGGCCTTCCCTCACCCCCGGCCCCTCTCCCGGCGGGAGAGGGGAGACCAGCGAGAAGCTGACCGTGTTCACGACGCGGCCGGACACGCTGTACGGCGTGACCTTCGTCAGCGTGGCTGCCCAGCATCCGCTGGCACTGGAAGCGGCGGCGCGTGATGCGACCGTGGCGGCGTTCGTCGATGAAGCGAGCCGCGGTGACGTCACCGAAGCGGCGATGGAAACGATGGAGAAGCGCGGTGTGGCGCTGGGCATCGACGTCATCCACCCGCTTACGGCTGAGCGAATTCCGGTCTACGCCGCCAACTTCGTGCTGATGAGCTATGGCTCCGGCGCGGTGATGGCGGTGCCGGGACACGACCAGCGCGACTGGGAGTTCGCGACCAAGTACGGTCTGCCGATCAAGGCGGTGATCGCCGCGACGGCCGACGGGCCGGCGCCGGATCTCTCAACCGCTGCATTCACCGACAAAGCCTTCACGATCAACTCCGCGGAGTTCTCGGGCCTGTCGTTCAAGGACGCCTTCGACGGCATCGCCAGCAAGCTGGAGCAGCAGAACGCCGGCCGCCGCCGCGTCAACTACCGGCTGCGTGACTGGGGCGTATCGCGCCAGCGCTACTGGGGCTGCCCGATCCCGATCATCTACTGCGATAGCTGCGATGCGGTACCGGTGCCGGCCGACCAGCTGCCGGTGCGGCTGCCGGAAGATCTGGTGCCGGATGGTCGCGGCAACCCGCTGCTGAAGCTCGACAGCTTCGTCAACGTGCCGTGTCCGCAATGCGGCAAGCCGGCGCGACGCGAGACCGACACCTTCGACACCTTCGTCGATTCCAGCTGGTACTACGCCCGCTTCGCCAGCGCTGGCTGCCAGACCGGCATGGTCGACGAGCGCGCGGCCTACTGGCTGCCGGTCGATCAGTACATCGGCGGCATCGAGCACGCGATCCTGCATCTGCTGTACGCGCGTTTCTTCTCGAAGCTGATGCGCGACTGCGGCCTGCCGGCGGTCGCCGAGCCGTTCAAGCGCCTGCTGACCCAGGGCATGGTGCTGGCCGAAGGCTTCTATCGCACGACCGAAGCCGGTGGCCGCGACTGGATCAATCCGAAGGACGTCGAGAAACGCGCCGACGGCAGCTACGCGCTGAAGGCAAGCGGCGAAGTGGTGACTGCGGTCGGCCTCGGCACGATGTCGAAGTCGAAGAACAACGGCGTCGATCCGGCGGCGATCATCGAATCGCACGGTGCCGATGCCGTACGCCTGTTCATGATGTTCACCGCGCCGCCGGAGCAGACGCTGGAATGGAGCGATGCCGGCATCGACGGCGCGCTGCGCTTCCTGAAGCGGGTCTGGAAGCTGGTGGCCGATCACGCAGCCCTCGGCGCCACCGAGCCGCTCGACCGCGCCGCGCTGAACGCCGCGCAGAAGGACCTTCGCCGCAAGCTGCACGATCAGCTGGCCAAGATCAGCGACGACTTCGGCCGTCGCCACAATTACAACACCGCTATCGCCGCGTGCATGGAACTGGTCAATGCGCTGGCCAAGTTCGATGACCGCAGCGCACAGGGGCGGGCGGTGCTGGGCGAAGCGCTGAGTGCACTGGTGCGCGTGCTGTCGCCGATCGTGCCGCATGCCGCGCATGAACTGTGGCTGGCGCTGGGCAACACGACCCCGGTGATCGACGCCGAATGGCCGGAGCCGGAAGCCGATGCCCGGGTGTCGGACAACGTCGCAATGGTTGTGCAGGTCAACGGCAAGCTCCGCGGCCAGATCAGCGTGCCGGCGGGGTCGGCGCAGGACGTGATCATTGCCGCTGCACTGGCCGATGAAGGTGTACAGCGCTTCCTTGCTGGTGCCGCGATCAAGAAGCAGGTCGTGGTGCCCGGCAAGCTGGTCAATTTCGTGGTGTGATCGGCGCATGAATCCTGTTCGACCGATCGGTATCTCGCTCGCTGCGCTGGCGATGGTCGCCTGCGGCTTCCACCCGGTGGGCAGCCGGCCGCTGCCGAAGGCACTGAAGTCGGTACACGTCGAACTGGTCGATCCGTATCGGGTCAGCGCGCCGCCGGTCGAGGAAGCGCTGAAGGCGCGCATCACCCGTGGCGGTGGCGAGGTCGTGTCCAAGGCCGACGATGCGTCCGTGGTGCTGCGCCTGACCGATCTGCGCGAAGCGCAGGAAGTGCTGTCGATCGGCACCGATGGCCGCGCGATCGAGTACCGGCTGGTCACCCGCGTGACCTTCGAGATGCGCCGCGTCGTCGATGGCAAGGCCCAGATCCTGATTGCGCCGGAGTCGCAGACGGTGTCGCGCGACTACAGCTTCAGCGCCCAGCAGATTCTGGCCAAGGAAGCCGAAGAGGCGCGTCTGCGCCGCTACATCCAGGACGAACTGGCCGAGCGCGTGCTGCTGCGCGTCGAGGCGCGGCTGGCGATTGCCGATCCCGAGGCGCCCACCGTCAAGCCCGGCATCGTGCCAGCAGTCGAACCGGGTGCAACACCTCCGGGCTGATGCCGCTGGCCCGGCGCAGCCCGCCGGCCAGATGCAGCGCGCAACCGATATTGGCGCTGACGATCAGATCGGGAGTCAGTGCGGCGATCGCGTCGAGCTTCGGCTGCAGCAGCGCGTCGGCCTCTGCGGCGTGATCGATGAAGTGGGTGCCGGCCGCGCCGCAGCAGCGGCCCGAAGCATCGAGTTCCACCACCGTCAGTTCCGGAATGCGCGCCAGCAGTTGCCGCAGCGCCCGGCCTTCACCGATCACGTTCTTCTGCGTGCACGGTTCATGGATGGCAACCGTCAGCGGTGTGGCGCGGAAGCGCAGCGCATCGGCGTGTGCCATCAGGAAGGCAAGCGGATCGCGCAGGCGACGGCAGAACGCATCGCCACCGGCGGCCAGACGCGGGTAGGCGGCCAGCGTGGCGGCGCAGCCGGTCGCCAGCGGCAGGATCGGATCATCGCCAGCGCCGAACGCGGCAACATTGCGCGCCGCCAGCCGTTCGGCGCGTGCAGGGTCTCCGGCGTGCTGATCGATGGCGCCGCAGCAGGTCTCCGCACTTGGGCGGCGGACCCGATAGCCGCAATCGGCCAGCAGCAGCGCAAGGTCGTCGGCCAGTGCCGGATCGGCAATCCCGCCGACGCAGCCGGTGAAGATCGCCACGGTTCCTCGCGCAGCTTTGTTTGCAGCGGGCACTGCAGTCGATGGGCGGCGGATGGCGGATGAAGCCGGCAGCAGCGATTCGAGCCGTGCCAGCCGGCCGCCGCCAAGCAGATGAAAGCGGCGGATCAAGGCTTGCGGACCGCTCGCGACGTACAGCCGCAGCAGCATCGCCAGCAGTTGTCGCAGCGGCCGCTGCGACAACACGACGCTGGTCCAGCGCGATCGCCGCAAGCGGGCAGGGCGCGCTTCGGCCAGCACGGCGCGACCGGCATCGATCAGCGCGCCGTACGGGACCTGAGCCGGGCATACGCGTTCGCAGGCCCGGCAGCCGAGGCAGCCATCGAGATGGCGTTCAACGGTGGATGACGGGACAATGCGCCCGGTCGCCAGACCCTGCATCAGCATGATCCGGCCGCGCGGTGAATCGGCTTCGTTGCGCGACTGCCCGTAGGTCGGGCAGTGCGGCAGGCAGAGCCCGCATTTCACGCACAGATCGGCGTCGGCAAGCGGAAACGGGCGCGGTTCGGGCAGCGGCATGATGGCGGCGACGCTAGCACAGGCCACCGGCCAGGATCCCGGGCCGAAGGCGTCCTCGATCAAACCCCAATACAGGAGCAACTCTCACCGATGTCCGTGCTGCCGACTGTTTGCCTGCCGGTTTTTCGTGCCGCCCTGCTGCTGTGTCTCATGCTGGGAAGCGGGTTGGCGCAGGCTGACGCGCCGGCGGCGTCCGCAGATGCTCCTGCAGCTGAGGCTGCCGTACATGACGCTGCTGAATCCGGCGCCGCTACGGACAACGAGGGGTCGACACCCGAGCCCGCGCCGCCCGCGCCGTCTCCGTGGCGTGGCGATCTCGCGCTTGGCGTCGTCAATACCTCGGGCAACACGCGCACGCGTTCCGTGAACGTCCGTGGCGCGCTGGAGTACCGGCGCAGTCGCTGGGGCAATCGCTTCAGCGCGCTGGCCTTCAGCGGTACACGGGACGGCCTGACCACCGACGAACGCTACTCGGCTGCCAACAAGACCGATCTGCAGTTCGATGAGCACAACTACGCGTACACCAATCTGGCCTACGACAACGATCGCTTTGCCGGTGTCGCGGAACGCTATGCGCTGACGCTGGGCTACGGCCGTCACGTCTTGACCGGGCCGATCCATACGCTCGATGTCGAAACCGGTCTCGGTGCCAACCGGACTCGCGATCAGGACGACATCTATGAAACCGCGGCGATCGCCACGTTCGGCGGCAAGTACGTCTGGGCGATCTCGCCGAATGCCGAGTTCAGCCAGACGCTGCGCACCGAAGCCGGCAAGACCAATATCTACGTCAACCCGATTTCGGCGCTGAAGCTGACCATCGTCGGCAATCTGTTCGCGACCTTCAATCACGAAATCCGCTACAACTCGCAGGTGCCGGAAGACACCCGCCACGTCGACCAGATTTCCACCATCAACCTCGGTTATTCGTTCGGAACGCCATGAGCGACCCCGCCAGCAGCCCCACGCCGGAACCCTACTTCAAGCACCACGTGTTCTTCTGCTGCAACCAGCGCAGCGATGGCCGTGCCTCCTGCGAGGATCACGGCGCCAGCGGCCTGCGCGACTACTGCAAGCAGAAGGTCAAGAAGGCCGCGATCACCGGCATCGGTCGCGCCCGCGTCAATCAGGCCGGATGCCTTGACCGCTGCGAGCAGGGACCGGTGATGGTCGTCTACCCGGAAGGTGTCTGGTATCGGTATGGCAGCGAGGCGGACGTCGACGAGATCGTCGCCGAGCATCTGCTCAACGGTCGGCCGGTGACTCGGCTGCGGATCTGACGGCCGCCGCCTGCGCCTCGGTGCTCGGCGCAACGTTCGTTCCGCCGGTCATCCACAGCAGCACGTCGTAGTAGCTGCGCACATTGGTGACGAAGTGCACGGCTTCGCCGCCGCGCGCGTAGCCATGCTTGGTCTGGGAGTACCACTGCTCCTGCGTGAGGCGGCGCATGCCTTCCCGCACGTCATCCCAGCGATTGGGATTCTTGCCGACCTTCTGGGCCAGCTTGCGGGCATCGTGCAAGTGCCCCAGGCCCTGGTTGTAGGCCGCGAGCGCCATCCACGTGCGATCCGGCTCCGGAATCGACGCCGGCATCTTGCGCAGCAGCTGCTGGAAGTAGCGCGTGCCGCCTTCGATGCTCTGCACGGCATCCTCGCGATCCTTCACGTCCATGTGCTCGGCCGTGTCCATCGTCAGCATCATGATGCCGCGCACGCCGGTGTGGCTGACGGCGTCGGGATCCCACTTCGATTCCTGGTAGCCGATCGCCGCCAGCGTGCGCCAGTCGAGGCCATAGCGCTCGGCAGCGTCCTCGAAGTAGCGCTGATACTTCGGCAGGCGTTCCTTGACGTCGGTGACGAAGCGGACCACGCCGAGGTACTCGTCATTTTCGACGACGCCGAAATGACGATCGCGCAGCCGTGCCAGCTCGGTTTCCGGGAACGTCGTCAGATAGTGCTGGACCTTGTCGTACAGGCTGGTGTCGCTACCTGACGGCAACGCCCAGGCGATGTCCTCGTTGCCCGAAACGTCGAAGGCGACCTTGAGCTTCGGCGCGTGGCGGCGGTTCAAAGCCACCAGATCGGAATTGGCGATCGTGTAGGTCAGTTCGCCATCGGCAACGCGGGCCAGCAGGTCGTTGCCGCCGGCATCCGGGATTTCCTGCCACAGCAGCGTCGGGTAGCGGCTGGCGCGCAGTTCAACCAAGCGTTCGGCCATCGAACTGCCCTTCGGTACCGCCAGCTTGCCGTCGAGACCGTCGAGGTCGCGTGGTTTGGATTCGTCGGCACGGTAGACCAGCTGCTGGCGAACCGTCTGCACCGGCTTGGTGAAGCGCACCTGTTCGCTGCGCGACGCCGTGACATTGATGCCTGCCGCACCGACATCGACTCGGCCGCCGGCCACGTAGTCGAGCACTTGCGAGGCGTTGGCGAGGTAGACCAGCTCCAGCTTCATCCCCAGCTTTTCAGCGAGGCCGCGCAACAGGTCGCACTCGTAACCGGTTGGTCCGGATGGCCCGGCGAAGCAGGTGGTCGGGCTGTTGGTCGTCGCCACCCGCAGCACGCCGCTGGCAAGCGCGCGCTCAAGCCGGTTCGGATTCGGCGAGCAGGTGACCAGAGCAACCAGCGCAACCGCAGCGAGGAGCGCGCTGCGCAGCGCCGATACCTGGCGCGGCGTGGCCGTCATCGTGAAGCTGCTCCGGTCGTCATGTCGGTCTCGCGTGCCTGCAGCCACTCGCAGCTTCGTCGAGCTGCGGTGGCGGTTCTGTTTCTATGATCCCACCCGGCGCGGGTGTCCTGTCCTGTGGCGCTGCGGCCACCGGTGCCGCAACGCCTGTCGGTTGCCAGACCGGCAGGCGATCGCGCAAAAAAGTCCTGCGCGGGCACAACCGGATTGATAGAATAGACGGGCTGCAGCGACAAAGCCCGCGTCCGGAATCGACCCTCCGACGCGAAGCTGCTGAAGCAACGCGGAGAGGTGGCGGAGTGGTCGAACGTACCTGATTCGAAATCAGGCGTACCGCAAGGTACCGTGGGTTCGAATCCCACCCTCTCCGCCATTCCCTATTCGCATCAACAAGAAGCCCCTGACCGCAGGGGCTTTTTCGTTTCGGGCGACGGCTCGGCGCTGTTGACCGCGTGCTGATGGTTTCTGGCGACATCGCGAGGAATCCGTTGGAGTTCCGTTGGAATTCCGCGAGGACCTGAGCGTGAGATCCGCTCAGATTGGCGCGCCGCCACGATGACTCAGGTCTTGGGCGGCTCAATCCATCGCGCAGGAGCCTTGCCATGTCGATCACGCGTACCTTGTCCTTGTTTGCCGCAGTTCCCCTGCTTGTTGCCGGCGCCATCGCTGCCGGCGTCAGTTATGCCGCAGGTCCGAAGAACGGACTCGTGGCCCATTACTGCTTCAACTCGACCACCAGCACCGATTGCAGCAGCCGAGGCAATAACGGTGTGGCGACCGGCGCCGTCAGCCTGGTTCCGGGGATTCTGGGTACGGCGGCCAAGTTCGGCGGTTATCGCGATCTGGGTTACGTCACCATTCCGGCCAGTCCGTCGCTGGCGTTCGGCAACAATTTCACCGTCAGCTACTGGGCGCGCTTCGACGATTTCGCCGGCGAGGATGCGTTTGCCAACTTCGTCCCGCACGCGATTCAGATGGCGGTCGCCAAGAGCCATGACCGCCAGGGATTCTTCAGCTACATCGCGTCGGCGCCGGCGCCCGCGCCGGGCTCCGCCGGCTTCATCGACTACTCGACGGCCGTCGCGCTCACCACGCCGATCAAGCCACAGCTCGGCAAGTGGCTGCACGTGACGATCACGCAGCGCAGCAATCCGGAACGCATTCGGCTGTATGTCGATGGCGAGCTTCAGCAGACCATCGAGAACGGCCACCACAATTTCGCTGTGTCGAACGGCCAGCCGCTGTATCTCGGCGCGCAGTCGCCCCTGTTCGGCGAGCGCACCTACCGCTATCCGCTGGCCGGCGCGCTCGATGAAGTGCGCATCTACAACCGCGAACTGGCGGCGATCGAGGTGTTCCTGACCGTTCTGTCGGACCGCTACGGCATCAAGGACTGAGCGTCGATCGCCGTCGTGCTGCGAACCCGAGGGCGACGTTCCCTCGGGTTCGTACGAGGCGTCATCTGCCGTGCCGGTTCAATTGGCAGTGCCGCCAAGAGTGCGAGCCGGTAGACCAGTCGCGAGCAGGTGATGCCGAGTGTCCGCCCAGCCGCCACAAGCTTGCCTCTGGCCGTGCTGATGGCGCGTCCGGGCTGCGCCCATTCGGGCGCAGCTCACCCCAAGCTGCGGCACCTGTTCGACAGCCCCTTGCTTGAACTGCGCGCCGAGCTTCCTTCGCGTCGATGCAAGCACTCCTTGCGCCAGGATCGGCCTACTCGGAAGTGTCCGCAGAAACGGGGGTGAAACCCCGCAGGCGCATGGCTTTTCATGCAGCTTCCTCTGGACGGGTGTGGTCGCCTTGTTGGTCGACGCGCCAGGCCCCGTCATTACCGCGACCGATGCTTGGCGAATATCGAATATCACCAAGGGCGAATGACGCTGACAGTCGGATCGGGGAGACTGAATTCAAGACGCAAGACCATGACGCGCCACTGGAGACGCGGCAGGCATCTTCGCCGGACAGGAGGACAGCTCGATATGTACGATTCCCGCGCACCCGGGTTCATCAAGCATGGCTCGGCCAACAGGGCAGATGTCCTTCCCGGCGCCGACGACGTTCATCCGCTGGTCCATATCCGCAGTCTTGTCGAAGACATCTGCAAGGACGCAACGCTCTCGGCAATCCGTTGCGCACCGCTGATTCGGGCAGCGCTGCTGCAGGCGCTGTACTCGTTTCCGAGCCACGAGCAGCTGCTCGAACAACTCCGCTACAACACGCTGTACCGCTGGTTCGTCGGCCTGCGCGGTGACGAGCTGCCGTGGCGCGAATCCGAATATGCGTCGGCCCTCGACACGATGCGCAGCGATGACCGTGGCAGCGTGCTGTTCAGCCGCGCGGTGATCGAAGCCCATGCCTATGCCGCGCTGATGCCGAGCCGCTTCCGGGTCGATACGTCGTTGATCGAGCGCTGGTCGCGCGCCGAGGCTGCAGGTGCCGATAGCGCCGAACGTCCGCGCGCCGAAGCGACACGCACCAGCCGCCTCGAACGCGCCCGCACCGTGATCTTGCGCCGGATCGCCGATCCGGTGCTGGATGCCGATGCAATCGCCGCCGAACTGTTCATGTCGCGTCGCGCGCTGTATCTGCTGTTCGAGCGTCATGGTCTGACGCCGACGCGGGCGATCCGCGAAATCCGCCTTGATTGCTGCATGCGCCTGTTGCGCGATGCCCGTCACAGCCATCGCAAGATCACCGACATCGCGATGGACCATGGCTTTCAGCACTTCGCCTCGTTCTCCCGCCAGTTCAAGCTGCGTTACGGCATTTCGCCCAGTGCAGTCCGTGGCGCGCGGCAGCTGGTCATCGGGCCGCGGCGCGGTGTGCCTGGCGAACGCGATCTGGCTGCCGCGCATTGAGTCCGCGCGCGGGCCTCTGCCATTGCGGCGGCGGCCCGCCTTCAGGCCGGCGGCTAACGAGTGGAACGACCGGTATCCGCTTCAGCTTCCGAATGGATGGAAAGGGTCGGCGTGGAGATCATCCTCGCTGATGCCTCGTCGGCGCAGCAGATGGATCGCCGCATCAATCGCGAATGGCGAGCCATAGAGATTGGCTTGCCAGTCGCGGAAGTTCGGGATATCGGCTTCAAGCGCCTCGGTCAGCAGACCCCGGCGCAGACCGCGCTTGATGGCCCCATAGGCGACGATGACCTGCGAGCTGCGCAGGTTCGGAATGCGTTCCAGTGCTGCTGACAGTTCGTCGAGTCCGTACACATCCTCGCGAAGCAGGAAGCTGACATAGACATGCACGGGGTTGGCGAGCCGGGCTGCGGCAATGCCGCGCAGGATCGACAGCACCGGCGCCAGCCCGGTACCCGAGGACGCGACCAGCAGCGGACCATCGTGCCGGCGCCGCAGCCAGGCAGCGCCGTACGGCGCGCGCAGCCGCAGCGGAGTGCCGACCTGCAGGCGTTCGGAAATCATCTGACCTGCGCTGCCTTGCGGATGAATGCGGACATGGAAACGCAACTCATCGTCGCCAGGCAGGCCGGCAAGCGAATAGACGCGCGAAAAGCTGCGGCCGAGTTCCAGCTCGACAAACTGGCCCGGCGAGAACTGCAGGTTTTCCGTGTTTGCCAGGCGAAGCAGCCGAACGTTGTGGCCCAGCGGCTCGACGCCAAGTACCTGCGTGCGCAAGCGCCGCTGCAGGTGCGTCACCGGCTCGTCGGCGTCCGGAATCTCGATCGCGCAATCATCGGCGGGGGAGCTCTGGCAGGCCAGCACGTAGCGGGTGCGATGACCGAACAGCGGCCGTGGTGGGCGCGCCGATTCGACGACGTTGCCGCGCAGCAGCTTGCAGCGGCACAGCCCGCAGCGACCGTCTTCGCAGCTGTATGAGATGGCCAGCCCCTCGGCGCGCAGCGCTGGCAGGAACTTGTCGCCAGGCTTGACGCTGATGACGCGGCCGGCAGGCCGAACGAGGACTTCCATCGTTCAGGCGCCTCCGATCTGCTGGTCGGAGAACAGGCGGAAGATCAGCCTGCGCAGCCATTGGTTGGCGGGATCGCGGTGCAGCCGCGCGTTCCAGAAGATATCGATCGAGACCTCGGGCAGTTCCACCGGATGGTGAACGAAGCTGATGCCGAACGGCCGGCGCAGCATCTCGGCAAGCCGCAACGGAATCGTGGCCACGAGGTCGGTGGCCTCCAGGATGCTGCCGATGGCATTGAAGTGCGGGACGGTCGCTCGGATCCGGCGCTCGATGCCCTTGCGCTCCATCAGGCGATCGATTTCGCCATGGCCGGTGCCCGGCGACACCACGACATGTTCGCAGCCGATGAAATCGGCCTGGGTGACGGTTGCCTGTCGCGCCAGCGGATGTTCGCGGCGGAAGGCTAGTACGTAGCTCTGACGGAACAGCCGCTGCCGGAAGAAGCTGCCTTGCAGCTGCGGCAGCAGACCGATCGCGATATCGATGCGGCCGGCTTCCATGTCGTCCTTCAGCGTCGATGTCAGGCTGCGCGCGACATTGATGCGCACGCCGGGCGCTTGCTGGCAGACCTGGGTCAGCAATGGCGGCAGGAAGAACATGTCGCCAAGGTCAATGAGGCTCATGACGAACTCGCGCTGGGCACTGGCGGGGTCGAAGTGCACCTGCTGATTCATCGCTGCGCGGATCGAATCCATCGCATAGGCAATCGGCTCGGCAATCTGTTCCGCCAGCGGCGTAGGCAGCATGCCTTGCGCGGTGCGCAGGAACAGTTCGTCGCCAAGCAGGCTGCGCAGCCGCTTGAGGGCATTGCTGACGGCGGGCTGCGAAACGCCAAGCGATTCCGCAGCGCTGGATACCCGGCGCTCGATCATCAACTGGTGAAACACGCGCAGCAGGTTCAGGTCAAGGTCGTTCAGATTCATCGGTCTGGCAATCGGATGTGCGCGTGCTGTCAGCCGGAAACGAGGATGACGCCATGCCGTCGCAATGCGTGGAAGGTGAGTCGTTTGATCACCGTGCGACAACGGCTGCAGTGTCCTCCGATATCGATCGTTCGAACATTCAGCGCGATGATGCCGCTCATCATCACGGTCCTATTGAACGCGCCAGTGGAGTTGTCAATGCTAGAGCCATCCCGACACGTTCAGGATCCAGCCATGGACCATGAAGCGCTTCGCTTTAATCATTCGTGCACGATGGGGCGATATTGGCAGCCCGCTCTTGTGCCTTCAATTGAGTATGTGACCTTGCAGATCAAGACTGTGGTGTTAAGCGCGGTGGATGCCCTTGTCCGCTGAAGGCACTGCTGCCGGTCACCGTATCCGCTTCGCCGAGGGCGGAGCGGAGTTCACCTGCATGCCCGGTGATACGGTTCTGCGCGCCGCGCTGCGCAGCGGCGTCAGCCTGCCTTACGAGTGTGCCTCGGGTGGCTGCGGCGCTTGCCGTGTGCAGTTGAAAAGCGGCGAGATCGATGACCTGTGGCCGGAGGCGCCGGGCCTGCCGACGCGCAGTCGTGACCGTGGCTATCGACTGGCCTGTCAGGCGCGTCCGCGATCGGACTGCATGATCGCTGCACGGCTGCCAGCCAGCGGTGGCCTGGGCCCGCGCCCGCGCCGTCATCGCGCCAGCCTGTCGGCGCGCGAGGATCTGACCCATGACATGGCGCAGTTCTCGTTCGTGATCGACGATGCCGCCGACTTCCTTCCCGGGCAGTTCGCGTTGCTGAGCTTGCCGGGTGTCACCGGCGACCGTGCGTATTCGATGTCCAATCTCGGCAACGAGGACGGCGAGTGGCGTTTCACGATCAAGCGCATGGTCAATGGCGCCGGCGGCAAGGTGCTGTTCGACGGCCTGCAGGTCGGTGACGAGATCGTGCTCGATGGCCCTTACGGCATGTCGTACCTGCGCGACAGCGGACGGCGCGATATCGTCTGTATCGCTGGCGGATCGGGTCTGTCGCCAGTGTTGTCGATCCTTGCCGGTGCTGCGCGCAGCGGCCACGCCGATCGCAAGATCACGCTGTACTTCGGTGGCCGTCGGCCGAGTGATCTCTGCGCCGACTTGCTGATCGCGCGCGATGAACAGCTTGATGCGCGGCTGACGCGGCACTACGCGATCTCGGATCCTGACTGCGCCGAACCCTGGTCAGGCGAACGCGGCTACATCCACGACATCGCGCGTCAGCATCTCGAGCGCGAAGGCGATCCCGCGGCCAACGATTACTACTTCTGCGGTCCGCCCGCGATGACCGACGCCGTGCAGCGCATGCTGCTGGAGCTGAAGGTGCCGGTCAGCCAGATCTTCTACGATCGTTTCGTCTGATCAGGTGCCGTCGGCACCGTTCGATTGGTCTTGAATAAGCGCTTCGGGATGTATCGCATCCCGAAGCGGGAGACAGCGCCGGGCGGTCGTTAGCGGTCGTCGCGGCAGACTCTGATTCGGCAGCGGTGGTGTCGCGCACCACTCACCAGGGCATCGCCCGCTCTTGATCGCGCACGGGCGCCGAAGCGTCGGCCGCAGCCGGGTAGCGAAGCAACTGGCACAGCAAAGAAAAAGCCCGGATCACAGTTGCGGCCGTGGTCCGGGCTGGGTGCGTCTGAAGCTGGCCGCGGTTACAGGCCCAGTGACGCGCGGAACGTGGCCGTGGCTTGCTTGGCAGCATCGGCGGCGCTCTGCGACTCCGAAATGGCGCTGGCGTACGCGTCGATCGCCGCATCGGCCAGCGGCGTCCACTTCGCGATCCAGCCGCGAATCACGTCGGCGTTGCCGTCGGTTTCCAGTGCCAGCTTGACCAGTGCTGCCACCCAGCGGCGATGCCGGGTGGCGTCGATCAGCTCGGCATCGGCGAGCAGGCTCATCACCAGATCGCCGTTGCGGCGGCCGACATTGCCGAGCAGGCGCAGCATGCCTTCCTCAATGGCGGGCTTGGCGACCAGATTCAGCGCAACGAAGCATTCGGCCCAGTCATAGGCCACGAGCGTCTTTTCCATCAGCTCGCGGAAGCCTTGCCAGGCGGCGTCCTGTTCCCAGTAGTGACGCTCGTCCTTGCCGAAGCCCTTGTCGGCAAAGCTGCCTTCGAGTTCCTTGGTGCGATAGGCGACGTGGCTCAGCCAGCGGAACGAATCCATGGCCTGGAACGACGCGCAGTTCTCGATGGTGCTCGCCGGTGCCATCTGCGCGAGATAGGCCGACGCCATCTGCACGGTGTGCAGCAGGTAGCGCGACGGCGTGTAGAGGCGGGCGAGGGTGCCTGCCCACTGCGGTGTCAGTGCCTTGTCGTGTTCGCGCGCGCTGAACTGGTCAAACAGGCTGTATACGTAGGTTTCCTGTCCGTCCTGCATCAGGCAGTAGGTGCGGTAGATCAGCTCGTCCGGATCGCGGAAGCTGTTCCAGTCCTTGTGCTTCAGCGGGCTGTTGTTCCGATGCTCGACATACCAGCGATTCATGAACACGTTCGGGTCCAGCTCGTACGGTGCCGCCGAACCGGGACGGTCGTTGTACTGCAGGTTGACCGAGACAATCTCGTATTCGCTGGGCTTGCGCCGACGCGCCGCAAGATGGCTCCAGGTCTTCAACGGCTTGAGAATTTCAACGTCGCTCATGGTGGATTCCTAGAAAGTCTTTTCGAAGTAGAAGCGAATGTACTCTTCGGCGTTGTCGATGCGTCCTGCAAAGGAGCTGAGCTCGACTTCGAGATCGCGCATCTGAAACGGCTGGCCGAGCATTTCCTCGATCGTCGTGCGGCGCAGGATCATCTCGCCATCGGTGGATATGCGGACGTAGGCGACCTTGTCTTCGACCACGATGACGCGATCGGGGTTGTCGGCTTCGGCAGCCTCGACGACCGCCTTGGCCAGCGCACCCTGGCGAAGCACCGGACCGACGCGATTGTTGAGGTGTGCGGTGCTGATGTGGTGGCTGCTCACGGGTAGTCTCAGGTTGCGGAAAACAGGGGCTTGATGCCCTCGACCTGGACGAGCACCTCACCGTTCTCGATCTTGATCGGGTACCGCGCAAGCTGCGTGTGATCCGGGTTGACGCCCTTGCCAGTGCTGGCGCAGAAGCTCCACTGGTGCGCGCGGCAATGCACCATCTTGCCGTCGAATCTGCCCTCGACCAGCGGGATGTCCTGATGTGGACAGGCGCCCTGGAACGCACAGGGTTCGCCACCTTCAGGCCAGACCACCAGCACTTCTTCGCCATCGACCTCGAAGGCCTCCATGTCACCTTCCCAGAGGTCTTCGAGCTTGCAGACTTTTTGAAATGTCATGTCGGATGCTCAGTGGCGAGGCTCGCGAAGATGGGCCGTCGAGCCCTCCCAATAGATCTCGACACACTCCATCGGCCGCAGCCCGGCATCAGCGACCTTCAGGTCGCGTGCGAACGGCTCGCTGGCGCCCTGGCGACGGACGCGAAGCACACCCGGGCGCGCCTTGACGCGGCGACCCACCGAATGCACGGCTGCAGCGGCAGCCACTTCATCCATGTTGTTGTCGGTATCGACCGCGACCAGCTGGAGAACGAAGTCCTCCTGGAAATTCGATGTCAGCGGAAACAGAGCCATCGCGCTCCCTCCTCCCGGAAATTGATGTTGTGTTTTTATCGGTTTGATCGTCTCCGGCGAGCGTCGACGCTCGCCGGAGCTTGCGGCGGCTTGCCGATCAGCTTGCTTTCTTGATGCGATCGGCGCGGACCTCTTCGACCCACGCGAACTTCAGCGCGTCGTCGCCCATCTCGCCGGGGGAGAGCCCCATGAACTTGAGCGCGCCGCCGAGGTCTGGCGGCTGGATCTGGCCATCGAGGAAGCGGTCGACCAGCGACTGATGATCCTTGTAGCGGCTGGGCTCCTGCTCGAACACCCAGCGGCAGCCTTCGGAGCAGAAGTGATAATCGCGGCCGGCATGCGTCAGCGGGAAGTCGCGCATCGTCCACTTCGGACCCGGCGTGTAGTTGATCGGCAGCTGGCACATGTTGCAGACCACCGGCAGCGTTTCCGGAAGCGTCTTGGCCATGTTGCCTTCGAGCGCGTTTTCGGTGATCACGTCCCAGCAGTGGCCCCAGGTGTCGTTCCAGCCCGGGTACTTTTCTTCGAGCCACTGACGTTCGGCAGGCGACACGCCAGCGGCCGGATCCCACCAGACTGTCGGGCGCCAGAACCAGACGCCGAGGTGCATGCCGTGGTGCTGCTCGTCGATCTCGCGCAGGAAGTCGTCCCAGAACCATGGCTTGTCGAGGCCCAGTTCGAGCAGCGAGCGCTCGAACTGGCCGACGATCCACTCCTGCATGAATTCCTTGAACGACTGCTTGCGATGCTCCAGCGGCGTGTAGTAGTCCATCACCGGGCCGGTGAGGATCGAGAACAGCTTCCAGGCCCGCCAGATCGAGATATCGACCATCTTCTGCGCTTCGGCCTTCTTGCCGTTCTTGACCAAGATCTGCACCAGCGGTCCGCCAATCTGCGCATGGCGCGACTCGTCGGTCTGGATGCTCGAGATCAGCGACGAGAAGCTCCAGTCGCCGGCTTCTGCAGCATCGGCTGCCAAGCCGAGGAACTGCATGTTGGTGAAGCCGGTCTCGAAGGCGAACGTCAGCATCATGCCGACGCCGACGGCGCCGCGCGTGACCATCATATCGTCGAAGAAGTGGCGCGCGGCGATCATCGCCCACTCGTTGGTGTCGTAGGACTTGAACGCCCAGTCGAACTGGCGATCCTTGGACACGTACTGATGCGGGAAGAACAGCTGGATCTGGCTATGCCGGATCTCGTCCATCATTCCGAACGTCGCCATGTTGCGCATGCCGGGTGCGCGGCCGAAGCGAACCATGCGGCACTCGGCGCTGGACGCCGAATACTCGCCGCGGGCAATCGCACCGAAATGCAGCTTGAGGACCGACAGCCAGCCTGGTGATGCGTTCTCGTACATCTTGCTGCGCTCGAGCGCGGCCTTGACCGAGTAGGCGCCGGCATCCTTTTCGCGCTGCACCTTGACGTATTCGGGGTACGTCGTCTTGTACGGCTCGTCGTATTCCTCGAAGGCTTCGGCCGGCAAGCCGAAAGCGCAGGTCAGTTCTTCCGGAAACAAATCCTTGTCGGATACATAGGTCGGCGTCCAGTTCGTATCTCTGGCGATGTTGTACCAATCAAGCCGATTCAAGACGGTCATTGCTCACTCCTCCGTGCACAACGGACATTCGCTTGGGCGCGTGCAGCGATGACGCACTCGGGCGATATCCGGATCGATAGTTGAGTCTTGAGTATCGGGTGACAGGCAGCCCGCAGCAATCGCAAGGCCGGCGAATTGCACGCGGCAACAGGCGCATTGCACGCCGGGTCATGTCCGCCATGGCGAACAGTGCACGACGCGGCGTTCGCCAGTGTTGGCGATACCCGGATTCGCGCCGACGGCAACCTGGTTGCTGTCCGCGCAAGGTCAGGTTGCCCTGGCATCGATGCAAGCCTTGCGAGTGCGATGGCGAGCCAGCCGCCGCAGTACGGCGGGTACACCAAGTGATTCGATGACCCGTGCTGCGATCGTGATCCGCGCGGCGCCTCGGTTGCGCCCGCCAGCTGTAGCCGAATCGACGCTGCGGCGATTTGCAGGCCCAGCCACTCACGTTATCGCAGCGCAGAAGAGTCCAACGCGCGTGCCCAATCTTGTGCGGCGCACCAACTGGTGTTGTGCACTAAGGGACAGATGAATTGCACAAGTCGTCATGCGTGTTCGAGTCACGTCTGAATAATCAGTGGACGACGCGAAGTGGCTTGTGAGTCACCACGCGATAACGAACAGAGGCCGGTTCCCGGTCCGAAAAACAGCGAGGAGACGACATGAGGAATCCATCCAGCGGCAGCTGTTTCGCCGCCGCGAAACGGCTCCGGGACAAATTCTCGGCGCGTCCCGGCAAGCGTTCCGACACTCATGCACGGTATGAGGTCAAGGCACGCTAATGGATAGTTTCCGTTTTCGACTCGCTGCCTGGATTGTCAATCGCCGCCGCGGTGTCGGCATCTTCTTCATTCTTGTCACGCTGCTGTTTGCGGGTGGCATTCCCCAGCTGGACATCCGCACGATCTTCCAGGATCTGCTGCCGACCGACGATCCATTCGTGCAGGCTTATCGCGATCATCCGAACTTCGGTGATCCGCTGACCGTCACCATCATGCTGAAGCGGACGGACGGCAAGAAGATCTACAACGCCGACACCTTGCAGAAGGTGTGGACCTTGACGCGGGACGTCGACCTCATCGAAGGGGTCAACCACGACCGTATCCTGTCGATCACCACTGAGAAGGCCACATTCGCCGAGGCCACGGCGGAAGGCATCCAGATGATGCCGCTGATGGGCAACGAGGTGCCGACCGAGCCGAACGATCTCGCCGAACTGGAACGCCGCGTCGAGCGTTCGCCGATGGCGCGCACCTATCTGGTGTCGGCGGACCAGACCGCAACGCTGCTGCGCTTGTCGTTCTTCGAAGACAAGCTCGATTACGGTGTGGTGTTTCGCAAGATCAACGAGTTGGTTAAGCAGGCGACCGACGAGAACCACACGTTCAGCGTCGTTGGCCAGCCGATCCTGACCGGCTGGGTCTACCAGCTGCAGGGGCAGACCTACACGATCTTCGCCGTCACGCTGACCTTGCTGGTTGTGGCGCTGGCGTTCTACATGCGCAATGTCACCGGCATCGTGGTGCCGGTCGTCTGCAGCTTCGTGGCGGCCGTCTGGGGCTTCGGCATGGTCGGCTGGCTGCATTCGCCGATCGAGCCGCTGCTGATGGTGGTGCCGCTGTTGCTGGTCGCGCGCTCGTTCTCGCACTGCATCCAGTACACCGAGCGCTACTACGAGATCTACGCGCATATCCGCGATCGCAGGAAGGCGTCCGAAGTGACCTTGGCGGTGATGATGGCGCCCAGCGTGCTCGGCATCATGACCGACGTCATCGCCATCTTCGTGATCGGCATTGCGCCGATCCCGGCCATGCAGCGCTTCGCGCTGTTCTGCGGCATGTGGGCGGTGTACCTGATCCCGACTGGCGTGATGCTGATCGCGATCCTGCTGTCGTACTTGCCGCCGCCGAAGAACATCGACGAGATCGTTGGCGGCGAGCGCGAGCAGGGCATTCACAAGGTGCAGAAGGTCCTGCTCAATGCGATGGCCAAACTGACGTATGGCAAACGCGCGGAGTACACCCTGGTGGTGGTGACAGCGCTGACCACGGCAGCGGTCATGCTGGCTTTCCGGATCGCCATCGGCAATCCGGTCGAAGGCAGCAACCTGCTGTGGGACAAGTCGGAGTTCAACACTGCGGTTCGCGACATCAACAACCATTTCCCTGGCGTGAATTCGCTCGAGATCATCTTCGAGCAGAAGGACACCGAGAACATGGAAAGCCGTGCGACACGTTCGGCGGAGGTATACGCCCTGTCGCAGACGATCCAGAAAGCGGCCGAGAGCGCAGCACAGCCAGCGCGGGCCACGCGCTCGTTCTCGGACATCATGGAAGAAGTCAACCGGATCTACTCCGGTGGTCATCCGGCGTGGATGTCGATCGATCCGGACGAGGAGTCTGTGAAGGCGGCGGGTACGTCGGTGGCCTTCGGGCAGAACCCGCTGAACTTCGCGGACATGACCGACTTCCGCTATCGCCATTCGACGGTGTCGCTGTTCTATCGCGACAACAAGCAGGACACGGTGAACAACGCGCTGGCGGTCGCCCGCAAGGTCGTCGATGAAGTCGGGCGGGATCACAAGAACGTCCGGATCCGACTGGCGTCCGGGACGATTGCGCTG
This sequence comes from Gammaproteobacteria bacterium, assembly GCA_026398875.1. Classification (GTDB taxonomy): domain Bacteria; phylum Pseudomonadota; class Gammaproteobacteria; order Nevskiales; family Nevskiaceae; genus Nevskia. The sequence continues at coordinate 33,258 of JAPLSB010000018.1, read as the reverse complement.
CAGGAATCGATGAACAGCGTGGTGCAGCGCTATCACTGGATTCTGGTCGGCCTGTGCTGCCTCGCGATCTTCGTCATTGCGACCTATGCGTATCGCTCGATCGTGGCGGCGATCATCCTGCTGGTACCGACGCTGCTGTCGAACTTTTATCTGCTGGCGACGATGCACATGATGGGCATCGGTCTGGATATCAACTCGGTGCTGGTCACCGTGCTGGGTGTCGGTGTCGGTATCGACTACGGCATCTACCTGCTGTCGCGCATCTGCGAGGAGTACCACGCGCAGGGCGCGGACTGGGGTCGGGCAATCACCCAGTCGATGGTCACCACCGGCAAGGCGATCATGTTCACGGCCACGATCATGCTGGTCGGCATCCTGCCCTGGTACTTCCTGTCCGACCTGAAATTCATGGCGGACATGGGTCTGCTGCTCGGCGCAATCATGCTGATCAACATGGTGCTCGCACTGATCGTGCTGCCGCTGCTGGTCTGGATCGTCAAGCCGCGCTTCGCAACGAGAACCGACCTGATGGTCGGTGAAGGCATCGATCTGTCTCAGTTCGAAACAGCGGGCAGCAACAGCAATACACACCCTGGGGCGAGTCATGGCGGGGACATGGTGGTCCTCGCCAATAAATAGAAAGCTTTGTCGGCACACCGGTTTTTCGTCCCCGGTAATCGATCGGACGGCAGAAGTGCAGTGATGTGCGCACGCGAAACGAGGAGAACACAATGAGAATCAGAAAGTACGACGTAAATTACGGCCGTCGAAAACTGATGGAGTCCGTGGCGTACGGTCTTGGCGGCGGTGTGCTGATGCCGCTCGACAAGCTGTATGCGAAGGAAATCGACAACATCAGCAAGGCCTATCCCGATGAAATGCTCTCGATCGAAGTGCAGAGCAAGGGCAAGGTCAAGGTGGGCGACTACATCACCAAGGACAACGTCGAGCACGTCAAGCATCTGCTCGATCCGGGTGCCATCGAGCAGATCACCGGGCCGGAAGGTCGCAAGATCCGAATCAAGGCGCCGACCACCAATCCGCGCGACCTCGTTGCCGCGACCTACTACGAAGCGACCGTTGCCGACGTGAAGTCAGGGCACCGCGCCAAGTGGAACGCCAATGGCAACCCGGTCGATCAGAACGGCAATCGCTGGCAGGGTGGCTTGCCATTCGTCAATGCCAAGGATGGCAAGGAAGTCTGGTGCAACATGGGCATGAGCATCGGCCGCGCCGATTCTGCGTGCTACGTGATCGAGCAGAAAGACTACGGCACCGACGGCAAGCAGGAATATCACTACAACTTCCAGTGGGTGGAGTTGAACAGCACCGGCCGTACCGACCGCAAGGTGTTCAAGGGTCTGGACAGCGAACTGCGTCGACAGAGCGTCTACTTCGCTGCCGATCCGGATGTCCGCGGCACCTCGTTCCTCAGCGTCTGGGATTACGACCAGCGCAAGATCCCGGGCCTGTACGGCTATCTGCCGTCGTTCCGCCGCGTGCGCCAGTTCCCGGCGAACCAGCGCTTCGAGCCTCTGGTTCCCGGCGCGGTCTGGTTCCTCAGCGACCCCTGGGCAGCAGGCGACCCGTTCCTGACCTGGGGCAATCACAAGATCGAGGAACGCAAGCCGATGCTTGGTCCGTGGTCGTCGGAGTTCGAGCGCCATGACGACAACTGGGAGCCGCCGCGTCAGAAGGACAATCCGAAGTTCTTCGACATTGCCTACGAAATGGCGCCGGACGTGATCGTCACCAGCTGCGAGCCGACCGGCTATCCACGGTCGCCGGTGTCGAAGCGCGTGGCCTATGTCGATGCCCGCAACAACATGGCGGCCAGCAATATCCGCTATGACCGTCAGGGCAAGCTGTGGTCGAACTTCGAAATGGCGCATGGCCAGTTCAAGGGCGGTGGCAAGGACGGCAAGCGCTTCATCAAGAGCGCTGATGGCGTGAACCCGGGCTGGTCCTGGACCTACGTGCACATCTACGACTTCCAGAACCGTCGGATGTCGTTGTGCAACCACAGCAAGGGCGCTGCCGGCGTGATCGCCCGCTTCGATGCGGATCCGGAATGGCTGTTCAACACCTACTGCACGCCACAGGCGCTGCAGGCGCTGGGTCGCGCTTGAAGCTGCGCGGCTGAACTGGTCCTTCGTGCGGCGGCCTCTGTCGCCGCCGCACTTCTTCCCAACGAACATCGGTGGCCTTCGCCATGAAGCGTCCTGCGCGCATCACCTTACTCAACGCCGTCGTTCTGGCGATGCTTGCGATCGGTTTCCCCCGAGTCTGGGCGGCTGATGCCGACAGCCGGGCGATGACCCAGATGACCCCTCACGATCGTCTGTACGCGGTCGCGTTCGCCGGGAACACCGGTTTGGCGGTCGGGCATGCCGGGCTCATCCTCGAGACCACGGATGCTGGAAAAACCTGGGCCAAGGCCAAGGAGCAGCCACCGACGCAGCTCGCGATGCACGGTGTCGCGATCGTCGGTGATCGTTCGATTGCCGTTGGCCAGAAAGGCCTGGTGCTGGTTCGTACCGGCCGGGGGGCCTGGCGCAAGATCGATAGCGGTACCGACATGCGGCTGCTGCGCGTCGCGCTGAACAGGCAAGGCGTCGCCGTGGCCGTCGGTGCGTTCGGCACCTTGTTGAAGTCCACCGATGGCGGCGAGTCGTGGGCGTCGATCGCGCCGAACTGGGCCGAACTGTACAAAGCCGGCGATTCCACGGACGAGTTCGCAGCTGTTCGAGACGAACCAACGAACTACGTGGTCAAGGTGTTCGATGACGGCTCGATCCTGATCGGTGGCGAATATGGCCAGATCAACCACTCCACAGACGGTGGCCTGACCTGGGCGCCGGTGTTCCAGGCGCAGAGCGACGACAGCGGCACGATTCCGCCGACCATCTTCGGCATGAATATCGGCGACGACGGTGTCGGCTACGCCTCGGGCCAGGACGGCCTGATCCTGAAGACCAGCGATGCCGGAAGCTCGTGGACGCGTCTGAGCTCCGGTTCCAAGGCCAGCCTGTTCGACATCGATGCGACCGGCGATGGCCGAGTGATCGCGATCGGCATGCGTGCAGGCTTGCTCAGCAGCGATGGCGGCAGCAGCTGGCGTGCACTGCATGCGCTCGATGTCAGCCTGAACTGGTACTCCGGCCTGTCGCGCGGGGCCAGCACACCGGCAGATGCAATGTTTGCAGTAGGGCATAGCGGAAGAGTCCTGAGCCTTGCACTCGGGAACCAATAACAACAAGCAAAGCAACTGACTTCAGGGGAGAACAATCATGAAGCGACTGTCGCGCCATCCGGTCTGGGCGCTCGCCGTGTTGTCTGCATGGCTTCCGGCAGGGGCACTGTATGCTGATGAAGAAAGCTTTCTCAGCGGCATCTGGGAGCGCACCTCGATGAATACGGTGTTTCGCACCGATTTCTCGTATCGCACGACCGGGCTGCGGAACCAGTACAACCAGACCGGTGCTCCGTACCAGAACGTCGGTGTTGCTCGTCAGGCTTATGTTCCGCCAACGCTGATCGCCGGCATCGGCAGCCCGGACGGCCCGTTTCCCGGACTGCTTCCGGCTGCGAACTGGAACATACCGATTCCCAACGGCATTCCGGGTGTCATCACCAGTGACGTCGTACGGCGCAGCGATTTCATTCCGGATCGCAATCAAGAGTTGAACTACTTCACGTTCAAGATCTCCAGCGAAGTCACGACGAAGTTCACTGACAACTTCCAGTTCATTGCACGCGTTCGTGCGATCTTCGATCCGCGCCTGTATGACGGTTTCAACTCGGCGGATGTCGCGCAGTTCCAGGGCGGCATTCCGGACGGCGGCGGCTATCGCGGCGATGACATTGGTACCCCGAACTATTTCGGCGCGAAGGCACGCAACGGCAAGAACATCAATCCGCTCGAGATGTCGAGCCGCAACTACATGCTGGACTTGCCGACGTTCATCCTCGATTACAAGTACGACAACATCAATGTTCGTGTCGGCAACCAGCAGATTGCCTGGGGTCAGGCGATCTTCCTGCAGACCTTCGACGTGCCGAATGGTCTGGACTTCCGTCGCCACCTGATTCTTGATCGTGCGATCGAAGAGTTTGAGGACGAGCGCGTGCCGAAGCTGTCGATCCGCGCCACGATGCAGGCGACCGACGCCATCGTCGTCGACGCGTACGCCGGCAAGTTCCAGCCGTCGATCATTCCGAACCCGAACACCAGCTTCAATGTCGCACCGGCGCAGTTCTACAAGCCGCTCGACAATTACTACCTGCACAACTACGACTGGAAGATCGACTACGGCATGCGTGCCAAGGCCGATTACGGTCAGTGGGGCTGGTCGGCATTCGCGGCAAGCCGCTACAACCCGCTCGGTGCGTTCCGCTGGGCGAAGTCGGGCATCAACAAGGGGCTCACCGGTGGCTTCGGCGCACTTGTCGAAACGGCGTACATGCTGAAGGCACCCGGTTGCAGTCCGGAAGCCTACAACCCCTCGCTGTGCCGCAACTACGACAGCGTTGGCGCTGCGCTGGCTGATTCGCCGTTCACCGTTGCGCCGGCTGGCGTGTATTCCGGTGACGAGTGGTTCGCAGCCGCCGGCAGCGTTCGTCTTGCTGGTCTGGATGCTTTGAACACGGTGATCGAGGAGTTTCCGGCGTTGCAGGACATCTATGCGTCGCGCGTCAATGACATCGACGAAGCGAAGAACCTGCTGAACACCTTCTTCCTTGGTTCGGGCGGCAGCTTGCGAGGCAATATCGAGCGCGAGTACTTCCGTGAGGAAGTGTTCGGCCTCGGCGGCAGTTATGTGACCTCATCCGACAACGAATGGCTGAACGAGATCATCCTGAATGTCGAAACGCAGTACACGCCAAAGCGTGTGTACACGGCGCCGAGCCTCAGCGTCGGTTTCCTGAAGGATGACGAATACATCGTCACTGCCGTGGCCGAGAAGTGGACGCGCTGGTCGGCCGCATTCCCGGCGGCCTACCTGGTGTTCGAATTCCAGCATCGCAGCGACAGCGACCTGATCGGCCTGAATCTCAAGGGCTACAACGGCAACGACGGCAGCGCGCAGCAGTCGAAGAACGCCTCCGGTATCGGCAGTGCGAACTATCTGGTCTTTGCCGGGTTCCAGCCGGCGCCGAACCGCACGTTCGTATTCGAATGGGCTTTCCTCTGGGACGTGCAGGGTGGCCTGCTTGCCCAGCCGGAAGTGCAGTGGAATATCGGCAATGGCCTGATCATGGAAGTGTTTTACAACTACACGAACGGTCACCTGTACAGCAATCCGAACAAGAACCTGATTCGCGCGATCGATTATGCCGATGAGGTGGCGTTGCGTTTCACTTACCAGTTCTGAGCCGCGGTAAGCCACCGGCGGCGGCTGCCGCGGGTGGCGATCGTCGATTGCGTCGATGCGGATACCGGCCTCGTGCCGGAGTCGTTCGGCGCAACGCGATGCAACTCAGGCTCATCAGTTTTTGGCTTGGCTGGGTCGGCCCCTTCCCCGGTCTGGCTGGGCCATACCGTCAGACGGCCTCCTTGACGGTGTTGGCCAATTGGGCCACGGCGGGCGATCACAGCATCTGCTGTCGCCCGCTGCTTCTTTTCTGGCTTGCCGATTCGATTCGCTGCGCCGCTGAGCGGTACCACGGGCGGCAACGGCTGACGCGACCTCCGTGCTGCGTGCAAGCAACCGTTCACGCGTCGTCAGTCGTGACTGCTGGCAGCAATACCCAGCACTTCCTCGATGCTGGTGGTGCCGGCAGCCAGCTTGACGCAGCCGGCGATGCGTAGCGGCATCATCCCCTCCTTGATGGCTTGTTGGCGCAGATGCGCGAGGTCGGTCGCGCTGCCGATCGTCGGGTTCAGCGTCTTCGACATCGGCATGATTTCGTAGATGCCGACGCGGCCCAGATACCCGGTCTCGCGGCATTCCAGGCAGCCGACCGGCACGTGAACGACATCCGGTTTCGGCACCAACGAGCTGCCACCGGTGATGTCGGCCCACTGCTGCTGATCGATGACGGTGGCCTTCTTGCAATGTGGACACAGGCGCCGCAGCAGGCGTTGGGCGACGACACCGATCAAGGTCGACTTGATCAGATAGCCGGGCACGCCGAGATCGAGCAGGCGGGTGATCGCGCTGGGCGCGTCATTGGTGTGCAGCGTCGACAGCACCAGATGGCCGGTCAGTGCTGCCTGGATCGCGATCTCGGCGGTTTCCAGATCGCGAATTTCGCCGACCATGATGATGTCCGGGTCCTGGCGCATCAGCGCGCGGATGCCTTCGGCAAAGTTCAGATCGATGTTCGGCTGCACCTGCATCTGGTTGAAGCTGGCATCGACCATCTCGATCGGGTCCTCGATCGTGCAGACGTTGATCTGCGGCGTTGCCAGCTGCTTCAGCGATGAATACAGCGTGGTGGTCTTGCCGGAGCCGGTCGGCCCGGTGACCAGCACGATGCCGTTCGGCTGGCCGATCATCGTCCGCCATGCGGCGGCCTCGCTGTCGTTGAAGCCTAGCTGGCGGAAGTCGCGGACCAGCACTTCCGGATCGAAGATGCGCAGCACCAGCTTTTCGCCGAACGCCGTCGGCAGACTGGAGCAGCGCAGTTCGATCTCCTTGCCATCCGGCGAACGGGTCTTGATGCGGCCGTCCTGAGGCTTGCGCTTTTCGGCCACGTCCATGCGGCTGAGGATCTTGATTCGGCTGGTGACGCCGGTCATCACCGTCGCCGGGATCTGGTAGACCTCGTGCAGTACGCCGTCGATGCGGAAGCGGACATTGCCGATGTCGCGGCGCGGCTCCAGATGGATGTCGCTGGCGCGCGATTCGAACGCGTACTGCAGCAGCCAGTCGACGATGTTGACGACATGGGAATCATCGGCGCCCAGCTGCCCGCGCTTGCCAAGATCGGTCAATTGCTCCAGCGACCGCTGGCCGCCGAAGCCGACCAGCTTGGCGCGCTCCTCGCCGGAGGCTTTCACCGAGCGGGCCAGTGCGTAGAACTCGACCAGGTAGCGCTCGATGTCGAGCGGGTTGGCGAGCACCCGTTTCACGTCGAGCTTCAGCGCCTGCTGCAGGTCCGGCACCCAGTCGACGATGTACGGCTCGCCGGTGGCGATGGTGACCTCGTTTGCTGTCACCTTCACTGGCAGCAGCTTCAGCCGCGAGGCGTAGGCATACGGCATCACCGTGGCGATTCGAGCGACCTCGATGGCCAGCGGATCGATACGCAGATACGGCAGTCCGGCTTGCCCGGCGAGCCACTGGGTCAGCGCCTCGATGCCGAGCTTGCGTCCCGGCAGCTGCGGATGATCCCAGTCGCAGGCTGCGATCCGGACCAAGGGATGCGGGTGTTCGCCACGAACCGCAGGGCGCGACAGCATGGCCTGGGCCGCTGCCGCTGTCGCCAGACCGTCGGCAACCAGGCTCGACAGCAGCGTTTCCAGCGCCAGCGGAAGGTTCCGCGCGGTGCTGCCGGGCGGTGACGAAGCGCGGGGTGAATTCAGGCCGTTGATGCTCATCTTGGACGCTCGGGAAATCGGCGTTACACGGGGTGACGCCGGGAATTTCAGCTAATAGACTGGTCGTCCAATTCGCAAACTGCGCTGTATGGAACGACCGATTACGGTTCGTTCCGATGGAGCGGCAGCGCCTTCGACGAGGACGTCTGGATGAACGATACAAAGACTTTTGATTTCGTGATTGCGGGCGGGCGCGTGGTGCTCGCTGGGCGAGGGGCCCCATTGGGGATCGCCCCGTGCGGCGCGATGCACGCCGCCGGCAAGCGGCAGTCGATCGTGGAGGGCGTGGCATGAGCAACCAGACGACTTTTGATTTCGTGATCGCCGGCGGCGGCTCGGCTGGCTGCGTGCTGGCCAACCGACTCAGTGCCAGCGGCAAGTGGCGGGTGTGCCTCGTCGAGGCCGGGCCGGTCGATCGCAATCCGTTCATCCACATGCCGGCCGGGCTGATTCCGGTGGTCCGCTCGAAGGTACTGAACTGGCAGTTCTGGACCGCGCCCGAGCCGAACTGCGGCAACCGGCCGATGTTCTGGCCGCGCGGCCGCACGCTCGGCGGTTCCTCGTCGATCAATGCCATGTGCTACATCCGCGGTCACGCATGGGATTACGACCACTGGGCCAGCCTTGGCAACGACGGCTGGGCGTACAAGGACGTGCTGCCGTACTTCCGGCGCATGGAGCATTTCGAGGCGATCGACAAGGTCGACGACGGCCGCTCGTTCCACGGCACCGATGGCCCGCTGAATGTTGCCGAGCCGCGCCATGTCAACCCGCTGATGCATGCGTTCATCGCGGCCGGCCAGCAGGCCGGCCATCCGCTGACCGATGACTTCAACGGCGCGCAGCAGGAAGGCGTCGGGCTGTATCACACGATGCAGAAGGGCGGCGAGCGCTGCAGCAATGCGCGCGCCTATCTGACGGACGCCAAGACGCGCCCGAACCTGACGATCATCACCGACGCCCACGCGGCCCGCGTGCTGTTCGAGGGCAAGCGGGCCGTCGGCCTGCGCTACGTCAAGGACGGTCGCATCCACGACCTGAAGGCGCGCAGTGAAGTGATCCTGAGCGCTGGCGCGCTCGGCTCGCCGCAACTGCTGCTGCTGTCCGGCGTTGGCCCCAAGGCGGAACTGGCGCGTCATGCGATTCCGCAGGTGCACGAATTGCCCGGCGTCGGCGAGAACCTGCAGGACCACCTCGACATCCACATCACGATGCGCGAGAAGACTCGCCACTCGATCAGCCTGCGGCCGCTGGGCCTGCTGAAGTCGGCGGTCAACCTGCTGCGTTACCTGTTCGGCAAGCGCGGCGAACTGACGTCGAACTTCGCGCAGGCCGGCGGCTTCATCAAGAGCGATGACCGCCAGTCGATTCCGGATCTGCAGTGGCATCTGGTGCCGTTCGTCTATGCCCATCACGGCCAGAAGCTGGCGCCGCTGTTCAAGCACTACGCGTACACGCTGATGACCTGCTTCCTGCGCCCGGAAAGCCGTGGCCGGATTCGTCTGCGTGACGCCGACCCGAAGTCGCCACCGCTGATCGAAGCGAACTACCTGGCGACCGAGCGCGACATGGACGCGCTGGTCAACGGCTTCCGCAAGGCTCGCGAAGTGCTGAACCAGCCGGCCATGGCGAAGCACGCGGTCGATGAACTGGAGCCCGGCATCGCCGTGCAGAGCGATGAGCAGATCCGCGCCTACATCCGCGCCAAGGCCGAAACGGTCTATCACCCGGTCGGCACCTGCAAGATGGGCCGCGATGCGGCCGCGGTCGTCGATTCGCGGCTGCGCGTGCACGGTATCGAACGTCTGCGAGTGGTCGATGCCTCGATCATGCCGACACTGATTGGCGGCAACACCAACGCGCCGACGACGATGATCGCCGAGCGGGCCGCCGATCTGATCCTGCAGGATGCGGCGCTGGAAGCCAGCGTGCCAAACTACGTTCCCGTCGCGGCGCCCGCCGAGGCATTCGCCGGCAAATGAGGTGGCATGCGTTTCATCCCGATCCCGCCGTTCAAGGTCGCGTCACTGCTGGGCTGCGCGTGGCTTGCAGCCTGCAGCGGCGTGCCGGGAACCGCGCGGGTGCCGTTCGATGCGGCAGGGGATGAGGTCGAAGTCCGTGAAATCCGCCAGCTGAGCGCCTGTGCCGCCACCGGCACCGACGCAGCGGTACAGCTGCTGGCCGACGAGCAGGCCCTGCGCGACTGGCAGCAGGCGCGCGGAATCGATCTGATCGGCCCCGGCGCGCTGCCGCCGGGGCCGTTTGCCGTGGTTGACCACGGGACGCGCCCGAGCGCCGGCTACGGCTTGGCGGTCAGCCGTCGCGCCAAGGTGGGTTATGCCACGCTGACCCTGGTCGCCAGCTTCCTCGGCCCGAAAACTGACGACACGTCCAGCGGCGCACCGACCAGCCCCTGCGTGCTGGTGGCGCTGCCGGCCGGTGCCTACCGCCGCATCGTGGTCATCGATCCGTCGGGTCGGCGGCGAGCCATGAGCCAGGCGGCCGCTTCGTGACCACCCCGAATATCAAGAGGAATGCCTAGATGCTGCGCTATCTGCCCGGCCCGTTGAGCGGTCTGGTGATGATGTTGCTGCTGATCATCAACACGCTGTTCTGGGCGACACCGCTGCTGATTTTCGCGGTGTTCAAGCTGATCTCGCCGGTCCGTGCGCTGCGCGACCTGTTTTCACGTGCGTCGGCGGCCTGCGGCCAGTACTGGGCGGCCGTCAACACCGTGCTCGGTGACACGCTGCTGCCGACCAAGTGGACGATCCGCGGCGTCGACCGGCTGAACATGAAAGGCCAGTACCTGGTCAGCTCCAATCATCAGAGCTGGAACGACATCTACGTGCTGATGAAGGCCTTCGATCGGCGCGCGCCGTTCTTCAAGTTCTTCATCAAGCAGGAACTGATCTGGGTGCCGGTGCTGGGGCTGTGCTGGTGGGCGCTCGATTACCCGTTCATGAAGCGCTACTCGTCGAAGTACCTCGCCAAGCATCCGGAGATGCGCGGCAAGGATTTCGAAACCACGAAAAAGGTGTGCGCCCGCTACCAGCACATCCCGGTCACGATCCTCAACTTTCTTGAAGGCACCCGCTTCACGCGGGTCAAGCATGCCGATACCCGCTCGCCGTACACGCATCTGCTGAAGCCGAAGTCCGGCGGCTTCGCGCTGGCATTGCGGGCGCTTGGCGAGAACGTCAACTCGCTGCTCGACGTCACCATCGTCTACCCCGGTGGCGCCAAGGGCTTCTGGGACTTCATGTGCGGACGGGTGCCGGAGGTGATCGTCGAGGTGCGGCAGATCACCGTGCCGCATGCGATGTATGTCGGCGAATACGAGAGCGACAAGCAGTTCCGCAAGACCTTCCAGACCTGGATCGGCGACATGTGGGCCGAGAAGGATCAGCGCATCGGCGAACTGCTGGCCGAGGCCGCAGGCGGCTGAACACAGGCGTCGGCTGCGCGCAGGCCTGCACGGCCGGGCCATTACCTTGAAGGTCATTGCGGCCGGTGCCGCGCGCGGTCAGCCTTGCAGCACCTGAACCTGACTGGAGCCCGCCGCACCATGACCCTCTTCCGCCTGTTCCTCGTCGCCGCCTGGCTGGGCCTGATGGGCTACACCGCCGTCGTGATCCAGAACCATGGCCCTGACCTGCTGACGGTGTTCTTCGGCGACATCGCGGCCATCGGCTGGCCGGGTCAGTTCAATTTCGATTTCACGATCCTGCTGGCGCTGTCGGCGCTGTGGGTGGCGTGGCGCAACCAGTTCTCGGCCAGCGGCCTGCTGCTGGCGCTGCTTGCGCAGTTCGGCGGCTCGGCGTTCCTGCTGCTGTATCTGCTGGTGCTCAGCGTGCAGACCCGGGGCGATGTCCGGGCGATGCTGGTCGGCGACCGCCGCTAGTCGCGCAGCACCGGCAGCCGCGCCTGATCGGCCAGCGCTGCCAGCGCAGCCAGCAGCGCCGGGCTGTCATCGGCAACGGTCGGCAGATGCGCTCGCCAGTCGCCTGCATGGCGGAGCAGCGCATCGGGATTCCGGAGCCGTGACGCGATCCGCTGCAGGGCTCGGTCGATGCCCGAGGCATCGCGGTAGGACAGCAGCAGCTCGCTGAAGCGTCCGGCATCCGGTGCCGCGCGCCCGGCGGCCAGCTGCCAGGCGCCGTGATCGGCGACGGCCTGCGCGGCGCGACGAGCAAACGCTTCCAGCGGCTCGGGGCCGGGCCAGTCAACGGCCAGCGCATGGTCGTGGACGACATCGAGCACGATGCCGGCCCAGCGCCGCGCGCCGTTTGCAAAGCGGGCGCGGGCAGCGAGGCTGATCGGATGCGCGTCGGTGGCGACGTCGATCTGTCGATGAAAGCGGATCGAGGCTTCGAGCGCTGGCGGCAGACGGCCGTCGAGCCGGCCACGGACGACATCGCCGAGCACGGCACCGACCAGCGGCAGGCCGGCGCGTTCGGTCAGCCACAGATGCGCGAGGAAGTTCAGTGCACTTCCCCGGCGCGAGCGCGGCCGGCGCTCAGTTCGGCCTGACGGGCCGCATCAGGCATTCCTGCGCGGCGCTGGCAACGAGGCGGCCCTGACGGTCATAGATCAGGCCGCGGGTCATGCCGCGGACCGACTGCGCGGTCGGCGTGTCCATCGAATAGAACAGCCAGTCGTCGACGCGCATGTCGCGATGGAACCACAGCGCGTGGTCGATCGAGGCGACGATCATCTCCGGGGAAAACCAGCTGCGTGCATGCGGCAGCAGCGCTGTGGCGGCGAGGTTGAAGTCCGAGGCATAAGCCAGCACGCAGCGATGCAGCAGCGGATCGTCCGGCAACTGGCCGGCAGCGCGGAACCAGATGCCCTGCTGCATCGGACCGGGCTGCGGCTGGAACGGATCGGTGGCGTCGACCCACAGGAACTCGAAGGCCTGCTCGCGCGTGAAGGCGATGCGCAAGCGCTCCGGGAACGCCGGGTTGCGCGCAACTTCGTCTTCCAGCCATTGCAGCCGCTGTGCGTGCTGGTTGCCGAGCTGTTCCGGCGTCGGCACTTGTGGCATCGGCATCTGGTGCTCGAAGCCGTCTTCGGCGCGCTGGAACGAGGCGATCAGCGTCAGGATCGGCTGGCCATGCTGGATCGCCTGCACGCGACGGGTGATGAAACTGCGGCCATCGCGAACCCGGTCGACCTCGTAGACGATCGGCGCTTCCATGTCGCCCGGGCGCAGGAAGTAGGCATGCAGCGAGTGCGGCGACTGCGCATCGACGACGGTACGCGTGGCCGCGACCAGCGCCTGGCTGATGACCTGGCCGCCGAACACGCTCTTGCCGCCTAGATCGCGCGACTGGCCGCGGAACAGATTGACCTCCAGGGTTTCCAGATCAAGCAGGTTGCAGAGGTCGGTCAGGCAGCGATTCATGAGGTTTGGCAGTCGGGCAACGGGTGGAAAGCTTACGGGCGATGCACGGACCCGGCCAGCGTTGACAGCCCCGACCTCACTCTCTACGGTCTCGGCCTCGCCGTGATCCAACTCGCATCGACCTTGCAACGTCCCGCATGAGCGCGCCCTTGCAGGAACCCCGGCGCTATGCCGCGTTCCTGAGCTACAGCCACAGCAACGACGACGTGGCGCTCTGGCTGCACCGGGCGCTGGAGCGTTATCGCGTGCCGAAGCGGCTGGTCGGGCAGCCCGGTGGCCATGGGCCGATCCGGCGGCGTATCGGCAAGGTGTTCCGCGATCGCGAGGAGCTGTCGAGCGGCAGCGATCTGGCCGCCAAGGTGCAGCTGGCGCTGGACGAGTCCGATTTCCTGATCGCCATCTGCTCGCCGGAGGCTGCGCGCTCGCGCTGGGTCAACGCCGAGATCCTGACTTGGAAGCGTCTGGGCGGCGCCGATCGCCTGCTGTGCCTGATCGTTTCCGGCGAGCCGGGGGCTAGCGGCATCCCGGGCCGCGAGCACGAGGAATGCTTTCCGCCGGCGCTGCGGCGACGGCTCGGACCGGACGGCGAGCTGAGCGAGGAACCGGCCGAGCCGATCGCCGCCGATCTGCGTTCCGGCAAGGACAGCAAGCCCGATGCACTGCTGAAACTGGTCGCCGGCCTGCTCGGCATCGGCCTCGATGACTTGAAGCAGCGCGAGCAGCAGCGCCGGGTGCGGCGGATGACCGGCGCAGCCGTCGCCGCTACGCTGCTGGCCGTTGGCATGGGCTTTCTGGCGGTGCGCGCCACGATCGCCAGCGAGGCCGCGCAGCGCCGCCAGAAGCAGGCCGAGACGCTGGTCGACTTCATGCTCGGCGACCTCGGCGACAAGCTCAACGAGGTGTCGCGGCTGGACATCATGGAATCGGTCAACGATCAGGCGATGCAGTACTTCCTGTCGCTGCCGCCGGATGACGTGACCGACGAAGCGCTGGCCCAGCGTTCGCGCACGCTGAACAAGATCGGCCGCGTGCGCTGGAACCAGGGCAGCCTGGCCACCGCCATCGAATCGTTCGAAGCCGCTCTGCTGCTGACCGCTGAGCTGGTCGAGCGCCATCCGGACAATGTCGAGCGGCTGGTCGAGCATGCGGAGACACTGAGCTGGCTCGGCACCGTGCACTGGAATAGCAGCGATCTCGACGCTGCGCTGCGCCGCTTCGAGAACAGCATGAAGGCGCTCGAGCATGCCGCGACGCTGGCCCCGGCCGATACCGGCGTACAGCTGAGGTTGTCGTGGCTGATCGGCAACATCGGCCACGTTCATGAGCGGCGCGGTGATCTGGCGGCTGCCGAAACCGCCTACGAGCAGGCGCTGGGCATCTGCCAGCAGCTGGTGGCCGGCGAGCCCGGCAACCGCCAGTGGCAGGCCGAACTCGGTGACGCCCTGGACAACCTTGGCAAGCTGGCGTTCCTGCGCGGCGATCTGGTCGAGGCGCTGGCCGCCTATGGCCGCAACGACGCGCTGAAGCGCGACATCGCTGCAGCAGACGCGGCCGACTATCTGGCACGCGGCAATCGCGCGATCAGCCTGCAGATCCTGGGCCGCACACTGATCCACGCGGGTGCCGTTGTCCCCGCCATCGAGCGTCTGCAACGGGCCGTGCAGCTCTTCGAACAGGTGCGCCTGCACGATCCTTCGAGCCCGGCGAACGTCGGTTCGCAAGCGTCGAGCATGTTCGATCTCGCCGTCGCGCTGCGCATCAAGGGTGATCCTGAGGCGGCACTGATCCACGCCGATCAGGCCGGTTCGATGATCGCGGCCATGAAGGTCAGCGAGCGCGACGAAGTTCTGGGCGCCGAGCAAGTTCAGGCGATCAATCTGGAACGGGTACGCCTGCTGGCGACCGTCGGCAGGTGGGATGAAGCGCAGCACCAGCTTGCGACGCTGGCAGCGGCGCGGGACGAACTGTTGGCGCGTGACACGCTGGATGTCGATGCGCTGCAACTGGTCGCCAGCCACGTGCTGCTGGCGGCGACGTTCGCCACGGCCCGCGATCAGGCCGATCAGGCCCACCGCGATGCCGGCGCTGCGCTGGCACTGCTCGACCGCCATGCGCCCGAAACCCGCACCCCGACACTGCTGGCGCTTCGGCTGGAGGCGCTGTTGCTGCTGGCGCGTCGCGACGAGGCTCGGAAGGTCGCCGATCTGCTGCGCGAAGGCGGATTCGCGCAGCCAGATTTGGTCGCCATGCTTCGTGCGGCGGGGCTGCCGTTTGCCGTCGACCGGTCGTTGTTGACGCGAATCACGGTTGGCCTGCCGCCGCTGGACTAGGCTGGTTCGATCCGCTGACGCCATTCGCGCTGGCGACCTTTGATCGAATCACTCGGGGACAACCGACATGCCGAACGTCAATATCGCGGTCACCAAACCCGCCGGCAATCTGGTGGTGGCGCCGCTGGCGGCCGACTCGACCACCGGGACCACGCTGGTTTGGACGCTAGATCCAGCGATTGCCGGCAGCTTCGACACCGGCCAGCCGTTTGCCTGGCATCCGGACAGCGTTCCGCCGGCCGGCACCTGCTCCACGCCGACGCTGTCCAACGCCAACAAGACGCTGTCGCTCAGCATCCTCAGCGCAACCAGCCTGAATCTGGCCTACAAGCTGTTCGTCAGGATGAGCAACGGCAAGATCGTCACCACCGTGTTCGGGCCGCCCGGCACCGAGCCGGTCGGCGCCGGCAACATGAAGATCCCGCCGGTGTCGCCAAAGATCAGGAACCGTTGACCGCGATGCCGGCGGCATGACCGGCGGCCCAGGCCCACTGGAAGTTGTAGCCCCCGAGCCAGCCGGTGACGTCAACGACTTCGCCGATGAAGTACAGCCCCGGCTGATGCTTCGAGGCCATGGTCTTGGAATCGAGCCCGTCGGTATCGACGCCGCCGAGCGTCACCTCGGCCGTCCGGTAACCTTCGGTGCCGCTGGCGGTGATCGGCCAGCATTCAAGCTGGGCCGCCATCGCTTTCAGTTCAGCCGCCCGGAACTGGCGCAAGGGCTTGTTGCCCAGCCAGCGCTCGCAGAGACGTTGCGCGTAGCGCTTTGGCAGCACCTCGGCAAGCACGGTCTTCAGTTCGCTGGCTGGCCGTTCGGCCTGCTGCGCGCCCAGCCAGTCGGCGGCATCGTGATCGGGCAGCAGGTTCAGGCTCAGCGGCTCGCCCGGCTGCCAGTACGAGGAGATCTGCAGGATCGCCGGGCCACTCACACCGCGATGGGTGATCAGCAGGCTGCCGCGGAAGCTTGCAGCGCCAGATGTCGCTTCGACCGGCAGCGCCACGCCGGACAGATCCGCGTGATCGTCCAGCGGCTTGCCGGACAAGGTCAGCGGCACCAGTCCCGCGCGGGTCGGCAGCACCGCATGGCCGAACTGCCGCGCCAACTGGTAGCCAATGCCGGTGGCGCCCATCGATGGAATCGACAGCCCGCCGGTGGCAACGACCACTGACGCCGCCGTGTACAGGCCGTGGCTGGTGGCGACCTCGTAGCGGCCGTTGCGATGGCTGACCGCAGTGATCGTGCAATCGGTCTGGATCACGACATTGGCGTCGCGGCACTCATCGACCAGCATCCGCACGATCAGCTTCGAGGACTCGTCGCAGAACAGCTGGCCGAGTTCCTTCTCGTGATAGCGGATGCCGTGCTTGTCGACCAGCGCAATGAAATCAGCCGGCTTGTACCGGGCCAGTGCCGATTTGCAGAAGTGCGGGTTGGCCGACAGGTAGTTCGCGTGCGTGGTGCCGGTGTTGGTGAAATTGCAGCGGCCACCGCCGGACATCAGGATCTTCTTGCCGACCTTGTTGGCGTGCTCGATCACGCGCACGCGCAGGCCGCGCTGGCCGGCGGTGAACGCGCAGAACAGGCCGGCCGCACCGGCGCCGAGGATCAATACATCGTCGGTATTCGCGGCCGCGCCGCTCACCAGACGGTGCGCTCGGGCAGCAGTCCTTGCAGTTCCTCGGGTGTCAGGTCACGCCAGGCACCGGCCTTCAGGTTGCCGAGCCGCACATTGATGATCCGCACTCGCTGCAGGCGTACCACCTTGTAGTCGAAGGCGGCGCACATCCGGCGGATCTGCCGGTTCAGGCCCTGAGTCAGGATGATCTTGAAGCTGAATTCGCCAAGCGCTTCGATCCGGCACGGCTTGGTGCGTTCCTCAAGCTCGGTCAGGTAGACGCCCTTGGCCATCGCGGTGATGAAGCTCGGTGTCACCGCGCGGTTCACGGTGACCCGGTATTCCTTCTCGTGATTGTTCTCGGAGCGCAGGATCTCGTTGACGATGTCGCCGTTGTTGGTCAGCAGGATCAGGCCATCGGAATCCTTGTCGAGCCGGCCGATCGGGAAGATCCGCTCGCGATGCTTGATGAAGTCGACGATGTTGCCGGCGACATGGCGCTCGGTCGTGCAGGTGATGCCGACCGGCTTGTTCAGCGCGATGTAGACATGCGCGGAAGCCGCGCCGATCGGCTTGCCGTCGACACAGACCGTGTCGCCGTCATTGACCTGCGTGCCAAGCGTGGCCGGCGCGCCATTGACCGTGACCCGACCCGCCTCGATCCAGCCATCGGCACCGCGACGCGAGGTGACGCCGGTTTCGGCAATGAACTTGTTGAGTCGCAATGCCCGTCAGCCGAACAGGTGCAGGGCCGCTGCGGCGCCGAGCGAAAAGGCGCTGCGGACCACGCGCGCCATGCGGTCGCGCGGCAGCATCTTCAGGTCCACTTCTTCCTCGGAAAGCCCGGCGCGCTGCCAGGTTTCCTCGCGTTCCTTGCGCGTCACGAAGCGGTCGATGGCCCCGGACACCAGCCAGCAGAACACGAAGTAGATCGCGCTCAGCGGACCGAACAGCACCAGACTCAGGGCCAGCATGCCCCACGACGTCAGCGGCTTGAGCCAGCGGTCGATCGCCATGGCGGTATCAGGCCTTGACGACGGTTGCGTACAGATCGTGCGTGTCGGCGTCGGTGACCCGCGCCATCACCCGCACGCCGGCGCGCAGCTTCGCTGCGCCTTTCAGGATCACGCGACCATCGATCTCCGGGGCATCGGCGTACGAGCGGCCAACAACGCCTTCGGGGCCGACTTCATCGATCAGCACTTCGATGGTCTTGCCGATCTTCTTCGCGAGCTTGGCTTCGCTGATCGCGGCCTGCCGGGTCATGAAGCGTTCGAGACGCTCGTCCATCACCTCCTGCGGCACGGCACCTGGCAAGGCGTTGGCCGTGGCCCCTTCGACCGGCGAATAGGTGAACGCACCGACGCGGTCGAGCTGCGCTTCGTCCAGCCAATCGAGCAAGGTCTGGAACTCGGCTTCGGTTTCGCCGGGGAAGCCGACGATGAACGTCGAACGCACCGCAATGTCCGGGCAGATCGCGCGCCAGGCTTCGAGGCGGCGCAGCGTGTTTTCAGCGGCGGCCGGGCGCTTCATGCGCTTCAGCACGGCGGTACTGGCGTGCTGGAACGGCACGTCGAGGTACGGCAGCACCAGGCCTTCGGCCATCAGCTCGATGACGCCGTCGACATGCGGATACGGGTAGACGTAGTGCAGGCGCACCCAGGGCTTGTGCGGTGCATCGAGATTGGCGAGACCGCGGCACAGATCCAGCATCCGGGTCTCGTACTCGGTGTCGCGGAAGAAGCGCTTCGCGTACTTCAGGTCCGCGCCATAGGCACTGGTGTCCTGCGAGATCACCAGCAGTTCCTGGACGCCGGCGCGTGCCAGCTTCTGGGCTTCGACCAGCACCTCATCCACTGGCCGCGAGCGCAGCTTGCCGCGCATCGACGGGATGATGCAGAAGCTGCACTTGTGGTTGCAGCCTTCGGAAATCTTGACGTAGGCGTAGTGGCGCGGCGTCAGCTTGATGCCGATATCGTCGGCTCCTGCGCCTGCGCGCCGCTGGGCTGGCACCAGATCCAGGAACGGGTCGTGCTGCGGCGGCACGGCCAGATGCACGGCATCCATCACGCCCTTGTAGTCCTGCGGACCGGTGATCGACAGCAGGTCCGGGAAGCGTTCGGTGATCACTTCACGCTTGGCACCGAGGCAGCCGGTGACGATCACCTTGCCGTTCTCGGCCATCGCATCGCCGATCGCGTCCAGCGATTCGGCCACTGCGGAATCGATGAAGCCGCAGGTATTGACGATCACCACGTCGGCCGAATCGTAATTGCCGACCGTTTCGTAACCCTCGGCGCGCAGCTGGGTCAGGATCCGTTCGGAGTCGACCAGTGCCTTCGGGCAGCCAAGCGACACGAAGCCGACCTTCGGGGCCGACTTCGGCGGAACGGCGGCGGTCTTGCGGCGGGGGCGAGCAGCGGCAGCGGGCATGAATGCACCGGGGAAAGCGGGAATGCATGCATTTTACCTGTTCGGGGGTGGTGGGCCTTGGGCGATGGCGGTCGGCGGAGCCGGGCTCACGCAAAGGCGCGGAGACGCCAAGAAAAGCACCGCACGAAAACGCGATTGGGCGGTAATGCCACGCTGACACGCGGCCTGATCGAACGGCGCCCGATCAGACGCGATGGCGGCAACAGCCACCGTTCTGCCGTTTCGCGATGCAGCTGTTTTCTGGCCGCTGCTCTTGGCGTCTTTGCGCCTGGGCGTGAGATTGCCGTCAGTCTTTGGGTGGGGTGACCGTTTCAGCACCCCGGCCGAGAAGCAGAACCCCAGCCGGATCCGGCGGTCCGAAGCAGACAACAACGCAGGCCGGCAACGCGCCGATAGACTAGGCCCGCATTCCTGTCTTCCGCTCTCGGAGTCCCTCATGGGCAAGCTCGTCAAGATCGTTTTCGGCATCGCCGCTGCCGTGCTGCTGGTGCTGGTTCTGGCCGTCGGTGCGTTCGCGCTGTTCTTCGATCCCAACGATTTCCGCACCCAGATCACCGCCGCTGCGAAGAAGGCCACCGGCCGCGAGCTGACCGTTGGCGAGATCAAGCTCGGCATCTATCCGGTGCTCGGCGCCAACGTGAAGGACATTCGCCTGAGCAATGCGCCGGGCTTTGGCGATCAGCCGATGCTGCAGGTCGCCGAGGCGGATGTCGGCCTGCGCCTGCTGCCGCTGGTGCTGCGCCGGGAACTGGTGGTTGGCAAGGTGGCGCTGAACGGGCTGAAGGCCAATCTGGCCAAGGATGCGGAAGGCAAGTCGAACTGGGATGACCTCGCCAAGGCCGGTGGGAACGAAGCAGCCAAGCCGGACGAGCCGGCCGGCGGCGATGCAGCGCTGAAGTCGATCGACATCAGCGGCATCGCCATTCGCAACGCGGATGTCGCCTATCGCGATCAGCAGTCCGGGCAGGCGTACTCGGTGGCCGGCCTGAATCTGGAAACCGGTTCGATCAGCCCCGGCGACCCGTTCGATCTGAGCTTGGCCTTTGTCACCACGCTGGAGGCGCAGAAGGCAACGGCTGATGTGAAGCTGTCGACCCGCGTCGTGTACGACCTTGAGGCGCAGGCCTACAGTGCGAAGGACCTGGCGCTGAAGCTGATCGCCACGCTGCCCGACAAGAGCGCGGACATCGACCTGTCCGGCGACCTGTCTGCCGACATGAAGCAGCAGACCGCGAAGGCCGACAAGCTGAGCCTGAAGCTCAAGGCCAAGATCGCCGACGGCACGGCCGATGTCGCACTCGACGGCAGCATGTCCGCCGATCTGGCCAAGAAGACGGCGCTGGCCGAAAAGCTGGCGGTGAAGCTCAAGGCCGCGATGAAGGATCTCGCTGCCGACGCCGACCTGACGGTGCGCGTATCGGCCGATTACGGCACGCCGCTGCTGCGCGCCGAAGGCATCACGCTGGCACTGAACGCCAAGGGTGAAAAGCTGCCCGGAGGCAAGCAGGCGGCGACGTTCACTGGCGATGCGATCTACGACCACGCCAAGGGCACGCTGAAGCTGGCAACCGGCGAGCTGAAGGCGAGCGATCTGGGCCTGGAAGTCGCGCTCGGCCTCGATGGCAGCGGCCTGAACACCGAGGCGCCGCGCTTCATGGGCCCGGTGTCGATCAAGACCTTCAACCCGCGCGATCTGATGAAGCTCCTCGACGTCAAGCTCGAAACCCACGATCCGGAAACGCTGAAGGCGCTGGCGCTGCGGCTGAAGTTCGATGCCTCCACCAACAGCGCGCGGATCACCGATCTGAACATGAAGCTTGACCAGAGCACGTTCACTGGCAATGCCACGATCAGCGACTTCAAGTCGAAGGCGGCCGAGTTCGCGCTGAAGCTCGACAGCATCGATGCCGACCGCTACCTGCCGACGCCAGCCGTGCCGGTCAAGGCAGCACCGCTGACGGCGGAGGAGAAGGCTGCCGTCAATGCCACCGCAGTACCGTCCGACGTGCTCGACACGCTGAACGTCGTCGGCAGCGTCGACATCGGCAAGCTCAAGCTGAAGAACGTCGCGATGAACGCCGTGCAGCTGCGTGTCAACGCGCTGAAGGGCCAGGACAAGACCATCGGCCTCGGTGCCCAGCTTTATGGCGGCAGCATCGCGTCGACCACGCGGATCACGCCGGGGGCCACACCGCGCTATGTCGAATCGCTGAAGCTCACGTCGATCGCCGCTGGTCCGCTGCTGAAGGATTTCACCGGCAAGGAATCGATGACCGGCGACGGCAACTTCACGATGGATGTGACCACTGCCGGCCAGACGGTCGGTGCCTTGAAGCAGGCGCTGAACGGCGATCTGTCGATCAGCTTCGTCAACGGCGCGGTCAAGGGCTTCAATCTTGGCCAGATCCTGCGCAAGGGCGACGCGCTGCTGAAAGGCCAGCAGTACACCGACAGCGCGCCGGTGCAGACCGATTTCACCGAGCTGTCGGCAGCGGCGAAGATCACCAACGGCGTGCTGCAGTCGGATGCCCTGAACGCCAAGAGCCCGCTGTTCCGGGTTGATGGCGCCGGCAAGGTCGATCTGGTTCGCGAAACGATCGACTACACCGCGAAGCCGACGATCGTGAATACCGTCAGCGGGCAGGGCGGCAAGGACCTTCCGGATCTCGCCGGCATCGTCATTCCGATCAAGGTCAGCGGCACCTTCGACAAGCCGAAGTACGCGCTGGACCTGAAGGCCGCGCTGACCCAGAAGGCGACGCAGGGGCTGCGCGATCAGCTGGTCGGCGACAAGGGCGACAAGCTGCGCGAAAAGATCGACAGCCAGCTGCAGAAAAAGCTTGGCAGCGGGCTGGATGCCAATCCGGCGTTGAAGGGCAAGCTGGAAGATGGCCTGAACGCGCTGTTCGGCAAAAAGAAGAAACCGGCCGAGCCGGCGCCTGCGGCACCGGCAGCCGCCCCGGCCCCGACGCCAGCGCCCGCCCCAGCACCCGCACCTTGAGCAGCCGCAAGCCCGCGGTCGGCGTGGCCCCATTCGCCGACCGCCTGCTGGCCTGGTACGACGTTCACGGCCGCAACCACCTGCCGTGGCAGACGCCGCGCAGCGCCTATCGCGTCTGGCTGTCGGAAGTGATGCTGCAGCAGACGCAGGTGGCAACGGTCATTCCGTACTTCGAGCGCTTCGTTGCCCGCTTTCCGGATTTCCGCAGCCTGGCGGATGCCGACATCGACGAAGTGCTGGCGCTGTGGGCCGGCCTTGGCTACTACGCGCGCGGCCGCAACCTGCACGCGGCAGCGAAGCAGGTGGTGTCGCTGCATCGCGGCGAGATGCCGAACGACCTCGAAGCGGTGCAGGCGCTGCCCGGTGTCGGTCGCTCGACAGCCGCCGCGATCCTCGCCCAGGCCTTCGGTGCCCGGCACGCGATCCTCGACGGCAACGTCAAGCGGGTGCTGGCGCGCCATGCGGCAGTCGGCGGCTGGCCGGGCACGCCGAAAGTCGCCGAGCAGCTGTGGGCGATTTCCGAGCGCCTGCTGCCGACCACGCGGCTTGCCGACTACACGCAGGCGATCATGGATCTCGGCGCCACGCTGTGCACCGCGCGTGCGCCGGCCTGCGCGCGCTGCCCGGTCGCGGCGGACTGCATCGCCTATCGCGATGACCGGGTCAGCGCTTTCCCCGCCCCCAAGCCGGCCAAGGCGCGGCCGTACCGGCGCGCGACCTTGCTGCTGGTCGAGAACGCGCATGGCGCGATCCTGATCGAACGCCGTCCGCCGACCGGCATCTGGGGCGGGCTGTGGAGTCTGCCGGTGGCCGCGGAAGGCGAATCGGCCGACGAACTGCTGCGCCAGCGGCATGGCATCCGCGTCGAGCCGCTCGACACGCTGCCGGCGTTCCGCCATGCCTTCACGCACTTCGAGCTGGAACTGACGCCGCTGGTCTGCGCGCTGATCGACAACGATGAAGTGCCGGCCGAAGTGCATGAACGCCCCGAGCAGCGCTGGCTTACCATCGGCCCCCGCAGCGACGCAGCACTGGCCGGCATCGGCCTGCCGGCGCCGGTGCTCGGCTTCCTGAGCCGCCGCTACGCCCTCAACGCAACCCACGACACGAGCACCCCCGATCCATGTCCCGCACCGTCCACTGCATCAAGCTCGGGCTCGAAGCCGAAGGCCTCCCGCGTCCGCCAGTCCCCGGCGACCTTGGCCAGCGCATCTACGAGCAAGTCTCGAAACAGGCCTGGGCCGAATGGATCGCGCACCAGACCCGGCTGATCAACGAGATGCGGCTGTCGCTGGCCGATTCCGAGTCCCGCAAGTTCCTGATGACCGAGCTGGAAAAGTACTTCTACGGCGGCGGCGAGCTGACGCCGACCGGCTACGTGCCACCACCACCGGCCGGCCCGCGCCGCGCCTGAACACAAACGCCTTGACGCCCGCAGCCCGGTCGCGTCTAATCGCGCTCCGCGTTACGGCGCGGCACCTCAAGCAGCACGTTGGCCGAGTAGCTCAGTCGGTAGAGCAGGGGATTGAAAATCCCCGTGTCGGCGGTTCGATTCCGTCCTCGGCCACCATTTCCTTGTTCTTGATTTGATTCAGGTTTGCGGCGCTTTTATACAAGCGCCGGAGCCTCGATAGGGCTGTTCGGGACCATGGCGGTCCCTCTACGGTCCCTTTAAGCCCGAAGACCCCCTGCATCGCGTCGGTATCTGTGCTTCATCCACTAGGAGAAGTGCATGAGCAAACGCAGCAACGGGTCGGTTCGCCGCAGGGCGAGTGGGCGGTACCAAGCGCGATTTCGTCTTGATGGCATCGTCCACGCCTCGACACACGACACGAGGGGTCAGGCGCTGGACTGGCTGACCGAGATGCGCGAGCGGCATCGCCTCGGGCGCTTGCGGCAGGGCTTGGATCCCACGACGGTTACCTTGGGGGCTGCTCTGGAGCGATACGCCCGGGAGATCAGCCCGCAGAAGAAAAACGCCCGCAAGGAGATCAGCACCATCACGAGGTTGATCCGTGACGAACGTGTGCTGTGCGCGATCCCCCTCGCGCACGTCCTGATCGCCGACCTCAACGATTACATTCGTCGGCGAACGTCCGAGCCCTCGAAGCGGACCGGGAAGCCGGTCAAAGAGGACACCGTCCGCAACGACCTAGCGGTGATTAGCCACCTGTTCACCGTCGCCCGGGCACGCTGGGGCTACGAGGGTCTCACCAATCCCGTATGCCCAGGCTTGCGACCGAAGCCCGGCCGGGGCAGAGATCGCCGGGTTACCCCAGCGGAGGAAGCGCTGCTGTACGGCGCCGCGACGGTCTACCAGTCCGATCATGAAGCGACGGTGCCCATCGGGCTGATCATCCGGTTCGCGATCCTGACGGCGATGCGCCGCAGCGAGATCGCCGCCCTGGATTGGACGCACATGAACTGGGGGCAGCGGCTGGTCACGGCGATGGATACGAAAAACGGGACGACCCGCTGCGTTCCACTGCTGGACGAGGCTTACGAGCTTTTGCTGTCCCTGGGGCCCAAGCCATCAGGCGCGATTTTCGGGGCATCCAGCGCATCGATCGGAACCGCTTTTCACCGGGTGAAGACGCGGTGCGGTCTTCACGACGTGCGCTTTCATGATCTGAGACACGAGGCGACGTCACGATTCATGGAAAGCGCCGCCGAGTTCGGGCTGACGGAGTCAGAGATCGCCGAGATTACGGGCCACAAATCCTTCGCGATGCTAAAGCGGTACACCCATCTGCTTGCAGCTCGGATTGCTGCAAAGCTTCGCCGCAACACGATGTCGGCGCAGGTCGTGCAGTTCGAATGCCTGCCGGATCCTTCCGTGCCGACGGAACGGCGCGGCAGCAACGGGCGGTTTGTCGTCCGTCCAGCCCTGCCAGGTCGAATCTAGGGCATGGAAGGCGCGCGAACGTATCGGTGCGTTGGTTGGTTGATGGAGCCACGTCGAGCTGCTTCATTTACCGCCGCTAGCGCCCGGTATCTAGGGGGTGTCATCCACCACCGCGAGCTCGCAATGACTCATCAACAGGCCATTACAGACTTCCTCTCTATCGACGAGGTTGCTCAGATATTGGGGTACCAGAGCACGCGGTCGCTCAGAAACCGGATCTATCGGCGTTTGTCCGTGCCCGACTACATTCAGGTGCCCGGAAGCCGGTCGATCTTCTTCCGGAAGGAGGATGTGATCGGGTTCCTCGAACAGCACCGGATCAATGGGGAAGGTCCGCGCAAGACGCCGGTATCTAGGAAGTGATCGGCAGCCGAACTCGGAGTACGCATGCATTACACCATTCACCGGCACCACCGCTTACGCTTCACGAAAGGGCGGCTTCCAGACGGCGGCTACCCACACACCCCACAGCGTTGACCTCAACCATGATCACCGGCGACATCAAGAGTCAAGTAGACCGCATCTGGGACGCCTTCTGGTCCGGCGGCATTTCCAATCCGCTGGAAGTCATCGAGCAGATGACCTACCTGCTGTTCATCAAGCGGCTGGACGAACTGCACACCGTGCAGGAGAAGAAGGCCAACCGCCTCGGCCGGCCGATCGACAAGCCGGTGTTCGGGCCATCGCCCGAGCAGCAGCGCCTGCGCTGGTCCGTGTTCCGGCAGCTGGGCGATGCCAAGGCCATGTACACGCAGGTGGCAGATCAGGTGTTCCCGTTCATCAAGACGATGGGCGAGGGCAGCACCTACGCCACCCACATGAAGGACGCCCGCTTCACCATCCCCACACCGGCACTGCTGGCCAAGGTGGTGGACATGCTCGATGCGATCCCGATGGACGATCGCGACACCAAGGGCGATCTCTACGAGTACATGCTCGGCAAGATCGCCAGCGCCGGCCAGAACGGCCAGTTCCGCACGCCGCGCCACATCATCAAGCTGATGGTCGACATGATGGCCCCGCGGCCCGCCGACACCATTTGCGACCCAGCGTGCGGCACGGCGGGGTTTCTGGTGGCCGCTGCCGAGTACCTGCAGCAGCACCATCAGGCGGCGATCTACGCCGATGCCGCCGCCGCTCGCCGCTTCAACAGCGACACCTTTCACGGCTTCGACTTCGACAGCACCATGCTCCGGGTGGGCAGCATGAACATGCTGCTGCACGGTGTGGAGAACCCGGCGATCGAGAACCGGGATTCCCTGAGCCAAGGCCATGCCGGGGTCGAAGGCCAGTTCAGCCTGATCCTTGCCAATCCGCCTTTTGCCGGCAGCCTCGACTACGAGAGCACCGCGAAAGACCTGCAGGCGATGGTCAAGACCAAGAAGACCGAGCTGCTGTTCCTCGTCCTGTTCCTGCGCTTGCTCAAACCCGGCGGCCGCGCGGCGGTGATCGTGCCGGACGGCGTGCTGTTCGGCTCTAGCAACGCCCACAAGACCTTGCGGCGGACGCTGGTCGAGGACCACAAGCTCGACGGCATCGTGTCGATGCCCTCCGGCGTGTTCCGGCCCTATGCCGGCGTCTCCACCGCCATCCTGTTCTTCACCCGCACCGACAGCGGCGGCACCGACAACGTCTGGTTCTACGACATGCAGGCGGACGGCTACTCGCTGGACGATAAGCGCAATGCCCTCGATCAGACGAAGCACGAGACCAACAACCTGCCGGACATCCTGCGCCGCTGGCAGTCCCTTTCGCTCCCCTCTCCCCCTGGGAGAGGGGTTGGGGGTGAGGGAGCACGGCACGAAGTAAGAGAACAGAGCGCCGCCTACAACGCTCATCTCAGCAACGAATCCACCCGCACCCGCACCGACCAAAGCTTTCTGGTGCCCAAGGCCGAGATCATCGGCAACGACTACGACCTGTCGATCAACCGCTACAAGCAGATCGTCTATGCCGAGGTGCAGCACGAATCGCCGAAAAAGATTCTGGCGGAGCTGAAGGCGCTGGAGGCCGAGATCTTGAAGGGGATGGAGGAGTTGGAGGGGATGCTGAGTGCCTAGACTCGTTGATGTCGCCGAGATCAGCCCCGGCATCGATCGGTCAGCGGTGCTCGACCCTCGCGAGATTGTTTCCTTCGTTCCGATGGCCAGTGTCTCTGAGGTAACCGGGGCCGTTACGTCGGAGGAGGCACGTCCGCTCTCGGAGGTCCTGAAGGGGTTTACTGCATTTCAGGATAGGGACGTACTGGTCGCCAAGATCACTCCTTGCTTTGAGAACGGGAAGATCGCGCATGCGCGAATCCAGAAGCGCTTGGGGTTCGGTTCCACGGAGTTTCATGTCATCCGTCCCAATGCCGACAAGCTGGACGATCGCTACCTATTTCATTTTCTCCGTCAGCCAAAGATTCGCGAAGCTGGCGAGCGTCGTATGACCGGTAGCGGTGGGCAGCGTCGCGTGCCGAGGGCATTTTTGGCTGAACTTGATGTGCCCCTCCCACCACTCCCCGAACAACGCCGCATCGCGGCGATTTTGGACAAAGCAGACGCGCTACGCGCCATGCGCCGCGAAGCCATCGCCAAGCTCGATCAGCTATTGCAGTCCGTGTTCCTCAACATGTTCGGCGACCCGGTGACAAATCCGAAGGGGTGGCCGGTAGTTTCGCTTGGCGATCTCGCCGCTTGGAAAAGTGGGGGTACACCGTCGAGAAGTAACCCGGCCTATTTCACTGGGGATATTCCTTGGTATGCGTCCGGCGAACTGGACGGTATTTTTATTTCGGATTCAGCAGAACGTATAACTAAGCAAGCTGTCGCTGGCAGTGCTGCCAAGATAATGGAGCCGGGAACACTGATGATCGGTATGTACGATACGTCGGCATTCAAGCTCGGGATCAGCACTGAGGTCGGCACCTGCAATCAGGCGATTGCATTCGGCCTGATAAACAGTGTGAAAGCCGAAACCCTCTACGTGTATCACGCACTCGATATCGGCAAAGAGCATTTCAAGCGCTTGCAGAGAGGGGTTCGTCAAAAGAATCTGAACCTGAGCATGGTTCGCGACACCAGAGTTCCGTGCCCACCGGTCGAGCTACAGAAGAAATTCTCCTCCTGGTTTGCAATGTATTGGCGCGAGGTATCGAAGCAGCGTCAGGTCGAGGAGCGTCTAACACGACTGTCGTCGTCGCTTCAGACCACGGCATTCAGCGGCGGCTTGTAATCATGACCAACTTGCAGCACGGTAGGTCGGGTCTCGACCCGCCGCGTTGGACGTCGGCACGGCATTCATGGCAGGTCTCGACCCGATCTACGATTAGGCTGAACCCAAGATTGCCTCAGCTGCTCTGATCCACGATCTCTTCATGGTCCAATTCTTCCCCACCCGCAGCAGCGCCCGCTTCGACACGCCAGGCGAACGCCGCTTGGCCGAACGGCTCGCCGCGAAGCTGAAAGACGACTACCTGTGCTGGTGCAACGTGCCGGTCGGGCCGAAGGCACTGCAGCCGGATTTCGTGATCCTGCATCCGCAGCGCGGTTTTCTGGTGCTGGAGGTCAAGGACTGGAAGCTGGACACGATTCATACGATGGATCGCGGCATCGCCCAGCTCTTCGATGGTAGGCAGCTGAAATCGGTCAAGAACCCGATGACGCAGGGGCGGGCCTATGCGATGGAGGTGTCCGTTGCCCTGCAGCGCGATCCGGCTCTGAAGCATCCGCCCGGCTCGCCGCACCCCGGCAACCTGCTTATGCCCTACGGCTGGGGTGTGGTGCTGACGCACATCACCCGCAAGCAGTTCCGCGATGAAACCAATCTGGCCGAGGTGCTGGAATCGCAGTGGGTGATCTTTCAGGACGAGATGACTGAAGGCGTGGATGCCGAAGCCTTCCAGCAGTGGCTCTCGGACATATTCCCGCATGTCTTCTCCTGCAAGTTGAGCCGGCCGCAGATCGACCGGGTGCGGCATCACCTTTATCCGGAAGTGCGGATCAATGCGGCATCGGGCCAGTTTGGTCTGTTCGCGGATGAGGCAGCCAGTCTGCCGAATCTGGTGCGGGTGATGGACTTTCAGCAGGAGCTGTTGGCGCGCTCGATGGGCGACGGCCATCGCGTGATCCACGGTGCGGCCGGCGCCGGCAAGACCGTGATCCTCGGCTACCGCGCCGCGCAGATCGCCGCCAGCACTAGCAAGCCGGTGCTGGTGCTTTGCTACAACCGTACGCTGGCCAGCCGGCTTCGGCAGGTGGTGAACGTGCGCGGCCTCGTGACCGGGTGCGGTGCGCTGCTTCCGCGACCGGTGCCACGAAGTAATGGTGGCCTATCAGTGCCGCCACCAGCGGCCTCGGTTCCGGTTGGCGAAATGATGGTGCATATCGGGGGACGCACCAGAGCCGGGGTCAACCGCGGTCAGATTACGCATGGCCAGTACGCGGCGCTGATGATCGAGGAAGGGCATGACTTCCAGCCCGAGTGATTCAAGCTGGTGGTGCAGATGCTCGACCGAGCCGCCCATTCGCCGCTGGTGCTGTATGGCGACGCCCAGGCGATTGATCGCGACAAGGACGGCTCCGAGTTCAGCTTTTCCGGCGTCGGTATCAAGGCGCAGGGTCGCAGGACGATCCGGCGGTTGACCTGATCCCGGTCAAGTCGAGCTTTCACCCGGGCTTGGGCGGAGCGTGGCAGGCCCTTCGCTGTCGTGCTTTTGAGGATGCTGGAAGGCTCATTTTTAACGTCAAGCCGTCTTGTTGTTGGCGGATGACGTACAAGCGGGCTTGTTGTTCGCAATCGGCCGAGTTTTGACGACAAGCTGAATTGCCGATGAGCCGTGATCAACAAATGGCTTTGTTATTAAAAATCCCCTCAAAATTGACGACGAAACGGCCCGGATTCATGATCGGCAGATGACTCTCGACACCAGCCAGGCCGTTCACTACCACCTCGGCCACTTTCCGCCTGCCACTCTGGACCTTGCCCGGCTGATGCCGGGCCTGCTCGCGGCCACCAGTGCGCTGGCGCGGTATGACCAGATGCTGCGCGGCATGCACAACAGCGAGCTGTTTCTGGCGCCGTTGCGTGGCCAGGAAGCGGTGATCTCCTCGCGCATGGAGGGCACGATCAGCACGCTGGACGAAATCCTTCAGTTGGAAGCCGAGTACGGCGAGGATGACGCAGCCGGGGCCGCGAGCGAATTTCGATCCGACGTCATGGAAACGGTGCTGTATCGCCGGGCGCTGAACACGGCCCAGTCCCGCATGGCGCAAGGGCAGCCGCTGTCGGAATCGCTGATTCGCACCGCCCACCACCAGTTGCTGTCGATCGGCCGCGGCGCCAGCAAATCGCCCGGGGCCTACAAGCGCGAACAGAACTACGTCGGCGAGCGCGGTAGCCGGCGTGTGAGCTTTGTTCCGGTCGCGCCCGAGCATCTGGCCAGTGGCATGGAGGCGCTGTTCCGGCTGATCGGCGACACCACGATGCCGGTGCTGCTGCGGACGGCGCTGGCCCATGCGGAGTTCGAGGCCCTGCACCCGTTCGAGGACGGCAACGGCCGTGTCGGCCGGATGCTGATAACCCTGATGCTTTGGAATGGCGGGGCAATCGGCGAGCCGCACTTCTACATCAGCCGGTACTTCGAGGATCGCAAGGACGAGTACATCGAGCGGTTGCGTTGCGTGTCGTCGGATCTCGACTGGAACGGCTGGTGCGCGTTCTTCCTGGATGCCGTGGCGCAGCAGGCGATCCGCAATCTGGAAGCCGCCCAGGCGATCAAGGCGTTCTATGACGAGATGAAACCGCGGTTCGCTGAATTGCTGGCGTCGAAGTTCGCGGTGGCCGCACTCGACTATCTGTTCTCGCAGCCGGTGTTCAGCAACAGCCGATTCACCAGCGAGTCGGGCATTCCCTCCCAGACTGCGGCCCGCTTCACCCGCGTGCTTCAGGCCGAAGGCCTGCTTCAGACCGTACGCGAGCCAGCGGGGCGTCGGTCGGCCATCTATCGCTTTGAGCCGTTGATGCAGCGGGTTCGCGTCTGATCGAGATCGGCACCATGAGCAATTTCCAGTTCCTTCAGGCCGAATTCAAACCGCTGCTCGAACCTGCCAAGGGTGCCGAGCAGCTGGTGCATTCCGATTCCCGCGCCGCCTGCATGCGGACGCGTTTCGCGCTGGAACAGGCGGTGCACTGGCTGTACGCCCATGACCGCGATCTGCGGATGCCGTATGACCGCAGCCTCAACGCGCTGCTGACCACTGCCGACTTCGAGAGGCTGCTGCCGCCACCGATCCTGCAGAAGGCGCGGCTGATCCAGAAGGTTGGAAATCAGGCGGTGCACTCCAGCCAGTTCATCGGGCCGGGCGATGCCCAGAACCTGGTCCGCGAGCTGTTCCACGTGCTGTTCTGGCTGGCCCGGACCTATACCCGTGCCAGCGATCCGAAGGCGATCGAAGCGAGCTTCGATCCCAACCGGATTCCAAAGCTGGTGCGCGCCGATGAAGCGGTGGCGCTGACCCGGGACCAGCTCAAGAAGCAGGAAGCGGCGTTCCAGCAGCAGATCGATGCCCAGCACAAGGCACTGGAAGCCCGTGAGGCGGCGATAGCCGAAGCAGCGGCCACGCTGGCCGAGCGGGAAGCGATGCTGGCCGAGGTCAACGCCGAACTTGCTGCTGCCCGTGCCGAACTGGCCAAGGCGAAGGCGGCCAACCTCAAGGTTCCGGACGATCACGATTACAACGAGGCCGACACCCGCAAGCACTTCATCGACGTGCTGCTGCGCGAGGCCGGTTGGGAGGTCGGCAAGACGGCGGCGATCGAGGTGCCGGTTACCGGCATGCCGAACGATAAGGGCGAGGGCTTCGTCGATTACGTGCTCTGGGGCGCGGACGGCAAGCCGCTGGCGGTGGTCGAAGCCAAGCGCACGCTGAAGGATCCGGATGTCGGCCAGCAGCAGGCCAAGCTGTACGCGGACTGCCTGGAAAAGATGAAGGGTCAGCGGCCGCTGATCTTCTATTCCAACGGCCACCACACCTGGCTCTGGGACGACCGCCGCGCGCCGCCGCGCGAAGTACAGGGCTTCTACACGCGGGACGAGCTGGAACTGGCGATCCAGCGGCGCAACCTGCAGGTCGATTTCAAGACGCTGGGCATCAACAAGGCGATCGTCGAGCGCAGCTACCAGCAGCGCGCGATCCGCTCGATGTGTGAGTCACTGGCCAAGGGCAAGCGCGCTGGCCTGCTGACCATGGCCACCGGCACCGGCAAGACGCGCATGAGCATCGCGCTGGTCGAACTGCTGATGCGCGCCAACTGGGTCAAGAGGGTGCTGTTTCTGGCCGACCGCGTGGCGCTGGTGAAGCAGGCTGCCAACGCGTTCAAGGCCCACCTGCCGGACGCCAGCCCGGTGAACCTGGTCACTGAAAAGAGCGGGCAGGGCAGAGTGTTTCTGTCGACCTACCCGACGATGATGGGGCTGATCGAGGAGATGGAGGCCGACCGTCGCAAGTACGGTATCGGCCACTTCGATCTGATCGTGATCGATGAGGCGCACCGCAGCGTTTACCAGAAGTACGGTGCGATCTTCCGCTACTTCGACAGCCTGCTCGTCGGCCTGACCGCTACGCCGCGTGACGAAGTGCATCACGACACCTACCACCTGTTTGGTCTGGAAACCGGGGTGCCGACCGATGCCTACGGCCTCGACGAGGCCGTAGCCGACGGCTATCTCGTGCCGCCGAAAGCACATTCGGTCCCGATCAAGTTCGTGCGTGACGGCATCAAGTACGCCGAACTCAGCCCCGACGAGAAGGAGCACTGGGAGTCTCTCGACTGGGGCGACCGCGAGGAAGACGATCCGCCAAGCGAGGTCAGTGCGTCCGAGGTGAACAAGCAGCTGTTCAACGAAGACACCGTCGACCTGATGCTGCAGCACCTGATGCAGCACGGCCTGAAAGTGGAAGGCGGCGACCGGCTGGGCAAGACCATCATCTTCGCGGTGAACCAGAAGCACGCGGAGTTCATCGCCCGGCGCTTCGAT
>JAPLSB010000003.1 GCA_026398875.1 Gammaproteobacteria bacterium | reverse complement strand
CGAGGTGGCTAATCGGTACAACGCGGGGTGCATCGGTGGTATTCGTGAGTTGAACGTCAATCGAAATAAAGAACTGATTCCCATAGAGCCGAAAGAAGCGCGTTACGCCGTCCAAGTCTGTGCCGGCTCTGGCTGGGAGTTTCCTTTTCGCGCCTATACATTTATCACTTGGTATCTCGACGGCAGTGAGCGCTTGGTCGATGTTCAGGTTCATCGTGAAGCCGATGGGCTCTAACAAGTGCATGCAGCCGACGTATTTGCCTTCGCTTTGTTACGGCGAATCCGCGGCTGATGCTGGGCGTTGGGCTTCATGAAACGCACTTCGCAACGTCGTACGGTCGGAGCGGTGCTGAGCGTTCATGTCGGGGGCGCTGCGGTGTGCTTAGCAGTCACGTTGCCCGAGGCGGACTTCGCATTCTTCGGGCCGTCGTCACTTAAGGATGCGGCTTCCTCAGCATTGTTCTCTCATCCCGCGCTTTTCATTATTTCGGTTCACAAAACGGCTTGGTCCACAGGGCGCTGGCTCAAGATTGGCAAAGTCGAGGTGCCCAGCCACTTGCTCGCTCCACAACCGAAATTCATACAAGATGGGCTGAAGCCAAAAAAGTTTAGTCTTTATATCGGCGGTGTAATCCGCTCGGCTACGCGAGCAGAGTGTGAAGGTTTGGAGTGCTGCGCGGTATGGGATCCTGAGCACGTAGAGCAGCGCTTACAAGATCACCTTGCTGGTGTCCCGAACAAGTGGGTGGAGCAATTGCGTATCAAATGAAGCCCAACCAGGCATTCAACCCGACGTCCTCGCCTCCGCTGCGCTGCGGCAAGGCCGCAGGTTAACTTTGGCGTTATGCCGAGGAAAAGCACAGCAGCCGCGCTTTTTTTACAGCCGTAGTGGCAGCAAGCCCAGCGGTTGTGGTCGCGGAGAAGGCTGATCTGGTCCGGGTCAGGAAGTTTGATGCCAAGCTGTATCTTTTAAAAGAAGGCAAGCCGTTCGCTGAGTTTCCGGTGGTCTTTGGTGCGCAACCCAAGGGGCACAAACAGCAAGAGGGCGATGAGCGCACACCGGAAGGGCGGTATGTACTGGACTACAAGAAAGCAGATAGCGCCTTCTTCAAAGCAATCCACATCTCTTATCCGAATGCACAAGACATGGCCCGTGCCAAGGACCAAGGCGTCAACCCTGGCGGCGCCATCATGATCCATGGGCAGAGAAACCGCTTGGGTTGGCTTTCGCCCCTGGCGCAGCTCGTGAACTGGACCAACGGTTGCATTGCGCTTTCAAACACAGATATGCAGGCAGTTTGGGAGGCAGTTGATGCTGGCACGCCAATCGAGATCGAGCCCTAGGCATAACCTTCGGTTCCAGCCGACGTGGCGCTTCCTTCGGTTCAGTGAGCACACTGATCTAACCGATCCGGCGAGTTCCAAATTCTGACGCCCAGACAAGCACAGCGTACATATACAGCGCGAGGTTCAAGCTAACAGCGGTCCGCGTCAGTGAATTGCCCGGAGTTCTGGCCGACGATATAGCTGCGAGTGAATACCGAATGAGCAACGTGAGGTTCTGCATAGCGGTTGCGCTCGCGATGCTCGTGCTCAATTCCGCTGCGGTCGATCTGGGCGACGCTCGATCAGCGTCAATTGGCGGATCGTATTGCGCGCGTTGAACTGAATCCCTACTTCCAGTCGACGTGCTTTCCTCAATTTGCCCGGAAGGACTTGCGGCTGGACCGTGTGTTGAGCACGACGTAAAGACCACAATTGCGTCGCCGAATAACGCCGTGCGACGATTCCGTTTGCTGTTTCTCATCACAAAAAAACAGGAGTTACGGGTGAAAAAAACGGTTCTTGCAGTTGCCAGCCTCAGCATCGCGATTTTTGTTTCAGGTTGTGCCTCCGTGCCAATGGCGACCCCAGAAGCTGATGCGATTGCCAAGCAGTTTGTTGTCGACCCCGCGAAGGCGAACATCTACGTGTATCGCTCCGAAACCATGGGTGCTGCCGTCAAGATGCCGGTGCTCATCGATAATGTTTCGGTCGGGGATACCGCTGCGAAGACGTATATCTATCGCCAGGTAACGCCGGGCGAGCATGTCATCACGTCGAAAACGGAAAACGACGCGACGCTGTCAGTCAACGCCGAGCCGGGACGTAACTACTTCGTCTGGCAAGAGGTGAAGATGGGCGCGTTTGCTGCGCGATCTGCGCTGCACCTGGTCGACGAAAGCAAGGGGCACGAAGGTGTCGCGGAGTGCAAGCTCGTCCAGTGAGGTCCTGCCATTGGCAGCGGC
The DNA here is from genome assembly GCA_026398875.1 of Gammaproteobacteria bacterium. Lineage (GTDB taxonomy): Bacteria > Pseudomonadota > Gammaproteobacteria > Nevskiales > Nevskiaceae > Nevskia. Next base: position 93,951 of record JAPLSB010000003.1, on the reverse strand, counting down.
TGACGCAAACGCTTTGAGGCGTTTGCACTGCTGAGCGCGTGGGGTGGGTTCCGACCCGCCCTACGTCGCTGTAAGTGTCGCAATGACTTCCAGGCGACGTTCAGCACACACGAAAAGCAAACTCGTTGGGCGAATCGCAGTATCAAAGGCGGGTTGTGACCCGCCCTACGCATCACATACTGACGCCCACCCCATCGCTCAACCAGAGCACCATCAGCAGGCATACAGCCCCGTTCTGGTGCATTCGCAGCGTTATCGCCGATACAAGCGACGCTGCGTCGAGAATGCTTGGCGCCATGGCAACTTGATAGCGTAACCTCGGGACATCGACACGCTGCCGCATGAAGCAGGCGGCGATCGGCGCTCAGGTTCACGCCACCGTCATTGCTAAGGAAAGCCGCTCTTGAGCCACCCGAACGTCACACCGGAACGAATCCTCGATCTGTCGAAGAGCATCGACACCAATCTTCGGGCGTCGCTCGACGAGATCAATGCGATCAATCTGCGCTCGCAGATGCTGTCTCTGAATTCCCGAATCGAGGCGGCAAGAGCCGGTGCAGCCGGCAGCGGATTCGCAGTGGTGGCGCAGCAGATGAAGTCGCTCGCCGAGGAAACGCGCAAGGCGGCGGACCGCCTGGTCAGCGAGGTCCAGCGAGACATCGGGGAGCTGTCGCAGATCAGCCGGCAGTTGTCGACCGAGGTGCGCGGCCAGCGGCTGTCCGACCTTGCGCTGAACAACATCGATCTGATCGACCGCAATCTGTATGAGCGTTCCTGCGATGTGCGCTGGTGGGCCACCGATCCAAGCCTGACGCAGGCCTGCGAGGAACCGGCCGACGTGCAGCGGGTGCGCTTTGCATCGAAACGGATGGGCGTGATTCTCAATGCCTACACGGTCTATTTCGATCTGGTGCTGTGCACGCCGGACGGTCGCGTGATCGCCAATGGCCGTCCGGGCCTGTATCGCTCGGCAGGTGCGTCGGTGTCCGGCAGCGAGTGGTTCAAGGCAGCACTGGCGACGCGGTCAGGCGAGGAGTTCGGCTTTCAGACGGTGCATCCGTCCGCGCTGGTCAGCGACGAGCGGATCCTCGCGTATTCCTGCGCAGTGCGGAAAGGCGGTGAAAGCCAGAGCCAGGTGGTCGGCGTGCTGGGCATCCTGTTCCGCTGGGATGCACTGGCGCTCACCGTGGTGCGCAACACGCCGTTGCTGGACGACGAAAAGGCGATGACGCGAGTGGTAATCGTGGACGCCACCGGGCTGGTGCTGGCGGACACCGGCGACGGCATGCTGCGGGATCGCCTGTCGTTCACTGACGCTCGCCAGATTTTCAAACGCACGAAGGGCTATGTGGTGACCGATCACGCCGGCATACCGACGATGGTGGCCCATGCCTATTCGCCCGGGTACGAGACCTATTCCACCGGCTGGCATTCGCTGATCCTTCAGCGCTTCCGCTAGCCAGCCTGCTGCGGCACGCTTCCAATTCCGAACGAACCACGATGTCTCAACGAACGTTTGCAATGCTGCTGGCCGCGCTGGGGATCGGCTTTGCGCTGGCCTTCACGGTGTTCGTCGTGCCGGCATTTCTGGCCAAGCCCGACGTGCTTGGCGCGTTTGCCGGTGGCTTCGTCAACCCGTTCGCATCCGGCTATGCGCTGGACACCATCGTCTGCTGGCTGATCCTTGCGGTGTGGGTGATCCACGAGCGGACCACAGCCGGCATCCGGCACGGCTGGATCGCGCTGCTGCTCGGCATCGTGCCCGGTGTGGCCACCGGGCTGGCGGTCTATCTGCTGATGCGCATCAGGCAAGCCAAGCCGCCACGCTGATCATCGGCAGGAGCGCTGGCGGCACGGCCCCCTAATTGCCGTGCCTTGAATCCACCCGTGACTACACCGCGCCGGCGTAGGCCTCGTTCCCGGCTACCACGGCATTACCGCCGGTTCGCGCATAGGCATCCGCCCAGCGCTGGTAGGTGTGCATGTCGCCGTCCTGCCACGGATGGAAACCGGGGCGGTAGTACGCAAGGTAGTGGCGCAGCAGCGGGCGGAACAGGCCGTTCCAGCCGTACAGCCAGTGCAGGCCGCGCGCCCACAGGCCGACGCGCTGGCGGAAGCTGAAGCCATCAGCCTGGAGCATGTGGCGCAAAATCATGAACACGTGCAGCGGGAACATCACCGACGTGTAGAGCATCACGCCGACTCTGAGGAAATAGCCGGCCTTGGCGACATTGGTCAGCACGTCGTAGGCCACCGCCTTGTGCTCGATTTCCTCGACGCCGTGCCAGATGTACATCGCGCGGATGCGCGCATCGGCTTCGGCGAACACTTCCTGCCGCTCGAAAAAGCCGTGCGCCATGATCGAGGTCATGTGTTCGGCAGCAGCGGTCTGCGCCAGCGTGAACGATGCCGGCATCAGTCGGCGGATGCGGGCCAGGATGTCACGCGTGCCAGCCTCTATGCGGTCGACGCGAATGCCCTGCGCCTGCAGGCGATCGTTGAACTGCTTGTGCACGCGGCCGTGCTGCGCTTCCTGGCGCATGAAGTCCTTGACCTGCTGCTGCAGTTCCGGATCACGGATCTGGTCGCGGTAATCGCGCACGCAGCTGATGAAGAACTTTTCGCCCTCCGGGAACAGCGTCGACATGGCGTCGAAGAAGCGCGTCTTGAACGGATCGCCGCCAAACCAGTGCCGCGGGATGTCGCCGTCCAGATCGAAATCGACTTCGGTGCGCGGCACGATCGGATAACCCGACTGGACGGTGGTCTGCTTCATGGGCGCTGCCTCGGTGGAATGGCGTGAGCGAACTCTAGGCGGCCCCGCCAAGGCCGACTATGACCGGGCGCGACCCGCAGGGAACATTTCGCGACAGGCGCTGCCGGCGCCCTGCCCGCCTCTCAGCTGTCCGCCCGTTCCTTGCCGCGGAACGCGCTCGGTGACGTGCCGGACCAGCGCGTGAACGCCCGCGTGAAGCTGCGGCGGTCGGAAAAACCGAGCCGCTCGCTGATCGTTTCGATGTCCTGCCGGCCGTCTTCAAGCCAGCGCGCGGCCAGCTTGAAGCGGGCGCGGTCCTGCAGCTCGGCGTAGCGCTGGTCCTCGTCCTGCAGACGCCGCTGCATCGTGCGCGGATGCAGGCCCAGCACCGTCGCCATCCGCTCGATGCCCTGCCCGAGCAGTTCCGGCTGCGCCGCGAATGCCTGCTCGATCGCCAAGACCAGGCTGGATGCCGGCAACGACTCGCCAGCGTTGCCACTCGGGCTGCCACTGGCGCTGCCACTGCGCAGCGGCAACTGCGCCAGCCGCTGCTCGACGCGATAGCGCGCCTGCCTGTGCAGCGCCAGGAACGCGCCGTCCAGCGGCTGGTCAAGCAAGGCGCGATCGAAGGCCAGCAGCTGCTGCGGCTGATCGAACAGCACCGGCGCACGGAAATACGCTTCGTAGGCGGCGACATGCGCCGGCGACGGATGGCAGAAGCACAGCCGGTGGAACGGTACGGTCGATCCCAGCAGCCGCCGGCCGAACTTCACGATCGACGCGAACGTGGTTTCGCTGAAGTACGGATACGGCGCTGCATCGCCCGCCGGTGCCAGTGCCAGCACCAGATGCGCTTCGTCACCGACCTCGGCAAGCCGGACCTGGATCAGCGGGTTGATCAGCTCGCGCACCCAGTCGAACACCTGCAGGCCGTCGCGCAAGGTCGGGCTGGTGGCCAGGAAGGTGTCGATGTCCGGCAGGTAGTCGAACGCGAAGGTTTCGCCGAGCACGAACGGGAAGTGCTGCGGCGATTCGCGAGTCCGTTCCACGCAGGCTTCCATGACCTTCTGCAGCAGCGGCGCGCTGACCGTGGCGCTTTCCAGATGGATCAGGTCCATCTCGATGCCGACTTCACGGAACACCGGCTCGATGTTGAAGCCGCACTGCGCCGCCGCCTTGACCCAGTTCGGCAGGGTGATGAACGGAATCGGTTCGAGATGCAGCGGCTGGCTCATGCGCCGAGTATGCCGCAGCACCCGGTTCGATCCGGCTGCGTGTTCAAGCGTGCAGTTCGCGCCGCCAGCAGGCACGCTGCCGTTCCTGCCCACTGCCGGAGACTGCGCCGATGCACGACCACACGCCGATCCACCGCTGGCACCAGATGGTCGATGCCCGCGATCCGCGCGGCCTCGACGAGCTGCTGGCCGAAGACGCGGTCTTTCATTCGCCGGTGGTCCACACGCCGCAGCGCGGGCGCCGGATCACCGCGCTGTACCTGCGGGCCGCATTCGAGGTGTTCTTCCGTGGCGACTTCCGCTACGTGCGAGAGATCATCGGCAGCCACGACGCGTTGCTCGAATTCGAGACCACGATCGACGGCGTGATGGTCAATGGTGTCGACCTGATTCGCTGGAATGACGACGGCCAGATCACCGACTTCAAGGTGATGGTCCGGCCGCTGAAAGGCATCCAGGCCGTGCATCAGCGCATGGCCGAGATGCTCGAGCGAAGCAAGCCACCGGCGGCCTGATGCGCGTGCGCGCGCAGGCAGACATCAGCTCGTCGGCAGCACCACGGATCGCCTCGGTGCCGGCGGGCGATGCAGCGGCCGCGCCGCTGATCCGCATCGTCCGTGCAGCGGCTGGCGCCGTGTCCCGCGGCAAGTGCCGCATCGGTGAACCATGAGCGAGACGCGCTTCGTCGATATCGTCCACCGCGGCCGGGTGATCGGCATCGAACATGCCTGGCTCAACGACGCGGCATCGCAATCACCGGTGCTGGTGTTCCTGCACGAGGGTCTTGGCTCGGTGTCGATGTGGCGCGACTTCCCGGCCCGGTTATGCGCGGCGATCGGCTGCCGGGGGCTGGTCTATTCGCGGCCCGGCTATGGCCGCTCGACACCGATACCACCTGGCGAACGCTGGGAACCGGACTATCTCGCGATCCAGGCGGTGGAACTGCTGCCGGCCTTTCTCGATGCCGTCGGCCTCGATGCAAGACAGCAGCGCCTGTACCTGTTCGGCCATAGCGACGGCGGCACGATTGCGCTGATCCATGCCGCGCAGTTCGGTGCTGCACTGGCCGGCATCGTGGTGATGGCGCCGCACATCAAGGTGGAGCCGATCAGCATTGCCGGCATCGAGCAGGCTTGTGCCGCCTACGACAGCGGCGACTTCCGCGCGCGCCTTGCCCGCTTTCACGATGATGTCGATTCCGCGTTTCGCGGCTGGAGCGACGCCTGGCTCGATCCGCGTTTCCGCACCTGGTCGATCGAGGCCGACCTGCCTGCCATCCGCTGCCCGGTGCTGGCGATCCAGGGCGAGCAGGACGAATACGGCACGATGGCGCAAATCGATGGCATCGCTGCCCGCGTCAGCACATGCACGCGAGTCAAGCTCGCAGGCTGCGGTCACCAGCCGCATCGGGAGCAGCCTCAGGCGGTGATCGATGCCGTGTGTCACTGGCTGCCGGCGCCGCCGCGCTGAGCTTGCGTCCGGCGGCACCGTTTCGGCTTTCGATCAGCTACTGATCAGCTGCTGATCAGCCGTCGATCAGGTCGTAATCGCCCTTGCCAGCGCCGCACTCCGGGCACATCCAGTCGTCCGGGATGTCGTCGAAGCGGGTACCCGGCGCGATGCCGGAATCCGGGTCGCCAAGCGACTCGTCGTAGACATGGCTGCAGTAGCGGCAGCGATAGCGGCGGGGCTGAGGGCTCATGGTCGTGATCGGTCCGGTTGCTCAGGCGGCGCGCGCTTGCCCGGCGCCGGACGCAATCGTTGCTGGCGCCAGGTGAATGGTCGGCTGGATCGAAAAGCCGTACTGGATCGCCAGATCGCGGCTCCGCAGCAGCGGCTCCAGCATCTGCCAGACGCGCTGGTTGTTGTAGAACGGCGTCGACGGATACAGGTGATGGATCAGGTGGTAGTTCTGGTACTGCAACACCGGCGTCAGCAGGCTTTCATGGCCGAGGCGCACGGCGGTGGCACGCGTCAGGTTCTGGTCCTGCACGGTGTCGTGCGGCACATGCGGCAGCCAGAAGAAGCTGAAGCCCAAGGTCAGGAAGATCATCCGGGACGGCACGAACCACAGCATCACCAGATGCCAGAAATATCCGTTGGCGATCAGCGCGCCGAACACCACGGCGGTGCCGGCGGTCAGCCACAGCGAGCGGCGCAGGTACGGCTTCGACACCTTGTCGCCGAAGCGGATCGAGTGGACGAGGTACAGCAGGTCGATCGCGAACCAGCGGAACGGCAGGCTCCAGGTCGGGCCGTGCAGCACGTTGTCCGGGTCCTTGGAACCGCCAGTGAAGCGGTGATGCAGGATGTGGCCCCAGCGGAACAGCCGCAGGTCGACATACGGCGCGCCGAGCCAGACCGTGGTCTGGCCAATGAAATCGTTGAGCTTGGTGTTGCTGGAAATCGCCCGATGGATCGAGTCGTGAACGATCGAGAACGCGAAGTAGCCGATCACGCTGTTGACCACCATGCCGACCCACAGCGGCACGATGCCGATACCGGCCAGCACATAGCTCGACAGGTACACGCCCAGCACCACGACCCACAGCGCGACGGTCGGCCAGGCGATTTTCGGCGCGCGGGTCAGCGTGTTGAACAGGGCCTTCTGGTCGCTGTCGAGGCTGGCGAGATTCAGCGGGGCGTTGCTCATCGGGACGTCCTTGGCAAAGGTTGATTCGAAGTCAGGCCGGCAGGCTCAGCCGCGCGGACCGGGCCGGCGGCGGCGCGGCGTGATCAGCGCATCGACCGGCTTGAAGCGCTGCTGCTGGTTGATTGCGGCTCGCGTCGGCAGGCGCATCGGCTTGTGTGCGGCTTCGCTGCCGATGATCCGGGCGACCAGCGGCTCGATCAGATCGTTCAGGCTGCAGCCGTGCACCAGCTGGCCGCCGACATGCAGGCTCATCAGCCCGTGCAGCGACAGCCAGAACAGATGGGTCAGTGCCCGGGCATCGCCCTGCAGCAGGCCGTCGTCGATGCCGGCCTGCACCACTTCGATCGCGTGGTCGAACAGGCTGCGACGCCCGGCCAGCAGCTCCGGGTACTGGTCCGGCGATGGCTGGTGCGTTGAAAAGATCAGCTGGTATTCGGCCGGATACTGCGAGACGAAATCGACGTAGGCATCGCCAACCGAACGGATCCGCAGCGGAAGCGGCGCATCGACCGCTTCGCGAGCGCGCACATGCGCTTCGAAACGCTGCATGCACAGCACCCGCAGTGCCACCAGCAGCGCTTCCTTGGATTCGAAATAGCGATACGGCAGCGTGTGGCTGATGCCGGCGGCATCGGCCAGACGGCGAAACGAGATCGCCTCCAGCCCTTCGGTGCGATAGATGTCGAGCGCCAGCCCCAGCAGCTTCTGGCGCATCGCGGTGACGGTTTCGGGGCTGAGCTGGGCACGGGCCATGAATTTATTTGACACTGTAAATTTTACACTGTCAAATTTTGATGGCGGGCTTGAAAAGCGGTCTCACGCAAAGGCGCGAAGACGCCAGGAACAGCAACGATTTTTCGCCCGCAGCAGATCGAGCGCGTCAAGAAAATGATTAATGCGAGGAACGTCTGACTGTCGGTGGCGCGGCTGGATGGTGTTTGCGACGGGTTCTCGCGGGACGTCGCGTTTCAATCCGTGCCACACCAAAGACGGGCTACTTAAATTCGCGACCGGTATGTCATCCGGCGGCTGCATCCATAACCAGAATTCGAGAGGAGACCCAGATGAACACCCCGACGCTGCCGCTGCGCCACGATCCGGCCGCCGGCCACCCGCTGATCGACGGTCCTGCCGGGTTGACGCCGGAATGGCTGACCACGGTGCTGCGCACGGCAGGTCGGCTGGGGACGGCGCGCGTCGTCTCGACCACGCAGAAGCCCGTCGGCAACGGCATGCTCGGCACCAACCTGCGCATCGCGCTCGACTACGACCACGCCGATCCGCGCGCGCCGTCGAGCCTGGTTGCGAAGCTGCAGGCCGCCGGCGAAACCAGCCGTGCCTCCGGCGCCGCGCTCGGCCTGTACCTGCGCGAGACGCGCTTCTATCAGGAGGTCGCACCGCGCATCGGCAGCGCAGTGCCGACGACGCTGTTCGCGGATGTCAGCGCCGACGGCGCGATGTTCTGCCTGCTGTTCGAGGATCTTGCACCGGCGCGCGGCGGCGACCAGCTGAGCGGCTGCAGCGTGGCCGATGCCGAGGCCGCACTCGATGCAGCGGCCGCGATCCATGCCGCGGTCTGGGACGACTCTTCGGTACTGGCGCAGCCGTGGATGGCGCGTGCGCAGATGGTCGGGCTCTACACCCTGCAGTTCCCGCCCTGCGTCGAGATGATCAAGACCCGTTTCGCCGCGCTGCTGGAGCCGGGCGTGCCGGCGATCCTCGATGCCTTCGCGGCCTTGATCAGCACCTGGTTCGAGCGCCAGACGCCGCCGTTCACGATCACCCATCACGATTACCGGCTCGACAACATCCTGTTCGATGCGCGCGGCGGGACGACGCCGGTTGCCGCGCTCGACTGGCAGACATTGATGGCCGGCCCGGGCGTGCTCGATGTCACGTACTTCATTGGTGCCGGCTTGCTGGCCGATGATCGCCGCGCCCACGAGGAACGGCTGGCCCGCCGCTATCACGACGCGCTGCTGGCACGCGGCATTCGCGATTACAGCTGGGAACGCTGCTGGCACGACTACCGGCTGACCGCCGCCCATGGCCTGATCATGGCCGTGGTCGGCGCGGCGATCACCACGCCGACCGAACGCGGCGACCAGATGCTGAGCACGATGATCAACCGTCATGCCCAGCAGATGATCGACCTCGGCACGCTGTCGCTGATTCGCTGAACGGAGCGTTGATCATGCTGACCAAGGGCGACGATTACCCGATTCACCAGACCGCCGAGCCGATTGCCTACGCAGGCACCGATCGCAACTTCTACGACCGCTACTTCTTCAACGGCTACAACCGGGAAGGCACGCTGTTCTTTGCAGCGGCACTCGGCGTCTACCCGCTGCTGAACATCATGGACGCCGCGTTCTGCGTGGTCGTCGATGGCGTGCAGCACAACCTGCATGCCTCGCGGCACCTGAAGATGGAGCGCATGGATACCCAGGTCGGCCCGATCGCCGTCGATGTCGTGGTGCCGCTGCAGCAGTTGCGCGTTCGCGTCGATTGCGCCGAGCACGGCATCAAGGCCGACCTGCTGTTCACCGGCTACGCGGACGTGCTCGAAGAACCGCGCTACACGCGCCGCAATGGCCCGCGGATGTTCATGGATCTGACCCGGCTGACCCAGCAAGGCGACTACAGCGGCTGGATCGAGCTCAACGGCCGGCGCATCGATGTGGCCGGCACCTGCGGCACGCGTGATCGTTCATGGGGCGTGCGGCCGATCGGGCTCGCCGATCCGCAGCCAATGGATCCGCCACACTTTTCGCAGTTCCACTGGATCTGGTCACCGCTGCATTTCGACGATGGCTACGTGCTGTACCACCTGAATGCCGACGAGCATGGCGAGCCGTGGAATACCGACGCGGTGATCGGCAAGCGCGGTGGCAGCGATGTCGAGCACCTGCGACGCGCCACGTCAGCCCTGTGCATCCCGTCCGGCACGCGTCATGCCGAAGCGGCCGTATTCAAACTCGTGCACCGCAACGGCGATGAGAGCCGGATCGACGTCACGGTGAAGTGGCCGTTCTTCATGACGGGTCTCGGCTACTTCAATCCGGACTGGGCGCACGGCCTGAACAAGGGGCCGCTGGCCATCGGCTACGACGTAATCCGCACGGCCGACATCAAGACCCATGCCCCGCCGTACACGCACATCCAGGCCTTCGTGCACGCGACGCTGACCGACGCCAGCGGACGCGTGCGGCAGGGCTACGGCGTGATGGAGCAGTTGCTGATCGGGCCTTATCAGCCACTGGGACTGACCGGGCTGCTCGATCCGATGCCATGAGCGCCGGCCGGCACCGCTAGCCGGCTGGCGCGTTGCCGGCAACTAGCGGCGCCGGTACGGCAGCAGTTGCCTCCACAGCTCGAGGGTGGCGTCGACATCACCCGATGTCGCCCCCAGCCCCAGCGTGTAGGCGACCTGCTCGGTGCCGGGCCAGGTATGGCCGCCGTTGTTGATCGTGTACAGCGCCACGGTGCTGTCGACACAGCGGTTGTAGCGACTGACCGATGCCGTGGTGCCGTCGCGAGTATCGCGGTCAGGCAGAGCCGTTGCAGCGACATCGCCCGGCGCGCACTGGTTGCGTGCAGCCCAGAATGCGGCCGTTTCCGGTGCGCTTCTCTGGCCCGGCGATCCGTTGTACGGGGTCAGCAGATCGAGGCTGCCGTTGAACATCACCGCCGGCATCCGCCCCCTGCCGGCGCAGCGGCCGGCCACGCCGTCGCGCAGCGTGGCCGCGACGATGGCGATGCCCGCGAGCAGAGAGGGGCGTTCGCAGGCCAGGCGCTGCACCATGAAACCGCCATTCGAATAGCCGGCCGCGTAGACACGGCGGTCATCGAGCCCGTGGCTGGCCACTTCGCGCGCAACCAGCGCTTCAAGGAAGCCGACGTCGTCCACCCGCCCGGTCGTCGGGTTGTCGGCCCAGATCGCCGCCACGGCCGCTGGCAGGTAGACCCAGGCGCCGTAATCGGCGGCCAGGCGTCCTGCGCGCGTGAGATTGGCGGTGCGCGCCGGCGACTGGGCGCGCGGATGCAGCAGCATCAGTACCGGCGCACCCGCTGGTGCGCCGATCGGACGGATGACGAGGTAGCTGCGCAGCAGGCCGCCCCAGACCAGCGTGCCGGTGGCGATCTCGGTGCCCGGCGTCGGGATGACGATGCCGCCGATGATGCCGATCGGGCCAAGCAGCCCGCCGAGGAACTCCGCTTCCGTCGGAACGGCATCCGGATCAATCGTCGAAGGGCCCGTTGGGGCAGCACTTGCCGGTCGCATAGGGGCCGCATCGGCACCTGCAAAACCGCAGGCGAACAGACCGGCAAACAAAAAAGCGCAGCAGAAACGCAGCAACGAACCGCCTGATGGCATCTGGATTCACCCTGGGGAATCAGGCAATCCTGCCTGTTGGGACCGACATTGACATGCGGACAGAGCGGAAATAGTTATTTCCCGGCAATGTCGACATCGAAGACTTGTCGCTTTTAGCGTCCCCAGGTGTCCCGCTGCAGCCGATCCGCCGCAGTGCGGCGGCCCGGCTGCAGCCGCGCTCGTCGAATCAGCCGATCTGCTTGTAGACCTGCCGTTCGAATTCGTCGCACATGGCGCGAACCTTGGCATCCCAGAACGGCATGATCTGGGTGGCGATCACCACGGTGACGCCGGTCTTGCGGTCGATCCAGTAGTAGGCGTTCGGCAGGCCGGCCCAGGCCATGGTGCCGGGCGCGCGCCCTTCCGGCGTGGCTTGCACATTGAGGATGAAGCTAAGGCCCCACTTCAGATCGATGCCGGGATGCAGGTGACAGTTGTTCGACAGCGTCGGCATCGCCGAGAACAGCTCGCCGATCTTGATGTCGCCGATGTGGTTCATGCCCATCAGCTCGACCGTGGTCGGCGACAGGATGCGATTACCGTCCAGCACACCGCCGTTGAGGATCGCCTGGCAGAAGCGCAGGTAGTGCGGCACCCGGCCGGACAGCGCGTGGCCACCCATGTCGACTTCCGGATTGGGCGGAATGCCGAACGGAATGGCGACCAGCGAGCCATCCGGAAGCCGCGCATGCATCGCCGATGCGCGCGCCAGCTGCTCTTCGCTGGCCTGGAACGTCACGTCACTCATGCCCAGCGGCGCGAAGATGTGCTTGGCCATGTAGTCACGCAGCCGCAGGCCGCTGGCGGCCTCGACCATCCGGCCGGCCCAGTCGATGCCGACCGAGTACTCCCAGGCAGTGCCGGGATCACGAACCAGCGCGCGGTTCATCGTGGCGTGCGTGCCGCTGATGACATTGCCGGCACCGGCGCTTTCCAGCTCGCGGACGACATCGGCGTTGAAGATTTCGTAAGCGAAACCGCTGGTGTGCGTCAGCAGGTTGCGCAAGGTCACTGGCGACTTCGGCGCCCTCAGGATCGGCGTGCCGTCGGCGTTCCAGCCGGTGCGCACCTGGATCTTGCCGAGCTCCGGCAGCACTTTCGCGGCCGGCGCGTCGAGATCGAGCTTGCCCTGCTCGACCAGCTGCATCGCTGCCGCACCGGTCACCGCCTTGGTCATCGACGCAAACCAGATGAAGGTATCCATGGTCATCGGCGTGCTGCCGCCGGTGGCGCGCACGCCGGCTGCGCCCTCGTAGATCACGCCGCTGCGATCGGCCACGGTGGCGATCACGCCGGGAATGTCGCCGTGCTCGGTGCTGGCTTTCAGCAGGGCGTCGAGTGCGCTGTTCAGGCTCATCGGAAATCTCCTCGCATCGGGGTTTGTTGTTCTGTTTGCGGGGTCGAGTATCGCCACGCGCCCCGGCGCTGAATATCGGGGGGATGCCCTTTTCAGCGGCCAGCCATGCCATCCGTGCCCGGCTGCCGTCACGCTTCATAATGGCGCGCCGCTTTCCCGCGACCTGATGTCGCGCCGGCCCGATGGATGCCATGCATGAACGCGCCCGAAACGCTGCCTGCCTTCGTTTTCGACCACGCCGCACCCCAGCGCAGCCCGCTGCGTGCCGCCATCGCCGACCACTATCTGGCCGACGAGACCACGCTGGTGAACCGCCTGCTGGCGATCGCCGAACTGCCGGCCGAGCGCGCTGCGCAGGTGGTGAGCACCGCCGCCGGCTGGGTGCGCCGCGTACGCAAGCTCAAGGACACCCAGAGCGCGCTCGATGCCTTCATGCGCGAGTACGACCTGTCATCCGACGAAGGCGTACTGCTGATGTGCCTCGCCGAAGCGCTGCTGCGCATTCCGGACGACGAGACGGCAGAAAAGCTCATTGCCGACAAGCTCGCCGATGCCGACTGGGAAACCCACCTCGGCCATTCCGAATCGCTGTTCGTCAACGCCAGCACCTGGGGGCTGATGCTGACCGGGCGCATCGTCCGCGCGCCGGCAGCGGAAGACGCCGGCTCGTTCAAGGCGGCGTGGTCGCGGCTGGTCAATCGCTCGACCGAGCCGGTCGTGCGGCTGGCGATCCGTTCGGCAATGCGGATGATGGGCAGCCAGTTCGTCATGGGCCGCACGATCAGCGAAGCGCTGGATGCCGCACAGAGCAAGGAGCAGCGGCCGTACCGGCATTCCTACGACATGCTCGGCGAAGCGGCGCTGACCGCTGCCGATGCCGATCGCTACCTCGCGGCCTATCGCGACGCGATCAATGCCATTGGCGAAGCGGCGCGCAGCCTCGGCGGCAGTGTCGAGGCGCGGCCGGGTATCTCGGTGAAGCTGTCGGCGCTGCATCCTCGTTACGAGCAGGCGCAGCGCACGCGAGTGCTTGAAGAACTGACACCGCGGCTGCTGCTGCTGGCGCAGTCGGCACGGGCGTCGGGCATCAGCCTGTGCGTCGATGCCGAAGAGGCCGACCGCCTGTCGCTGTCGCTCGATGTCTTCGAAGCGGTCTATCGCGATCCGAGCCTGAACCACTGGGACGGCTTCGGCCTTGCCGTGCAGGCGTTCCAGAAGCGCGGGCTGGCGGTGATCGAATGGCTGGAAAGCCTCGCGCGCGAGGTCGGCCGACGGATTCCGGTGCGCCTGGTCAAGGGCGCGTACTGGGACACCGAGGTCAAGCGCGCGCAGGAAGCCGGGCTGCCCGGTTATCCGGTGTACACGCGCAAGGCCAATACCGATGTCGCCTATCTGGCCTGTGCTCGCCGGCTGCTGGCCGCGCGCGATGTCTTCTATCCGCAGCTGGCCACCCACAACGCGCATACCGTCGCCGCCGTGAAGGCCTATGCCAGCGAAGGCATCGGCGGCGCGATGGCCGGCTTCGAGTTCCAGCGCCTGCACGGCATGGGCGAAGCGCTGTACGACGTGGTGCGCGAGGACTGCGCGCTGCCGTGCCGCGTCTATGCACCGGTCGGCAGCCATGCCGACCTGCTGCCGTACCTCGTGCGGCGCCTGCTCGAAAACGGCGCCAACACGTCGTTCGTCAACCGCATCTTCGACGAGGACATGCCGCCCGAGCAGCTGGTTGCCGATCCGGTCGCATTCGTTCGGGCGCTGGCGGTCAAGCCGAACCCCGGCCTGCCGTTGCCCTGCGAGCTGTTCGGCGCGACGCGGCGTAATTCGGCCGGCCTGAATCTGGCCGACGAACTGGCCGCTGCGACGCTGTCGCGCGAACTGCAGCTGGCTGATGTCCCGAGCCACGCCGCGTCGCTGTGCTACGACGGCCTCGCCACGCGCGGCCAGCCGTTGCCGCTGCTGAACCCGGCCGATCGGCGTCAGCGGATCGGCGAATGGCTGCCGTTCGATGTGGCGCAGGTGCCGGATGTGGTCGCCGCCGCGATCGGTTCTTTCGAACGCTGGGCAGCGACACCGGTGGAGTCCCGCGCCGCGATGCTCGAGCGCGCGGCCGATCGCCTTGAGGCCCATCGCGCACCGTTCCTGCGCCTGCTGGTGAGCGAAGCCGGCAAGACCCTGCCCGATGCCATTGCCGAAGTTCGCGAAGCGGTCGACTTCCTGCGCTACTACGCCGCCAGCGCGCGCCGCCTGCTGGCCCATCCGGAAGCGCTGCCGGGCCCGACCGGCGAGCACAACGAACTGCAGCTGCATGGCCGCGGCCTGTTCGTCTGCATCAGCCCGTGGAACTTCCCGCTGGCGATCTTCACCGGCCAGATCGCGGCGGCGCTGGTCGCCGGCAATCCGGTGATCGCCAAGCCGGCCGAACAGACGCCGCTGATCGCCAGCCTGATGGCACAACTGCTGCGCGCCGCCGGTGTGCCCAGCTATGTGTTCCAGTGCCTGCTCGGCGATGGCGCGCTGGGTGCCGCGCTGGTCGCCAGCCCGCAGGTGGCTGGGGTCGCATTTACAGGCTCCAGCGAAGTCGCCCGCGCCATCAACCGCACGCTGGCCGCACGCCCGGGGCCGATCGCCACGCTGATCGCCGAAACCGGCGGCCAGAACGTGATGATCGCCGACTCCTCGGCACTGCCCGAGCAGGTGGTCAAGGACGCGATGCACTCGGCGTTCGGCTCGGCCGGGCAGCGCTGCTCGGCACTGCGCCTGCTGTACCTGCAGGATGACATCGCCGACAAGACCATCGCGATGCTTCGCGGCGCGATGCGCGAGCTGAAGCCGGGCGATCCAGCCAAGCTCGCGACCGACATCGGGCCGGTGATCGACCTCGATGCCCAAGCCCGGCTCGAAGCGCATGTCGCCGCGATCAGCGCCGACGGCCAGGGCCGCGTCATCGAAACGCTGCCGCTGCCGGACGGCTGCGCGCACGGCAGCTTTGTCGCGCCAACCGCGATCGAGATCGCCGGGCTGGACGTGCTGCACGAGGAACACTTCGGGCCGATCCTGCATGTCGCGCGCTTTTCATCGCGGCGCATCGACGCCGTGGTCGACGCCGTCAATGTGTCCGGCTACGGCCTGACCTTGGGCGTGCACAGCCGCATCGAAGGCACCTGGCGGCGCGTGCAGTCGCGGGCGCGGGTCGGCAACGTCTACGTCAACCGCGGTATGACCGGTGCGGTGGTCGGCGTGCAGCCGTTCGGCGGCGAAGGCTTGTCCGGCACGGGCCCGAAAGCCGGCGGCCCGCACTACCTGCTGCGCTTCGTCAGCGAACGCACGCTGACCATCAACACGTCCGCCGTCGGCGGCAATGCGCGGCTGCTGTCGCAGAGTGGCTAGGTCCCCCACTCCGGGTACGACCCCGCCGGGCCTGAGTCGCTGGCGCGGCTTGATGTTGCGTCTCGGCATCACGCTGCTGGCGCTCGTCACGCTGCCGTTGCTGTTGAATATCGTGCCGTCGGCAACGCTGCCGCTGAGCTTCGCCCGCGATGCCGACGGCACGTTGCAAGTGCAAGCCCTGCCGGACAGCGCGCTGCCGGCACCGCTTCAGGACGGCGACGTCTTCGACCTGCCGGCGATGACCGCCGAGGCGCGAGCGGCGCTGTTCGTCTCCAGCAACCCGCCGGAAGGCCTGCGTGTCGATCTCGTGATCAGGCGCGACGGCCAGCGCCTCAATGTGCCGGTGACCGCCGCGCAGGACCGCAGCCGTCGCGGCGAGATCAACGGGCTGACCAGCGTTCCGATCACGCTGGTCTTCGTTGCGCTGCTGCTGGTCACGCTGTGGCGCGGTCGCGACTGGTCCGCCTGGGGGCTGAGCGTGTTCGCGCTCGGCGTGATCCTGCAATCGGCATTGCAGGGGCTTCCGATCGAGCCAATCAAGGCCGCAATGGCGACCGCGCTCGGCATCGCGTTCGTCTCGGTGCTGACGATGCCCGGGCTCTTCATCGCCGCCGATGCGCTATGCGGCCATGGCCTTTCCCCGGCCTGGCGGCGCGGCCTGCGGCGGGCACTCGTAATGCTGGCGCTGTGCAACCTTGCACTGCCGATGATCCGGCTGCAGCAGCTGGTCGTCGACGCTCGCACGGTGCTGAACATCCCGAGCCCGTGGCGTCAGGTCCCGATGATCCTGCTCGCGGCGCTTCCTGTCATCGCGCTGGTCGTGGGCTACCGCGCCAGCGATGCCGCGCAGCGCCTGCGCATCCGCTGGGTGCTGTGGAGCGTCAGCCTGGTGTTTCTGGTGATCGTGCTCCAGACCTTGCCGGGTTATGCCGCGCTCGGCATTCCGGGGCTGGTCGCGACGTCGGTGCTGATTACGCTCAGCGTGGCCGGGCTGCTCTACGCGGTGCTGCGCCACCGGCTGGTGGATATCTCGTTCGTCGTGGATCGCACGCTGGTCTACGGCGTGACGACCGGCCTGGTGGTCGGCGCGCTGGCGCTGCTGGAGCAGGTCATCGAAAAGCTGGCCGTGGGCAACGATGCCAGCCTGTTGCTGCAGGCTGGCACCACGCTGGTCGTTGCGCTGGCGCTGAATCGCGTGCATCGCTCGGTGGAGGCGACGGTCGATCGCCTGCTGTTCCAGCGCCAGCATCGCAGCGTCGAGCAATTGCGCAGCTTTGCGCGCGAGTGCTTGCACGTCGAGCAGCCGGAACGGCTGCTGCCGCTGGCCGTCGCGCGCATCAGCCTCGCGCTCGGCAGCCCGGCGGTCCGCATTTATGGGCGTCAGGCGGCCGGCTATGCACTCGTTTCCGCCGGGGATCGTAGCGATGATGGCCTGATCGTCGATCCCGATGACCCGCTGTTCCTGGCACTGCGCAGCCAGCGTCAGCCGTTGCAGCTCGCCGCCATCAGCGGCAGCACGCTGGGCGCCGAGGGCTGGGCGTTTCCGATGCGCCTGCGCGATGTGCTGACGGGAGCGTTGATCGCCATTCCGGCGCCGGGCCTGCAGTTCGCGCCCGACGAGCGCGAGGCGCTGGCCACGCTGGCCGGGGAACTGCCGCTGGCGCAAGCCATGCTGCGGGCGCGCGAGCATGAGCGCTTCATCGCGGGTGTTGCCAATGGCGTGATCGACGCGCAGGCGCTGCAGGCGCGGGCACGGCAACTGCTGGAAGAACCGGCGACGCGCGCATGAGCGCGGGTATCCATCTGCTGACAGCGCTGCCGGCCGAACTGGAACATCTTCCGGTCGGCGAGCCTTCGATCATTGACGACGGCCCCTACCGGCGCCTGTACTTCGGCCCGCTGCATATCCAGAGCGAGATGCATCGCGATGATCCGGTCGCGCTGCAGCTGAAGTACACGCAGCGGATGATGGCGCTGCTGCTGTTCGTGCCGAAGCCGAAGCACATCGTGATCGTCGGTCTCGGCGGCGGCTCGCTGACCAAGTTCTGCCACCGGCAGTTGCCGAAGACGCGGATCACCACGATCGAGATCGATGCCCGGGTGATCGCGCTGGCGCCGCAGTTTGCCGTGCCGCCGGACGATGGCCGGCATCGCATCATCCACGCCGACGCCTGCGACTGGTTCGCCGACACCCGCGAAAGAGTCGATGCCGTGCTGCTCGACGGCTACACCGACACTGGCATTGCCAGCGGCTTCGGCGATCCGGCGTTCTACGACCGCATTCGCGAAACGCTGCGGCCGGAAGGGCTGCTGGTCGCCAACATCCTGGTCACCAACGACGTGTTGCGCCGCTACAAGCGGGTGATCAGCGATGCCTTCGATGGCCAGTTGATCGCCCAGAAGATCGTTCCCGACGGCAACCACGTGGTGTTCGCGTTCAAGGTGCTGCGCGCCGAGCCGGACTGGCAGGCGATGGCGGCCGAGGCGCGCCGGCTGGCATCCCGCCACGGTCTGGATTTCCCGGCTTACCTGCGATCACTGCGCCGCGCCTACGAGCGCGACAGCGCAGAAAATTCGGAAGACGCGGTGATGCCGTTGCTCTGACGAGCACCGCCGCTTGCCGGACAAGCCCGCCTGCCATCGGGCATACCGGGGACTCTCGCCGTCCACTTCTTTCCGGTCTGGCCACGAATCTGCCTAGCACCCGAAACACTCGCGCCATGCTGCGCGACTATCACTAGACCGTCATATTTCGGCCGCCTTTATTCTTTTTCGACGAAAAATATCGGGATCACTATTTTCCGAATATTGTGCTTGTCGAAACCCTGCAAACTGCGGCGTCGCTCGTGTGGGTAAAACTCACTCCCAGCAAATTTTGTCGATGAACAATTGTCCATTTCACGGCGATAAACGTGATACTGGTGTCATATCAGTGGGACTCGCTCGCGACATGGCTGCACCGCATCCGGAACACCACGTCTGCAAGAGCATCCCAGCGGCCCCGGAACGGGGGACTACGGAATTTCATTGATGCAACGCACCAAAGAAGCGGAACAGTTTTATCAAACACACAGACCCAGAACCTCGACGCTGCTGCCGATCCTGAAGTTGATGACCGACGAGCTGCTCGGTCAGGTCGGCGATGAGCAGCTGCGCGCACTGTGCTTCGCGGTCGGCTCGCGCCTTGGCGAAACCTCGCCGGTCAGCAAGATCGAGAAGCTCAGCGAACTGGAGAAGTGGGCACGGCAGTGGCTGGCAGAGCGTGACTGGGGCTGGCTGGCCATCGAATACCACGACGATGCAGTCGACCTGATTCATGGCGACGCGCCGCTCGAATCGTGGTTCGGGGATGGCGCGCTGGCATGGTCCGCAGCGCTTTTCGAAGGGCTTTATGCCACCTGGATCCGCCAGCTTGGCGCCGACGAGCGCCTGCAGCTGCGCCAGATCCGCCTGGCCGATCGGCCGGCGGGCGAGCTGCGCTTCCGGCTGGCGCACGAGAGCCGCTTCCAGTGATCGCCGCATCGCTCCGCTTCCTTCTGTCTGATCCAGCTTCGAAAATGACCTCCTCACCCCGCAATCCGGCCGAAGACGACGTGCAGCGGCTGCTGAAGCAGATGAACATGGCGGCGTTCCAGTTCCGCAGCTTCAATCGTCCGAATGATGATGACGGCAGCAGTGAGTTCGACGCCACGGCCCACGACGTGGACAGCCCAAGCGCGCCGCCGCCGGCACCGCTCCCGGAACTGCGGCCGGTGTTCGCACCGCCGCCGCTGGCGCCCGCGCCGGCACCAGCGCCGCCAGCCAAGGCCAGCGCAGCGGCGGTGATCGAATCGGCCGAAGCCGTGCCAGTCGACGAGGCGCTGGGCCGTCTGATCCGCAGCTCCGAGCCGCGCGCCAAGCGCAAGCCGAGCCTCCAGTTGCGTCTGCCGCCACGGCCCAAGGTCATCGACGTGGTGGCGAGCAACAGTGGCGATCTGCCGATCGCCGATGTCTTGAACCGCCTCTGCCGACTCGTCAATACCAAGATCAGCCTGGTCCGCCACCGGGGTGATGCGTGAGCGCCGCGCGGCCTGACCGCGCGCTGGCTCGACTGATCGGAACGGCTGGCCTGATGGTCAGCCTTGCCGTGATGGGGTCAGCGCTCTGGGGTTTCGCGACCACACCGATGACGCTCGGCTGGCAGTTCGCTGCCGGCGCGCTGGCCGTGCTGGTCGCCTATCTGATCGGCCGGTGGCGCTCGCGGCTGACACTGCTGCTGCTGATGGCGCTGTCGATCGCCTTCTCGAGCCGCTACCTGTACTGGCGCTTCACCGAAACGCTGCCGATCGGCCCGTCCCACACGGTGCTCGATCTGGTGCTGGCATTCGGCCTGCTGGCCGCCGAAACCTATGCCTACCTGATCCTGGTGCTTGGCTATTTCCAGGTCATGTGGCCGCTGCAGCGCCGCCCGCTGCCGTTGCCGGACAACGCCGACCTGTGGCCGATGGTCGACATCTACATTCCGACCTACAACGAGCCGCTGTCGGTGGTGAAGCCGACCGTGCTGGCGGCGCTGGAAATGGACTGGCCGCAGGACCGCATCAAGGTCTACCTGCTCGACGACGGCCGTCGCCCGGAGTTCGCGACGTTCGCCAAGCAGGTCGGCGCCGTGCACATGACGCGTCCTGACAACAAGCACGCCAAGGCCGGCAACATCAATCACGCGCTGACCAAGACCCGCGGCGAGTTCATCGCGATCTTCGACTGCGATCACATCCCGACCCGCTCGTTCCTGCAGCTGACGCTCGGCACCCTGCTTGGCGACCCGAAGATGGCGCTGGTGCAGACGCCTCACCACTTCTTCTCGCCGGATCCGTTCGAACGCAATCTCAAGACCTTCCGCAAGGTGCCCAACGAAGGCGAACTGTTCTACGGCCTGCTGCAGGATGGCAACGACCTGTGGAACGCCGCGTTCTTCTGCGGCTCCTGCGCCGTGATCCGCCGCACGGCCCTTGCCGAAATCGGCGGCATCGCCGTGGAAACCGTCACCGAAGACGCCCACACCGCACTGCGCCTGCACCAGCGCGGCTGGAACTCGGCTTACATCAACATTCCGCAGGCCGCTGGCCTGGCCACCGAATCGCTGTCGGCGCACATCGGTCAGCGCATCCGCTGGGCTCGCGGCATGGCGCAGATCTTCCGGGTCGATAACCCGCTGCTTGCGAAAGGGCTCAGCTTCGGTCAGCGGCTCTGCTACACCAACGCGATGGCGCACTTCTTCTACGGCCTGCCGCGCCTCGTGTTCCTGACCAGCCCGATGGCCTTCCTGCTGTTCGGCGCCCAGATCATCAAGGCCGAAGCGCTGATGATCGTCGTCTACGCGCTGCCGCATCTGGCGCTGGCCGTGGTCGCCAACTCGCGCGTCCAGGGCCGCCACCGGCATTCGTGGTGGGCCGAGGTCTACGAGACGGTGCTGGCCACCTTCATCATCCTGCCGACCACGCTGGCGCTGATCAATCCGAAGCTCGGCAAGTTCAACGTGACCGCCAAGGGCGGCATCGTCGACCGCGACTACTTCGACGGCGACATCGCCAAGCCGTACTTCTTCCTGTACCTGCTGAACATGATCGGCATCGGCTTCGGCATCGTCCGGCTGTTCCTTGGTGACATGGAACTGAGCCAGACGGTCTACCTGAACATGGCCTGGGCGACCTACAACCTGATCATCATCGGTGCCGCGCTGAGCGTAGCCGGCGAACGCAAGCAGCTGCGCCGCACGGTGCGTGTCGAGGACGAGCTGAAGGCCTCGGTGCGCCGTCCCGGCAGCCGCAAGCCGGTGCAGACGACCACCTTCGACGTGTCCACCGGCGGACTGGCGCTGCTGCCGTCGCCGGAACTGGCCGATCTGGTCATCGGTGATGCCATCGAGGTGTCGCTGGAATCGCCCGGCCGGCGACTGTGGCTGCCCGGCATCGTGCGCCGCAACGACCGGGCCCTGCTGACGCTGGAGTTCGACACCCTGAGCATTGCCCAGGAATCGAGCCTGACCCAGTCGCTGTTCGGTCGCGCCGACGCCTGGATGGACTGGCGCGACCGCGATGTCCGCGACAAGCCGCTGAAGGCAATGCTGATGATCTTCCGTATCTCCCTCGCCGGCTCGGCGAAGTTCTGGCGCTGGGTCGGCCGGCAGGCCGCGAATGCGGTCGGCGGCAATCGCAATGGCCCTGCCCGCACCGGCGAAGGACCGGCAGCAGCCCTGCTGATCGCGGCACTGCTGCTCGGCAGCGGCGGCGACGCCCGCGCCGCGGACACCGCCGACACCGCCGCTGCGGCCGAGCCGGCCAGCGTGCTGACCGCCAAGCCGGCGGCCGATCCGTTCTCCGTCCGCACGTCGGCACGCACCGAGACCGCCACGTCCGATCAGGCCGTGCACGAAACCACTCGCACGCTGAGCTTTGCCGAACTCGGCGTCGGCTTTCCGCTGCGGCTGACCACCGTGTTCGCGCAGGCCAGCGTGGCGATTCCGCTGCGTCGCGACCAGGTGGTCACCGCCGCGCGGCTGCGCCTGAAGTTCGCCCACTCGCCATCGCTGGTCGGGCGCTTCTCGAGCATTGCCGCGCTGGTCAACGACGAGGTCGTCGACACCTTCCCGCTTGACCCGGCCACCGCCGCCCGTGGCGAGCGGGTGATCGACATCAACCCGGCGCTGTTCCTCGAATTCAACCAGCTGCGCTTCGACGCCGCGATGCATTACGTCGATGTCGAACGCGAGTGCGAGGACCCGACGCACACCAGCCTGTGGAGCCTGATCTCCAACCAGTCGACGATCGAGCTGACGCTGGCGTCGCTGCCGCAGCCGCCGAACCTGGCACGCCTGCCGCGGCCGTTCTTCGAACCCAACGATCCGCGCCGCCTGCGCCTGCCGATCGTATTCTCGGCCCGTCCCGGCAGCGATGCCATGACCGCTGCGGCGATCACCGCCAGCTGGTTCGGCGCGCTGGCCGACTACCGCGGTGCCGAGTTTCCGGTCAGCTACGGCACGGTGCTGCCGCGCGGACACGCCGTGGTGCTGCGCAGCGGCCGAGAGTTCGAAGCCCAGCTGGGCCCGGCTCCCGATGGCGTGCAGTTGCGGGTGGTCGCGCATCCGGATGATCCGGGCGCCAAGCTGCTGGTGCTCGAAGCCTCCGACGATGCCGGCCTGATCCGCGCCGCACAGGCCTTGAGCCTGGGCATGGCGACGCTCGACGGCGACGTCGTGCCGGTTCAGGAACTGAACCTGCCGCCGCCGCCGCCGCGCGGCACGGCGCCGCGCTGGCTCGATCCCGATGTGGCAGTGCGGATCGGACCGCTGGCCAGCGGTCCGACCAGCGTCCGCGGCCTGACCCCCGGCCCGATCAGCTACGACTTCCGCCTGCCGCCGGACATCTGGTTCTACGGCAACGAAGGCGCCGAGCTGGACGTGCGTTACCGCTACGCCCCGATCACCGCGCCGGGCGCCACGCTGAGCACACTGCTCAATGACGGCTTCGTCGCTTCGACGATCCTTGCGCATGCAGGCGGCGATGGCGCCGGCACCATCGATGCGCGGATCACGCCGGATCGCAGCCTGATCAGCGTTCCGGCCGGCCGCCTCGGTGCCGCCAACCGCTTGAGCTTCCAGTACCAGTTCCGGCGCATCGCGGCGAAGCCCTGCGAATCGTTCCAGGCCGATGCGCTCGGCGGCTCGGTCGATCCCGATTCGACGCTGAAGCTCGGCCCGCACGGACGCTATGTGCAATGGCCGGATCTCGGCCGCTTCCAGAGCGGCGGCCTGCCGTTCTCGCTGCAGTCGGACTACAGCGAAACCGCGATCCTGCTGCCGGACAGTGCCGACGAAGATGCGCTGTCGGCCGCGCTGATGGTGGCCGGCCACTTTGGCCAGATCACCGGTGCGCCGGCGCTGCGGATTGCCGTCGACGCCGTCGGCAACGCAAGCCAGCACGCCAGCCGCGAGCTGCTGCTGATCGGCCGGCAGAACCAGCTCGGCCTGCCGGAAGACTGGCTGGCCAGCCTGCCGCTGGTGCTCGGCGCCGACAGCATCAGCCTGAAGCCGCCCAGCACCATCGACTCGCTGCATGCCTGGACCTCCGGCCGCGATCTCGAAGGTGCCCGCAGCTACGCCGGCCGGATGCTGGCCGGCAGCGGCCGCGATCTCGGCATGATCATCGGCGCCCGCTCGCCGTTTGGCAGCGGCTCGGCCGTGTGGCTGGCGGCCGGCCCCGGCACGACGCTGCTCAGCGTCGCCGAAACCCTGATCGATCCCTCGCGCCGCCAGTTCATCGAAGGCGACGTATCGCTGCTGCGCGGCAACACGGTCAGCGGCTATCTGCTCGGTGATCGCTGGGGCGTTGGCCAGCTGCCGCTGCACCGGCAGTTCCGCGAATGGCTGAGCCGCCGCCCGTGGCTGATGACCCCGCTGGCGCTGGTCTTCGCAACGCTGGCGATGCTGGTGATGTACCGGACGCTGAGCCGCCGCGCTGCACGACGCCTGACCGGCGGCGGCGCATGACGGCAGCCTTGACTCGCCGACGCCTGCTTGCCGCCGGCCTCGGCTTCGGCCTGAGCGCGCGCCTGCTGGCGGACGAGCTGCCGACGACAGCGCCGAGCTGGCCGGCCTGGGAGCAGTTCGCCGCCGGCTTCATTGGTGACGACGGCCGCGTCGTCGACTGGACCGACAATGCCAAGAGCACGTCGGAAGGCCAGTCGTATGCGCTGTTCTTCGCGCTGGTCGCCGGTGACCGCACACGCTTCGACCGCATCCTCGGCTGGACGCGCGACAACCTCGCTGCCGGCAGCCTGCGCGACAACCTGCCGGCCTGGCACTGGGGCAAGACCGAAACCGACACTGCGCCACTGTGGGGCGTGATCGATCCGAACTCGGCGTCCGACGCCGACCTGTGGATCGCCTACGTGCTGCTGCAGGCTGCCCGCTGCTGGGCGCGCCCGGAACTGGCCGCCGAAGCACAGGCGCTGCTGGCGCTGGTCGAAGCGCGCGAGCTGCGCCGCGCCAGCGCCCATACGCTGCTGCTGCCCGGCCCGAAGGGCTTCGAAAGCGAAGCCGGCATCCGGCTCAATCCGAGCTATCTGCCGCCGTTCCTGCTGAAGAATCTCGCAGTCGAACGGCCAAGCGGCCCGTGGCAGGCGGTGCTCGACAGCCACATCCGCATGCTGCCGTCGCTGGCACCGGGCGGACGCGTGCCGGACTGGTATCTGCTGACCTCGCGCGGGCCGCGGCTCGATACGCCGAGTGACGGCCGTGGCAGCTACGACGCGATCCGCAACTACTTGTGGGCCGGCATCGGCCCGGCGTCGATGCCGGAAGCGCGTGCCCAGCTGGCCACGCTGAAACCGTTCCTGGCGCTGCTGCGCGGCATCGGCCGGACGCCGGAAGTCTGGTATCCCGACGGCCGTGCGCCGACCGGCAACGGCCCGCCCGGCTTCGATGCCGCGCTGCTGCCGTTTCTCAGCGCCGCTGGCGCCGAAGATCTCGCCGCCGCTGCTCGCGTGCGGCTCGACCGCGCCCGGCTTGGCGATCTGCTCGGCTCGCCGGCCCGCTATTACGACCAGGTGCTCGCGCTGTTCGGCGAAGCCCACGATCAGAACCGCTATCGCTTCGGCCCGGACGGCCGATTGGAGTTGCCATGAAGCCGTCACAACCGCCCCGCCGCCTCCGCCACCGAAGCTGGCTGTGCGCGGTGCCGATCCTGTTTGCCGCCGGCGGCAGCCTGCCGGCGCTGGCCCAGCCTGATCCGGCTGCACTCGGCGCGCTGATCGAGCAGGGCCGCTACTGGGACGGTCGCGAGCAGGACGGCCGTGCCCGTGAAGCCTGGCAGCGCGTGGTCGATGCCGACCCGAACAACAGCGAAGCGCTCGGCCGGTTGGTGACGCTGGCGAATCGTCAGAAAGACAGCGCCGCAGCCCGTCAGTATCTGGAACGGCTGCGCAAGGCCGCACCCGGCAGCGCTGCGCTGAAGGCCGCCGAAGCGGTCGTCGCCGGTACCGGTGCCGGCAAGGCAGGCGCCGGCGCACCGGACCCGGCGGCGCTGAATCGTGCCCGCGCCGCGGCAGCAGCCCAGGACTACGACGGCGCGCTGAGCGCCTACCGCGAAGCCTTCGGCGGTGAGCCGAAGGGCGGCTCGAACGCGCTGGAGTACTACCAGACGCTCGGTGCCACCGATAACGGCTGGGCACCGGCCGAGCGCTGGCTGCGCGACAACGCGGCCCGCAATCCTGGCGATCCCAACGCGGCGCTGGCCTTCGCCCAGCACCTGACCTACCGCGAGCGGACCCGCCGCGAAGGCATCGACAGGCTGATCGCGCTGCGCAGTCATCCGGTCGTCGGCGGCAGTGCCCGCAAGTCGTGGCGGCAGGCGCTGATCTGGCTCGAACCGCGTTCGGCCGATGCCGAGCGCTACCGCAACTGGCTGGCCAGCGATCCCGATGACGCCGAGGTCAAGACCAAGCTCGCCAGCCTCGCCAATGCCCAGCGCGCCGAAGCCAGTGCGGCCTACGGAGCCAAGGTCAAGCAGCTGTTCACGACCGCCGAGGGCGGCGATCTGGCCAGTGCCGAAGCCGGCTTCAACGACATCCTGAAGAGCAGCCCGAACAACGCCGATGCGCTCGGCGGCCTCGGCATCGTGCGACTGCGCCAGCAGCGCTACGACGATGCGAAGGGCTATCTGGACCGCGCCCGCGCCGCGTCGCCATCGACCGCCGGCCGCTGGCGCGAAGCGCTGCTGGCGGCCACGTTCTGGTCGCGCATCCAGAGCGCGGAGAAGTCCCGTCTGGTCGGCGACTACGCGACGGCCGACAGCGGCTACCGCAGCGCCTTCGCCGCAGCACCGGCCGATGTGCCGGACAGCATCCGTCTGGCCCGTGCCGACGTGCTGCTGAACCGCAACAACGACAAGGAAGCCGAAGCGATCGCGCGCGATGTGCTTCGTCGCAACGAGAACAATCCGGATGCGATCGCCGTGCTGCTGACCGTGCTCGGCCGCAGCGGCCGCGATGCCGAAGCGCTGGCGCTGTCGCGCAAGGCGCCGGCCAGCTTGCGGCCGCAGGTCGAAGCGCTGCGCGGCGAGCAGCTGCGCCGCCGCGCCAAGCAGGCGCGCGAAGGCGGCGATCTGGTGCAGAGCGAACGCCTGCTCAACGATGCGCTGATCGAACAGCCGACCAATCCCTGGGTGCGCCTGGACCTGTCCGAGGTCTACCGCAAGCAGGGCCGCCGTGCCGAAGCCGCGACCCTGCTCGACGGCCTCGCTGCCACCCACGGCCGCAACCGCGACGTGAAGCTGGCGCAGGCCTACTTCGCGGCCGAGCAGAAGGACTGGGCCGGCGTGCTGAACCGGCTGGAAACGCTGCCCGACGACGAGCGCACCGCCGACGCCATCGAACTGCAGCGGCGCGCCTGGGTGCAATACCAGCTCGAGCGCGCCCGCATCGCGCTGCGCCGCGGCCGGCCGGGTGATGCGCATCGCATCCTCACCGAAACCGATGTCGCCGCCGACGGCGATCCGGAACTGCTGTCGGCGCTGGCCAGCGGCTGGGCCGAACTGAAGGACCCGGCCCGTGCGGTGGCCTACATGCGCCGGGCGATGGGCGATGGCCGCAATGCTTCGCCGACGCTGCGGGCCCAGTACGCGGCGCTGCTGCTGAGCGCCGGGCAGGACGCCGAGTTCGAAGTGGTCGCCGAGGATCTGGCGCGCCGCAAGGACATCGACCCGGCCGGTCAGGCGGCGCTCGACGAACTGGTGATCGGCTACCGCATCAAGCTCGCCGACCGCGCGCGCAGTGAACGCCGCTTCCCGGAAGCCTATGTGCAGCTGCGCGACGCGGTGGCCCGCTATCCGTCGAACGTGCAGGTGCAGATGGCGCTGGCGCGGCTGCTGACCGATGCCCGCGACATCGATGCGGCAACGGCGATCTACACCAGCCTGGCCAAGCGCGCGCCGGACGATGGCGACATCCGCCTGGGACTGGTCGACACCTTGCTGGCCGGCGGCCGCCTGCCGGACGCGCAGCGCGAGATCGATCGCAGCCTGAGCAGCGACGCCGGCAACCCGCGCTGGCTGCGGGCCTCGGCACGGCTGGCCGAGCAGGAAGGGCGCAAGGGTGCTGCGCTGAAGGCCTATCGCCGCGCCGAAGAACTGGAAAGCGAATCGCCGGCCGAGCAGCCAGCGCCGCTGCTGGCCTGGATCGATCCGCGCCAGCCCGATCTGGCGCTGCCGGCGCCGGTCGCGCAAATGCTGGCGGCCACCTCGCCGGATGCACCGGGTCCGCTGTCGCCACGTGCATCGGGCCTGGCCAGCGCACCGGCGGTGCAGGCCGCCGTGGGCGGGCCCGCGATGGGGCTGCGCACCAGCAACGCGCTGGGCGCTGGCGGCCCGATCGGCACCTGGCAGGCCGCCCAGGTTCAGCAGCCGGTATGGCTGAAGCTGACCGAAAGCGCGGCGCCGAAAACCGACGCCAACGCCGTCGCCGCAGCGGCCGGGCGTTATCCGATCGAGCCGGGGCCGGTCGATCGGCTCGAATCGGCGACCAGCGGCTGGGTCGGCGGTGAAACCGCAATCCGTTCGCGCAAGGGCGAAGGCGGCCTGTCGCAGCTGTTCGACATCGAAACGCCGGTGACGCTGAACCTGCCGGAAACCAGCTTCGGCCAGGCCTCGATCTCGGCCTCGCCGGTCTATCTCGACGCCGGCACCGCCAGCGGCCGACGGCTGCTGCGGGTCGGCACCGGGGCACTGGTCGGCGGCACCGAGACCGGTACCCGCGACGCCGGCGGTGTCGCCTTCGGAATCGGCTACAAGCTCGGCGACTTCAAGGCCGACATTGGCGTGTCGCCGATCGGCTTCGAGGTCGAACGCCTGGTTGGCGGCCTGTCGTGGCGCTTCAACCCGGATCAATGGCGGCTCGGCGCGGATGTATCGCGGCGCGCGGTCGCGGAAAGCCTGCTCGCCTACGCCGGCGCCAAGGACCCGCTGCTCGGCAAGACCTACGGCGGCGTGTCGCGTACCGGCGGTCGCGTCGATGTCGCCTGGGATACCGGCAGCTTCGGCCTGTACGGCTATGGCGGCTTCTACAGCTACGACGGCCGCAACGTCGAAACCAACGCCTCGGTGCTCGGCGGCGCCGGTGCCTTCGGCCGCACGGCGCTGGCGCCGAACCACGGCCTGACCTACGGCCTGAACCTGACCGTGTTCGGCTTCGACGACAACCGCCGCTTCTACAGCTTCGGCCATGGCGGCTACTTCAGCCCGCAGATCTTCACGGCAGTGACGGTGCCGGTGCAGTGGGCCGGCATTCGCGGTGCGCTGAGCTGGAATCTGAGTGCAGCGGTCGGCGTGCAGAGCTTCCGCGAGGACGGCGCGCCGTACTACCCGGGCTTCGATGGCCTGCAGGCGGAACTGGAGCGCGTCGCCGATCTCAATCCGGAGCTGGAGCTGAGCACCGGCTACGCCTCGCAGCGCAGCACCGGGCTCGGCTACACGGCCAAGGCACTCAGCGAATACCGAGTCGCCCCGCGCTTGACCGTGGGCGGCCTGTTCTCGATCGACAACGCCCGCAACTTCCGCGAACTGCAGGCCCACGGCTACCTGCGCTGGTACTTCTCGGCGCAGCCGCCGGAAGCCACCGATCCGGCGCCGATCCTGCCGTTCTACCAGTACTGAGCCATGACCCCGACCCTGTTGAAGTCATCCCGCCGGCTTGGCCCGCTGCTGCTCGCCGCCGGTCTTGTCGCTATGCCCTCCGCGCCATTCGCGGCGGACGCGCCGGCACCGCTGCTCAGCGCCAGCCCGAGTTCGGCCGAGCTGATGCTGAAGACGCTCGAAGACCGGCTTGGCGGCAATCCGTTCGACCCGGTGTCGATGAACAACCTCGCCGTCGTCAAGCTTGGCGAGAACAACCCGTACGCCGCCGCCGAACTGCTGGGCCGTGCCTACCAGCTGGCTGCCGACAACCCGGTGATCGCCGACAACCACGCCCGTCTGAACGCCTGGATCGAGGCGCGCGCCAAGGCCTCGCGCAAGAAGGGCGAGCCGGTCGAGGACCCGAGCCTGCCGTTCCCGCCCGAGCCGCCGGCATTGTGGCGCTCGCGTTGATCCCGTCTTTCGAGAATTCCGATGAAGCCCAGTGTCCTGTTGCTGCCGCTGTTCCCGCTATTCGCTGCCACCGTTGCCGGCTGCACCTCGCAGGTCGACGACATCGAGGTGCCTGACCTGACCTCGCCGGCCGCGCTGCCGATCGGCATCTTCGTTGGCCGCACCAGCTTCCAGTCGTCGACCGATTCCGTGGTCAGCACTGCGCTGATCGAGCCGACCGGCCGCATGGTGGTGGTCGGCGACGAGGCCGAGTACCTGGCCTCCGGCCTGTACTCGACCGCCGGCCGCGGCATCAACGCCCAGCTGCGCTTCCACGTGCCGAACCTGCGTGACGAGGACGGCGCCCCGGTGACGCCGGCCAGCACCGCCGATTTCATCGGCAGCTACATGCCGCAGATCGACTTCACCGGCACCTTCGTGCGCAACGATGGCGACGCCGGCTCGATGAACTTCGTCTACGACGAGCAGACCGAAGTGGTGCCGGACCTGCGGACGCTGGTCGGCACCTGGTCGAACGCCGATGTTTTCGGCGATGCCAGCGTCAGCTTCACGTTCGTCAACGGCGGCGGCTTCAGTGGCCTCGATGCGGCCGGCTGCCGCTATACCGATGCCGAAGCGCAGATCATCGAGAGCCGCTACAACCTGTACCGCGTGCGCTTCTCGCGGACCTGCACCGGCGAGCCGCTGGCCACACTGTTCACCGGTCTGATGACCGTGGTCTCGCGCAGCGAAGCCGGCGCGACCCGCAACGTGATGATCCTGACCGGCTCAAACAGCACGGTCGCGGTCAGCTTCCAGCTGGTTGAGGCGCGCTGAGGCGGCTCAGCCGGCGGCGAGAATCAGCAGCCGCAGTTCCTCGTCACCGAAGCCGGCCGCGCGGCGGGCGCTTTCGTTGATCGGCGGCCGGATGTTCATGCCCTGCTCGGCCAGCAGCCGCCGTGACGTGGCCAGCGGATCGACACCGCGCTGCGCGCACAGCCACGCGTACCAGTCGCTGCCGATGCGGACATGGCCGACTTCCTCGGCCAGGATCACGTCGAGGATTGCCACCGTGTCGGCATCGCCGATTTCGGTCAGCCGGCGAATGATGCCCGGCGTCACGTCGAGGCCGCGGGCTTCGAGCACGCGCGGCACGCAGCACATGCGGTCGAGCACGTCGTGCGCGGTCTTTTCGGCGGCTTCCCACAGCCCGTTGTGCGCCGGCATGTCGCCGTAGTCGTAGCCCAGCGACTGCAGCCGCGCGCGCAGCATCGCGAAGTGCCGCGCCTCGTCGCGGGCCACCGACAGCCAGTCGGCGTAGTAGCGATCCGGCAGGCCCCGGAAACGCCATGCGGCGTCGAGCGCCAGGTTGATCGCGTTGAACTCGATATGGGCCACCGCGTGGATCAGCGCCGCGCGGCCCGCCACCGTGCCGAGGCCTCGGGTCGGCACGTCGCGTGGACGGATCAGTTCCGGCCGCGCCGGCCGGCCCGGTACGGCTGCGTCCGGCCAGGTTGGCGCTGGCAGCTCACCGATGCCGATGATGCCGCTGGCATCGAGCGCGGCCACAGCCGCCACCTTCGCAGTCGGGTCGGCCGTGCACAGCGCGCGATGGATCGCGTCGACCAGTGCGACAGCGGCGGTCACCTGCAGGTCCACTCGAAACGGCCGATCGCCGACGCGGCCAGCACGCAGGTATCGCCCGGCTTCAGCTCGGCAACGCCTTTCGGCGTGCCGGTGAAGATCACGTCGCCCGGCTCCAGCGACCAGGTCTGGCTGAGGATCGCGATCTGCTGGGCGACCGGGTAGAGCATCTCGGCGGTGCGGCCGTGCTGGCGGAGTTCGCCGTTGACGAGCAGCGTGAACTCCAGCGCCTGCAGGTCCTGTTCGAGATAGGGCTTGAAATCGCCCAGCGGCGCCGAGCCGTCGAAGGACTTCGACAGCTCCCACGGCTTGCCCTTGTTCTTCAGCTCGGTCTGCAGATCGCGCAAGGTCAGATCAAGGCCGAGCGTGATGCCGGCAATCGTGCCGAGTGCTTCGTCGACTGGGATGTCGCTGCCGCCGCCGGTCAGCATCACCACCAGCTCGGCTTCGTGATGGATGCTGCCGCGGCCCTTCGGCAGCGGAATCGGATCGCCGACCGCCACCGCCGCCGACGCCGGCTTCATGAACACCACGCATTCGCCATCCGGCTTGTAGCCGAGGTGAGCCAGTTCCTCGACGTGTTCCGCGTAGTTCTTGCCGATGCAGAAGATGCGATTGATTTTCATGGTTCGGGGCGACGATGGGGCGGCAAGGAAAGCCGAACCGCGCCCGGCGTGCAAGTGCGCGGTGCGCCGGCGCTTCCGGGCGACGATGGATTTCACGATACTGCAACGGCACCGCGACAGCCGCCTGTCGGCCACCCCCGCTGAACCACTACGGAGAACACCGCATGTCCCACCGCGTCAAGGCATCTCGCCCGCGCCGCATCAGCGCCGTCCTGCTGGCCACCGCCACGTGGCTGGCGCTACCGGCGCCGGCCGATCAGGGCTACTACCTCGGCGCCATCGGCGGCGTCACGCTGGACCCGGATGTGCGGATCCGCCTGACCGATGACAACGCCAACACGGTCGACACCACGGTGCAGCACAAGGCCGGCGCGGCCGGGTCGATCGTTGCCGGCTACACGTTTGCCAACGGGCTGCGGCCGGAACTGGAACTGGGCTACCGGCGCACCGATTTCGACGGCGCTGACGGCCGCAAGTCGGCATCGCAGGTGATCGGCAGCCTGTACTACAACTTTTCGCGCAACGGCTACTTCTTCTATCTCGGCGGCGGCGCCGGGTACGCCAACGTGCGGCTCGATATCAGCGACAACCTGCCGGAGGATGACGACGGCACGCCGGTCTATTCGCTCGGCACCGGCTTCGGCGTGCCGGCGGGCCGTCAGCTGATGATCGGCGTCGACTACCGCTACGTCCGCGCGTTCGACCGCACCGAGTACCAGTACGTCGCCGATGGCGGGCCGCTCGATGCCTCGTTCCGTTACCAGAGCCACGTCGTCGGCCTGAGCCTGCGCTACAGCTTCGGCTCGGCGCTGGCCGACAACCATCCGGCCGTTCGTGCGCCGCGCGAGCCGGTGCAGGTGGTACCGGTGGCGGAATGACCGTCCCGGTCTCCGCGTGACGCAACGAAGGCCGCCGGCGCAAACCGGCGGCCTTCGTCGTTGTGATCGCCGCTGTGCTCGCCGCGGCTGAAAGCGCCGGTCAGCGATCCGCGCAGTAGCCCCAGTCACGGCTTGCGCCTGGGGCGACCGAGCGGTTCCAGTCGACGCCGCTGGCGTTGAGCGTGCTGCCCGCCTGCGACCACACGACGTTCCAGGCCTGGCTGACGCGCCCGGCGACCGTCAGCTGCACCGCCCAGTCAACCGTCGTGCTGCCGACATTGCGGACGGTGACGTTGCTGCAGTAGCCCGCGCCCCAGTCGGAACTGGTCTGCTCGGTGACGACCAGTGCCGGTGCCATGCCGCCCGTGGTTCCGCCCGTGCTGCCCCCGATCAAGCCGCCCGTTGCGCCGCCCGTTGTGCCGCCAGTGCTGCCACCGCCCGTGCCACCGACGCCGCCGCCCGTGGTGCCACCGGTCGTGCCGCCACTGCTGCCGCCGCTCGATCCGCCGGACGTCGTGCCGCCCGACCCCGCCCAGAGCCGCCGCAGCAAGGCCATCTTGTCGCTGCGCACGGTTTTCCAGTCGTCGCGCAGCACGCCGCCGGTGTCGCTGCTGTTCGGGTTCCAGCTCCAGTAGAGGCCGCTGTTGACACGCTTGCCGATCAGGTAATCGACCAGCGCGTTCTGCCAGGCCTTGTCGCGGGCATGGCCTTCGCCGTACTTGCCGCCGAACTCGCCGAGCACCACCGGTGCGCTGGCAATCGCGAAGCCCCAGTGCCGTTCCCAGATCGCCGGCATGTTCGACGGGAAGTTCGCGGCGTTGTGGTAGCGCTGCACATGCACGTCCGGGCCGTAGGTATGCGGTGACAGCACCAGCCGGTTGGCCGGCACCGGCGACGGCGTGCAGGCAAGCGGCGCCAGGTTCTCGCCCCAGAACGCCGGTTCGCCGGAACTGCACAGCGCCTGATCGCCGACGCCTTCGACGAACATCAGCCAGTGCGGTGCGATCGACAACACCTGACTGGCGGCGCGGCCGGCGGCCAGGTTCCAGTCGGTGGCGGTGTTGCGCGTGCCCCAGGTCGCGGCACCGTGCGGCTCGTTCTTGAGGTCGAGGCCGATCACCCGCGGCCGATTGCGGTAGCGGTTGGCGACAAAACGCAGGTCGGCGATCCACTGCGCTTCGCTGTACGACGGCGTGTACCAGAGCTCGGCAATCGTGTTGCAGTCCGCCCGGTGGTGATCGAGCAGCACGTAGAGCCCCTGCCGATCGAATTCGGCAATCACCGCGTCGAGCACCGCCAGCGACGTCTTGCCGGCGAGATCAGGGTTCAGGCTGTAGTCGATGCTGGTCGGCGTCACGGCGCGCAGCGTCGTCGGGCAGAACGGCAGACGCACGGCGTTGAAGCCCTGCGCCTTGATCTGCTGGATCATCTGCTTCCAGTTGCGTGCCCACAGGCCGTGCACGGTGTAGTTCGTGGTTTCGAAGCCGAACCAGTTGACGCCCTTCAACTGCACGACGCGGCCGGCATCGTCGTAGATCAGGCGTCCGCTGACCGTGTAGGCGCGGGCCTGGGCACTGGCCAGCAAGCCTGCCGCCGTCACCAGCATCGCCGCGGCGATCGTTGCTGCCTTGCGCATGTTGTCCTCGGTTGAATGGGTCTCAGCGTGCCGGCATCACGCGGACGACGGAATGACATCGGGATGTCGTTGCGATGACCGTGCCACCTGGCCGCGGCGGTCGCCGTGCGGCGCAATCGACGCTGATCAGCTGCCCAGCGCCTGCGCGATGTAGCGCTTCGGCACGCGCGTCTTCGGCACTTGCGACAGGAACCAGCGACGCACGTCGGTATCGAGCCCGATGCCGTGCATGTAGTTGTAGAGCGCCTTGTTCAGGCTGACGCCGAGCGCATCGTGATCGACGCCGGTCGGGTCGATGAAGTTGATGTCGTTGCGCGCGAAGCCGCCATCCGGCAGCGGTTCCAGCGTCACGCCGTATTCGGCCGGATTCAGGCCGACCGGCGAATGCACGGTGCAGGTGAAACGGTGGAAGTAGCCGGACTGCAGGCAGCCTTCCTCGAACAGCTGGCGCACGTATTCGAGCGAATCGACGGTGTCCTGCACGGTCTGCGTCGGGAAGCCGTACATCAGGTAGGCATGGACCAGAATCCCGGCTTCGCTGAACGCCTGCGTGACTCGCGCCACCTGCGCCACCGACACGCCTTTCTTCATCAGATCGAGCAGCCGGTCGGACGCCACTTCGAGCCCGCCGGAAATCGCGATGCAGCCGCTGTCGGCCAGCAGCTGGCACAGCGCCGGGTTGAAGGATTTCTCGAAGCGGATGTTGCCCCACCACGAGATCGCGACACCGCGCCGGATCAGCTCCAGCGCCAGCGCTTTCAGCACTTTCGGCGGCGCGGCTTCATCAACGAAGTGGAAGCCGGTCTGGCCGGTCTCGGCAATGATTGCTTCGATGCGGTCGACCAGCACGGTGGCGCTGGCGGCGTCGTAGCGCGAGATGTAGTCCAGCGAGATGTCGCAGAAGCTGCACTTCTTCCAGTAGCAGCCGTGGGCGACGGTCAGCTTGTTCCAGCGGCCGTCGCTCCATAGCCGGTGCATCGGGTTCAGCATGTCGAGCAACGACAGGTAGCGGCGAATCGGCAGGCCGTCCCAGGTCGGCGTGCCGACGTCATTGAAGGCGATGTCCGGCTCGCCGCAGTCGTTCTCGTAGCGCACCGCGCCGCTGTCATCGCGCCGGAATGTCCGGCATAACTTGCTGCTCGGCCGACCGCCGGCCAGATGATCGAGCAGCGCCAGCAGCGGCCGCTCGCCGCTATCCAGCGTCACGTAGTCAACGAAATCGAACAGCCGCGGCTCGGCAAGCTGCCGCAGCTCGGTGTTGACGTACCCGCCGCCGAGCACGATGACGAT
Source organism: Gammaproteobacteria bacterium (assembly GCA_026398875.1). Taxonomy (GTDB): domain Bacteria; phylum Pseudomonadota; class Gammaproteobacteria; order Nevskiales; family Nevskiaceae; genus Nevskia. Next base: position 58,016 of record JAPLSB010000003.1, on the reverse strand, counting down.
GCTCGGGTCCTGCGCCTTGATGCTCTGCGCGATGCGCAGTGCCGCGTAGACCGCCCCGGGAAACGGCACAGACAGCAGCACGATCTGCGGCTGGTGCTGCGCGACCGTCGCCAGCGTGAGCTGATGCAGCGTGTCGTCGACCAGATTGCGCGGCGCCGCCAGTGCTGCCGCCAGCGCATCGAAGCTCGGCTGGCTGGCAGCGAGCTTTTCGGCGTAGCGCACGAACTCGAAGCGGGGGTCGACGGCATCGCGCAGCACGTCGGCGAGATCGTTCAGGAAAAGTGTTGCCAGATGGCGCGCGCGGTCGTGAATGCCCAGCGCCCCGAACGCCCAGGCCAGCGGATCGCCGCCGTCGTCATCGACATAGACGTCGAGCGATGCGAAGCGCGGCCCTTCCGGCAGGAAGCGGCGGGTGACGATGCGGCTGGCCAGGGTCGAATCCTGGCCTTGCAGGAAGGCGATCACCGGCGGCAGCGTCGCCGCATAGCGCTCGTACTGCGCTGCGAACGAGGCCACCGGCTCGCTGTGCCCGGACGCCGGCAGGGCATCGACCGCGGCCTTGATCGCCGCCAGTCCTTCGCGGCTGAACAGCTTCAGCACCAGCGCCAGCGCCAGATCGTCCTGCACCGCGTCGACACCGCGGCTGCGCAGGAAGCCGGTCAGATACGCCGTCGACGGATACGGCGTGTTCAGCTGCGTCATTGGCGGGATCAGCGACAGCACCCGCGGTGCCGCCTTCGTGACACTCATCGCCTGCCCCACCGAAGACGCGGGTTTGATCAGGCCGGGCCCTGGGCGAGCAGTGCGGCAACCGCCGGCTCCATCGCCAACAGGCCGTGGGCGCGCCCGATCGCCAGCGCTTCGTCGGTTGGCACGCCCTTGATCCAGGCGGCTCTTAGCGCGAACAGCGCGCCGACGCGGTTGTTGCTGGCGCAGTGGACGACGGTGCTGTCGTCGCCCGCCTCAAGCATCAGCGCATCGAAGGCCTTGACGTTGGCCAGCGTCAGATCCTGCGGGCCGGCGATCGGCAGGTTGGCGTAGTGCATGCCGCAGGCCGACACGGTGGCCGATTCGTCGAACTCGCCCTGCTCGGCGCGCGGCCGCAGGTTGATGACGCGCTTGACGCCGGCGTCCTTCAGCCCCTCGAACTGCTCGGGCGCCACGGCACCGGCGGTCCAGATCGTCTCGGAAGGGCGGCGTTCGTTGAACAGGGTCGGAGCGGTCATGGCAATCCTTGAGGGCGCGCGGGGATGGGGCCGGAAGTGTAAGCGGGTGGCGATGCGTTCTGGCGAACTCGGAACAACAACCTCGAAAGTCCAGCGCAACGGCGCAAAGGAAAAGAAAGGACGCAAAAGCAAGCGATGCCTATCTGTCGCGCCTTGGATTTTCTCCGCTTTGCCGTTCGTCGCAGCTTTGCGTTCAGGTTTTGACTCACGCTTGTCATCAGCGGCATTTGCGTACCATCGCGGCGGGGGATTGCTTCCACAACAACGAAAACAGCCAGCCGTGATTGACGCCGCCGCCGAGAAAGCCGTCTACCGCAGGATCGACCGGCGCATCGTGCCGGTGATCATGATCGCCTACGTGCTGGCCTTTCTCGATCGCATCAACGTCGGCTACGCGCAGCTGCAGATGAAGCAGTCGCTGGGCTTTTCGGACGCCGTCTACGGTGTCGGCGCCGGCATCTTTTTCCTCAGCTATTTCCTTTGCGAACTGCCGAGCAATCTGTGGATGCAGAAGATCGGCGCGCGGCTGACCTTCCTGCGAATCATGGTGCTGTGGGGGCTGACCTCGGCGGCGACGATGTTCGTGGCCGAACCCTGGCAGTTCTACACGGTGCGGCTGCTGCTCGGCGTGTTCGAGGCCGGCTTCTTTCCCGGCGTGATCCTGTACCTGACGTGGTGGTATCCGAGCCACCGGCGCGGCCGCGTCACCGGTCTGTTCCTGTTCGGCATTCCGATCACCGGCGTGCTCGGCGGGCCGCTGTCCGGCGCCATCCTCAGCGGCATGGACGGCGTGCACGGCTATGCCGGCTGGCAGTGGCTGTTCGTGCTCGAAGGGCTGCCGACGGCGCTGTTCGGCGTGGTGGTCTATCGGCTGCTGTCGAACCGGCCAGGTGACGCGCCGTGGCTGTCGCCCGCGGAAAAGACGCTGGTGCAGACCGTGCTCGACAACGACCGCGCGCTGACCGGCTCGGACGCTGCGGCAAGCGCCGACACGCATGGCCATGACCGCGCCAGCGCGATGGCGGCACTCCGTGACCTGCGGACCTACATCATGGGCGGCATCTACTTCTGTTGCGCTTGCTCGGTCTACACGTTCACGTTCTGGCTGCCGACGATGATCAAGGCGCTGAACGTCGGCTCGCTCGGCAACGTCGGGCTGTGGAGTGCCCTGCCGTTCGCCGCCGGGGGTGTCGGGATCCTGCTGGTGTCATGGTCGTCGGACCGCTTTCTGGAGCGGCGCTGGCATGTCGCGACGACCTTGTTCCTCGGCACCAGCGCGCTGTACGCGACGACGCTGGTCGGCGGCGCCTTCTGGCCGACCATGCTGCTGCTGTGCATGGCGGCGTTCTTCTCGTTTTCGTGTGTCGTGTTCTGGGCGATTCCGCCGACCTATCTGAGCCGCGAAGCCGCCGCTGCCGGCATTGCCGTGATCAGTTCGATCGGCATTCTCGGCGGCTTCGTCAGCCCATCGATCATGGGCTGGATGAAAACCCTGACCGGTTCACTGGACGCCGGCCTGCTGCTGATGGCCGGCATCTCGATCACCGGCGGCCTGGCGACCCTGCTGCTGGTGCCGGCGCGCGCGGTGCGCGTCAACCGCGCGATTTGATCGGGCCTGCCGGCGAACGCCGGCATGCAGAGCCCGCGCGGACGTTGTTGCCGTGGATTCCGGCTTTCGCCGGAATGACGATCTCGGGAAGGCGCGCTCCAGCTTTCGCCGGAGTGACAAGCTTCATCCCCGCAACCACGGCCCCTGCACCGCGTAGGTGACGCCATCGACGCCGGCCCGGCCGCTGCTGCCGCGCTGCGAGCTGAAGTAGAAAAAGCGGCCATCCGGCGAGAACGCCGGGCCGGTCACTTCCGAACCCGCGTGGCTCGGCCCGAGCCGCACCAGTTCCTGATAACGGCCGCTCGGCGTGATCGCCACGGCCGACTGCTCGGCGTCCTGATCCTCGACGACGATGACATCGCCGCCCGGCGTCATCACGATGTTGTCGACGCTGGTCAGCGGCGGCGTAGTGAATGCGAAGTCGTCGTAGATCACTTCCAGCGTCTGCGCGGCGATGTCCAGCGCCCAGACCCGGCGGTCGCCCTTGGTCGAAAAATAGATCACGCCGGCCTGATGCCAGATGCCCTCGCCGCCGTTGAAGGCAAAGCTTTCCGGCACCTGGCGACGAGTCGGCGTGGCCACGACCAGACCGCCGAGCAGCGGGTTCGGCGTCGGCACGTCGATCCACGAAACCCGATGCTGCCCGCCGATGCCGGGGGCATTGACCGATTTCGCAGTGGCGCGCACCCGCATCACCTGCAGGCGGCCGGAGCTCAGGTCGGCGCGGCCGCCGACGTTCGGCGCATGCGGAATGAAGCGATAGAAGCGGCCGTCCGGTTCGTCCTCGGTCAGGTAGATCGTGTTGCTGGCCGGGTCGACCGCCACCGCCTCGTGCTTGAAGGTGCCGAGTGCGCGCAGGCGGCGCGGCGGCTCGACGCCGAACGGGTCGCATTCCCAGACCACACCGGTCGCGAATTCCTCGCCGCTGAACCAGGTGTTCCACGGCGACACACCGCCGCCGCAATTCAGCCGCGTCAGCACTCCCGGCAGGATGTTGTAGGCGCGGAGGATGTGGCCAGCAGCATCGAATTCGATGGCGTTGACGCCGCCGGTCAGGAATTCGCGGTTCGACACATAGACCCAGCCGCCGGCCGGCTTGGCGAACACCGCACCGCCATCGGGATCGCTATGCCAGCGGAACCGCGTGCCGGGCACCGCTTCCCCGGCGCGACCGATCACCCGCGCCGTGAAGCCGGCCGGCAGCAGCAGACCGTTGGCATCCGGGGTGGTCGACAGCGGGCCGAGATCGCCGATGCCGCCGAGCGGTGCTGCGCCGCTGTCCCCAGCGTTGATCCGCGGCGCTGCCATTGCAGTGCCGCTGCAGCCGGCAAGGCTGCCGCCGATCGCCACCAAGCCCAGACTGGCCAGGCCCCCTCGCAGCAGGCTGCGCCGGTCAAGGGTGTTGTGGCGACGATGCCAGCGGCGGGAAACGGGATCGAAACGCATGGCGGCACCTCGGACTTGGAGAAGGTTGATGGCTGATCGTAAGGTCAGCGCTTGACTACCGGATGACATGGCCATGCCACACCGCTACGCCGAACTGATGTTCACCGCTGCCGTGCAGGCCCGCCAGGAACATTACGGCGCGCGTCACGACATGGCACGTCACCAAGCCGAAAACGCCGGCTTCGATCGCCTGAGCAGCAAGGAAGCGACCTTCATTGCCGCCCGCGACAGCTTCTATCAGGCCAGCGTCTCGGAAACCGGCTGGCCGTACATGCAGCATCGTGGCGGGCCGCCGGGCTTCCTGAAGGTGCTGGACAGCACAAGGCTCGCGTATGCGGACTTTCGCGGCAACCGGCAGTACATCTCGGCCGGCAATCTCGCGGGCAACGACCGCGTGGCGCTGTTCCTGGTCGATTACCCGCAGCGCCGCCGGCTGAAGATCCTCGGCCGCATGACGCTGACCGATGTCGCCGACGCTGACGAGGCGCTGGTCGCCGCGCTGCGGCCGTATCCGTACCGGGCAGCGATGGAGCGCATCGCGGTGATCAGCGTCGAGGCCTTCGACTGGAACTGCTCGCAGCACATCACGCCGCGCTACAGCGAAGCCCAGGTCAACGCGACGGTGGCACCGCTGCTGGCGCGAATCGAGGCGCTGCAGGCCGAGGTCGCGGCGCTGTCGTCGCGACCGGGCTAGCGGCTGGCCGGCATCGGGCCGGTGTGCTTCTGGGCGTCGACGCGATCGCCGAACCAGTACAGCCCCCAGTGCAGATGCGGGCCGGTGACCCGGCCGGTGGCACCGCTCAAGCCGATCGCCTGGCCCTGCTCGACGCGCTCGCCGACCTTCACGTCGAGCCGCGACAGATGGACCATCACCGACTGCAGGCCGTGGCCGTGATCGATGAACACGGTGCCGCCGGTGAAGTACAGATCCGACTCGGCCAGGCTGATCACGCCGCCGGTCGGTGCCACGATAGGCGTGCCGGTCGGCACCGCGACATCAACGCCGTAGTGCGGCGACTTCGGCTTGCCGTTGAGCACGCGCTGGCTGCCGAAGATGCCGCTGACGCGCCCCGTGGCGGGCCACACGAACGGGGTGGCGAAGTCGCTGATCGCGGTGTCGCGGCTGCGCGCGGCGGCGATGATCGTCTGCTCGGCGGCGATCCGATCCTGCACGTCCTGCGGCGGATCGACGTACTTCGGCGCGATGCCGGTCAGCGGCTGCACGTCCCACTTGCGCTTGGCAACCGAATGGCTTTCGCTGATCGGCTTGCCCCCGGGTGCTGCGACTGACAGCTGTACCGGCGATTTCGCATCGCGATCGAGCCCGATCACGAACAGGCCTTCCGGCGACACGGCGAGCTTGCGGCCGTCGAACGTCACGGCCGAGCCGGGCGTGGCTTCGCCGATCAGCAGGCTGCCCTGCTCCCAGGCGCCGGCACGCAGCCGATACGGCGCCGACGGTGCAGCCGCCTGCGCCAGCAGCGGCGCGGCGAGCAGCGTCAGCAGCAGCGCGCGGCGGCGCATCAGGCCGACGTCAGCTGTTCGATCGCGTCGGCCAGCGACAGCGTTTCCTGCCGTTCCGAACCGAGCCGGCGAATGGTCACCGTGCGCTCCTCGGCTTCCTTGCGGCCGACGACCAGAATCACCGGCACCTTCTGCAGGCTGTGCTCGCGGATCTTGTAGTTGATCTTTTCGTTGCGCAGGTCGGTCTGCACGCGGACATCGCGCTTCGACAGTTCGGCCGCCACTTCGCTGGCGTAGCCATCGGCATCGGAGACGATCGGGGCGACCACTGCCTGCACGGGGCTGAGCCAGTACGGCAGCGCGCCGGCATGGTGCTCGATCAGGATGCCGATGAAGCGCTCCATCGAACCGACGATCGCCCGGTGCAGCATGATCGGCCGCACGCGCTGCGAGTTCTCGTCGATGTACGAGGCATCGAGGCGCTCCGGCATCATCGGGTCGTACTGGATGGTGCCGACCTGCCACGAGCGGCCGATCGAATCCTTCAGGTGGTACTCGATCTTCGGGCCGTAGAAGGCGCCTTCGCCGGGCAACTCTTCCCACTGCACGCCGGCTGCACCGAGCGCTGCGCGCAGCGCGTTCTCGGCGCGATCCCAGGCCTCATCGGTGCCAAGCCGCTTGTCCGGGCGCAGTGCCAGCTTGACCGCGAGATCGCTGAAGCCGAAGTCCGCGTAGACCTGCATCGCCTGCGCATGGAACTTGGTGACTTCGCCCTCGACCTGCGCTTCGGTGCAGAAGATGTGACCGTCGTCCTGCGTGAATGCGCGCACCCGCATGATTCCGTGCAGCGCACCCGACGGTTCATTGCGATGGCAGCCGCCGAACTCGGCGTAGCGGATCGGCAGGTCGCGGTAGCTGTGCAGGCCGGCGTTGTAGATCTGCACGTGACCCGGGCAGTTCATCGGCTTGACAGCGTAGGTGCGCTTCTCGCTTTCCGTGAAGAACATGTTGTCCTGGTAGTTGTCCCAGTGACCGCTCTTCTTCCACAGACTGACATCCATGATCTGCGGGCCGCGCACTTCCTGATAACCACCGGCCTTGTAGACGCCGCGGACATAGCGCTCCACCGCCTGCCAGATCGCCCAGCCCTTCGGGTGCCAGAACACCATGCCCGGCGCTTCTTCCTGCTGGTGATACAGATCGAGCTGCTTGCCGAGCTTGCGGTGGTCGCGCTTCTCGGCTTCCTCGACCATCTTCAGATGGGCTTCGAGATCGGCGTCGTTGGCAAACGCCAGCCCATAGATGCGCTGAAGCTGGGCGTTGTTGGCGTCGCCGCGCCAGTAGGCGCCACTGACGCGGGTCAGCTTGAACGCGGTGCCAAGCTTGCCGGTCGACGGCAGATGCGGGCCCAGGCACATGTCGAGCCAGGCATCGCCCTGCTTGTAGATCGTCAGCTCCTCGTCGGCAGCGATGCCGTCGCGGATCCACTCGGCCTTGAAGCGCTCGCCGGCCTTCTCGAAATGCGCGACGGCCGCCTCGTGCGACCAGACTTCACGGACGATCGGCAGGTCGCGCTTGACGATGTTGCGCATGCGCTGCTCGATCGTCGCCAGATCGGCATCGGTGAACGGCACATCGCGCGCGAAGTCGTAATAGAAGCCGTATTCGGTCGACGGACCGAAGGTCACCTGGGTGCCCGGAAACAGCTCCTGCACCGCCTGCGCCAGCACGTGTGCGGCGTCGTGGCGAATCACTTCGAGCGCTTCCGGCTTGTCGCGGGTGACGATCTCGAACGCGGCATCGCGGTCGATGGGCCGCGTCAGGTCCCACAGCTCGCCGTTGACGCGCACCACCACGGCCTTCTTGGCAAGCCCGGGCGAGATGCCGGTGGCGATCGCCAGACCGGTCGGCGGGGTTTCGAACTGCTTGACGTTGCCGTCGGGGAAGGTGATCGAGATGGACATGTCGGCTTCGGGTGCGCCGCAGGTGGCGGCGTTCGGGACACGGATTTTAGCCCGCGCCCGCCGCGCTGCGCCTTCAGCCCGGCAGGCGCGGCATCGGCACACCGTGCATCGATGTATCGGCCGGTGCAGCCAGGCATTCGCCGAGCTGCTGCAGCAGCCAGTCGCGGTCGAGCTCGCGGCCGATCAGCACCAGCTGCGTGCGCTGCGGCTCGAACATCCGCCACGGCGTCGATGCCTGACTCTGCAGCAGGCCCTGCACACCCTGCAGGATGATCCGGCTGCGCACGCCGTCGATCGCCAGCACGCCCTTGATGCGCCACAGCCGCTCGCCGTAGCGCGCATCGATCGCCGCCAGCGCTGCTTTCAGGCGGGGTCCGTCGAGCGGCGAGTCGGCGCTGAACATCACGCTGCCGACCGCCTGCGTGTGTTCGACGCGGTTGCCGTCGGTGACCGCCGGTGCGAACACCACGCGGTCGAACTGGTAGCCGCGCAAGCTCAGCAGCTTGTCGAACATCTCGTCCCACGGTGCGGTGACCAGGTCGATCGCCGCGACGGCCGCCACCGAATTGGCGGCGCTGACCATGGCGATCACCGCATCGACGGCAGCCGCGCCATCGAGCAGATCCGGCTTGGTCACCAGCACCCGATCGGCATAGGCCAGTTGCGCCTGCGCCTCGACGGCTTGGCTCAGCGTGCGCGGGCCGTTGACCGCATCGAAAAGCGTGACCACGCCGTCGAGGAAGTAGCGCGCCTGCAGCGGGCTGCCGGCGATGAAGGTGCGCACGATCGGCCCCGGATCGGCCAGCCCGGTCGGTTCGATCAGCACATGGTCGAAAGCGATCTCGCCGGCATCGCGCTGGCGAGCCAGACGATCCAGCGCGTCGGCGAGGTCGCCGCGCACCGTGCAGCAGACGCAGCCATTGGTCAGCTGGACGATGGTTTCACCGCCGTCGTTGATCAGCAGGTCGGCATCGACATTGACGGCGCCGTACTCGTTCTCGATCACCGCGAAGCGCCGGCCGTGTGCCTCGCGCAGCAGACGGTTGATCAGCGTGGTCTTGCCGGCACCAAGAAAGCCGGTCAGCACGGTCACCGGAATCACCGGTGGTCTCATGGCCGGGCCGCAGCCGCGGCGGGGTGGTCTGGCATCGCGATCGTGCACGCCGTGTCGAGTGGGACCCGCAGCATCGGCGCATCGCAGTGCAACACGCACGTCCGCTGCTGCCGTTCGGGCAATGGCTGAGCCGCTGCGATCTCCGCGCCGGCGATATCGGCAACCACGCAGCCTGCACAAACGGCAATACTCGCGGCCGATGACTGTCGAATCCGCCCTGCTGGTGCTGATCACCTGTCCGCCCGATGCCGCGGACCGGCTGGCGACGGCGCTGGTCGATGCCCGCTTGGCGGCCTGCGTCAACGTGCTGCCGGGGCTGCGCTCGGTCTATCGCTGGCACGATGCCGTCGAGCGCGCCGACGAGACGCTGCTGATCGCCAAGACCACGGCGGCCGGCTATGCCGCGCTCGAAGCCGGCGTGCGCGAGCACCACCCTTACGAACTTCCAGAAATCGTGGCGGTCGATATCGCCGCGGGTCTGCCGGCTTATCTGCAATGGCTGGCGACGTCCGTCCGCTGAATGCCGCTCGCCTTCGCCACCGACCCTCGATGCCTCTGATCCGTTTTGCTTCCCTGCTTGCATTGCTGACTGCCGCGCTGGCAGCCGATGCGCTGGATCTGAGCCGCAAGCCGCACGGCGACACCGAGCTGCTGCTCGCCGATCAGGCATTCCAGCTGGTGTCGGTCGAGCGCAGCGCCGCTGGCGTGCATCTGGGCTGGGTCATCGCCCCCGGCTACTACCTGTACCGGCAGCGCTTCTCGGCCGAATCGGTGGATGGCGGCGCGCCGCTCGCGGCGCTGCGGCTGCCGAAGGGAACCGCGAAACACGACGCGCATTTCGGCGACGTCGAGATCTACACCGTGGCCGTCGATGCCGAGCTACCCCTCGCCCGGGGCCAGACTGCGCCGACCCGGCTGAAGCTGCGCTGGCAGGGCTGTGCCGAAGCCGGCGTCTGCTATCCGCCGGTGACGCGCATCGTCGACGTCACAGCCACCCCCTGATTTCCCCCTCTTCCTTCCGAGTCCCGAGGTTTTCATGTCATCTGCCAAATCGAATCTGGCGATCGTTGCTGCCTGCGTGCTGGCGCTGGCCGCAGGTGTTGCCGTGTTCCTGCTGCGGCCGAACGCGGCGCAGAACCTGGACGACGCCAGCGCCAGCGTCGGCGCGACACCGGCGGCCGCGAACGAACGCATGCCGGCCGGTCTGAAGCTCGCCGATCTCGATGGCCGTGCGTTTTCGCTGGACGACTACAAGGGCAAGCTGCTGATCGTCAATTTCTGGGCGACCTGGTGCGCGCCGTGCCTGCACGAGATTCCGGTCCTGGTGAAGATGCAGGAACGCTACGGCGCACAGGGCTTCCAGCTGGTCGGACCGGCCGTCGACGACATCGAGGACGCCCGCCGCGCCGCACCCGGCCTGAAGTTCAACTACCCGGTCGCCGTCGGCACGCCGGAAGCGATGCTCGACCTGATGACCCAGCTTGGCAACGAGCAGGGCGGGCTGCCGTTCTCGGTGCTCATCGGCGCCGATGGGCGCGTGCTGGAACGGCAGCTTGGCGAATACAGCGAAGTCGAACTGGCGGCGCTGATCGAGAAAAACCTGCCGCGCTGATGGCGCAATCGGCAGCACCGATGGACACGGTGTCCATTTGTTCTGCTTTGCGCCGATCTGTCTCCAAAGCAGACGGATCGGCTGCCATCTTCTGGCAATTTTGTTTTCCGTTTGTACGCCGACCGGGCTTCGGGCAGAATCGGGACTCTTCTGTTGACGAGCGAGTCGTGTGAGTCGACTGCTGCTGTTGAACGGCCCCAATCTGAATCTGCTCGGCAGCCGCGAGCCCGCGATCTATGGGGCCGCGACGCTGGCGGACATCGAGCAGTCGCTGACCGCTGAAGCCGCGACACTCGGCCACCAGCTGGCCTGTTTCCAGAGCAATCACGAAGGCGCGCTGGTCGACCGGGTGCACGCAGCCAAGCCTGACGGCACCGCGTTCATCATCGCCAACTTCGGCGCCTACACCCACACCTCGATCGCCCTGCGTGACGCCCTGCTGGGCGTGGCGATTCCGTTCGTCGAAGTGCATCTGTCGAACGTCCACGCACGCGACGCATTCCGGCATCACTCTTATTTTTCCGACATCGCTGCGGGCGTGATCGTGGGGCTCGGCCCCATCGGTTACCAGCTCGCGCTTACCGCCGTGCACGCACGGCTGGCACCACACCAGTAATGGGGAGCAGGAACACCATGGATTTGCGCAAGATCAAGACGCTGATCGACCTCGTCGAGGAATCGGGCATCGCCGAACTGGAAGTCAAGGAAGGCGAGGAATCGGTTCGCATCTCGCGTTATCCGACGGGCGCCATGCAGGCGCCGCCGCAGTACTACGCCGCTGCCCCGCAGCCGCTGGCCGCGCCGGCCAGCACGCCAGCACCGGCCGCTGCCGCCGCGCCGGCCGCACCGTCTGCCGAAGCGGCTGCTGCCCCGGCCGCCGCGCCGAAGAGTGCGGAAAGCCGCCATGTGGTCAAGGCGCCGATGGTCGGCACCTTCTATCGCACGCCGTCGCCGGGCGCCAAGGCGTTCGTCGAAGTCGGCCAGACGGTCAAGGCCGGCCAGACGCTGTGCATCATCGAAGCGATGAAGATGCTCAACCAGATCGAAAGCGACAAGAGCGGCGTGGTCGTCGAGATCCTGGTCGACAACGAAAAGCCGGTCGAATTCGACCAGCCGATGTTCATCATCGAATAGCGCCGCGCCACCGGCACGCGCACGCAAAGGCGCCAAGACGCAAAGGTAAAGCGGTCATCGATCCTGTTGCCCTTGCTGCTTTCGTTTTCTTGGCGTCTTGGCGTCTTTGCGTGAACCCGCTTTCCTGAGCCCACGCTCAACCGAGGCAACAGCCTGCAATGTTCAACAAGATCCTGATCGCCAACCGAGGCGAAATCGCGCTGCGCATCCTGCGCGCCTGCCGTGAACTCGGCATCAAGACGGTGGCGGTGCATTCCACTGCCGACCGCGACCTGAAGCATGTCCGCCTGGCCGACGAAACCGTCTGCATCGGCGGTGCCGCCGCCACCGGCAGCTACCTGAATATGGCGGCGATCATCTCGGCCGCCGAAGTGACCCAGGCCGACGCGATTCACCCCGGCTACGGCTTCCTCTCCGAGAACGCCGACTTCGCCGAAAGCGTCGAAAAGAGCGGCTTCGTGTTCATCGGCCCGCGTTCGGAAACGATTCGCCTGATGGGCGGCAAGACCACGGCCAAGGCCGAAATGATCGCCGCCGGTGTGCCCTGCGTGCCTGGCTCGGACGGCATCCTTCCCGACGACGAAGCCGAGTGCCTGGCGATTGCCGAGAAGGTCGGCTACCCGGTGCTGATCAAGGCGGCCTTCGGTGGTGGCGGACGCGGCATGCATGTGGTGCGCAAGCCGGACGACCTGATCGGCTCGATCAAGATCGCTCGTCAGGAAGCGCTGCAGGCGTTCAAGGACGGCTCGGTGTTTCTCGAGAAGTATCTCGAAGTGCCGCGCCACATCGAGATCCAGGTGCTGGCCGACGAGCACGGCAACGCCGTGTTTCTGGGTGAGCGGGACTGCTCGATGCAGCGCCGTAACCAGAAGGTCATCGAGGAAGCGACCGCGCCCGGCATCACGCCTGCGCAGCGCGCGGAGATCGGCAAGCTGTGCACCGATGCCTGCAAGCGCATCGGCTACCGCGGCGCCGGCACGATGGAGTTCCTGTACGAGAACGGCCGCTTCTACTTCATCGAGATGAACACCCGCATTCAGGTCGAGCATCCGGTGACCGAGATGATCACCGGTGTCGATCTGATCGTGCAGCAGATCAAGGTCGCGGCCGGCGAGCCGCTGCCGGTCAAGCAGGAAGACATCCGCATCACCGGCCATGCGATCGAGTGCCGCATCAACGCCGAGGATCCGTTCAAGTTCACGCCGAGCCCGGGCGAGGTCAAGAAGTGGCACACGCCGGGCGGTCCGGGCGTGCGCATGGACAGCCACGTCTACGCCGGCTACCGCGTGCCGCCGAACTACGATTCGATGATCGGCAAGCTGATCGTCCATGGCCCGACGCGCGAAAGCGCGATCGCCCGCATGCGCACTGCGCTCGACGAGATGATCGTCGAAGGCATCGTCACCAACATCCCGCTGCAGCAGATGATCCTCAACGATCCGACCTTCTGCGCCGGCACCCATCACATCCACTACCTGGCGTCGATGCTCGACAAGGCGGCGGGCGGGACAGGCGACGCTCATTGAGCACCTGGATTGAACTGGCGGTCGCGAGTCATTACCCCGAGTTCGCCGAAGAAGTCCTGAGTGCCTGCGGCGCGTTGTCGGTGACCATGACCGATGCCGCCGATGTGCCGGTGCTCGAGCCGCTGCCCGGCGAAACGCCGTTGTGGCCGGCCACGATCACCAAGGGTCTGTTCACCGCCGGCACCGATCTGGACGTGGTGCGTGCAGCACTGGCCGAGCAGTTGCCGGATGGCGATACGGCGAAGACCGAGATCCTGAAGGTCGAGGATCGCGACTGGGTGCGTGCCTGGCTCGATCACGCCGAAGCGATGCAGTTCGGGCAGCGGCTGTGGATCTGCCCGACCGGCTGCGAAGTCACGGCGCAGGACGCCGTGATCGTCCATCTCGATCCGGGGCTCGCGTTCGGCACCGGCACGCATCCGAGCACGTCGATGTGTCTCGACTGGCTGTCGCTGAACGACGTCGCCGGCAGCACCGTGCTCGACTACGGCTGCGGCTCCGGCGTGCTGGCAATCGCCGCGCTCAAGCTCGGCGCAGCCTCGGCGCTGGCGATCGACATCGACCCGCAGGCCATCACCGCCACACTCGACAACGCCCAGACCAACCAGGTCGCCGAGCGGATCACCTGCGCCGGCATCGAGCATGCGGTGGTCGATCAGTACGACATCGTGCTTGCCAACATCCTGGCTCGGCCGCTGATCGAACTGGCGTCCAAGCTGGCGGCCGCGACCCGGGCAGATGGCCGCATCGTGCTGGCCGGCCTGCTGGCGCGGCAGGCTGACGAAGTGCGCGCCGCCTATGCGCCATGGTTCGATTTCGAGCCCGATGGCGAGCGCGACGGCTGGCACCGGATCAGCGGAATCAAGCGCCGCTGAGGCCGCACAACCGGCCGTAATGTGACGAACGGGGCTACCGGCGTTCGAGGGCCGTCGGTATCATCGCCGTCCCCTTTGTGAACAAGTGATGACGTCGGCAATTTGCCGATCATCACGGTCGAGCGCCATGTCCTCCTTGAACCCTAACGCCGCCGGCGAATATCTGGCCGATGCCGGGTCCCCGGAATCCCGTGTTCCGGCGGCCCAGGCTGACAACAGCAAGCCGCTGTGCACGTCGGTTGCCGAGTGCATGGATGCGTACTTCAGGACGCTGAACGGTCACCTTCCGAAGACCCTGAATCTGTATGACACGGTGCTGGAGCAGGTCGAACCACCATTGCTGCGCGCCACGCTCGACTACTGCGACGGCAACCAGTCGCGCGCCGCCGAGCTGCTCGGCCTGAACCGCGCGACCTTGCGCAAGAAGCTCACGCAATACGGCATCAGCACGCGCTGATCGCCGCCGACCAGCGCCCTCGCCGCCTGGCAACCGCGATCTCGAGCCAAGCCGCCAAGCTGCCGAGGAAAAGCCCGATGGCTCTCGCGAAGGTTTCCGCCTCAGCACCGTTCTTCGCGTCTTCGCGCCTTGGCGTGAACCCAAGTCTTTCGATGTATTCCCTGCCGACGAAACAACCATGACCTTGCTGAAACCGCGCCGCGCCCTGCTGTCCGTCTCCGACAAGTCCGGCATTGTCGAACTGGCGCAAGCGCTGTCGGCGCGCGGCATCGAGCTGCTGTCGACCGGCGGCACCTTCAAGCTGTTGCGCGACCACGGCGTGGCAGTTACCGAAGTGTCGGCGCATACCGGCTTCCCGGAAATGATGGACGGCCGGGTCAAGACGCTGCACCCGAAGATCCATGGCGGCCTGCTCGGCCGGCGCGGGCTCGATGACGCCGTGATGGCCGAGCACGGCATCGCCCCGATCGACATCCTGGTGCTGAACCTGTACCCGTTCGAAGCAACCGTCGCCAAGCCTGACCACACCTTCGACGAAGCGATCGAGAACATCGACATCGGCGGCCCGGCGATGCTGCGTTCGGCCGCGAAAAACCACGCTGATGTCGCCGTGGTGACCAAGGCCAGCCAGTACGCCGCGCTGCTCGCCGAACTCGACCGCGAAAGCGGCATCACTCAGGCCACCCGTTTCAAGCTGGCCGTCGCCGCGTTCAACGGTGTCGCCGCCTACGACGCCGCGATCAGCGACTACCTGTCGGCACTTGAAGCGGACGGCAGCCGCGCGGCGTTCCCGGGCCAGGCCAATCTGCGCTTCGAGAAGGTCCTGGATCTGCGCTACGGCGAGAACCCGCATCAGAGTGCCGCGTTCTATCGCGACCTCAATCCGCTGCCCGGCACGCTCGGCACCTTCCAGCAGCTGCAGGGCAAGGAGCTCAGCTACAACAACATCGCCGACGCCGACGCCGCCTGGGAATGCGTGCGCAGCTTCGTCAAGCCGGCCTGCGTGATCGTCAAGCACGCCAATCCCTGCGGCGTGGCCGTCAGCCTAGCCGGGATCGGTCAGGCCTATGAACTGGCCTACCAGACCGATCCGACCAGCGCCTTCGGCGGGATCATCGCCTTCAACCGCGAAGTCGATGCCGCGACCGCCAGCGTGATGGTCGGCCGTCAGTTCATTGAAGTGCTGTTGGCGCCGTCGTATTCGAACGCGGCGCTGGAAGTCCTCAAGACCAAGGCCAACGTGCGCGTGCTGGTCATTCCGCATGGCGATGCGCACAACAGCCACGACCTGAAGCGCGTCGGCTCCGGCCTGCTGATCCAGACCGCCGACACCCGGATGATCACCGAGCCCGAGTTGAAGGTGGTGACGAAGCGCGCGCCGACCGAAGCCGAACTGCACGACCTGATCTTCGCGTGGAAGGTCGCCAAGTTCGTCAAGTCCAACGCCATCGTCTACGCCAAGAACCGCCAGACCATCGGTGTCGGCGCGGGCCAGATGAGCCGCGTCTATTCGGCGCGGATCGCCGGCATCAAGGCGGCGGACGAAAAGCTGGTGGTCGCCGGTTCGGTGATGGCCTCCGACGCCTTCTTCCCGTTCCGCGACGGCATCGATGCCGCCGCAAAGGCCGGCATCGTCGCGGTGATCCAGCCGGGCGGCTCGATGCGCGACAACGAAGTGATCGCCGCGGCTGACGAAGCCGGCATGGCCATGGTGTTCACCGGCGTGCGCCACTTCCGGCACTGATCGACGGGTGCTGACGGCCGCGGTCAGCGCGGCCGGTTCAGTGCTCCGAACGGAACATGCACGCAGGGCAGATCGGCGGCGGCCGGTCGCAGATGGCTCTGCTGGTCGTCGAAAAAGATGTGCGGCTTCAGTACCGACAGCACCTGCCGCTTCTCGATGCCGCCGAGGAAGAACGCCTCGTTCACAGTCACGCCCCAGTCGCGCATCGTCGTGATGACCCGCTCGTGCGCCGGGGCATTGCGGGCTGTGACGATCGACACACGCAGCCGGCGCACGTAGTCGCGATCGGCAAGCGCCTTGTGTTCCTCCAGCGCCTGGATGCTGCGCAGCTTGCGCAGGAATGGCGCCAGCGGACCGGGGCTGACCGGCGTCGCCGCGTGCCGCTGTTCATGCTGATGGAACTCGTCGATGCCCGCTGCCTGGAACACCGCTTCGGACTGATCGTCGGCCAGCACGCCGTCGAAATCGAAGGCGATGCGTAGTTCCTCGTCGCTGTCCTGATCGACGAAATCCGAGGCCAGCACCTGGCCGGCCGCATGACCCGCCGCGTTGGCCGCCCGCACGTCGGCCTCATCCGCCGACAGGAACAGGCTGATGTCGAGCGCATCGATGAACCGATGCGGTGACCGCCCCTGCAGGAATACTGCGCGGCTGATGCCGAGCCCATGCGCGGCAATCGAATCCATCACCCTGAGGCCGGTGTCCGGATCGTTCTTCGACAGCAGGATCACTTCGACCAGCGGGTCAGCGGGCCGCAGGCCATTCAGCGACAGCAGCCGCTTGATAAAGGGGAACGCCACGCCGGGCGGCAACAAATGGCCGCGATGCTCGCGCTGGTACTGGCGGTAGACCTCCTCGCCGGACTCGCGGAACACCTGATCGGATTCGCCGAGATCGAACAGCGCGCTGGACGCGAGCCCGACCACCAGTCGGGACGCGAGGTCATAGGGCATCGGAGCGACGGAGGCTGGGCAGGAACCGGCGGGATCGTAGCCGATTGGCCTTGCCGCATCGGCTTACTTGCGCTCAATGCGAATGTCGCCGCTGAAACTCGACAGCTCGACCCGCGCGCCTCGGCCATCGCCCCAGACGTATTCGCGCTTGCGGCTGGCATGATTTTCCACCGTATGCGCGCCTTCGCATTCGACATCGCCGCTGAAGCTTTTCAGCAAGGCAGTGCCCGACAGCGACTGCGGCACGATCATCGTGATCTCGCCGGACAGCGTCTGGCCGCTGACCTGGGCGCCGGCATCGATGGCCACGTCGAGGCGGATGTCACCGCTGATCGACTTCAGCCTCAGGTCGGAAAAACGGCCGCCGCGCGCAAGGTCGATGTTGCCGGATACCGTCTCCAGCGCCAGCGTGCCGCTCAGGCCTTCGAGGTCGAGATCGCCGCTGACACTGTTGATGCGCGTCGACTTCGACGCCGGCGCCGTCAGCTTCAGATCGCCACTGACGGTCTGCACCGAGACCTCCGGCGAACCGAGCACCAGCTGCATGTCACCGCTGACGGTGTTGACCTTGACCGGCCCGCGCGGCCCGTTGACGACGACATCGGCACTGACCGATTCGAGGTCGACACGGGCGTTGTTCGGCACCTTCAGCTCCAGCACGGTGTCGTTGCTGCTGCGCGACTTCTTCGGCAGCTTCACGACGACGGTCAGCTCGTTGGAATCGCCGCTGATCTCCAGGGTGTCCTGACTGCTGCCGAGACGGCCGCCGATCTGCACTTCGTTCCGGTCCCAGACCGAGACGTCGATGATGCCAGCGACGTTGTTGACGTTGACCCGACCATTCGATTTCAGCGTGCGGGTCTGCTCGATCACCGGACCGCTGGCATCGCTGCTGCGATAGCGAGAGGAATCACGCTCGGCCTCGATGGCCGCAATCATCTGGCCATACCCGAGCGCCTCGGCAGCGGCGCCGGCCTCGGCCAGGGTTTCGAACCCCGGCGGATAGGCCGCATCCGGCACAGCCGGCCGTTCGCTGGCAAGCGCACCGAAGCTGATGGCAAGCAGCGCACCGGCTGCGACGGCACTGCGGTGGAAACGCGAGCGGAACATGGCGTGAGGCCTCGGGGAAAGCAGCGAATTCATGGTGATGGTGGGTCGGCCAGTGCGGCGCGCAGGCCCTGCTGGCGCTGGCGGGCACTGTCGAGCAAGGCCTGCAGGTAGGCGGCGTCGTCCGGATCAGCGGACATCGCCCTTTCGATCTGCGCCTCGGCGGTATCGACGATCTTCAGATTGGCGCGCATCAGCGCGCGCGCCTCGCGCGGCATCGGGTGGTAGCTGGCATGTTGCAATGCTGCGGCCTCATCGCCGCCACGGGCGCTGCCGACGGCCGCCGCGAACGCATCGGCGGATGGCCGCAGCGGCGCTCGGGTCACGGCATCGCGCGGCGGATCGGCACGGTCGACAACCAGGCCGAACACGACGAGCAACGAGGCCGCCAGCGACGCAGCCGCAGCCCACCACGGGGCGCGACGACGCGGCGACCGCTTTACGGCAATTCGAGCTGCCACTCCTTCCCAGAGATCACGCGGCGGCGCCTGCTCGGCGCGCAGCGCGGCCAGCTCGGAGGCAAGCGGTTCGGCCAGCGTCAGGTGATCGCGCTCGGCGGGATCAGCGATGCGCTCGGCAATGCCGGCCCACAGGTCCCGGCGCGGCGTCTCGTCGACACGCAGCGCCGCCAGCACGGCGTCGGGCTCCGGCACGCGACGGCTTTCGGGCTCGGTCATGACAGCATCGCCTGCAGCAGGCGGCGCGCGCGATGCAGCTGCGCCTTCGACGTGCCGATGGCAATGCCGGTAAGCGCGCTGATCTCGTCGTGCTGGTAGCCCTCGATGTCGTGCAGCACCAGCACCGTGCGAGCGCCCTTCGGCAGCTTGGCCAGTGCCCGTTCGAGATCGATGCGGCCGCCGATGTCGTCGTGGCGCACCGGCTCGATCGGGTCGAGGCCATGGCCGTCGTCATCGCCATCGGCACCCGACTGGATGCTGTCGTCGAAGCTCACCCAGCGGCGCAGCAGGCGGTGCTCGCCAAGGACGACATTGACGGTCAGCCGATGCATCCAGGTACTGAACCGGCTTTCGCCGCGGAAACTGGCCAGCTTTTCCCAGGCGCGGACGAACGCGTCCTGCGTTGCCTGTTCGGCGCGCGGCACATCGCCATGGCACAGCCGCAGGCACAGGCCGTAGATGCGATCGGCATTGAGCCGGTAGAGCCGCTCGAAGGCCTTGGCATCGCCCGTCGCCGCAAGGCGCACAAGCCGGTGATCTTCAGGCTCGGCCTCGGGGCTCACGGCAGCGGCAGCTGGCAGTGCAGCGTCCATCGTCATGGTCAGGGTCGCGGTCGTCATTGCTGCTCAGATGCGGCGCATCGGCGCGGGGTTTGAACCCGGCAAGCCGCAGTCGTCACGGACGCCCGATAATACGACCGTCCACGGCGCCGATCCGCCCGTCCATCGTCCTCATCCGCTCAGGCTCTCCGCCCATGTCCGTCGTTCATCAGCTGAAGGTTGTCAGTTCCGTGCTTGCGTCCACCGCCCGAGGCTGGCGTGGCAGCCTGTCGTTCCGCCCGACCACGCGTCAGCCGGAACAGCTGCTGCGCCTGTACGAATTCGAAGCCAGCCCGTTCTGCCGGCTGGTCCGCGAAGCCTTGAGCGAGATGGATCTCGACGTGCTGATCCTGCCCTGCCCGTCAGGCGGCGAGCGCTTCCGGCCAGAAGCGGTGAACCTGGGCGGCAAGGCGCTGTTCCCGTATCTGGTCGATCCGAACACCGGGCGAGCGATGTACGAATCGGCCGACATCATCGACTACCTTGCCGAGACTTATGGCGGCCAGCTGCGCGCGCCGCGCGGCCTGCGCCGCAAGGCAGCGATCGCCGCCTCGGTGACCACCTCGCTGTTCCGGGCCGTGCGCGGCCTGAAGGCAGCCCCGTCGAAGGCGCCGGACGAGCCGCTGGCGCTGTACAGCTTCGAGTCGAGCCCGTATTCGCGGCTGGTCCGCGAGCGGCTGTCGGAACTGGAACTGCCGTACGTGCTGCACAACACCGCGAAGGCGCGCTGGGAGGATGTCGGCCCGCCGCAGATCCGCTCGACGTTCTTCCCGCAGCTGCCGGTCGAAGGCCGCAACCGCGTGGCGCTGCTGGCCCGCGCCGGGCGCGTGCAGGTGCCGTATCTGGTCGATCCGAACACCGGCACCGAGATGTTCGAATCCGACGCGATCCTCGCCTACCTCGATCGCACCTACGCCGCGTGAGCGGCCTCGCCGCCAGCCCGGCATCGCTGTTCGCGACAGTCGCCATCGCCCATGCGCTGGCGGTGATGAGTCCCGGACCGGACCTCGCCGTGGTCACGCGGCAGACGCTGGCCCATGGCCGCCGGGCCGGACTGCTGACCGCGCTCGGCATCGCCAGCGGCATCAGCTTCCACGTCGCCTACGGGATGTTCGGGCTGGGCTGGGCGATCGAGCGCTTTCCGGTACTGCTGCAGGCGCTGCAGGTGATCGGCGCAGGGCTGCTGCTGTGGATCGGCTGGGGTGCGATTCGTGCGCAGCCGCTGGCCGATCCAGCGTCGGCCGCGCCCGGCGATCGTCAGCGGGCGGCGCGCGGGGACTTCAGCATCGGCCTGGCGACCAATCTGCTGAACGTCAAGGCGATGCTGTTCTTCGTCGCGCTGTGCTCGGCGGTGATCACCGGCTCCACCTCGACCGCACTGAAGCTCGGCCTCGGCGGCTGGATGATCGTCACCACTGGCCTGTGGTTCAGCTTCGTCGCGTGGACGCTCGGCCATCCGGCCGTCCGCAGGCGGCTGCTCGGCATCGCCCACTGGATCGACCGGGTGATGGGCGCGCTGCTGATCGCGCTCGGAATCGGCATGCTGATTTCGGTCGCGGGCGGCGGCTGATCGGCGGCATCATCGGGCCTGGCCGTTCCGCCAAGGAGTTCCGACATGACTGCACGTCCGCACCCGACCGTCACGCCGTCGATGCTGTACCACGACGCACCGCGCGCGATCGCCTGGCTGGAGCAGGCGTTCGGCTTCACGCCGCACCTGATCGTGCCGAACGACGACGGCACCATCGCTCACTGCCAGATGTGCTTCGGTCACGGCATGGTGATGCTCAGCTCGGCGGAGAACAACGCGCACTCCGAAATGATCACCAGCGTGCGCGTTGCCGGCGGCATCGGTACGCAGTCGGTGTGCCTGTATGTCGAGGATGTCGACGGCCATCACGCGCGGGCACTGGCGGCCGGCGCGGTGATCACCCTGCCGTTGCAGGACGTGCCCTACGGCGGCCGGGCGTTTTCCTGCCGCGATCCCGAGGGCCATGTCTGGCACTTCGGGTCTTACGACCCCTGGGCCTGAGGCCGGGCGGAACCGACCACTCGCAAGCCCGCGAACGCGGGCAGCAGCTGCACCGGATCAGAGCGGCTTGGCAATCGCCCGCCAGAGCATGTCGAACAGCACGTTGGCCTGACGGGTCAGCGGCTCCTTCTGGCCGCGGTGGATGTACATCTGCACCAGACGGGCAATGACGCCGAAGATGTAGTCGAGCAGGATCTTTTCGTCGACTTCGTCGTTGAGCACGCCCTTCGAACGGCCCTCGCCGAGCACCCGGATGAAGGTGCTGAACAGCAGCGGATTCTGGTAGTTGTCCTGCTTGCGCCAGGTGTTCACGTACACCGACGACATGATCAGCTGCGCGACCTTCGGGTTCTTCTCGAAGAAGTCGAGCGTCACCCAGAACACCTTGCGGAACTTCTCCTTGAAGTCCTCGATGCCTTGCAGGTGATCGATCATCCGGGTGGCCAGCCGGCCCATCCAGGCATCAAGGCAGGAAAAAAGTAGGGCCTCCTTGCTGCCGTAGTACTTGTAGATTGTCTGCAGGCTGACGTTGGCACCGCGTGCCACCTCGATCAGGCCGACGCGATGAAATTCCCGTTCCGAGAAGATGTCGAGCACGGCCTGCTCGATCCGTGCGCGGGTATCCGGATCGAGCGCGGCACGGTCAGCGGTAAGCGCGCCATCCCGAATCCCGTCTGCGGAGCTGCTGCCTGCTTTCAAAGCCATCGTCTGGAACTCTTCAGGTAATGATCGTTACGTACCGGTTGAACCAAGGTCTGGCGCGCCAGATCGGTTGTTTGACGCGCTGCGGCATGGTCATTATGCTCTTTGGCGTGCCCTCGCAGCCACGCTGACCTGCTTGCACTCCCAGGGGACAAGCAAATCGGCAGCGCCGAAGCAGGGTGATCGTAATTAACATTACCGGAAGCTGCAAGAAGGTCGGTAACGACTTCAAATCCGGCGCTTGAACCCGCTGTAAATCTACCCCCAACACCAGGCCGCCAGCCGGCCGACACCAGGGATTACCCGATGACCGAAGCCTACATTTTCGACGCCGTGCGCACGCCGCGCGGCAAGGGCAAGAAGGACGGCAGCCTGCATGAAGTGACGCCGGTCCATCTGCTCGGCAACCTGTTCAATGCCCTCGAAACGCGCAACAAGCTCGATACCTCGCAGGTCGACGACGTGGTGATCGGCTGCGTGACGCCGGTCGGCGAGCAGGGCGCAGACATCGCCCGCACGGCGGTGCTGTATTCCGGCTGGGCCGAGAACGTGCCGGGCGTGACGCAGAGCCGCTTCTGCGCCTCGGGCCTGGAGTCGGTGAACCTGGCTGCGATGAAGGTCAAGTCCGGTCAGGAAGACCTGATCGTCGCCGGCGGCGTCGAAAGCATGTCGCGCTGGCCGATGGGCAGCGACGGCGGCGCCTGGGCCATGGACCCGCGCATCAACGAACAGCTCGGCTTTGCGCCGCAGGGCATCGGTGCCGACCTGATCGCCTCGCTGGAAGGCTTCAGCCGTCATGACGTCGACGCTTTCGCAGTCCGCTCGCAGCAGCTGGCCGCCAAGGCCTGGGCCGAAAAGCGCTTCGCCAAGACCGTGGTGCCGGTGCGCGACATCAACGGCATGATCGTGCTCGACCACGACGAAACCGTGCGCGGCTCGACCACCACCGAGAAGCTCGGCGAACTGAAGGCCAGCTTCGAGCAGATGGGCCTGATGGGCTTCGACGCGACGGCGCTGCGCAAGTACACGACGCTCGAAAAGATCAACCACGTCCACCATGCCGGCAACTCGTCGGGCATCGTCGATGGCGCGGCGCTGATGCTGATCGGCTCGGAAGCCAAGGGCAAGGAACTCGGCCTGAAGCCGCGTGCCCGCATCCGTTCGGTGGCGGTGATGGGTTCGGAACCGACGATCATGCTGACCGGCATCGCCCCGGCCGCGCAGAAGGCACTGAAGAAGGCCGGCATGTCGGTCAAGGACATCGACCTGTTCGAGATCAACGAAGCCTTCGCCGCTGTGGTGATGAAGGCGGCTCGCGCGCTGAACATCGACATGGACAAGATCAACGTCAACGGCGGCTCCATCGCGATGGGCCATCCGCTGGGCGCCACCGGCTGCATCATCCTGGCCACCCTGCTCGACGAGCTGGAGCGCCAGAACAAGCAGGTCGGCCTCGCCTCGCTGTGCGTCGGCGCCGGCATGGGCATCGCCACGATCATCGAGCGCGTCTGAGCGCTGCTGATCGCCCGGAAGAAGCAGCATCAGGCGCAAGCCAATTCGCCAACGAAAGCGCCTCGATGAAGCGCTTTTGATTTCCTTTAGCGCCTCTGCACCTTCGCGTGCGATCTGACGTTGCTGTTCACGAATTCAATCGAGAAAGAAACATGAGTGCAGTGCAACTGACGGTTGATGCCGATGGCATCGCCACCCTGACGATGAACCTGACCGACCGGCCGATGAACGTGCTGAGCGACGCCCTGATGGGCCCGTTCTCCGACGCCATCGCCAAGGTCGAGGCCGATGCCTCGATCAAGGGCCTGATCGTGACCAGCGGCAAGAAGGAGTTCCTGGCCGGCGCCGACATTGACGGCGTGTTCCTGATGACCGATCCGAAGCTGGCCTTCGATGCCGCCGAGGCGTTCAAGAAGATCCTGCGCCGGATGGAGCTGTGCGGCCGTCCGGTCGTTGCCGCGCTGAACGGCACCGCGCTCGGCGGTGGTCTGGAGATGGCGCTGGCCACGCATTACCGCGTCGCGATCGCCGACCCGAAGGCCAAGTTCGGCCTGCCGGAAGTGAAGCTCGGCCTGCTGCCGGGCGGCGGCGGCACCCAGCGCCTGCCGCGCATGATCGGCATCCAGGCCTCGCTGCCGCTGATGCTTGAAGGCAAGGAGCTGAACGCCGAAGCTGCGAAGCAGCAGGGCATCATCAATGAGCTGGCGTCGGACAGCGCCGACCTGCTGGCCAAGGCCAAGAGCTGGTGCCTTGCCAACCCGAAGCCGGTGCAGCCGTGGGACGACAAGAAGTTCAAGTGGCCGGGCGGTGACTCCCGTCACCCGGCGGTCGTGCAGATGCTGGCCATCGCGCCGTCGATGGCGACCGCGAAGTCGCAGGGCAACTACCCGGCGGTCACCAACATCATGAGCTGCGTCTACGAAGGCGGCATCGTCGACTTCGAGAACGGCTGCCGCATCGAATCGCGCTACTTCGCGAACCTGGTGGTCAGCCAGGTCTCGAAGAACATGATCGGCACGCTGTGGTTCCAGCTGAATTCGATCAACAAGGGCAAGTCGCGTCCCGAAGGCCTGCCGAAAGCGAAGACCACCAAGGTCGGCATCCTCGGCGCCGGCATGATGGGCGCGGGCATCGCTTATGTGTCGGCCAAGGTCGGCATCGAGTGCGTGCTGCTCGACTCGACGATCGAAGCCGCCGAGCGCGGCAAGGCCTATTCGGCCGGCCTGCTCGACAAGGCAATCAAGAAGGGCCGCGAAACCCCGGCTGGCAAGGGCGTGTTCCTTGACCGCATCAAGGCGACGACCGACTACGCCGACCTCGCCGGCTGCGATCTGGTGATCGAAGCGGTGTTCGAGGATCGCGCGATCAAGGCCGACGTCACCAGGAAGACCGAAGCCGTGCTTGGCGCCGATGTGGTGTTCGCGTCGAACACCTCGACCCTGCCGATCACCGGCCTGGCCAAGGCGCACAGCAAGGCCGAGAACTTCATCGGCCTGCACTTCTTCTCGCCGGTCGACAAGATGCCGCTGGTCGAAATCATCATGGGCGAGAAGACCAGCAAGGAAACGCTGGCGAAGGGCTTCGACTACGTGCAGCAGATCAAGAAGACGCCGATCGTGGTCAACGATTCGCGCGGCTTCTACACCAGCCGCTCGTTCGCGACCTACGTCAACGAAGGTCTGGCACTGCTCGCCGAAGGCCAGCACCCGCGCTCGATCGAGATGGCAGGCCTGAAGGCCGGCATGCCGGTCGGCCCGCTGGCGCTGCAGGACGAAGTGTCGATGAGCCTGTCGCTGCACGTGATGGAGCAGACCCGGAAGGACTACGCCGACGAAGGCAAGACCTACACCGCATCGGCCAGCGAGCCGGTGGTGCTGAAGATGGTCAAGGAACTGGATCGGCCGGGCAAGAAGGCCGGCAAGGGCTTCTACGACTACCCGGAAGCTGGCACCAAGGGCGAGAAGAAGCTCTGGACCGGTCTGGCGCAGGCGTTCCCGCTGGCCGATGTGCAGATGAGCCAGCAGGAAATGATCGATCGCATGATGTTTGCGCAGGCCAACGAAGCCGCCCGCTGCTTCGAGGAAAAGGTCGTGCTGACCGTGGCCGACACCAACATCGGCTCGATCTTCGGCTGGGGCTTCGCACCGCACCAGGGCGGCGCGCTGCAGTTCATCAACGCCTACGGCGTGGCGAAGTTCGTCAAGCGCGCCGAAGAGCTGGCCGGCAAGTACGGCCCGCGCTTCACGCCGGCCGCGCTGCTGGTGAAGATGGCCGCAGAAGGCAAGCACTTCGAGTAACCGCTCGGACGGCTGTCGGTTGAATGAAGGCGCGGGGACGCAAGTCCTCGCGCCTTCTTCGTTTCGGCCACGTCACTGCGGCGTGGCGGCCGCTGGTGCGATAGTTGCGGCCTGACCGGCAGCCGCTGCCACCCGCCCCGTCTTGACCGCCGATGCTTCGATCCCTCTGCCTGTACCTGCTGCTGATGCTGTGCGGCCTGCCGGCCGCCGCCGAGCCGCCGTTGACCACCGTCGCCGAACGCAGCGGTTACGTCGAAACCGGCCGCTATGCCGAGGTATCGGCGCTTTGCACTGCCTTTGCCGCGCGCTACCCGGATGCCGTGCGCTGCGAAAGCTTCGGCACCAGTCCGGAAGGTCGCCCGATGCAGCTGCTGATCGCCAGTCGCAGCGGCGCGCTCGATATCGAGACGGTGCGCGCGAAACGGCTGCCGGTGCTGCTGATCCAGGGCGGCATCCATGCCGGCGAGATCGATGGCAAGGATGCCGGCTTCCTCGCGCTGCGCGAGTTGCTCGACGGCCAGGCGGCCCGCGGCGCGCTGAAGCAGCTGGTGCTGCTGTTCGTGCCGGTGTTCAACGTCGACGGCCATGAGCGCTTCGGGGCCTGGAACCGTCCGAACCAGCGCGGCCCGCGCGAAATGGGCTGGCGGGTCACGGCGCAGAACCTCAACCTGAACCGTGACTACATGAAGGCCGACGCGCCTGAAATGCAGGCGATGCTCGGGCTGATCAACCGCTGGGATCCGGTGCTGTATGCCGAT
The DNA here is from genome assembly GCA_026398875.1 of Gammaproteobacteria bacterium. Taxonomy (GTDB): domain Bacteria; phylum Pseudomonadota; class Gammaproteobacteria; order Nevskiales; family Nevskiaceae; genus Nevskia. The sequence goes on along the minus strand of JAPLSB010000003.1, from coordinate 31,208 downwards.
CTGCACGTCACCGACGGCGCCCAGTTCGAGCACGACGTGTCGTTCAACATCGAGCCGCAGCACGGCAATGACGAAGGGCTGCGCGAAGTCGGCCGCGCCTTGCGCGCCGACCTGATCGGCAAGCTGCGTGCGGCCGGCTCGTTGCCGATCGGCTTCTACCCTTCATTCGTCACGGTCGACGACCCGGCCTCGGGCTTCGCCGAAGACGTGCCGCCGCCACGCTTCTCGATCGCCTACGCCGCGCTGCGCAACCGCATCGGCGTGCTGGTCGAAACCCACTCATGGAAGGACTACCCGACCCGCGTGCGCGTGACCCGCAACAGCATCATCGCCTTGCTGGAGATCGCCATGCGCGATGCCCGTCGCTGGCGGGCGGAAGCGGACAAGGCCGACATTCGCAGCCGCCACTCGGGCGGCCAGATGCTGGCGGTGAGCTGGGCTGCAACCGACGTTGCGAAGACCATCGATTTTCGCGGCTACGCCTACACGCGCACGCCATCGGCCATCTCCGGCCAGACGATGACCCGCTACGACGAGACCCGACCGCAAGTCTGGAAAGTGCCGCTGCGCGACCAGGTGCAGCCGGACCAGATGATCGAACTGCCGAAAGCCGGCTATTGGGTACCGGCGGCTTACGCGGATACTGTCGCGCCGCAACTGTCGCGGCATGGCGTCGCCTTCCAGCGCCTCGATGCCGATCGACCGTCCCGACCGGTTTCGGCGTTTCGCGCCTCGCGCATCGAGCGGGCGCCGGAAACCTTCGAAGGCCACGTCCGCCAGACCGCGACTGGCCAGTGGCAGGCCGAGGTTCGCGACATTCCGGCGGGCTCGCTGTTCGTGCCGATCGCCCAGCCGCTGGCACGGGTTGCCGCCGGCCTGCTCGATCCGGAAGCGCCGGATTCGCTGCTCGCCTGGGGTGGCTTCGCGACTGCGTTCGAGCCGAAGGAGTACCTCGAGGACTACGTTGCCGAAGACGTTGCCCGCGTTCAGCTGGCAGCGGACCCGGCGCTGCGTGATGCATTCGAAGCGCGGCTGGCAGCGGATCCTGCGTTTGCCGCCAGTGCCGAGCAACGCCTCGCATTCTTCGCGCGCCGCCATTCGTCCTGGGACGAACGTCTGAACCTGTATCCGGTTCTGAAAACGGACCTGCCACCGTGAGGCAGGCTGTCCACACGCCGACCTGTGGCACGCTGGCTCCCTCAACTGCCCGATGATCGCTGTCGTCGAAGCCGCGCGCGCCGGCTTGTTCGCGCGCCGCTACTGGGCGCCCAATCTGCTAGCCGGGCTGGTCGTCGGCGTGGTGTCGCTGCCGTTGTCGATGGCATTCGCGATTGCCTCGGGTGTCAAACCGGAACAAGGGCTGGTCACCGGCGTGATCGCAGGGATGATCGTGTCGGTATTCGGCGGCACCCGGGTACAGATTGCCGGCCCGACCGGCGCTTTTGTCGCAATTCTTGCCGGAATCACCGCTGCCCATGGCCGCGACGGCCTGCTGCTGGCCGGCCTGATGGCCGGCTTGATGCTGATCGGGTTTTCGCTGCTGCGCCTCGGTCGCGCCATCCGCCACGTGCCGGATGCAGTGATCCTCGGTTTCACGTCGAGCATCGGCCTGGTGATCCTCAGCAACCAGTTGCCGGGCTTTCTGGGCTTGCCGGCGCTGGCACCGGGACCGTTCCATGCGCGGCTCGCCAGCGTGCTGCACGGCGTTCCCGCTGCAGACCCGGCGACCACCGCGCTGGCCATCGCCAGCCTGCTGCTGATGCTCTACGGCCCGCGCCTGCCGGGTCTGTCCCGCGTGCCGGGGCCGCTGCTGGCGATGGTCGCCGCAACGATCATCCAGGCCCACTTCACGTTCACCGGCGTGCGCACCATCGGCGATGTCTACGGCGCCATCGCCTCGCAGTGGCCACCGCTGACGGTGCCCGAGCTGATATGGCCACGGCTGCTGGCGCTGCTGCCCGCCGCGCTGTCGATCGCGCTGCTGGGTGCGATGGAATCGCTGCTGGCAGCGCGGGTCACCGATCCGCGTCACGACGGCAATCAGGAGCTGCTGGCGCAGGGCCTGGCCAATGTCGTCGCGCCGCTGTTCGGCGGTCTTGCCGCGAGCGGCGCGCTGGGCCGCACGGCAACCGGTCTGCGCCTCGGCGCCAGCAGCCCGCTGGCCGGCATCACCCATGCCGCCGTGCTGCTGGCGATCCTGCTGGCGCTCGGGCCGCTGGCCGCTGAAGTGCCGATCTGCGCGCTGGCGGCGATTCTGGTCGGCGTGTCCTGGCATCTGCTGGAATGGCCAAAGCTGCTGGCCACGCTCCGCACTGCGTCGACCGTCGACATCGCTGCGCTGGTCGTGACCTACGGGCTGACGCTGTACGCCAATCTGGTGGTCGCCGTGGTGGCCGGTGTCGCGGTTGCGAGGATCGGCAGCTGGCTTCGGTCTTCGGCGAACCGCGAATGATTCAGCCTGGCCGCAATGCCGCGAAGAACGCACGCAGCTTCACGGGATCCAGCCGTCCTTCGCTGCGGACGCCGTTGCACAGGTCGACGCCGAACGGCTCGACGCTCGCCACTGCCTCGGCCACGTTGGCCGGCGTCAGTCCACCGGCCAGAAACAGCGGCCGGCCGCATCGCTCCCGGATCTGCCGGCTCAGCCGCCAATCGTGCGTGCGTCCAGTACCACCCAGTTCCTTGACGGCAAGGCGCGGATTGCCGGAATCGAGCAGCAGCGCATCGACCAGCGGTGCCACAGCGAGCGCTTCATCGACGGAAGCCTGGTCAACGACATGAATCACCTGAACCAGCTTCACGGCCGGCAGGCTAGCGCGCAGGGTCCGAAGTTCGTCCGGAGGCAGGTGATCGCACAACTGCAGCACCGAGCTTGCGCAGCGCGCGTGCTGCTCGATGATTGCTGTCGCAGCGACGCGGCTGGTCAGCAGGAACGTGGCGACCGGTGGCGGCACGCAGCGAGCGATCTCGGCGATCTGCGCATCATCGATGACACCCGGCCCGCTCGGCATCGCCGACACCAGTCCAACGGCATCGGCACCGGCAGCGCTGGCCAGCGCTGCTTCGTCGCGATTGGCGATGCAGCAGATCTTGACCCGAACCCGGGTCACCGGCTCAAGCCTCGGGATCGCCGGACTTGACGATGCGCAGCTTCGGCCTGCCGCTCGGCTTCGGAGCCTCGGGCGGCGGTTCGGGAACATCCAGCGCCGGCGATGCGGCTTCCGGCTCGCCGAACACCAGACCCTCGCCGTTCTCGCGGGCATAGATCGCCAGCACCGCGCCGCTGGGCACGACGATGTCGTAAGGGCGGCCACCAAAACGCGCCGAGAAGAAGATCGGATCGTTGTCGATGCTCAGTTCGCGAACCGCCATGCCGCCGATGTCGAGCGCGATCCGGCCATCCTTGACGAACTGGTTCGGCACCGAAACACCGGGCTGGTCGGCGGCCACCAGCAGATACGGCGTGTAGCCGTTATCGAGTGTCCACTGGTAGATCGCGCGGATCAGGTACGGTCGGCGGGACTTGGACGGTTGAGCCATCGGACGGAAACCTTCAGCCGCGGCGCCGCGATGAGCCCGCAGCGGGCAAGGCGGACGGGTGGAAGCAACGCTGGAAACCGGCGCGCGCGAACATCCGGGCGGCGTAGGCGGTGACACTGGCCGCTTCCGGCGGAAGTGCCAGCCCGCTGATCTGCACGCGGCGCAGCAACACGGCCCAGGCGGTATCGGCCAGCGAATACTCCGGACCCAGCATATGGCCGCGCGCCGGGAAGAACCGAGCTCCGGCCTTCAGACCTTCGACCAGTTGCTTGCGTGCGGCATTGGCCTCTGCACCGGTGCCGGCCATGGCCACGGCCAGCGGAAACAGTTCGTGCTCGATGCGCTGCACGCTCATCCGGACGCGGGCGCGACCGGCGGGCTCCTGCGGCATCAGCGGCGGATGCGGATAGCGCTCATCGAGGTACTCGACGATCACCCGCGCACTGGAAATCACGCCTTCGCGGTCGGCCAGCGTTGGCAACGACTGCGCCGGGTTCAGGATCAGGAAATCTTCGTCGACCTTGCCCGGCACGATCGTCTTGATCACGGCCGTGTCGACATCCTTCTCCGCCAACACCAGACGTGCCCAGTCGCCGTGCAGCGAATCAGGCGCCACGTAAAGCGTGAGGCCCGCATTGGCGGCAGGCTTGATTGGCGGCATCGGCACTCTCGCTCGCATGCGCAAGGCCATGTCAGCGCCTGCGCAGCGAGGTCAGCAGGAATCGTGTCTTGACCGTGCTCAATGCACGTCGCGCCAGAATTCCTTCTTCAGCAGGTAGGTCAGCACCAGCAGGCCGAACAGATACAGCATCACCTTGAGGCCGAGCGAGATGCGCGCCTGCTTGCCGGGTTCCGACGCGTAGTCGAGGAAGTTGACGAGATCGCCAACGAAGGCCTCGTACTCGGCCGGCTTCAGGCTGCCTTCGGTGACTTTCTCGAACGCGCTGCCGCCATGATGTTCGCCGCCGTGCTCGCCTTCGGCCTTGTGCTCGGCCTTCTTCTGCCAACCCTGCAGCTCCCACAGCACATGCGGCATCGAAGCGCCGACCAGCACGGTGTTGTTGACACCGAGCGGACGCGATTCGTCCAGATAGAAGCTGAGCAGGTAGGTGTAGACCCAGTTGGCGCCGCGGGCGCGGGTTTCCAGCGACAGATCCGGCGGCACGCGGCCAAACCACTGCTCGGACGCCGCCGGCATCGCGACCTTGATCGGGTCGCCAGCCTTGTCGCTGGTGAACATCAGGTTCTTCTTCAGCACGTCGTCCGGGATGTTCAGGTCCTCGGCCATGCGGTTGTAGCGCAGGTACTTCAGCGAATGGCAGCCCGAGCAATAGGCCATGAAGTTGCGTGCGCCGCGCTGCACCGATGCGGTGTTGCCGGAATCGGCAGTGAACGGCAGCAGTTCGACGCCAGCGTTGGCGCCGGCAACATTCGCTACGAGGGCACCGGCAGCCACCACGGCTGCACGGGCAAGACGGGTCAGGGTCTGGTTCATGAGCAGGTTCATTCGGTCACGCGATCCGGCACGGGCTTGGTCGTCTCGGCAGCGGAGTACCAAGGCATCAGCAGGAAGAACGCAAAGTAGATGACGGTGCCGATCTGCGAGACCAGCTGCACCAGCGCGCTTGGCGGCTGCAGGCCGTAGTAGTTCAGGACGACGAAGTTGACGGCAAAGATGCCCAGCGCGGTCTTCGACAGCACGCCCTTGTAACGGATCGACTTGACCTTCGACTTGTCGAGCCACGGCACGAAGAACAGGATCACCACGGCCGCACCCATCACGATCACGCCCCAGATCTGGGTGCCGGCAAATGACGGCGTGGCGCGCAGCATCGCGTAGTAGGTACCGAAGTACCAGGCTGGCGTGATGTGTTCCGGCGTGTTGGTCTGGCTCGCCGGCGTGAAGTTCGGCGCTTCGAGGAAGTAGCCGCCGCCATCCGGCATGAAGAAGATCACCGCGCAGAAGATGATCAGGAAGCCAGCGACGCCGACCAGATCCTTCACCGTGTAGTACGGGTGGAACGGGATGCCGTCCTTCGGGATGCCGGTGGCCGGATCCTTGTTCTTCTTGATCTCGACACCGTCCGGATTGTTCGAGCCGACTTCATGCAGCGCCAGGATGTGCGCCACGACAAGGCCGACCAGCACGAACGGCAGGGCGATCACGTGGATCGAGAACAGGCGGTTCAGCGTGGCGTCCGAAGGCACGAAGTCGCCCTGGATCCAGACCACGAGGTCCGGGCCGATGAACGGGATCGTGCCGAACAGGTTGATGATCACCGCCGCGCCCCAGTAGCTCATGTTGCCCCACGGCAGCACGTAGCCGCAGAAGGCTTCCGCCATCAACACCAGGAAGATCAGCGCACCGAACACCCAGATCAGTTCGCGCGGCTTCTGGTACGAGCCGTACATCAGGCCGCGGAACATGTGCATGAACACGACGACGAAGAATGCCGATGCGCCGGTGGAGTGCATGTAGCGAATGACGTTGCCCCAGGGCACGTCACGCATGATGTACTCGACCGAGTCGAACGCCGTTTCGGCGCCCGGCTTGTAATGCATGGTCAGGAAGATGCCGGTCAGCAGCTGATTGACCAGCACCAGCAGCGCAAGCGATCCGAAGAAGTACCAGAAGTTGAAGTTCTTCGGCGCGTAGTACTCCGACAGATGCTCCTTCCACATCTTGGTGAGCGGGAAGCGATCATCGATCCAACCGAGTGCGCCGGTTGTCTTGTACGGGTTAGGCGTGATGGCCATGGCGAACTATCCGTGAGAAGGGAAAATCTTCAGGTCGGCGCCGAGCGATTCGCCCAGGCGCCGATCCAGCCGGCAAACAACCGACGTCAAGCAGTCTTCGGGTCTTCGCCGATGACGACGACGGTATCGCCTTCGTAGCGGTGCGGCGGCACGATGATGTTCGACGGTGCCGGCACGCCCTTGTAGACGCGACCCGCGAGGTCGAACTTCGAGCCGTGGCACGGGCAGAAAAAGCCGCCCTGCCAGTTGGTGTCGATTTCCGGCGCAGGATGATCAGCGCGCAGGATCGGCGAGCAGCCCAGATGGGTGCAGACGCCCTTCATGACCATGAACTCCGGCTTCAGCGCGCGCGACTTGTCGGTGATGTAAGCCGGCTGCTGCTGCGTCTTCGAATCCGGATCAACCAGCTGGCCCGCGACCTTGTCGAGACCGGCCAGCATTTCCGGCGTGCGCCGCACGATCCAGATCGGCTGGCCGCGCCAGAGGTACGTGGCGCGCATGCCGGGTTCGAGCGTGGAGATGTCCGCAATCACCGGCGCACCCAGTGCGCGAGCCTTGGCGGAGGGCTTCAGCGAAGCGAGGAACGGCCAGGCAACGGCGGCGGCGCCAGCAGCGCCGAAGACCGAGGTGGCGGCGGTGAGGAAGCGACGGCGGTTGCCATCGACACCTTCATTGCTCATGGATGTGCGACCTTATTGTTTGCTTGAAACAAGCGGATTCAGGGAGCTGGCCTGGACGGCCGCGAAACGCCTGCATTATAGGCGCCGTCTGCTCGGCACGTCATGCGAAGTTGCGATCTGCCGCGCCGTCGGTCGGCAGCAATGGCTCATCGCCGACGTGGCAGGCGCAGCTTCGGTCGCGCTGCTGTCGAAGGACCGGTGCGTGGGTCTGGCAGATCGGCATGACCTGCTGGCAGCGCGGCGAAAACGCGCAGCCCTGCGGTCGTCGCGCCGGATCCGGCGGCTGGCCGGCAATGCTCGGCAAACGGATCGGTCGCGGACCTTCGAGCACGGGTCTCGTGGCCAGCAACGCCGCCGTGTACGGATGCGCGGGCCGCGTCAGCACGTCTGCCGTGTTGCCTGCTTCGACGATCCGCCCGGCGTACATCACCGCCATCCGCTCGCAGTTGCCGGACACCACGCCGAGGTCATGGGTGATCAGCAGCAGCGCCAGGCCCAGATCGCGGCGCAGATCATCAAGCACGGCCAGCACTTCGGCCTGCACGGTGACGTCGAGTGCCGTGGTCGGCTCGTCGGCAATCAGCAGTTCCGGCTGCGCCAGCAGCGCCATCGCGATCAGCACCCGCTGGCGCATGCCGCCGGACAGTTCATGCGGATACTGCGTCAGGCGTCGGCGTGGATCGCTGATCCGGACCGCGTCCAGCAGCCGGGCGGCATCGTGAAGGGCAGCCGCACGGCTGCTGCCGCGGTGCTGCTGCAGCACTTCGGCCATCTGCACACCGATGCGCAAGTACGGATTCAGACTGCTCATCGGGTCCTGGAACACCATGGCGATACGGCTGCCGCGCACGCGGTCGAGCTGCGCCCTGCCCGCGCCCCGCAGTTCCTCATCGCGAAAGCGGATCGAGCCCTCGACGGTTGCCGTCGCCGGCAGCAGCCCGAGTACCGCCAGTGCCGTCTGGCTCTTGCCGGAACCGGATTCGCCGACCAGCCCCAATGACTCGCCGGCGGCAATGGCGAAGCTGACGCCGTCGAGCACGGTCACCGCACGATGGCGGACCCGCAGCGCATCGACCGTAAGCAGGCTCATCGGCGCGGCGCGTCGAGCGCGGCGCGCAGCGCGTCACCGAGCCAGTTGAAGGCCAGCAGCGTCAGCACCAGAAAGCCGGCCGGAAAGATCAGCCCCCACGGCGTGGCTTCCATCGCTCGCGCGCCGTCGTTGACCAGCGCTCCCCAGCTGGTCGCCGGTTCCTGGATGCCGAGGCCGAGAAAGCTCAGGAACGATTCGACCAAGATGGCCTGCGGGACCGTCAACGTGGCACAGACGATCACCACGCCAAGCAGGTTCGGGATCACATGGCGAACGAGGATCGCCGCATTGCCAAGCCCCGACACCACGGCCGCGTCGATGAACGGCTGGCGGCGCAGCGCCAGCGTCTGGCCGCGAACGATGCGTGCCATGTCCAGCCAGCTGACGGCACCGATGGCGACAAAGATCAGCAGCTCATGTCGACCGAACAGCACCATCAGCAGGATCACGAAGAACATGAACGGCAGTGCGTACAGGATGTCGACGACCCGCATCATCACGGCATCAACGCGTCCGCCGAACCAGCCGGCGACAGCACCCCAGGTAATGCCGATCGCCAGCGATACCAGCGTCGAAACCAGTCCGACCGCCAGCGACAGCCGCCCGCCGACGCAGACCCGCGCAAACAGATCGCGGCCCAGATCGTCGGTGCCGAACGGGTGCGCAGCGCTCGGGGCCGCCCCCCACTCGGCATCGAAGTCGATGGCATCGAACGGCTGCGGCGCCAGCCACGGACCGAAGACCGCGAGCAGCACGATCAGCAGCAGGATCGCCGCCGGCACGGCAATCGCCGGCTGTCTCAGCAACGCCGGCTTCATTCGAGCCGTGCTCGCGGATCGAGCGCGCCGTACGCGAGATCGACCAGAAAGTTGAAGGCGATCACCAGCGCGCCGTAGAACAGCACGACGCCCAGCACCAGCGTGTAGTCGCGATTCAGCGCGCCCTGCACGAAGTACCGGCCGATGCCGGGAATGCCGAACACCTGCTCGACCACCACCGAGCCGGTCATCAAGCCAGCTGCCGCCGGGCCGAGCCAGGACACTACCGGCAGCAGCGCCGGCTTCAGCGCATGGCGAAACACGATCAGCCGTTCGGGCAAGCCTTTCGCGCGGGCGGTGCGAATCCACGGTGCGGCCAGCACGTCGCCCAGCGCGCCACGAGTCAGCCGCGCGACCGCTGCCATTTGCGGCAAGGCCAGCGCCACGGCCGGCAGCAGCACCGAGGAGGGGCCATCCCAGCCACCGGCCGGCAGCCAGTCCAGCGCCAGCGCGAATACCAGGATCAGCAGCGGCGCGACCACATACGACGGCAACGACAGCCCGACCAGCGCCAGCAGCATCAGCCCGCGATCGAGCCCGCCATCGCGGCGCATTGCGGCAATGGCGCCGATGGCCACGCCGCCGATAATTGCCAGCAGCAGCGCCGCAGCACCAACCGCGGCCGACACCGGTGCGCCGTCGGCGATCAGGCTCGCCACACTGCGGCCTTCGTATTGCAGCGACGGCCCGAGATCACCGTGCAGCAGGCCGCCGAGGTAGCGACCGAACTGCATCCAGACCGGCTCATCGAGATGGAAATGCGCCGCCAGCCGCGCCTCGATTTCCGGCGCCAGGCTGCGCTCGCTGTCGAACGGGCCGCCCGGTGCTGCGTGCATCAGGAAGAAGCTCAAGGCGACGAGCACCAACAAGGTCGGCAGCGCCGTCAGCAGGCGCATCGCGGCGCGGCTCAGCATCGTCCGGTCTCAGCGCTCACGCAGGCGAAGATCCTTGCTGTAGTGCCAGTCGAGGATGTTGTCCTGCCAGCCGTCGACCCGCGGCTTGACCAGATGCTTGGAGGCATAGAAGTAGATCGGCACGATCGGCGCGTCGTCGAGCATCTGCTGCTCCGCCGCTTCAAGCTTTTCGCGCCGCAGCCGCAGATCGCGGGCCTCGCCGGCTTCGTGCACCAGCGCGTCATAGCCGGCATCGGCATAGCCGGAGTCGTTGCGCGGATGCGCACTGCCGAGAATCTCGGCAAAGCCCAGCGCATCGTCACTGTCGGCAATCCAGGTATTGCGGAAGGCCTGCGTGTCGCGGCGCTCGCGACGGTGCTGCAGGAACACCTTCCATTCCTCGTTGACCAGTGTCACCTCGGCCCCGAGCACCTGCTTCCACATGGCCGCGATCACCACGGCAATGCGCTTGTGATCATCCGAGGTGTTGTAGCGGATCTCGACCTGCAACGGCTTCGCTGCCGAATAGCCGGCGGCGGCGTACAGCCGTTGCGCCTCGGCCTCGCGCTGCCCGCGTGACCACTGCGCCCAGCCCGGCACCTGCGGCGTGTAGTCGCGAATACCGGGTGGGATGTAGCTCCAGGCCGGCGTGGCAAGCGCGTGCAGCACTTTCGTTGCGATCACCTGACGGTCGATCGCCATCGACAGCGCCTGCCGCAGCGGCTTGTTGCCGGCGAATGGCGGACGCGTCAGGTTCAAGCCATAGAAGTAACTGCCGAGATAGGTCGCGACGTGCAGCTCGTTGCCGAACGTGCGGCGAATCCAGTCGGCCTGCGTTGACGGCACCGAGGTCGTCACATCGAGTTCGCCGGCACGGTAGCGCTTCAGTTCCGAGTTCAGATCCTCGGTCGGCAGGTAGCGGACCTCGCCGATCGCGGTCTGGCGATCGTTCCAGTAGTTCCGATTACGGAGAAGGGTGATCCGCGACTGCAAGGCCCATTCAGCCAGACGGTAGGCGCCGTTGCCGATCCTCGCGTCCGGCTTGGGGTCGCCCACCAGATCGGCCGGGTGGATCGGCGAAGCGGCTGGATGCGCCAGCAATGCCGGCAGATTCGGCATCGGACGTTCGAGGCCGATGGTCAGCGTTCTTGCATCCTCGGCGCGCAGGCCAAGTGCCGATGGCGGCAGCCGACCCGCAAGCACTTCGCGGCCATGCTCGATCGCTGCGAACAGATTGGCGTAGCCGGAGGCCGTCGCCGGATCGAGCAGACGGCGCAGGCCGGCCGCGTAATGCTCGGCGGTGAGCGGATCGCCGTTCGCCCAGCGCAAGCCGTCGCGCAGCCGCAATTGCAGGCGGCGACCATCGTCGGACCACTGCCAGGACTCGGCAGCCGCTGGCACGATGTTCCCGCCTGGCGACACGCCCGTCAGCCCTTCGTAGAGATCGCGCAATACGTTGCCGGCACTGACGCCGGTCGCCTTCTGCGGATCCAGCGATTCCGGCTCGGTGCCGTTGCCAATCGTCAACACCGCTGGCGTCGGCCAAGCCACCAACGGCAACAGCAGCGCCAATACCAGCGCGGCGGTCTTCAGCCCGGCACGCACCGGATCACTTCACGCGGCGAACCTTGAAGCGCGGCCCGCCGTCGACGATCTTCATCCAGTAGGTGCCGATCAGGTTCCGGTCCAGCGTCACCTTCGCATTGCTGCCGACGTACTCGAAATCCCGGTCGTCGATGACGACCCAGGTCTGGCCGTTGTCGAGCGGCAGATTCAGGCCGCGAAAGACGCCATCGAGCTTGCCGATCAGCCGCGCCGACAGCTCCCGAGGCTCTTCCGGGGCCGCTTTCGGCAAGGCACGAGCACCGAAGTCGGCCGCTGCCGGTGGCGCCACCGTCGCTGCTGCGGCCGGCGCTGCAACCGACGGTCCAGCTGACTGCGCGGCGGGTGCGCTTGCCGCAGGCGCCGCCGGAGCTGCTGGAATCGCTGGAATTGCTGGAATTGCTGCTGGTGCCGGCGAAGCGGGCGACGGCTCTGCGCGATCCATCTGATCGAAGCAGCGCAGGCGCGCGCTGTCGTCGCTGATGGCGCGGCACTGGTCGATCGGGCTGGCGGTGGCAGCATTTGCGAACTGCTGCGCTCCGCACAGCAACGCCAGAATGACGACGGCTGCGCTGCGCGAGCAGATGGATGCGGCATCTCGAATCATGGCTTGCATCGGGCGCATCTTGATCTCGACCAGTCAGAACACGGACGCACGAAGTCTACAGACTGCCATCCGCCACGATTCCGTTGTAACGATCCATCGCCGCCATTACCGCAGTGATCAGTTCACGCTCGGCCGGACTGAGGCGCGGATTCCAGACATCGAAGATCAGCACATAGCGATCGCGGTCACTGTCATTCCAGGCTTCGTGCTCGATGGTGTCGTCGAAAACCCAGGCTTCGCCCTCGCGCCAGATACGGGTTTCGTTGCCGACCCTGAAACCGCATCCCGGCGGCACGATCAGCGGCAGGTGAACCACCAGCCGGACATTGGCAACGCCGGTGTGCGGCGGGATTCGCGTCTGCGGCCGCAGCAGCGAAAACATTGCTGCCGGCATCCGACCGGCAGCCTGTGGTTGCGGTAGTTGCCTGAGCATCGACAGGGTTTTCGGACAGCGCGCCGCGTTGTGTTCGACGACCTGTCCACGCTCAAACAGATGGAATGCACTCCAGCGCGGCGACCGGTTGAGCTCCGCCCATTGATCAAGCGGGATGCCGTCTGCGTACGCCACATACGGTGCGAAGCGGTCGTTGTCCGCGCTTGCCACGATCGCTCGCAGCTCGTCGCGTATCACATCCGTTTGCGCTTCCAGCGCTGGCAGCCACGGAAACTCGTCACGATCATGGAACTCGATCGCCGGCAACCCCGGATAGCAGTAGTCGGTCGGCTGCTGCGGGTAGATGCGCCGCGTTCCCAGCGTTGCATCAATAAAGAGCTCGACGCGGCGCGCTTCAACCGTCCGGGCCGCCGACTGCCGGGCGCCGATCTCTGCGCGGACATGCCGCGCCATGTCATCCAGATACCGCCGATGGACATCGTCGGCGCGTTGCAGCGCCGCTTCGGTCGCCGCATCAAGCGGCGCACCGGGTATGCGTTGCGCCACCGCGCGACCGTACTGCACCGCAGCAGCCCGATGATCGCCTGCACGTTCCAGCAACGAGCCCTTCATCAGCAAGCCCAGCATCGACTTCGGCTCGATCGCCAACGCCTGCTCAACTGACGTCGCCGCTGCGCGATGCTCGCCTCGGGCCCGCTGCAGCCCGGCCAGATTCAGCCATAACGCCGGATCATTGCCGTCGAGCATGATGGCGGCCTGTAGCACGGCGATGGCTCGGTCGAACTGCCCGGCTTCGACACGCTGGCGAGCCTCGGCTTTCAGGGCCACAAGACGCGTCAGACGCGTTTCATCACCATCGACGCCAGGTGTAACGGATTCGCTCACAGATGGATTTCCGATCAAAAACAAAACGGCGGGTCAGTTGCCTGACCCGCCGTTACATCACAGCACGCTAGTGGACAAGCTTCAGAAGTCCAGCACCACATTCGCGTACAGGAAGCGACCCAGTGCGTCATACACCTGCGGGAAGGTGTTGCCGTTGGTAACTACGCCCGGTCCGACCTGCTGCGAGATCACCGGCGGATCGTTGTCCGTCAGGTTCTGCACGCCAACGCGGAACGTGTACGACCCGCTGAACGTGATCGCAGCCGACAGATCGACGTAGCTTTCCGCACCCAAGCGACGATTCAGCTGGTTGGCCGGCGTGGCATCGTCAGCGGTGACCGCGCCGAAGTAGCGCCATGCCGTCGACAGACGGATCTGGCTGTCGAGCAAATACGGCGTCGGGATCGTATACGTGGTGCGGAAGCGATGCCGCCACTTCGGAGCCGGAATGCCACACTGCAATCCGAACCGCCCGGCGCATTGATAGTTCGACGCCGGATCAACCGGGATCGGCTGAACGTCGCTTTCGATGAGACGCGTTCCCTGCATATCAAAGTTAACGGCGCCGGCCTGACTGCCCAGCCCCAGATCGGCCAATCGCAGCCGGTAGGTCAAATTGATATCGACGCCGCTGGACGTGAAAGCACCAGTATTTTCCGTCTGGTTGATGATGAAGCCGTTGTTGCCAATCCAGAGGCTACCGAAACTCGGGCCCGGTGTCGCATCACGGCTGATTCGCTCGCACAACACGCCACGCTCATAACAGGCTTCGGCAATCGTGTCGTAACCATACGCAGCGATCGCACCCTTCACCTTGATGTCGTAATAATCGATCGACATCGCGAAGTCCTTGATGAACGTCGGAGTGAAGACAATGCCGCCCGTGTACGTGTCGGCCTTCTCCGACTGCAGACCGTCAACAGTGAACGTCTGCTGGTTGTACTGCTCGGCAGGGTTCGCAAGGATGTTGCCGTACAGCTCCGGGTTCGCAGCAATCAACGGGTCTTGCGAGCACTGCTCGAGCGTCGCGCCACCGGTAACGTTCCCGGTATCGGGATCGATTTCTCCCGAGCAAGGGTCGGAATTGCCACCCAACGAAACGCGCGTTGGATTGACGATTTCACCAATATTCGGCGCACGAACCGCTCTGTTGAAGCCACCGCGGAAACGGACGTCCTTGGTCGGGGCGTACTCGCCTTCGAGCTTGTAGGTGTCGGTCGACGAGGTCTGCGTGTAATCCGAGAAACGATACCCGGCAGCAACCCCGAGGTCATGAATGCCCGGAAGCCCCTGCGCGATCGGCAACCGAATTTCACCGAACAACTCCTTGACGCCAAACGCACCGGAAATCGGCAAGGTCGGTGCGCCCTGTCCAGCGAGATCCCCCGTCTGGAACGACACATCGGTATCGAGCGCCGCGCCTTCCCGGCGATACTCGGCACCAAACGCAACCCCAACCCCGTCATTTGCGACGGGCGATTTCAGTCCGTACTGACCAAGATCGCCGGTGATGGAACCCGTCGCGACCTGCTGGGTCGTTGTGCCGTTCTGCAGGCCCGGCACCTGGAGATAGTTCAACGCTTCGCCACTCACCCGCTGACCGTTAAACACGTTGTAGGGCACACAGGTCAAATCCGTGCCGTCAAGCACCGACCGGCACACGGGTTGGCCGAAGGTTGCGCTGTCTTCGCGGTCATCGACAACCGCATCGAGCGCACGACGCGACCGAGTCAACGAAAACTCGTTTCGATAGACCTCGGAGAACACCGTCGAACCGTACTGGATCGAAGTGTCGTACGACCACGCCTTCCCTAAGTCACCGCGAAGGCCCCAAACTGCCCGATAAGCGGTGTAACGAAGATTGTCGTCGCGGCCACCACCCTCGACGTTACGACGCAACACCGCAAGTGCGACCGGATCCGGATTTGCGCTGTCGCCGAAAAGCTGGCTGCGCTGCAGCGGGCTTAGGAATGGATTTTCCGCCGAGACGAATACCGTCTCACCGAAGATACCGGACGGCGCAATCACCGCGTTGGTGCGGGTGTCACTGAACATCAGCTGGGTATAGACCTCCGCTGCATCATTGAACTTGTACTGAGCAAACCCGCCTAGGCTGTAACGCTCCTGATTGCGCTGGAAGTAGTTGAAAGGCGCAAAGTTGAACGCGTCGGTGGCTGCCGTGTATCCGCGGAAGCCGCCGGTTGTGCGATCCACCGTGAACAGCCCCGGAAGATCGTTGTCGCCACCGTTGATAAACACACCCGGGAACGATGTCGCCGAACCACCGCACGAATAGTTGTTCGCACCAGAGTTATTGAATGTACAGGCGCTGAAATCGCGGCGGTCCTGACTGACAGGATCCAGCTGCAGGTAGCTGGCATACAGGGTCGCGTTGCCCTTGCCGTCCGCCGAATTCACACCCATGGTGATCGACAACTGATGGCCTTGGCCATCAAAGGTGTTGCTATCCGGAACCGGGAAGCCGCGGCGCTCTACGATGCCGCCGGCACTGTTGTTATTGGTGTGCTGGTAGCCGCTACGCTGGTAATCGACCCGGAGACCTTCGAAGTCCTTCACCATCTTGAAGTTCACGACGCCAGCGATGGCATCAGAACCATAAACAGCCGAGGCGCCACCGGTGAGCACGTCAATCCCTTCGATGAGCTGCGCCGGGATGAAATTCAAGTCTGCCGCGCTGCCACCAATCGCGCCGGCCTGAACGCGCTTGCCGTCAATCAGGACGAGCGTGCGTGCCGGACCAAGGAAGCGGAGGTCAACTGTGGCGGTGCCGTCCGCACCGTTCGACAAGTTACCACCCTGCCCGGCGAATGCTGCCGGGAACGAGTTCAGCAGGTCTTCGACGCGCGTCGTGCCCTGAAACTTGATTTCTTCCTTGCCGATCACGAGGACCGGGCTGTTGCTGGTCAGGTTCGGCGACTTGATGCGCGAGCCGGTCACCTGAACGCTACCCAACTGCTTCACCTTCTCCGGCGATTCGCCGCTAGACGCCGGCGCCGCAGCAGACGGCTTGTCCAACTGCGCAACTTCGACTTCCTGCGCAAACACCTGGCTCGAAAGCGAACCTACTCCCACGACGAACGCAAAACGCGCTGCTAGTCGCAGCCGACCATCTGCACTCAGATTCATGAACGATTCTCCCTTCATTAAGTATTTTTTAACAGGCCGGCCAGCGAATCAGAACACGCGCTACCGGTTTTGTGACCGTTTGGAGAATAGGCTCGCAGTCAAATCAACGTCAAGGAAACCATGGGTTGTCGGGCAGGCAAGACCAATTCTTCGGGCTGCCGCTGCAGGCGCAAGAGACATGCCAGCGGAGCGGAAAACTCAAGCTGTCGGCAAACAACGTCAACGCGGGAAAACACCGGGAATCACGTCGTTCCGACCGAATAAATCCCTAGGCGCAAGGTCACCTCTGGAGTGCAAGACGTGGCCTGGTGCGAGCAAACAAATCTGACAAAAGACAAGCGAAAAGCAGACGGACACAAAAAAGGGCGCCGAAGCGCCCTTTTTCGATACGACGATGACTTTATTCAGCCGTTGCGTCGGCCGGCAACTGACCCGCAGGGCGACCGACCAGCTCGACATACGCCATAGGCGCATTGTCGCCAGGACGGAAGCCGCAACGGAGGATGCGCAGATAACCGCCCGGACGCGACGAATAACGCGGGCCGAGCTCAAGGAACAGCTTCTGCGTCATCGAACGATCGCGCAGGCGGCTGAACACAATACGGCGATTGGCAACGCTGTCCGACTTGGCGCGCGTAATCAGCGGCTCGGCCACACGACGAAGTTCTTTCGCCTTGGGAACCGTGGTCCGGATCAGTTCATGCTGGAACAGCGAGACCGCCATGTTCTGCATGTCGGCCTTGCGGTGGCTGGTGGTACGGCCGAGACGACGGCCTGCGACTTTATGGCGCATTTCTAAACTCAGTTATGAAGAGCTGGCAGCTTTCGGCGGTCAGCTCGGTTACGAGACGGTTACTGAAATATCCCAACGATGAGCCGAAGCTCAGGCGGCGACCTTCGGCGAAGACCAGTTATCGAGCTTCATTCCGAGCTCAAGATCATGTGCCTTCAGCGCTTCCTTGATTTCGTTCAGAGACTTCTTGCCAAGGTTCGGCGTTTTCATCAGCTCGGTCTCGCCACGCTGGACGAGATCACCGATGTAATAAACATTTTCGGCCTTGAGGCAATTGGTCGAACGGACACCCAGCTCAAGATCATCGATCGGGCGGAACAGAATCGGATTCAAGTCCGGCTTGCCGGTCTTGACCGGGCTGCTGACCACTTCCTCCTCGAAGTTCACGAACACCGCCAGCTGGTCGCGAAGAATCTGCGCAGCGAAACGAACCGCTTCGCCGGCATCGATGCCGCCGTTGGTGTCGACGTCGAGAATCAGCTTGTCGAGATCGGTCCGCTGCTCGACTCGGGCGCGCTCCACAGCGTAGCTGACACGGCGCACGGGGCTGTACGAGGCATCAAGCTGCAGCGAACCGATGGCTGCGCCATCGTCCTCGTTGCTCTGCGCACGCGCAGCAGCCGGCTGATAACCGCGTCCACGCGTGACCTTCAAGGTCATGCTGATCTTTCCACCGGTCAGATTCGCAATCACGAGCTCGGGGTTGACGATCTCGACATCGTGGTCGAGCTGGATGTCGCCGGCCGTGATCGGACCACGACCGCTTTTCTCCAGCTTGAGAACAGCCGACTCGCGCGCATTCATGCGCACCGCGATGTTCTTGATGTTGAGCAGGATGTCGATGACATCCTCCTGAACACCTTCGACCGCACTGTATTCATGGACGACGCCGTCGATCTGCGCTTCGGTAACGGCGGCACCGGGAACCGACGACAACAAAATGCGGCGCAACGCGTTGCCCAGCGTGTGCCCAAACCCGCGCTCGAGCGGCTCCAACGTGATCCGCGAACGGTGAGCCGAAATCTGCTCGACATCGACAACGCGCGGCTTCAGAAAACTGGCGACGGAACCCTGCATGTAGTGACCTCTTGAAACAGTGGCTGACAGCGCGACGCCGACAGCGGAAACCAGAAAACAGCTCTACCGTAAACGAGAAAGCGGCTGCTAAAGCAGCCGCTCAACCCGATTACTTCGAATAAAGCTCGACCACCAGGTTCTCGTTGATGTCCTGCACGATCTGGTCGCGCTCGGGGAGTGCCTTGAACACGCCCTTCAACGCCTTTTCATCAACCTCGACCCACTCCGGAAGACCGATCTGCGCAGCGACCGACAGGGCCTGCTTGATGCGGGTCTGGTTGCGCGACTTCTCGCGAACCTGCACCACGTCGCCGACCTGGATGCTGTACGAAGGAATGTTGACGCTCTTGCCGTTGACCAGAATCGCCTTGTGACCAACCAGCTGACGCGCCTCGGCGCGAGTTGCTGCAAAGCCCATGCGGTAAACGACGTTGTCAAGACGCTGCTCGAGGAAACGAAGCAGGTTCAGACCGGTCGCGCCCTTTGAACGCGTGGCCTTCTGGTAATAGTTGCGGAACTGCCGCTCCAGCAAGCCATACATCTGCTTCAGCTTCTGCTTCTCGCGAAGCTGCAGGGCGTAATCCGACAAACGCTGCTTGCGCGCGCCATGCTGGCCGGGCGGAGTATCGAGCTTGCACTTCGAATCGAGGGAGCGACCGCGGCTCTTGAGCAGCAGGTCAGTGCCGGCGCGGCGGGCGAGTTTGCAGGTGGGACCGATATAACGTGCCATTTCGATCTCTCCTTAAACGCGGCGACGCTTGGACGGACGGCAGCCGTTATGCGGAATCGGCGTCACGTCGGTGATGTTGGTGACTTTGAAGCCGGCAGCGTTCAGCGAACGCACTGCCGATTCGCGGCCAGGGCCGGGGCCCTTGATGCGAACTTCGAGGTTCTTGACGCCATGTTCTGCGGCTGCAGTTGCAGCACGCTCAGCGGCAATCTGCGCTGCGAACGGCGTCGACTTGCGCGAGCCCTTGAAGCCACAGGCACCGGCCGTCGACCACGACAAAGCGTTGCCCTGACGATCGGTGATCAGCACGATGGTGTTGTTGAACGATGCATGAACGTGCGCTACAGCATCCGACACGTTCTTCTTGACGCGCTTGCGAGCCTTGGCGGCTGCAGCAGCGGCGGAGGTATTGGCCATGAGTCTGGGAATCCTGCGAGGCTAAGCGTTACTTGCGGATGGCTTTGCGCGGACCCTTACGGGTACGAGCATTGGTACGGGTTCGCTGGCCACGGACCGGCAAACCACGCCGATGCCGAAGACCTCGATAGCAACCCATGTCCATCAGGCGCTTGATGCTCATCGACACTTCACGTCGGAGGTCACCCTCGACCGCGAATTTTGCAATTTCCGCACGAAGCTGGTCGAGCTCGCCTTCAGTCAGCGTCTTGAGCTGAACCGAAGGAGTGATCCGCGCGGCCTCGCAGATCTTCCTGGCGCGCGTTGCGCCGATACCGTAGATCGATTGCAGCGCGATCACAGTGTGCTTGTTGGCCGGGACATTGACGCCCGCAATACGTGCCATCGAAAACCTCGTTGAATTGAATCACAGCGGCGCAGTGAGCCGCAGAGTGTACCGGACTAGCCTCGCGCATATCAAACGCGGGGTTTAGCTGCCAAGGTCGATGCTGTGCGCACCGTTCCTCTCCGTGACCGACAGCATTCAGTGCCTGAAGTTGAAGCAGGCCATCTGGACGATGACCAAACGTCTTGCGACGTAAAAGCGGGGCTCAGCGAACAGGGGGCAAGCTACCAGCGCGAACCCCAAAAGCATGCGCGACTGATATCAGCCCTGACGCTGCTTGTGACGAAGATCCGAACACATCACGCGGACAACGCCGTTCCGACGAACGACCTTGCAGTTGCGGCAAATTTTCTTGACGGAAGCACGTACTTTCATGGCGCGATCTCTACAACCGGTTACCCGGCGATTCAGGGGTGGATAGACGTTCAGCTCGGCCGAACGACGCCGGAACGACCTGCGTTGTTGCCGCTCAGCGACTTCAAGTTCTGCTTCTTCAGCAGACCCTCATACTGGTGAGACATCAGGTGCGCCTGCAGCTGCGCCATGAAATCCATCACCACAACGACTGTGATCAGCAAGGACGTCCCACCGAAAGTGAATGGGACGTTGAAATAAGTAACCAGAAACTCCGGCGTCAGACACACGACGGTGATGTAGATGGCGCCGGCGACCGTCAAGCGGGTCAGCACGTTATCAATGTATTTCGCCGTCTGGAGGCCAGGGCGAACACCAGGGACAAATGCGCCGGACTTCTTCAGGTTCTCTGCAGTCTCACGCGAATCAAAGACCAGCGCGGTGTAGAAGAAGCAGAAGAAAACCATCATCAGCGCGTACAGCATCGTGTAGAGCGGTTGACCCGGCGACAGTGCGTTTGCGAACTGCTGCATGAAGCCAGTGCCTCCCTCACCCCCAAAGAATCGAACCATCGAAGCTGGGAACAGAATGATGCTGGAAGCAAAGATCGGCGGAATCACGCCTGCCATATTCAGCTTGAGCGGCAGATGCTGCGTCTGCGCAGCGAACAACTTGCGGCCTTGTTGACGGCGCGCATGGTGGATCGGAATGCGCCGTTGAGCGCGCTCCACAAACACCACGAATGTCGTCACGACAACGACCAGAATCAGGACCAGAATCGCCACCAGCGGATTCAACGAGCCTTCACTGATCAGCTGTGCCGTAGCACCAATTGCCTGCGGCATCGACGACACGATGCCAGCGAAAATGATCATCGACATACCGTTGCCGATGCCACGCTCGGTGATCTGCTCACCCAGCCACATCAGAAACATAGTGCCAGTGACCAGCGAAACGGTCGCCGTGAAGATAAAACCGAAACCAGGAGCGAGCGCAACACTGCTCTGCAGCGCATACGAAGCACCAACCGCCTGAAACAAAGCCAATGCCAAAGTGCCGTAGCGCGTGTACTTCGTCAGCTTGCGACGTCCGGCCTCGCCTTCCTTCTTCAGCTCCTTCAGCTGCGGCATCGTCGCGCCCATCAGCTGGACGATGATCGACGCCGAGATGTACGGCGTCACGCCAAGCGCGAAAATCGACAGGCGCGACAAAGCGCCACCCGAGAACATGTTGAACATGTCCAGAATGGTGCCCTTCTGCTGGTCGAACAGCTGGGCAAGCTTGCCCGGATCAATTCCGGGGACCGGGATGAACGACCCGATGCGATAGACGATCAGTGCGCCGATCAGGAACAGGATGCGGTTACGCACCTCTCCGATCTTGCTGAGGTCCGGCATCATGCCGCCGGTGGTCTTGGCCATGAGTTTCGCCTGATACCGAAAGAAACTGCTTTATTCGGCGACGCTGCCGCCAGCTGCAACGATGGCTTCACGCGCACCCTTCGTGACACCGACGCCCTTGATATTGATCTTGCGCGTCAGCTCGCCCGACTTGATCAGCTTGGCCTGGACGATCTGCGTCTGAACCACACCGGCAGCCTTCAAAACCGACAAGTCGATGTCGACTTCGGTCATCCGCTGGATGTCCGACAGACGAACTTCGGCGGTCAGCTTGCCGATTGCAGAGTTGAAGCCCCGCTTCGGCAGGCGACGCTGGATCGGCATCTGGCCACCCTCGAAGCCGATCTTGCCGCGGCCGCCCTTGCGAGCGCGCTGACCCTTGTGACCGCGACCGGCGGTCTTGCCCATGCCGGAGCCGATACCGCGGCCGACACGCACCCGTTCAGTCTTGGCGCCTTCGGCAGGCTTGATCGTATTCAGTTTCATGACAGCAGTTCCTAATGATCAGTGGCCGAAGGCCAATAGCAAAACTTCAAAGGATCCAAAGACAACTCAACCAGGCGCAGCGTGCGCCGGATGAGCTTTTTCAGACTTCCTCAATCTTCAGCATGAAGCCAATCTTGTTGACCATGCCCATGTTCTCTGCCGTCGCCGGAACAACGACCGACGAGTGCATGCGGGTAAGGCCGAGACCGCGCACACAGGCGCGATGCGCCTGAAGACGACCGAACACGCTCTTGACCAGCGTGATTTTGACTTGCTTGTTCGCGCTCATGACGATGTCCCTGATTCTCAGCCGAGGATTTCTTCGAGCGTCTTGCCGCGCTTCGCGGCAATCTCCGAAGGCATGTTCAGGCGACGCAGCGCGTCGACCGTCGCACGCACCATGTTCATCTTGTTGCGCGAACCAAACGACTTCGCGAGCACGTTCTGAACGCCTGCAACTTCGAACACTGCGCGCATCGCGCTGCCGGCGATGACGCCAGTACCGTCCGACGCAGGCTTCATGAACACGCGAGATGCACCATGAATACCCCAGATCTCGTGCTGCAGAGTCGAACCCTTCAGCTCAACGGTGATCATGTTCTTGCGGGCCTTTTCCATCGCCTTCTGGATGGCGACCGGCACTTCGCGTGCCTTGCCGTAACCGAAGCCGACCTTACCAGCGCCGTCACCGACGACCGTCAAAGCCGTGAAAGTAAACTGCTTGCCGCCCTTGACAGTTTTCGAGACACGGTTGACGGCGACCAGCTTTTCCTTGAAATCGCCGTTCTGCGAATCGTCGAAGTTGTAGTTTGAGTTCGCCATTTTCTTTAAAACTCCAGACCGGCTTCACGAGCGGCGTCGGCCAGCGCCTTGATGCGGCCGTGATACTGAAAGCCCGAACGGTCGAATGCGACCTTCGTGATGCCAGCGGCCTTGGCGCGCTCGGCAATCGCTGCGCCGACCTTCTTGGCGGCATCAACGTTGCCAGTCGCGTCCAGGCCTTCAGCGACAGACTTCTCGACCGTCGACGCAGCCACGAGCGTATGGCCCGCGTCGCCCGAGATGATCTGCGCGTAGATATGGCGCGGCGTACGGTGCACCGACAGGCGGTGCGTCCCCAGTTCTGCGATCTTGGCGCGCGTGCGGCGCGCGCGACGCAGACGGGATTCTTTCTTCGGGCTCATAACACGTATTCCAGTGACAAATTCAAGTGACCTTTCGAGTGGCCTGGTAGCTGCGGAACGCCGCTCGCTACTGGCCACTGCTTCACTACGATTACTTCTTCTTCGCTTCCTTCAGAACGATCTTCTCGTCCGAGTAGCGAACACCCTTGCCCTTGTAAGGCTCAGGCGGACGATAACCACGCAGCGTTGCGGCAATCTGGCCAACGATGTGCTTGTCAGCGCCCTGAATGACCACTTCCGTCTGCGTCGGGACGGTAATGGTGATGCCATCCGGCACGATGAAATCCACCGGGTGCGAAAGACCAACAGCAAGATTCAACTTCTTGCCAGTGAGCGTGGCGCGGTAGCCGACGCCCACCAGCGTGAGCTTTTTCTCGTAACCCTTGGTGACGCCAAGAACCATGCTTGCCAGCAGCGCACGCACAGTGCCCGACATCGCAGGCGCAGCCTTGATGGACGCCTCAGCAATAGTCACGACGCCATTGCTGAACTCGACCTGCACTTCCTTCGGAAGCGGCAGCGACAGGCTCGACTTGGCACCCTTGACACTTAATTCGGTCGCCGAGCTCTTGAACTCGACTCCAGCCGGAATCACAACCGGCATTTTCGCTACGCGAGACATTTTGGCAGTTCCTCTTAGGCGACGATGCAGACGACTTCGCCGCCCTGACCGGCAGCGCGCGCCTTGCGATCGCTGACGATGCCCTTCGACGTCGAGATGATCGCGACGCCGAGACCGGCGAGCACGCGCGGCAGCTCATCGCTGGCCTTGTACACGCGCAGCGACGGCTTGCTGACGCGATCCAGACGCTCGATGACCGGCTTGCCCTGGAAGTACTTCAGGACAACAGTGATCGTCTTCTTCTGGCCTTCGGTCGCGACCGAATAATCGCTGACGTAGCCCTCGTCCTTCAGAACAGCAGCAATCGCTTCGCGCTGCTTCGAGGACGGCGAGGTAATGAACTTCTTGCGGGCCGACTGACCGTTGCGGATGCGGGTCAGAAAGTCACCGATCGGATCGTTGATGCTCATGCTTTGTATCCAGTGGGGTTGGCCGGTGGTCCACCTGTGCGCTCACTGCACAGGTGCCTCGCCGGCAACTGGTTAAACAACGTTTACCAGCTGGCCTTCTTCAGGCCAGGGATCTCACCGCGGGTTGCAGCTTCACGCAGCTTCGTACGCGACAGGCCAAACTTGCGGTAGACGCCACGCGAACGGCCCGTGACGTTGCAGCGATTCCGCTGGCGCGTCGGGCTGGAGTCGCGCGGAAGCTTCTGCAGCTTCTCGACGGCGGCGAGCTTGTCCTCGTAAGACGCGTTCGGATCGACGATCGTCGCCTTCAGCGCCTTGCGCTTCTTCGCAAACTTCTTCGCGAGCTCGAGGCGATTCTTCTCGCGCTCCAGCATATTGGTCTTAGCCATTGATCGGACTCGGTCTTACTTGCGGAACGGGAAGCTGAACGCATCGAGAAGGGCGCGGCCTTCCTCGTCGTTCTTCGCCGTGGTGGTGATGGTGATGTTCATGCCGCGGATCGCATCGACCTTGTCGTAGTCGATTTCCGGGAAGATGATCTGCTCGGTGATGCCGAAGTTGTAGTTGCCCTGGCCATCGAAACCGTTCGCCTTCAGGCCACGGAAATCGCGGATACGCGGCAACGCGATCGTGATCAGACGCTCCAGGAACTCATACATCTGCTGGCTGCGCAGCGTTACTTTGACGCCGACCGGATAGTTCTCACGCACCTTGAACGCTGCAATCGAGATGCGCGTCTTGGTGACAACCGGCTTCTGGCCGGCGATCGCCGTCATGTTGGCCACCGCATGCTCGATGACCTTCTTGTCCGAGGTCGCCTCGCCCACGCCCATGTTCAGCGTGATCTTGGTGATCTTCGGGGTCGCCATCGCATTGCACTTCAGCTTTTCGCGAAGTGCCGGTGCGACGGTGCTCTGGTAGTACGTCTGCAAATTGGCGGCCATGACTCTGTTTCCGTTATCTGTGGCTGGTTCTGGCGAGGGCGGCATAGCAACCGCGCTGTTCACTGGTCACCAGCGACTACTGCAAATTAAGCGTCCAGAACTTCCTGGTTTGACTTGAAGTACCGCACCTTGCGCTTCGCATCGCCTTCGCCGATGACCTTGAAACCAACGCGGTCACCCTTGCCGGTCTTCGCGTTGAAGAGCATGACGTTCGACGCGTCGATCGGCATTTCCTTCTCGACGATGCCGCCGCTGACACCCGCCTGCGGGTTGCCCTTCTGGTGCTTCTTGGCCAGGTTCAAGCCTTCGATGATGATCTTGCCGTCGTTCTGGACGACAGACACGGTGCCGCGACGGCCCTTGTCTTTGCCCGTGATAACGATGACTTCGTCGCCTTTTTTGATCTTGCGCATGATTTTGCTCTACGACTTCAGAGAACTTCGGGGGCGAGCGAGATGATGCGCATGAAGCGTTCGCGCAACTCACGAGTCACCGGCCCAAAGATACGGGTACCGATCGGCTCAAGCTTGGTGGTCAGCAGCACCGCGGCATTGGTGTCGAAGCGGATCGTGGAGCCATCCGGACGGCGAACACCCTTCTTGGTGCGGACGACGACAGCGTCGTGAACCTCACCCTTCTTGACCTTGCCGCGCGGGATCGCATCCTTCACCGTAACCTTGATCAGATCGCCGACGCAGGCATAACGACGGTGCGTCGAACCCTTGACCTGAATGACCTGGACGATCTTGGCGCCGCTGTTGTCAGCGACGACCAGCATTGATTCCTGTTGAACCATGGCGCTTAGACTCCGGCCTTGGCAGCAGCTTCACGCTGCTGCAGTTCGCTAGCGCTCTCAATGACTTCCACGAGGCGGAAGAACTTCGAACGCGAAAGAGGGCGCGTCTCGACGATGGCAACCAGATCGCCTTCATGGCACTGGTTGTTCTCATCGTGCGCGTGCAGCTTGGTCGTCTTGCGCAGAAGCTTCCCGTACAGCGGGTGCTTCACAGTTCGCTCGACAGCAACGGTGATGGTCTTGTCCATCTTGTTGCTGACCACGCGGCCAACGATACGGTGGGAGCCTGCAACCACTTGGTTCACTTCGCTCATGACGCCTTCGCCTGCGTTGCCTGCTGCTGCATGACGGTCTTGACGCGCGCAATCTTCTTGCGGACGTCATGGACCAGGTTCGACTGGTTCAGCTGGCCGACAGCGGCCTGCATACGCAGCTTGAACTGCTCCTTGCGCAGCGCTGCCAGTTCGTTCTTCAAATCGGCTGCGGACTTTTCCCGCAGCGACTTCACAAATTCGGTGGTCTTCATAACTCGGTGTCTGGTGACGAGTGGCTAGTGATGGGGAATCTCGGAGACGTTTGACTAGCCACCAGTCACCAGTCACCGACCACTGTTGTTACAGAATCGTCCGCTGCACGAAGGTCGTCTTGACCGGCAGCTTGGCGGCAGCGAGCTTGAACGCTTCGCGCGCGTCGACTTCCGAAACGCCTTCGAGCTCGTACAGCATCTTGCCCGGCTGAATCTTGGCAACCCACCACTCGACGTTACCCTTACCCGAACCCATTCGAACTTCGAGCGGTTTGCGAGTGACAGGAACGTCCGGGAAGATGCGGATCCACATCTTGCCGCCACGCTTCACGTAACGGGTGATGACGCGACGAGCAGCTTCAATCTGACGCGCCGTGAGCGCACCGCGCTCCGTCGACTTCAGGCCGAACTCACCGAACGACACCTTGTTGCCGTTCTGCGCCAGGCCACGGTTATGGCCCTTCTGCTGCTTTCTGAATTTGGTTCGCTTCGGCTGCATCATGGCAGCACTCTCCTAATATCTGGCTGAAGGACGATCAGGCGGACGCCGGCTCGCCGGCCTCTTCCTTCTTGCCGACGTGACGATCGGTTTCAAACACTTCGCCGTTGAAGACCCAAACCTTGACGCCGATGACGCCGTAGTTGGTCTTCGCTTCGGCGGTGCCGTAGTCGATGTGTGCACGCAGGGTATGCAGCGGCACGCGACCTTCGCGGTACCACTCGGTACGGGCGATTTCAGCACCGTTAAGGCGACCGCCGACCTGGATCTTGATGCCACCCGCGCCAAGACGCATCGCATTGGTCACGGCGCGCTTCATCGCACGACGGAACATGATGCGGCGCTCGAGCTGCTGAGCAACGCTTTCAGCAATCAGCTTGGAGTCGAGTTCCGGCTTCCGGATTTCTTCCACCGAAATGTGCACCGAGTCCGGCTTGAGCGTCATCAGTTTCGACACTTCCTGACGCAGCTTCTCGATGTCCTCACCCTTCTTGCCGATCACGATGCCCGGACGAGCCGTGTGGATCGTGACGCGAGCCGACTTTGCCGGACGGTCGATCTGCACGCGGCTGACCGACGCCTGCGCGAGCTTCTTGAACAGAAACTCGCGAACGAGGCGATCCTTGTTCAGGTTGTCCGCATAAGCGCCACGCTCGGCGTACCAGTTCGACGTCCAGGCCGTCGAGATACCAAGACGGAACAGATTCGGATTGATCTTGTGACCCATGAATACTCTTCCCGTTAACCCTTGATGCCGTCGGAGACGCGAATCGTGACGTGGCTCGTACGCTTCAGGATGCGATCCGCACGGCCCTTGGCGCGTGGACGAATTCGCTTCATCGTCGGACCCTCGTCAACGAAGATCTCCGAGATCTTCAACTCGTCGACGTCGGCGCCATTGTTGTTTTCCGCATTGGCGATCGCGGACTCCAGCACCTTGCGAATGATTCCGCTGGCGCGATTCTGCGAAAACTTAAGCAGGTTGAGAGCCTGATCGACCTTTTGGCCACGAACCTGGTCAGCGACCAGACGCGCCTTGTGGGGCGAAAGACGTACGAACTTGAGAACAGCCTGGGTCTGCATGTCTGTCTCCTTAGCTCGACTTCTTGTCGCCGGCCGTATGGCCCTTGAACGTACGCGTCGGCGAGAACTCGCCCAGCTTGTGGCTGATCATGTTCTCGGTGATGAACACCGGAACGTGCAGACGACCGTTGTGGACCTGCATGGTCAGACCGACCATGTCCGGGGTGATCATCGAACGGCGCGACCAGGTCTTGATCGGCTTCTTGACTCGCGAACCCAATACGTCGGCCACCTTCTTCGCGAGATGGTGATCGATGAACGGGCCTTTCTTGACGGAACGCGACATGACGGGCTCTCGAAAATTCGTGCAGTGAAACGCGGTTTACTTCTTGTGGCGGCTGCGGACGATGAACTTCTCGGTCCGCTTGTTGTTGCGGGTCTTGAGACCCTTCGCCTTCTGGCCCCACGGCGACACCGGGTGCGGGTTGCCCTGACCGGACTTGCCTTCACCACCGCCGTGCGGATGGTCGACCGGGTTCATGACAACGCCACGGACGGTCGGACGGATGCCCTTCCAGCGCTTGGCGCCGGCCTTGCCGTAGTGACGCAGATTGTGTTCGCTGTTCGATACTTCGCCGAGCGTCGCGCGGCACTCACTGTGCACCAGGCGCATTTCGCCGCTGCGCAGACGAATGGTCGCGTACTGGCCTTCACGGGCCACCAGCTGCACGGCTGCACCAGCTGAACGCGCAAGCTGCGCACCCTTGCCGAGACGAAGTTCGATGCAGTGGATCGTCGAGCCGACCGGGATGTTGCGGATTGGCAGGCTATTGCCAGCCTTGATCGGCGCATCAGTACCCGACTGGATCGCATCGCCAACACTCACGCCCTTCGGGGCGATGATGTAACGGCGCTCGCCATCCTTGTACAGCAGGAGGGCAATGTGCGCGCTGCGGTTCGGATCGTATTCAACGCGCTCGACCTTGGCCGGAATTCCGTCCTTGTCACGCTTGAAGTCGATCAGACGGTAGTGCTGCTTGTGTCCACCGCCCTGGTGACGGGTGGTGATATGGCCGTGGTTGTTGCGACCACCATTCGAGCTCTTCGACTCGAGCAGCGGCGCATACGGACGACCCTTGAACAGCTCCGGATGCGTCACCGAAATCACATGGCGACGACCTGGGCTGGTCGGCTTCATTTTCTGGAGTGGCATTTCTCGTCGCTCCGATTAGCTGTTGGCGCCAGCCAGGAAGTCGATTTCCTGACCTTCGGCGAGCGTCACGTAGGCCTTCTTCCAGTCGGAACGAACGCCGGTGGAGCCGCCAAAACGCTTGATCTTGCCCTTCACGTTCAAGGTGCGAACTGCCTCAACCTTGACGTTGAACAGCGTCTCGATCGCGTTCTTGATTTCCGGCTTCTTTGCGTCGCGCAGAACCTTGAACACGGCTTCGTTGTTCTTTTCGGCGGCGCGCGTGCTCTTTTCCGACACCACTGGTGCCAGGATCAGCTGGTGCAGGCGCTCGCCCGAGATCTTGATCTTGCTCATGACAGCCAGGCCTCCAGCTTCTTGACGGCCGGAGCGGTCAGAAGCACCTTCTTGAATGACAGCAGCGAGACCGGGTTGATGCCGTTCACGTCGACCACGTTCACGCGGTGCAGATTGCGCGCCGACAGAAACAGGTTTTGGTCGAGCGTGTCCGTGACAATCAGGATGTCGTTCTCGCCAACCGTGTTGAGCTTCTCGACCAGCGACTTGGTCTTGGCTGCTTCGACAGTGAACGATTCGGCAACAATCAGCGAGCCGTTGCGGTTCAACTCGGAGATGATCGACCGGATCGCGCCGCGATACATCTTCTTGTTGACCTTCTGGCTGTGGTCGCGGGGAACGGCGGCGAACGTCTTGCCGCCACCACGCCACAGCGGGCTGCGGATAGAGCCGGCACGTGCCTGACCAGTACCTTTCTGCTTCCACGGCTTCTTGCCGCCGCCGCGGACCATCGCCTTCGACTTTTGCGCCTTGGTACCCGCACGGCCGCCGTTCAGATAGGCGGTCACGACCTGGTGCACCAGCGCTTCGTTGTAATCAGCACCGAAAACGGTGTCGACTACATTCAGCGTGTTATTGCTTGAGTGGAGTTGGAGATCCATGTCGCTTCTCTTACTTGACCGTCGGATGCACGACGACGTCGGCACCCTTGTGTCCGGGCACGGCGCCCTTGACGAGCAGCAGATTGCGCTCGGCGTCGATGCGGACCACATCCAGATTCAGGGCGGTGATGTTGTCCGAACCCATGTGGCCGGCCATTTTCTTACCCTTCCAGACCTTGCCTGGGCTCTGGCGCTGACCGATGGAGCCCGGCACGCGATGCGACAGCGAGTTACCGTGGCTGGCACGACCGCCGCCGAAATTCCAGCGCTTCTGGACGCCGGCAAAGCCTTTGCCGATGCTGACGCCGGACACGTCGACGGCCTTGACGCCCTCGAACGAAGTCACGGTAATTTCAGCGCCTGGTGCGAGCTCATCGCCCTGACCGTCGTTCAAGCGGAATTCCCAGAGACCACGACCCGCAGCAACGCCGGCCTTCTTGTAGTGGCCCGCGAGCGGCTTGGAAACGTGGCTGGACTTCTTCTCACCTGCGGTGACCTGCACGGCGCGATAGCCGTCGGTTTCCACAGTCTTGACCTGAGTGACGCGATTCGGGGAGCACTCGATCACCGTGACCGGGATCGACTCACCGGCTTCAGTGAACACGCGGGTCATGCCCGCCTTGCGACCAACGATACCAATAGTCATTGTCTGATCCTCGCCTTAATTGACGCGAATCTGAACTTCGACGCCAGCCGGGAGATCCAGCTTCGACAAAGCGTCGACGGTCTTCTCGGTCGGGTCGATGATCTGCATCAGCCGCTTGTGCGTACGGATTTCGTACTGGTCACGGGCCGACTTGTCGGCGTGCGGCGACACCAGGATGGTGTAACGCTCCATGCGGGTCGGCAGCGGAATCGGTCCGCGGACGACGGCACCGGTGCGCTTCGCGGTTTCGACGATCTCGCGAGCCGATTTATCGATCAGGCGATGATCGAAGGCTTTGAGCCGAATGCGAATCGATTGGCTGGTTGCGGCCATGCTCTCACTCAAGTCTTAAAGA
>JAPLSB010000011.1 GCA_026398875.1 Gammaproteobacteria bacterium | reverse complement strand
TTTTCGTTGCAGTGCGGCAGGTGCATCCCTACAATGCGCGCCTGCCGGACAGTTAGCTCAGTGGTAGAGCATCGCCTTCACACGGCGGGGGTCACAGGTTCAAGCCCTGTACTGTCCACCAATACCGAAAGGCCCGATCGCAAGATCGGGCCTTTTTTGTTGCCGCTCCGGTTTCCCGAGACGCGGTTGCCGCTGCACGCTGAATTCCTTTCGCGACTGCCGACAATGCAAAGGATTCATTGGAGTAATCGAAGGGAGGCTCCTACACTGCGCGCCGAATCTGACCCCCTCCACCTCCTGGTGCCGTGATGGCTGCAAAGACGCTCTACGACAAGCTTTGGGACGCCCATGTCGTCAAGGACAATGGCGATGGCTCTGCACTGATCTACATCGATCGCCAGCTGCTCCACGAAGTGACCAGCCCGCAGGCCTTCGACGGTCTGCGCCTTGCCAAGCGCCAGCCATGGCGGCTTGATGCCAACCTCGCAGTGGCCGATCACAACGTGCCGACCACGGATCGCTCGGTTGGCATCGAAGACCCGATCTCGCGCGCGCAGGTCGACGCGCTCGATGCCAACTGCGACGAGTACGGCATCACCGAATTCAAGATGAACGACGCCCGCCAGGGCATCGTTCACGTCATCGGCCCGGAGCAGGGTGCGACCTTGCCGGGCATGACCGTGGTTTGCGGTGACAGCCACACCTCGACGCACGGCGCCTTCGGTGCGCTGGCCTTCGGCATCGGAACTTCGGAAGTCGAGCACGCGCTCGCCACCCAGACGCTGGTGCTGAAGAAGTCGAAGAACATGCGCGTCACCGTTCGCGGCAAGGTGGCGCCGGGCATCACCGCCAAGGACATCGTGCTGGCGATCATCGGCAAGATCGGCACCGCCGGTGGCAACGGCCACACGATCGAGTTCGCTGGCGAAGCGATTGCCGACTTGTCGATGGAAGGCCGGATGACCGTCTGCAACATGGCGATCGAAGCCGGTGCCCGCGCCGGACTGGTCGCCGTCGATGCCACGACCATCGCCTACGTCCAGAACCGGCCGTTCTCGCCGAAGGGCGATGCGCTGGCCAAGGCCATCGCCTGGTGGAACACGCTGCATTCGGATGCCGGCGCCGTGTTTGACCGCGAAGTCGAACTCGACGCCGCCAGCATCCAGCCGCAGGTGACCTGGGGCACGAGCCCGGAAATGGTGCTGCCGGTCGATGGCCGAGTGCCGAATCCGGCGCGCGAAGCGGATCCGGTCAAGCGCAATTCGATCGAGCGGGCGTTGCAATACATGGGGATCACGGCCGACCAGCCGATCACTGAGATCAGCATCGACAAGGTCTTCATCGGCTCCTGCACGAATTCGCGGATCGAGGATCTGCGCGCCGCCGCCAGCGTGCTCAAAGGCAAGCGCATCGCCGCGAACGTCAAGCTGGCACTTGCAGTGCCCGGTTCGGGGCTGGTCAAGCGCCAGGCTGAAAGCGAAGGGCTGGACCGCGTGTTCATCGATGCCGGCTTCGAATGGCGCGAGCCGGGCTGCTCGATGTGCCTTGGCATGAATGCCGACCAGTTGAGCCCTGGCGAGCGCTGCGCGTCGACCAGCAACCGCAACTTCGAAGGTCGCCAGGGTGCCGGCGGCCGCACGCACCTCGTTTCGCCGGCGATGGCCGCGGCCGCTGCAGTGGCCGGGCGCTTTGTCGACATTCGCAGCGTGCAGTAAGGCGGCCTCACGCCAAGCGCAAAGGCGCGATGACCAGCAGCACGAGCACAGCTGGACCCTTCGCACCATTTTCGTTGCGGCTTCGCGTGAGCCGGCTTTTCGCCTCAGAACCTGATGGAGTCACCGATGCAGCCATTCACCATCGTCACCGGCAAGGTCGCCCCGCTTGACCGGGCCAACGTCGACACCGACGCGATCATCCCGAAGCAGTATCTGAAATCGATCAAGAAGACCGGCTTCGGCCCGTTCCTGTTCGATGACTGGCGCTACCTCGACAAGGGCGATCTCGATATCGACCCGTCGACCCGGCGCAAGAATCCGGACTTCGTTCTCAACAAGCAGCAGCATGCCGGCAGCACGATCCTGATCGCGCGCGAAAACTTCGGTTGCGGCTCGTCGCGCGAGCACGCGGTCTGGGCCTTGAGCGACTACGGCTTCCGCGCCGTGATCGCGCCGGGCTTCGCCGACATCTTCTTCAACAACAGCTTCAAGAACGGCTTCTTCCCGCTGGCGCTGAAAGCCGACGAGGTCGATGCCCTGTTCAAGGAAAGTGCGTCCAGCAGCGACTTCCAGCTGACCATCGACCTGCCGGCGCAGACGGTCAGCACACCGGGTGGCCTGCGCTTTTCGTTCGATATCGACCCGTTCCGCAAGGACTGCCTGATCCGCGGACTCGACGAGATCGGCCTGACCTTGCAGCATGCTGACGATATCCGCGCCTACGAATCCCGTCGCCGCGAAAGTGCGCCGTGGCTGTTCGCCTGAGCGCGCGCCACTGACTCGGAGAACTCCATGAACGCCTTCCGTCGCTGCTGTGCCGCCGTTGCACTGCTTGCCGTTTCCAATGCGCCATCCGCGGCCGGCCCGCAGCCGCTGTGGACCGTTTCCGGCTTCGCCCAGCCGGAATCGGTGGTCTACGCCGCCGACAAGAACGTGCTGTACGTGTCCAACATCAATGGCGAGGGGACGGCCAAGGACGGCAACGGCTTCATTGCCAAGGTCAGTCCTGACGGCAAGATGATCAAGCGCGACTGGCTGCGCGGCCTGAACGCACCGAAAGGTCTGGGCTACCGGGGCGGCCTGCTGTACATCGCCGATATCGACGAGCTGCTGGTCGTCGATACCGGCAACGGCCGGATCAAGTCGCGGCACAAGGCGGCCGGTGCCAAGTTCCTGAACGACGTCGCGCTCGATTCCGGTGGTCGCGTGTATGTCTCCGACATGTTCACCAACACCATCTGGCGCCTGAACGGCGACAGCCTCGGTGTGATGCTGGCCAGCCCGAAGCTCGAAGGCCCGAACGGCCTGCTGGTCGAAGGCGACAAGCTCATCGTCGGCAGCTGGGGTGTCCTGAGCGGCAACGGCTTCGAGACGTCCAGCGACGGCTACCTGCAGTCGGTCAACCGCACGACCAACGCGCTGGAGCCGCGCTTCGCACCGGTGCCGTTCGCGAACATCGATGGTGTGGTCGCCGATGGCAAGGGCGGCTACATCGTCAGCGACTGGGCGCACGGCAATGTCTACAAGGTATCGGCCACCGGCGAAGCGACGCTTTGGCTGCTGCTGGAACAGGGCTCGGCCGACATCGCGATCGGCCCGGCCAAGCGCCTGCTGGTGCCGATGATGCTCAACAACGAACTTCGCGCCTACGCGATCGACTGAACGACACGCTCACGACATGACTCAGAAAATCCTGCTGCTCCCCGGCGATGGCATCGGTCCGGAAATCACTGCGGAAGCAGTCAAGCTGCTGACGGTCCTGCGCGACCGGCATGGCTTCGACGCCACCTGGAGCAGCGCGCCGATTGGTGGCGCCGGCTACGACGCGGCCGGCCATCCGCTGCCGGCAGCAACGCTTGAAGCCGCGAAGGCCGCCGATGCGATCCTGCTAGCGGCCGTCGGTGGTCCGCAGTACGACACGCTGCCGAAGGAGCTGCGCCCGGAGCGCGGCCTGCTCGGCATTCGTGCCGGTCTGGGCCTGTATTCGAACCTGCGTCCGGCAATTCTTTATCCGGAACTGGCCGATGCATCGTCGCTGAAGGCCGAAGTGGTGTCGGGGCTGGACATCCTGATCGTTCGGGAACTGACCGGCGGCATCTACTTCGGCAAGCGCGAAACCGGTGTCGAGACGAATTACAAGGTCGGCAGCCATGTGATCCCCAGCGCCCGTGTCGCCCGCGATACCGAGGCCTATTCGGATTTCGAGATCGCCCGCATCGCCCGTACCGCTTTCGAAGCAGCACGCCTGCGCGGCAAGCGGCTGTGCTCGGTCGACAAGAACAACGTGCTGGAGTCCTCGCAGCTGTGGCGCGAGGTTGTGATCGAGGTGTCGAAGGAATATCCGGACGTCACGCTGAGTCACCTGCTAGTCGACAACGCGGCAATGCAGCTGGTGCGCGCGCCGAAGCAGTTCGATGTGCTGGTCACCAGCAACATGTTCGGCGACATCCTGTCCGACATCGCTGCCGAGCTGACCGGCTCGATCGGCATGCTGCCATCGGCCTCGCTGAACGAACGCGGGCAGGGCATGTACGAGCCGAGCCACGGTTCGGCGCCGGACATCGCCGGCAAGGGCGTGGCCAATCCGCTGGCGATGCTGCTGTCGGTGGCAATGATGCTGCGCTACTCGCTGGGTCGTGGCGATCTGGCCGACATGATCCAGACGGCTGTGAAGACAGTGCTGGCCTCGGGTCTGCGCACCGGCGACATCGCCAAGCCGGGCGAAGCCCGTATCGGCACCGCCGCGATGGGCGACGCCGTGGTGGCCGCGCTGCGCGCCTGAAGTTCCCTGTCATTCCCGCGAACGCGGGAATCCGGTTTTCGATGCAACGTGGTCCAGTGGAGAGGCAGCGATGTTGAAGAAGCTTGGGATGGTCGGTTGGCGCGGCATGGTCGGTTCGGTGCTGATGCAGCGCATGCAGGAGGAACGGGATTTCGCCCTCGTCGAAACGCATTTCTTCTCGACCTCCAGCGCCGGTGGTCCGGGGCCGTGGCTGTACGGCGTGGAGTCGCCGCCGCTGAAGGATGGCAACAGCGTCGAAGCGCTGGCCCAGATGGACATCATCATCACCTGCCAGGGTGGCGACTACACCAACGCCGTCTACCCGAAGCTGCGTGCCAGCGGCTGGAACGGCTACTGGATCGACGCGGCCAGCGCGCTGCGCATGAACGATGACGCGGTGATCATCCTCGACCCGGTCAATCGCGGCGTCATCGATGCCGCGCTGGCCAGCGGCGTGAAAAATTTCGTCGGCGGCAACTGCACGGTGTCGCTGATGCTGATGGCGCTCGGTGCGCTGTACAAGGCCGATCTGGTCGAGTGGATGTCGGCGATGACCTATCAGGCCGCCTCCGGCGCCGGTGCCGCGAACATGCGCGAGCTGCTCGCACAGATGGGCGTGCTCGAACAGGCCGTGGCCGCCGAACTCGCCGATCCGGCCTCGGCGATCCTCGAGATCGACCGCAAGGTGGCGGCCACGCAGCGCTCGGCCGAATTCCCGACCAAGCACTTTGGTGCCCCGCTGGCGGGTTCGCTGATTCCGTACATCGACAAGCAGCTCGACAACGGCCAGTCCAAGGAAGAGTGGAAGGGCCAGTCGGAGACCAACAAGATTCTCGGCCGGGTAGCGAATCCGATCCCGGTCGACGGCCTCTGCGTGCGCATCGGCGCGATGCGCTGCCATTCGCAGGCGCTGACCATCAAGCTGAAGCGCGATGTGCCGATCGCCGAGATCGAAGCGATGATCGCCGCCGACAACGAGTGGGTGCGCGTGGTGCCGAATACTCGCGAGGCCTCGATCCGCGATCTGACGCCGGTTGCCGTCACCGGCACGCTGAATGTCGCGATCGGCCGTCTGCGCAAGCTGAACATGGGGCCCGAGTATCTCGGCGCCTTCACGGTCGGCGACCAGCTGCTGTGGGGCGCGGCTGAACCGCTGCGCCGCATGCTGCGCATCCTGGTGGCCGCATGAGCACCGCGTCCGGCGAACGTCGCTTCGACATCGCCGTCGTTGGCGTCACCGGCATCATTGGCGAGCATCTGCTGGATCTGCTGAAGGACCGTGAATTCCCGGTCGGCAAGGTCCATGCGCTGGATGTCGAGGCCGTTGCCGGCGGCACGGTGAAGTTCGGCAATCGCGATCTGCCGGTCGACGATCTGGGGACGTTCGACTTCAGCCGTGTGCAGCTCGCGCTATTTGCTGCCGGCTCCGCCGTGGCGGCGGCGTTCGTGGCGAAGGCCACGGCAGCTGGCTGTCTGGTCGTCGACAGCAGCCCGCAGTTTCGGCTGGAAGCCGATGTGCCGCTGGTGATTCCGGAAGTGAATCCGGAAGCGCTTGCCGGCGTTCGCGTGCGCGGCATCGTCGCCAGCCCGAACTGTTCGACGACGCTGATGCTGATGGCGCTGAAGCCGATCCATGATGCGGTTGGCATCGCACGCATCAACGTCTGTACCTACCAGAGCGTGTCCGGCAGCGGCCGCGACGCGATCGAGGAGCTTGGTCGGCAGACGGCGGCGCTGCTGAACTTCAAGGATGTCGAAGTCAAGGTCTATCCGAAGCAGATCGCGTTCAACGTGCTGCCGCAGGTCGATGTCATCGATGACAGCGGCTGCACGCGCGAAGAGCTGGCCATGCTGCGCGAGACGCGGAAGATTCTTGGCGACGTGTCAATCGGCGTGAATGTCACGGCAGTCCGCGTGCCGGTGTTCTACGGGCACTCGGCTGCGCTGCACATCGAGACGCGCAAGAAGATCGGCGCCGACGAAGCGCGCGAACTGCTCGAAAACACCGCGGGCATCGTGGTCATCGACCGCCACGAGGACGGTGGTTATCCGACCGCGGTCAGTGATGCCTCGGGCGAAGACGCGGTGTTCGTCGGGCGCATCCGCGACGACATTTCCCATCCCTGCGGCCTGAACCTCTGGGTGGTCGGCGACAACATCCGCAAGGGTATGGCGCTCAATGCCGTGCAGATCGCCGAACAGCTCATCCGTTCATACCTGTAAGGCCCGGCGCCGGTCTGTTTTTCATATTGGTACGCATTGATTCCTAAGGTATAAAGGCTGCCCGCCGATAGCGTCGACGGGCCGGTGCGTCGACCGACCGGATGCGTTCAATCGGGGATCATCATGATGCGTATTCTGGCCGTCGCGTCGGCCTACTCGCTGGCTGCGGCATCGCTGGTCTGGAGTGCGGCTGCACTGGCGCTGGGGCTCGGTGATGTCGATGTCCGTTCGCGCCTCAACGAACGCTTTGCCGCCTCGATTCCGCTTGACTCGGCATCGCCGGAAGACCTCGAAAGCCTGACCGTCACGATTGCGTCGGCCGATGAATTCGCGCGCCGTGGACTCGAACGCAACGATCAGATCAATGCGCTGCGCTTCGAGCTGAACGGCAATGCGATCAAGGTCGCCAGCGCACAGCCGGTGCGCGATCCGTTTCTGAATTTCATCATCGAAGCGCGCTGGAACGGCGGCCGCCTGCTGCGCGAGTACACGGTGCTGCTCGATCCGCCAGCCAGCGCACCGCCATCGGTGGGCGCGGCACAGGCGCCAGAGGCGACGACAGCGCCGGCACCGAAGCCCGAGCCGACGCCGGTCACGGAAGCCGCTGCCGCAGTTGCCGATGTGCCGGCCCGCTATGGCCCGGTGAAGCCGGCGCAGACCTTGTGGAGCATCGCCACGCTGTTCCGGCGCGACCCGGCGGTCACGATGGACCAGATGCTGTTGGCCATCTACAACATGAACCCGACCGCATTCGGCGGCGGCAGCATCAACCACTTGTTGAGCGGTCAGACGCTGATCGTTCCAACTGCGGAAGACGCGCTGGCGATCGATGCCGATGCAGCGCGTGACCGGGTGGCCCGCCTGCGCGCCGCCAATGGTGCGGCGCCGTTCGTCGCACGCAAGCCGGCAGCCGTCCAGCCGGCGGCACCTGTACCGCTACCGGCACCGGTACCGGCACCCGAACCGACGCCGGCACCAGCGCCGGCACCCGCTGCCGCCGAAGCTGCTCCAGCTGCAGCTATCCCGCCGCCGGCTTCGTCTGCGCCGGTGCCGGATGTCCAGACGCCAGAGACCACGACCGAGGTGCCGGCATCCGAAAGCAATGGCGTGGAAAGTGCTGCGCCGTCCGGGAATCCGGCTGACGGTGCTGCAGCCGAGGTCGCGCCAGAGCCAGTCGCGCCGTCGGTGCCGGACGCGCAGGTGGCGGAGGTCCCGGCGGCGGCAGCGCCGGCTGAGGCACTGGCTGCCGACGTTGCTGCGATCACTGACCAGAACGCCGTGCCGTGGCTGCCGATCGCAGCACTGGCGCTGCTGGTCTTGGCGCTGGTGGGCTTCAAGCTCTGGCAGCGGCGCTCTTCCGCGACACCTCGAAAAGGCAGTCCGAACGCGGCTGCCCGGGACCTGCTGGACACTGGTCCCGACCTGCTGATGGAGCAGCCCTGGGCGCGGTCCACGGTCGCGCAGGCCTTGGCAGAGTCAGGGACTTCGCCGCCAGCAGCCGCTGTCGAGCCGGCTGTCGAGCCCACGGCCGAGCCGATTGCCGAGCGCGATGAGACGGCGCTGGCGGCTGCGCCGGCCATTGCCGATATCGCAAGCGATGAGCCGCTGGGCGAAGTCGACAAGCCGGAGGTCGGCAATGCTCTTGAAGCCTCTGACCCGCTGACCGAAGCGGACTTCCATCTGGCCTACGGTCTTTATGACGAGGCCGCGCAGATGCTGCAGAACGCGATCGCTGCTGCTCCGGAGCGCGGCGATCTGAAGATGAAGCTCGCTGAAACCTATTCGGCAGCCGGCAACGCAGCGGCGTTCCAGACACTGGCCGAGGGCATGATCGACACGGCGAGCCCGGCCGACTGGCAGAAGATCAGTGTCATGGGTCGGGCATTGCTGCCGGAGTCGCTGCTGTTTGGCGGTCTGCCGGCGGACTTCGAGGGTTCCGCTGATGCGGCCACTGCGCCGCGCGATCTTTCGGTCATCGACTTCGATCTCGATACCGATCCGCTTCGTGGTGAACCGCTGCCGACGGAAGTGCCATTGGCTGTATCGCTGCCGTCAGCGGACGAGATCGCGCCAGTGTCGATTCCCGATCCGGTCACCGAGAGCCTGCTGCGGCCGTTTGACGAACCGATCCTGGAATTCGATCTGCCGCCGGCAACACCGCCGGTCCCGGCCGTGGCCGTCTTCGAGCCGGTGGCGATGCCGGTGCCGGAACAGGCGCCGGTTTCGACCGCGCAGTCGAACGACGCGGTGATCGACATCGATCTGAGCAGTTTCGATCTCGACGACGAAGGCAACAGCGCCCGTGCCGATTCCGGCCAGGTCACGGCCCGCCAGCCGTTTCTGGAGATCCCGCTTGATGAATCGGCGTTCGAGGTGGTGCCGGAGCCCGAGTCGGAGGTCATCGGCGGCGACGAGATCGACACCAAGCTCGATCTGGCGCGCGCGTATGCCGACATGGGCGACCTCGATGCCGCAAGGACGCTGATCGCCGAAGTCGAAAACGCCGGTACTGACAAGCAGCAACAGGAAGCGCGGGCCCTGAGCCAGCGCCTGCTGGGCTGAATACGACCGAGCCGGCGGCGCCGGCCGCGCGTCCGAGCCGGCGCTGGGCAGCCGGTGTGGAATACCTTGGCAGCCGCTACGCCGGCTGGCAGCTGCAGGCCGAACGGGCAAGCGTGCAGGGCGTGCTGGAACAGGCGCTGTCGTCGGTCGCCAACCATCCGGTCGCGACGATCTGCGCAGGCCGCACCGATGCCGGTGTTCATGCCTTCGGGCAGGTTGTCCACTTCGACAGCCCTGCGGCCCGCGAACCGCAGGCCTGGGCGCTCGGCAGCAATGCGCGCCTGCCGCTGGACGTCTCGATCCGCTGGGTGCGGCCGGTCACCGACGATTTCAGCGCGCGTTTCAGCGCGGTGTCGCGGCGCTATCGCTACGTGATCCACAACAGCCGGACCCGTTCGGCGCTGCTGGCCGAGCGCGCCAACTGGCTGAACTATCCGCTTGACGCGGATGCGATAGACCGCGCGGCGCAGGTGCTGATCGGCGAGAACGACTTCTCGGCGTTCCGTGCCGCTGAATGCCAGTCGACGACGCCGATGCGCAGGCTGCAGGCGATCCGGGCGCAGCGGCGCGGCGAGTTCGTGTTCGTCGACATTCGCGCCAACGCCTTCCTGCACCACATGGTTCGCAACATTGTCGGCAGTCTGCTCGAAGTCGGCTGCGGCAAGCGCCAGGAAAGCTGGATCGGCGAACTGCTGGCCGGCCGCGACCGCTCGCGTGCCGGCATGACGGCGGCGGCCGCAGGCCTGTATTTTGTCGGCCCCGATTACCCTGCCGGCTTCGATCTGCCGGCCGTCACCGAGCCCTGGTTTCCTGGATGAGCGTTTCCGCGCGGCACCGTACCCGCATCAAGTTCTGCGGTTTCACACGGGCATCCGACATTGCCGAAGCGGTACAGCTGGGCGTCGATGCCATCGGCCTGATTCTGGTGCCGCAAAGCCCGCGCGCCGTGACATTGCAGGCGGCGGCTGAGCTGAAGGCGGCGATCCCGCCGTTTGTCAGCAGCGTGGTGCTGCTGCGCAATCCCGATGCCGAGCTGGTGCGCGAAGTGCTGGCCACGATCCGGCCGACGCTGCTGCAGTTCCATGGCGAGGAGCCGGCCACGTTCTGCGCAAGCTTCGGCCATCCGTACCTGAAGGCGATCGCCATGCAGCAGCAGACGCGCACGCTTGCGGAGATCGCCGCCGACTACGCAAGCGCCGACGCGCTGCTGCTGGACGGTCATGCCCCCGGCGGCTTGGGTGGTCAGGGCATGGCCTTCGACTGGGCGCGCGCGACCGATGCGGTCGGCCTGCCGATCATGCTGGCCGGCGGCATCCGGCCCGATAACGTCGCTGCCGCAATCGCTGCCGCCCGGCCTTATGCGGTCGATGTTTCCAGCGGCATCGAAGCGGCGCCCGGGCTCAAGGATTCAGGCAAAATGCAGGACTTCGCGCGAGAGGTTCGCCGCGCCGATCAGAATTCCTGAAATCGAGCCAAACCCGTCCATGATCTACGAGAACCTGCCCGACGCCCGCGGCCATTTCGGCCCCTACGGCGGTCGCTTCGTCGCCGAAACGCTGATGGAGCCGCTGCGCGAACTCGAAGTCGCCTACAACCAGCTGAAGGTTGATCCGGCGTTTCGCGCCGAGCTGGACAAGGATCTCGCGCTCTATGTCGGCCGTCCGAGCCCGCTGTATCCGGCCGAGCGATTGACGAAGAAGTGGGGCGGGGCGCAGATCTTCCTGAAGCGCGAGGACCTGAACCACACCGGCGCGCACAAGATCAACAACACGGTCGGTCAGGCGCTGCTGGCCAAGCATCTCGGCAAGACCCGGATCATCGCCGAAACTGGCGCTGGCCAGCATGGCGTGGCGTCGGCAACGATCGCAGCACGGCTTGGCCTGAAGTGCGTGGTCTACATGGGCGCCGACGACGTCGAGCGGCAAAGCCCGAACGTCTACCGCATGAAGCTGCTCGGTGCCGAAGTGATTCCGGTGCAGAGCGGAACCAAGACGCTGAAGGACGCGCTCAACGAGGCTCTGCGCGACTGGGTGACCAATGTTGATGACACGTTCTACGTCATCGGCACCGTGGCCGGTCCGCATCCGTATCCGATGCTGGTGCGCGACTTCAATGCCGTGGTCGGCCGCGAAGTGATCAGCCAGTCGCAGGACATGCTGGGTCGCCTGCCGGATGCGCTGGTGGCTTGCGTGGGCGGTGGCAGCAACGCCATCGGTCTGTTCCATCCGTTCATTCCGTACGACGGCGTTGCGATGTACGGCGTCGAAGCCGGCGGTGACGGTATCGAGACCGGCCGCCACGCCGCACCGCTGTCGGCCGGCAAGCCGGGCGTGCTGCACGGCAACCGCACCTATGTGATGGCCGACGACAATGGCCAGATCATCGGCACGCACTCGATCTCGGCCGGTCTCGACTATCCGGGCGTCGGCCCGGAGCATTCCTGGCTCAAGGACATCGGTCGCGTGAACTACGTGTCGGTC
Organism: Gammaproteobacteria bacterium; assembly: GCA_026398875.1. GTDB lineage: Bacteria > Pseudomonadota > Gammaproteobacteria > Nevskiales > Nevskiaceae > Nevskia. Next base: position 60,638 of record JAPLSB010000011.1, on the reverse strand, counting down.
ACCGATACCGAAGCGCTCGCGGCGTTTCACGAGTGCACGCGCACCGAAGGCATCATTCCGGCGCTGGAACCGTCACATGCGATGGCCTATGCGAAGAAGCTGGCACCGATGATGTCGAAGGACCAGATCATCGTCGTCAACATGTCCGGCCGCGGCGACAAGGACATCTTCACGATCGCCAAGCACGAAGGCATTTCGCTGCTGTAACCGACTGACACAGACCCCATGAGCCGCATCGAAAGCACGCTGGCCGCGCTGAAGGCCGAAGGTCGCACCGCGCTGATCCCGTACATCACCGCCGGCGATCCGCACCCGAGCCACACGGTTGGCCTGATGCACGCGCTGGTCGACGGCGGCGCCGACATCATCGAGCTCGGCGTGCCGTTCTCCGATCCGATGGCCGACGGCCCGACGATCCAGTTGGCCTGCGAGCGGGCGCTGCTGCACAACACCAGCTTGTGGAACTGCTGCGCGATGGTCGCCGAGTTCCGCAAGACCAACCGCCATACGCCGGTCGTGCTGATGGGCTACCTGAATCCGATCGAAACGCGTGGGCTGGAGGCGTTCTGCACGCTGGCCACGAGTTCGGGCGTCGATGGCGTGCTGATCGTCGATCTGGCGGTCGAGGAAGCGCCCGAGTTCGCACCGAAGGTACGTTCGTTCGGGCTGGACCTGATTTTCCTGCTGGCGCCGACGTCGTCCGATGCCCGCATCGAGGCCATCGTTCGTCAGGCCAGCGGCTACCTGTACTACGTGTCGCTGAAAGGCGTCACCGGTGCCGCGTCGCTCGACATCGACAGCGTCAGCGCCAAGCTCGAACAGATCCGCCGCCACACGCGTCTTCCGGTCGCCGTCGGCTTCGGCATCCGCGATGCCGCGTCGGCCGCACTGGTCGGCGCCGTTGCCGACGGTGTCGTGGTCGGCAGTGCGCTGGTTTCGCAGATCGAGAAGTTCCAGGCCACGCCGGACGTCCTGCCTGGACTGCTGAAGTCGCAGCTGGCTGAAATGCGCGCCGCGCTTGATGCAACGCTGCCGGCCGCGGTGGCGTGATCGTTGCAACCCTGACATTCGTCCTCCGACCCACGACGGAATCACCACGATGAGCTGGCTCGAAAAAATCTCCGGATCGAAACTGCTGACTGGCGGTGTACGCAAGAAGAGCGTGCCGGAAGGTTTGTGGATGAAGTGCGATTCCTGCCAGTCGGTGCTCTACCGCGCCGAGCTGGAGCGGACGCTGGAAGTCTGTCCGAAGTGCGGCGCGCACCGTCCGATCGCGGCGCGGGCGCGGATCAACCACTTCCTTGATGCCGAGCCCAGAGTCGAAATCGGCGCCCGCGTGCGCGCCACCGATCCGCTGAAGTTCAAGGATTCGCGCAAGTACACCGAGCGTCTCGCCGAAGCCCGCGAAGACACCGATGAGGAAGACGCGCTGGTCGTGATGCGTGGCCAGCTGATCGGCCTGCCGGTCGTGGTCTGCGTGTTCGAGTTCGGCTTCATGGGCGGCTCGATGGGTTCGGTGGTCGGCGAAAAGTTCGTCCGTGGCGTCAATGCCGCGCTCGAGCACGGCTGCCCGGTGATCTGCTTCGCAGCCTCTGGCGGCGCACGCATGCAGGAATCGCTGTTCTCGCTGATGCAGATGGCCAAGACCAGCGCAGCGCTCGCCAAGCTCGCCGAGCGCGGGCTGCCGTTCATTTCCGTGCTGACCCACCCGACGATGGGTGGCGTGTCGGCCTCGCTGGCGATGCTCGGCGACATCCACGTGGCCGAACCGAAGGCGCTGATCGGCTTCGCCGGCCCGCGCGTGATCGAACAGACCGTGCGCCAGAAGCTGCCGGAAGGCTTCCAGCGCGCCGAGTTCCTGCTGGAGAAGGGCGCGATCGACATGATCGTCGACCGCCGCGAGCTGCGCGAAAAGCTGCATCGCCTGCTGGCCATGCTGACCCACTTCTCGCCGGCCGTTGGCTCCGCTGCTCACTGAGCCGGTGGCCAGCGCCGGCGGCCGGTCACTGTCCGACTGGCTGCGCTGGCAGGAGCAGCTGAACCCGCGGTCGATCGAGCTCGGTCTTGATCGGTCGCGTACCGTCGCCGAACGGCTCGATCTGCTCAAGCCATCCGCCGTCACGGCAACAATCGGAGGCACCAACGGCAAGGGCTCATCGGCCACGCTGGCTGCCGGAATCTGGCAGGCCGCCGGTTACAAGGTTGGCCGTTACCTGTCGCCGCATCTGCTCCGCTACAACGAGCGGATCGCCATCGATGGTATCGATGCCGGCGACGATGCGATCTGCGCGGCTTTTGCGGCCATCGACGCCGCCCGCGGTGATTTACCACTGACCTATTTCGAGTTCGGCACACTGGCTGCGCTGTGGCTGTTCCGCGAAGCGCGCGTCGATGTTCAGGTGCTGGAGGTCGGCCTCGGTGGCCGGCTGGACGCGGTCAACATCATCGATGCCGATGCCGCGCTGGTCACCAACATTGGCCTCGACCATACCGATTGGCTGGGGCCAGATCGCGAGTCGATCGGCTTCGAGAAAGCCGGCATTTTCCGCAGTGGTCGTCCGGCGATCTGCGCGGAGGCGGCCGCACCGACCAGCCTTGAACGTCATGCCGAAGCGATTGCCGCCCAGTGGCAGTGCGCCGGCGCCGACTTTGCTGCGGGCTGGACGCAGACGGGCTGGAACTGGCAAGGGCGCGGCATCGCCTATGCCGAGCTGCCGCTGCCGGCGCTGCCTGGCGCGATGCAGATCGACAACGCTTCCGGCGTGCTGGCGCTGGTGACGGCGCTGCAGCCGCGCTTGCCGGTCGAACGGCCGGCGATCGAGGCGGCACTGCGCGCGCTGGCCTTGCCGGGGCGCTACCAGCGTGTCGGCGGGCTGATTCTCGACGTCGCCCACAATTTTGAATCGGCCGCCGTGCTCGCCGCGCAGCTGCGCGCCGAACGCTGTGATGGCCGGACCTTGTTGGTGCTCGGCATGCTGTCGGACAAGCCGGTGGCTGCGGTCTGTGCGACCCTTGCCAGCGTTGCGACGCAGTTCTTCTGCGCCGGGCTTCCGCCGCCGCGCGGACTGCCCGCGGATCAGCTGGTCGAGATCGCGCAGCGCAGCGGCGCGCAAGCCAGCGCCCACGCCACGGTCGCATCAGCGCTGCAGGCCGCGCGCGCATCGGCCGGTGCGCTCGATCGCATCGTCGTCTGCGGATCGTTCCTGACCGTGGCCGCAGCACTCGAGGAAACGCGATGGGGGACTTGATGAGCGGCGTGCTTCGGCAGCGGATGGTTGGCCTGGCGGTGCTGCTGGCGCTGGTCTTTCTGCTGTCGCTGCTGCTGCCGAGCGTACCGAAGCCGGAGCAAAGCGCGCCATCGACGACGGTGAGTGTCAGCGGCGAGCAGGTGCTGACGGAAGCCGATGCCGTGCCGCCGCCTGACGACATGCTTCCGGAGCCGGTGGCCGATCAGCTGCCGCCGGCGGAGCCGTCGGTCGCGATCGCCGATGTCGAAGCGTCGATCGCGCCGGATGCAGCGCTCGCAGCGCCGCTGCCGGCCTCGGTCGATACGGCGAGCGCGTCACCGGACGGCGTTCGGCAGCCACCGAAGCGGGCGGCTCTGAGGTCGCAGGATACGGTCGAGCCAAAGCCGCAAGCCAAGCCGCAGGACAAGCCGAAGGCGCCGGTCGCCGCTGCGGTCTTGCCGACGCAGCCGAAGCTGAAGCCGGCGGAGCCGAAGTCGGCGCCGACGGCGGCTGGCTGGTACGTCCAGATTGGCAGTTTTTCGGATGCCGGCAGTGCCCAGTCCATCGTCATGGAGCTGAAGCGGGCCGGGATCACCGCGACTGTCACGCGGATTACTGGCGTGAAGGGGAACCGTTTGAATCGCGTTCGCGCCGGACCGTATGCAAGCGAGGCCGCTGCGAAGTCGGCGCAGGCGAAGATCGCGAAGAGCGGCTACGCGCAGGCGAGGATCGTGCAGGAGCCGTCGCCGCGTCAGTGACGCTTTGTGCCCGCGTTGCACTAGAATGCGCGCGCAGCAACGCGGAGAGATGGCAGAGTGGTCTATCGCGGCGGTCTTGAAAACCGCTGACCTTCACCGGTCCGGGGGTTCGAATCCCTCTCTCTCCGCCACTTTTCAAAAGACCGACTCAATGTCGGTGTTTTCGAAAAGCTGATCGGCAGCGAGAGAGGGATTCGAACCGAAGGGACGAATCCCAAGCGACACCCGGCGAAGCAAGCCGATTCAGACCGACTCAATGTCGGTCCCAGTGCGGAATCCCAGCACCACCCTCTACGCATCGCCTGTCGCATCAATTGCAGATAGCAGCAAGCAACCGAAGCCCCGCAAGGGGCTTTCTCGTTTCCGTCGCACCACAGCGGTGGCAGCCGGAAACTTCTGAAGCGCATTCCGTAAACTGACGCACTTTTCACGAGGCCGATGCATGAACGAATCGCCAACGCCGCGCCGTCAGGGCCCGAAGAAGGGCATCTACTTGCTGCCCAACCTGTTCACCACGGGCACGCTGTTCGGCGCGTTCTACGCCATCGTCGCGTCGATGAATGGCAACTTCGATGACGCGGCTATCGGCATCCTGTTCGCGATGATTGCCGACGCACTCGACGGCCGCATTGCCCGCATGACCAACACTTCCACCGATTTCGGCAAGGAGTACGACTCGCTGTGCGACATGGCCGCGTTCGGCATCGCGTCGTCGATCGTCGTCTACGCCTACTCATTGCGGTTCCTGTCCGATTACCAGTGGCTGGGCGGCAAGCTTGGCGGCGTGCTGGCAATGACCTACGCGACCTGCGCAGCACTGCGGCTGGCGCGCTTCAACGTGCTGGCGGCGATCAAGGGCAGCAGCAAGGATTTCTTCGGCCTGCCGAGCCCGGCAGCGGCAGCGCTGGTGGTCTTCTTCGTCTGGACCTGCTTCAAGTACGAGCTGAGCGGGCTCGACGTGCTGATTCCGGCCAGCATCATCACGCTGGGTGCGGCACTGCTGATGGTGTCGTCGATCCGCTACAACAGCTTCAAGAAGCTGAACCTGTCGGGTCGCATGCGCTTCTTGCCGTTCGTTGCCGTGATCGGCCTGCTGGCGCTGGTGTCGGTCAATCCGCCGCTGATCCTGTTCCTCGGCTTTTTCGTTTACGCGATGTCGGGGCCGGTGGCGACCGTCATTCGTCGCGTGCGCGGCAAGCCAACCCCTGTCTGATCGAGCCGCCGACATGCTCCCGCGCCTGAAGATCGATTACGTATCCGATATTGCCTGCCCCTGGTGCGCGATCGGCCTTGCTGGTCTGGTCGAGGCGGCCAGCCGCCTGCAGGGCGTGATCGAAGTGGAACTGCAGTTCCAGCCGTTCGAGCTGAACCGCAACATGCCGCCCGAAGGCGTCAACATGGGTGAGCACCTGGTGGCGTTGACCGGCGCCTCGGCCGCGCAGATCGACGACGAGCGTCGCAACCTCACCGCCATTGCGGCCGAGGCCGGGCTGGCATTCAAGCTCGATCGCGAGACACGAATCTGGAACAGCTTCGACGCGCACCGGCTGGTCTACTGGGCCGAGCAGGCGGGTGATCCGCTGCTGCTGAAGACTGCGCTTTTTCGCGCCAATTTCTGCGACGGTCGGCAGCTCTCCAACCATGACGTGCTGACGGAGATTGCGGTCGAATGTGGACTCGACGGCGCGCGCGCGAAGGAGATCCTGTCGACCGAAACCTACCTCGACGACGTCGATGAACGCATGAAGCTGTGGATGAATCGCGGCATTCGTGGCGTGCCGGCGATCATCTTCAACGAGCGCCATATCGTCGAAGGCGGCCAGTCGGCCAGCACCTTCGTCAAGGTGATGCGCCAGATTGCCGGGCTCGACCCGGCACCGACCAGCGCCGGGGCTTGACGGCGGAGCGGCGCGCGGGCGCCTTTGCGCCCAGCTTGTCTTCCTCTATTATCCGCGCCATGCAAGCCAGCACCCGCTCCCTGAAGCTCCACGCGCCGAAGTCGTCCGGCCGTGCGCTGCTGCTTGCCGTTCGACTGCTGCTGCCGTAAGGCAGACCACTCGAATCCGCCCGTCCGGGGGCTAGTACCGGAACCACTCCAGCAACGTCCTTTTCAAGCCTGACACTGACCGTGTCGGCTGGCATCATGCCGGCCTGCCGCCGGCGAACCGAATTCGCGAGAACCCCATGAAAGACCAGCTCATCATCTTCGACACCACCTTGCGCGACGGCGAACAGTCGCCGGGTGCAGCCATGACGCTCGACGAAAAGGTGCGCATTGCGCTGGCGCTGCAGAAGCTGAAGGTCGATGTCATCGAAGCCGGCTTCGCGATCGCCAGCCCCGGCGACTTCGCCGCCGTGCAGGCCGTGGCGCGCGCGGTCAAGGAATCGACCGTCTGCTCGCTGGCCCGTGCCAACGCCGCCGACATCACGCGCGCTGGCGAAGCACTCGCGCCTGCAGCCCGGAAGCGCATCCATACCTTCATCGCCACCAGCGCGATCCACATGGAGAAGAAGCTTCGCCTGTCGCCGGATCAGGTGGTCGACAACGCGGTTTCCGCGGTGAAGCTGGCGCGCAGCTTCACTGATGATGTCGAGTTCTCGGCCGAAGACGCCGGCCGCTCGGACATCGATTTCCTGTGCCGCATCTTTGATGCCGTGATCAAGGCCGGCGCCACCACGCTCAACGTGCCGGACACCGTCGGCTACATGATTCCGAGCCTCTGGGGCGAGCGCTTCAAGACCTTGATCGAACGGGTGCCGAATGCGGACAAGGTGATCTGGTCGACGCACTGCCACAACGATCTCGGCATGGCCGTCGCCAATTCGCTGGCGGCGGTGATGAACGGCGCCCGTCAGGTCGAGTGCACGATCAACGGCCTCGGCGAGCGTGCCGGCAATGCCGCGGTCGAGGAAATCGTCATGGCGATCCGCACTCGCCACGACGTGTTCCCGGTGACCACCCGTGTCGATGCCACGCAGATCGTGCCGTGCTCGCGGCTGGTCTCGAACATCACCGGCTATCCGGTGCAGCCGAACAAGGCGGTGGTCGGTGCCAATGCCTTCGCGCATGAATCCGGCATCCACCAGGACGGCGTGCTCAAGCATCGCGAGACCTACGAGATCATGCGGGCGGAAGATGTCGGCTGGTCGTCGAACAAGCTCACGCTCGGCAAGCTGTCCGGTCGCAGTGCCTTCCGTGCCCGGCTCGAGGAACTGGGCTACCAGTTCAAGTCCGACGGCGAACTCGCCGAGGCCTTTGCCCGCTTCAAGGATCTTGCCGACAAGAAGCAGGACATCTTCGACGAGGACCTGCAGGCGCTGGTCACGCAGGCCGAACAGGCGCGTGCCGAAGATCGCGTCAGCCTGCAGTGGCTCGAAGTGACGTCGAAGACCGGTACCCGGCCGCTGGCCAAGGTCGCGCTCAGCATCGATGGTGAGATCCGCGAAGTCGAAGCCCTCGGTGACGGGCCGGTGGACGCCGTGTTCGCGGCAATCGAGCAGCGCGTCGGAACGGGCGCGACGCTGTTGCTGTACTCGGTCAACAACATCACCACCGGTACCGATGCCCAGGGTGAAGTGACCGTGCGGCTGACCAAGGAAGGCCGCGTCGTGAATGGCCTGGGTGCCGATACCGACATCGTGATTGCGTCGGCCAAGGCCTACGTCAATGCCGTGAACCGGCTCGAAGTGCCGGTCGGTCGGGCCCATCCGCAGCATGCGGAGTTCGTCGCCACACCTTGAGCGGCGAGCAGCAAAAAAGCCTGCCGAGGCGTGTGTCTCGGCAGGCTTTCTTTTTGGGCGATGCCGGCGCACCCCTGAGGGCGCGCCGACGTCACCGCTGGTGGCTCAGCGCGGCGCCATCCGGATCGCGCCGTCGAGTCGCACCGATTCGCCGTTGAAGTAGCCGTTCGAGCACATCTCGACGACCAGGCTGGCGTACTCGGCAGGGGAGCCGAGACGCTTCGGGAACGGCACCGACGCGGCCAGCGCGTCCTGCACGTTCTGCGGCATCGACGCCATCATCGGCGTCAGGAAGATGCCCGGCAGGATGGTGTTGACGCGCACGCCTTCGTTCATCAGGTCACGCGCGATCGGCAGCGTCATGCCGAGCACGCCGGCCTTCGAGGCCGAGTACGCCGACTGGCCGATCTGGCCGTCCTGTGCCGCGACCGACGCCGTGTTGATCACCACGCCGCGCTCGCCGTACTCCAGCGGCGTCGCGGTGATCATGCCGGCCGCGCTCTTGGCGATGCAGCGGAAGGTGCCGATCAGGTTGATCTGGATGGTCTTTTCCCAGGTGGCGAGATCGAAGTGCTTGATCTCGCCGGTCTTCTTGTCGAAGCCGGCCGTCTTGGCGGCGGTGGCGATGCCGGCGCAGTTGACGAGGATCCGTTCCTGCCCGTGCGCGGCGCGCGCCTTTGCAAAGCCGGCGTCGACATCGGCGTCCGAGGTCACGTTGACCTTGCAGAACACGCCGCCGAGTTCGGCCGCCAGTGCCTCGCCCTTCGCCTCATTCATGTCGAAGATCGCAACCTTGACGCCGAGGGAGGCGAGCTTGCGGGCAGTGGCTTCGCCAAGACCGGACGCGCCGCCGGTCACGACGGCGGCGACGGATGCATCAAGAATCATGTTGAATCCTCATCGTTGATTGAAAGTCGATTGTAACTTTTGGGGAAATCGCCCCGCGGCGCCTGAAGTTTGTAAAGAACATCCGTTCAGCGTTGCCGCCGCGTGTGTACGCCGTGCGCGGCTTTCGAAAATCACCTCGGGTCAGCTGCGCGTCCCGAACGCCTCCAGCAACCGCTGATCGGCCCAAAGCGACCGTCGAAGTCGCTTTCGGTGGTGAACGCTCCGATTACCCGGTCTTTGGTCGATAGCGGCACGGAAGCCATGTCGCTGGACGCGAACTCGGACCCCAAGGAGGACCTGCAACATGCTCAAGCTGGACGACAGCATCTTCGAATATGCCCTTTACGACGTCTTCAATGCGCTCGCTGCCGAGCCCGGGAAGCCGGTCGAACTGGACGCGTTGCGCTGCGAATGGCGCACGACAGGCCTGCGCCATTCGGATTTGTATATGGCGCTGGATTTGCTGGCCACCGCCGAAAGTCTGGTGCCGACCGGCCCTCAGGCCTGGGCTCTGACGTCCGAGGGCGCAAGCCGAGCGAGGGACGTCGCAAGTGTTGCGGCGCCGACGATGGCCGACCAGGTCGCGCGCAGCGTGCTGCAGGTGATTCGTGAACGGCTGCCGGCCGGCATGCGCCGCATGCCACGCAGCGCCGGTTCTCGACGGAGCGCCGCCACGCGGGTTCGCGTCCGCAGCACGGCACGGCTGGTCGGAATCTGAAGCGCCGCAGCGACGCTCGAACTGCCAAATCGCAGTCGGCGCATATCGAAGCCGGTGCCGAAGTGGCACCATAACGCGTGGAATTTTCCACGGCTTTTCGATGCGGCAGTCCCGCAGGTGCAGAACATGAACGTCACCCGCTCGACCTTCAACGAGGTCATGGTTCCCAACTATCAGCCCGCCGACATGGTCATGGTGCGAGGCGAGGGCAGCCGAGTGTGGGATCAGGACGGTCGCGACTACGTCGACTTCGCCGGCGGCATCGCCGTGACGCTGCTCGGCCATTGCCACCCGAAGCTGACAGCCGCACTCGCCGAACAGGCCGGCAAGCTCTGGCATCTGTCGAATGTGGTGACCAATGAGCCGGCGCTTCGTCTGGCACAGAAGCTGGTCGAAGCGACATTTGCCGACCGCGTCTTCTTCTGCAATTCCGGCGCCGAAGCCAACGAAGCCGCTTTCAAGCTGGCGCGCCGCTATGGCAATTCGATCGACCCGGCGAAGCACGAGATCATCTCGTTCTACAACGCGTTCCACGGCCGCACGCTGTTCACCGTGTCGGTTGGCGGCCAGGCCAAGTACACGCAGGGTTTCGAGCCGATTCCCGGCGGCATCACCCATCTGCCGTTCAATGACATCGCTGCACTCGAAGCCGCCGTGTCGGCGCGCACCTGCGCGATCGTGCTGGAGCCGATTCAGGGCGAAGGCGGAATCATGCCGTCCACGCCGGCGTTCATCGCTGCAGCGCGCCGTCTGGCCGACCAGCACAAGGCGTTGCTGATCTTCGACGAAGTGCAGAGCGGCATGGGTCGCAGCGGTCATCTGTATGCCTACCAGCACTACGGAGTGGTACCGGACGTGCTGACCTCGGCAAAAGGCCTTGGCGGCGGCTTTCCGATCGGCGCGATGCTGGCAACGGCAGCGGCGGCGGACGTGCTGGCCTTCGGCACCCATGGCTCGACCTACGGCGGCAACCCGTTGGCCTGTGCGGTCGGCGAAGCGGTGCTCGATCTGGTCAACGAGCCGGGCTTGCTGGCGGGCGTCAGTCACCGGACCCAGCTTATCCGCGATGGTCTCGATTCGATCGGCCGGCGCTACGGCGTGTTCGCGCCAAGCCGCGGCCTCGGGCTGCTGATTGGCGCGCCGATGAGCGAGGCCTGGAAGGGCCGCGCCAAGGACATCGTCAATGCGGCGATGGCCCACGGCGTCTGGACGCTGGTTGCCGGCCCGGACGTACTGCGTCTGGCGCCGTCGCTGGTGATCAGCGAAGCGGATATCGCGGAAGGCCTGCGTCGCCTCGAAGCGGCGATGGCTGGTTTGGTTGGCGTGCCGAACGCCGCCGCGGCCTGATCTTCAAGCCGCCGAACCAAGGCTGAAGCCTTCGCCAGCGCCTCGAACCCGGCGACGACCTTGGACAGGTCGTCGCCGATCGAAGCCTGCCGCAGGCAGATCATTCAGCGATTGGCGGGCAGATTCCACATCGAGATGATCGGCAGGTTGGCGTGCCCGGCATCACGCGCCAGCACGCTGACCGACGCCGTATCGAGTGCAAGGTGACGCGCCTGATCGACCGGCATCTGCAGCCAGCGCACGGCCAGCGCCCGGATGAGATGACCGTGCGAGAACACGGCGACATTGCCGCTCAGTCCCGCAACGCGGGCAATGAAGCGGTCCAGTCGCGCCGATACCTGCGTCGGGCTTTCGCCGTTCGGGCAACCATCGACAAACACATTCCAGTCCGGGCACTGCTGCTGGAGGTCGATGGTCGTGCGGCCTTCGTAGTCACCGTAGTTCCACTCGACAAGATCGGCATCGGCTTCCGCATGGGCGCCTTGGCCGGCAAACGCGCAGGTCTGTCGCGCGCGCTCAAGCGGGCTGGTCAGCACCTTCGCGAACACGAGCGCGCCGAGCACGACCGTGAGCCTGCGCGCCTGCTGCTCGCCGAGGGTGCTCAAGGCGATATCGGTCAGGCCGGGATGCCGTTCTGACGACGACCAGTCCGTCTCGCCATGCCGGATCAGGTAGACCCGCAACGGCAGCGGCAGCACTTTGCTCACGGCGTCCGCTGCCAGCGCCAGTCGCGGATTTCCGGCAGGTCCTGACCGTGGATGTTGATGTACTTCCGATGCTCCACCAGCTTGTCCAGCAGCCGTCGCTTGAGTGCTGCACCAGCGGCGCCGGTTTGCGGCAGCCGGTCGATGCTGTCGATGACCAGATGGAAGCGGTCGAGCTCATTGAGCACGGTCATGTCGAACGGCGTGGTGACCGTACCTTCCTCCTTGTAGCCGCGCACGTGAAAGTTGTCGTGATTGGTGCGGCGATAGGTGAGCCGGTGGACCAGCCAGGGATAGCCATGGAACGCAAAGATCACCGGCTTGTCGCGAGTGAACAGGGCATCGAACGGTGCATCGCACAGGCCATGTGGATGCTCGCTCGGCGGCTGCAGGCGCATCAGGTCGACGACGTTGACCACGCGGATCTTCAGCGTCGGCAAATGCTCGCGCAGGATCGATACGGCGGCGAGCGTTTCCAAGGTCGGCACATCACCGCAGCAGGCCATCACCAGATCGGGCTCGGCGCCGTCGTCATTGCTTGCCCAGTGCCAGACGTCGATGCCGGCCCGGCAATGCGCCACGGCCTCATCAATGGACAACCACTGCGGAGCCGGATGCTTGCCGGCAATCACCACGTTGACGTAGTTGCGGCTGCGCAGGCAGTGGTCCATCACCGACAGCAGGCAGTTGGCATCAGGCGGCAGGTAGACCCGAACGACCGCCGCCTTCTTGTTCACCACGTGATCGATGAAGCCGGGGTCCTGATGCGTGAAGCCGTTGTGATCCTGACGCCAGACATGCGAAGCCAGCAGGTAGTTCAGTGACGCGATCGGCTTGCGCCACGGCAGTCCGTTGGCAACCTTGAGCCACTTGGCGTGCTGGTTGAACATCGAATCGACGATGTGGATGAAGGCTTCATAGCTGTTGAACAGGCCGTGACGCCCGGTCAGCAGATAGCCTTCCAGCCAGCCCTGGCATTGATGTTCGCTGAGCATCGAATCCAGCACCCGGCCGGTCGGTGCGAGGGATACGTCGTTGGCCTCGGTGGCGGCATCCCACTGCCGTTGCGTGACCTCGAACAGCGCCGACAGGCCGTTCGATGCCGTCTCGTCAGGGCCGAAGACGCGGAAGTTGCGCTGGCGGTCATTGCGCACGGCGATGTCGCGCAGCAACGGGCCCAAGACGCGGGTATCACCGATCCCGTGCTCGCCACGCACCGGGAGATGCGCCGCGTAATCGCGGTAGTCCGGCATCGCCAGATCGTGCAGCAGCAAGCCGCCATTGGCGTGCGGATTGGCGCCCATGCGGCGGGTGCCGACCGGGGCCAGTTCGGCGAACTCCGCTTGCAGGCGTCCGCTCGCATCGAACAACTCCTCCGGTCGATAGCTCCTGAGCCAGTCCTCCAGCAATTGCAGATGACCCGGATGGCTGCGTGGATCGGAGATCGGAATCTGGTGCGCGCGGAAGGTGCCTTCGACCTGCAGACCGTCGACCCACTGCGGCCCGGTCCAGCCTTTCGGCGACTTGAGCACGATCATCGGCCAGCGCGGCCGTGATCGATCACCGCCCACGCGCGCTGCGTGCTGGAAGGCCTTGATCTGGCTGATCGCGGTGTCGAGTGCGGTGGCCATGGCCTCGTGCATCAACGCCGGGTCCGAGCCCTCGACGAACAGCGGCGTCCAGCCATAGCCCTCCAGCAGCTTCTGCAGTTCCTCCGGCGTGATGCGCGCCAGCACCGTCGGATTGGCGATCTTGTAGCCATTCAGATGCAGGATCGGCAGCACGGCACCGTCGCTGGCGGCATCGAGGAACTTGTTGGAATGCCAGGCTGTGGCCAGAGGGCCGGTTTCGGCTTCGCCATCGCCGATCACGCAGGCGGTGATCAGGTCCGGATTGTCGAACACCGCGCCGAAGGCATGGCTCAGCGAATAGCCCAGTTCGCCGCCTTCATGAATCGAGCCCGGACATTCGGGCGATGCGTGGCTGGGAATGCCGCCCGGGAACGAGAACTGGAGAAACAGCTTCTGCAGGCCCGCTTCGTCCTGCGAGATATCGGGATAGATCTCGCTGTAGCTGCCTTCCAGATAGGTGTTGGCGACCACCGCCGGCCCGCCATGACCAGGGCCGCAGATGTAGATCATGTCCAGATCGTGCTGCCGGATGATCCGGTTCAGATGCACGTAGATGAAGTTCTGGCCCGGTGTCGTGCCCCAGTGGCCCAGCAGCATGGGCTTGATGTCGCCCAGCACCAGTGGACGCTTCAGCAGCGGGTTGTCGAACAGGTAGAGCTGGCCGACCGAACAGTAGTTCGCAGCCCGCCAGTAGGCATCCATCCGGTACAGCAGGTCGGGCGCCAGCGTTGGTTCCTGCATCAGCGGTCCACCCTCGCTCATGACGCAGGTCCTACTTGGCCGCGATATCGAGTTTCATCCGGCCAAGGTCCTCGCGCGTGATCTCGCCACGGGCGTAGCGCTCATTGAGGATGTCCAGCGCCTGCTTGCGCGGCTCGTACGGGAAGCGCCGACTGGCGCGATAGCTGTAACCCCAGTGGCCGACGCTCGACAGCAGCAGGAACCAGACGCCGAACCACAGGAACCAACCCCAGCCCAGATACCAGTCATTCCAGTACGCATGATTCACGGCGTTCTCCGTTGTCCATTCCGGACTTCAGAGGCCACAGTGGCGCAGTGGACTGTCATTTTCCGTGCGGTAGCGTCCAGTGCCGGATGTGGAGCGAATCCTCATAACCGTTGCTGCCGGCCACCGAAGGCGATCACGCGTCGATGACACCTTCAAGCTGCCGGCAGGTCGAACGCGCAATCATTCGTTCTTCATCGGTCGGGATGACACGCACCGTCACTCGGCCGGTGTCCTTCGAGATCAGCGCGGCATGTTCGGCATTGCGCTGATGCTGCAGGGAGATGCCGAGAAAGCCGAGTCCTGCGCAGATGCGCTCGCGGATCGGCGCTGCGTTCTCGCCGATACCGCCGGAGAACACCAGCGTGTCGAGCCCGCCGAGCGCCGCGGCGTAGGCACCGATGCACTTGGTGACTTCGTAACAGAACAGCGCCACCGCATCGGCAGCCGCCGCATTACTGGCTTCTAGCGCCAGCAGATCACGGAGATCCGGGCTGATGCCCGAGACGCCAAGCAGGCCGGACTGGTGATTGACCATGTCGTGGAACTGCGTCGGGCTCATGCCTTCATCGCGTGCGAGGAAGCGCACCAGTCCCGGATCGAGATCACCGGATCGGGTGCCCATCGGGATGCCCGATGCCGGCGTGAAGCCCATCGTCGTGTCGATGCTGTGGCCGTCGCGCACGGCCGCCAGACTGGCTCCGCTGCCGAGGTGGGCCAGGATCACGCGGCCGCTACCTGCGGCCGGATCGCCCTGCCGCTGCAGCTCCTCGATCAGGTAGGCGTAGGACAGTCCGTGAAAGCCGTAGCGCCGGATGCCCTTGGCCTGGTAGCGCCGGGGAATCGCGATCAGGCAGGCCACGCGCGGCATGTCGTGATGGAACGCGGTATCGAAGCAGGCCACCTGCGGAATGTCCGGCAGGCGCCGTGCAAAGGCCTTGATCAAGGCAATCTCGCCTGGGAGATGATCGGGGTCGTACGGGCTGATGCGCTGCAGTTCCGCCAGCAGTTCGGGCGTGACTCGCTGTGGCGTGGCGTGTGCCATGCCGTGCACCACGCGATGGCCGATGGCCTGCACGGCGGCGAGCCCGCTGTGCTTGTCGAGCCAGCGGATCAGCAGCCGGGTCGCCGACGCATGATCGGACGCTGGAAACGGGCCGTTCTCGCTGCATTCCCCGGCCGGGTCGTCGACCTGCAGCGTGGTGCCGTCCAGACCAATCCGGTCGATCTTGCCAGCGATGCCGCGCAGCAGCGGCGGGCCGCGCTGAAACAGCGCGAAACGAATGCTCGATGAACCGCCGTTGATCGCCAGAATCGTTGGCGTCGCCGCTGTCACGTTGCCGTCTCGGCGCGCGATGCGTTGCCGTCGGCGGAAGCAGTCTGGTCTTGATAGGCCAGCGTCATGAACGCGGCTCCGGCGGTGACCGATTCGATGGCCACGATGCACACGCCATCGAACGTCAGCGCCGGCGATTGCCCCGCGTGGCCGACGGTGATCGCTGCGCCAGACTATTGCAGCAGCACGCCAAGGCGTCTGTTCGCAAGCGCACTGCTGCGCTGGACGAGCCCGGTGATCCGCCGTCGCGCGATCAGCGATTCAGCGTGTGAAGCAGGCGTTCGCCGCGCCAGTCGAGCACCAGACCATCCGGCACGATCTCGGCGACGCGCGGGCCTTCTGCCAGCGTGTCGCCTTCGCGATAGCGCTTGCCGCTGATCAGCACGAACCGGCGCTGCGGATCGGCGTTGTAGGCGTGCACGTCGACCGACAGCGCCGGGAACTCGGCACGGTAGGCCTGCGGCATGTCCTTGAAGCGCCGAAGTGCAGGGCTCGGCGGTGGCGCGCTCGCCGCAGCGGGCGCGGGCTCGGTCGCCTCGCGTCCGCTGGGAGCGGTGTCTGACGACACTGCAGCGGCAGCAGGCTGCGCGCTGTCGTTCGCAGGCGCCGACGATGGCGCCGCGGGTGCCGCGAGACTGCCATCCGGAGCTGCGAGCGTGATTGCGCGCGCGGGCTGCGGTGCCGGCGGCGTCATGCCGGCAGTGGCATTGGCGGGACTGCGCGACATCGTCGATGCCAGTTCCAGCGCGAGCGGTGCTGATCCGGGTGTCGGTGCGGCCGCCAGGTCTGACGGCGGAACGCGCGTCGATCCTGACTTCGGTATGTCGGAACGCGGTGGCTTCGCTGCCGACGTTGCATTCCGGCCCGCTTCGGCACGCGACGGCTGCGTAACGGGCTCGGGCGGCCGCGAAGGCGTGTACAGCGTCGGACCCGGCGCCACCGGCTCGACGGCCGCCACCTCGCTGGCCTCGCTTTCCACCGGCACCAGCGCGTCGTCGGCAGTGGCGTCGGCCGTGGTATCGCCGGTGAGATCGTCGAGCGAAGCAATCCCGGCGTCGTCCTCGATCTGGGCGCTGACGGTGTCGCCGCCGTCTACCGGGCTCGATACCGGGTCCGCCACCGGCTCGGCAGCAGGCGGCGCTGCGATCGGCGCCTCGGGCAGTGCCGTCGATGCGACATCCGCTGCGGCTTCGGTCGGCGCGCTGCCGCTGCGGAGCCACGCGAACGCCGCCAGTGCCGCCACCAGCACCGCAATCACTGCAATGACCGGTCCGCGGTTGTTGCGGTTGCCCGGCGGCGGCGACGGTGGCGGCGTGACTTCGCCGAGCGGCGTTGGCGTCTGGCCGAGCTGGCGCTCGCGCTCGGCGCGCTTCAGGGCGTCCAGGATCAGGCTCATGGCACGTCCTCCAGCGACGGCATGCCCGGCATTGGCTCTAGATTGGCCAGCAGCAGCAGCGTGCGGGCATCGGCAACGCCGTTGTCCGGCAAGCCGTGCGCAAGCTGAAAGCGCGACAGCTGGCGGCGCAACTCGGCGCCGAAGTCGGTCGGCACGGCGCCAGTCAGCGTCTTGCCGTCGGCTTTCGCCAGCATCTTGCGCAGCCAGACGATTGAACTGGCCGGGCTGCTCTGGCCAATCCTGGCTTCGGGAATCGGACGCTGCCACAGCAGCAGGAACTCGCCGGTCCACAGCGGATCGAGCATTGCCAGAGACAGCTGCAGCGGGCCATCGGCAGTGTCGACGCTCATGTTGTCGCCTGAGACGTTGCGCAACAGCACGAACTGACGCCGGCCATCCTTGAACTGCAGCGTCAGGATCGCCGGGCGATTCATGTCGCGCAGGTCATCCCAACCGGCTTCGCCCTTGATGCAGTCGAGCCCGGCCTTTGCCAGCACCTTGCAGACGTTTTCGCCGCGCGGGATGTTCAGGCCCGGCTGCCACAGACCGATCAGCCGTGCCATCACCGCCGGCAAAGGCTCGGCCGTAGCACGCAAGGCGCCAATGCCCGAGGACTTCGGCAGTGCGGGCGGAGCCGTGGTGGCAACGGCGGGCACGGCTGGCGCGGCTGGTGTCGTGGCTGCGGCCGGCACGACTTTGGTGACTTCTGCGCCTGGGCGGCCGAGCGTCTGGTACAGCAGCACGCCGGCGATCACCAGCGCCGCCAGCGCCAGCGCGCTCTCGACCCACAGCAGCGGCAGCGCGCGCGGCCGCAACCGCAGCAGCAGGCTGCTGATCGGCGAACGCTTCGGGCGAGTGCCCAGAACCTCCGCCGCGGCCTGATCGACGATCGCCGAGGTCACTGCCCGCAGGCCGCGAGCGTAGGCCCCAAGCAGTGCGCGGTCGCAGATGGTGTTGATCTGGCGCGGGATGCCGCGCGAGTAGTGATGGACGCGGCGCATCGCGGCATCAGTGAACAGATCGGCAGGCCCGCCGACCACATGCAGGCGATGGATGATGTATTGCAGCGTCTCGATCGCATCGAGCGGTGTCAGGTGAAAGCGCGCGGTGATGCGGCTGGCCAGCTGGCGCAGATCGGGGCGGGCCAGCAGATCGCTCAGTTCCGGCTGGCCGATCAGCATGATCCGCAGCAGCTTTTCCTTGTCGGTCTCCAGATTGGTCAGCAGGCGCACCTGCTCCAGCACCGGCTGCGGCAGGTTCTGGGCCTCGTCGATGATCAACACCGTGCGCCGGCCGGCTGCATGGCTGGCCAGCAGATGCCGGTTCAGCGCATCGACCAGTACCTTGATCGAGTTCTGGCCGGCCTCGCTGCCACGACCCGGGAAGTCGACATCCAGCTCGTCGCAGATCGAGGCCACGAACTCGATCTCGTTCTGGCGCGGGTTGTGGATCATCGCGATGTCGACGTTCGACAGCCGCTGGGCCAGCAGCGTGCGGACAATCGTGGTCTTGCCGGTGCCCACTTCGCCAGTCAGTTGCACGAAACCGCCGTATTGGCCGGTGCCATACAGCAGGTGCCCGAGCGCCTCCTGATGGTGGCTGCTCATGTACAGGAAGGCCGGATCGGGCGCGATCGAAAACGGCGGCTCGCGAAGGTTGTAATGCGCGGCGTACAAGGGCAGGGAACAGATCGGCAGGCGCGAAGCGCGCGAAGGAGGCGGCCGGAGTATAGCGAATGGGCTGTCACGTCCAACGGTCAGCATGCCCTACGTAGTTCCCGCAAGGCCGCTGCGGAAAGCGCGAATGGTGCGGCCGGCCGCGCGCCCCGAGCATGGCGGCACGCCAATCTGCCGTGATCGCCATGACCCTAGAAGCCGCCGCCCCGACGCTGAAGACCGACTGCATCCTGTGTCCCGTCCGCAGCTGCCTCGTCCACCGCGACGGCGGCGATCCGGCGCATGCCTGGAGCGACATGCTGGCACCGCGTCAGGCGCTGATGCCCGGCGATCGTGCGTTGCAGCGGGCCGGGGATCGGCTGCAGGCGCTGCATTCGGTGCGTGGCGGCTGCGTGAAGACGTTCACGATCGATGCTGCCGGCCAGGAGCGGATTCGCGGCTTCTATTTCCCCGGCGACATCATCGGACTCGATGCGCTGGCCGGCGGTGTCAGCCTGTCGACAGCCGTCGCGGTCGTGCCGTCACAGGTCTGCGTGGCCCCGCTCGACGATCTTCAGGCCTTGATGGTGCAGATGCCCGTGATCGCGCAGCGCCTGATGCAGCAGACCAGCCGCGAGCTGGCGATGGCGCTGGCGCTGGCCGGCGAATACTCGGCCGAACAACGTCTGGCAGCGTTCTTGCTGCATCTGCGCGGCCGCATCGGTCTGGGCATCAACGGTGTTCTGCGGCTGCCGATGGCGCAGCGTGACATCGGCAACTACCTGCGGCTTGCCAACGAAACCGTCTGCCGAACCTTGAAGCGTTTCGAGCAGAAAGGCTGGATCGTGCAGGGCGACCGTGGCCTCAGGCTGGTCGATGACGCCGCGCTGCAGGCGGCGGCCGCGCCAGTCGGGCTCGATGCACCCATGTTCAGGCGAGCCGCCTGACGGTCCGCTGCCGGCAGCACGCGCCGCTGCTGCCGAGCAAGCCGACCCGCGCCAGTGGCGGCGGTTGCTCAGATCAGCCGCGAATAGCGCGGCGCTGCGGTCGCAACCGCTTCGGTCGTCGGCAGGTAGGCATCGAACGGCATCGCGATCGCCCGCAGCAGGTAGCGACCGGTCGCCGATACCGTGATGCCCTCCTCGTCGATCGTCAGCAGCCCGTCGTCGACCATCGGCTGCAGGCGCGCAAGCTCGGCGGCGAACTTCCGCCGGAAGTCGATCGCGTGCACCGCTTCGATCTCGGCGAAGCGGAGCCGGCCGTTGCACATCAGGGTCGCGATGACATCGCGCCGCAGGCGATCCTCGGCGTCGAGCTGCAGGCCGCGGTCGATCGCCAGCTGACCGGCGTCGATCGCGGCGTTCCACTGCGCGAGCGTTCGCGCGTTCTGGCCATGGCTGTCGCCGATGCTGGAGATGGCGCTGACACCAAGGCCGATCAGGTCGAGGCCGGCACGGGTCGCATAGCCCTGGAAGTTGCGCTGCAGACTGCCGTCACGCAGCGCGCGAGCCAGTTCGTCCTGCGGCAGCGCGAAGTGATCCATGCCGATGTACTGGTAGCCGGCAGCCAGCAGACGCTCGATCGACAGGTTCAGCAGCGCCAGCTTGGTGGCGCTGTCCGGAAGGTCGGCGGTGTCGATCTGCCGCTGGGCCTTGAAGCGATCCGGCACGTGCGCGTAGCTGTACGTCGAGATCCGGTCCGGGCGCAGTGCAATCACCTGATCGAGCGTGCGCGAAAAGCCTTCGACGCTCTGCTTCGGCAGGCCGTAAATCAGATCGGCCGACAGCGACTCGAAGCCGGCGGCGCGAGCAGCGTCGATCACCGCGGCAACCTCCGCGTAGGTTTGGCGGCGGTTGACCGCGTCCTGCACGGCTGGATCGAAATCCTGGATGCCGAAGCTGGCGCGGTTGAAGCCGAGGCAGGCAAGGTCGGCAAGTGCAGCGGGGCTGATCGAGCGCGGGTCGATCTCGATCGAGAACTCGCGGCCGGCATCACGAGCCAGATGGAAATGTCGGTCGAGGCCCGCGAGCAGGCGTTCAAGCTGCTCGATGCTCAGGAAGGTCGGCGTGCCGCCGCCGAAGTGCAATTGCTCCACGGTCGGCCGGCCCGGGAACAACGCGGCCTGCAACGCGGCCTCGGCCAGCAGGCGCTCGACATACGCAGCACCGAGCCGGTGATCGCGCGTGATGATCCGGTTGCAGCCG
The DNA here is from genome assembly GCA_026398875.1 of Gammaproteobacteria bacterium. Classification (GTDB taxonomy): domain Bacteria; phylum Pseudomonadota; class Gammaproteobacteria; order Nevskiales; family Nevskiaceae; genus Nevskia. The sequence goes on along the minus strand of JAPLSB010000011.1, from coordinate 40,027 downwards.
CAGTAGAAGCACGGGCTTTCGCAGAACGGCACATGCACGTACAGCGACAGCGGTGCGCCAATGGCGACCGCGCTGCGTCGTGCAGCCGCGGCGTGATCGTCAGCACCATGCGCCGGCGTGAACTGCATCGCCGTCGGATACGAGGTGTAGCGCGGGCCGTTGGCGTCGTAGCGACGGATCAGCTCGGCGGAGGGCAGCAGCGACAGCGGTCGAGCCTGGCTCATGGTCGGGTTACCGGAGTGGGTGTTGCGCACCAGTCGCGCAACGGATCGGATGGAATCAGCACGGTGGTCGCGAAGCTCAGCACGCCGATGGCGATCAGCCATGCGCCGGCGTGGCGATGCGGCCAGCGCCGGCGGCTGCGCCAGCCGACCAGCGCGAGCAGCGGCGTGCCACCGAGCGCAAAGGCGCCGGTGAGCAGCGCGCCGTCGGCAGGCGTGCCGGACAACGCGGCCAGCAGCAGCACCGAGTACAGCAGGCCGCAGGGCACGGCAGCCCAGGCGCTGCCACGCAGCATCATCAGGACCGACGACCGCGACGGCGGGCGAGGTGACGCCGACCGGCAGCAGATCGGCATCGTCGGCGTCTGCAGTCGCCGCACGCCGGCAGCGATCATCAGTACTGCGGCCAGTGCCTGCAACGTGCGGCCAAACGAGGGATCGGGCAGGTGTCGCAACAGCGCTTGGCCGATGGCGCCAGCCAGCGCGCCGAGCAGCGCATAGCCGAACACCCGTCCGGCGTGCAGCAGCGCCAGCGCTTGCAGCGGTGGCAGATGCGGCGCCGCCTGCGCCTGTCGCGCCGACACCGCGCCGCACATCGCCACGCAGTGAATGCTCGCTGCACCGCCAGCCAGCAGCAGTGCCGGGACGCTGAGCACGGCGACCTGAACGCTGCTCATCGGGCGTCCTGGCGAGCGGCCAGCGGGGGATACGGGCAAGGATTCGACATGCCGACAGTGTCGGCGGCTCGGCCTTGGCAGGCCTTGACCTGCGTCAATCGACGGATCAGCGCTCGTCGTCGGGAAGCTTGTCGGCCTGCGCGTCGAGTTCCTCGAACTGACCGGAGAACACCGCCGAGACGAAGGCGGCAATGCTGCCGAACACGACCAGTACGCCCAGTGGAATCAGCAGATAGAGGCTGCTCATGCGCGCAGTTCCTGCACCGGCAGCGCGGCGGTCGGGAGCAGGCGGCGCTCGGTTCGCAGCGCGTTCGACACCACCAGCAGCGACGACACCGACATGCCGGCCGCCGCCAGCCACGGGGCCAGGTGGCCGGTCATCGCCAGCGGCAGCACCAGCAGGTTGTAGCCCAGCGCCCAGCCGAGGTTCTCGCGTATCCGTCGGCGTGTGGTCTGTGCGACATCAAGCGCTAGCGGCAGCAGGCGCAGCGAATCGCCGAGCAGCAGGAGGTCAGCGCGTGACTGCGTCAGCGCTGCGCCGTTGGCCATCGCCGCCGAGACATTGGCCGCCGCGAGCAGTGGCGCATCGTTGAGCCCGTCGCCGACCGCCAGCACCCGGCGGCCGTGCTGCTGCAGTGACTGCAGATGCGCAAGCTTTCCGGCCGGTGTCTGGCGGGCAGCATGGCGGGTGATGCCGAGGCGACCGGCGACGGCAGCCACTGCTTCGGCACCATCGCCGCTGAGCAGTTCTATCTGCATGCCGCGCTCGCCGAGGGCCTGCACCACCGCCGACGCTTCGGCGCGGAGCCGGGTGTTCAGGATGAACAGCGCCACTGCCGCGCGTGGGTTGCACAGCACGATCAAGGTATCGTCCGGCCGCTGGCCGGCATCGGCCGGCACGATGATCGGCCACGGTGCCGAATCCGGCGCCCCCAGCCACCATCGCTCATCGGCGATGCGCCCTTCGATGCCCGCGCCGGGTGTCTGCCGCACCGACTCGGCGTCGAGACGGGTGGCCACGCTTGCGAACGCAGTGGCGATCGGGTGCCGGCTGCCGCGCTCCAGGGCGGCGGCGATTTCGGTTGCGCGTGACAGCTCGCTGCCATCGAGGCTGAACACCCGGCGCAGCACCATGTCGTTGCGCGTCAGCGTGCCGGTCTTGTCGAACAGCACGGTGTCGATGTCGGCCAGCGTGGTCAGCGCGCCGGCATTCGCCACCAGCACGCCGTGTCTGGCCAGGCGCGACGTCGATGCCGCGAGGGCCGCCGGCACCGCCAGCGACAGCGCGCACGGACAGGACGCGACCAGCACCGCCAATGCAATGCCGAAAGCCCGCTCGCCGTCGGCGCCATTGCCCAGCGCGAGGCCGGCGCCGAGCACCGCCAGCAGCAGCACGACGGCGACGAAATGGCCGGCCAGGCGATCGGCGATCCGCTGAACGCGCGGCTTGTCGCGGCTGGCGTTGTCGAGCAGGCCGGCGATCTGTGCCAGCACCGTGTCCCTGCCAAGTCGCTCGACCTCCAGCGCCAGCGCCGTGCTGCCCAGATTCAGGCTGCCGGCCAGCACGACATCTCCGACGGCATGGACCACTGGCCGAGACTCGCCGCTGAGCAGCGCTTCATCGAGTTCCGCCGCACGCTCGATCAGCCGGCCATCGGCCGGCAGCGTTTCACCCGGCGCAACGATCGCGACATCGCCAATCGCGAGGGCGTCGATCGCGATCGTTTCGACGCTGCGGCCGACGCGCCGCTGCGCGGTCAGCGCTCGGCGAGCGGCGAGCAGCCGCAGGTGGGCATGGGCCTTGTCGCGGCTGCGGCCTTCCAGATGGCGGCCGATCAGCAGGAACCAGACGAACATCGTCGCGGTGTCGAAATACAGCTCGCCGTCGCCAGCAACGGTTCGCAGCGCAGACGCCGCAAACGCCGCCAGCAAGGCAAGCGCGATGGGCACGTTCATGTCGAGCGCCCGCTCGCGCAGGCTGGTCGCAGCGGCCGACAGAAAAGGCCAGCCGGCCCAGAGCACGCCGGGGATCGACAGGCTCAGTTGTGCCCAGCGCAGCAAAGGCTCGAGGTCCGGGCCGCTGTCGACGCCGAAGTAGCTCGGCCACGCCAGCATCATCACCTGCATCGCGCAGATCGTGGCGACACCGATCCGTGCCAGGCTCAGCCGCTGGCGGCGCTGGCCGTGATCGGTATCGTCGGGCACGGCCAGCAGTCGTGGCTCCAGACCGCTGCGTTCGAGTGCGGCGAGCAGACTGGACAGTTGGGTGACCGCCGGCTCGTAGCGAAAACGCAGGCTGCGCGCGGCCACGTCGACATGAACCTCGCGTGCGCCACCGGCAATGGCCTTTTCAGCGCGGGCCGCGCAGGCGGCGCAATGCAGGCCGTCGAGCGCCACGGTGACATCACAGGCATCGCCACGGACGGTGGCAAAGCCGCGCCGCAAGTCGGCGCGGTCGTAGACCGTCCAGTCGCGTTCGCTCATCGAGCAGGGGGGCGCGGCATCACGGGGCCGCCGCCGCGTGCGTGGCTGCGGACGCGACCGGCGGCGACGGGATTTCGGTGTAGCCGTCGGCGTAGGCGACGAACGCCAGGATGGCGCAGGCCGCGATCGACATCACCGGCAGCCCGAACAGCAGGAAGACTTCGAGCGATGCCAAGCGGCGGCGATCACGGGCGCGGGCCAGGGCGTCGTTCGGGAGGTGGCGGGTGGACGTGGTGTTCATCAGGGTCGAGCTCCAGTCAGGAAACGGGCATTGCGCCGGGCGCGAACGTCCGGCTCATCGACGTCCTGCAATTCGATGGCCACGGTTTCCACCGGGTGTCGTGACGGATTTCCGGCGACTGTTGCGCCGGCGCGAAGCGCGATCGTCGCAATGCCGGCATCGCCCGCGCGATGGGTGAAGGTCTGCGGGCTGATGGCAAGCGACTCGCCATCGGCGAAGCGGGCGCTCAGCCGGTAATGATGGGTGTCTGGGCTGCTGTCGCTGAGCTTGAGCGTGTAGACGTTCTCGACTTCGCCGCTGGCCAGTTCGCGGTACAGCGCATGCCGGTCGCGCAGCACATCGAAGCGCAGTGGCGAATGCATGGCCAGCAGCGTCAACAGACCGGCACAGGCCGCCAGCCAGACCACGCCGTACCCAAGGGTGCGCGGTCGCAGCAGGCGGAACGGCTGCCCGGCGTCTTGGTTGGCGCTGGTGTAGCGGATCAGGCCGCGTGGCTGGCCGATGCTGTCCATCACCGAATCGCAGGCATCGACGCAGGCGGCGCAGGCAATGCACTCGTACTGCAGCCCGTCGCGGATGTCGATGCCGACCGGGCAGACCTGGACACATAGCGTGCACGACACGCAGTCGCCGCCACGGCTGCCCTTGGCGCGGGCATCCTTGCGCGGTTCGCCGCGTTGCTCGTCATAGGCGATGACCAGCGTGTCGCGGTCGAACATCGCGCTCTGGAAGCGGGCGTACGGACACATGTACTTGCAGACCTGCTCACGCATGAAGCCGGCATTGCCCCAGGTCGCGAAGCCATAGAACAGCGACCAGAACAGGGCCCAGCCGCCGATGCTGCCGTCGAGCAGCGACGGGAACAGCGTCCTTGCCGGCACGAAATAGGCGACGAAGCTCAGACCGGTCAGCAGGCCGAACAGCGCCCAGACAACATGCTTGCCGCCGCGGCGCAGCAGCTTGTCGCGCTGCCACGGCGCATGGTCGAGCTTCAGGCGCTGATGACGGTCGCCTTCGAACGCCTGCTCGATCCACAGGAAGGCTTCGGTCCAGACCGTCTGCGGACAGGCATAGCCGCACCACAGCCGGCCGGCCAGCGAGGTGAACAGGAACAGCGTCAGTGCCGCAAGCAGCAGCAGCGCCGTCAGCAACGGCAGATCCTGCGGGACCAGCGTCAGGCCGAAGACATGGAAGCGCCGATGCGGAAGATCGAACAGCACCAGCGGCTGACCGTTCCACTGCAGCCAGGGCAGCCCGTAGTACAGACCGAGCAGCGCCACGGTCGCGATCACCCGCAGCCGCGCGAACCGGCCATGGGCGGCGCGCGGCTGGATCCGTGTCGATGCCTGGTACATCAGCACCGGCTCGCCGGCCGGCCGGCGTTCGAATGTCGCCTTGTCGTCGACGGACATCGATCAGCCCCGGGACCGTGGAACGAGCAGTAGCGCCACCAGCCCGGCCGGCACGGTCGATGCCAGCCACAGCATCGCGAACATCAGCGCCTGATCGCGCATCGCCACCGGCGGCAGCAGCCAACTGTCCGGAGCGAGGATCAGCAGCACGCTCAGCAATGCCGCGCCTACGAATGCCGACCACGCGACCACGACGCCGCGCAGCAGCTGCGGTCTCCGCGCCAGGTCGCGCGCGCGGCCGCTCACTGGCCGAACTCGTCGTGGGCCGACAGGCTGTACACATAGCCGGCGACCACGCGGATCTCGTCGGCGTCGAGCAGCGTGTCGTGCGCCGGCATCTCGCCATGACGGCCGAACAGGATCGCCTGTCGCACGCGTTCGCGGCCGCCGCCGTAGAGCCAGATGTCGTCGGTCAGGTTCGGGCTGCCAAGTACGGTCAGACCGCGGCCATCGGCGCCGTGGCAGCCGGCGCAGCGGGTGGCGAACTGCGCAAGGCCTGCGGCCCGGGTCTTCGCCGGCAGCCTGTCGTCGGACCAGAACGGCACGAACTCGACCAGGTCGTGCAGCGCCTCCGCCGACAGCGTGCCGTTCAGCGGCGGCATCATGCCGACGCGGCCCTGCGTGATGCTGGTGACGATCGCGTCCGGCGTGCCGCCGAACTTCCAGTCGCGGTCGGTCAGGTCCGGAAAGCCGATCGCGCCGCGCGCATCGGCTCCATGGCAGCCGGCGCAATTGGCCATGAATACCGCGCGCCCCAGCGACAGCGCGTTCGGGTGCTTCGCCAGCGCATTGACTGGCAAGGTCTTCAGCTGGGCATAGGCCAGACGACGGTGTTCGGTGAGATGGGCAAGTTCGGCTTCCATCTGACCGCGCGATGTCCAGCCGAGCCGTCCTGACAGGTTGCCGAGCCCCGGGTAGAACGCGAGGTAGCCGGCAGCGAACAGCACGGTGAGCACGAACAGGTTCAGCCACCAGCGCGGCAGCGGATTGTTGTACTCGCGGAGGTCGTCGTCCCAGACGTGTTCGCCGGTTCCGCCCGGTACGCCCTTGGCATTGGCGAACAGCAGCCACAGGCACGCCAGCATCATCGCCACCGAGATGACGATGACGAACATGCTCCAGAACGCATTCATGACGACTTCTCCCGGCAGCAGCACGGTTGATCGGCCGATGGCTCGCAGCGCGGGAGCTCATCGGACAGTGGCAGGCGGGAGGCATCGGCAAAGCGATCGGTGTTCCTGCGGGCATAGGCCCAGGCGCACACGCCGAAGAAGCTGCCGATCGCGGCCAGCGTGAAGATTCCGCTGATCATGGACGTGCCTCCGCAGTGGCAACCGGCAGCGGCTTTGGAAAGCGCAGCGACTGCATGAACGCGATCAGGGCATCGGCCTTGGTCTTGCCGGCGACGTCGGCATCGGCCTTCGCGATCGCCGCGTCGTCGAATGGCACGCCGACGCGCTTCAGCGCCCGCATCATTGCCGGCACTTCGCCAGCTTCGAAGCCTTGCTCGGCCAGCCACGGATAGCCGGGCATGTTCGATTCCGGCACCACATCGCGCGGGTTGTTCAGGTGAATGCGATGCCACTCGTCGTTGTAGCGTCCTCCGACACGCGCCAGATCCGGACCGGTCCGCTTGGAGCCCCACTGGAACGGGTGATCCCAGACCGATTCGCCGGCGGTCGAGGCCGGGCCGTAGCGCAGTACTTCCTCGGCCAGCGTGCGGACCATCTGCGAATGGCAGCCGTAGCAGCCTTCGCGCAGGTAGACCTCGCGCCCGGCGACTTCCAGCGCGGTCCGTACCGGCATGCCGGGCTGAGCGGTGATGGCCGACTTGTCGTTCATCAGCGGCACGATCTCGACCAGACCTCCGAAGCTGATTGCGACCGCAGTGAGCACGGCAAGCCAGCCGACGTTCTTCTCGATGAATTCGTGTTTCATGCGTGCGACTCCCGAGCCGGCGTCAGCGCAAGGGACCGGGCGTGCGCGGCCGGCGGAGCCAGGGTTTTCCAGACGTTCCAGGCCATCACGAACATGCCGCCGAGGAACATCAGACCACCGGCCAGACGTACGGCGTAGAACGGATAGGTGGCTTTCAGCGATTCGACGAAGCTGTAGGTCAAGGTGCCGTCGGCTTCGGTGGCGCGCCACATCAGACCCTGCATCAGCCCGGCGCCCCACATCGCGGTGATGTAGAGCACGGTCCCGACCGTCGACATCCAGAAGTGGAGGTTGATGGCCTGAATGGAGTACATCGCCGGCCGATTGAATGCCCGCGGAATCAGCGCGTACATCGAGCCGATCGAGATCATCGCGACCCAGCCCAGCGCACCGCTGTGGACGTGGCCGATGCCCCAGTCGGTGTAGTGGGACAGCGCGTTGACGGTCTTGATCGACATCATCGGACCTTCGAAGGTCGACATGCCGTAGAAGCTCAAGGACACGATCAGGAACTTCAGGATCGGATCGTCACGCAGCTTGTGCCAGGCACCGCTGAGCGTCATCACGCCATTGATCATGCCGCCCCAGCTCGGCGCCAGCAGGATCAGCGAGAACGCCATGCCGATCGACTGCACCCAGTCCGGCAGCGCGGTGTAGTGCAGGTGATGCGGACCGGCCCACATGTAGACCGCGATCAGCGCCCAGAAATGGACGATCGACAGCCGGTACGAGTAGATCGGCCGGCCGACCTGCTTGGGCACGAAGTAATACATCATCCCGAGGAAGCCGGCGGTCAGGAAAAAGCCGACCGCGTTGTGGCCGTACCACCACTGGACCATCGCGTCGGTGGCACCGCTGTACGCGGAGTACGAGTGGGTCCAGCTGAACGGGATCGCGATGCTGTTGATGATGTGCAGCAGCGCCACGGCGATGATGAACGCACCGAAGAACCAGTTCGCCACGTAGATGTGGCTGACCGTTCTCTTGGCAACGGTGCCGAAGAACACCACGCCGTAGGCGACCCAGACGATCGCGATCAGGATGTCGATCGGCCATTCCAGCTCCGCGTACTCCTTGCCCTGGGTGATGCCGAGCGGCAGCGTGACCGCCGCCAGCACGATCACCAGCATCCAGCCCCAGAACGTGAAGTTGGCGAGCTTCGGCAGGAACAGTGCCGCGCGACAGGTGCGCTGCACGCACCAGTAGCTCGATGCAAACAAGGCACTGCCGCCGAACGCGAAGATCACCGCGTTGGTGTGCAGCGGCCGCAGCCGGCTGTAGGTCAGCCACGGCGTGTCGAAATTCAGTGCCGGCCACATCAGCTGGGCGGCCAGCCAGACGCCGACGGTCATGCCGACGATCCCCCAGACGACGGTCATCACGGCGAAGCCGCGAATCGCCCGGTCCTCGTATTGCACGCTTGCTGCTGCGGTGCCGCGCTGCTCACTCATGGTCAATCCCCTGCGTCGATGGCAGGCAGGATCGGCGCAGCGGCGCATGGCCGCCTTGATCTGGGTCAAGGCGCGATGGATCGGCGATCGGGACACTGCGCGACATCGAGACTCGCAACCGGTGCCGCCCGATGAACACGCTGAGAACCATCCTCGTGCTGATGGCGGCCGATGCCCGGCCAGGACCCGCCCTGCATCGGGCAATGGCCTATGCCCGGCGCGATCGCGCGACGCTGCATCTGGAAATCTTCGATCACTACGAGCCGATCGACTACGCCGGCACCGTGTTCGGCGCGGAAGTCGCGGACCGTGCGCGCCGCGATTTTCTCGATGAGCGGCTGAAGGCATTGACCGACGTCGCTCGCGGCCTCGCCGACAACGGCCTCCGCGTCGAATGCGATGTCAGCTGGGCCCGCGATCCGGTCCGCGCCATTGCCGCGCGCATCCGGGCGCTGCGACCGGATCTGGTGATCAAGGATGTCGACTGCGAACCGGGCGACAGCGGAACCAAGGCCGGCCTTCTGCGCCCGTCCTCGGCGGACTGGAAGCTGATCCGGCTTGCTGCTGCACCGCTGATGCTGGTCCATCCGCAATCGAAGCAGCTGCCCATGCAGGTGCTGGCCGCGGTCGACGTGGCCGTGCAAGGGGCTGCGGCGGCGCTGAACGACCAGCTGCTGTCCGCCGGCCGCGCGAGTCTGGTTGGCGACGGCGGACGGCTGAGCGTCGGCTCGGTTTTTTCGTGCCTGCCGCTGGGCAGCTATGACGCCGGCTTCGTCGCCCACACCTGGGAACTGATGGATGCGGCGCACGCCGATCAGCTGAAGCGTTTCGCCATCCGCCATCACCTGCAGCCGACGCAGGTGCTGCGCACGCGCCGGCTCGAGGCAGCGGATGGCATCGCCGCGCTGGCGGCCCAGCACGCGATCGATCTCGTGGTGATCGGCTCGGCCTATCACTCGACGATCGACCGGTTGCTGTTCGGTTCGACCGCTGAAGCGCTGCTGCGCCGGCTGAACTGCGATGTGCTGCTGATCAAGCCGAACGATTTCGATCTGCCTTCCGATGCGCCGACCAAGCGCACCCGCCGGCTGCCGCAGCGCGCCCCGCATGCGGACATCGTGACCTAAGGGCATCACACGTCTCCCCGCGTTCGCCGCGCAACGGCGATATCGCATTTCGGCGGCCCTCGCGGCCGCCTTTTTTTGCCTGCAGCCCGTGGCGATGGACGAACGCGCCACGGTGCAATGATCAGGGTCAAGGCGGCACGCCCGGCATGCCGCGACGATGGTGGCGACATCAGTCCGATGCCTGTCCGAAGACGCTGCCATGACCTTGAAGACCCTGATTCCCGTCCTTGCCAGCAGCCTGATGCTGGCACCGCTCGCCAGCCACGCCGCCTGCTTCGATCAGGCCCGGCCGTGGTCGCTGCGGCTCGGTGGCCATGACGTCGATTCGGTCGGCGGCACCAGCGATACCGCTGCCGGCGATATCACCATCCGCAGCAAGGCGGCCGTGACGTTCAATGTCGATTACCGGATCTGCGAGCGATTCACCGTCGATCTGCTCGCGGCATTGCCGGTCACGCAGGGGATCGCGATCAACGGCAGCCGCGTAGCGTCGACACAGCACCTGCCGCCGGCGCTGAGCCTGCAGTACCACCCGCTGGGCGACGCCGTGATCGATCCGTTCGTGGGCCTCGGCATCAATCGGACGCTGTTCTTCCGCGAGGCGCTGCCCGGCGCACGGCTGCAGCTGTCGAACACCTGGGGTGTCGCCGCCCAGGCCGGCGTCGACTGGCACATCAGTGCCGACTGGGCGGTCGGCGCCGATCTCCGCTACCTGCAGATCGAGCCGGATGCCAGCGTCGATGGCTCGCCGATCGGCAAGGTCAAGATCAATCCGCTGCTGTACGGCGTCACCGCGACCTACCGGTTCTGATTGTTGCTGGTACCGGTACCGCTGCCGCTGCACCGCCGCGCCAGCAGGCGCGGCGGTGTTCCGGGTCAGACCAATGCCGCAAGCCGGTCGCGCAGGAATGCGAATTCGAAGGTCTTCAGCTGACGCCGATGTTCGAGCCGATCGGCGAGGGCGCTCAGTCGTGCCGGCAGCGCCATCAGTGCGTCGCGCGCGCGCCGGGCTTCGCTGCCGTGCGGCTCGACATCCCCGATCGCCCAGTGGCTCAGCGATTCGCTGACCAGTGCCGCGTATTCGCGTGGCCCGAACACGCCGGCCTGGCGTTCGACTTCGGCCATCATCTGGAAGCCGGCGATCGTGCCGCCGGGCATCGACAGCTTCGGCGCCACGCTGGCCAGTTCCAGCAGCGCAGCGTCGGGATCGGCTGCCAGCGCCAGCGCGAAGGCATCGCGATAGAACGCGCAATGCCGCGCCTCGTCGCCGGCCAGCCGGGCCAGCACTTTCTGCAGCAGCGGCTCGTGGGCAGCCGCGAGCCGGGCGGTGTTGGCGTGCGAAACCTGCGTTGCCCGTTCCTGCAGGCTGGTGTAGGCAAGCAGCCGGTACGGGCTGCCCGCCCAGTCCGGATCGAAGCCGGCGTCGAGGAAGTCGAACTGCAGTCGGTCGAGCGCGCCCGGCTCGAACAGCGCGGCGTCGCGAGCGTAGTCCCGCATCACGTTGCCATGCCGATCTTCCTCGGCGGTCCACAGCCGGGTCCAGCGCTGCCAGATCGCCTGACTGCCGACATGTTCGGAAATGATCCGGTGGAAATGCGGCAGGCCTTCCTCGGTCAGCAGGTTCAGCATCACCGATACCTTGATCGCCGGATCGAGGCCGCGCGCGCGATCGCGCAGTTCGCGCAGCGCCGGAAGCTGGTCGTCGTCGCTGAAGTCGACCAGTTCGCCGGGCAGCCAGTCGAGCCGGCTGGCCTCGTGCCGGTCGATCAGCGCTGCGACCGCAGGTGCGGCATCGGCGAGGACCTGCAGTTGGGCGGAAAATGCAGTGGGGCGGCAACAGGGGTTCATCTCGAGCTCCTCGATGGGGCGCTCAGTGAGACCCATTCGCCCGATGGCCGCCTTGATCTGGATCAAGCTGGCTACAATCCGGTACGCCCCCGGTCCTCGTATCGCGCCGCCGCCGTCATGCCGAGAAAATCCGCCGCCCAGCGCCCGTCCCGCGTGTCCGGCGATCGTTTCGGCGCGCTGTTCGCGGCAGCGGTCGACCCGATCGTGCTGATCGACCGCGACGGCCGGATCACCGGCTTCAATGCCGCTGCCGAGCAGGTGTTCGGCTGGCGCGAGCACGAGGTTGCCGGCGCGGCGGTGTCGATCCTGATGCCGGCCCCGTATCGCGCCGAGCACGATGGCTACATGCATCGCTATCTCGATACCGGACAGCGCCGGATCATCGGCATCGGCCGTGAAGTGATGGCGCAGCGGCGCGATGGTTCGACGTTCCCGATCGATCTGTCGGTTGGCGAGTTCGTCAGCGGCAGCACGCATGGCTTCGTCGGCATCCTTCGCGACATCACTGAACGCAAGGCGCAGGAAGCCGAGCTGCGGCGGACGACCGAGGAGCTGCGGCTGATCTTCGAGCAGACGCCGACCGCACTGGCGATCCTCGACGCCGAGGGCCGCATCGTCGACGCCAACCGCGCCTGCGCGCTGCTGCTGGGCCACGATGCCGATGCGCTGCGCGGACGCCGGCACGGCGAGCTGCTGATCGACGACGACCGCGCCATCGTCGAGGCAGCGCTGGCCGACGCGATGGCCGGTCGCGGCAGCGGCTGGAGCCGCGATGTCCGCTACCGTCGGCAGGACGGCAGCGCGCTGCCAGCGCTGCTGCACACCGGCGTCGCGCACGCGATCGATGGCCGGCCGCTGCTGGCGATCTGCGAAATCGTCGATCGCAGCCAGCTGTTCGAGGCCACCCGCGAGGCCGAGGACTTGCGCACGCGGCTCGCCCATGTGTCGCGGATCGGCACGCTCGGCGAAATGGTCAGCGGCATTGCCCACGAGGTGAACCAGCCGCTGACCGCGATCGCCAACTATGCGAACGCGGCACGCCGTTTCGTGTTGTCCGGTCACAGCGATCCGGCCGAACTCGCTGCGATTCTCGACAAGATCGCCGCCCAGGCCGAGCGGGCCGGACAGGTGATTCGCGGGCTGCGCAACCTGACGCGACGCCGCGATGCCGTGCGCGAACCGCTGGACTGCGCGTCACTGATCGCCGAAGTCGCACGGCTGGTCGAGTTCGAGCTGCGCGCCCGTGGCTGGCGGCTGCAGACGCGGGTCTCGGCCGGTCTGCCGCCAATCGCCGGCGACGGCGTGCAGATCCAGCAGGTGCTGCTGAACCTGATCCGCAACGGCATTGAAGCGATGGCCGAGTCGGCACACGGGGATACCGTCGATGTCACGGCCGAGGCGGTCGACAGCGGGACCGTCGAAATCCGCGTTCGCGACAGCGGGCCAGGGCTGCGCCGCGAGGTGGAGGATCATCTGTTCGAGCCGTTCTTCACCACCAAGGCCGAAGGCATGGGGCTGGGGCTGTCGATCTGCCAGTCGCTGATGCGCGCGCATGATGGCGATCTGCGCTACCAGCGCGGCACCGGCGGCGGTGCCGAGTTCATCATGCGGCTGCCGGCCGCTGTCGCCAGCGAGGACTGCACCGATGCGTGATGCCGAAGCCCGGGTGTTCATCGTCGATGACGAGGAGGCCGTGCGCGATTCGATCGGCCTGCTGCTGCGCTCGGTGGGTCTGCGCGCGCAAGGCTTCCCGGACGCCCGCGCGTTCCTCGACGCCTACCGGCCCGAGCAGCCCGGCTGCCTGGTGCTGGACATCCGCATGCCGCGCATGAGCGGCCTGGAACTACAGCAGGAGTTGAACCGCCGCGGCTGGGGCATCCCGGTGATCTTCATCAGCGGCCACGGCGATGTGCCGATGGCGGTCGAGGCAATGCGGGCCGGGGCGGTCGATTTCCTGCAGAAGCCATTCAAGGACGACGAGCTGATTCGCCGCGTGCAGAAGGCGCTCGACCAGGACGAACGGCTGCGCGAGCAGCTCAGCGGGCGCGAGCAGATCCGCGCCCGCTTCGACGCGCTGACGCCGCGCGAACGCGAGATCGCTGCACGGCTGGTCGCCGGCGAGGCCAACAAGGTGATCGCGATCGAACTGTCTTTGAGCGAGCGCACGGTCGAACTGCATCGCGCCCACATCATGCAGAAGATGGAAGCGCGCGGACTGGCGCAGCTGGTGCAGATGCTGATGCGCCTGCAGGCGGTCTGATCGCTGCACACCTTTGGCCGTTCGGCAGGGGCGGGCACCGGATCGCGGCGCACTGCCGTCGCAAAGGCATCGATAGCGCGGATCAAGACACTGCCGCTGTGGCGTAGGGTCGACGGCTGCAAGGGGCAGGAGTCGATCTTCTTGCCTTGATGTCTCGGCCAAGGCGGCGCTGCTGAACGCGCCGCCGTACCGGCTTCCCAGCCGCTCAGCAGCGGCGGTTCACGGCCAGTGTCCCGGTCAGCGGCAGGTCGCGTGACGAGGCACCCACCGAGATCGCGTAGCAGCCGCTGTCGGTCTTCCAGTTGTTGCCAGTGACATCCCAGTACGACAGTGACCGGGTGTCGAGCGGGAAGCGAACCGTGGCGGCCTGTCCCGGTGCCAGCGTCAGGCGCTTGAAACCCTTGAGTTGGCGCACGGGCTGTGGAACGGCTGCGGAAGTCTGCGGAAAGCCGATGTAGAGCTGCGGAACGTCGATGCCGCTGCGGCCGCCGATGTTGGTTACGGTGGCGCGAATTTCGGTGGCACTGATGCGCAGGTCGGAGTAGCGGAACTGCGTGTACGACAGGCCATGGCCGAAGGGGTAGGCCGGGGCGATGTTGTTCCGGTCATGCCAGCGGTAGCCCGTGAACAGGCCTTCGGAATACTGCACCGGGCCGATACCGAAACCGGGGTACTGCTGCACATTGCCGGCGAACGGCGTGTCGCCCTCCGCTGCCATGAAGCTGACCGGCAGACGGCCACTGGCATCGACATCGCCGAACAGCACGCGTGCGATGGCCGGGCCGGCCTCCTGTCCCGGGTACCAGGCGGCAAGCAAGGCCGCCACCGACTCGCGCCACGGCGTCAGCACCGGACTGCTGTTTTCGATAACCACGACGGTGCGCGGATTCGCGGCCGCAACGGCGCGAATCAGATCGTCCTGCGGCGTTGCCGACGGCAGATACGGCAGGGCCGAACAATCCAGCCCGAGGCAGTACTTGTCGCCCCCCTCGGTCGCGGTGTCGCGCACGAACACGATGGCGATCTCCGCAGCGGCGGCAGCCGCAGCGGCGCTGGTGCTGTTGCTGCCGTCGTCGTAGCGAACGCTCGTGCCCGGTCCGGCGCGATCGATCAGCGCCTGCAGCGGCTTCTTGAATGCGAACGGCGTGACGTTCGAGGAGCCACCGCCGTTGACATAGGTTTCGGCCACGGAGCCGATCACCGCGATCGACTTCACGTTCGGGCTGATCGGCAGCACGCCGGTGTTCCTCAGCAGCACGATGCCTTCCTCGAGATTCTCGCGGGCCACCACGGCGTGTGCCGATTGGTCGAGCAGTGCGTCATCGGACGGAAACGCGGCGCGATCAAAGAAGCCGAAGCGGAACAAGGTGCGCAAGGTGTTGCCGACACGGGTGTCGATCACCGCTTCCGGCACCTGGCCGCCGATCACCGCCAGTTGGAGCAGCAAGGGCGCGTAGAACTGCGCGACCGGCATCTCGATGTCGGCGCCGTTGTTGGCGGAATCGGTGGTGTTGCGCAGGGCAAGAAAGTAGTCCGACACGACGAAGCCATCGAACTGCCATTCATCGCGCAGGATGTCTTGCAGCAGATGTCGATTCGAGCAGGCCGGAGCACCGTTGACGCTGTTGTAGGCGCACATCACCGAGCCCGCGCCGCCGGTCTTGACCGCTGCCTCGAACGGCGGCAGATACAGCTCGCGCACCGTGCGCTCGTCGGCAATCGCATCGACCAGATGACGGTCGCCGATCAGCGAAGCGGCCGGCGGCAGGCCGATCTGCCCCTCCTGATGATTCATCAGGAAGTGCTTGACGTTGGCGATGACCCCCTGGCTTTGCGCGCCCTTGATCCACTCCGGCGCCAGTACTGCCGCCAGAAACGGGTCTTCGCCATAGGTCTCGAAACTGCGCCCGGCCAGCGGCACGCGCATCACGTCGACGGTCGGGCCATGCAGCAGATCATTGCCCTTGAAGCGCACCTAGTTGGCAATCGTCGCGCCGATGCGGCGCGCCAGCGCCGGATCAAAGCTCGCTGCCAGCGCCAGCGGCGAAGGAAACGCCGTGGCCTTGCCTTCGCGCGGGCCGACCGGGCCATCGGACATGTAGAGGTTTGGCAGGTCCAGCGCCGGGACGCCGTTGACCGTGCCGGTAGCCGGCATGCCGGTGGCCACGCCAAGCGGATCGTCGCCGGCCATCAGGTCGATCTTCTGCTGCAGCGTGAGTTGGGCCAGCAGCAGCGCGCTGCGCGCAGCAGGACTCAGGCTCGTGTCGCACCAGGCATGCGTGCCGCAACGGCTCGCCCCCGGCGCCAGTATCGGCGGCGGACCTGCTGGATCCGTGCCCGCCGGCGCGGAACTCGGACCGCAGCCGGTGACGGCCGGCAAGAGCAGTGCCAGCCATGCCTTCGTGGTGTTTTTGTTCATCAGTTGTCCCCAGGCCCGCACATGATTGCTGTCGCCAGTGCATGTGCTACCGCCGTGCGCTGCCTGCAGCAGTGCGTCCGGCCTTGCCTAGAACAGCTGTTGTTGTTGTCGTATCGGGGCATTGCCCCTGCGGCCGATCATGACATCGGCGGCGCAAGCCTCTCAAGGATGATTCGCGACAGGCAGGCGTGCACGCTTCCAAGCGGATCGCGGCCATGGCCGCACGCCCGCCAAGCGATCAGCCGGGCCGGCGCATGTCGATGTGCCAGATGCCGTCTTCCAGATACGGCTCGCTGATGGTCTGGAACCCGAAGCTGCCGTAGAAGCCTTCGAGATAGCGCTGGGCGCCGATCTTGATCGGCACGCCGGGGTGACGTTCGCAGCTCAGACGCACGGCTTCGGCCATCAGCGCGTGACCAACCTTGCGGCCGCGCGCTTCGCGGGCGGTGACGACCCGGCCGATCGAGACTTCGTCGTACTTCACGCCCGGTGCCAGCAACCGCGCGTAGGCCAGCAGCCGACCGTGCTCGTCGCAGCCGCACAGATGCGCGCAGGCCGGATCGAGGCCGTCCATGTCGGGAAACACGCAGTTCTGCTCGACGACGAAGATCGCGCTGCGCAGCTGCATCGCGGCATACATCAGATCGTTAGACCACTCGTTCCACTGCCAGAGCCGCCAGTGGATCGCCACCGCTGCCGAGCCGCTCAAGCGAGCAGGGCGTCGACTTTCGCCGCGCAGATGAAGTCGTTCTCGGACAGGCCGTCGATCGCGTGGGTCCAGAAGGTCACGTCGCAGTTCTTGTAGCTGAAGGCGATGTCCGGATGATGATCTTCGTGGATCGCGATCCAGGCCACGGCGTTCACGAAAGCGGTGGTGCGGAAATAGTTCTTGAACTCGAAGTGGCCTTCGATCT
Organism: Gammaproteobacteria bacterium; assembly: GCA_026398875.1. Lineage (GTDB taxonomy): Bacteria > Pseudomonadota > Gammaproteobacteria > Nevskiales > Nevskiaceae > Nevskia. Next base: position 23,035 of record JAPLSB010000011.1, on the reverse strand, counting down.
TGCGGTTGTCGCTGGACAGCTTCCAGTTGGCGCCGAGCCGGGTCAGCAGTTCGCGGGACTGGTGTTGCGTGAGGGGAGCAACGCCGCCTTCGCAGGGGACGCAGCGGCGGTCGGTCAGTTTCGTGGCAGTGGTCATGGGATCGGTCGCTGATGCCGGGCCGCGTTGGCGGCGGGATGACGTTCGGTGATGGAAGCGGGGCAGGCAGCGGATCATGCGCTCGCCGGTGACGCCCATCGAGGCGCCGGATTATTCCAGAAGGCGAGGCGGCCGCTGCAGCGACCGCAGACCGGCGCTGCCGGCATGCGATCATCTTCCGCCACAGGCAGTGTCAGGAAATGCCGGTCGCAGCCGATCATCGCAACGACGGAACACGATGGACTTCAACGACAAGAACCACGCGCCGCGCCGCGTCAGCACCGCGACGCGAGCCATGGCTGCAGGCATCGGCCTGATGATCGCAAACGCCGGCAGTGCTGCGGCCACGCCACCGCTGTCGGCACAGGATCGCGCCGCGCTGAATGCGCGTACCGCGGCAGCGCAACCGTCTTCCGCGCTGATCAAAGCGCTTGAGCTGATGGCTCCTGCAGCGAACCAACAAGCTGATGGTCCGGCAAGCCGGGCGTCTGCCGAAGCGGCACTGGCCGCCTTGCGCGCTCTGCCGTCATTGCCGGAATTCAGCGCGTTCGATCGTGCCTGGATCGCCTTCGAGACGGCTGCGGCCTTGCAGGTTCTCGGCCGTGATGACGAAGCCCGGTCCGCGTACCGGAGCGCGCTGGATCTGCCGAAGACCAAGGTGCAGTACCGGCGCACGCTGATGGCACTGCACGCGCTCGGCGACCCGCAGCGACCGGGCCGCTGCCCGGCTGGCGGCTGGCAGACGCCACCGGAGGCGTCGGCACCGGCGTACCCGCCACCCGCCGAGCTGCGCGGCATCGAAGGCTGGGTCGACGTGCTGGCCGATGTCCACGAGAACGGCAGCGTCGCCAACCTGACCACGGTCAGCTCCAGCCTTGCGATCTTCGAGCCGGCCGCTGCGCAATGGATGTCGAGCCTGCGCTACCGCAGCGCCGATGGTGCCGAGCCGGGACGCCCGTGCTTCGCCGAACATCGGGTGACGTTCCGGATGCGCAATGCTGCGTTGGTGCAGTTCCCGATCGAGATGGTCGTGGCCGATCCGGCGTACAGCTTCCGGTCGATCGGCGCGGCCCGCGCGGCGGCGGCAGTGCAGGCCCGCTGACACCGCGCCGTCTGCCAGCCGGTCATTGCCGGCAGGCCTGCATCGACGGTCGGCAATGAGGTCGCAGGCATACTCGCGAGCGTTGCGGCAGTGCGCCGATTGCGCGCTGCGCCCGAGGAGACTTGCACCATGCAGCCCTTGTCCGAATCCGGCCTCGATGTCGCGCACGATGAGCTGCTGCAGCGTCTTGACGCGGCAGCGATGTCGTCAGGCGCGCTGACCGATCCCGACCCCGATGGCGACGCGTTCCGGCGCTTCCTGCGGGCTTACTACGAGACCGCTACTCCCGAATCGCTGGCCCTGCGCAATGACGCCACGCTGCTGGCCATTGCCCGCCAGCACCGCGCGCTGGCGCTGCGACGACAGCCGGACGAGATCATCGTTCGGGTGACGTCGCCCGCGTTGGGCGAGCGTCGCGCCGTCGTCGAGACCGTCGCCCGCGATCAACCGTTTCTGGTCGATACCCTGAGCATCGCGGTCCGCGCGGCCGGCGCCGCCATCGACTGGAGCGTGCACCCGGTGATCCGGTTGTCCCGCGATGTCGATGGCGTACTGACCGGTATCGGCGGCGACGACGCAGGCGCGGCCGAATCGCTGATCCGGCTGGAATTCGAACCGCTCGCATCGGCCGAGGCGCATGCCCGGCTCGAAGTGGCCTGCCGGGCCGCGCTGGCCGATGTCCAGCAGGTGGTCCTCGACTATCCGGCGCTGCTGGCCCGCACGCAGGCGCTGGCAAAGGAACTGGCGCGCGTGCCGCACGGCGGCAACGCCGACGACTATGCCGAGGGGCGGGCCTTCCTCGACTGGCTGTGCGACCACCATTTCACGTTTCTCGGCGCACTCGACAGCCGTGCCGAACGCAGCGCCGACGGCCTGCCGCATTTCCACGCCGATGCTGCGTCCGGCCTTGGCCTGCTGCGCGCCGAGTCGCCGTGGCTGACGCAGGAGCTGGTGGCACCTCAGGCCGAGCTGGACAAGTACGCCGACTCGACTCGGCTGGTGGTGATCACCAAGGCCAACTTGCGCTCGACGATCCATCGCGCCGAGCTGATGGACGTGATCTCGATCAAGCGCTTCGATGCGGCCGGCAGACTGGCCGGCACGGTGCGCCTGCTCGGGCTGTTCTCGACCGAGGCCTACCTCGACCGGCCGCGCCAGATTCCGCTGATCCGCCGCAAGGCCGATCACGTGATGGCTCGCTCGCGGCTGGGCGAGCAGTCGCACTCCGGCAAGAAGCTGCGCGACATCCTGCATGGCTTGCCGCGCGACGAACTGTTCCAGTCCAACGAGGACGAGCTGTTCCGGCTTTGTCTGGGCATCCGCGCGCTGCGCGATCGCCATTCGCTGCGCCTGTTCATGCGCCGCGATCGTTACGGCCGCTTCTATTCATTCCTCGTCTACCTGCCGCGCGAGCGCTATTCGCGGGAACTGCGCGAGCGGGTCGGCAGCAGCCTGATGGCGATCTGCGGCGGCACGGCGCTTGATCGCAACATCGAAGCGGTCCGGGGCGACCTGATCCGGCTGCACCTGATCGTGCGCACGCCACCGGGCACCACGATCGCGCGCTCGGCGGCCGAGGTCGAAGCGCAGGTGCTCGCCGAAACCCGCAGCTGGCGCGATCAGCTGCACGACGCGCTGAGCACCGAGCCCGAACTAGCCGCCCGCTATGGCGATGCCTTTTCGCTGGCTCATGCCGAAGCATCGACACCTGCAGAGGCCGCTGCCGATGCGCGGGTGCTGGCCAGGCTCGACGACACGCAGCCACTGCTGGCTCGGCTGCAGGTGGCAACGCCGGTGTCGGGCATGGCCCATGCCGTCGGCTTGAGGCTGTACACGCGCGACGCGCCGCTGGCGCTGTCGGACGTGCTGCCGACGCTGGAGAACTTCGGCTTCCGCGTCATTCGCCAGACGCCGAACGAGGTCCGGCCACGCGATGGCGCCGTGCAGATCGTGCAGGCGTTCGATATCAGCCATCCCGGCTGCCCGCTGACGGCGGCGACGCAGGCGGCGTACTTTGAAGCGGCGTTTCTCGCGGTCTGGCGTGGCGACAGCGAGAACGACGGTCTGAACCGGCTGGTGCTCGGCGCTGGGCTGTCGGCGCGGCAGGTCACGTTGATGCGAGCGCTGACCCGCTATCTGCTGCAAACCGGCCTGCCGTTCAGCCAGGCCTACATCGAAGGCATCCTGATCGAGCATGCCGCCATTGCCCGCCTGCTGATCGATGCCTTCGAGACGCGTTTTGATCCGGCGCTGAGCCCCGATCTGCGCAGCAGCGCAGTGCTGCGCGTCGGCCAGGCCCTTGAGCACGCGCTGGATCAGGTGGTTAGCCTTGATGCCGATCGCGTGCTGCGCGCGTTTGTCGCGGTGATCCGGGCGAGCCTGCGCACCAACGCCTACCAGACGACAGCCGATGGCCAGCCGAAGTCCTGGCTCAGCATCAAGCTCGATCCGGCGAAGATTCCGGAACTGCCGGCACCCCGGCCGATGTTCGAGATCTGGGTCTATTCGCCGGATGTGGAGGGCGTGCATCTCAGAGGCGGGCGTGTGGCTCGCGGTGGGCTGCGCTGGTCCGATCGCGCGCAGGACTTCCGCACCGAAGTGCTGGGCCTGATGAAGGCGCAGCAGGTCAAGAACACGGTGATCGTGCCGGTCGGGGCCAAGGGTGGCTTCGTGGTCCGCAAGCCGCTGGACCCGGCGCAGCGCGACGCCTGGATGGCGCAGGGCATCGCCTGCTACAAGACCTTCCTCCGAGGTCTGCTGGATCTCACCGACAACCGCGCCGGCAGCCAGATCGTGCCGCCCGCCGATACTGTGCGTCTCGATGCCGACGATGCCTATCTGGTGGTGGCGGCCGACAAGGGCACGGCGACGTTCTCCGACCATGCCAACGGCATCTCGGCCGAATACGGCTTCTGGCTCGGCGATGCCTTCGCCAGCGGCGGCAGCGCCGGCTACGACCACAAGAAGATGGGCATCACCGCACGCGGCGCCTGGGAATCGGTGAAGCGCCACTTCCGCGAGATGACGCCGGGCATCGATATCCAGACCCAGCCGTTCACCGCTGTCGGCATCGGCGACATGAGCGGCGACGTGTTCGGCAACGGCATGCTGCTGTCGCCATCGATGCGCCTGCTGGCGGCCTTCGATCATCGCCACATCTTTCTCGATCCGACGCCGGACCCGGCGGCCAGCCTCGCCGAGCGCACGCGGCTGTTCGCGCTGCCGCGCTCGTCGTGGGCCGATTACGACGCGGCGCTGATCTCGCCGGGCGGCGGCGTGTTTCCGCGCAGCGCCAAGCTGATCGCGATCACCCCGGAAGTGCGTGCAGTACTGGACATCCGGGCCGATGTGCTGACGCCGGCCGAGCTGCTGAAAGCGATCCTGACGGCGCCGGTCGATCTGCTGTGGAACGGCGGCATCGGCACCTATGTGAAGGCGAGCACGCAGAACAACGCCGAGGTCGGCGACCGCGCCAATGATGCGATTCGCGTCAACGGCCGGAGCTTGCGCTGCAAGGTGGTCGGCGAGGGCGGCAACCTCGGCTTCACGCAGGCCGGTCGCATCGAGTACGCGATCAACGGCGGGCGGATCAATACCGATGCCATCGACAATGCCGCCGGCGTCCATACCTCCGACCGCGAGGTCAACATCAAGATCGCGCTCGGTGAACTGTCGGCCAGCGGTGCACTGAGCCGCGAGGCGCGCGATCCGCTGCTGGCCGCCTGCACGGCCGACATCGCTGGCTTCGTGCTGCGCGACAACTACGTGCAGAGCCAGGCGATCAGCCTGCTGCATCAGAACGCGGCACAACGGCTGGACGACCATGCCGAACTGATGCGGATGCTGGAGCGCGAAGGCCGACTCGATCGCGCCATCGAAGGCCTGCCGGACGAAGACGAAATCCAGCGCCGCCGCGTTGCCGGCATCGGGCTTACTCGCCCGGAACTGAGCGTGCTGATCGCCTATTCGAAGATGTCGCTGTACGACGCAACGCTGGCGTCGACGGTGCCGGACGATCCGTTCTTCAACCGCGACCTGCTAGCCAACTTTCCGCCGCTGCTGGTTGCGCGCTATCCGGAACTGCTGGGCCGGCATCAGCTGAAGCGTGAAATCATCGCAACGATCCTGTCGAACGCGCTGGTCAATCGCATGGGGGCCGGCTTCGCCCAGCTATGGGCGGACGACCACGGGCTGGCGCGGGCGGAAATGCTCAAGGCCTATGCCACGGCCCATCAGGTGATCGACGGCGACCGCTACTGGCATGGCATCGAAGCGCTCGACAACCAGCTGCCGGCGGCCACCCAGTACCGGCTGATGAACCTCGCGATCGGCCTGCTGAAGCACTTCACCGGCTGGCTTGCGACCAGCCGCTGGGCCGCGCTGCCGGTCCGCGATACTGTCGAGCGCTTTGCGGCACCGCTGGCCGAACTCGAAGCACGGCTGCCTGACCTGCTGCCAGCGAGCTACCGCGAAGACTGGCAGCACAGCTGCGATGCGATGCTGGCCGATGGCGTACCGGCTGCGCTGGCTCGCCGTCTTGCCAATACCCGTGCGCTGGGTGCCGCGCTGGACGTCGCCGAGCTGGCCAACGACGCCGGTGTGCCGCTGGCCGACGCCGCAGCGCTGTACTTCCAGATCGGTGAGCGCTTCCGGCTGCTGTGGCTGTTCGCGGCGATCAACGAGCTGTCGACCGAAGGCCGCTGGCAGTCGCTGTCACGCGTCAACCTGCGTGATGACGCCTGGAAGATCCACCGGCGTCTGGCCGCCGCAGCACTCGCCTTCGCCGGCGATGACGCCGAGGCCCGGATCAGTGCCTGGTTCGCCAGCCGGGCCCGCGCGGCGGCATTCGCGCAGACCCGGCTCGCTGAACTGCAGGCCGCCGGCTCACGCGATGTCGCAGCGCTGTCGGTCGGTGTGCGCGCGCTGGCCGATCTTGGCTAGCGCCTGGACCGCGGGCCGGTCACTGGTACTGGACCGTGACCGGCACCGTCACTGCCAGCGAGCGGCTGAGCAGCGCGGCCAGCGTCCCGACCACTCGCGGCGGAAACACCAGCGTGCCGCCAATGGCCAGCACGTCGTTCCCGGACCGGTTGACCTGCGCCACATAGCCGCTCGGCCCGGAACCGCCGCGCGTCGATGATGCGAATCGGAAGTCCTGCACGAACAGCGTGTTGTTGCCCCAGGGCAAGGTGATCCTGCTGGGTGCACTGACCACATAGGCCAGCTGCGGTTCGCCGGATACTTTCGCTTCCCCGGGATGACGGCCAGCGGCGAGCCAGACGGTCAGCAGTCCACCGGAGGCACTGGCACGGCCGGATGGCGACAGAGTCAGCCGCGCGCTGCCGAGCACATTCAGGTTGACGATCAGCAGCGAACCGAAATCGAGCTCGCGCGTCGGCGTCACCTTCAGTGGCCGAATGATGTCGACTTCGGCAGTCGACTGCAGCGATGCGGGCGCCGAATACACCGCCGGCGCGCATAGCAGCCAGCCCAGCGCCAGCCAGGCCCGGTGCCTGCCACGAACACGCAGCGCTGCCGATTGCGCTTGATTGTCACTGCTCATCACATGATCTCCAGAGCGCATGGGTGTCATCACTGATAGTCGAAGCTGACGAGGACATCGGCCAGGTACCGGCCATCCGTGGCATTCGCCGGTATGTTCAATGTCGAGATGATCGTGAACGTCGCGACGCCCGAGGCATCGAGCGTCTGCATCGCGTCGGGTAGGACCTGGAACGCCGATAACTGCAGCGTGCCGCGCGGGCCCTGCAGCGTCGCGGTGGACGGCAGCATCGCCATCACCTGCTGGTTCGGGGATCCCTTGACCCGGATACGCGTGATGCTGCGCGCGCCCGGCAGCGCTTCGGAGCCGCCGGTCACGACGGCATTGCGGTTGGCGTCGAGCCTGACCGTGCCGGCCTGCTGCCGATTGGCCACGACTCGTCCGAAGTCGATCTCCTCGAGTACCTCGACCTGCAGTGACGAAAACTGCGTCGCCCCGACGGCGCCCGGTGGCCGCATGCCCCCGGCAGGCGGAAAGGCGGTGATGCCCTGTGCGCTCAGGGTCGACGACAGCAAAAGTCCGGTGCCGAGCAGCAGGCTTTGAATGGATGGCTTCATGGATTGACTCGTTGCGTGAAGGCACCGGGCATTACAGCTGCCGATGCAGGAACCGCGAGCTTCAGGGTTTCGGGCGCTGCACGCGCCTCCTCGAACGGCAGACGTTCGAGAATCAGATCGATGCCGCGGATATCGTTGTTCTGGCCCGGCGTCAGCAATACGGTCTTTGGCGGACCGATCAGCAGACGCTGACGGACCATCTGCTCCGGATCGACCGTGACCCGGTAGTCGCCCGGGGGTACACGTTCGAACAGGTAGTAGCCGTCGTAGTCGCTCTTCACTTCCGACACCACGCGCCCGGCAGCCGTGATCAGCATCAGCTTGACGTTCGATACGGCGGTCTTCGCGTCGCCCTTGCGCAGATATACCGTTCCGGCGACCTCTCCGGTCGGCGTCACCGGAAAGTCCAGCACGGTGACCCGGCCCGGCCGGGCGACAGCGCGGTAGCCGGGAACCGCTGCGACCCAGTACGGATCGTCGAGCGTGGATTCGTCCAGCCGCAGCGCAGCGCTCTGGTAGGCGCCGTAGGCCGGCAGCAGCGCATAGCCGTCCGTCTGCGTGCGGATGGTGCGCGAACTGCCGCTGAAGCCGACATTCTCCAGCGGTGCATCGCCTTTGGAGAATCGGCCGTCGGAATCGTTGTCGAGAAACGCCCGCGCGCCGACCACGCCGCCGGCGGCCATCGAATCCGCGCGCATCACCGGGCTGCCGGATGGGCCCCGGCCAAAGCTGAAGAAGGCGCTGATGCCGGCCAGCCCTCCCTGGCGATTGCCATAGCCGGCGAACGTGCTGATCAGCATCTGCCGGAAGCGCTGCGTGACGCCGGCCACCGCATTGGTGCTGCGGTCGCCGCCGATCCCCTGCGACACATCGGCACGAACCTGGGTGTTCAGTCCGATCTGCCGCTGCCAGCCGGCGTTGACGGCGTCGAGCCGGATCTTCGGGCCGGCGCTGTAGACGACATTGGTTCGGATCAGATCCCGCGCGCGCAAGCGGGCGCTGGTCAGCAGATTGCCGCGCACGTTGACCGACGAACCGGAATTGATCTGCGCATCCAGCGTGTGTGCAAAGGCGAACGGCAGCACGAACAGCGAATGCCGGGCACTGGCGGTAGCACGCTGCTGCGAGGCCAGTCTGTCGTAACGCAGCTGGTAGGTGCCGTTCATTCTCGGCAGATTGCCGAACTGCATCGGCTGTTCGACACGCGCTTCGGTGCGCAGCTTCAGACCCTGGCCGGAGCGCAGCGTGTCCTCGCTTTCGAAGCCGGAAAACCAGCCCTGACGCAGCGAAAAGCTGGTGTCGCCGATGCGGGTCAGGGCACTGACTTCGGCACCGATACCGCCGCGGTCGTCGTAGGCGACATCAAGTCGGCCGAACACGCCGCCCAGCTGGCTGCGCAGACCGAGCATCCCGAAGTCACGCACCTTGTCGCCGATCGGCAGCCGGGCAAACGAGGTCGCCACCGACAGGTTCGGCGTGATGCCGGTTTCGATGCTGGCCAGCCAGCGATCCTTGCCGACGCCCTGCTGGTCGCGCTCGGTGTCTTCGCCGACCCGCAGCAGGCGCTGCTCGTGCTGGCCGACGAACACGTCGAAGTACTGTTGGCCGGGGCTGATCAGTCCGGGGCCGGCGTAGTAGCGCTGGGCGACTTCGCGGCGCTGCCCCTGCGGCCCCAGCAGCACCACGAGCATGTCGTTGACGCCGGGCAGCAGCGGCACGTCGGTGAATTCATAGCGGCCATCACCGGTCGCCTGGGCAAAATCGAACAGCGAACCATTGCGATACAGCTCGACGTCCCAGCCCGGCGTCACGTTGCCGCGCAGGGTCACGCGATCCAGATCGCTGAGCCGGTTCAGCGGCTGATTGGTCAGGCTGAGCCCAAGGCCGTTCGATCCGGCGGCGATCAGCGGCACGTTGCTGGTGAACGTGTCACCGATCGCTGCACCGGTCAGACCCTTGAAACCGAGCGCGTAGCCTTCCTCGTCGCGGCGTTCCAGCCGCAGGCGCGGATCGCGCAGCTGGCCTTGCTGGTCGATCGAGGCGAAACCGCTGGCGCCGGCGAATAGCAGATCGCCGGCCACCAGGGCCGACGCGCGCGCCTGCCGCGCGCCGCGCTGGGCGGCATCGCCATCGATACTGATGTCGGCCATCGGAAAGCTGGCGAACGCATAGTCAGGGGTGACGCGCGGCAGCATCACGGTGGTGTCGGCTTCCGGATCGCGGCGACGCGCGCGCAGCTGCTGGCGTTCCAGCGCGTCCTCGAACGGCATCCGTTCGCGCGCCGAGACTTCGACGACCAGCGACGTCGCATCGAACGCAAACTGCAGCGGGAACCAGTCGGACAGCAGCGGCGAGGCGACATACAGATCGCCGTCGATGGTCTGCACGGCGCCCGGTGGCCAGGCGACGTGGCGGCCTTCGACCACCGCTTCGCCGCTGGCAATGTCGAGTTCGAAGCTGCGCGATTCATGCAGGAACCAGCCGTGCGCACGGCCGACATCGGCTTCCACGGTGACCGCGAAGTCCAGTGCGCGCATCAGCGCATCCAGCGGCAGCAGCACGCCGCTGCCAGCGGGGTAGGCGATCACCGCATCATTCAGAACGAAGCGACCGAAGGTCAGCTGCACGATCAGTTCCTGATCGACCGTCACCGCTGCAAGCCCTTCGCTGGGAATCAGGCTGCTGCCGAGCAGTTGATTGGCGCTGTTCGCCAACGCTGTTGCTGCTGAACCGATCAACAGGCCGGCGGCACTGGCACCCAGCAGCCAGCCGCTGCGGCGCAAATGCCGCAGTGAAACTGCGGGTGGGGCCGGATGCGGCATGGCGCGCTGATGCTCAGGGCAACGTCAGCTCGCTGCTGGCGAGCACCGGCCGCTTGTCACCGTCACCCGCAGCGCGATAGGCCAGCTGCAGCGTGCCGCCACTCAGCTTCACGCCGTCCGGCACGTTCAGCGACACGCGGGCCGTGCGCTCCTCATTCGGGTACAGCACCGACAGTCCGCGAATGAGGCCAACCTCGAGCGGTGCACCACCGGCGGCCGGCACGAAGCGCGCCTCCAGATCACCACGCACCGAGGCATTGCCTTCGCGGCGAATGCGGACCTCGACCTGCGCCGCGCTGTTAGAGACTTCCGGATCGACTTCGTCGATGCGCGGATCGACCAACTGTGCTGTCGCCTGGGTCTGGCCTTCGCGGACGATCACCGGGATCGACACGCCAACCAATGGAATCAGCTTGACTGCGACCTGTTCGGGCCCGAGGTCCGGTTCGATCGACTGGCCGAGATTCGGCGGCGGAAGCTGCTGGAACAGCATGTGGGAACGGTATTCGCCCGGCGGCAGATCGGCCGGCTTGCGCAGCATCACGCGGATGCTCTGCGGCTTGCCGGGCTCCACGGTGACCTGACGCGGCGAGTAGCGCACCAGCGGTTCAGCCGGCTTTTCCAGCGGCTGCAGATCTTCCGGCGTCTCGATCGTCTGATACTCGCCGGTCGCGGTCTGGCGCAGGTTCTGGAATGAAATCCGATAGGTCGCGGCCTGGCTGCCACGGTTGATCAACGTGACTTCCACGCTGCGCTCGCGGCCTTCGAACAGGATATTGGTCGGGCTGACGCCGAGGGCTCCGGGGCCCTGAGCCGACGCGGGCTGCAGGGAAAGCAGGCCGAATAACAACAGCGCGTCTCTCGCAATAGCTCTAGCTGCGCAGCACGCACGGTGCATACTGAATGTCATCCTGAGTGGAGTCTTCATGGCTTCACCAAAAAGACCGCGGCGGGGCCCCGGCCCCGGCGCGGTCAAAGGGACATAGTTACTGCGTCGTACCTACAACACCAATTACTGATACTGCGCAGTTATCGAATACGGACAGGTATGGTTGCCTGGGTTGGAGCTAGCCGATACGCGAAGCGTGCCGCCAAGCTTTGCATCCATGATCGGTAGCATTCGAGGACGAGGCGGAAGTTCAATCGTGACACCGGTAAGTTCGATACTGGTATCCGAACAGTCGGCCCCACTTGTAATCAATACCGCTGCATTGTTTGCGCTGCCGAGAATGTCGTACTGCCCGGCACGATGCCCGCCTATGAATGAGCCGCCAACACCGCCACCGGTCACGGTTGTGTTGCCATCAGCCAACACCTGAAACGATTGCGTTCCGGTTCGAGGTTTGTCGATCTTCCCAAATGACAGATTGAAGTCTTCCTTGATCTCGACCTGTTGAAGCACTGTCACGCTGGCTGAGAATGGAGCCGATACCGGCGCAGCATGGACCACGCCCGTGATCCACGTGGCCACGGCCAACACCATGGCGTGCTGGATGAAACGATTCTGTGGCATCTCACGATCCTCTGGTCTGCAACCACACGGCCTTGCGGCCGTGGGTTGTTGCATTCAAGCAGGCGGGCTTTAGTAGCTCGCGGTCAGCGTGTACGCGCAGGTGTAAGCGCCGGCAACGGTCGCCGCCGGGACGGTCAGCGTGCCACCGAGGCCGACGTTTTCCGCGTCGAGCGAAACCGTTGGGCCGGCCGAAAGCGTCAGTGCGCTGAGCGTCAGGCCGCCACCGCAAACGCCTGCCGTTGCGCCGATCGTTGCCATCTGACCGTCCGTACCGGTGAAATCGTACTGACCCGCTTCTGCACCGCTGATGAAGCTGCCGTCGTTGGCAACAGGCTGCGGAACACCAGCAGCGCTGATCGTATAGTCAGCCGAAGTGCCCGCCTTCGGCTTGTCAATCTTTCCGAAGTCCAGATTCTTGTCTTCGTTAATCGCGATCTGTTCGAGAACAGTCACGTCAGCGGAGTAGTTCTCGGTGACCGGAGCAGCCTGCACCGAAGTGGCGGTGATGCCGAACATAGCGGCGACGGCGAGCAGCAGTGAAGTCTTGCGCATGGTGTATCTCCCGAATTGGAATGTTGGTTGAAACCGGACGTGGTGCATCGTGCAGCTGTGTCATGGAGTCCTGTTGCACTGCCTTGAACTCCACTCCAGGTTCAGCTACCGAGATGGACTTTAGCGATCCGCAATACAGGCCAGCGCCGCCCACTTGGAGGGCCAGATGTGCCGTTCGTCGGCACATTTGGATGGCTTTGTGATCAAGGTCCGTAAAGCGTGATCGCCAGCATCAGCCGCAGTGCCAGATCGGTACGGCCACGGGTGCCTGTCTTGCCGAAGATCCGCTTCTGGTGCCAGCGCACGGTGTTCTGCGCGATGTTCATTCGGGCAGCGGTTTCGGCGGTGTCGTAGCCCTGGACCATGGCCAGCGCCACGTCGCGCTCGGCCGCCGTCAGTCCGGCGGCGCTGGTAATTTCCCGAAGCGCGTCGTAGTGCAGGCCCGCCGGATCCGCGAGGGTCATGCGGATCAGGCTGCGGTCATCGACGGCGAAGCCGGGCGGCGCGACATCGGCGCGCAGCAGCAACAGATACGGCAGCGGTTGGCCGGGCCGTTCGATTTCCACCAGCACCCGCTCGCGGCGCTGCGGGTCGGCCAGCACGCGGCGTACCGCGTTGCTGACCATGCTGTCGACCTTGGCGTGGCTGGCGATCACCTGACCGTCCAGCAGGCGCAGGCCATCGCCACGTTCGAGGGCGCGCTGCATGCTGGCATTGCAGCCCTGCAGGTTGCGTCGGCCGTCGATCAGCGCAATGCCATGCGGCAGGTTTTCGAACGTGGCGGCGTACAGCTGTGACCAGCGACAGCGCAGCAGGCTTTGCAGCGCCAGTGCGATGCCCGGGAGCAGCGTCTGCAGCTGGTCGAGATCACTACGCGCATAGGACGGCATCGGTGGGCGACGAAGCAGTTCGATCACGCCTGCCATCTCGCCAACACTGCCAAGCGGCGCCTGCAGCGACGACTGCACGCAGATGGCGTCTTCTGTGGTGTGGATTCGCAGCGTGGTGCATTCGAGCAGATCGGCCACTTCGCGGTCAGTCTGCGCATGCAGCCTACAGCGCGTGGCGCCGCTGGTCGCCACGTCTACGCGCAGCACGCGGCGGAACGGCAGTGGCTGCTCGCTTGCTTCAATGACCAGCAGGTGCAGCGATTCGCCTTGCAGGGTATTCAGCAACCCTGCAAGCAGTGGCTCGATCTGCGGGACCAACGCGGTACACGGCGAGCCGTCGGGTGGCGTGCCGCTGCGGCTGCTTCGCGCGAGGGCATCGACCTTGGGTATCGAGGGGTCGTTCCGCGGCATCGCCGCCGCCGTATGGGTCAAAGCGCCGCCAGCCCCGAACCACGTTCCGCCCCATTCCGGTGCGGATCTCGCTCTGGTATTCATCAATAGAAAATTATTGTTTTAGAAAAGCCTTCCCTCTCGATATGGAGATTCCGCGATGTTGGTGGGTTGGGCGCCATCCATCTGGGCGGAGATGTGATGACGGTCACAAAGCAATGCGCTTATGGGGCGTTGCGCACTGATGCAGAGCACCATTCGCCGCGGTCAGCCGCTTTGCTTGGTTGTTTTGGTGCGGGGCGGTGCGGTTTGGCGGGGCGTCGGTGTTGACGCATCCCGAGGCCCGGGCCGGCCATGTCATTCAGGGAGGGCGACAATCGTGAGTTGACACGCAGCGCTACCTCGCAATTGAGGGCGTGACTGTTGTGTCGCTACACAGACTTATACGGGCTCGTGAGGTCGGGTCCGGTCAACGAGGGATGTTGAAAACGAAACTTGCAGCGACTTCACGGTCGCTGGCGGCCGCGGCAGCGACGCGCATCGGAGGATGCCGAGTCGCGTCACTGCCAGGGCGGCAACCGGATCAGGCCGGACCAGCCGCCTCGTCCTTCAGCGCTTCGACCTGAATTTCGAGCGTGACCTTGCCATCCGGAATGGCCTTGCCGACACCGTAGGAAACGCCGAAATCGGTGCGGTCGATCACGGCGCTGGCGTCGGCGCCGCAGACTTCACGCTTGTAGAACGGGTGCGGAATGCACTTGAACTGGTTGACGGTCAGGGTCACCGGCTTGGTGACGCCGTGCAGCGTCAGATTGCCTTCGACCGCGGTGATCGCATCGCCGCTGAACACGAGGCGTGTCGACTTGTAGGTGGCGGTCGGGTACTTGGCCACGTCGAAGATGTCGTCCTTCTTCGCGTGCTCGTTCATTTTTTCGTGGCCGAAGTCGATGGTCGTCATGTCCATCAGGATTTCGATGCTGCCGGTCTTGGCAGCGCGGTCCAGAGTGACGGCGCCGCTGTTCTTGTCGATCTTGCCGCGCCAAAACGAGATGCCGCCGATGTGCGCGGCCTTGAAGCTCGGGTAGGTGTGACTGGAGTCGATCGTGTACGTCTCCGGTGCGGCAATGGCGGTACCGCTGGCGGCAGCGGCAACGACGGCGGACAGCAGCAGGCTCTTGTTGCGGGTCACGGGCAGATCCTCAGGATGTCGATGGCAGGGCTTGCAGCAGGGGGCCGCGGTCAGCGCGCGGCGGGAACGAAAATCTGGAACTTGATCTTGACCGGGTCCTCGACGGTGTCCTGCCATGCCGGATCACCAACGCCGAACGCCTTGCGCGACATCACCACGACACCGCTGTAGCGGCTGCCGCCGGCTTCCGCCTTGATCGCGACCGGGGCTTTCAGCTCGGCGACCCGGCCTTTCAGGCTCAGCTTGCCGACGGCTTCGTAGCTGCCGCCCGCGGTCGGCTTCAGGCCGTTGGCGACAAAGCTCGCCTTCGGGTAGCGAGCGGTATCGAACCATTCCGGCTTGCGGACTTCGGCGTTGTAGTCGTCATCGCCGATATCAAAGCTGGCAGTGTCGATTTCCAGTAAGGCGCAGGCCTCTGCAGGCTTGGCGGGATCGTGATCGACACGGCCGGTGAAGCGGGTGAACGGCGCCTCGACCGGCACACCCATCTGCGTGAACACGGCGCTGATGCTGCTTTTGCTCGGGTCGATGGCGCGTTCGGCCGCCAGCAGACCGCCGTGGGCGCTTAGCAGCGCGATGGTGAGAACGGCGTGAATCGGCAGTTTCATGACGGGTGCTTTCCGTGGACGGGACGGGTTCAGGCGTGGGGGCGGCGATGCAACCACGGCAGCATGCGAGCGAGAGTGCCGTCGTGGTCGATCAGCTGATGCTTGAGCGCTGCGGCAGCGTGCACTGTGACCAGAGCGGCCATCGTCCAGTTCAGAAGTTCGTGCAATTCCTTCAGAACCGCTGCCGTTTCCTTGTTCTTCGCGAGCAGATCCGGCAATTGCAGCGCCTTGATGCCGAAGTACACCACCGGGTAGCCGCTGGCCGAGCTGTACAACCAGCCGCTGAGCGGAATCGCCACGATCAGCACATAGAGTGCGCGATGCGCCGCTTGAGCCGCAGCGTGTTGCCAGCGCGGCTGACCGGCCACGGGCGCCGGCGCCGGATGGGTCCAGCGCCAGACGATCCGAATCACGGCCAGCGCCAGCACCGTGATGCCGCTCCACTTGTGCCAGGAATACAGCTTCAGCTTGTCCGGCGACAGCTTCAGGCCGGTCATGTACAGGCCGACCAGAAAGCCGCCGACGATCAGCGCGGCGATCAGCCAGTGCAGCGCGATGGCAGTCGCGGTGTAAGCGGTGGAGGGTGCATTGCGAATGGGCATGGCGGCAGCGTCCGGACGATGCCCCGAACCCTACCGTTCCGGCGCAGCGACCGCCACACGATTCACTGCCGTTCGTAATCGGGGTCTGACCCCAATTTTGTGGCGTTGACGGCGAAGTGACGATTAATGACAATCGTCACATGAGAAGCGCAGCCATCACACAACCGGCGATCCGCGATCGCATCCTGACCGAGGCGGAACGCCTGTTCCGCGCCTACGGCTATTCCAAGACCACCGTCGCCGATGTCGCGCAGGCTTGCGAGATGTCGCCAGCCAATGTCTATCGGTTCTTCGAATCGAAGGCGGCGATCAACGAGGCGATCACCGAGGTCGTGCTGGCGCGGATGGAAGCGATCGCGCAGGGCATTGCCCGCGAGTCGCGGCCGGCGTCCGAGCGGCTCAAGCGGCTGGTGATGGAGGGGCATCGCTTCACCTGCGAGCAGTACCTCAACGAGTCACGCGTCCACGAGATCGTTGCGATCGCGATGCACGAGCAGTGGAGCGTGATCGATGCCCACATCGAACGGGTGCGTGCCTGCTACCGCCTGGTGATCGAGGACGGCGCGCGCAGCGGCGAGTTTTCGTCAACCAAGCTCGAGGAACGCTGCCAGTGCGTGTTCAACGCGGTGATTTCGTTCTGCCACCCGCAGATCGTCGCCGAGCGCTACTCGGAAGATCGCGGCCGGCAGGCCGCGCTGATGGCTGAATTCCTCGTCGATTCGCTGCTGGCCCGCCCGGTCTGACCGGCGCGTCGTTTAACGAAAAACAATGTTTCGTCAGTCCGGACTTCAGATCCGGACGACGGCCGAGCAGCCTGGAAGGAGTCCCCGTGAACCGCTTTTCGAATCCGTTGCTGACCGGCCTGATCGGTGCTGCGTTGTTGCCCCTGTTCGCTGCCTGCAGCAAGGCGCCTGAAGCGGCACCGGAAGTCCGGGCCGTGCGCACCGTGGTGGTCACGGTCGGCAAGACCGATGGCCAGAATCATTTTGCTGGCGAAGTGCGCCCGCGCTACGAGTCGAACCTCGGATTCCGGGTGGCCGGCAAGATCGACAGCCGCAAGGCCAATGTCGGTGACCGGGTCCGCAAGGGCGATCTGCTGATGCGGCTTGATCCCAAGGATCTGGCGCTGAATGAAAGCGCCAGCCAGGCCACGGTCAGCGCGCAGGAAGCGCAGTTCGCGGTCGAGAAGGCCGACTTCGAGCGCTTTTCGAAGCTTGCCGACACCGGCTTCATCAGCCGCGCCGAATTCGATCGCCAGAAGACCCGTTTCGAGGCGGCCAAGGCGCAGCTCGAATCGGTGCGCGCCCAGGCGCGCGTCAGCGGCAACCAGACCGGCTACGCCGAGCTGCGCGCCGATGCCGACGGCACCATCACTGCCACCGACGGTGAAGCCGGGCAGGTGGTCGCCGCCGGCCAGACCGTGGTCCGCCTGGCGCGCAGCGGCGCGCTGGAAGTGGCGGCCAATGTGCCGGAGCAACTGGTGTCCCGGCTGAAGGTCGGCCAGCCGGTCGACGTGGAGCTGTGGTCCGCTGCCGGTTCGCCTAGCGCCGGCCAGATTCGCGAACTGGCGCAGTCCGCCGACCCCGCGACACGCACGTACGCGCTGCGGGTCAGCGTTGCGGCGCCGCCGAAGACCATGCAGATCGGGATGACCGCGACCGTGCGGATCATCGACAACAGCCAGCCGGACCTGATCCACCTGCCGCTGTCCGCCTATGTCGAGAACAACGGCGCGCAGGGCGTATGGGTGTTCGACGATGCCAGCGGCAATGTCGGCTTCCGGCCGGTGAAGCTGGTCGGCTTCCAGCGCAACGAAATCTTGATCAGCGATGGCCTGAAGCCCGGCGAGCGCGTGGTGACGGCGGGTGCGGGGCTGCTGCGCGCCGGTCAGAAGGTGAAGCTGCTGGTCGAACCGCCGGCACCAGTCCCGGCCCCGACTCTGGCGCCGGCGGCTGCGTCGGCCACGCCGGCAGGCTGAGCCGACCATGAGCGCACCGAAAGCCTCGAGCGAGGGCGGCTTCAACCTGTCGCGCTGGGCGATCGAGCACGATTCGTTCACCCGTTTCATCGTCGTGCTGCTGATGATGGCGGGCGTCGCGGCGTACCTGAATCTCGGTCAGAAGGAAGACCCGGAGTTCACGTTCCGGATCATGGTGATCCGCACCATCTGGCCGGGCGCGACGGCGACCGAGATGGAGCAGCAGGTCACCGACCGGATCGAGGAAAAGCTTGCCGAGACGCCGTGGCTCGATCGCACGCAGAGCTATTCGAAGCCCGGCGAGTCGCAGGTGTTCGTGTTCCTGCGCGAAGACACGCCGCCGAAGGACATCCGTCCGACCTGGTATCAGGTGCGCAAGAAGGTCGGCGATGTCCAGGGCCAGTTGCCGCAGGGCGTGCAGGGGCCGTTCTTCAACGACGAGTTCGGCGATACCTATATCGCCATGTATGCGTTCGAGGCCGACGGCTTCACGTATACCGAGCTGAAGGAGTACGTCGACAACGCGCGCAAGGTGCTCGGCAACGTGCCCGGCGTCGAGAAAGTCGATCTGCTTGGCGATCAGCAGCCGCGCATCTACGTCGAGTTCAGTTACCGCAAGTTCGCTCAGCTCGGCATCACGTTCCAGCAGATCGCCGAAGCGCTCAGAGGCCAGAACATCGTCACGCCGGCCGGTCGTCTGGAAACCGAGGACCGAGCGCTGTTCATTCGCGTCGGCGGCGAGTACGACAGCATCCGGCAGATCGAGGACACCCGCTTCCGCGTCGGCACTGCGACGTTCCGGCTCGGCGATTTCGCCGAGGTCTATCGCGGCTGGGAAGACCCGCCGCGCACCAAGATCCGCCATCGCGGGCGCGATGCGATGGCGCTCGGCGTGGTGATGGAAAAGGACGCCGATGTGCTGAAGGTCGGCCGCGAACTCGATGCGCTGGTTGGCCGTCTGAAGGCCGATCATCCGGTCGGGATCGAGGTTGCGCAGATCACCGACCAGCCGGAAGTGGTCAAGCACGCGGTCGGCGAATTCGTGCAGTCGCTCGCCGAAGCGGTGGTGATCGTGCTGGTGGTCAGCTTCTTCAGCCTGGGCCTGCGTACCGGCATGGTCGTGGCGTTGACCATTCCGTTCGTGCTCGGCGTCACTTTCCTGGCGATGGACTGGGCCGGCATCCAGCTGCAGAAGATCTCGCTTGGCGCGCTGGTGCTGTCGCTGGGGCTGCTGGTCGACGACGCGATGATCGCCGTCGAGATGATGGCGAGAAAGCTGGAAGAGGGTTACGACAAGCTCAAGGCGGCTTCTTACGCGTACACCTCGACCGCGTTCCCGATGCTGACCGGCACGCTGATCACTGCGGCCGGCTTCCTGCCGGTGGGTTTCGCGAAATCCGCGGCTGGCGAATACACGTTCTCGATCTTTGCGGTCGTCGGCATGTCGCTGATGATCTCGTGGCTGGCATCGGTCTACGTCACGCCGTGGCTCGGCATGCGGCTGCTCAAGGAGCGCCCGGCCGGCGACCACCACGAGCTGTACGACACGCCGTTCTATGCCCGGCTGCGGCGCGCGGTCGACTGGTGCGTCACGCACCGGATCACGGTGATGGTGGCCACGGGTGTGGCATTCGCGCTGGGTGTGGCCAGCTTCAGCCTGATCCCCAAGCAGTTCTTCCCGGCCTCGGTCCGCAACGAGATCATGGTGGACCTGTGGTTGGCCGAAGGCTCCAGCTTCGCAGCCACCGAGAACGTCGCGCGGCGCATGGAAGCCAAGCTCAAGGACGACCCGGATGTCGTCGACTACACCGCCTGGGTCGGCACCGGAGCGCCGCGCTTCTACCTGGCGCTGGACCAGCAGCTGCCGCATGTGAACTTCTCGCAGTTCATGGTCGTGGCCCGCGATGCGCAAGCGCGTGAAGCGCTGCGTGCGCGGATTCGCCAGTGGCTGCTCGACGAGTTCCCGGAGGTGCGCGGCAAGGCCGATCCGTTGCCGAACGGCCCGCCGGTCGGCTGGCCGGTGCAGTTCCGCGTGCAGGGCCCGGATGCCACCGTGGTGCGGCAGTTCGCCGACGAGGTCGGCGCCGTCGTCGCGGCGAATCCGCTGGCGCGCAATGTTCACGACAACTGGCACGAGAAGATCCTGGTGATCCGTGACGAGATCGATCAGGACAAGCTGCGCGTGCTCGGCATCACCAGCGAGCAGGTGCGCAACGCCGGCCAGACGATCCTGTCCGGCACCACCATCGGCACCTATCGCGAAGCCAACCGCAACATCGAAATCGTCGCTCGCCAGCCGTTGTCCGAGCGCGACAACATCAGCGAACTGGCCGATGCCTACATGCCGACCGCCAGCGGCGTGTCGGTACCGTTCTCGCAGTTCGGCACGGCGCGGCCGATCTTCGAGCCAGGCGTGATCTGGCGCCGCTCGCGGTTGCCGGCGATCACCATCCAGGCCGAGAACCTTCCTGGGACGCAGCCACCGGACGTGACGATGGCGATCGACAAGCAGCTCGACGCGATCCGTGCGCGGCTGCCGGTCGGCTACGAGATCGCGATTGCCGGCTCGCTGGAGCAGTCCAAGCTGGCCAACGACTCGATCAACGCGCAGATGCCGATGATGCTGATCGCGATCCTGCTGCTGCTGATGATCCAGCTGCAGCACTTCGGACGCACGCTGATGGTGCTGCTGACCGCACCGCTCGGCATCATCGGTGCGGCCGCCGCCCTGCTGATCACCGGCCTGCCGTTCGGCTTCGTCGCCCTGCTCGGGGTGATCGCGCTGGCCGGCATCATCATGCGCAACTCGGTGATCCTCGTAGATCAGATCGACCAGGACATTCGCGGCGGACATGACCCGTGGACGGCGATCGTCGAGTCGGCCGTGCGCCGCTTCCGGCCGATCGTGCTGACCGCTGCGGCGGCGGTGCTGGCGCTGATTCCGCTGGTACGCAGCGCCTTCTTCGGGCCAATGGCCGCCGCCTTGATGGGCGGGCTGATCGTGGCCACGCTGCTGACGATGACCTTCCTGCCGGCGCTGTACGCCGCTTGGTTCCGGGTCCGCCGGCCGATGGCGAGCTGAGCGCCGATCGACCGGCTGCGCGCGCATTTGATCGGACAATTTGTCCCAATGCCGCTCGGGGCCGTCGACATGGCCCTTTTCGTGCACTGCAACATTCCGTAGCGCAGCGGTTGCGGCAAATGGACAGCGGAACGATCGGCTCACCGGTCTTCGCAGTGCGCCATTCGCCGTCAGCAGCAGCGCGTCTGACGGAGTGGGCGCATGTCGCGATGGATCAAGGGTTCCAGGCAATGGGCAGCCGCCGTGGTCATCACGGTGGCCACAGTGATCACGCCTCTTCGGCTGTCTGCCGATGACGGACGCTTTGCCGAGGCGGTCCGCTTCGCCGGCGGCAGCCCCGGCGTGATGCTGGTGGGCACGCTGGAGCGGCCCGCGCATATCGCGGTCGATCGACCGGTACCGGCTGTGGTGCTGATTCATGGCAGCGGCCCGAATGACCGCGACGAAACCATGTACGGACACAAGCCGTTCCGCCTGCTGTCGGCGTTGTTCACTTCGGCCGGCTACGCCGTGCTGCGTTACGACAAGCGCGGCGTCGGGGAATCCGGCGGTGCGGTGCGCGGCGCAACGATCATGGACTTCGCAGCCGATGCCGAAGCGGCGTTCGACTACCTGCGTCATCGCGCGGACATCGACAGCCAGCGGATCGGCCTGCTCGGTCACAGCGAGGGCGGGATGGTGGCGCCGCTGATCGCCGCCCGCCGTGCCGAAGTGGCCTGGCTGGTGCTGCTGGCGCCGCCAGTCGTCAATGGCCGTGAAATTTCCCGCGATCAGAACCGGCAGGGCGCCATCGATCGTGGTGCCAGCGAGCCGGATGCGCTTGCGGCCGCCGACGAAGCGTCGCGGCTGTTCGACATCGTCATGGCCAGCCCGACAGCCGCCGAGCGCGATCGGCAGCTGCTGCAGGCGCTGCATGACATCGCCGCCCGGCGGCACATGTCCGAAGCAGTGGTGCAGGCCCAGCACGAATCGCTGACGTCCGCGTGGTTCCGCCACATCCTTGCCTACGACCCGGCAGCGACGCTGCGCCAGATCCGGACGCCGACGCTGGTGCTGTTCGCAGCACTCGATCATCAGATCGCACCGGCGATCAACGAAGCGCCAGCGCGCGCGGCGCTGCAGGACAACCGGGCAGCCGAAGTGCGTGTGCTGCCTGGCGTCAATCACTTGTTCGTGCGCAGCCAATGGGGCGCAGTGGCGGAGTATCCTCGCGTCGCGCCGGGGCTGGCTCCGGTGCTGCTCGACACGCTCGACGACTGGCTCAGCCGCGTCGAAGAACAGCTTCCCACCTATACCGCGCAACGATGACGGCTCTGCACGACGCAACGATCTGGATCACGGGCGCTTCCAGTGGCATCGGCGAGGCGCTGGCCCTCGATGCCGGCCGGCGCGGCGCAAGACTGGTGCTCAGTGCACGCCGGGAAGCCGAGCTGGAGCGGGTGCGCGCCGCTTGCGCCGACCCATCGAAAGTCGCGCTGCTGCCGCTCGATCTGATGGATTTCGATGCTGCCGATGCCGCGGCCCGCGCCGAACGCTGCTTCGGGCCGATCGACGTGCTGGTCAACAACGCCGGCAAGTCGCAGCGCAGCCTGCTGGTCGACACCTCGATGGACGTCTACCGGCAGCTGATGGAGCTGGACTACTTCGCGCCGGTCGCGCTGACGCGCGCGCTGGTGCCGTCGATGCGGGCGCGCAAGACCGGCCATGTGGTGATGATTTCATCGATTGCCGGCCGCATCGGCGCCCCGCTGCGCACCGGCTACAGCGCGGCCAAGCATGCGCTGGCCGGATTCACCGAAGCGGCTCGCGCGGAGTTGTGGCGTGACGGTCTGCGCTTCACCACCGTGTTCCCCGGCTACGTGCAGACCGGGATTTCCGCCAATGCGCTGTCGGGCGATGGCAGCCTGTTTGGGGCTTGGCAGGGATCTGAACGGAATTATCAAAAACAGCAAGTAAATTACTGAAGTTATTGAAAAATCTTGATGCCAGGATTCATCGGTGCTGAGGGCCGTTCAAAATCCATCACGTAGTCGCCAAACCGGTTGATGTGC
>JAPLSB010000016.1 GCA_026398875.1 Gammaproteobacteria bacterium | reverse complement strand
TTAGCCACCTCGCGCACATCCGCCAACGACACGCCCCGTGGCGCTTCGCTAAGGACTCTGGTGCGGAGTGATTCTCGTGGCTCTTTGTGTAGTGGGGTAGCGCAGCCAGCAACGCCAATCAGACTCGCTAGAAGGATATGTTGCATCTGTGGGCTCTAACGCTCAAGTTAAGCGGCGGGCGAAGCCCGTCCGCTTGAACGCCTGGTTGGGCGCATTACTCCCACGTGATGCCTTTGACGGCGGGAATTGTGGGCACGATTGCTTTTAAGTGCTGCCATAAGCTCTCAATTGCGGGTGCTGTCTTTTGCCGCGAGAAAACGCGCTGAAGCAACGACTGCTCTGCTACGGGGAAAATGCTCCACTCAGTTGTTGAGCCATCGGTGTTGCCACAGCCCAGCCAGAGCATGAAGGGCTTGCGCGTTACCATGACGACCCAGCCAAAATCTTCTGGAATGATGCCCTCGACTACGACGCCTTGCAGGCGTAGTTGCTCTTGCAACCACTGAGCGAGTGCCTGCCCAAACCTTCCAGGGTTTGTCTTTTCTTCCTCACCCGGCAAGGGTTTGAAAAAGTTGGTTTCAAATATGACCTGAACTTTCATGACGCCCAACGCCCAAGCTCAGGCGCGGCTCCGCCGAAGGCGGAAACGTCGCCCTGCAGCGCATGGTTGGGCCTAGTAGACGGTCGCATTGAGTTTGTACGTTGCGTTACCACGCGTGCCCCCAACGACAATTTTGTAGTCGCCGGTTTTTTCCAAGCGGCCTTTCCATCGCCCGACTTCATCAGCAAGAGGAACCTCCGAAGCCGGCGGAAATACAGCGAACACTGCATTGTTTTCGGTTGATGAAATGGCGATTTCAAGCTCTTGCCCAGCTCGCAAAGCGATGAGATAGGTAGCTTGCTCTCCGCGTACAGCCGCGCCCTCAACGAAGGCAGACCGCGCACCCTTCTCAAAGGAGATGCGAGCAGTCTGCTGGGCTATGACAGTGCAAGCTGCGCTTGCAAGCACTGCCGCAAGAAGTATGTGGGTTCGCATGTGCTTAGGCCCAACGCCTAGCTTAAGCCGCGGCCACGCCGGAGCGCAGCGGAGGCATGGATGTCGGCTTGAAGCGATTGTTGGGCATGAACCGAACCGACGTATGCCGTGATTTCTTTACGCGTGCTTTCAGGAACCGAGCGCCATTCGGTTTCTGGCGTCAGAGACATGACACACCCTTGCTCTTTTGCTGCCATATGGATTTGCATGAACCAACGAGCATGGGACCATTCGCGGGGCGCCGGCGCATAGAGCGTGCCATTGTTCTCTTGCCAACGAACTTCCATTGCTTCTCGATAGATATAGGGAAAGCTTTGCTTTGACGGACGCACATACAGCCGACCTTCTCCGTCGATGCCGATCTCGCTGATGACGTCGGTGTTCATGCTTTTAAGGCCCAACGCTCCAGCTCAGCCGACCCACAGCCGAAGCGAAGCGGAGGCTGTGGGGTCGGCTGGAGCGCCTGGTTGGGCTTCACCATACCTGCTCGCTCCATGGCTTTGCTTGGATGTTGCGATATTTGCCGCCAACTGAACCGACAAAAGCGCCGACCCAGCAAACAAAGAAAACAGCTACGCATGAAGCCATTACAAAAACACCAAGCCAGCGCAAGATGCTGATTCCAAACCAGGCACCGACCAACCCGACTAGTCCAAATGCAAGCCCGAAAAGCCCTGAAAGAACGCCGATCACCCAGAACTTTGGTTTGTCTTGCGGAATGAAAGGACGCTTCTGCTTCATAAAGCCCAACGCCGAAATTAACGCGCGGCCCGTTTACGGGCCGTCGCGTTGAATGCCTGGTTGGGGCGGCTACACACCGCTATGCGTGATGACATACAGGAACCAAGCAGCAGAGAGCAGAGCCGCACCGAGAACGATACTGCCAGCAAAAGCGAAACCACTTTTAGCTGTGCGGGCTCGGACCAGATAGACCGCTTGAATAGCGATGGCAAACATACCGACCCAGAGGCTTGCCTCTCCGAGTTGCGAGCCACCGTAGCGATAGTAAAGCTCGCCTGCATAACTGAGCTTGATGAACAGCGACACCAAGCCGAGCACGAATAGAGCGAGTGCGACGAGCCACAGGCGCAGAGACCAAGGGGCGAACGCAGTTTTGAGCTGCTGTTTCATGAGCCCCAACGCCAAATAGGGGACCAACCCCGGATTAGGGTACCGCCCTCCAAGTCCCCTAATCCAGCCTGCGGGTCTGATAACTCGGTCACGGACATCGCGAATCCTCGTGGCATAAGGTTTTGGCGTTCAGCTCAGGAACCTGACCCATGGAAAACGGAACCTCGACGGAGTCCCCTATCCGTCCTGCGCCCAAGCTGCTTGATCAGGTCCGAGACGCGATTCGCACGCGGCATTACAGCATCCGTACCGAGGATGCGTATGTGAACTGGATCAAGCGGTTCATCTTGTTCAATAACAAGCAGCATCCCGCGAAACTCGACACGACCCATGTCGCTGCGTTTCTCAGCCATCTTGCCGTGGAAGGCAAGGTGGCCGCCAGCACGCAGAATCAGGCGCTGTCGGCGCTGCTGTTCCTGTACCAGAAGGTGCTGGAAATCGAGCTGCCGCGGATCGGCGATGTCGTTCGTGCGAAAAAGCCGCAGCGCTTGCCAACCGTGCTGTCGCGTTCGGAGGTCCGGAGTCTGCTTGACCACTGCACCGGCACTGCCGGGCTGATCGCTCGGCTGCTCTACGGCACCGGGCTGCGACTGATGGAGAGCGTTCGACTGCGGATCAAGGATGTCGACCTGGCGCGTGCCGAGCTGACCGTTCGCGATGGCAAGGGCGGCAAGGATCGCGTCACCCTGTTGCCGCAGTCACTGCTGGTGGCGATCGAACGGCAGATTGCCGAGCGCCGGATGCTGTACGACGCCGACGTCCAGTCCGGCACTGCCGACGTCTGGCTGCCTGATGCGCTGGCGATCAAGTATCCGAATGCACCAAAGACTTGGGGCTGGCAGTACCTGTTCGTCGCAGCGAATCTGTCGATCGACCCGCGCTCCGGCATCAGGCGCCGCCATCATTTCAACGAGAAACTGGTGCAGCGCGAGGTGCACCGTGCGGCGCTGGCCGCCGGCATCGTCCGTCCCGCGTCACCGCACACCCTGCGGCACTCGTTCGCAACGCACCTGCTGGAAGCCGGTTACGACATCAGCACGGTGCAGGAACTGCTCGGCCATGCCGACGTGAGCACCACGATGATCTACACGCACGTGCTCAATCGCGGCGGGCGCGCGGTTCTCAGCCCGCTTGACGGATGAGCGTCAGTCACTGGCAATGACGGCCAGTCTGACCGGCGACACGGCAGCGATCAATCGATCGGCCTCACCCGGAAATTCTTGCCCTTGATCTTCCCCGCCTTCAACCCTTCGATCGCGCTCTTGGCAAAGCGCCGGTCGATGGCGACATAGGTGCGGGTGTCGAAGCTGTTGATCTTGCCGACGGCTTCCTTGGCCAGCCCGGCAGCGCCGGTCAGTGCGCCCAGCAAATCGCCGGGGCGCAGCTTGTCGCGGCGGCCGGCGTCGATGCAGATGGTGACAAACACCGGCGGTACCGGGCGGTCCGGTGACAAGGCCGACATCGGCAGCTTGCCGATGCTTGCCGTGAAGCCGAGCTTCGCTTCGATCGCGGTCAAGCGGCTGCGTTCGCGCGCGCTGTACAGGTGCAGCGCCACACCGCTCTTCCCGGCGCGGCCGGTGCGGCCCACGCGGTGGACGTGCTGGTCCGGTTCCAGCGGCAGTTCGTAGCTGATCACCAGCGCCAGGTCCTTGATGTCCAGGCCACGGGCGGCAACGTCGGTCGCGATCAGCACGCGGGCGGAGCCGTTGATGAAGCGCACCAGCACTTCGTCGCGGTCGCGCTGGTCGATGTCGCCGTGCAGCGACAGCACCGAAAAGCCGCGCTTCTTCAGCTGCACTTCCAGATCCTGGGCATCGTTCTTGGTGTGCGCGAACACCAGTGCCGATTCCGGCCGCTGCGTGCTCAGCAGATGCGCCAGCGCATCGAGGCGGCGCATCGGGTCGACCTCGTAGAACGTCTGTTCGACCTGCGCGGTGACGATCTCGTTGTCGACGGTGACGGTCACCGGCTCGCGCTGCAGGCGCTTCGACACCGCCCGTACTGCGTCCGGGAAGGTGGCCGAGAAGAACAGCGTCTGACGGCTGGCCGGCGTGCGTTCGACGATGGCGCGGCTGGCGGCTTCGAAATCGCCATCGAGCATGCGGTCGGCCTCGTCGAGCACCAGCACCCGCAGGCTGCCGAGCTTCAGGTTGCCGTCGTCGATCAGTTCCTGAACGCGGCCCGCCATGCCGACGATGATGTGCGGATCGTGTTCCAGCGATGCCACCTGCGGCCGCTTGGAAATGCCGCCGCCGATCACCGTCAGCTTCACGTTTGGCAGGCAACGCGCCAGCGCACGGATTTCCTTCGCGATCTGGTCGGCCAGCTCGCGAGTGGGGCACAGGATCAGTGCCTGCGTGCTCATGATCGTCGGGTCGATCTTCGACAGCACACCCAGGCCATAGGCGGCGGTCTTGCCGCTGCCGGTCCGCGCCTGGCCGATCACGTCGCGGCCGTCGAGGATCACCGGCAGGCTTTGTGCCTGGATCGGCGTCATCGTGTGGAAAGCCAGCGAATCCAGTGCCTGCAGCAGCAGCGGATTCAGCGGGAGCGTCGAGAAGGCTTGCGGGTTTTCCACGGGCGAACACCATTGATCAGCCGCGCCGAATGGCGCGGGCCGCGAATTGTGAGGCCGCGCGGCCGGCGCTGCTCGGTTCGTTCACGCACAGACCCGCCAGGCGCTCCGGAACATCCTCGGTGTCCCCCAAAGACAACGAGAATCGCCGATGAACAAGCCGCTCGAAACCGATGCCAGCCATGATCTCGTGGCGCGCCGTGGCTCGCCGCTGGCCACGCCGACCGATCTGGTCAAGCCCGCCACCCGCGATATCTCCGCCGCGATGAATGGCGTGCTGGCCGACATCTTCGCGCTGTACCTGAAGACCAAGAACTTCCACTGGCACATGAGCGGGCCGCATTTCCGCGATTACCACCTGATGCTCGACGAACAGGCCGAACAGCTGTTCGCGATGACCGATCCGATTGCCGAGCGGGTGCGCAAGATCGGTGGCATCACCTTGCGTTCGATCGGCCACATCGCCCGCACCCAGCGGGTGCTCGACAACGATGCCGAGTACGTCGAACCGCTGGACATGCTGGCCGAGCTGCGCGATGACAACAAGACGCTCGGCACCAGCCTGCGCGAGGTGCACAGCGTCTGCGACGAGCATCAGGACATCGCCAGCGCCAGCTTGCTGGAAGTCTGGATCGACCAGACCGAACAGCGCACCTGGTTCCTGTTCGAGGCCAGCCGCAAGCCGGTCACCAGCAGCCACTGAGGCTTCACCTGCACCGGTCGGCGCGCACGCGGTGCCGCCGACCGGATCGGGTTCTACCGCTGGTCCGTCACCACCGTGTCGGCCCTGCAGTTCCGGATGCTTCGGCCGATTTGCATACGGTCAGCCTCCGGAACCGTTTTATGCGCAAGCCTTGCTCCCTGCCCCGGCGTGTCGCGATGGCCCTGGCCATCGCCGCCAGCAGCGTGTGCGCAGTGCCGACCGCACAGGCCGCCACCGCCAGCGGCACGCTGACGGTCACTGCCTCGGTGGCATCGGTCTGCCTGATCGCCAACGGCACGCTTGCGTTCGGCAGTTATGACCCGACCTCCGGCGCAGCACTGAACGGCTCGACCACCGTCACGCTCACCTGCACGCTCGGCACGCCGTACCAGATCGGCCTCGATGCCGGCGCCGGCTCCGGCGCAACCGTCGCACTGCGCAAGCTCACCAGCGGCGCGAACACGCTCGACTACCGTCTGTTCCGCGATGCCAGCCGCACGCTGAACTGGGGCAACACGCCCGGCACCGACACGCTTGGCGGCACCTCCTCGAGCGGCTCGCTGAGCAACACGATCACCATCTACGGCCAGATTCCGGCCAGCGCCGCCGTGCCCACCGGCAGTTACAGCGACAGCGTCGCGATCACCGTCACCTACTGATCCGGGACGACCACGCCATGCACAAACACCTTCTTGCCGCGCTGATCCTGCTGGCCACCACGGCGAACGCCGCTTCGCTGACCGTCAACCCGATCCGCCTCGAACTCGGAGCGAAGCAGGCGGCCACCTCGATGACCATCGGCAATGCCGCCGACACGCCGACCACGGTGCAGGTCAGCGCCTACCACTGGCGCCATCAGGACGGCAGCGACCAGCTCGAACCAGCGACCGGCGCCGATGCCCCGATCATCACGCCGCCGATGTTCCGGCTGGCGCCGGGCGCCAGCCAGATCGTCCGTATCGGCTTTGCCGGCGGCCAATCGAGCGATGACGAAGGCCGCTGGCGGCTGATCGTCGAGGAAGTGCCGCAGCCGCAAGTTCAGGCCGTGCCTGTGGCGCTGGCGCCGATGCAGATCGCCACCCGGCTGCGCGTCAGCATGCCGCTGTTCCGGCTGCCGGCGGTGACGCGCTCGGCGCTCGACTGGCGGCTGGACCGCGACGGCAGCACGCTGGTTGTCGCCAATCGCGGCAGCACCACCGAGCGCATCGACCGGGCGCAGCTGAGCGCTGCCGGCAGCACGCTGGCCAGCGTCACCGGCCCGGTCTACCTGTTTCCCGGCGAAGCTCGCCAGTACCCGCTGTCGATGCCGGCGCCATCGGGCACGCCGGCGCGGCTCAATGTGCAGGGCAGCGTGCCGGTCGACGACCATGCGCTGGCGCTGCCGGCTGAATGATCGGCGCGCGCTGCTGATCGTCGCGGTGCTCGGCCAAGGCGCCGTGGCGCAGGCCGACACGACCGCCATCAGCACAGCCTGGTTCGCGGCCGATCCCTGCCCTGCCGATGCCGACATGCCGGCGCCACCGCCGGGCCAGCGTGCGCTGCTCCGGGTCCATTCCCATCCCGGTGCGGAACCCGAGGACCAGTTGCTGCTGCGCGGCGACGATGCGCTGTGGCGCGCGCCGTATGAGGCCTGGCAGCGCTGGACGCCGTTGCCGCCGCAGACCGTGGAAACCGATGCCGATGGCCAGCGCTGGGCGGTGTTGCGTGCCGACGACAGCATCGCCCTGCGCCATGACGCCTGCACGTCGGAGCTGTGGATCGATGCCAATCCGCAGCGCGTGCAGCGCCTGGACATCGATGACGGCAAGCCACAATCACTGAGCCCGACCGCCACCGGCGCCTATCTGAACCTCGACAGTCGCCACGGTGGCCTGGCTGGCCGCCATGCATTGAGCACGCAGTTCGATCTTGGCGCCTTCGGCAGTGCCGGCAGCGGACGGTCGACGATCTATCTCGATCGCCACATCGGCCGCCGCCTCGACAGCTACTGGCTGATCGACGATCCCGACACGCTGCGCCGAATCCGCCTCGGCGACGCCATCAGCCGCGGCAGCGACTGGGACACGCCGGTGCGTTATGCCGGCGTGCAATGGGGCACCGAGTTCGCGCTGCAGCCCGACCGCATCACCTTTCCGCTGCCGTCGATCGCCGGCTCCGCGGCGCTGGCATCAACCGCCCAGCTGTACGTCAACGGCATTCGCCAGGCGCGACCGCAGCCGTTGGAAGCAGGCGCCTTCCGCTTCGACAGCGTGCCGACCCTGACCGGCAGCGGCGAACTGAGCGTCACGCTGCGCGACGCACTGGGCCGCGAGCAGACCATCCGCCAGCCGTTCTATGCATCGCCGCGGCTGCTGGCCGCCGGGCTGCGCGAGCAGGTGGTCGAAGCCGGCTTGCTGCGCGAGGACTATGCCGGCGCCAACGACCGCTACAGCCGCCCAATGCTGGCTGCGAGCCTGCGTCAGGGGCTCGACGACCAGCGCACGCTGCTGCTGCGCGCCAGTGCGACCGAGGCGCGCCAGATCGGCGGCGGCGAGCTGGCGACGGTCGTGCCGACGCTGGGCCTGTTCAGCCTGTCGGCTGCGCTGTCGAATGGCGAGCGCGGCGGCGGCGCGCTGATCAGCCTTGGCTTCGAACGCATTGCCGATGCCTTCAGCGTGTCGCTGCGTCGCCGCATGGGCAGCCGCCACTACGCCGATCTCGGCCGTGCACCGGGCAGCTTGCGGGTGTCGGACGCGGCGCGACTGTCGTGGCGGCTCAACGGCAGCGGCACGGCCAGCGTGATCTACATCGCCGAGCAGTCATGGCCCCATTCCGATTCCGAATCCGATTCCGAATCCGATGACCGGGGCAGCACCGGCACCCGGCTAGCCGGGCTGGGCTGGAGCCAGCCGTTCGGCCGCGATCTGCAGGTCTACGCCAGCTGGCTGCATGCGCTGCGCGGCAATGGCAGCGACAGCCTGGTGGTCGGTCTGGGGTCCTCGTTCGGTCACGGCAGTACGGCCGGCCTGCAATTCGGCCGCGACGATACGCGCAACAGTGCACGCGCCACCGTTCAGCACGCGCCGGATGGGCCGCTCGGCCTGGCCTGGCGTGCCGGGGCCGATGCCGCCGAACGCGGCCTGCGCGAAGCCGAGGCGGCCTGGACCACGACCCGCGGCAGCTATGCGCTGGGTTACGCCGGCATCGACGGTCGCGGCGCAGCGAGCGTCGCCGCGCAGACCGCGTTCGCCTTCGTCGATGGCCGCGGCTACTGGTCGCGGCCGATCCGCGACAGCTTTGCCATCGTCGATACCGGCGGCGTGGCCGGTGTCCGCGTGCTGCGCGAAAACCAGTTCGTCGGCCGCAGCGATGCCAGCGGTCACCTGCTGCTGACCGACCTGCAGCCGTTCCAGCGCAATCGTCTGGCCATCGATGACCGCGACCTGCCGATCGCGCTCGGCATCGCCCAGGGCAACCTGTCGGTGGCACCGCCGGCCGGCGCCGGCGTCGCCGTGCGCTTTGAGGTCGATCAGCGCGTACACCTGCGGCTGCGGCTGGTCGACGAACAGGGCCGCGCGATTCCGGCGGGTGCGGCGCTGTGGCGCGGTACCGAACCGCTGCCGCTGCCGGTCGGCTATGACGGCCTGGTCTACGGCGACCTCGGCGACGACCCGGGCAGCCTCATCGCGCGATGGCCGGGCGGCAGTTGTGTCGCGACGCTGCCGGCCAGCGGCGACACGCTGCGCTGCGTGTCGATCCACCTGCAGGCCGCCCAGTGAAGGCGCTGCTGCTGGCCGTGCTGATGCTGTCGCCGCGCGCCGAAGCGCTGCTGGCGATCTGCACGACCTCGTCAACCGGTGTGGCGTTCGGCAGCTACAACCCGGTGTCGGCGTCACCGGTCTTCGCCAGCGGCACGGTCACCGTGACCTGCAGCGGTCTTGGCCTGCTGGTCAGCTACAGAATCCTGATGTCCGGCGGCGGCAGCGGCAATGTCGCCAGCCGGCGCATGAGCGCCGGCGCGCGCGTGCTGCCGTACAACATCTTCACCAGCTCGGCCTACACCACGATCTGGGACAACGTCACCGGCGTGTCGGGCAGCTTTCTGATCAGCCTCGGCAACAACTCGTTCAGCCATCCGGTGTACGGGCGCATCCTGGCCCAGCAGCCGGCCAGCGCCGGCAGCTACACCGACAGCGTGGTGATCACCGTCGATTACTGAGCCGCCGCCGGCATTCGGTTAGCGTGAGTGCTTTCTCACGAACGCCCGACGCCATGAAACAGATCATCGACCAACTGAAAGCCGAAGCACTGGCCAGCGGCCATGCGCTGAGCCGCAGCGAGCAGCGGGTGATCGACCGGATATCGAAGCGGCTGCATGTCAGCCGCGACACCCAGCAGGATTACGCGGATTCGATGAGCTTCGGCGAACGCCTTGCCGACCGCATCGCCGCGTTCGGTGGCTCGTGGACCTTCATCCTGATCTTCCTCGGTCTGCTGGTCGCCTGGGTGATCGTCAACACGGTGATCCTGGCCAATATCGGCAAGCCGTTCGATCCGTATCCGTTCGTGTTCCTGAACCTGATCCTGTCGATGCTCGCGGCGATCCAGGCGCCGGTGATCATGATGTCGCAGAACCGGCAATCGACGAAGGATCGCGCTGCCGCCGAGCACGACTACGAAGTGAACCTGAAGGCCGAGCTGGAAATCCTGGCCCTGCACCAGAAGGTCGATACCCTGCGGGATCAGCAGTGGCTGGAACTGGTGGAGATGCAGCGGCAGCAGATCGCGCTGCTGACCCGGATCGTCGACGGCGGCGGCTCATCGACACCGGCGCACTCGGCCTGAAAAAAAATCGGGCCTGCCTGTCGATTCGCGGCAAGCTCAAGCATCCAGTCAACAGGCCAGGCGATCCGCCGCGCCGTCAACTGGAGTGATCCCATGCACCGCATCAACACCCCGCCGCTTCCGCTCGCCGTTGCCAGCTTGCCGCTGCTGGCCACGGCGACCTTCGCTGCCGACTTCACCAAGCGCACCGACAGCGGCATCACTGGCCAGCAGTACTGGCAGCACGACGTCGCCCATGGCCGGCAGCGTCGGCGGCACCGTGGAGGCGCGGCCGAACTTCCCTGCGCCGGCAATGCCCTGAGCGGCTGATCACGCTTTCGACAGACGAATTACGCATCCTCAACCTGAACTCGCAGCACCGGAGCCCCCCATGCAATACATGCTCATCTACAGCGAACCGCTGGACACCTTCGCCTTGCGTGACGACTCGGCCCAGGCGCCCGCCTACTGGGGTGCCTGGAACGCTTACATCGGCTCGATGGCGCAGGCCGGCGTCATGATCAGCGGCAACGGCCTGCAGCCGCCGCATGCCGCGACCACGGTGCGCATCCGCGATGGCCGCCGGCAGGTGCAGGACGGCCCGTTCGCCGACAGCAAGGAGCACCTCGGCGGCTACGTGGTGATCGAGGTGCCATCGCTGGACGTGGCGCTCGACTGGGCAGCGCGCAGCCCGTCGGCGCTGAGCGGCTCGACCGAAGTGCGCCCCGTGCTGCCGCCGCCACCCGCGCCGGCCGGATGAGCCAAGCGGTTCGAACAGCCGTCGAGACAGCCGCCCGTGAAGCCTACGGGCGGCTGCTGGCGTGGCTGGCGTTCCAGTGGCGCGATGTCGCTGCAGCGGAGGACGCGCTGGCCGATGCCTTCGTCGCGGCGCTGCGAACCTGGCCGGTCAACGGCGTGCCGGCCGCACCGGAGGCCTGGCTGATGACGGCGGCGAAACGGAACCTGCTGCAGCTCGCGCGCCACCAGCGATTGCGCAGCGATCCGGCGGTGACCGTGCTGCTGGGCGATGACAGCGCGCCGGACGTCGGCCTGCCACCGTTGCCCGATGCGCGGCTCAAGCTGATGTTCGTCTGCGCGCATCCGGCGCTCGATGGGTCGGTACATGCGGCGCTGATGCTGCAGACCGTGCTCGGCCTCGAAGCGCGGCAGATCGCCCCGGCCTTCCTGATTCCGCCGGCGACGCTGGCGCAACGGCTGGTACGCGCCAAGAAGAAGATTCGCGATGCCGGTCTGCGCTTCGAGGAACCGGAAGGCCCCGAGCTGGCCGAACGCCTCGACGCCGTGCTCGAAGCGATCTACGCCGCCTACGGCCTTGGCTGGGATGCCGCCGGTCCGGACGGTACGCCGGCGCCGGAAGCCGGCATCGCTGCCGATGATCTCAGTCAGGAAGCGATCTATCTGGCGCGTCTGGTCGCCGGGCTGATGCCGGCCAACGCCGAAGCGCAGGGTCTGCTGGCCCTGCTGCTGTTTTGCGAGGCACGCCGCAGCGCGCGCTTCGATGCGGTGACCGGCGCCTTCGTGCCGCTGCACGAACAGGACACGGCGCGCTGGCAGCGCGCACTGATTGTCGAAGCCGACCAGTGTCTCTGGCAGGCCTCGGCACTGCGCAGCCCGGGCGCGTTCCAGTTCGAAGCAGCAATCCAGTCCGCGCATTGCCAGCGCGCCAGCACCGGCCAGGTGCCGTGGACCGCAATTGCCACGCTCTATTCGCGGCTGCTGCATGTCGCGCCGACCATCGGTGCTCGCGTCGGGCAGGCGGTCGCCGTCGGCGAAGCCAGCGGTGCCGACGCCGGTCTGCGGCTGCTTGATGCCTTGATCGCCAGTGTCGATGCCAGCGGCGACTACCAGCCGTACTGGGCAGCGCGCGCCCATCTTCTGGTCCGTGCCGGATTGCCGAACGAAGCTGCGGCAGCGGCCAGGCGGGCGATCGACTTGAGCCGTGCACCGCTGCTGCGCGACTGGCTGGCGCGGCGCTACCGGATCGCGACCGCCTGAGTCGATCGGCATGCGTCAACTGCGGACGCGACCCGCACCAGCCTGCTACGGTGCGCGCCGCAGCGCTGCCCGCCGCTGCCATCTGAAACCGTATCGCTGTCATGTCCGAACCCGCCGCTTCCGAACTCACGCCGCCGGACCCGTTGCCGCCGTCGGCCAGCCGCCGCTTCGACCGTCTGCTGAGCTTCCTCAACCGTCATCCGCTGCTGCTGCCGATCGGCAGCTTCGCGTTCGGCATTGGCAGCTTCCTGCTGGTGCAGCGCGGCGAGCATCTGGCGCGGGTGATGGCGGTGATTGCCCTGCTCGGCTGGCCGTGGCTGCTGGCCGAAGGCGCGCTCGGGCGCTGGATCGCGCGCCGCTCGCGTGGCCGCTTGCCGGTGGCCACCGCCCGCTTCCTGACCCAGCAGGCGCAGCAGGAGCTGTTGTTCTTCTCGCTGCCGTTCCTGTTCACCGCGATGCAGTGGGTGCCCGGCCAGATGCTGTTCGTTGCGCTGGCCGCGCTGCTGGCCGTGGCCTCGGCGCTCGATCCGGTCTACTGGCACCGCATTGCGCCGAATGCCGCGCTGTCGATGGGCTTCCACGCCGGCTGCACGTTTGTCGCAGCACTGGTGATCCTGCCGATTGCCGTGCACCTGCCAGCCGAAACGGCGCTGCCGATCGCCTTCGGCATCACTGGCCTGACGCTGCTGGTCAGCCTGCCGCACCTGATCCGCAGCACGGACGACCCGCGCAGCCGGCGGCGCCGGTTGGCCTACGGAGCGCTGCTTGCGCTGCTGCTGACCATCGGCTGGCTGCTGCGCGCGGCGATACCGCCGGCCGGACTGTGGGTGCGTGACGCCCGGATCGCGACCGAGATCAGCGGCAACACGCCGGGGCCGGCAGTGACTAGCGTCGACCAGACGACGCTGGCTGATGGCCTGATCGCCTTCGTTGCCGTGCGCGCGCCACAGGGCCTGTCGCAAGCAGTGATCTTCGAGTGGTGGCACGACGGCGCGATTGTCGATCGCATCCCGGCGCAGATTTCGGGTGGCCGCGAAGCCGGCTTCCGCACCTACAGCCGCAAGCTGAACTTCGGCGCAGCACCGGCTGGCAAATGGCGCGTCGATCTGCGCACGCCGCAGGACCAGCTGATCGCCAGGCGAGTCTTCGAGGTGCGCTGAAAGCTCAGGCGGCAGCGGCCACCGGTACCGCGCGAATGCTGACCGGCACATGCTTGTGGAACGGCGTGCGAGTGAACGGATCGCAGTGCTCGGCACTGGTCAGGCGGTTCAGCTCCGGGCCGATCGGCGCACCGCCGCGGTAACGCATGCCATAGCCGTGCGGCAGCGTGACCACGCCACGGCGCACCGTGTCATCCAGCTCAACGACCACCTCGATCTCCGCTCGCGCCGAGCGGCATAGCGCCCGTCCGCCATCGGCAAGCCCCAGGGCCGCAGCGTCGTCCGGATGGATGCGCATCGCGCCATGCGGATCCACCTTGCGCCAGGCCGGGTCGCGATAGATCTGGTTGGCGTTGTAGCTGCGCCGCTCGCCGGCCATCAGCACGAACGGGTATTCGGCAGTCATCGGCGCCTCGCGCTGCAGCGCGTTCAGCTCGTCCAGCATTTCCGGCACCGCCAGATGCACGCGACGGTCGGCATTGGCGATCAGCGACCAGGTGTCGGCGAATTCGTGATGGCTCAGCACCACGCCGGAACGCCCATCGAGGATCGCCTGGAACAGCGCTGATCCCAGGGTCAGCCGGTTGCCGCGATGGCCGGCGCGCTTGACCGCTGCGTAATGCTGGTTGGCGTACTGCATGGCCAGCGGCAGGATCGGTGCGGCAGCGGCAGCACCGCCTGCCAGGCTCGGGCCGAGCGTGCGGTAGATGATCGACGCGGCGTAAGGAATCCATTCGCGATGCCGGGCCAGTGTTGCGGCCAGCGCCGCCATGAACGCCAGATGGCCGCTGGCCTTCAGCTCCAGCCTGGCGATCGTCGCAAGTTTCGGGAAGCGTGCCGGGATCTTCCCCATCCGCTCGATCAGCCGGGTGTAGATCTCCGGCTCCGGCAGCGTGCCGTGCTGGGCGGTGAACAGCGGGTGGCGCAGGTGGAAAAAATTCTCCGGGAATTCCAGATTGAAGCCGGTGGCTTCCCATTTCTCGAACTGGCTTGCCGCAGGCAGCACGTAATGGGCAAGCCGCGCGGTTTCGCTCATCGCCACGTCGATCACCACCAGCAGCTCGAGCTTGCCGAAGGCGCGCTCGAACGCGGCGCTGTCGGCATAGGTCAGCAGCGGATTGGCGCTGTCGACGAACACCGCACGGATGCGCTGCTCGCCGGCCAGCTCGATCTCGTCGGGCAGGATGTTCGGCGGATAGATGCCGGCGATCGGCTGCATGCGGTGGTACGCGGTGCGCTTCAACGAACGCCCACGCTTGCTGCGACGCTCGTCAGTGTTGCCGAGGATCGGCAGCAGGAAGCTGTGCAGGTTGTTGCCGCCGCGCTTGGCGAAGTTGCCGGTGACCAGATACAGCAGCTTTTCCAGCCAGCCGTTCAGCGTGCTGTGCAAGGTCTGCTGGATGCCGAGGTCAATGCGCACGCAAGCCGCCTTTGCCGCAGCGAAGCCGCGCGCCACCCGTTCGATGTCGGCCAGCGGCACATCGGCACGCTGCGCGTGGTCGGCAAGGTCGATCGCCAGCAAGGCCTGTTCGATCTCGGCAAAACCGGTGCAGTGTCGATCGAGGAACGCGCGGTCGTGCAGGCCTTCGCGAACGATGATCGCCAGCATCGCGGCCATCAGGAAGGCATCGGTGCCGGGCTTCAGCTGCAGATGGATGTCGGCCTGCTTCGCGGTTTCGGAGCGGCGCGGGTCGATCACCACCATCGTCCGGTCGGGGTTGCGCTTGAGATCGCGCAAGGTGTCGCGGGCGTTCGGGATGCCGTGCGACTGGAACGGATTGCAGCCGATGAACAGCACGTAGTCGGCATGCTCGACGTCCTCGGTGGTGTGGCAGGTCTGGCTGCCGAACAGGCGGCCGTTGACCCAGAAATCACCGGTCTTTTCCTGACCCAGCGCGTTGTAGGCGTAGCGGCTCTTCATCGCCGCCAGCAGTTGCCGGCTGTAGGCACCGCCGAGATGGTTGCCCTGCCCGCCGCCGCCAACGAACGCAAAGGCATCGCCGCCATGGTTGTCGCGGATTGCGGTCAGCCGCTTGGCAATGTCGTCGAGTGCCTCGTCCCAGCTGACCGGCACGTAGCTGCCATCGTCCTGCCGCTTCAATGGCTGCCGCAGTCGGTCGTCATGGTTCTGGTAGTGATCGAGCCGGGCCGCCTTCTGGCACAGATAGCCTTTCGACGTCGGATGCGCCTCGTCGCCCTTGACCTTGACGATACGGCCGTCGTCGATCTCGACAACCAGCCCGCAATTGCGCGAACACAGGATGCAGGCGGTCTTCTCGGTTTTCATCGCGGCGGCTCTTAACATGACGATCGTTCTGTGAACGGACGTTATGTGACGCAGGCAGCGGACGTCAATGGCTGCCGCCGGCCGGCGCGTTTGCGATCATGGCGGCCTTCGTCGGCTCCGCCACGCCAAGGTCATCCTCATGCTTCCCGCCAACCATCCACAGCGCCAGCAGGTTGCCGACGAGATTCACGCCCGGCCATCAACCGCGCTGACCACGCCAAGCCGCGCCAGCTACGTGGCGCTGATGGTGGCGCCCGAACAAAGGGCCGCCGAGTTCGCCCACTTGTGCGCGCTGTGCGGCGATCTCGGTGTCGCCGCACCCGCCGACGGCACGCTGCAGTTCAGCGCCCGCTTCGGCACGCTGCTGCTGAAGTGGGAGCGCCATGGCGAGTTCTCCGGCCTGACACTGTTTGCCGATGGCGCCAGCGATGCGCCGTTCATTGAAACGGCGGTGACGCTGCTGCCGGCCGGCTGGCTGGCGCAGATGCCGGGCAGCACGCTGGTGGCCGCTCATGCCTTGCTGATCGAAGGCGACGACCGCCACACGCCGGCCGCGCTGCTGGAGCAGCACTTCGAGGGCAACATCGTCGTCGGCGCCGCGATCGGCGATGGTGCTGGCCTGGCGTTCACCGATTTCCGCATTCACGAAGACGGCTACACCCGCTTCCTGCTGATCGACCACAACTTCACTGAACGGCAATCCGGCCGCATGCTGCAGCGGCTGTTCGAGATCGAGGCCTATCGCGTGCTGGCCTTGCTGGCGTTGCCGACGGCGCGCGCGCAGGGGCCGAGAACCCGTGCAATCGAATTGGCGCTGGGCGAACTGACCGCGCAGATCGCCGCCGAGGACGGCAGTACCTCCGACGAAGCGCTGCTGCACGAACTGACCCAGCTGGCGGCGGCCGTCGAAAGCAGCCTTGCCACCACCGAGTTCCGCTTCAACGCCTGCATCGCCTACCACGCACTGGTGACGACCCGCATCGAGGAATTGCGCGAGCGACGGCTGTCCGGCGTGCAGCCGATTGGCGAGTTCATGACCCGGCGGCTGAGCCCGGCGGTATCGACCTGCCGGCATGCGCTGCGGCGCCTGCATGAACTGTCCGACCGCGTGGCCAAGGTCAGCGGCCTGCTGTCGACCCGCGTCGACATCACGCGCGAGCGCCAGAACCAGGCGCTGCTGGCATCGATGGAACGGCGCACCGGGCTGCAGCTGCGACTGCAGCAGACGGTCGAGGGCCTGTCGATCGCAGCGATCGTCTACTACGCCTCCGGTCTGGTCGGCTACGCCGCGAAGGCCGGCAAAGCCGCGCATCTGCCGATCAATCCGGATCTGGTGGTCGGCATTGCGCTGCCGGTGCTGTTCGTCAGCGTCTGGCTCGGGCTGCGCCGCGTTCACCGCAAGCTGCACGCCGCCGACCACTGACGCCGCCCGTGCTCAGGCGGACCATCAGTGAACGGCCGTCATGCTAAGTTCCTGAGCATCTTTCATCGTCCCGACCGACCCATCCGTTCATGCGCTACAGCTCCGACCACAAGGCCGCCACGCGCGAGCGGCTGCTCGACAAGGCCGGTGCACTGGCCAAGCGGCAAGGCTTCGCCAGCACCGGCGTCGATGCGATGGTGGCCGAAGCGGGGCTGACCGCGGGTGCCTTCTATGTCCATTTCGGATCGAAGTCGGACATGCTCAAGGCGCTGGTGGAAAAGGAAATGGCCGCGTCGATGGCGATGTTCGGCGACGCGGACAGCCCGCTGGCCGATGCCGAACTTGCGCAGCGGATCGCCGCTTACCTGAGCATCGCCCATGTCGAACATCCGGAAGCCGGCTGCTGCCTGCCGACGCTGACGGCCGAAGTCGCCCGTGCCGATGACGGCGTGCGCGACAGCTTCGAGCAGGCGATCCAGCAGATGCAGGCGAGGCTTTGCCTGCTGATGGACGGTGACAGCGACCGCGCCTGGTCGGTGCTGGCGCAGGCCGTCGGTGCGGTGATGCTGGCGCGGGCCATGCGCGGCAAGCCGGCTCGCAAGGCCGTGCTGGATGGCGTGAAGCGGCAGATCCTGCCGAAGCGCTAGCGCCGCGCGCGGCGCGGCTTGATCCCGGCGGCAGCCACTTCCAGCGGCGCCGGTGCCGTCGGCTTCTCGCGGGCAACGATGTCGATGATCTTGCTGACCCGGGTCAGGAAGTGCACGCCCTGCGCCGATTCGTCAGCGTTCAGATGGTCGACCATGCGCTGCACGAAGCGATGCCCCTGGGCGACCATCCATTCGATCTGCTGTTCGCCAGCCGGCGTCAGCAGCACATAGCGCTCGCGCGCCGACAACGGGTTTTCGACGATCGCCAGCAGCTCGTAGGGCGGCTTGGACAGCACTCGCAGCGCCTTTGAGATCGCCGAGTTGCCGATCTCGAACCAGCGCGTGATCGAACGCTCGATCTCCTTGCGGGCGATGCGCTTGCCGCCCTCGCCTTCGGAACGGATCAGCCACAGGATGGCCACCTGGTGGCGCGTCAGGCGGCCGCCACGCAGCGAATCCTCGATGCCGATGCCGATCTTGTAGTGCACCGGATAGAACAGGTCGAGAAAGTCGCGCGCCGCCTCGGACACCGGCAACTGCGCAGGTGCTGCCGCAGCGGCTGGCGCGGTTGCCCGCACGCGAGTGCGCGTCGGGTTTGACGACACGGCGACATCGGTCTTATTGTGTCTTGAAGACATAGTTGAACGTAGCCATAAAAGCAGCAAGCACTCGAACCGGACAGAGATCCGACCACCGCATTATCGAACACCGAGGAGACCACCATGCAGCGGCAGTATCACGCCAGCGATCTGGCAACAGCGGACGTCATCGCCAACCCCTACCCGGCCTATGCCGCACTGCGCGCGCAATCGCCGCTGCCCGGATACGCCGACTGGCCACCCGGTACCGTACCGGGTCGCGATGCCCCGATCCGTGCCTGGGCCTTGCTCAAGCATGCACATGTGCAGGCGGCGGCGCGCGATCCGGAGACCTTTTCGTCGGCGAACTTCCAGCAGGACACCGGCGCGCCGACCTTGATGCTGGTCAATCACGATGACCCGGAGCACGCCAAGCTTCGCCGCATCGTCGTCAAGGCGTTCACGCCGAAGCGCGTGCGCGAACTGCGGCCGGCGATCGAAGCGGTGGTCCGCGACCTGCTTGCCCCGTTGCCGAATGGCGAATTCGATGGCGTTTCGGCGCTCTGCGCCGGCTTGCCGGCCCGGCTGATGGTGCATCTGCTCGGCCTGCCGGCCGACCTGACCGATCGCTTCCAGCGCTGGTCGAACGCCTTCATGCTCAGCGCCGACCTGTCGGTCGAAGATCGCGACCAGAGCAACCGCGACATGGTCGGCTACTTCATGCAGACGGTCGCCGAACGCGCAGCGCGGCTGGAACGCGGCGAAGCGCCCAACGACGACCTGATCGATGCCCTGCTGATCGCCGAATCCGACGGCCAGAAGCTCAGCACCGACGAGGTCTGGCGGTTCTGCTTCACGCTGGTCGTCGCCGGCAGCGAAACCACGATGTACTTCGCCACCAACTGCCTGAAGGTGCTGGCCGATCATCCGGAAGTCTGGGCGGAACTGAAGACCGACCGCAGCAAGATCGGCCGCTTCCTCAGCGAAACGCTGCGCATGACCGGCCCGCCGCAGCGA
Source organism: Gammaproteobacteria bacterium (assembly GCA_026398875.1). Lineage (GTDB taxonomy): Bacteria > Pseudomonadota > Gammaproteobacteria > Nevskiales > Nevskiaceae > Nevskia. Next base: position 292,871 of record JAPLSB010000016.1, on the reverse strand, counting down.
CTGTTCCGGCAGGTGACCCGCGATGTCGAGATCGGCGGCCAGAAGATTGCCGCCGGTGAATGGGTGGCGCTGTTCTTCGCGTCCGCCAATCACGATCCGGACGTGTTCCCGGAACCGGAGCGCTTCCGGCTCGATCGCGACAATGCCGGCCAGCACCTGAGCTTCGGTCACGGCATCCACTATTGCCTGGGCGCGCCGCTGGCCAGCCTCGAAGTCGAATGCCTGATCTGCGGACTGCTCGATGGCTACGAGAGCCTGCGCCCGGGGCTCGCACCGGCCATTCCGCAGACCGCCACCCTGCTGCAGCACAGTTGCGCCACGCTGCCCCTGATCCTGGAGCCCACTGTCATGCGTATCGAAGAACGCAACGTCGCGATGGTCAAGGAAGTCTTCGCTCGCTTCGGCGCGGCCGACGTGCCCGGCATCCTCGAACTGCTCGACGACGAAGTCGTGATCGATTTCTACGGCCCGTCGGTGATCCCGTATGCCGGTCATTACGAAACCCGCAGCGAAGCCCGCCGCTTCTTCGACACCGTGCTGACCTCGGTGGACATCCATCAATTCGATGCCGAGGAATTCATCGCCAGCGAGGACAAGGTCGTGGTCACCGGACATCTGCGGCTGACCGCGCGCAAGACCGGCGGCAGCATCGACTCCGACTTCGTGCACGTGATCACCGTGCGTGACGGCAAATGGCTGCACTTCCGGGATTTCATGAACACCGCCTTGGCGCAGGAAGCCTTCGGCGCCTGATCGCGCAGCGGCCGGGCAAGTCCCGGAAACGACAAAGGCCGCTCGATGAGCGGCCTTTGTCGTGATGCGAATGCGAAAACTGGTCGGAGAGACAGGAATCGAACCTGCGACCCCCTGCTCCCAAAGCAGGTGCTCTACCAAGCTGAGCTACTCTCCGAAGGCGCGCATCTTACTCGTTTGCTAAGCCTGCGGTACGGGTATCGGTCAAAACGATGACGATCCAGACCGAAAGCCGGCGATAGCCATCGAATCAACCGGTGCCGGCTGCCGCCTGTTTCGCCAGCAGCGACTTGATCGGCGCGAACCGATTGACTGCTTCCATGCCGATGCCGAGCAGTTCGCGCAGCCCGGGAATACCGGCGCCGAAGCCGCGATAGAGGCCATCGGTCAACGCCAGCATTTCCAGATTCGCAGCCTTGCGGGCGCGGCTGTAGGCCGACAGCGTGCGCGCCGATGCCCAGTCGCGGCCGGCATCGCGAGCTGCGGCCAGCGTTTCGGCGAGCTGCGCGACATCGGCAAAGCCGAGGTTCGCGCCCTGCCCGGCCAGCGGATGGATCGCGTGTGCCGCGTCGCCGACCAGCACCAGTCCGGCGCGGTGGTAGTCGCGGGCATGCAGCAAGCGCAACGGGAAGGCGATTCGCGGCGATACGTCGAGCAGCTCGCCAAGCGCGTACTGACTGGCTTCGCCCAATGCTGCGCCGAATGTCGCGTCGTCCATCGCCAGCAATTCGGCGGCACGGGTGCTGTCGGCCGACCAGACGATCGAATGGCGACCGTCCGCCTGCGGCAGAAAGGCCAGCGGACCGGTCGGCAGGAAGCGCTGGTAGGCGGTGCGCGGCCGGGCCGAGCGCATCGACAGCTGCGCGACGATCGCCCGCTGCGCGTAGGTCCAGGTGACGGTTTCGATGCCTGCCTGTTCGCGCAGCGGCGAGTCGGCACCATCGGCAGCGACCACGAGACGCGGTCGCAGCACTTCGCCGTTGCTCAGGCGAAGTTCGGCGCGATCCTGATCGTCATCCGGCAGCAGCAGCGCTTCAGCGTCGACACCGACCCGCGTCGGCAGGCTGCCGAGTCTTGCCCAGGCCGCCGACAGGATCAGCCCCTGCTCGACGATCCAGCCGAGGGCGCCATGCCCGCTGTCGGACGTGTCGAAGCACAGGCCGAGTTCGGCAGCGCGCTCCCAGACCTGCATCCGCGTGTACGGGCTGACGCGTGCCGCCGCAATCGATGGCCAGACACCGAGCCGTTCCAGCAGCTGCGCCGAGGCGGGTGCGATCGCGTAGACCCGGCTGTCGTAACGCGCGACATCGAACGCCGCCGGTGCCTTGCCGCGCTCGACCATCACGACGCTGAAGCCAGCGTCGCGCAATGCCAGCGCCGCGACGACGCCGACCGGCCCACCGCCGACGACAGCGATATCGCAGTTCATGACGACACCGCCGCGGCGTTCGCCGGCAAGCCGAGATGGCCCAGATGCTGGCGCAGCAAGGCATCGCGGATCGGCGGCGCCAGACTGGCCGCGACCAGCCCCCAGTGCCGCGCCTGCGCGAGTCCGGGCAGACGGTTGGAGAACGCGCGCACCAGCAGATCGGTGAAGCCGGTGACCCGGTCGCGATCGATCGCGCGGCTTGCCGCGTAGTCATCGAGCATCTGGGTCTGGCCCGGATCGTCGGCGGCGAGGATGCGATCGGCCAGATTGGCGACATCGCGCAGGCCCAGGTTGAAGCCCTGCGCCGCAACCGGATGCAGGCTTTGCGCGGCGTTGCCGATCAGCACGCTGCGCGGCGCCACGACAGTTTCGCTGACCACGCGCGCCAGCGGCCATGCGCGCCGCGCACCGAGCGCCGTGAAGCGCCCGAGCCGACCGCCGAACACCTCCTGCGCAGCGGCACGGTAGTGATCGTCGGTCCAGCCCATCATTTCGCCGGCCATGTCGCTCGGCACGGTCCAGACCAGTGAAGCGGCATCGTCCGGTTTCGGGATCAGCGCCATCGGTCCGTCCGGCGTGAAGCGTTCATAGGCGACACCCTGATGCGGACGCGACAAGCGCACGGCCGAGACGATCGCGTGCTGAGCGTAGTCACGCGTTTCGGCGCCGATGCCGAGCAGCGTACGAACGCTGGACTGCGCGCCATCGGCAGCGGCGACCAGCCGGGTGCGGACGACGCCGCCGTCGTCGAGGCCAAGCACGACCGAATCCGCCTCCAGCTGCAGCGACACCACCCGCGTCGGCTGCCGAATGTCGACGTTCGGTGCCTGTGCCATTGCGGCCGACAGCGCAGCACCGATCGCGCGCAGCGGCACGTTGTAGCCAAGCGCGGCAAGCCCGGCCTCGTCAGCATCGAAACGGGTGCTGCCGAAGCGGCCCTTCTCGGACACATGCGTGGCGCGGATCGGCGTCGCGTCAGGCGCCAGCAAACGCCAGACGCCGATCGCATCGAGGATGCGCTGGCTGGCGTCATTGAGCGCGATGCAGCGTTCATCCCATCTCGGCGGGCTCGCCGGTGGCAGCGCCGCTTCGATCAGCAGCACCTTGAGCCGGCTGCCGGCCAGCCGCGCCGCGAGGCTGGCGCCGACCAGGCCACCGCCGACGATCACGAGGTCATGAGTCATTTCGGCATTCATCGAAATATCAAAGCAGAGCGAGGGGGACCACGGTCGCCAGTGCCATCACCATAGCCATCGCGACGGCGTAGACGACAAACAGCAGGAACACGAAGAACGCCGTCGACGCGCCGCCGCCGCCGTGCACGCGGCGCAATGCCAGCCACAAGTGCAGTGGGATCGCCGAAAGCAGTACCTCGCTGAACGGGTCGATGACCGGCAGCAGGCCAATCAACAGCATCAGGAACATGAACGAGTGGAAGTTCACCGCGAACAGCAGGTGCACCGCGTAATGCGCACCGCGCCGCAGATAGCCCAGCTTCAGGAATGCCGCGAACAGCGGCATCAGGAAGAACATCGCCGCCGGCGCCCACGTCGTGAAGGTATCGAAGATGCGGTCGGCGATCTCCTCCTTCGGCAGCGCCCGCAGCTGATTCATTCGGTGATTCACGCGCGCATCGAACTCGCGGTATCCGGTTTCGACGTGGACATCGTCCGGCCCCAGCGGGCGGGTCTTCTCGGCAGCAGTGCTGCCCTGCGGCTCGGGCGGCTTCGGCGGCGCCGGATCCGGCTGCGATGCGATGGCAGGGGGTGGCGCAACGGTCGCCGGCTTGTCGGCGACTGTCGATTCACTGGCTTCCTCGGGATCGATCGTGACCCAGTCGGTCTTGCCCGACAGCCCAAGCGCCGCGAAGAACAGGATGCTCAGCGCCAGGTACAGGCGCAGCGGCCGCACATAGCGCTGACGGCGGCCGGCGACGTACTGAAGCGTCAGCTCGCCCGGCTTCAGCAGCAGCGAATGCAGGGTCCGCCACAGCTGCCCCTGCTGCGCGAAGGTCTGCTCGGCGAACTCGGCAACGAAGTGGCCCACCGTCGGTAGCTCGATTCTTGTTTCCTGCCCGCATACCGGGCAGTAGTTCACTTCAGCCCGCGCACCGCAGTTGCGGCAGAAAGGGCCGTCGACCGGCGCAGGTTGCAGCTGAGGGCGCGGCGCGTGCATCAGCCCCGCATCAGCGCTTCGATGTCGGCCACCGACTTCGGCACGCCATGGGTCAGCACTTCCGGCGCGCCGCTGGTGACCAGCACATCGTCCTCGATGCGGATGCCGATGCCGTGGAAGCGCGGGTCCACACCTTCGCAGCCCGGGGCGATGTACAGGCCCGGCTCGACGGTCATCACCATGCCCGGCTGGAATGGGCGCGCGACGCCATCGATCTTGTAGCGGCCGACATCATGGACATCCAGCCCCAGCCAGTGGCCGGTGCCATGCATGTAGAACTGCCGATGCTTGCCGTCGGCGATCAAGGCATCGACGTCGCCGCGCAAAAGGCCCAGTGAAACCATGCCTTCGGTCAGCACGCGAGTTGCGACCTCATGCGGCCGCGACGAGGCATTGCCGGCGGTCAGCTCGGCGATTGCCGCCAGCTGTGCGGCCAGCACCACTTCGTAAACCTCTTTCTGCACGCCTGAGTAGCGACCGTTGACCGGAAACGTGCGCGTGATGTCAGCGGTGTAGCCGCGGTACTCGCCACCCGCGTCGATCAGCAGCAGGTCGCCATCGCGCAGCTGCGACTCGTTTTCCTTGTAATGCAGGATGCAGGCGTTCTCGCCACCGCCGACGATCGAGCCGTAGCCGCACTCCATGCCGTTGCGCTCGAACTCGTGGTGGATCTCGGCAGCGACCGCCCACTCCCAGCCACCGGGCTTCGTCGCCCGCATCGCGCGGACATGCGCCGCCGCGGTGACCTGGCAGGCGTGGCGGATCAGTGCTAGCTCGGCATCGGTCTTGATCAGCCGCTGTTCGTGCAAGGTGGTTTCCAGCGCCACGATGTCGGTCGGCGCGGCAGCACCACGGCGCGACACTTCGCGGATTTCGCGGACCACGGCGGCGATCTTGCCGTCCCACTCCGGGTGCTCGCCCAGCGTGAAGAAAATGCGATTGCGGCCGGCCAACAGGTCATGCAGCTGCTTTTCGAACTCTCCGATCACGAAGGCCTGATCGGCGCCATAGGTGCTGACCGCGCCTTCCGGTCCGGCACGGCGGCCGTCCCAGATCTCGCGCGTGGCGTCGCGAGCGCGGACGAACATCAGGAATGCACCGTCCTTGCGGCCCGGCACCAGCACCAGCATCGAGTCCGGCTCGTTGAACCCGGACAGATAGAGAAAATCGGAGTCCTGGCGGAAGCGGTAATGGGCGTCGCGGTTGCGGATCACTTCGCGCGACGACGGGATGATCGCCACGCTGTCCGGGCCGATCGCCGCCAGCAGGCGGGCGCGGCGGGCCGCATATTCAGCGAGTTCGGCAGAGGTCGGAGCAGGCATGGCGGGAATCAGTGAATGGTCGGCGAGGCACCCGGCGCACCGTGGCGCGGGTGCAGTTCCATGAACACCAGCTGGGCGCCGACGCGGATGTACTCAATCAGTTCGGCGTAAGCGTTTTCCTCGCCTTCGTCGTCATCACCGGAATCCAGCGACGAGCGCGTGAACTCGGTGAAATCCTTGACGATCTCGCGCACCTCTTCGCTGCAGTCGCGCAGATTCAGCTTGATGCGACCCGCCAGCCCGTACAGGAAACCTTCGCACCAGGCGCCGAGCGCAGCAGCGCGATCGGCAAGGCTGGCATCGTCATCCGGCAACATCGGTGCAAAGGCAGACTGCAGGTCGGTCAGTGCACCAATGGTCTCGTCGCGCAGTTGCGACAGCGCTTCGCGGTCATCGGCCGTCGGGCTGCCTTCGGCATCATCGAGCAGCGCCACCGGATCGACGTCATCCGGCTTCTGGCGGCACAGCGCCCCGCAGAGACTGCCGTGATAGGAAGCGGCCTCGTCGTCGTAACCGACGCGGGCCATCAGCGCCACGAGCGCCGGGTAATCGATGAGCTTGGTCATGGCCGGATTATATGTCGCGAGCGTGCGCTGGCCCGTTGCAGGGCTGCTGATCCAGAAAAGCAAAATCAAAGTTTCAACGCAAAGGCGCAAAGAACGGCAAAGAGGAGATCATCAAAGGCGCTAAGCGAAAAACAGCCGCTGTTTCAATCTCGAGTTTTGTCTTGAGCTTTGCCTTTGCGTCCTTTCTTTTCCCTTTGCGCCTTTGCGTTTAACTTTTGACGTTCCGCAAGCTGCCCAGACTCAGCGCACCGCGCGCTTCAGCGCTTCGCGGATGATCTGGTCGGTGCTCATGTCGGGCTTGTGCACGGCATCGGTCAGCTTCTGCGCTTCGATGGGCTTGTAGCCCAGCGATTCCAGTGCGGCACGCGCTTCGGCCAGCGGGCTGGCCGCAATCGTGATGCCGGCCGATGTCAGTGCGCCGACATCGCCTGGCCCACCGGCGCCCGCCTTGTCGCGCAATTCGATGACGATGCGCTCTGCCGTCTTCTTGCCGATGCCGGGCAGCTTGACCAGCCGCCCGGTCTCGGCAGCACGCACCGCGGCCCAGAAATCCTCGACGCCAATGCCGGACAGGATCGCTAGCGCCAGCTTCGGACCAATGCCGGTGATCTTGATGATCTCGCGGAACAGCGCCTTTTCCTGCGCCGTCGCGAAACCGAACAGCAGGTGGGCGTCCTCGCGAATCACCAGGTGCGTCTGCAGCACGATGGCCGTGCCGACCGCCGGCAGTTTGAAGAAGGTCGACATCGGCGCCTCGACCTCGTAGCCGACACCGCCGACATCGAGCAGCAGGAACGGCGGCTGCTTGGCGATCAGGGTGCCGCTGAGTCTTCCGATCATGGGTCAGGCCTTCAACGCGGGAATGAGGTTCGGGGTTTGGCAACCGTGGCATTGCCCCAGGCGCCGCGCAGCGCTTCGCCGGTCTTGATCACGGTGCCGCGAACATGCGCGTGGCAGAGCGCAACGGCGAGTGCATCGGAAGCATCGGTGGGCGCGGTTTCCGGCAAGTTCAGCAGGATGCGGATCATGTGCTGCACCTGCTGCTTCTCGGCGCGACCGCTGCCGACCACGGCCGACTTGATCTGCGACGGCGCGTACTCGGCAACCGTGAGTCCAGCCGCCGCCAATGCACAGATCGCAGCACCGCGCGCCTGCCCGAGGATCAAGGCACTCGCGACATTGCGATTGACGAACACTTCTTCAATCGCCGACTCCTGCGGCGCGTACTGACGCACCACCTCGCCGATCTCGGTGAAGATCCGCAGCAGCCGGGTCGGCAGTTCGCCCTTGTCGAGATGGATGCGGCCGTGATCGATGCAGCGCGAGCGGCTGCCGGCGTGTTCGACCACGCCCCAGCCGGTGATCCGCGAGCCGGGGTCGATGCCGAGAATGCGGACCGGGGCGCTGGCCGCCACCTTCAGGCCGGAAGATCGGCGTTGTGGTGCACGTCCTGGACGTCGTCGAGTTCTTCCAGACGCGCGATCAGCTTGGCCATCTGCGCGGCGGCTTCGCCATCGAGCGCGGTGCGGGTCGCTGGTCGCATCACGACATCGGCGTCGATCGGCACCAGCCCGGCCGCTTCCAGCGCGCCCTTGACGGCGAGATAGGCGTCCGGCGTGGTCAGCACGTCGACAAAACCGTCCTCGTTGAGGACGTCGTCGGCACCGTTCTCAAGCGCAATTTCCATGATCCGGTCTTCGAGGGCCGCGTTGTCGCGGATGTCGAAAATGATCTCGCCGGTCTTGGTGAACTGGAACGCCACCGAACCCGAGGTGCCCATGTTGCCGCCGTTGCGGCTGAATGCGGCACGCACGTCGGCAACGGTACGGGTGGCGTTGTCGGTCATGCAGTCAACCATCACCGCGACCCCGCCGGGGCCATAGCCTTCGTAGCGGATCTCGACGACCTGCTCGGTCGCGCCTTCGCCAGTGCCGCGCTTCAGGGCACGTTCGACGGTGTCCTTGGTCATGTTCGCGGTCAGCGCCTTGTCGATGGCCAGGCGCAGCCGCGGATTCGCGTTCGGGTCGCCGCCGCCGGTGCGCGCGGCGATGGTGATTTCGCGAATGAACTTGGTGAACTTCTTCGCTTTCTGCGCGTCGGCCGCGTTCTTGCGACCTTCGATGCTCGGTCCGCGTCCCATGATTACTTCTTCTTGTTGGCCGAGTGGATGGCGTGGCCATCCACGGCGAGTGCGGCCTCGTGGAAGGTTTCCGACAAGGTCGGATGGCCATGCATGGTCAGCTGGATGTCCTGCGTGGTCGCCGCGAACTCCAGCGCCAGCACCGCTTCGGCGCAAAGCTCCGAAACATACGGACCGATCATGTGGACGCCGAGCACGCGGTCGGTCTTGGCATCGGAGACGAACTTGACCTGGCCGGCGATCGATTCGATGGCCCGCGCACGGCCGTTGGCGGCGAACGGGCTGGAGCCGACCTTGACCTCATGACCAGCGGCCTTGGCCTGCTCCTCGCTCATGCCGACCCAGGCGATTTCCGGGTTGGTGTAGATCACCGACGGAATGGCGCGGTAGTTCACTTCCGACTTTTCGCCATGCAGCTGCTCGACCAGCACCACGCCTTCCTCGATCGCCTTGTGCGCCAGCATCACGCCTCCGGTGACGTCGCCGACGGCGTAGATACCAGGGGCGGAGGTCTTGTAGTGCTTGTCGATCTTGACGAAGCCACGTTCGTCGAGCGCCACACCGGCAGCGTCGGCACCGAGGTTGTCGGTGTACGGACGACGGCCGACAGCGACGATCAGCTTGTCGAAGGTTTCCGTCTTCGATTCGCCGCCCTGCTCGTAGGTCACCGTCACGTCCTTGTCGGACTTGGCCACGGCAGTGACCTTGGCGCCGAGACGGATGTCGAGGCCCTGCTTGGTGAACTGGCGCAGCGCTTCCTTGGAAATCGCGGCGTCGACCATCGGCAGGAAGCCCGGCAGCGCTTCGAGGATCGTGGTCTTCGCACCAAGGCGCGACCACACCGAACCGAGTTCCACGCCGATCACGCCGGCGCCGATGATGCCGAGCCGACCTGGCACGGCGGCGAAATCAAGCGCGCCCCAGCTGTCGACGATCTTGTCGCCGTCGAACGGCGCGATCTTCTTCAGCTCCACCGGTGCCGAACCGGTGGCGATGATGATGTGCTTGGCCGTGTAGGTTTCGGTCTTGCCGTCATGTGCGGTGTACAGCACCTGACCGTTGCCGAGCAGCTTGCCGAAGCCGAACAGGCCGGTGACCTTGTTCGCCTGGAACAGCAGCTTGACGCCGCCCGAGTTGGCCTTCGACACGGCCATCTTGCGTTCCTGCATCTTGGCGATATCCATGGTCGGCGTCGAAACGCCGATGCCATGGACCGCGAACTCGTGACCGGCCTTGTGGAACAGCTCGGACGATTCGAGCAACGCCTTCGACGGGATGCAGCCGGCATTGAGACAGGTACCGCCAAAGCTCGGGCTGTTGTCGCGATTCAGCCAGCCGTCGATGCACAGCGCCTTCATTCCCAGCTGCGCAGCACGAATCGCTGCCGGGTAGCCACCGGGGCCGCCACCGATGACGATGACGTCGAAGGACTTGTCGGGTGCAGGGCTTGGGGTGTCGCTCATGATCGCGTGCGGCTCCGTGGGGGGCGGTTCGGACAGCAGCGCAGGCCCTTTCGCCAAGTCGGCGCTGCGCCTGTCGCGGGGCCGCTACTTTAACGCAAGGGCAATGACTTCCGGCGCAGTGCGCGCCGAAAGTCTTGTCCCTTCGCCCGGCGATCCGCCGTCAGCTGCCGACGCTTTCCTCGAGCTCGCTAGCGCCGGCCAGCAGGCAGGAAAACAGGCCGCGAAGATGGGCCTGGACCTGCTCGATCGGTGCACGCGGCTCGCCGATCAGCCATTCGGTCATCAGCTCTCGGGTGGCGCCGACCATTCCGATGCAGGCTCGCGTGTAGTCGCGGTCAGGAAGCTCGCCGCTGGCGACCAGTTCCCGCGTGAAGCCGCTCAGCAACGCGGCGAACTCGTGGATCGCGGCGCGCCGGCGGTCGAACATTTCAGCGCTGACGCCGATCACTTCGACGCAGAGAATGCGCGTACGCCGGGGATCCTGCGTGCAGGAATCGACGAAGGCGCGCAGCGTCGCTTCCATGCGCTGCCGCGGCGGTGCCGTGTTGTGCATCAACGACTCGGCGATCACGCGCCGGGTGTCGAGCGTGATCCGGTCATACAGCGCAGCCAGCACGGCTTCCCGGGTTTCGAAATGCTCGTAGAAGTGCCGTGTGGTGACCCGCGCCGTCGAGCACAGCAACTCGATCGGCGTTCGTGAAAAGCCACGTTCTGCAAACAGCGTGAGTGCGGCCTCCAACAGGCGCAACCGTCGTTCGGCTGCCAACTGTTCGGACGTGCGGCCGGCATAGCCGCGGCGCTTCGGAGGAATACGGAAGCCAGAACCGGACGAAAAAAAGCCTCCGGCCGAATTTGACGCATCAATGGTCGACATGTCGCTTTTCCCCAAGGTATCGCTGGGGTCATAGCCCCGGCTGAAATGAAATGTGTACAGCTAATTTGGCAATGTGAACATCTGTTTTAGCAGGTCAGTAGTAATTCTGCACGGATTGACAAACGACAAGACGCTCTAGCAAAAACGTCGGCGCCAGCAAATCCGGGCTTCTGAGCTGCCCCGATACTGTCTTCAGGCCATCAAGTTTTCCAGCGGTGAAACGCTTTGTTTGCCGCCGGATGCGCTGGAAAAAATCAAATGGCTTGCCACATTCCGCCGAGGCGCACTCGCCGTCGGCGGAACGCGATCACCGATCCACGGAGCCGCGGGTCAGTAACTTCTGCTTCAGCGACCCTTGAACCGGGCCGGCCGGCGTTCGACGAACGATGCAACGCCTTCCTTGACGTCATCGCTGTCCATGATCGGCGCGAGATCGCGCACCAGGCGGTCAATCGCCGCCTGATCGCCGTGCTCGATGGCGATCCGGGAAGACTTCAGGCTGGCGTAGACCCCGAGTGGCGCCTGCGCGGCGACGCGTTCGGCGATGGCGAGTCCACGCTCAAACTGCTGGCCCGCCGGCACGACTTCCTGCACCAGGCCGATCCGCAGCGCCTCGGCAGCGTTGAATTCGTCACCGGTCAGCAGGTACTTCTGGGCATTGCCCCAGCCGAACTCCTGCACCATCCGCACGGTTGCGCCACCAACGGCATAGATGCCGCGCTTGACTTCGATCTGCCCGAATCGGCAGTCGTCAGCAGCGACGCGGATATCCGCCGCAAGCGCCAGTTCGATCGCCACCGTGAAGCAGATGCCGTGCATCGCGAAGATGATTGGCTTCGTGACGCGCTTCTCCGGAATCAGGCCGAACGGATCCCGTTCATGGTCGGCAAGTTCCGGCCAGGCACCGGACGCGAAGGCCGGCGTCCACTGCGTCAGTTCAAGGCCGGCGGTGAACGCCTTGCCATTGGCGTAGACCAGTGCGCAGCGCAGTTCTGGATCACGGTCGAGCAGCCCGTAGGCCGCTGCGAGCTGGTGGTGCATCTCCAGATCGAACGCGTTGTATTTCTCCGGACGGTTGAATCCGATCAGCAGCACGTGGCCGCGGCGTTCAGTCAGGATCTTCGGTGCAGTTACAGCGTCGGCGGTCATGGCGGCTCCTGGGGGTTGCGGTTTTGTGAACAGTCGTACGATTCTGCCACCCACCCCGTTGCCGCGATACCGACGTCAGGCTTCGACGTCGAGTTCCTGTTCGACGATCGCACCGTCCAGCCACCACCAGCCGCGCAGCTGCAGCACGCCCTTGATCGCCAGCGAAGCGGTCAGGCGCAGCAGTTCGGGATGGTCGGCGAAGTCCTCGGCCAGTGGCGGATTCGGCAGCTCCGGGCGATGCCGGTACAGCGCCCAGACGCGCTTGCCGTGCTGGTGCAGCATCGCCTGCATGTCGGCCACCGAAGCGCCCTCGTTGATCGGCATCCAGCCATTCGGCGTGCTGTCGGCGGCCTGATCGGCAACGACGGCGCTGAGGAACGGGGTCGTGGCGATCTGCGCCTCGTGCAGCAGGCGGATCGCGAAACGGCGCGGGATCAGGATCGGGATCGACGGAGTCGGCATCGTTGCGTTCTGTGCGGAAAGGCCGCGCGTGCGGCGGGGAGCTTCAAGCGTCACCGCAAACGCGGCAACGGGGATCGCGGGCCATTTTCAGTCGCCGCCATGACAGTGTGAGCGCATCCCAGAGATGCAGGCGCGCAGCGTCTTCACCGATGCCCAGCAGCAGCTGCAACGCGAGCAATGCCTGCATCGCACCGATCACGCCGACAACCGGACCGAGGATGCCGGCTTCCTCGCAGGTTTCCGCCGCGTCCCCGCCCTCGCCGAACAGGCAGGCGTAGCAAGGGCCGCCCGGCCGGAACACGGCGATCTGACCTTCGAAGCGGATTGCGGCGCCAGACACCAGCGGTTTGCGCGCCGCGACACAGGCCCGGTTGATCGCGAAACGGGACGGGAAGTTGTCGGTGCAGTCGAGCACGACATCGGCGGCGTTCACGGCGGCCAGCAGCGCGGTGTCATCCAGCGGGCCTGGGCGCGCTTCGACCTCGCAGTCCGGATTCAGCGCCCGAAGATTGTCGGTGGCGGCATCGAGCTTGGATCTGCCGAGATCCGCGCTGCGATAGATGATCTGGCGCTGCAGGTTCGAACGCTCGACATGATCGCGGTCACTGAGGATGAGCCGTCCGATCCCGGCGCCCGCGAGATAAAGGCTGGCCGGAGCGCCCAGCCCGCCGATGCCGACGACCAGCGCCGTCGAATCGCGCAACAGGTGCTGCCCGTTGACGCCGACCTCGCGCAAGATCACCTGCCGGCTGTAGCGCGCAAGGTCGGTCACCGCCAACTGCCGCCGGTGACTCGGACATTGCCGCCGAAATCACGGCGGCTTTCGATCGCCGCAAAGCCAGCCGCGTCGAGCAGGCGCTGCACGGCGTCCCCCTGATCGTGGCCGTGCTCCAGCAGCAACCAGCCGCCTGCCGCCAGATATCGCGGTGCATCGCGGACGATCTCGCGAAGCGCATCGAGCCCGTCGACTCCAGCAGTCAATGCCAGGCGCGGTTCGTAACGCAGCGCGGCCAGATGGGCATCGCCTTCGGCAATGTACGGCGGGTTGCTGACGATCAGATCAAACGGACCGTCATCCGGCGCCAGCGCCTGGAACCAGGCACCGCGACGGAAATCGACTGTGCCGATGTCGTGCCTGCGCGCGTTTTCGCGAGCGACGTCGAGCGCTGCATCGGACAGATCGGTCGCCAGCAGCCGCGCGGCGCTGCGCTCTGCCGCCAGTGCCAGCGCAATCGCCCCGCTGCCGGTGCCGAGATCGAGCACCCGGCTGGCGCGGTCGGCCGGCAGCAGCGCCAGCGCCCATTCGACCAGCGTTTCGGTGTCTGGCCGCGGAATCAGCACGGCGGTGTCGACGGCCAGATCGAGCGTCCAGAAACCCTGTCGGCCAACGATGTAGGCAACCGGCTCGCCATTCCTGCGGCGCTCGATCCAGCTGGCGAAGCGCAGCACGGTGGCCGCTTCGAGCACGTCGTCGTGACGCAGGCGGAACTGCGAACGCTCGCTACCGAGCAATTCGGCCAGCAGTGTCTCGGCATCGGCGCGCGGGCTGTCGGAATACGCGGCCAGCTCGGTGGCCGCCCATGCCAGCCAGTCGGCGACGACACCGGGGGCCAGTCCTTCCGGTGCCTGCACCGGGCGCGGCTGCGTATCGGACGGCAGCACCGGCGGCAGCGAAGCACTCATCCCTGATCGCCGAGGCTGGCCATCAGCTCGGCCTGATGCTCGGCCAGCAGCGGCTTGATCACGCCATCCAGCTCACCGGCGATGACCCGATCGAGCTGATACAGCGTCAGGTTGATGCGGTGATCGGTGACTCGACCCTGCGGAAAGTTGTAGGTGCGGATGCGTTCGGAGCGGTCACCGCTGCCGACCAGTTTCTTGCGAGTCGCTGCGGTATCGGCTTCCTGCCGGCTGCGCTCGGCATCGAGCAGCCGCGATGCCAGCAGGCTCATCGCCTTTGCGCGGTTCTTGTGCTGGCTGCGCTCTTCCTGGCATTCGACGACGACACCACTCGGCAGGTGGGTGATGCGGATTGCCGACTCGGTCTTGTTGACGTGCTGGCCGCCGGCGCCCGATGAGCGATAGGTATCGATCTTCAGGTCTGCCGGATTGATGTCGATCGCCTGCGTCTCCTCGATCTCCGGCAGCACCGCAACGGTCGCCGCAGAGGTATGGATGCGCCCCTGCGCCTCGGTTTCCGGCACCCGCTGCACGCGGTGCGCGCCGCTTTCGAACTTCAGTCGCGAATAGGCGCCGAAGCCGGCAACGCGGGAAATGATTTCCTTGTAGCCGCCGTGCTCGCCTTCGTTCTCGGACAGCACTTCAAGCGCCCAGCCCTGCGCTTCGCTGTACTTCTGATACATCCGGAACAGGTCACCAGCGAAGATCGCGGCCTCGTCGCCGCCGGTCCCGGCACGGATTTCGAGAAAGACATTGCTGTTGTCGAGCGGATCCTTGGGCACCAGGAAAGCTTCCAGCTCGACCTGCAGCCCGTCGCGCTTGACCAGCAGCGCCGGCAGTTCGGCTTCGGCCAGTGCCCGCATCTCCGGATCGCGATCAGCCTTCAGCCCTTCCAGGCTGTCGATCTCGTCGAGCGCGGCCCGATAGGCCTCGTAGGCTTCGACGACGGATCCAAGCGCGGCGTATTCCTGAGACAGGCGCCGGAACTTGTCGGAGTCGCCAAGCACTTCCGGCGACGACAGTTCGCCGGCAAGGTCGGCGCGTCGCTCGGCCAGCGCTTCGATCTTGCGCAGCAAGCTGGGTTTCATCGGCAGGTACGGCGAAAAGGCGTGAGGGAGCGCGAAGACAGCACAGCACAGCGATCGGCGCTCGCTAAGGTCGCAGGACCTCGCCGGTCACGACGGCGCACATCACAGGCCTTCGGCCGGCAGCGCGAACAGCTTTTCAGCGGCATCCATCAACTGCGACTGCTCGACGGCATCCGCCGAGCGCAGCGCCTTGCTCGGCGCATGCAGCAGCTTGTTGGTCAGCGTGTCGGCAACAAAGGCCATCACCGCTTCCGGCGACTCGCCGCTGGCAAGCTTGCGTGCAGCCTTCTCCAGCACTTCATCCCGGCTCAGGCGGGCCTGATCGCGAAGGCGCCGGATGGTCACGCCGGCATCGCGGCTTTCCAGCCACTTCTCGAAATTCAGCGCCTGATCTTCAACCAGCGCCTCGGCCTGCTTCGCAGCGTTTTCGCGCTGCTTCATGTTGCCGGCGATCACCGCTTTCAGATCGTCCAGCGTGTACAGGTAGACATCCTCAAGGCCGGAGATGGCCGGATCCAAATCGCGCGGAATCGCCAGATCGATCATCAGCACCGGCTTGCGCCGCCGCCGCCCGATCGCCTTGGCCACCGGTTCCCGACCGAGAATGAAGCCCCGCGCCGCCGTGCACGAAATCACCACGTCGGATTCCGGCAGATGAGTGGCGATCTCGTTGAGGCCGATCGCGTAACCGCCCAGCGTGTTGGCCAGCAACTGCGCCTTCTCGAGACTGCGATTGGCCACCACGATGCGGCCGACACCATGCGTCTTCAGATGACGCGCCAGCAGCTGGATCGTTTCGCCGGCACCGATCAACAGTACCGACTGATCGCGAAGGTCCGTGAAGATGTGGTTGGCCATCTGCACGGCGGCATAGGCGATCGACACCGGATGCGCGCCGATCTCGGTTTCGCTGCGCACCAGCTTGGCGACCGAGAACGAATGCTGGAACAGCCGCGACAACACCGGCCCGAGCGCCTTGACGCCCTGCGCCTGCGCGAACGCGGTCTTCATCTGACCGAGAATCTGCGGCTCGCCGAGGACCATCGAATCCAGCCCGGACGCAACCCGCAGCGAATGCCGCACGGTGCCGCGATCGCGCAGCACATAAGCATGTTTCTCGACCGTGCCGGCCGGCGCCTGACGTTCGCGCTGCCACCAGTCGAGCAATCGGGATTCATCTTCAGGCGCCGCCACCGCGAAGATGTCGGTGCGGTTGCAGGTCGACAGGATCGCCGCTTCGGTGACCCCCGACAAAGCGCGCAACCGGGTCAGCGCATCGGGGATCTCGGACGCGGTAAACGCCAGCCGCTCGCGCGTTTCGACGGGCGCCGAGTGGTGACTGAGTCCGAGTGTCAATAAGGCCATTGCGATACCACTGTCACGTTTTGTGGATTTTCTGCCAAGCACGCCATATCCACAAGCGTGAACCCGACGATTGTTGCTCGCCGCTGCCGGTGCGACCGGTACCGAGGCCGTTACAATGCAGCATCGCAATCCACAGGCCGAATCCCTTCGTGCACGCCTCCCGTTCCACGATGCATCTTCCGCTGGGCTTCACGCTGTCAGTGATGGGGGGCTGCCTGATTGGGACAGCGGCGATGGCTGCCGCCCCGGCCGTTCCGGCGAGCCCGCCGGTAAGGATGGCCTCGCGTGAAGCGCAGGCGCAGTATCACATCATGGCCGGCGAACTGGCTGCGGGTCGCGAGCAGCCACAACTGGCCGCCGAAGAGTTCCTGCAGGCGCTTGAATACGTGCCGGACGCCGTGCTGGCCGGCCGGGCAACGATGCTGGCGCTGGGCGCCGACAACGCCACGCTGGCTCTGGCGACCGCGCGCAAGTGGATCAAGCTTGACAGCACCAGCCTCGAAGCACGGGAAGTCATCACCCGCCTCGCGCTTCGGGCCGGTTACAGCGAAGAGGCCTATGAGCAGGGTCTTGCCATCATCCAGGACCACCCGGGCGGGCCTAGCGATGGCTTTCGTCATGTGTCGTCGCTGCTGGCACAGGAAACCGAAAACGGTGCAGCCGCGGTAGCGCTGATGGAGCGACTGGTCGCCGGCCAGCCCAAGCGTGCCGGGGCCTGGCACGCGCTGGGCCTGCTGGCGCTGCGTTTCAATGATGTCGATCGCGCTGAACGCGCTGCACGTGAAGCGCTGCGTCTGGATCCGAAATCGAAGGAAGCACCGCTGCTGCTGGCCGGCGTGCTGGTCCGCAAGGGCGATCTTGGCGCCGCCGACCAGATCCTCGAGGCGCAGGCGCGCAACAACCCGATCGAAGCCGATGTGCGCATCGGCTATGCACGGCTGCTGATCGAGTCTGCCCACACGGCACCCGCCCGGCTGCAGCTCGACAAGGTCGTTCGGCTTGAACCGGACAACGCCGACGCGATTTTCATGCTCGGTCTGCTCGACCTCAACGAAAACCGCATTGCCGAAGCCGAACGGCGCTTCCGCAGCCTGAGCCAGGGTCGTGATCGCGCGGTCGACGCCAGCTACTACCTCGGCCGTATCCATGAGCAGCGCGGCGAACTGAGCAAGGCGCTCGACGAGTACGCACGCGTGACCAGCGGCCAGCAGGTCCTCGATGCCACCGTCCGGCGCGCCGACATGCTCGCCAAGCTGGGCCGTCTGCCGGACGCGCGCGCAACACTGGAACAGCTGCGCCGCCAGTATTCGCAACTCGCCCCCCGCTTCTATCTCGCCGAAGGCCAGTTGCTGATCAACGCCAACGATGTCGACGAAGCCCTGCTCGTCTACAACCGCGCGCTTGCCGAATTCCCGGCACGACCCGAACTGCTGTACGCGCGTTCGCTGGCCTACGAACGCAAAGGCAGCATCGCTGCTGCCGAAGCGGACCTGCGCGCCGTCCTTGCGGCCGAGCCCGCCGGTGCCCGGGCGCTGAATGCCCTCGGCTTCATGCTGACCGTGCATAGCCAGCGCCTCGACGAGGCGGAAACGCTGATCGCCAAGGCGTTGGCGCTGACGCCGGACGATCCCTCGGTGATCGACAGCATGGGCTGGCTGCGCTTCCGTCAGGGGCGTCCGAACGAGGCCGTATCGCTGCTTGCCAAGGCCTACGAGGCCTTCCCGGACCCGGAAGTGGCGGCCCATTTCGGTGAAGCGCTCTGGGTGACTGGCGATCGTGCACGCGCCGAAGCGGTGTGGAATCGGGCGCTGGAAGCAGCGCCGGATCATCCGCTGCTGCTCGAAACGATCAAACGTCTGAAGCCATGATCGGCAGCCGACCGCTGCGGGCTACCCGCAGCCTCCTGGTGATCGTCGTCGTGCTGGTCAGTGCCTGCGGCATTGCACCGCGCAAGGAACTGAATACCGGCTTCTCCGAGCGCAACTGGGGGATCCGCCGATCGAATATCTCGGCCGTCCAGAACTTCGTGCTGAAAGGCCGTGTCGCCGAAGCCGGCATCGCCGGCGGGCGCGGCGATCTCGACTGGACGCAGAGCAGCGACCGCATGGACCTGCGCATCACCGGTCCTCTTGGCGTCGGCGCACTGGCGATCAGCGGCACGCCGGACAGCGTGGAGATCCGCAGCAAGGATGGCGTGATCACCACTGGCGCGCCGGAAAGCTACATGCAGCAACGACTCGGCTGGAGTCTGCCGCTGGCCAAGCTTCGCTACTGGGCGCTTGGCATACCGGCTCCGGGCCGGATCGACGAGCAGCCACGCGAAGTGCTGCTCGACGACGTCGGCCGTGCCCAGCGCTTCGAACAGACAGGCTGGAAGATCGACTACACCGAGTACCAGACGGTGAATTCGTTGACGCTGCCGCGCAAGCTCACCGTGGCCGGCGGCGGACGGACCTTTCGCCTGGTGATCGACCAGTGGATCGGCATCCCTTGATCGTCAAAGCGATGCCGATCGACCAAAAAGTTCGCATCGCGGGGCATCGGAACAGGGCGCCGACGGTATAATCGCGGCCGCTGAATACTGGGGCGTCGCCAAGTGGTAAGGCAGGAGGTTTTGATCCTCCCATTCGGTGGTTCGAATCCATCCGCCCCAGCCAGCTTCCTGTTTCGACCGATGTCGTCGTCGATGATCGGAATCCGCGCCGGCTGCCGTCGCCATCCGACCATGAATTCCACCGATCGCCGCGCTCCACGGTTGATCCCTGCACCATCAAGACCGAGCCCCGATGCCTGACAGTTCAGCCCAGTTGATGTTGTTCAGTGGCAGTGCCAACCCGCCACTGGCGCAGGACATCGCGAACTATCTGCACATGCCGCTCGGCAAGCTGCAACTCGGGCGTTTCTCGGACGGCGAAGTGCAGATCGAGATCCTCGAAAACGTTCGCGGCAAAGACGTTTTCGTGATCCAGCCGACCAATGCGCCGACCGATCAGCACATCATCGAACTGCTGATGCTGCTCGATGCCTTCAAGCGCGCGTCGGCAGGCCGCATCACCGCTGTCGTGCCCTACTTCGGCTACGCCCGTCAGGACCGCCGTCCGCGGTCGGCCCGCGTGCCGATCAGCGCCAAGGTAGTGGCCGACATGATCGGCGAGTGCGGTGCGCACCGCGTGCTGACCGTCGACCTGCACGCCGACCAGATTCAGGGCTTCTTCGACATCCCGGTCGACAACGTCTATGCCAGCCCGGTGCTGCTCGGCGATATCTGGCGTCAGAAATACGAAAACCTGATCGTCGTCTCCCCGGATGTCGGCGGCGTGGTTCGCGCCCGTGCGCTGGCCAAGCAGCTCGATGACTCCGATCTCGCGATCATCGACAAGCGCCGGCCGCGCGCCAACGAATCGCAGGTGATGAACATCATCGGTGACGTGCGCGGCAAGACCTGCGTGATGATCGACGACCTCGTCGACACCGCCGGCACGCTCGGCAAGGCTGCCGCCGCGCTGAAGGAGCACGGAGCGATCAAGGTCGTTGCCTATGTCACGCATCCGGTGCTGTCGGGGCCGGCGATCTCGAACATCCAGAACTCCCAGCTCGACGCGATGGTGGTCACCGACACCATTCCGCTGACCAAGGAAGCCAAGGCTTGCCCGAAGATCCGTCAGCTGTCGATCGCCGGCCTGCTTGCCGAAACCATTCGTCGCGTCAGCGCCGAGGAATCGGTCAGTTCGCTGTACGTCGACTGACGCGGCCGCGCAGGAACGCCGTTGCCGATGAACAAGCCGTCGCCACTGAAGCTGTTCGATCGTCTGTCACGGCTGCCGCTCGGACGGCAGCTGTTCACGCGCGGCGTCTGCGCCACCGCCCCCTACTTCGGCAGCATTCGGCCGCTGGTCACCGAACTGCGTGTTGGCCGCTGTGTCGCCGAGCTGAAGCAGCGACGTGCCGTGCAGAACCACATCGGCACGGTCCACGCGATTGCCATGTGCAATCTTTGCGAACTGGTCGCCGGTCTGCTGATCGAAGCAACGCTGCCGGAAACGCTGCGCTGGATTCCGAAGGGCATGACGGTGCGCTACCTGCGCAAGGCGAAGGGTGACCTGCGCGCCGTGCTGGACTGGCAACCGCAGCTGCCAGCCGATTTTCTCGGCGACGTGGTGCTGGCGGTCGCAGTACTGGATACGCAGGATCAACGCGTGATGGAAGCCGACATCACGATGTACGTGTCGCCGCGACGCTAGGGCCGCGGCGTCACGAAGCCGTAGCGGTCGAACACGGCCCGGGCGGCGGGTGACGCCAGAAAGCGCAGATACGCGGACGCCAGCGGGTTGTCGCGGCCAAGGTGGGTGATCACCCCAGCCTGTTCGAGTGGCGGATGCAATGCCTCCGGGACTTCGACGTGATGTCCGATGCCCGCCATCTTCGGCGCCTTGAGCAAAGACAGCGAAACCAGGCCGACATCGGCATTTCCGGACTGCACGAACTGCGCGGTCTGGGCGATGTTTTCGCCGAACACGAGGCGATCCTGCACGGCGTTCCACATCCCCGCTGACTGAAGTGCCGCCCGCGCAGCGCGACCATATGGTGCGGTGTCCGGATTGGCGATGGCGATCCGCCGGATCGTCGGCGATGCCAGCGCCGGCAGACCCGCCGACAGGTCGACGCCCTCTCTGGCCGTCCACAAGGCAAGGTGGCCAGTGGCATAGCGCAGCAGCGAGGCTTCATCGGCAAGTCCGGCCTTGATCAGCTCACGCGGATAGGCGATGTCGGCGGACAGGAACACGTCGAAAGGCGCACCCGCCTTGATCTGCGCGAAGAAGTTGCCGGACGCCCCGGTCGTGGTCTTCAGATCGGCGTCCGGATGCTGGCGCCGGAACTCGGCGTTCAGATCATCCATGCAGTACGCCAGATCCGACGCAGCAGCGATGGTCAGCGACTGCGACTGCGGCTGCGCGGCGGCGACTGCCGCAGGCGCGCAGACCGCCGCGAACAACAGCCAGACGGCGACGATTCCGGCCTTCATGCCGCTGCTCCAAACGGACAGGCCGGCCGTTGGCCGACCCTGTTCATGAGTTGCGGTAGCAGTCGGCCTCAACGCCTGACCACCCGTGGCAACCGATGCCGACAATGCCGGCGCACGCGGCATGCAGGCTAGCTGCGCGCCTCGCGCTCCATCGCTTCGAGTCCGAGATGGCGAACGTCCTTGCCCTTCACGAAGTAGATGACGTACTCGGAAATGTTGCGGGCGTGGTCACCGATGCGTTCCAGCGCGCGGACCGACCAGATCACGTCGAGCACGCGGCGGATCGTGCGCGGGTCTTCCATCATGAAGGTGATGCACTGGCGCATCAGCGCTTCATATTCGCGATCGACCGCCAGATCTTCACGCGCGACGGCGAGTGCAGCATCGACGTCCATGCGGGCAAACGCATCGAGCGCGTCATGGACCATCTGCGAGACATGACGCGACAGATGCCCGACTTCGACCAGCGGCGCGCCGGTGCGCTCCTGGCTGGCGAGATCCACCGCCATACGGGCGATCTTCTCGGCTTCGTCGCCGATGCGCTCGAGATCGGTGATGGTCTTGACCACGGCGTAGACCAGCCGCAGATCGCCGGCCGTGGGCTGACGCCGAGCAAGAATTCCGCTGCATTCCTCGTCGATCTGGACTTCCAGCTGGTTGACGCGCAAATCGTTGCGCGACACCTGCTCGGCCAGCTCGGTGTCGGATTCCACCAGCGCCCGCGTCGCTTCGATGATCTGCTGCTCCACCAGCCCGCCCATGGCCAAGACGCGCTGACGTACGTCCTCGAGCTCCGAGTTGTACTGACTGGAGATGTGCGACCGATAGGAAAGCGTGCTCATGTGCGCGTGCAGCCCTCGACAGGAATGGCCATGGAAGATGGCGAAGCGCGTCAGTGTACCGAGCAATCGAGCCTGCCGATGCGCCAGCACCCGCTCAATGGTGCAGTTCGACTGTTGCAGATCGTCGCAGGTGGTCGATCTGGCGAGTCAAACCGGATCGCAGCCATCAGCGGCCGGCATCATCCGAAGCGCGAACCGGTGTTGCGACCACGCCCTGGCGCTCGTGAGCCCGCAGCGCGCGAAGCAGGTCAGCCGATCGGTGCGCGCAGCTCGTTGCGCTGGCTGCCGGCGTGCACGCGATGAATCGGGAAACTGCAGGTGAACGTGGTGCCGACGCCAAGTTCGCTTTCGATCGACAGCTTGCCGTCCAGATGCTCGAGCGCGTGCTTGACGATCGACAGACCCAGACCGGTACCGCCGGTGGCCCGCGAGCGCCCGGTATCGACGCGGTAGAAGCGCTCGGTCAGTCGCGGCAGATCCTTCTCGGCAATGCCGATGCCGGTGTCGGCAACACTGAAGTGCGCGCCGCTGTCATCACCCCACCAGCGCACGTTGATGATGCCGCCCTGCGGCGTGTACTGGACGGCATTGCTGACCAGATTGGTGAACACGCTCTGGGTTTCACTGTCACGGCCGTAAAGCCGCAGTTCCGGCTCGATGTCGAACTCGATGCGGTGCTGCCCTTTCGACATCGTCTTCGCCTGCTCATGGGTACGCGCCAGCATCCTCGGCACGTCGAGCAAGTCCTGACGGGTGTTGATGATGTTGGCTTCCAGCCGGGCCAGCTTCAGCAGATCGTTGATCAGCGCTTCCATGCGCGCGGCCTGCGCCCGCATTTCCGACATCGGCGACGTCCAGTCATGCAGGGAGCCGCCCTTGCGGGTCTCCGGCTCCATGACATCGAGATAACCGCGCAGCACGGTCAGCGGCGTGCGCAGTTCATGCGAGGCATTGGCGACGAAGTCCCGGCGTGCCGTTTCCAGCCGCCGGAGATCCGACACATCGCGGACGATCATCAGACGCTGGCCGTTGCCGTACGGGATGATCCGGAACGACAGCATGGTGTCGGCGTTGATCGGCGAATCGCATTCGACTTCGCCGCTGTAGTCGTCGCGCGAGAAGTATTCGGTGAACACCGGCTTGCGAACCAGGTTGGCGATGCGCAAGCCGACATCCTGCTGCACCCGCAAGCCGAGCAGCGCCTGCGCGGCCGTGTTGAACCAGACGATTTCGCCGTTCGGCCCAAGCACCACCGCGCCATCGGGCAGCGCTTCGGTCGACGCCTGGAACTCGGCGAGGATCGCGGCCAGCTTGCGCTTGCGCTTGCGGTTGCGCTTCTGCAGGTTCAGCAGGCCGTCATAGACCTCGCCCCAGATGCCGTCGGCGAGCGGCAGGTCGACCTGCTTCGGCGTGTTCAGCCAGCTGCGCAGGCGCGTCAGGTAACGCAGATGGATGATCAGGCTGAGCAGCAGCGTCGCCGCGATCGTCGGCCACAGGAAGCCGATCCAGGCACCGAAGGCTGCCGCCAGACCAACGCGCAGCAGCAGCTGCACGATCTGCCTCAGCAGATCCGGGCTCGGGAGCCAAGCCCGGGACATGGCTCAGACCCGCTCTGAAAAGCGGTAGCCGGTACCACGCACGGTCTGGATCATGCCGTCATAGCCGAACGGTTCCAGTGCCTTGCGCAGCCGGCGGATGTGCACGTCGACCGTGCGCTCCTCGACGTAGACGTTCTGGCCCCAGACACGATCCAGCACCTGTTCGCGCGTGTAGACGCGTTCCGGGTGGCTGATGAAGAAGTGCAGCAGCCGGTACTCGGTTGGCCCGAGGCGCACCGGTTCGCCCTTCGCCGTGACCCGCTGGCTGGCGGCATCGACTTGCAGGCCGGCCACCGCCAGCCGCTCCTCCTCGCCGCCGGGCATCGAGCGGCGCAGCACCGCCTGGATGCGGGCAATCAGCTCGGGGAACGAGAACGGCTTGGACACGTAATCGTCGCAGCCAATGTTCAGGCCGCGGATCTTGTCCTCTTCCTCGGCCCTTGCGGTCACCATGATCACCGGGATGTCGCGCGTCTGCGGCGCCGCCTTCAGCTCGCGCGCGTAATCGACGCCCGAAACACCGGGCATCATCCAGTCGAGCAGGATCAGATCGGGACGGGATTCAGCGATGCGAAGCCGCGCCGAAGGTGCATCGGCCGCCACGCTGACCATGAATTCGACGCGCTCCAGCGCGAAACGCAGCATGTCGCGGATCGAGGCTTCATCCTCGATCACCAGAATCTTCTTGTTCTGCATCCCCATCCTTCGATTAGATGTCACACAACATGCTGAAAGCAATTTGTGACACGCGTTTGACAGATGGGGGATTACACAAAAAAGACGATGTTCGCCGAGGCTTTACAGCTTCCGTACCACGACGCTGCCCGCCGAATAGCCGGCGCCGAAAGCGCACAGCACGCCGACATCGCCCGGCTTCAGATCAGCGTGATACTTGTGGAACGCGATCACCGAGCCGGCTGACGACGTGTTGGCGTACTCGTCGAGAATGATCGGCGCTTCCTCGATGCTCGGTTCGCGTCCCAGCACCTTCTTGGCGATCAGTTGGTTCATCGACAGGTTGGCCTGATGCAGCCAGAAGCGCTTGACCGAATTCGGCTCGATGCCGAGGTCCTTCAGATGCGCGATCAGCAGGTCGGACACCATCGGGACCACTTCCTTGAACACCTTGCGGCCTTCCTGGACGAACAGCACGTCGTTCCACGGCCGCTGTGGCGCCTCGGAGCGGTTCATGAAGCCGAAGTTGTTGCGGATGTTGTTCGAAAACTGCGTCTGCAGACGGGTGCCGAGCACCTCGAAGCGGTGCTCGCCGGTGGCGGTTTCCAGCGGCTCGACGACCAGCGCCGTCGCCGCATCGCCAAAGATGAAGTGGCAGTCGCGATTGCGGAAGTTCAGATGGCCGGTGCAGATCTCCGGACTGACCACCAGTGCTGCGCGGGCGGAGCCGCTCATCACGGCATCGACTGCGGTCTGCACGCCGAACGCGGCCGATGCACAGGCCACATTCATGTCGTAGCCGTAGCCACCGGCGCCGAGGAAGTGCTGCAGTTCGACCGCCATCGCCGGATACGGCCGCTGCATGTTCGAGCAGGCAACCAGCACGGCGTCGATGTCGGCCGCGCTGCGTCCGGCGCTTTCCAGCGCCTGCCGAGCGGCAACCAGGCCCATCTCGACCATCAGCGACGGCTCGTCGTTGCTGCGCGGCCGGACCTGCGGATGCATCACTTCCGGGTCGATGACACCGGCCTTGTCGACCGTGTAGCGCGACTTGATGCCAGACGCCTTGTAGATGAATTCGGTCGACGAAGGCGCTAGCGCAGTCACCGCACCGCTGGCAATCGCCTCGGCATGCTCGGCATTGAAACGCTCGACGTAGGTGTTGAAGGACAACACCAGTTCTTCGTTCGAAACCGAATCCGCAGGGGTGAACAGGCCGCTACCGCTGATGCAGACTTTCTTCATCGACACACCACTTCTCCGACCTGAACTGGGCTGACCTCAAGAGCCGCGCAGTTTAACGCTTGTTCGATTTCCAGCCCGGCAGCGCAGCCGCACCGGACTCCGTCAACTCGCCGACTTCCAGCCCGCGCCGATCATCGCGTCGTCAATGCAGCGAACCACGCTGCGTTCGCCGCGGAATGTCAGATGCGCGCCCGGAAACCAGTGGACGTTGCGCTGCCAGTGTCGTGCCAGCTTCAGCGGCTGGACCGGCGGCACCACGCGATCGGCAGAACCGGCAAACAAGTGCAGGCGATCGGCCGGCAGCTTCGCTGGCAAGGCCAGCGGCGACACCACCTTGAGCAGGCGCTGGTAGCGCTCGCGGCTCAGGCCCTCGGCTTCGAAGTACTGGCGCAATGGCGTCGGCACGTGCTGCCAGAGCACGGTTGCAAAGTCGGCAACCGGAATCCCCGAGATCACGAAATCCAGCCCGGTCTCGTGGGTAGCCAGCAAGGCCGCGTTGTAGCCGCCCAGGCTGTAGCCGAGCACGCCAATGCGTGCCTCGGGTTCCTGTGCACGAATCCACGCCACGGTGCGGCGCAGGTCCCAAAGCGCCTGAGTTTCGGCGAACAGCAGATCCAGTGGATCGCCATCGAGGAAGTGATCGCCGCTGCGCCGACCGATCCGCCGCGGACCATGCAACGGCAGCACCGGCATCACCAGGTTCAGCCCCAGCCGCTTGAAATAGATGTGCGGCGCGAACAGCCGCAGATCGAGGAACGGCGTGCCCATCCGGTAGCCGTGGATGCACAGCAGCCACGGCCGCCCGCGCTGCGGCTGCCGGAACACGCTGGCGTGGCAATCGCGGTTCGGCAGATAGCTTTGCCAGAGTGCAGCGCCAGGCACCTCGGGCTGTGGCTCGAAACCGCTGGCGAAGCGCAGCTGCTCGTAGTCGAAACCGGCAAACCGCGCCGGCGTCAGTCGGGCATCGGTCGGCGCCGACGGCGTCTGATGGTAGGCAGCCGGGTTGTCCAGCCAGCCGCGCTGCGCAAGCACCGCTTCCATCACTGCGGCGTCGCGAACCAGTGATTCCGCCTCGCTACCGGCCGGGATCTTGGCAAGCGCCACGAAGTAGCCGACCAGGGCCTCGTCGAGCGCCGCCTTGCTCCAGGTCTTGATGTCGGCTGGTGGCTCCGGCGCACCCGGCGCCGGTTCCGCCAGCCGCAGTGCCGTGCGTCCGGCGCTCACGAATGCCGCCGCCGACAACAGGCCCGCCATCAGCACACCAGCCAACGGCAGGATGAACAGACCCGGCACGGCGAACAGCACGCCGAGCACGCCGGCCAGCGCACCGTAATGGGTGATCCGGCTGTCGCCGCTCCAGAGCAGCGCCGACACCCCGGTGGCGATCAGCAGCACGCCGGGCACCACCGCCAACAGCAGCCACGCGGGGCCGCTGCCAAGCGTCAGCCAGACCAGCCCCGCAATGACCGGTATCAGGCTCGCCCAGTCGCGGCCCGGTGGCACAACGGCCGGCAGCGGCACGCTCATGGCGTGATGTCCGGCCACGCCTTGAGCACCTTCGCGGTGCGCGCACCGATCCCTTCGGCAATCGCTTTCAGCTTCGGGTCGCGCATCGCGCCGGTCTCGTCGAACAGCTTCGACGACTCGCCGACCGGGTACTGCTCGGGAATCACGAAACTGCCAAGACGGCTCAGGATGGCGCGAAGGTGAACCAGCCCGGTGACGCCGCCGAACACGCCCGGTGACGTCGACAGCAGGCCGACCACCTTGTGCTTGTAGCAGGCCATCGGCGCTTCGCCGGCTGCCGGCCGCGATGCCCAGTCGATGGCGTTCTTCAGCAGCGGTGTCAGCGAGCCGTTGTATTCGGGTGACGCGATCAGGAACCCGTGATGGGCCTTCAGCGCCGCCTTGAAGCGCAGCACGGCATCCGGAAAGCCTTCGATCTTTTCGCGATCCGGGTCATAGAGCGGCATGTCGTGGTCGGCCCAGTCGAGCACGGTGATCTGGGCGCCCTCGGCTTCAGCACCGGCTGCAGCGGCACGGACCAGCAGGGAGTTCCAGGAGGCAGCGCGCTGACTGCCCGACAAGGCGAGAATCTTGATGGTCATGTGACGAGACGATGGAGGTGAGGGTTGCCGCAGGGCAAGCAAAATGCGGCGCTGCGGCATTCTCGCCGATGCCGCGCGACCTCGCCTGCCCCAATCAGCTGAATTCAGCCGGCCTCAGCCACGCAGCGTCGAAAAGACGATCTGCCAGAGCACCGGAATGGCGATCGCCAGCGCCACCTGCGCGGCCCAGTGGGCCGGCTTCTTTGCTTTCAGCAGCCAGCCTGCGGCACCGGCCACCAGCATCAAGGTCACGAAGCAGGCGGTCAGCGTCAGGATCGCCGGCAGGCCAGCGGCGATCTTGGCAGAGGCGTTCTGGTAGATCGAGAACACCAGGGCCACGAAACCGATGGCGATGGTCAGGGCAGCCCCGAAGGCCGCAAGGGAAAGGTCAACGATCAGCAGGTAGCGCATGTCAGGAAAGGTTCAGAGAAAACGGCGGACTTCGTCGATGAACATCTGCGGCGCGCTGTCCATCGCGCCATGGGCCTGGCCCGGCAGTTCGACGAGGCTGCTGGCAGGTGCTGCGGCATGCGCGGCCAGCGCAGCCGCCCGCAACCACGGCGGGCTGACTTCGCCAACCAGGATGCGCAGCGGCATCGTCAGTGCAGCGACCCGATCCGGCCGCCAGACATTGGCGGCCGAGCCTTCGCGGATCAGGGTCG
Source organism: Gammaproteobacteria bacterium (assembly GCA_026398875.1). Lineage (GTDB taxonomy): Bacteria > Pseudomonadota > Gammaproteobacteria > Nevskiales > Nevskiaceae > Nevskia. Next base: position 264,252 of record JAPLSB010000016.1, on the reverse strand, counting down.
GCACGGCTTCCAGCCGCTGCTGCCAGCTGGGCAGGGTCTTCATCATTGCCACCATCGCTTCCGGCACGCCGATGACGCGGACGAAGAAGAATTCCAGCGCCTGCTGATGGGCGCCCTCGCCGATCAGCAGCGCCAGTTCGGCCAGCGCCTCGGGCCCGATCACGTCGAGCCCAGGTGTGGCGAACGCCGGCTCATAGACCAGCAGCTTCGCGACATCGCGGTTGTCGAGCGCGGCATCAAGCACGCAGAGCCCGCCGTAGGAATGCCCGAACAGCAACACCGGCGAACCCTGCTGCTGCGCGGCCGCCGCAACCACGGCGCGCACATCGTCTGCCTCGGCGGCGATCCGGTACTCGGCTTGCGATTCGGCACGGCTGAGGCCACGACCGCGGCGATCCATCATCAGCAGCGTGTAGTGCTCGGCCAGCTGCCGCTCGACCGCGGCCCAGCGGCTGCGATCGGCGGTTGCGCCGTGGACCATCACCAGCATCGGCCCGCTGCCCTTCTGTTCCCAGCCGATGCGGGTGCCGTCGGTGGAAACCCGTTCGTGAAGGCTCATGCAGCAGACTGGCTCTTCTTGGCGCGTCCGGCTTCGCCGATCTGGCGGCCGGCTTCCTTCGCCGCGTTGGTCAGCGCGACATCGAGCGCCACCGTAATCGCCTTGTGGTACGCCTTGCCGCTCGGTGACTCGGCAAACGCGAGGTACTTGTCGAGATCGGCCTCGGCGACGTCCTGATAGACACTGGCAAACATCACGATGTAGGTGTTGCCGATCGCTTCGACCATCTGCGGTCGGCCCGCTTCCAGTTCCTTGCGCAGCGCATCCAGATCCGGCGGTGACGAGCCGAGTGCAGCCGCGGCGCCATAGGCGATGCCCAGCGAGGAATTCAGCACGATCTGCGCGCCGGATTCATCCGCGCCGGTCGCCTTCATCAGCGCGATGTAGCGTTCGGCGCGCCGCGGCGGCAGGCGCTCCAGCAGCTTCTGCGCAGCGGCCATCTTCTCCGGGTCGTTGGCAAGCTCGGTTGCGCCGTTTTCCAGCGCCGTGATCCTGACGCCGAGATCCGATTCCAGCCAAGCCAGCGCGTCCTTGGCCGCCGCCGGCTTGAGCAGCTTGACCAGTTCGGCATCGATGTCGGCCGACAGGCGGCTCGGCGCATAGGCCGCTTCGAAAGCCTTCAGCACGGTACCGAGCTGCGCCTCGGTCATCTTCGACGCCAGTTCCGGTTGCGTGGTGATGCCGGCACGCATCGACGGCCCGAAATCGGCGAGCTGGTCGACCACGCCGGACTTCTGGGCGATGGCCGCAGCGGTCTCGGAACTGATCCGATCGGCGGCAGCCGCGTGGCCGGCCAGCATCAGCAGTGCAGCACCGAACAACAGCTTCAATGATGGGAACATCGGGCTCTCCTCCCTTCCTGTAATGAATGCGGATCGCAAGCCGGTCACTGCGGCTTGGGCGCGGCCAGGCCGCGATGTTCGAGCAGCGGGCCGATGTCCGGCGCTGCACCGTAGAAGCTCTGGAACAGGCTCAGCACATCGGCACTGCGGCCACGACTGAGCACCTTGGCGCGCAGGAAATCGCCGTTGGCGCGATCCAGCCCGCCGTGACGGGTCATCCAGCTTTCGGTATCGCGCGCCAGCACGTCGCTCCAGATGTAGGCGTAGTAGCCGGCCGCATAGCCGCCGCTGAACACATGCGAGAAGAACAGCGAGTGGTAGCGCGGATCGATCATCGGCAGCTGCAGCCCGGCCTGCGTAAGCTGCGCCTGCTCGAACGCCATCACGCCGTCAGCTGATGGCGTCTTGCCGGCCGGCAACTGATGCCAGCGCTGGTCGAGCACGGCGGACGCCAGATACTCGGTGGTCTTGAAGCCCTGATTGAAGCGGGCGGCGGCGAGCACCTTGTCGAGCAGCGCCTGCGGCAACGGCGCACCGGTCTGGTGGTGGCGCGCGAAGTTGGCCAGCACCGCCGGGTCACGCGCCCACATCTCGTTGTACTGGCTCGGGTACTCGACGAAATCGCGCGGCACCGAGGTGCCCGACAGCGATGGATACCGCGACGCCGCGAACAGGCCGTGGGCGGCATGGCCGAACTCGTGAAACATCGTCGTCACCTCGTCGAAGCTCAGCAGCGTCGGCTGCGCTTCGGAGGGCTTGGGCACGTTCAGATGGTTGGCGACCACCGGCTTCAGGCCGAACAGCGTCGACTGGCTGACGTAGGAATTCATCCACGCCCCGCCCTGCTTGGAATCGCGCGCGTAGAAATCGGCGATGAAGATGCCGAGCACGCTGCCATCGCGGTCGAACACGTCATAGACCCGGGTATCCGGGTGATACAGCGGCAGATCAGATCTGCGCTTGAAGGTGATGCCGTACAGCTTTTCTGCCGCAAAGAACACGCCCTTTTCGAGCACGTTGCCGATCTCGAAGTACGGCCGCACTTCGCCGTCATCGAAGGCATAGCGGGCGGCGCGGACCTGCTCGGCGTAGAACGGCCAGTCCCACGGCGCCAGCTTGAACGGCTTGCGGCCGGCAGCCTTTTCCTGGCGGTCGATCAGCGTCTGGATGTCCGCCGCTTCGCGCCCGGCATTGGCGACCGCCGGCGGCGTCAGCTGCGCTAGCATCCGGTTGACCGCCTCGACATTGCCGGCCGTTTCGTCTTCCAGCACCCAGGCCGCGTGATTCGGATAGCCGAGCAGCTTGGCGCGTTCCGCCCGGAGCTTGACGATCGCCGCCACCACCGGCCGGTTATCGTTCGGACCGGACATGCCGCGTGACACCGAGGCGCGATAAAGCTTTTCGCGCATGGCCCGCGATTGCAGCTGCTGCAAGCCCGGCTGCAGCGTGGTGTTCTGCAGCGTGATCACCCACTTGCCATCGAGCCCGCGCGACTTCGCGGCTTCCGCAGCAGCCGCGATCTGCGATGCCGAAAAGCCGTCGAGATCAGCCCGCTTGTCGACCACCAACGCGCTGTCCTTGGTCGTCTGCCGGACGTTCTGCTGGAACTGCGTGGTCAGGCTCGACAACTGCTCGTTCAGGCTGCGCAGCTGCGCCTTCCGGGCGTCGTCCAGCGCAGCACCCGCGCGGACGAACTGCGTGTAGCTGCGCTTCAGCAGCTGTGCCGATTCGGCATCCAGACCCAGCGTGTCGCGCTGCGCGTACAGCGCGTTGATGCGCGCGAACAGTGCGGCATCGAGGTAGATCGCATCGCGATGCGCCGCCAGCTTCGGCGCGATGTCCTGCTGGATCTTCTGCATCTCCGGGTTGGTGTTGGTCGCGTTCAGGTTCGAGAACACCGTCAGCGCACGGTCCAGCAGCGCCCCGGCCTTCTCCATCGCGACCAGCGTGTTGTCGAAGCTGGGCGGTTCCGGGTTCGCGGCGATGGCTCGCATTTCGGCCAGCTCCGCCGCCATGCCGGCCTCGATCGCCGGCTGGAAGTGCTCGTTGCGGATCTGGTCGAACGGCGGGTACTGCAGCGGCAGCCGGCTTTCGCTCAGCAGCGGATTGCTGTCATCGGCCACCGCGATCGTGGCGAACGTGGACAGCGCAAGACCGGCAGCAACCGGCAGCAGCAGGCGGGCGTTGATCATCGAGCGTACGGGTTGTCAGCGCGAAACCGGGCGGCATCGCGCTGCGTGGAAAGGACTGAACGGCAGTATGACCGCAGGCCCGGCCAATGTACTCCCGCGCCGCGGCGTTCAATCGGCCGCGAACAGATCAGGCTGCTGGAAGGCCGATGCTGCGCTGTCCGGATCGCCGAAGTTCGCCAATCCGACGCCGACCAGCCGGTAGCGGATCGCGGCATCGCCCGGCAGCTTGTCGCGCAGGCCGAGCGCGATCTCGGTCAGCTCCGCACAACTGGCCGGCGGCTGGCTCGGCGTGTGGCTGCGGGTCAGGATCCGGAAGTCCGAAGTTTTCAGCTTCAGCACCACGGTGCGCGGAATCCGCGGCGTCTTCAGCGATGCCGCCCAGGTCTTTTCGGCCAGCAGGCGAATCGCCGGTTCGGTTTCTGCCAGCGGCAGGTCCTCGCGAAAGGTGTCCTCGGCCGACACCGACATCACCGGCCGATCCGGCACCACCGGGTGATCGTCGATGCCGCGCGCCAGCTCGAACAGCCGTCGCCCGTAACGGCCGAAGCGTGCCTCGAGCGTGTTCAGCGCCAGCGTCCGCAGATCGCCGACAGTGGCTACGCCGAGCGTCGCCAGCTTGCCGTTCATGACCTTGCCGACGCCGGGAATCTTGGCCACCGGCAGCGGCGCCAGAAAAGTATCGACATCGCGCGGGCGAACGACGAACTGCCCGTCCGGCTTGCGCCAGTCCGAGGCGATCTTGGCGATGAACTTGTTCGGCGCGATGCCGGCAGACGCGGTCAGGTTCAGCTCGTCGCGAATCGCATTGCGGATCGCCGTCGCAACGGCGGTTGCGCTCGGCAGGCCGGAGTGGTTCACGGTGACGTCGAGATAGGCCTCGTCGAGCGACAGCGGCTCGATCAGCGCCGTGTGCCGAGCGAAGATTTCCCGCGTTGCCCTTGATACGGCGCGGTAACGCACGAAATCCGGCGGCACGAACACGGCATCCGGGCACAGGCGCTCGGCGCGCAGCGCCGGCATTGCCGAACGGATGCCGAACGTCCGTGCCTCGTACGACGCCGCGCAGACCACCGAGCGCTGGCCCTTCCACGCGACGACCACCGGCCGACCGCGCAGCGCCGGGTCGTCGCGCTGCTCGACCGAGGCATAGAACGCGTCCATGTCGACATGGACGATCTTGCGGACCGCCGCGTCGGTCACGCCGGCATCGTGCGCCGCAATGCCGCCGGGTCGCAGCCGACGCGCCGGCAGGCCCGTGCGCCGATGCCATCGGTCAATGCCGCCCGGAACAAGGGCCCGAGCGCATTCAGGCTGCGCGCTGCGGCTTCATCGCGCAGGCGCATCACCGGCGAACGCTCGATCCGCGTCGTCGCCCAATCCGGCAGCAGTGCCGCGCCGGCACCGAGAAACAGATGCTTGGACACGCCGGAGACCGGAATCGGCAGCCGGATGCCGTCGAGCACGCGCAGCACCTCGCGCGAACGGGCGCTGAACTGCAGATCGCCCTGCACGCTTTCGAAGTAGCGCGTCACGGCGGCCACCGACGTCGGCACCCCGGTCGCGCCGAGCGCTTCGGCAACGCAGGCGTTCTCGGCGTAGTAGCGATCCTGCAGCCGCAGCGGCAATGCCGGGTTGGCGTACATCAGGTAGCCGCGCAGAAAGCTCGAGACCTCGGTGACATGGACCCAGGTCAGCAGCGCCGGATCGTTGGCCGCGTACGGCCGACCGTCCTCGGTGACGCCACGCACGCGATCGTGAATTCGGCGCACGCGGGCAATCAGTCGCTCCGCTTCGGCGGTCGGCGCATAGCTGGTACCAGCGACGAATGCCGTCGTGCGGCGCAGCCGGCCAATCAGATCGTGGCGGAAATTCGAGTGATCCCAGACGCCGGCCAGCGCCGCCGGATGCAGCGTCTGCAGCATCAGCGCGCCGATGCCGCCGGCCATCATTCCGGGAAAATCGCCGTGGACACGCCAGGTCACCGAATCCGGCCCGAACAGCCCGGGATCGCCGAGCGGCTGGTCGTATTCGATGGCGAGCTTTTCGTCGCGCGGAAAGACCCCGACCACCCAATCGCGCAGGCGTTTCTCGATCGGGGCAGTGAGGCGCTGGGGCATGAACGACTTCGGACTAAGCATGGCTGCCAGTCTACGGGTGCTCAGAGCCGCAGTGCGGCGACGCGCTCGGCATTGGCCGAGGCCATCGCCCGGAACGCAGGCGTCACCCGCAAATCCGCGGCAAGCCGCTGCCAGAACTGCACGGCGACCGGCTGCGCCGCACGGCCCTGTTCCAAGGCGCGCGTCAGCGGCGAGCGCGGCTCGAACGGCGGATCGCGCACTTCGCCACGCTGCGGCGCGTAGAGCATCGGCAGCATGTCGTAGCTCGGCGCCAGTCGCAGCGGCAAGCCGCCGTCGAACAGCAGGCTCAGGTTGCCGAAATGCATGTCGCTGTTGGCGATCAGGGCCCCGAAGGCAGACAGCCAGGCAATCCGGTTCGCGTCCTCGGTCGACAGCAGCCGCTGGCCGACCAGCGCCAGCGCCGACGGGTGCCAACCGGCTCTGCCGCCGACGAACTGGTCGTCGACCGCCGCCAGCGAAATCAGCCCCTGGCGACCGTGGAGACCGACACGGTCGAAGCGCTCGACTTCAAGAAACATCCGCCCGGCGGCTTCGAGGGCGTGACTGCGCGCGGCCGCAATACCGGCCTCGCGGATGCAATCGGCGGCCAGGCTTTCAGCGATCAGCAAATCGGCCCAACGCCGGCCGGACGCGCTGTCGAGCGGCTCGGAAAACTTGACCAGCACCGGGCGTGCGTTGCCATCACGATCCGGCACCAGGGCCGTGAACTTCGGCTGTTCGCCACCCGGCGACGAGCCGCCCACCTCACCGGCCAGCGCGGCAGCAGCCAGCACCGGATAGTCCACGCGGCTGACGGCCTGCGGCGTCGGCAGGGCCAGATAATGGCGCAAGGACTCGGCGCCGACGATCAGATTGCCGACCGCATCCTCGCCGCGCTGCGCCATCCAGTACAGCGACTGGTCGGTCGACCAGTCGGACAGTCGTGCCGGCAGACCCAAGTCCCGAGCGCCGGCTGCCAGCAGCCGGCCGATGAAGCCCTGCGGGCGCATGTCTTCGAGGAACCACGGCAGATCGTCGTAAATCGTCGAGGTGCCGCCGTCGAGCGACTGGTACCAGACGCCGCCATGCAGCACCGCCAGCAGGCCGATCTCGCTGGCACGCCCGTCGGTATCGACCCGGTAGACCGGCAGATCGCCTTCCAGCCCCCGGATCGCCCGCCGCAGTCCGTAGCGCGCAGCGCGACCGCGGCCCAGCGCGATCACCGGCGGCGTGTGACGTGCCAGCAGTCGCGAGACCGTCGGCTGGCTGACTGCGAGGCGCTCGGCGATCTCCGCCGCCGTGCGCGGGCCAACCATCAGGAACGGGAAAAGGCGGTCTTCCATGCCGGCAGCATAGAAGATTGAATAGATATTGAATAGATTTAAAGCCTATTCGACTCTGTTTTTATTGGTTTTTAGATCGGCTACTGAAATTCGGTGAATAGATGACCGGCAGGATGTCACCGTCATTCCTCCGCCAGATTGTCGATGACCACCGGCTCCAGTCGGTCCGCCGGCGCAAAGCCGAATACCCGCCCGTAGAAGTACAGCTCCGCTTCGAGGCTGCGCTTGATCGCGGCTGCAGCCCGAAACCCGTGACCTTCGCCTTCGAACGACACGTAGGCCACCGGCCGGCCGCGCTGCTTCACGGCATCGAACATCAGCTGCGACTGGTTCGGCGGCACCACCTTGTCGTCGAGCCCCTGAAACAGGATCACCGCGCTGTCGATCTGTGCGACGGCATGCACCGGCGAGCGCGCCCGGTACAGCGCCTTCGCAGCCGGATACGGGCCGATCAGACTGTCGAGATAGCGCGATTCGAACTTGTGGGTATCGCGTGCCAGCACTTCCAGATCGCCGACGCCGTAGTAGCTGGCCCCGGCCTTGAACACGCCGGGCCGGAATGCCAGCGCGCCGAGCGTGGTGTAACCGCCGGCACTGCCACCGCGGATCGCCAGCCGCTGGCCATCGACCAGACCCTGGGCAACCAGATAACGGGCGGCATTGACGCAGTCGTCGATATCGACCACGCCCCAGTTGCCATTGAGCCGACGCCGGTAATCGCGGCCGTAGCCGGATGAGCCGCCGTAGTTGACATCGACCACGGCGAAGCCGCGCGAAGTCCAGAACTGGATCGACGGGTTGAACGTGGATGTGGCCTGACTGGTTGGCCCGCCGTGGCTGAGCACGATCAGCGGCGGCTTCTCGTGCTTCGGGCCGGTGAAGGCCGGATTGCGCGCCGGGTAGAAAAAGGCGTGCGCGGTCTGGTCGGCGGTGGTCGGAAAAGCGATCGGCTGGGCGCTGGACAGGTAGGCCGGATCGACCTTCAGGCTGCTGCCGCGACGCAGGATCTCGAACGCCCCGGTCTTCACATCGAGCCGCACCAGCGAACGGGCATCGGCCGCCGAGCCGCCGAGGAACGCGACGAAACCGTTGCCGACGCGCAGCTCCTTGATCTCGCGGAACGGCGTTGCGATGTCGCGAAGCTTGCCGGTCTTCGTGTCGATTGCGACCAGGCTGGCGATGCCGTTGCGGATCGGTGCGGCGATGATCGTGCCGTCCGGCAGAAAGCCGTAGCGGCTCATGCCGAACTCCCACTGCGGCTCGCCGAATTCGGCCTCGGCCTTGAGAATCAGACGGGTCTTGCCGTCGCGCCAGCCATGCAGGTTCCACCAGCCGCTGCGGTCGGACGCGAACACCAGCTCGCCGTCCGGTGCCCACATCGGCTGGAACACCGATTCGTCAGTACCGCCGGCCACCGTCACGATGCCGGTGATGAAGCCATCGTCATCGAAACGACCGACCGACAGCGTCGTGCCGTCCCAGGGCATGTTCGGATGCCGCCACGACAGCCAGGCGATCTGCCGGCCATCGGGGCTGAGCTTCGGCGACGAGTAGAAGTCCGCACCGGACGCCAGCGTGCGGATCGTGTGCTCGCCTTCGAGTCCGATTGCCACCAGCGTGTTGACCGGCTCCGAAGCATCGGCCGGATGCGCTTCGCGAACCGCGATCAGCCGCGCACGCGGCGCATCGATCACGGCATCGGCAAAGCGGGCACCGGGTTCGCCGGCAAAGGCCTGCGGCGGACCATCCGGCGGCTGCAGGTACAGCGCCTGATCCTTGAAATTGGCGAAATAGGCGATGTCGCCAGCGACCGTGAAACTGCCGCCGCCATATTCGTGAGCGCCGGTGCGGACGTTGAAGCCGGCCGGCGTCATGTCATCGAACTGGCCGTCGGCGCGCCGCCGCATCAGCACGTTGCGGCCGCCTTCGGCCGGCCGGCCTTCGACCCAGTAGATCGCGTCGCCGTCGAGCGCGACCTGCCCGAGCTTCAGGCTGTCGGCGACGATGGCATCCGGGGTGATCGGCGAGGTCCAGCTGCCGTATGGCGCGATTTTCGGCGCGGCGGCGGCGCTGCTCATCGCGAGCACCGCCAGCAGCGGAAGCGGCAGCTGCCGCAGGAGAGATCCAACGCGCATGCCGCCGCCTCCGTGTTCATCGCCGTCAGTACAGCAGTCGCGTCCGCAGCGTGCCGGAAATCGACGCGAGCTGGTCCTTGAGCTTTTCGGCCTGCTGGTCAGCGGCGGCGATGTCGATCACCACGTAGCCGATGTTGCCGCTGGTCTGCAGGTACTGGCCTTCGACATTGACGTCGCCGGCCGAGAACAGCTCGTTGATCCGGCTCAGCATGCCCGGACGGTTCTCGTGGATGTGCAGCAGGCGGTGGCTGTTCGGGTGTTCCGGCAACGACACTTCCGGGAAGTTCACCGCCGACAGTGTCGAGCCGTTGTCGCTGTAGCGGACCAGCTTGGCAGCGACTTCGATGCCGATGTTTTCCTGCGCTTCAAGCGTCGAGCCGCCGATGTGCGGTGTCAGGATCACGTTGTCCATGCCGATCAGTGGCGACACGAACTTGTCGTCATTGCCCTTCGGCTCGACCGGGAACACGTCGACGGCGGCACCACCGACCTGCCCGCTCTTCAGCGCGTCGGCCAGCGCGTCGATATCGACCACGGTGCCGCGCGAGGCGTTGATCAGCTGCGCTCCGCGCTTCATCGCGCTCAGCTCCGGCTTGCCGAACATCAGCTTGGTCGCCGGGGTTTCCGGCACATGCAGCGAGACGATGTCGGACCGGTGCAGCAGGTCGTTCAGGCTGGCCGCCGGCGCGGCATTGCCGAGCGCCAGCTTGGTTTCGATGTCGTGGTAGATCACGCGCAGACCAAGCGACTCCGCCAGCACGCCGACCTGCGTGCCGATGTGGCCGTAGCCGACCAGGCCCAGCGTCTTGCCGCGCACCTCGAAGCTGCCGACGGCAGTCTTCGACCAGCCGCCGCGATGGCATTCGGCGTTCTTTTCCGGGATCCGCCGCATCATCATGATCGCTTCGGCGATCACCAGTTCGGCCACCGAACGGGTGTTCGAGTACGGCGCGTTGAACACCGGAATACCGCGCGCCTGCGCGGCATCGAGGTCAACCTGGTTGGTGCCGATGCAGAAGCAGCCGATCGCGCCAAGGCGCTTGCCTTCGGCCAGCACGGCAGCGGTCAGCTGCGTGCGCGAGCGGATGCCGACCATGCGGGCATCGGAAATCGCCTTGATCAACGCCGGTTCCGGCAGCGCCTTCTCGTGGAACTCGATGTTGGTATAGCCCGCCGAGCGGAAGGTTTCGACGGCGGTCTGGGACACGCCTTCGAGCAGCAGGATCTTGATGTCCTGCTTGGGGAATGAGGTCTTTTTCATGATTTCCGGCATCGACCGCGGTTGTGCGGCGCGCAATTCTGCCAGCACCGGGGGCTGGGGTCAGCGGCGCGGCCCGGTTCAGCCAAAGATCACGACGCTCTGGCGGCTCAGCGCCACGGCCTGGCCGTGCTGATCGAACAGCGTTGCCGTCTGCGCCCCATAGCCCTCGCCGGCCGCCGTCATGCTGGCATCCATCAGCCACGGCGCAGCAGGTGAATCGACATGGGCGCGCAGGAACTCCAGCGTCCAGGTCAGCGAACTGGCCGGGCTCGGACGGCGCAGCAGTGACAGCGCCGGCGACGGAATCGAGTCCGCCAGCGCGATCACGGCGGATTCGTCGATGACGTCGGTATCGCGCAGTTCGACCCAGATCTGCGTGCTGGCGCGGCTGCCGCCACAGAACGGGAACACGCCATCGGCCCAGCGCATCCGGAACATCTGCAGGAACGCCGGCGTGATGCCGGCAATAAACGGCAGTTCCGCCGATTGCTCCGGCGACTTGGCCGCAACGACCGGCGGCGGCGCGATGGCAATCGTCGACGGTCGAGCCGCACCGAACACGGCGACAATCAGACACACCGGCTGGTCGCCGTCGAACAGGCGCGCTTCGGCATGAACGGTGGACTTCCCGGCGCGCAGCAGGCGCGCCTCGACACGGATCTCTCCACACGGCAACGGCGCGATGAAGGTGGTCTGCAGCGTCCGCAGCGGCAAGGCTTCGGTCAGCAGGGCGCGCATCGCACGGACACCCAGCACCGCCTGCAGGCCGCCGAACACGCTGCGGCCCTGCAGCCATTGCTCGCCGATATCGGCACGGCCAATGCCCGGTTCGATCATCGCGAGCGAGTTGAAAGCGTTTTTGCAGGTCATTGATAGTTCGAAAGATTAATGAAAGCGGGAGCTTACGGCCGCGCATGGTGACTGCCGACGTCGGGCTTCGCAAACGCCACGACGCAACGCCCGGCGCACCGCTGGACACCGTCGCGAGTAGACCGCGTCGACAAGCGGCGATCGTTGAACCCGATCACCTCGCCAGATGCGCCTGCACTACTTCAACGACTTGACGCGACTGTACAATTGTTGCAGCGCACTCCGGTCGACACGACGGTGTCCATCATTGCTGACGTTTGCCGTTCGAGCCGCAGCGACAACGCTGCGGAAGTCGCGGAGTGAATTCTTGAAACCATTCGGGTCCAGTCAACCGCTGCCTCTCATCGTCCTGCGGGCGATGCTGCTGCTGACGGTCACTGTGGCCTGGACGGCGCAGGCACTGACACCCGGCAAGGCGTTTCACAACTTCATTCACGACAGCTGGTCGGTCGAACAGGGCCTGCCGCACAGTGCCGTGGCCGCCGTGGCACAGGACGCCGAAGGCTACATCTGGCTGGCCACGCCAGCGGGCCTGTCACGTTTCGACGGGGTTCGTTTCACGACCCATGTCGCCGCCAACACGCCGGGCTTGCCGGACGATGCCGTCACCGCGCTGAAGCTCGATGCCAGCGGTCAGCTGTGGATCGGCACCCGCAAGGGCCTGGCCCGCTACCGCGACGGCGTGTTCACAACTGTGCCGAATGCGCCGACCACGACCGCCGCCAGCAGCGACATCGTCGACATCCTGCCGACCGCCGCCGGCGGACTGCTGCTGGCGACGCGAGGCGGGCTTTCGCAGCTGGTCGACGGCCGGCTGGTGGCAAACCCGCGACTGGCCGAGCCGGTGTCGGAGTTGCTCGAAGCCGCGGGCGCCACGTGGCTGGCGGCGGCCGGCGGCGTCTACCGGCTCATCGCTGGCGAGCCCCGTTTCGAGCCGCTGCCCGGCTTGCCGAAGCAGGAGATGGTCGGCCATCTGGCGTTCTCGGAAGGCGAACTGTGGGCCGGCACCGGCAGCGGCCTGTACCGGCGTCTCGACAGCGGCTGGCAGCGCGAGGCCCAGCAGACGGCACTGGCAAAGGCCGCGATCGGCTTGGTCTACGCCGACCGCGACGGCAATCTCTGGGTCGGCACCGACAGCGGCCTGAGCCGAATCCGCGAAGGCCGGATGGTCGAGCAGGTCGACAACGACCGCATGGATACCCGCCGTGACTACATGACCGCGTTCGAGGACCGCGAGGGCAATCTCTGGTTCGGCAGCCGGACGCATGGCCTGACACGCCTGTGGAGTGGCCTGACCACGCGCTACTCGACGCATGAGGGCCTTGATTCGCCGCTGGTCTGGGCGCTGGAACGAACGCCGGACGGTCGGATCTGGGTCGGCACCGATTCCGGCCTGAGCCTGCTGGCCGACGGCCATTTCTCGCAGCCGATCCCTCGCGAGGCGCTGCCCGATCCCACCGTGTTCAGCCTGCTGCTCGAAGGCGATGACCTGTGGGTCGGCACGCTGAAGGGCGCGGTCCTGCTGCGTCACGGTCGCGCCGAGCGGCTACCGGCGCTGAAGCCGCTCGACAGCCTGCGCATCAACGGCATCCTGCGCGATCGCGCGCGCCGCCTGTGGTTCGCCACGTCCGACGGGCTGTTCCGCTACACGGGCGGCGTGCTGACGCGCTACGGCAAGGCAGAAGGCCTGAGCAGCCCGCGCGTGCGCGTGCTTTACGAAACGCGCGATGGCCGCTTGCTGTTCGGCAGCCAGTCGGGACTCGGGGAATGGTCGCGCAATGCCATCACCCTGCTCGGTGGCGACAGCGGCCTGCCGGACGACATCGATGTCACCGCAATCCACGAACTGCCGGATCGGCGTCTGGTGGTCGGCACCACGGCCGAACAGCTCCATGTCGGCGAGGCCGGTCGCTGGACCCGCTTCGGCCATGCCGAGGGCCTGCCTGCGAACACGCCGGTCCGGCTGTTCGACGATGCCGAGGGTTACCTGTGGGTGGCTGGGCTGCGCGGCCTGTACCGCGTGCCGCTCGACGCGCTCAAGCGAAGTGCCGATGGCTCGGCGGCACCGGTCCGCGCCGAGGTCTATGGCGACGAGTTCGCCGTGCGCAGCACCGGCCCGCGGGCCGAGTGCTGCAACGGCATCGGCAACAGCAAGGGCTTCATCGACCGCGGCGTGCTGTGGCTGCCGACCCGGGACGGCGTGCTGTCGGTACCGACCGGGCAGCGGGCCAGCAATCGGCGGCCGCCGACGGTCCGGATCGAATCGGCCAACGTCGGCGATACCCTGGTCGACATCGACCGCTTCGTCAGCACTCGGATTCCGGCGCGTATCCGCGATCTTGGCTTCGCGTTCTCCGTACTCAGCTTTCAGGATCCGACCGCAGTGCAGCTGCAGTACCGGCTGCGCGGCCACGACACCGACTGGCAGCCGGTCAAGGATCAAGAGCGCCGCCATGCCGATTACACCCAGCTGCCGCCCGGCGACTACCTGTTCGAGGTTCGCGCTCGTTACAACGAAGGCACCTGGAGCCCGACGCCGGCCAGCGTGCCGTTCACGATCCAGCCGCTGCCATACCAGACCACCTGGTTCTATGGCTTGGCCGGCCTGCTGCTGGTGCTGATCGCATTTGCCGCGCATCGCTGGCAGCTGAGAACGCTCGAGCATCGCCGGGCGATGCTGGAAAGCCTGGTCGGCCAGCGCACCGACGCGCTGGCGCTCGCCAACCAGCAGCTGGAAAAGGCCAGCTACACCGACCCGCTGACTGGCCTGCGCAATCGCCGCTACCTGCTGAACCAGCTACCTCAGGATCTGGCGTTCTATCGGCGCAGCGCACGCGGCAGCTTTCGGCCTGACCACATCCTGCTGTTCCTGCTGGTCGACATCGATCACTTCAAGCGGATCAACGACAGTCACGGCCATGGCGGCGGCGATCGGGTGCTGCAGCAGTTCAGCACCCTGCTCGGCGAACTGGTGCGGACCGGCGACTACGTCACGCGCTGGGGTGGCGAAGAGTTCCTGATCGTATCCAGGCCGCTGTCGCGGGAACATGCAGCGGCATACGCCTCGCGGATCTGTACCGTGGTGTCCGCGCATCCGTTCGATGTCGGCGCGCCTCAGCCGCTGCAGCTCAGCTGCTCGGTCGGTTTCGCCGAATATCCGCTGCAGACCGCGCCACCCTCGCTGGATTGGCAGGATCTGGTCGAGATCGCCGATCGGGCGCTGTACCACGTCAAGGAAAACGGCCGGAACGGCTGGGCCGCGTTCCTGTTCACGCCAAGCACAGCATTCACGTCGCTGATCGAGCATTTCAAACGTGATCGCGGTGGCCTGCTTGCCGAAGGGAGGCTGCGGTTGATCTCCTCGCGCGATCCGTTGCCGGCGGATTCGCAGGCGGTTGCGGTGGAGTTCAAGGCGCGTACCTGAGGCGTGGACGGTCCGTGCGGCGGCCAGAGCGGCTGGACGGCAGGCCGATGACCAATCGTGCATCCGGAAGCGCGCCTCGCTGCATCTGATCGCGGCCCTTTCCGGACGTGCTGCCGATGATCGAAGCCCTGCTGGTGATCCTGCTGCTGATGCTGGCCGGTTGGCTGCTGGTCGTCGTCATCGGCGCCGTGTTCAGCCTGATCGGCTGGCTGCTGTGCGGCCTGCTGAGCGTGGTCGGCAGCTTGCTGCTGCTGGCGCTGCTGATCCCGGTCGCAGCGGTCGTCGGGCTGATCCTGTTGCCGCTGTTCGGGCTGGTGCTGCTGCCGGCGCTGGTGCCGCTGCTGCTGATCCTGGCTCTGCTCTGGTGGTGGCTGAAGCCGGCCCGAACGGCTGCCTGAAGCGCCGGCTCAGTCGGGCCGGTTGCGCATCCAGTCTGCCGTTTCGAAAAACGAGCGCAGCAGCGATTCCTTGACCGCCTCCGGCCATGGCTGCCGGGCCAGTGCCTGCTGCATGCAAGCCAGCCACTGGTCGCGCTCTGCGGTCGCAATCGGATACGGCAGATGCCGCGCCCGCAGTCGCGGGTGACCGAAGCGTTCGATGTAGTGGTTCGGGCCGCCGCTCCAGCCGCACAGGAACCAGAAGAACTTGTCGCGTGAACCATCGAGTGCCGGCGGATGCAAGGCGCGGACGCCATCGGCGAATGCCGCGTCGTCCATCACGTCGTAGAAATCGTCGACCAGCCGCCGGATCCCCGGTTCGCCGCCCAGGGTTTCGAACAGGCTCGGGGTGCGGGTCTCGGTCATCGGTTTGTCGGCAGCCATGCGGGCTGCAATCATACGAGGCGAGCAGCGCCGGCAGCGCATGCCACTGGTCAGCAGGCGCCGATGTTCCATCGGTTGCAGCGACGCGAATCGGGCTGGAGTGCGTAGCGTTCGCCCCGACACGACAGCATCCAACGGAGTGCAGAACATGTTTGGCACGGGCAAGAAGGCAGAGAGAAAAACGCCGGAAATCTCCAGCGCGTCAAGCGATCACGCGGCGGACCTGCTGGTGGTGGCCGCGGAGGCGATGCTCCGTGACCGTGAGGAGCTGACTGCCGAAGCCCTGCAGCTGCCGACCGGCCAGCGCAGCGCCGTGGTGTCCGTGATCGATCCTTCGATCGCCGCAGGGATCACCAGCGCCTATGTGCTGAGCCTGTTCAACAATCCGCTGGAACTCGACCCGCTGGCCGACAAGGTGATCGCGGCACGCACTGCCGGCTTCGGCACGGTGCTGATCATCGCGGTCAATCCGACACAGCTGGTGGCGCTCGGCCAGTGGCTCGACAAGCGCGCTGCCGCCGGCCGGCTGCAGGGCTGTCGGCTGATGATTGCTTCAGACATCAGTGGCGTCGCGCGCCAGCTCGGCAGCCGTCTGAAGCCAGTGGCCGAGGACAACGTGATCCGGATGCCGGCGACCACCGAAGTCGACAACACGACGTTCAAGAACTTCTTCGTGTTCAGCCCCGAGCTGCACGCGCTCGTCGCGCGCATTCGCGGCTTTGCCGGCAACGGCATTTCGCGCGCCTGTCTGCTCGGTGGCCCGGGCTCCGGCAAGACCACGCTGGCGTACTACTACTACCTGCAGCGCGCCAAGGGAAAGTTCGTGTCGGTCAATCTGGCCGCAGAGAGCGTTGGCGACAAGGCGGCGATCAAGTCGCTGCTGTGCGGCCATGTGTCCGGCGCATTTCCGGGTGCCGGCGCCCGCACCGGCGCCTTCCAGCACGCCCGTGACGGTGTCTGTTTCCTCGACGAAAGCCACGAGATCAATGGCGCGGTGATGGAAGTGCTGATGGAAGCGCTCGACAACGGCCAGTACCTGCCGTATGGCGCCTCGGCCAAGCAGCCGCTGGAATGCGCGGTGCTGTACGCGACCAACCGTTCGTGGACGCACCTGATGAACTCGGTAAACCTCGACCAGTTCACGCGTCTCGGCGCTTCGACCTTACAGGTGCCGGAGCTGTCGAAGCGCGAGGAAGACATGATCGCCGTGGTTGCAACGGCGCTGGCCAAGATGGTCGGCCGCTGCACCAACTGGGTGGCGCCGACCGGCCTGTCCAGCGAAGCCTGGGGCGTGGTCCGCGACTGTCGCTGGCACGGCAATATTCGCGGGCTGGTGCGCGTGCTGGAATCGGCGTTCGTCGACACCGCAACCTTGCGCGGCGGCGATACACTGATTCGTGCCACCGAAATCGAGGCCGGCATCCAGCTCTGGGAGCCGAAGTCCCATCACAGCCATCAGATCTACGCCACCACCTGACCCGGTGCCGTCGCCGTCCCCGAAGCCGAATCGCCGATGACCGACGCGCCGCCTGCGGCGCGCGCGCCTCGGCGTGCCGCGCTGATCTTCATCTTCATCACCGTGGTGATCGACGTGCTCGCGTTCGGTCTGATCATTCCGGTGCTGCCCAGGCTGATCGCAGAATTCCGCGGTGGCGATACCGCCTATGCCGCCGAAACCTACGGCGTGTTCGCAACCGCCTGGGCGCTGATGCAGTTCCTGTTTTCGCCGCTGCTCGGCGCGCTGTCCGACCGCTGGGGCCGGCGGCCGGTGATCCTGATTTCCTGCTTCGGCCTCGGCCTTGATTACGTCGTGATGGCACTGGCGCCGACGGTCGGCTGGCTGCTGGTCGGCCGCATCCTGTCCGGGATCACGGCGTCGAGCTTTTCGGTGTCGGCGGCTTATGTCGCCGACATCACCCCGCCGGACAAGCGTGCCGCCGGTTTCGGGATGCTCGGTGCCGCCTTCGGGCTCGGCTTCGTGGTCGGCCCGGCGCTGGGCGGCCTGCTCGGCGGGATCGATCCGCGCTTGCCGTTCTGGGCGGCTGCCGGCCTTGCGCTGGTCAGCGCGCTGTACGGCCTGCTGGTGCTGCCGGAATCGCTGCCGCCGGAAAAGCGCAGCGCGTTCTCGTGGCAGCGCGCCAATCCGGTCGGCGCACTGCAACTGCTGCGCGCCTATCCGGGGCTGACCGGGCTCGCCTTCGTCAACCTGCTGTTCCAGCTGGCGCGCTATGTGCTGCCCAGCGTGTTCGTGCTGTACACCGGCTATCGCTATGGCTGGAACGCCGAAACCACCGGCCTGACGCTGACCTTCACCGGCGTGCTGAACATTGCCGTCGAAGGCGGGCTGGTCCGCCGCTTCGTCAAGCGCTTCGGTGAACGGATCTCGATGTACAGCGGCCTGTCCTGCGGCACGGTCGGCTTCCTGTGGATGGCGCTGGCGCCAACGGCACCATGGTTCTGGGCCGGCATGCCGATCTTCGCGCTGATGGGCCTGTTCAATCCGGGCCTGCAAAGTCTGATGACGCAGCGCGTGGCGCCAACCGAACAAGGCCGTCTGCAGGGCGCCAACACCAGCATCGTCGGCATTGCCGGCATGGTGGCGCCGGCGCTGTTCACCGGCAGCTTCGCGTTCTTCATCGGCCGTGGCAGCGCGCTGCATCTGCCCGGCGCGCCGTTCCTGCTCGCGGCGAGTCTGACCTTTGCGGCACTGATCGCGGTCTGGCGCCAGACCCGCGATCCCGCCCCGGTGCCGGCACCGCAGTGATGGCGGTCGATCTGGCTGCGCTGCACGCGCATCTCGAAGCCTGGCTGGACGATGGCGATACGGCCGCCCTCGACGCCGCCTGCGTGATCGCCCGCCGCGATCCGATTGATGTCGATGCGCTGCTGAGCTTCGTCAACGACTACGGCGCGCCGCGCGAAGCCACCCAGCTGGCGCTGCGCCGCCTGCGCTTCGCGATCGGCCTGCCGGTGGTGGCCGGGCCGGTGTGCCGGCGCCCGACTGGAGATTGATGTGATCGACGACGACGATGATGACGACGACCTCGACGGCGACGATGGCGGCGATCCGCCGCCGCGCCATCCGAAGCCGGTCGAATCGGTGCGCCTCGACAAGTGGCTGTGGGCGGCGCGCTTCTACAAGACCCGCAACCTGGCCAAGGATGCGATCGAGGCCGGCCATGTCCGCTACGACGGCCAGCGCACCAAGGTCGCCAAGGAAGTGGCGCTGAACGCCGAGATCAGCATCAAGCGCGGCTTCGACGACATGCAGGTCACCGTGCTCGAACGCTCCGACCAGCGGCTTGCCGCACCGTTCGCCCGTCTGCTGTACGCGGAAACCGAAGCCAGCCAGGCGCGCCGTGCCCGCGAGGCCGAAGCACGGGCTGCGGCCGACGACATCAGCAGCGACCGGCCATCGAAGCTCCAGCGGCGGCTGATCCACCGGTTCAAGCGCAGCCTGCGCTGATCATGGAAGGCCGGCGTCAGCTGCTGATCGTCTGGAGCACGCAGACCGGACGAACCGCCCGGCTGGTTGATGCGGCCTGCGCAGGTGCTGCGGACTTCGCCGATACCGTTGACGTGGTTTCTCGACGCGCCCTCGATGCCGGCATCGACGATCTGCTGGCGGCCGATGGGCTGATCATCGCCACGCCGGAAAACTTCGGCTATCTGTCCGGCGCCGTGAAGGATTTTCTCGACCGGACCTACTACCCGGCCGAAGGCAAGGTCGATGGGCTGCCGTACCTGATGCTGGTCAGCGCCGGCAACGATGGCAGCGGTGCGGTACGGGCGCTGGAACGGATCGCCACCGGCTATCGCTGGAAGCGCGTTGCCGAGCCACTGATCGTGAAGGGCGAGCCCGATACCGCTGCGATCGAAGCCGCCGGCGAGCGCGGCGCGCTGCTCGCTGCCGGAATTGCCTTCGGCACGCTGTAAGCTCCCGTTCCCGAATACGTCTGCAGTCCGAATGAAGCTCGAAACGCTTGCCATCCATGTCGGCCGCGCCATCGACACCGCAACCGGTGCCGTCGCGCCGTCGCCGATCCTGTCGACGACCTTCGCTCGCGATGCGCACGGCGACTACCCGCACGGGCACATCTACTCGCGCTCGAGCAATCCGGGCCGCGCAGCGCTGGAAACACTGCTGGCCGCGCTCGAACAGGGCGCCGCCGCAGCGGCGTTCTCGTCCGGCTCGGCGGCGTCGCTGGCGGTCTTCCAGGCGCTGTCGCCTGGCGATCACGTGATTGCCCCGGACGACGTCTATCACGGCACCCGGACGCAGTTGCGCGAGCTGCTGTCGCGCTGGGGGCTGACGCACAGCCTCGTTGATCTGACCGATCTCGGCGCCGTGGCCGCCGCCGTGACCTCCGCCACCCGGATGATCTGGGC
This sequence comes from Gammaproteobacteria bacterium, assembly GCA_026398875.1. Classification (GTDB taxonomy): domain Bacteria; phylum Pseudomonadota; class Gammaproteobacteria; order Nevskiales; family Nevskiaceae; genus Nevskia. The sequence continues at coordinate 244,299 of JAPLSB010000016.1, read as the reverse complement.
GGAAACGCCGTCGAACCCGCTGCTCAAGGTCAGCGACATCGCCGGGCTGGCGGCCATCGCCCGGTCAGCCGGTGCCGCGCTGGTGGTCGACTCGACATTCGCGACACCGGTCATCCAGCAGCCGCTGCAGCTCGGCGCCGATCTGGTGATGCATTCGACCACCAAGTACCTCGGCGGCCACAGTGATGTACTCGGCGGCGCGGTAATCGCCCGCGACGCGGGCAGCGCGCTGTTCACCCGGATTCGCGACCTGCAGACCAAGGGCGGCAGCGTACCCTCGCCGTTCGACTGCTGGCTGCTGCAGCGTTCGATCGCCACATTGCCGCTGCGCGTGCGCGCGCAGACCGCCAATGCGCAGGCCATCGCCGAGTACCTCGCTGCGCATCCGGCAGTCGAAGTCGTGCACTACCCCGGGCTGCCGAGCCATGCCGGCCATGCGCTGGCACGCCGGCAGATGCCCGGCGGCTTCGGGGCGATGCTGTCGTTCCAGGTGCGCGGCGGCCGTGAGGCCGCGCTGGCAGTCGCCGGCAAGGTCGCGGTGTTCACGCGCGCGACCAGCCTAGGCGGGATCGAAAGCCTGATCGAGCATCGCGCCTCGGTCGAGGGGCCGCATACGACGACACCGCAGAATCTGCTTCGGATGTCGGTCGGTCTCGAGCACGCCGACGACCTGATCGCCGATCTCGGCCAGGCCCTGCGCAGCTGACCCCCGATGCCGGGCACGATCGGAACACAGCGCGCGTGATCAGCAGCGAACGCAAGGCCTGGCTGATGGCCGCACTGCGGCGCTGGCAGCCGTGGCTGGTGACCGGCTTCGTGCTGTTCGTCGTCAGCCTGATGTACGAGGCGCTGCACGGCCTGATGGCCGAGCTGAGCTATGCCGAGCTGGTGGCGGCGGTCAGCGACACCCGCCCGTCCGCGATCGCCCTGGCGCTGGCGGCCACGGCCGTCAGCTATGCCGCGTTGACCGGCTATGACCATGCCTCGCTGCGCTTCGTTGGCGCCGTGGTGCCGTACCGGATCGTCGCCCGCACTGCGTTCATCGCCTACGCATTGGCCAATACCGTGGGGCTGGGCGTGCTGACCGGCGGCGCGGTGCGCATGCGCATGTACGGTGCCGCTGGCGTCGAAGCCGGCGCGATCTCGCGGGCGATTGCCTTCAATGCCGGCGCCTTCGGCATCGGCATCACCGCAGTCGGCGCCGTGGCGCTGCTGTGGGGCGCCGAAGCCGTTGCGCCGATCGCTCATCTGCCGGTGCTGGTGCTGCAGGCAGTGGCGGCGATCACCGTGCTGGCCACTGCGCTGCTGATCTGGCAGTGCTTCCGGGGCCGGACGCTGAAATGGCGTGAGGGCCTGGTCCTGCGTCTGCCGACCGGGCCGCTGGCGGTCGAGCAGCTGGTGGTGTCGGCGGTCGACATCGTGGCCTCGGCGACGGTGCTGTGGAGCCTGCTGCCGGGCGGCTCGATTGCCTTTCCAGCGTTTGTCGGCTTTTTTGCGATCGCCACCGTGCTCGGCATCATCAGCCACGTGCCGGGCGGCCTCGGCGTGTTCGAGGCAATCATGCTGGTGGCCCTCGGCGGTGCGGTACCGACCGACCGGATCGCCGGCGCGCTGCTGCTGTACCGGCTGACCTACCACGTGCTGCCGCTGCTGCTGGCGCTCGCCCTGCTGATCGCCACGGAACTGCGCCGCGGCGCCGCTGCACCGGTGACCCGCGCGGTGGTCAGCCTGTCGCCGGTGCTGCTGGCGGCGCAGACCTTGATCGTCGGCGTCTTCCTGCTGGCCACCGGCGTCACGCCGGCCACGGTCACCGCGACCGATCTGCTGTCGCTCGACGTGCCGCTGCCGCTGGTCGAAGCAGCGCATTTCCTGGGCAGCATCGCCGGGCTGGCGCTGCTGTTCGTCGCCCGCGGCATGTTGCAGCGGCTCGATGCGGCGTGGTGGGCGGGGCTGGCGCTGGCCGGGCTGAGCCTGCTGTTCGCGCTGCCGCGCGGCCTGAGCATTCAGGAAGTCACCATCATCGGCCTGCTGGTCGCCGCGCTGGCGCTGTCGCGCAGCCAGTTCACACGCCGTGCCTCGCTGTTCGCACAGCGCTTCAGTGGTGGCTGGCTGGCGGCGGTCGCCAGCATTCTGGCAGTGCTCACCGGGCTGCTGCTGTTCGCCTACCGCGACGTGGAGTACAGCCACGAACTGTGGTGGCAGTTCGAACTCGATGGCCACGCGCCGCGTGCGCTGCGGGCCTTGATGGCGATGGCGCTGATCACGCTGGGATTCGCACTGCGCCAGTTGCTGCGCCCGCCGTTGCCGCCGCTGGTGATGCCGGATACCGACACGCTGACGCGCGCGATGGCGGTGATCGACGACCAAGATCACGCCGATGCCGGACTGGCGCTGACCGGCGACAAGCCGCTGCTGTTCTCGGCGTCCGGCAACGCCTTCATCATGTTCGGGCGACGCAATCGTTCGTGGGTGGCGCTGTTCGATCCGGTCGGCCCGCGCGAGGAATGGCCGGAACTGGTCTGGACGTTCATCGAACGGGCCCGCGATTCGGCGTGCCGACCATCGTTCTACCAGGTGCGGCCGCAAAGCCTGCCGATCTACCTCGATGCCGGGCTCAACGTGTTCAAGCTCGGCGAGGAAGCCTACGTTCCGCTGCCGGATTTCTCGCTGAAAGGTCGCAGCCGCGCCAATCTGCGCGCCGGGTACAACCGCGCCGAACGCGAGGGGCTGTCGTTCGACGTGACGCCAGCCGCTGCCGTGGCAGCGCTGATTCCGGAGCTGCAGGCGATTTCGGATGCCTGGCTGGGCGCCCACAACACGGCCGAAAAAGGCTTTTCGCTGGGCGCTTTTGATCCCGTCTACCTGCAGCGCCAAGCCGTTGCCGTGATCCGTCAGAACGGGCGGGCGGTGGCCTTCGCCAGCCTGATGACAACCGGCCGCAAGGTCGAAGCCAGCGTCGATCTGATGCGCCACCTGCCGGATGCACCGAAAGGCGCGATGGACTTCCTGTTCGTCAGGCTGCTGAGCCATTTCCAGGCCGAGGGTTACCAGCGCTTCAGCCTCGGCATGGCGCCGCTGTCCGGCATGGCCGACCACACGCTGGCATCGAACTGGCACCGCTTCGGCGGCCTGCTGTTCGCCCATGGCGAGCACTTCTACAACTTCCAGGGCCTGCGCAACTTCAAGGAAAAGTTCGATCCGGTCTGGGAACCGCGCTACCTCGCATCGCCCGGTGGCGTGGCGCCGTTGCTGGTGCTCGGCGACATCGCGCTGCTGATCAGCGGCGGGCTCAAAGGCATGGTCAGCAAGTAGCGCGCCGATGTTCAGGATCGATTCAGTGAGGGCCCCTTAAGTTCTGCCCCATGGCACGACTCTCGGAGGCACCCATGTACAAGATCCTCGCTGTTGTCACGCTCGCTGCTTCCGCGCTGCTTGCGCCGCTGTCGTCGCAGGCTCACGTCGATGTCGGCGTATCGATCGGAGTGCCGTTCTACGGCGCGCCGTACTACTACGCGCCGGCGCCAGTCTGGCGTGGGCCGGCCGTCGTCTACCGGGAATATCCGCGGCCGTACTGGGGCCCGCGCTACTACCGCGGGCGTCCTTACTACCGCGGCTATCGCGACGGCTATCGGGATGGTCGGTACGACGACCGGGCGCGCGGCGACTGGCGCCGTTATGACGATGACCGGTATCGCTACTGACGGCTGCCGCTGCCGGCCTCCGGGAGGCTATGGCATTCTCTCCGGCCCCTACTCGCCTGAAGACCGATGAATACTGCTCGCCACCTGCTGCTGTGCTGCGTTGTCGCCCTTGCGGCCTGCTCGTCGAAAGTCACCGCCGAGAACTACGACAAGATCGGACCGGGCATGACCCGCGATGAAGTGCATGCCGTACTCGGCAAGCCGGACGACAGCAGCGCGACCGATGTCGGTGGCGTGCTCAGCTTGAGCAAGGAAACCTGGAAAGCGGGCGACAAGACGCTGACCGTCACTTACGGCAACGACAAGGTCGCGCTGAAGTCTTTCCGCTAGGCGGCGGGTGATGCGCATCGTCGATGCCGTCACCGCCGTACTGGTCTGTGACGGCGAGGTCTTCCTGACTCGGCGGCAGCCGCATCTGACGGCCTTTCCGGGTTTCATCGCCTTTCCGGGCGGCAAGGTCGACAAGGACGATCAGGCGCATCCGCTTGATCACCCGTTGCTGGCCGACTTGGACGGCCGTCTCGTCACGGCGCTGGCGCGCGAGCTGCGCGAGGAACTGGCCTACGATCTCGATGCTGCGCTGGCCGGCGGCGCGGTTGCTGATGTCGCATGGCTCGGCGCCGCGATCTCGCCGCCGATCATTTCGGTGCGCTTCGATACCCGCTTCTTCCGTATCGATCTGCGGTCTAAGCCCGCATTCACGATCGAGCTTGGCGAACTGTCCGGCGGTGAATGGGCGAGCGCCGTCGAGTGGATCGCGCGCTATCGACGCGGCGATCTGCTGCTGGCGCCGCCTACGCGCGACGTGCTGCTGACCTTGGCAGCGCATCCGGACAGCCGCCGCGTAAGCCGCCTCGGTGACTACGACAGCTTCGATGGCACGCCGGAAATCGAGCCGCTGCATGGTGTGTTCCAGCTGCCGATTCCATCGAACACGCTGCCACCAGCCGACCGCACCAACGCCTTCATCATCGGTGACAGCGGTGCGGCTCGGCTGATCGTCGACCCGTCGCCAGCCAATCGCATCGAGTTCGACAAGCTGTGTGCGCATCTGGTCGGGCGCGGCGTCAGCGAAGTGTTCCTGACGCACCACCATCCCGATCATCGCCAGTACGCCAATGAGCTGGCACGTCATCTCGACGTGCCGATCACGATGAGCGCCGATACCCGGATGCGGATCCTGAAGCGTCAGCCGACGTGGCTCGATGGGCTTACGGTGCAGACACGCGAAGACGGCGACATCGCCACTCACTGGCTCGGGCATGCGGTTCGTGTGCTCGCAGTGCCCGGCCACGACGAAGGCCAGCTGGCGCTGATGCCGGACAATCGCGCCTGGTGCATCGTCGGCGACCTGATCCAGGGCGTCGGCACGGTGGTCATCGCGGCACCGGAAGGCGACATGGCGAAGTACCTCGCCACGCTGGAAAAGGTCATTGCGCTGCAGCCGAAAGTGATCTGGCCGTCGCACGGCTCGGCACTGGGCGGCACGTTCTATCTGGAGCAGACGCTGAAGCATCGGCGGCTGCGCGAGGCGCAGGTGAAATCGCTGACCGAGGCCGGCAAGTCGATCGACGAGATGCTGGCACTGATGTATCCCGATACCGATCCACAGCTGATGCCGCTGGCACGGATGAACATCGACAGTCACCTGGTCAAGCTGCGGGCCGAAGGCAGTCTGAGCGCCTGAGCCTGCAGGCAGGGCAGACGAAAAAGGCGGCGTTGCCGAAAGCAACGCCGCCCTTCTTTTTGCCGATTGCTCGATGGTCAGCGGACGCTGACCATCGAGCGCTCGCTTCAGATCTTCTCGAAGCGATCCAGCGTCATCACCTTGTTCCAGGCCGCAACGAAGTCCCGCAGGAACGCATCCTTGCCATCGGCGGCGCCATAGACCTCGGCGACTGCACGCAGCTCGGCACTGGAACCGAACGCAAGGTCAACCGGGGTTGCGGTCCACTTCAACTTGCCGCTGCTGCGATCGACACCCTCGTAGAGGCCTTCCGACTTCGCCGACTTCACCCACTGGGTTTCCATGCCGAGCAGGTTGACGAAGAAGTCGTTGCTCAAGGTGCCTGGCTTGTCGGTGAAAACACCGTGCTTGACGCCGCCGGTATTGGCATCCAGGGCGCGAAGACCACCCACGAGCACGGTCATCTCGGGCACCGTCAGCTTCAGCAGGCTGGCCTTGTCGACCAGCGCCTCGGCTGGCGACAGCGCCGCCGTCTTGTCGTAGAAGTTGCGGAACCCGTCGGCTTTCGGCTCGAGCGCAGCGAACGACACCACGTCGGTCTTGTCCTGCGCGGCATCCATGCGCCCCGGCGTGAACGGCACCGAAACCGGCGTGCCCGCCTTCTTCGCTGCGTCCTCGATCGCCGCGGCGCCGCCGAGCACGATCAGATCCGACAGCGACACCTTCTTGCCACCGGCAGCCCCCTTGTTGAAGTCCTTCTGGATGCCTTCCAGCTTGGCCAGCACCTTCTTCAGCTCGGCCGGGTTGTTGGCTGCCCAGTCCTTCTGCGGCGCAAGCCGGATACGCGCGCCGTTGGCGCCACCGCGATAGTCGGTGCCGCGGAAGCTGGCCGCCGAGCCCCATGCGGTACGCACCAGTTCGGACACGGTCAACCCAGACGTCAGGATCTTGCCCTTCAGCGACGCGATGTCGGCGGCATCGATCAACGGATGATCGACGGCCGGGATCGGGTCCTGCCAGACCAGCTCTTCCTTCGGCACATCGGCACCGACGTAACGGCCGCGCGGGCCCATGTCGCGGTGCGTCAGCTTGAACCAGGCCTTGGCAAAGGCGACCTCGAACTCCTGCGGGTTCTTCAACCAGCGCTCGGTGATCTTCTTGTACGAAGGATCGGTCTTCAGCGCGAGGTCGGTGGTGAACATGATCGGCGCGTGGCGCTTGGTCGGATCATGTGCGTCCGGCACCGTCTGCACCTGATCGGCATTCTTCGGCACCCACTGGATCGCACCGGCCGGGCTCTTGGTCTGCACCCAGTCGAACGCGTAGAGGTTGGTCAGGTACTGGTGCGTCCAGCGCGCCGGCGCTGACGTCCAGGCACCTTCGAGGCCACTGGTGATGGTGTCGGCACCGTTGCCCTTGCCGCAGGAGTTGGCCCAGCCCATACCCTGCTGTTCGACGCTTGCCGCAGCCGGCTCGGCACCGACGCAGCCTTCCGGCTTCTTCGCGCCATGAGCCTTGCCGAAGGTGTGACCGCCCGCGATCAGCGCGACGGTTTCTTCATCGTTCATCGCCATCCGGCCGAAGGTTTCGCGGATGTCCTTGGCGGCTGCCATCGGATCCGGCGTGCCGTTCGGCCCTTCCGGATTCACGTAGATCAGGCCCATCTGAACGGCCGCGAGGCCGCCCCTCAGCTTGCGATCACCGCTGTAGCGCTGATCGTCGAGCATCTTCTTTTCCGGACCCCAGTTGACGACTTCCGGCTCCCAGTCGTCGCGACGGCCACCGGAGTAGCCGAAGGTCTTGAAGCCCATCGTTTCCATCGCGACGTTGCCGGTCAGCACCATCAGATCGGCCCACGACACGTTGCGACCGTACTTCTGCTTGACCGGCCACAGCAGGCGGCGGGCCTTGTCGAGATTGGTGTTGTCCGGCCACGAATTCAGCGGCTCGAAGCGCAGCTGGCCGCCGGCGGCACCGCCTCGGCCATCGCCAACGCGATAGGTGCCGGCGGAATGCCAAGCCATGCGGATGAAGAACGGACCGTAGTTGCCGTAATCGGCCGGCCACCACGGCTGCGAGGTGGTCAGCACCTGCTTGATGTCCGCCTTCAGCGCGGCGAGGTCGACGGCCGCAAAAGCCTTCGCGTAGTCAAAGCCCGTGCCGTACGGGTCCGACTCGGCCGCGTGCTGGCGCAGCGGCGACAGATTCAGCTGCTCCGGCCACCAGAACTGCGTCGTGCGGGCCGCTCCTTCCTCGGCACCAGCAGTCCCGGCGAGCAGTACGGGAGACACGGTGACGGCAAATGCCGCCGCCAGATGAAATGATTTCTTGAGCATGGATCAGCCCTCGTTGGAATGGATGAAGCGCGAGGGAATATAGCCACTGCCTAACAGATCAGCTCATAAAGATATTCATGCGCTATATACAACGAGACTATCGTCGAGCCTTGATCGCAACCGGCCCCGCACAACCCCAAGGCACCGTTCAGCGCTTCAGCGCCATCACCAGGCTGGGCTTCTTGCCGCTGCGGGTCTCGATCTTCACCGGCATCCAGTCGCGCTCGGCGGCCAGCCAGAAACGGCCGATCTTGTTCGGATTGTCGATCCGCTCAAGGCGGATCGTTTCGAAGACGCCGGCCGGCGTCTTGATGGTTTCCCGTCCCACGATCCGCAGCTGGTAATAGGTCAGGTTCTTGCGATCAACCATCGTGAAGCGGGCAATCGGCGGCTCGGCATCGTTCACGTGCTGCGCGACCCACATGCGCACCGCCTGATGCAGCGAAAAGCTGTCGACCGCTTCCGCCGGAATATCCCGCGACCGGCCGTTCTCGTCGCTGACCTGCCGCTTCATGTAATCGAAGTCGAGGCGGTAGCTCTGTTCGTCGTCATCCTTGAGCACCGACTCGTAACGCTGTGACCGCACCACGCCGTCCTTGACGCAGAAATGGCTGTACTGGTTCGGCGCACCGAACAAGGCCTTCACGAAGCCGACCGGACGCGTCTGCGTGTCGTAGCGATAGCAGCCCGGCGCACCATCGGGCTTCAGGCTGATGTCGGCCTCGCCGGCATCGATGCCGGCGTACTGGACGGCATAGACCAGATCGACGTCCGGCAGCGGTGCATCGGCGGCACGCGCGCCAGTGACCAGCATCAATGCGGCAATCGCAGACAGCAGCTTCATCAGAATCCAGGCTCCAGATCATGCAGGCTCAGCGGTTCGAGCAACGGACGGCCGCGGAATACGACGCTGCCCTGCTCGAAGCGCAACTCGCGACGCGCCATCCACGCGACGGCTTGCGGATAGATGCGCTGCTCGACGTCCATCATCACGCGCTCGGCGAGTCGGGCGGCGTCATCATGCGCGCCAATCGTGAACTTGCCCTGAATGACGCGCGGCCCGCCGTCGAGCTCGGGCGTCACGAAGTGCACGGTGGCACCGTGCTCGGCATCGCCGTCACGCAGCGCGCTGGCGTGCGTGTCCAGACCCTTGTGCCGTGGCAGCAGCGACGGATGGATGTTCAGCAGCCGCCCTTCGAAGCTGCGCACGAAATCCGCTGTGAGGATGCGCATGAACCCGGCCAGTACCACGATGTCCGCACGCAGTTCGCGCAGCTGCGCGGCCAGCGCCGCATCGAAAGATGCCCGATCGCGATACTCGACATGGGGCAAGACGAAGCACGGCAAGCCCGCCGCACCGGCAAAGGCCAGACCTTCGGCGTCGGCGCGATTGCTGATCACGCCAACGATGCGCGCCGCGATGCGTCCGTCCGCGATTGCCGCATGCAGCGCCTGCAGGTTGCGCCCGCGCCCCGAAATGACGACCGCGAGGCGCGCGAACGACGAGCCGTTCAAGCGTACTGGACGTGTTCCGCGTCACCCGGCACCACTTCGCCGAGCATCCAGCCGCGAATCTTGTCGGCCTTGAGCATCGCCAGCGTTTCGTCGGCGTGCTTGCGTGGCACCACCAGCACGAAGCCGACGCCGCAGTTGAAGACCCGGCGCATCTCGTCTTCCTCGACATTGCCCTGCGCCTGCAGCCAGCTGAACACCTCCGGTCGCGTCCAGCTGGCCATGTCGACCACCGCCGTCAGTCCCTTCGGGAACATGCGCGTGAGGTTGCCGGTGATGCCGCCGCCGGTGATGTGGGCCATGCCACGCAGCGGAATGCCAGCTTCAAGCAGCTTCAGCACCGGCTTCACGTAGATATGGGTCGGCTGCATCAGCGCTTCGATCAGCGTGCCCTTGGCGAGCTTTTCACCATGGGTGGCACGGCTGACTTCAAGGATCTTGCGAATCAGCGAATAGCCGTTCGAATGCGGGCCGGACGACGGCAGCGCGATCAGCACATCGCCCTTGGCGATCTTGGTGCCGTCGATCAGCTTCTTCTTTTCAGCGACGGCGACACAGAAGCCGGCGAGGTCGAAATCGCCGTGCTGGTACATGCCCGGCATCTCGGCGGTCTCGCCACCGACCAGCGCGCAGCCGGCCAGCTTGCAGCCACGGGCAATGCCCTTGATCACTGCGGCGGCGACGCTGTTGTCGAGCTTGCCGGTGGCGTAGTAATCGAGGAAGAACAGCGGCTCGGCACCGTTGACCAGCACGTCGTTGACGCACATCGCGACCAGATCCTGACCGAGACCTTCAACGCGGCCGGACTCGATGCCGAGGCGCAGCTTGGTGCCGACGCCATCGGTGCCGGAAACCAGCACCGGCTGCTTGTACTTGGTCGGAATGGTGACCAGCGCGCCGAAGCCGCCGACACCGCCGAGTACTTCCGGACGATGCGTCGACTTGACGATTTTCTTGATGTCATCCACCAGCGCATCGCCGCGATCGATATCGACACCGGCATCGGCATAGGTCAGCGATACCGGTACTGCAGGCGGCGCGGCCTTCAGCTTGATCGGGGGCTTGCCTTGGGATTTGCCGGCAGGCTTTGTCGGCTTCGAGGAAGGCTTGCTGCGTTTTTCGGCTGAGGTCATGGGCGCTTGGGGCGTTGGGGCCGTATGATTTTAGCCGGTCCAGCTCCCCTCCCGTGTTCCATGACTCCTGCGGCTGCTTCAGAGAAGGCGACGGCCCTGTCGATGCTGCGCGAACACTGGGGCTGGTTCGTGCTGGTCGCCCTGCTTCTGGTGTTCCTCTACCTGCTCGGGCCGATCCTCGCACCGTTCGCGATTGCGGCCGTGTTTGCCTATATCGGCGACCCGATCGTCGACCGCATGGAACGCCATCGGATCTCGCGTACGGCAGCAGTCTGCGTGCTGTTCGTGATCGCCACGCTGATCACGGTGCTGGCCCTGGTCCTGATCGTGCCGCTGCTGCAGACACAGGTGCTGTCGCTGATCGACAACATTCCGGCCTGGGCGCAGTGGGTGCAGCAGGTGGCGATGCCCAAACTCGGCCTGAAGATGCCGCGCGGCTACCAGCTCGATGTCGACAGCCTGCGCAAGTTCCTTGCATCGCATTGGGATGGCGCCAGCGACTTCGCATCGATCATCGCCGGCTATGTGGGCCGTTCGACGCCGGCGCTGCTCGGCTTTCTCGCCAACCTGTTCCTGATCCCGATCGTCAGCTTCTACCTGCTGCGCGACTGGGACGTGATGGTCGTGAAGATCCGCAACCTGATTCCGCGCCGCGTGCTGCCGCAGGGCATCGCCTTCGCGACCGAGACCAATGACGTGCTCAGCGCGCTGATTCGCGGCCAGCTGCTGGTGATGCTTGCGCTGGCGGTGATCTATTCGCTGGGGCTGTGGCTGGTCGGCCTGAAGGTGGCGCTGTTGATCGGCATCGTGTCGGGGCTGGTCAGCTTCGTGCCTTACCTCGGATTCGTCGGCGGCCTGCTGGCGGCCAGCATCGCGATGCTGGTGCAGGAACAGTCGGCCGGCGGCGTGGCCTGGGTGGCGCTGGTATTCACGGTTGGCCAGATGCTTGAAGGCGGCGTGCTGACGCCGATGCTGGTCGGCGATCGCATCGGCCTGCATCCGGTCGCGGTGATCTTCGCCATCATGGCCGGTGGCCAGCTGTTCGGCTTCGTCGGCGTGCTGGTCGCGTTGCCGGTCGCCGCCGTGTTGGCCGTGCTGGTTCGCCATGCGTTGCGGCGCTGGGCGCGCAGTGCGCTGTATCTCGACGTCGATACAGCGCCTGCGCCCCCCGCCGTGGAATCCGATACACGCCCGTGATCGGCGAGCAATTGCCGCTGTCCGTGCAGTTGCCGGACGCGGCCAGCTTCGACAACTTCCACGCCGGGCCAAACGTCCAGGCGCTGGCTGCGCTGCGTGAGCTCGGAGAAGGCGATGGCAGCACCACGCTGATTCATGGCCCGCGTGGCTGCGGCAAGACCCATCTGTTGCAGGCCGCATCGCGGGATGCGCTGTCGCGTCGAGCGCGGGCTGCCTACCTGCCGATGAGCTCGTTCACCGCCGAAGATCCGGCGGTGCTGCATGGCTTCGAAACGATGGACCTGGTCTGCGTTGATGACGTCGATGCGCCGCTGCAGGACCGCAACTGGGCCCAGGCGCTGCTGCGACTGCTGGATTCGGTCAAAAGCCACGGAGGACGCTGCCTGCTGTCCGCTGCACTGCCGCCCGATCGACTGGCGATCGCTCGACTGCCTGACCTGCGGACACGCCTTTGCGCATCAGCCAGCTTTCCGCTGCGCACCCTCGACGATGACGCGCACGCGGCAATGCTCAAGTCGCGCGCGCAGCGGCTAGGTCTTGAGCTGCCATTCGACACCATCCACTGGATGCTGACGCATCTGCCGCGCGATACCGCCAGCCTGCTGACCGCATTGGCGCGCATCGATCGCGCTGCCCTGGCCGCCCGCCGCCGACCGACACTGCCATTCGTGCAGCAGGTGCTGGCCAACGGCTGAGGCGAACGCGCGGCGGCCCGCCGACGATGCCGGTCGGGTGGAGACAACAGTGGCGCGAGCCGCCAATGCGTGCGGCCGGAGACAGCACCGCTGCCGGACTGGCGCTTTCTTCGGTTCGGTAGACAACCAGACCGCGCAGCGAAGCAGCGTCAGGACAGATCGTCTTGCAGCCCGTCCTCGTCTTCAGTCATTTCGGGATCGTCACACTCGATCACCGGCCCGAGCACCGACGACACCTGGGACGACGTGAAGCCTCGCGATGCGAGGAAACGATACCGACTGGCGCGCTCCTTCTGAGACGCTGGCGGGCGCGCAAACCGGCGGTCGTAAAGCTGCCCGACAACATCGAGCCAGTCAGGCGCGGCTTCGTCGAGCGCTTCTCGTATCAACGCATCGTCGACACCACGCGACGTCAGCTCGGCTCGAATTCGCAAGGGGCCATAGCCTTGCGCGATACGAGACCGGGTCAGCAGACCCGCATACCGCGCATCGCTTTGCCAGCCCGATTCGCCCAGTTCGCCGACCACCTCTGAAGCATGCAGAGGGTCGAGACCATCATGCGTGAGCTTGCGGGTCAGTTCACGGGCACTGTGCTCGCGTCGACCGAGTGCTCGAAGCGCACGCTCGCGTGCCGCTTCCGGTGCCAGCGGCGCTGGCGGCTTGCGCCCGCGCCGCGGCTTCTCCGTCAAATGCTTACTCGGCAGCCGGCGTACGCGTCTTCGCCGGCATCAGCTTGGCGCGCAAGGAAGCCTCGATCGCATCCGCTACCTCAGGATGCTCCTTGAGGTAATTGCGCGAGTTGTCCTTGCCCTGCCCGATCTTGTCGCCCTTGTAGGCATACCAGGCACCGGACTTTTCGACGAAACCGTTCTCGACACCAAGGTCAATCAATTCACCGAGCTTCGAAATGCCTTCGTTGTAAAGAATCTCGAAGTGCGCTTCGCGGAACGGCGGCGCCATCTTGTTCTTGACGACCTTGACCCGGGTTTCGTTGCCGACCACTTCCTCGCCCTTCTTGATCGCACCGGTGCGGCGGATATCGAGGCGCACGGATGCGTAGAACTTCAGTGCGTTGCCGCCAGTGGTGGTTTCTGGCGAGCCGTACATCACGCCGATCTTCATGCGGATCTGGTTGATGAAGATCACCAGCGTGTTCGAACGCTTGATGTTCGACGTCAGCTTGCGCAGCGCCTGCGACATCAGACGCGCCTGCAAGCCGACGTGGCTGTCGCCCATCTCGCCTTCGATTTCAGCTTTAGGTACCAGCGCGGCAACAGAATCGACGACGATGCAGTCAACGCTGTTCGAGCGCACCAGCATGTCGGCGATTTCCAGCGCCTGCTCGCCGGTGTCGGGCTGCGAGATCAGCATGTCGGAAACCTGCACGCCGAGCCGCTCGGCGTACTGCGGATCGAGTGCGTTTTCAGCGTCGATGTAGGCAGCCGTGCCGCCGTGCTTCTGGATCTCCGCCACCACCTGCAGGCACAGCGTGGTCTTGCCCGACGACTCAGGTCCGTAGATCTCGATCACGCGACCCTTCGGCAGGCCACCGATGCCGAGCGCGACATCCAGCGCCAGCGACCCCGTCGACACGACGTCAACGTCGCGTGCCGGATCGTCGGCGCCCATCCGCATGACCGCGCCCTTGCCGAACTGTTTCTCGATCTGGCTGAGGGCGGCTTCCAGTGCCTTCTTCCGATTGTCGTCCATGGTCGTGCTACCGGTCGGTGCTGCGTTGGGCTTCGCCATCTTGTTTATCGTCTGCCTTGAGTGTTGCTGCTTACTTGCCCGCGCGAGCGAGGTATTCGCCCGTACGTGTATCAACCTTGACCAATTCGTCCTGCTGCACGAACAGCGGCACGCGAACCATGGCGCCGGTTTCGAGCTTCGCCGGCTTGCCGCCGCCGCCCGAGGTATCGCCACGCAGACCCGGATCGGTTTCGGTGATCTTGAGAATCACGGTGTTCGGTGCGGCCACGCTCAGCGGCACGCCGTTCCAGAGCAGCACGGTGCAGGTCTCTTCGCCTTTGATCCACTGCTTGGCTTCCGACATCGCAGCGTCGTTGGCCTGAATCTGTTCGAAGCTGACCGGATCCATGAAGGTCCAGAACTCGCCATCGTTGTAGAGGTACTGCATTTCCGTCTGCTCGACGTCTGCCAGCTCCCAGGTGTCGCCGGACTTCAGCGTCTTCTCCAGCACACGACCCGTCTTCAGCGCACGAATCTTGATGGTGTTCGTCGCCTGCCCCTTGCCGGGCTTGCGGTATTCGTTATCGAGGATCGCGTAAGGTTCGCCGTCGATGAGAACCTTGACGCCCGACTTCATTTCGTTGGTGCTGACAGTAGCCATGAGAGGTTTGCTGTGATGGGTCTGGTGGTCGGATAAGCCGACCTTGCTGCAAGCACGGTTCGGCGGGTGAAAACGGTCTTGCAGTCTAATGGATTGCCGTTTTGACGAATACCAGAGGCTTGGATCTGGCGACAGGACCTCAGGCTTCTGCAGCGGATCCGTCGCGCTTCGGTGGTCATGAAGTTTTTTGCAAAAAGCGCTTGAGGTCTGCGAACCACCCCCCTATACTGCGCCTCCGCTGTACGGGGCCATAGCTCAGCTGGGAGAGCGCTTGCATGGCATGCAAGAGGTCGCCGGTTCGATCCCGGCTGGCTCCACCACTTTTTGTTTAGTGGTAACTGTTTCACCGCCTCGTTGTCCCTATCGTCTAGAGGCCTAGGACACCACCCTTTCACGGTGAGAACCGGGGTTCGAATCCCCGTAGGGACGCCATCATCGGCCACAAGCTGCCGATGATTCGTTGTAAATCCTTCCAGCAAAAAAGAATGCAGTAGCGGGTCTGCTTTGAGCAGATCACCCGTTGGTGCTCCCGCGTGATTCTCCCAGTTTGTCCAGCTTCGGCGGCCACAGCGTTGCGGTTGGATACCCGACCCGCTAGCCGCGGGCGAACCCTGCTTGAACTCGCATTGGGTTGAACGCCAATACCCAGCAACAACCACGCTCGCTAAGCTTGCGGCGACACGGGACGTGGCATACGCGCCGCCCGGTACGCAGACAAGAACAGACGAGGAGATGGACCCGTGGAAACTCCGCTGAGCCCGCTGGAATTCGCGCGTCGCGCGCTGAAACTGCACGCCGATCGCGAAGCGGTTGTAGACGGCGAGTTGCGGTTCACCTACGCGCAGTTTCTCGATCGCTGCGATCGCGCGTCGTCGGCGCTGCAATCGCTCGGCCTTGGCAAAGGCGACCGAGTGGCGCTGATCTCGCCCAATACCCATTCCAACCTGGAGATGTACTACGCGGCACCGCAATACGGCGCCGTGATCGTGCCGATCAACTATCGGTTGACCGCTGACGACTTCGTATATCTGATCAATCACAGCGGATCGAAGATCGTCTGCGCGCATCCGGACTATTTCGCTGCGATCGACGGTATTCGCGATCAGCTTCCGGATGTGACCCACTTCATCGCGCTTGAAGGCGCGCGCGAAGGCTGGCTGGATTACGCGCATCTGGTCGCGACTTCGAGCCCGAACTTCGAACGCTTCCCGGTTGCTGAAACCGATCTGCTGTCGGTGAACTACACCAGCGGAACAACGTCGCGTCCGAAGGGCGTGATGATCACCCACCGCAATGCCTGGATGAACTCGGTCGGCGTGCTGGTACACATGCACATGACGCCGTCGGATCGCTACCTGTGGACGCTGCCGATGTTCCACGCCAACGGCTGGACATTCATCTGGACGGTGACCGCAGTCGGCGGCACCCATGTCTGCCTGCGCAAGGTCGAGCCCTTGGCGATCTACGACCATGTCAACAGGGAAGGCGTCACCCTGCTGTGCGCTGCGCCGACCGTGCTGATCGGCATCGCCAACGGTCCGGAAGCACAGCGCAGCGCCGTGCGACCCGGCGTACGCGTGATCACGGCGGGTGCTCCGCCGGCACCCGCAACGATCGAACGCGTCGAAGGCGAACTGAAGTGGACGATCACGCAGGCCTACGGCCTGACCGAGACTTCGCCATTCATCACCATCTGCGAGCCGCTGCCTGCCCATGCCGAGCTCACGTCCGAGCAACGGGCGAAGCTGAAGGCGCGACAGGGAGTGGAACTGATCACTTCCGGCGAAACGGCCGTGTTCGACGAGAACGACCAGCCAGTGCCGGCCGATGGCCAGACGCTGGGCGAAATCGTGGCGCGCGGCAACACCGTAATGCGGGGCTATTACAACGATCCTGAAGCCAGCGCGAAAGCGCTGAAAGGCGGCTGGTTCCGCACCGGCGACGCCGCGGTTGTCCATCCGGACGGCTATATCGAGATTCGCGACCGCATCAAGGACGTGATCATTTCTGGCGGCGAGAACATCTCGTCGATCGAAGTCGAAGCGGCACTGCTGCGCCACCCTGCGATCGTCGAAGTCGCCGTGGTGGGCATGCCCCACGAGAAATGGGGTGAATCGCCGGAGGCTTTTGTTGTGCTGCGCGATGGCGCTGCTCTGGCAGATGGCGAGCTGAAGGCGTTCTGCCGTCAGAACCTCGCGCACTTCAAGGTGCCGACGGCGTTCCATGTGGTCCTGGACCTGCCAAAGACGGCAACGGGCAAGATCCAGAAGTTCGTGCTCAGAGGCAAACGCGCTGCAATCGCCACGCAGTGACTGCCGATGCTGGTGTGCTCTGGCCTGAATCAACACTGGACTCAGGCCAGACATCAACGCGATGCAGCGACCGGCAAGCGGCGGCTATTGCCGAGCTTGCCGTTGATATCCAGCAATGGCTCGATTCGTTGGCGGATGCCGCTCGGCAGGGCTGACCAGCAGGAACTGTAGTCTTGAACCACAAGGCCAACGCCAGCGCCCGACATCAAAGGCGCTGGGGCCGATCGTGCCGCCGCTGAAACCTGATGGCCGTACATGACGACCGTTCAGCCTGTGGCGCCAGGCAGGACCGACAGCACCGCATTCAACAGCGGCGAATGGAACTGCACCAGCAAGCCCAGCATCAGGCCCACCGTTGCGGTCTTCAGCGCTGAAGTAATCGCCGGGCTGTCGATCATCACCGGGCCGGAGATCGCCTGGGGGCTGCTTGCCAATGGGCCGGGCATGATCCGCCCCATCGTGGTGCCGGGAGTGACAACGCCGCGACGGACTTCCTCGAAGTAGCGCTGCCGATGCTGGACAAGGCTGCGGCTGATCAGGCGGCGACGGCGCGCCTCTTCGCGTTGCTGTTGCAGGTTCATCGACGTACTCCAATGACGCCCAGAGCCAATCCTTCGATCACCAGTTCCTGCTCGCGCAGGTCCAGGACGATCGGCTGGTAGGCAGGGTCGCTGTTTTCGGGAATCAGGCTGACGACATGGCCATCGCGCTTGAAGCGCTTGACCGTCGCTTCATCGCCGATGCGGGCGACGACGATCTGGCCGTTCATGGCGTTGCTGGCGCGCTTCACGGCCAGCAGGTCGCCATCAAGGATGCCGGCATCGCGCATCGACTGGCCTTTGACGCGCAGCAGGAAGTCCGGCGCCGGCTCGAACAGGTTGGCAGCGAGATCGCGGTGGTCATCGAGATTCTCGACGGCCAGGATCGGCAGGCCAGCAGCAACGCGACCGACGACCGGCACTTTCAGCATTTCGACACGGCGCTCGCGGTGCTGGACGGCCAGGCGAATGCCGCGAGCCTGACCCGTCACTTCCAGATGACCCTTCTCGGCCAGCGTGCGCAGGTACTGCTCGGCAGAGTTCGCCGAGCGCAGACCGAAGGCAGCCGCGATTTCGGCACGCGTCGGCGCACCACCGTTGTCCGCGATGTGTTCGCGAATGAACGCTAGTACTTCGGCCTGCCGCGCGGTAAGGTTGGTCATTGCTGGTGGTTTCGCGTTGATATGTATATTTATACAAGTCACCGCCTAACGAAGTAAAGCACCGTTCGTCGGCGCTTTTTTGTGGGCGTTGGCTTCTCCGCCAAGCGACTAGTGGAAATTGCGTGACGACACCGGCAGCCCGGTGATCCAGTCGCTGGCGTCACGAAAGCGCCTGGCGACGATGTGGGTCACGCCATCGACCTTCTGCAGTTCGCCGACCACGATCAGCATCCTGCCGCCCAGCACCGTGGCGCGCTGGGCATCGAAGGCGCGCTTCCAGACGATCAGGTTGTGGCAGCCGGTCTCGTCTTCCAGCGTCATGAACAGCACGCCTTTCGCGGTCTGCGGGCGCTGGCGGTTCAGCACCAGGCCTGCAACGCGCACGCCCTGGCCGTGCTCGAGCTGCGCCATATCGGCCGAGGTGCGCACGCCGAGTTGCGCCAGACGCGGCCGCAGCAGCGCCAGTGGATGACGGCGCAGCGTCAGACCGGTGCTCTGGTAGTCGGCAAGCACCTCCTCGGCTTCCTGCGGCATCCTCAGCGGCACGTCGTGATCGATTGCCGCATGACCGGCCAGCAGCGGCGGCAGGTCGTCGAGCCCCTGCACATCCCAGTTGGCGGCATGACGATGGCCGGCGAGCCGGCGCAAGGCATCGGCCTTTGCCAGCAAGCGCCGGGTGCGGACATCAAGCGCGGTGCGCTGCACCAGATCCTCGATGTCGGCAAACGGGGCTTGCCGCCGCGCTGCCAGCAGGCGTTTCGCGCTGTCTTCATCGAGCCCGGCAATCAGGCGCAAGCCCAGCCGGATCGCCGGCCGGCCGTCGCGATCACGGACCACGCTGCAATCCCATTCGCTGTTGACGACATCGACCGGCCGCAGTTCTACACCCGAACGGCGCGCTTCGCGGATCAGCTGCGCCGGCGCATAGAAACCCATCGGCTGGCTGTTGACCAGTGCTGCGAAGAACGCCGCCGGGTGATGGCACTTGATCCATGACGAGACATAGGCCAGCAGCGCGAAGCTGGCCGAATGCGACTCCGGAAAGCCATAGCTGCCGAAGCCCTTGATCATCTCGAAGATCTGTTCGGCGAACGCGCGCTCGTAGCCCTTGACGGTCATGCCGTCGAGCAGACGCTGGCGCATCGGCAGCAGCGAGCCGTCCTTGCCCCAGGCGGCCATCGAGCGGCGCAACTGGTCGGCCTCGCCCTGCGTGAAGCCGGCGGCGACATTGGCGATCTCGATCACCTGCTCCTGGAACAGCGGTACGCCAAGCGTGCGGCCCAGCACCTGCTCCAGCGCTTCGCTCGGATAGACGACCGGTTCCAGCCCGCTGCGGCGCTTCAGGTACGGATGCACCATGCCGCCCTGGATCGGGCCCGGGCGAACGATCGCGATCTGGATCACCAGATCGTAGAAGTTGGCGGGCTTCAGCCGCGGCAGCATGCTCATCTGCGCGCGCGACTCGATCTGGAACACGCCGACGGTCTCGCCGCGCTGGATCATCGCGAAGGTCTCCGGGTCATCGCGCGGGATGCTGGCGATGGTCGGCGCGCTGCCGGTCTGGCGTTCGATGAACGCGAACATGCGACGGATCGCGCTTAGCATGCCGAGCGCCAGGCAATCGACCTTCAGCAGGCCCAGCGCTTCGAGATCGTCCTTCTCCCACTGGATGATCGTGCGGTCCGGCATCGCCGCGTTCTCGACCGGCACCAGCTCGTGCAGCGGATGCTCGGAAATGACGAAGCCACCGACATGCTGCGACAGATGCCGCGGTGTGCCGATCAGCGCCTTGACCAGCATCAGCCAGCGCGCGACCACCGGTGAGTCCGGATCAAAGCCCTGCTCGCGCAGCCGGGTCGGCAGGCTGTCCGGCTCGTCCCACCAGGCCAGCGAATTGGCGAGGCGGTCGATCTCGTCAGGGCCGATGCCCAAGGCCTTGCCGACATCGCGGATCGCCGATTTCCGGCGATAGCGGATCACCGTCGCCGCCAGTGCAGCCCGTTCGCGGCCGTACTTGGCGTAGATGTACTGCATCACTTCCTCGCGGCGCTGATGCTCGAAATCGACGTCGATGTCCGGCGGCTCGTTGCGCTCGCGCGACAGGAAGCGGCCGAACAGCAGCCGCTGCTCGGCCGGGTTCACCGAGGTGATGCCAAGCGCGTAGCAGACCGCCGAATTAGCCGCCGAACCGCGCCCCTGACACAGGATGCCGCGTGCCCGCGCCCAGACCACGATGTCGTGAACGGTCAGAAAAAACGCTTCGTACTTCAGTTCGGTGATCAGTTCGAGTTCCATCTCGATGGTCTTGCGCACCGCCGCCGATTCGCCCTGCGGCCAGCGCTCGCGCACGCCCTGCTCGGTCAACACGCGCAGCCAGCTGGCCCGGGTTTCGCCGGCCGGCACCAGTTCATGCGGGTACTCGTAGTTCAGCCCGGCCATCGTGAACGTGCAGCGGGCAGCGATTGCCGCGGCTTCGGCGAGCAGCGCATCCGGATACAGGGTTTGCAGCTCGGTGATCGGCCGCAGATGCCGCTCGCCATTCGGGAACAGCCGCGCGCCGCAGTCTTCCAGCGCAAGACCGTGACGGATCGCGGTCACCGTGTCCTGCAGCGCCCGCGCTTCACGGACATGCATGTGGACATCGCCAGCCGCCGTGCAGCGCAAGCCCAAGAAACGACCGAGGCTCTGCAGGCGGTTCAGCCGGGCGCGGTCATCGCCAGCACGATGCAGTTCCACGGCGATCCACGCGCGTTCGCCGAACGTCGCGGCGATGAAACCGCCCTCGCCTTCGGCCTGTGCGTCGTCATTCGGCGGCAGCCACAGCGCCAGCGTGCGGTCGAGCTGGACCAGATCGGCACGAGTCAGGAAGTACTCGCCTTTCTCGGCCGCGCGACGGCCGACGGTGATCAGCCGGCAGATCTGGCTGTAGGCCGCATGATCCGGCGCCAGCAGCACGAAGCGCAGGCCGTCATCAAGCCGGAACTCGGCACCGATGATCAGCTTGAAGCCGCGCGCTTTCGCCGCGACATGGGCCTGCACCGCACCCGCCATCGAGCATTCATCGGTGATCGCCAGTGCCGTATAGCCCTGCGCCTGCGCGGCTTCGACCAGCTGTGCCGGTGACGAGGCGCCGCGCAGGAAGCTGTAATGCGACAGGCAATGCAGCTCGGCGTAGCCGACCGCTGGCCGGATCGGCAGTTCGCGCTGCGCCGTCACCGGCAGCGGCGCCACCAGCTGCGCCAGCTGCTGGCTGCGTTCCGCTGCGGGCGTCTCGTCGACCGGATTGCGAGCCTCGGGCATCGTGCCGCCGCGCGATCAGGCCCAGACGCCGTGCAGGAACCAGGCTTCGCTGCGGCGGTCGCGGTAGACCCACAGGCCGCTGCCCTGCACCTCGCTGCGGTAGTAGTCGCGCTGGATATCGTCGCCGTCCCACCAGCCGCCTTCCAGACGCTCGAAGCCGGCGATCCGCGCCGGGGCCGCTGGCAGCGGCTTCGGCGGATCGATCAGCCAGATCGGCCGTGGCGGCAGTTCGGCAAGACTCGGCGCAGCGGAAGGGGATGGCGGAGGCGCATCGCAGGCACGCAGCCGCCAGCTGCGTTCGGGACGGTGGTCGGCGATCAGGCCCAGCGCGGTCACCGCATCGGCACCGAGCCGGGCAATCAGCTTTTCGACCAGCTGACTCCAGGCCTCGTCATCGCCGGCATGGCTGTCGAACAGATCCCCCTGGCCCGTTGGCGGCTCGATGAACTGCTCGGCCGCGAGCCTCAGGCTGCGCACCGGCGCTGGCAGCGGCAAGCGGCCAAGGCGTTCGCGCAGCACCCGCAGCAGGCGTTCGGCATCGCGTGCCGGGCTGGCCAGCCGCAGGTCGAGCACGGTGTCCGGCTGCGGTTTGCCGCCGCTGGCGCGGCCGTGGTTCAGGGTCAGCCGGAACGCCTGCAGGCCGGTGTCGCGGGCTTTCAGGAAATGGCCGAGTTCGCGGGTCATCCGCTGCAGCGGAAACAGCAGGCCTTCGCTGTGCTCGACCTCGCCCAGCAGATCAAACCGCCGCTGGTACTTCGGCGGCAACCGGTAGCGCGGCCGCACGTCCGGGCGGCGGCCGAGCAGGCGATCCAGATACAAGGTGAACGCCGGGCCGTGACGCTTGGCCAGCGGTGCCGCCGGGAGCGCCAGCAACTCACCAACCGTGCTCAGGCCGACCGCTTTCAAAGCGTCCTGCACCTTCGGCGCCAGCGGCAGTGCGGCCAGCGGCAGCGAATCGAACACGGCCGGCAGTTCGGTGACATCGCAGATCGGCCGCGACAGCCCGAGCCGCGCCAGCACGGCTGCGGCTTCCAAGGTCGGCGCTACGCCGCGCTGGCCGACATGGCCGCTGTCGGCAAAACCGGCATCGAAATCCGCCAGCAGGGCATCCAGCCCGCCGAACAGCTTGAGGCTGCTGCCGATGTCGACCCACAGCAGCGCGCACGGCAGGCCGTAGTCGAGCTCGCTTTCGGTGATTTCCCAGACCAGTTCCGAGCCATAGCGGTAAGCCCAGGCCGCCAGCGCGGTCATCGCTTCGCGCTCGGCGCGCGGGCGACGCTCGGCAGCGCGGATATCCGGATGCAGCGTCTGCACCGTGCCCCAGTCGGTGCCCGGCGCAATCCGGTCGACCGCACCGGCGATCACCCAGCGGCGCGCGCCGCGCCGCCCGGTGACCACGTGATCCGGACCCTGCTCGCCGAGGGCCTCGATCGCGAACTGCGGCAGATGCAGGCAGAGCCAGAGCATGACGATCAGCCGTTGGCGGCCAGCGCCGGCAGCAGCACGTCGACCGCCGCCGGCGTGCCACCGCGACACTTGAAGATGTCGACCCGCAGCCCGCCGGGCCGCGCGGCCAGCTTCAGCCGCAGTGCTGCCGGCGAGAACTCGGCTGCGGCGGCCGGTTCGCGGAACATCAGCGCCGTGGTCTTGCCGGCTTCGGCGGCCAGCTGGAAGCGCTTCAGTTCCACTTGCCCGAGCCGTCCCGGCCAAGCCAGCACCGCGCCGCAGGGCCCGGCACGCAGGATCTGCTCGGTCGCCCACAGGCCGCCGTCCTCGGATTGCGGCCGCACCAGCAGCAGGCGGCTCAGCACCACGCCGGACTGAGCCAGCGCCGGGGCAAACGGCAGATGCGGAGGATCGACCATCGCTACCCGGCCACCGGCCTGGGTCAGCCGGGCGATCCACGGCAGCACCAGTTGCATCTCGCCGATGCCCTGCGCTTCCGGAAACAGCTCGGTCAAGGCACCGACCGGCCAGCCGCCGCCCGGCAGTTTCCGATCCAGTTCGGCATGGCCGCTGGGCTCGGCAGTGATGCGGGCGAAGCTGCTGCCACGCCAGACATCCGGCCGGGACAGCACTTCACTGAGCGTGGGTGCAGGCGCGGTCATGACCGCACCCGCTGTTCATTCAATACCTGCAGACATGCCTGCAAGCTATTGATTTCATGAAAAAAATGGAAAAGTAGAACAGGCATGACGAGCAAATGGCGCGACGAGATATGTATATTTATACAGTCTCGCCGACGAATCCGCACCTGCCGTTCGGCTGCTGCTTCGATGCCTGCAGCCGCGCGAACTTCCGCATCCCGCACGCGCGGTTGGCCAGAAGAAGCCACCGCGATACTTACGCGGAGAAAGCGGAGATCGCAGAGAAAAGCGGCACATGAAAGCGCCTGCGCGAGCACGTTCCCATTGCTTGCCGCTGCTTCTCTCTGCTTTGTTTGCGTTCTAAGCGCGAGACCTGCTTTTCGCTGATCGGCACACCCGCGCACCGTTTCGGCACAGCCCTTGCTGAAGATCCTTGCAATAACGTCATCGCCGATGTGCCACGGTACGGGCCGTCCCGCTTTCGAATACAGGCCAGTCAACGAAAACCATGAAAGTGCTGATGCTGGGCGCCGGCGCCACCGGTGGTTATTTCGGCGGGCGCATGCTCGAAGCCGGTCGCGATGTGAGCTTTCTGGTCCGGGAGCACCGTGCCACGCAGCTGCGCGGCAATGGGCTGGTGATCCGCAGCCCGCAGGGTGACCTGCGGCTGAAGCCGCGTACCTTGATCAGCGGCCAAGTCCACGAAACCTTCGATCTGGTGATCCTGAGCTGCAAGGCCTACGACCTCGAATCGGCGATGACCGCAATTGCCCCGGCCATCGGCGCCGATACCGCAGTGTTGCCGCTGCTGAACGGCATGCGCCACTTCGACCTGCTTGATGCCCGCTTCGGCGCCGACAAGGTGCTGCGTGGCCTGTGCTCGATTGCCGTCCAGCTGAGCAGCGACGGCGCCATCGAGCACTTGAGCAGCCTGCATGCGCTGCGCTTCGGCGAAGCCGATGAACGCCGCACGGCGCGCATCGAGGCGATCGATGCGCTGATGGCCGGCTGCAAGTTCGATGGCAAGTCCAGCACCGGCATCCAGCAGGCGCTGTGGGAAAAATGGGTGATGCTGGCCTGCCTCGCCGGCATGACCTGCCTGCTGCGCGCCAATGTCGGCAGCATCGTGGCGGCCCCCGAAGGCCGGCAACTGATGCTCGACACGCTCGACGAATGCATCGCCATCGCAGGCAGCCACGGCCATCCGCCACGTCCGCAGGTCGCCGATGGCGTGCGGGCGATCCTGACCGAGCCCGGCTCGCTGGCCAAGGCGTCGATGCTGCGCGATCTGGAACACGGAGGCCGAGTCGAGGCCGACCAGATTCTCGGCGACCTGATCGCCCGGGGCGCTGCAAAGGGAATCGCCGCACCGCTGCTGAAGGCGGCCTATGCCAGCCTGAAGATCTACGAGCAGACGCTGAAAAAGCCAAGCCGCCACTGAGGACGCGCGGCGTGGCCCGCGCCGTGACCGTGATCCCCACGCTGCGGATGCCGCGCCTGAAGCGCGGCTCGATGCCGTCAACCGGTGTAGCGGTAGTGCACGCGGTTGGTCAGCCCGCAGAACAGTTCGTAGGCCAGCGTGCCGGCCCAGGTCGCGACCTCCTCGACCGGCAGGCCTGCGCCCCACAGGGTCACCGGATCGCCGACCGCCGCCTGCGGCAAGCGGCGCAGGTCGACAGTGATCATGTCCATCGACACCCGGCCGATGATCGGCACGCGCACGCCGTGGATCAGCACCGGCGCACCGGTCGGCAGGATGCGGTGCACGCCGTCGGCATAGCCGACCGCGACCACACCGACCTGCATCGTTTCCGGGCAGGTGAACGTGGCGCCGTAGCCGACCGTCTCGCCAGCCGCGATCGGATGTACGGCGATCAGCCGGCTGGCAACCTCCATCGCTGGTTTCAAGCCCAGATCGGCACCGGTCTGGCCGGGCATCGGGCTGGCACCGTAAAGCATCAGCCCCGGCCGAACCCAGTCAACCCGTGCCTGTGGCCAGGCGGTCAGACCGGCTGAGTTGGCGATCGAACGCGCGCCGGGGATGCCGTCCATCGCGGCCTCGAAGGCGGTGATCTGGGCCTGCGTCATCGGACTGGTCAGATCGTCGGCGCAGGCCAGATGGGTGATCCAGCCTTGCAGCTGCCAGTTCGGATGGTCGCGCAGCGCCTCGTTCAGCGACTGCGCCTCTGCGAGCGGAAAGCCGAGCCGGTGCATGCCGCTGTCGAGCTTGAACCAGACGGCCAACGGCGATTCCGGCGGCAGCGAGGCCAGCAGGTCGAGCTGCCAGCGATCGTGGATGACGATCTCCAGCCCCAAGGCAGCGGCTTCGATCGCTTCGTCGCGTGACAGCACGCCTTCCAGCAGCGCGATCCGCGTGCTGATGCCAGCCGCACGGAGCGTCATCGCTTCTTCGAGACAGGCGACCGCGAAGGCGTCGACGCCGGCATCGGCCAGCGCCTGCGCGACCGGCACGGCGCCGTGGCCGTAGCCATCGGCCTTGATCGCGGCCATGACCTTCGATTGCGGCGCCAGCGCGCGGACGCGGCTCAGGTTGTGACGGATGGCCGACAGATCGACCGTCGCGGTGACACGGGGAATGGGCATTGCGGGGTGACGGTTGCGCGGATCAGCCGTTGTACATGTACTCGGGCGCCAGGTTGTCGAAACGCGTGTACTTGCCAAGGAACGCGGTCTTGACCTTGCCGGTCGGGCCCGAGCGCTGCTTGGCGATGATGATTTCGGCAGTGCCCTGCTGCGCCGATTCCTTGTTGTGGTAATCGTCGCGGTAGACGAACAGCACCATGTCGGCGTCCTGCTCGATCGAGCCGGATTCGCGAAGGTCGGACATGATCGGCCGCTTGTCCTGACGCGCTTCCAGCGAACGCGACAGCTGCGACAGCGCGATGATCGGCACCTTCAGTTCCTTGGCCAGCGCCTTCAGCGAGCGGGAGATTTCCGAGATCTCGTTGGTGCGGTTCTCGCGGTTCGATGGCACCTGCATCAGCTGGATGTAGTCGACCACGATCAGCGCCAGCTTCGGATGCTTGGCGGCGATGCGGCGCGCACGGCCGGCCAGTTCCTGCGGTGACAGCGAACCGGTTTCGTCGATGAACAGCGGCGCTTCGCGCAGCAGGCCGCTGGCCGACACCAGGCGGCTCCAGTCGCCATCTTCCATGTCGCCGGAACGCAATGCCTGCTGGTCGATGCGGCCGAACGACGACAAGACACGTAGCGCCAGCTGTTCGGCCGACATTTCCATCGAGAACACCGCAGTCGGCAGCTTCTGCTCGATCGCCACATGCTCGGCGATGTTCATCGCGAAGCTGGTCTTGCCCATGCCGGGGCGGCCGCCGACGATGATCAGATCGCCCGGATGCATGCCCTGGGTCATCTTGTCGAGGTCGGTGAAACCGGTCGGACAACCCGCCAGCCCGTCGGGGTTGGTGCGCAGCATTTCCAGACGCGCTTCGATCGCATCCATCAGCGCCGGCATTTCCTTGGCCTGGCTGGCCGCCTTGGAGCCGCGCGCGCGGATCGCGAACACGCCCTGCTCGGCGACATCGATCAGGGTGCCGGGCGGACGGCCATCGGGCTGATAACCCAGCTCCGCGATGTCCTGTCCGACAGCGATCAGGCTGCGCAGCACCGAACGCTCGCGGACAATCTCCGCATAGGCCTTGATGTTGGCCGCCGACGGCGTATCCGCCGCCAAGGTGCCGAGATAGCTGATGCCGCCGGCATCCTCGAGCTTGCCCTGGTGGCGCAGATGCTCGGACAAGGTGACGAAATCGCAGGGCCGGCCGGCATTCAGCAGCTCGGCAATCGCCTTGAAGATCTGGCGATGGTCCTGGGTATAGAAATCCTCTTCGCTGACCTGATCGACCAGCTCGTACCAGGCGCGGTTGTTCAGCAGCAGGCCGCCGAGCACCGAC
Organism: Gammaproteobacteria bacterium; assembly: GCA_026398875.1. Taxonomy (GTDB): domain Bacteria; phylum Pseudomonadota; class Gammaproteobacteria; order Nevskiales; family Nevskiaceae; genus Nevskia. The sequence continues at coordinate 216,856 of JAPLSB010000016.1, read as the reverse complement.
TGCTCGGCCTCGATCGAGTGTGGCGGGTGCTTGGGGCTTGCAGCCAGACGCGGTGCGTTCGGGGAGCTGCCGCTGTTCGAAGTCGGGAACGGAGTGGCCATCATGATCTCTCGGGTGACCCCTAAGCCTGCGCGCAATCGCTTGCGGCTGCGATGGAACAAGCTGTGGACAAGTGTTGCAAAAAGCCGGCGCGAAAAGGCGGACTCGCGCCAAGACGCCAAGACGCGAAGAACGGCAACCGCTGTCTTGCACGAAGCGCGCGGCAATCAAGGCGCAGAAACAAACTCCGATCAATCACGAGGGTTATGACCGGCAGCGTTCTCGATGTCCGTGAAGGAGAACGCGCTGACTTGATCGCGCTGTTCTTGGCGTCTCTGCGCCTTGGCGTGCGCATCGCTTTGCCTAAACCAAGCGCCACACAAACGAATCGGCCCGCACGAGGCGGGCCGATCGCGACACGGAAAGGCAGAAGATCAGCCCTTCGTTTCCTCGATCACGACAATGATCGACGACTCGACTTCCGAGTGCAGACGGACGGCAACCGTGTAGGTGCCGGTCACGCGCAGCGCGCCTTCCGGCATCTCGATCTCGCTCTTCTCGAGTTCGAACTTGGTGCCGACCGTGGCGCGGGCGATTTCCGCCGGGCCCACCGAGCCGTACAGCTTGCCTTCATCGGCGGCCAGCGCCTTGATGGTGACGTGCTTGCCGGCCAGCGCTTCGGCACGCAGCTTCGCGGCGTTCAGCGATTCGGCGTACTTCTTCATCAGTTCGGCCTTGCGAACTTCGAAGACTTCCTTGTTGCCGGCGGTCGCGGTCAGCGCCTTGCCCTTCGGCAGCAGGTAGTTGCGGCCGTAGCCGGACTTGACCTTGACGACATCGCCGAGGTCGCCGAGGTTGGTCACCTTTTCGAGCAGGATCAGTTCCATGGGTTCTTCTCCTTATTCGTGGGCGTCGGTGTATGGCAGCAGCGCGAGGTAGCGCGCGTTCTTGATCGCCGAACCCAGCTGGCGCTGGTAACGCGCCTTGGTGCCGGTGATGCGGCTCGGCACGATCTTGCCGTTCTCGGAGACGTACTGCTTCAGCGTGGCCAGATCCTTGTAGTCGATCCGGACGGTGCCCTCAGCAGTGAACTTGCAGCTCTTCTTCTTGCGGAAAAAACGGGACATGGCTTAGGCGCTCTCTTCAGTCGTGGTGGCGGCGTCGGCAGCGGCGGCCTCGCCTTCAGCATTGCGCTTGTATTCCGGCTTCTTGTCTTCTTCCGGCGCCTTGAACAGCGGCGACTGCTCGGTTTCCGCCTTGTCCATGCGGATGACCAGCTTGCGGATGACGGCATCGTTGAAGCGGAAGGCGCTTTCCAGTTCCTTCAGCACGGCGTCGGTGCATTCGACGTTCAGCAGCACGTAGTGCGCCTTGTGCAGCTTGGCGACCGGATAGGCCAGCTGGCGGCGGCCCCAGTCTTCCATGCGGTGAACCTTGCCACCGTCGGACTCGACCATGTTCTTGTAACGCTCGATCATGGCCGGAACCTGATCGCTCTGGTCCGGATGGACCATGACAACAATTTCGTAATGACGCATCGGAACTCCTGATGACAGCCTTGTGGATGCGGCCCGGCTGACGCCGAACCTGACAGTCCCCCGCACATCAACGCCATCGCAACAGGCGGTGGGACAAGATTTTCCGGTCGACAGGACAGCGGGCCAGCCGGAAAGGTCGCGGAGTTTAAGGGTTCGGGTCGTGCGGCGCAAACCACGTCGCGGCAGCGACAGCAGTCCCTGCAACGCCTACTGCGTCAGCACGCAGCAGCGCGGATTCGACAGCAGTTCGCGCGCCCGCGCCTCGGCGGCATCGATGTCGACCGGCCGCAGCCGCTGCTTCATGCCGGCCAGCAGCTTGCCGAAACGCGGCGTCAACTTCGCGGCGCCGTGGATCTGATCGAGCGCGCGGAAATGCGCGTAGGCCTCGACATCGTCCTGTGGCAGCACTTCGCCGCCGGCATACCAGCCGGCCAGCGTCCACAGCGCCGCGACCGAACCGGCGTCGCGCGCGCGGCTGGTGTAGTCGATCGCTTCCAGCTGCAGCGCCTCCTGCCTGGCGCGCAACTCCGGCGTGCACTCGGCGAGGTACTGGCAGTAATCCTCGGCCGGCAGCCGCATCGGCAAGTTGATCTGCGCTTCGATGACGCCGGCATCCGCGGACTTCTTCAGCCAGTCGCGAAAGCCCTGGCGAGCCTCGGCGGGAATGCCCTCGCACTGCGCGAACTGATGGCGCAGCGTGGCGATCTCGGCCTTTGGCGAATCGACTTCCCAGCGACCACGACGGCGCGTCTGGTGGATCGTTTCGATTTCCGCTGCCAGCGCATCGGCGTTGGCGGGCACATCACGGCACTCGAACAGCAGGTTGCCCAGTCGGTACTGCGACAGCGCGTTGCCGCTTTCCGCCTCAGGCAGCAGCTTCGCGTAGGCGTCGGCGAAGCGGCCGGGCGGCAGCGCCAGACGTGGCCGGCGCAGCAGCCGGATCGCGATGCCGGATTCGACCACGGCGCTCTGTACCGTCTGCCGCGGAGTGGCCGGCGTCACGGCCGATGGCGACACCGGCACCGCCGGATCGAGCGGCACTGGCGGCGGCGCGAGCGTCACGTCGACCGTATCCGGCTCACTCGGGACGATCATCCGGTAGCCGAGCAGCGCCGCGGCCAGCACGGCGACCACCAGCAGATACCGCACGCGCTGGCGATTCACTCAGATCACTTCTTGCGAGCGACCTTCGCCGGCTTGTGGTTGCGCTGGCGATAGGCTTCGTAAAGACAGACGGCCGCCGCGACCGAGACATTCAGGCTTTCGATGCGATCGCCCTTCATCGGAATGCGCACCACGCGGTCGCAGCATTCCCGCGTCAGGCGGCGCAGGCCTTCGGCTTCGCCGCCCATCACCAGCACCAGCGGCCCGGTCAGATCGACGTCATACAGCGATTCGTCGCCCTCGCCGGCCAGGCCGACGACCCAGTAGCCGAGCTGCTTCAGCTGTTCCAGCTTGCGGACCAGATTGGTCACCGCCACCACCGGCACCCGCTCCGCCGAGCCGGCGGCGGCGGAGCGCACGGCCGGCGTCAGGCCGACGGCGCGATCCTTCGGGATCACCACGGCATCGACGCCGACGGCATCCGAGGTACGCAGGCAGGCGCCGAGGTTGTGCGGGTCCTGCACGCCGTCCAGCGCCAGGATCAGGCGTTCCGGTGTCGCTGGCAGATCGATGATTTCCTCGCCGCCCAGATCGGAGGCTTCGATCGCCGCCAGCACGCCCTGATGGCGCAGGCCGGGCGCACGGATGTCGAGGATGTCGCGGGCGACCTTGCGCACCGTGATGTTGCGCTTGGCGGCCAGGTCAATGAGCTTTTCGGCGCGGGCATCGCGGCGGGTTTCGGCCAGCAGGATCTCGCGCGGCTTGACGCCACCGTCCTCGATCGCCGCGATGACGGCGTGGAAGCCGCCGATGTAGGTCTCAGCCATGAATGCGCTACCGGATTGAATGCGGCGCGCAGTTTACGTCTGTCGCTGTCGGCGTGATGCAAAAGCCACGGCGGCTCTCACGCGGAGAGCGCGGAGGACGCAGAGAAAAGCAAAATCGATAACGCCCTGCAGAGCTTTTTTCCGCGTTCTCCGCGTTCTCTGCGTGAGGTCGCTTTCGCAGTCACGCCTCACGCCGCTCGTTCGCCGGCAGCGGCGCGAAATAGCCGGCCGCCAGCAGGATTGCGCCAACGGACAGGAAGGCAGCGATGCGCGCCAAGGTACCGGTGCCGGCGGTATCGACGGCAAACAGCTTGATCGCCACGACCACCATCAGCGCAGCGCCCACCAGCCAGATGCCGCGCAAGCCGCGCCGGGCGCCGATCCACATCGCAGCCGAGCCCAGCAGGCTCCAGACCACCGAGATGCTGGCCTGAAGCAGTGACGAGTCGAGCAGCGCCATGCCCTTCAGCGGTGTGCCGAAGCTGTAGTGCAGGCCACGCACCAGCGCGCCGTTCAGCCAGGCGAACGCGGCAAGGGCAGCGAGGATCGGCGGCAGGTGCCGCATGACGCCGGGCAGCGCCGGCCGGGCCAGCCAGTCCCAGTGCGCGGGATCGCGATGCCGCCAGGCGAACCACAGCACCGCCGCGACCGCGAACACCGTGGCATCGAGCGGATTCAGCAGCGGCCAGGTCGGCAGCGGCGTCGCACTGCCGTTGGCGTACAACGCGCCAATGACGATCCAGCCAAGCAGCCACAGCGCCAGCGGGCCGGCCACCCACTGCGCGTACAGCCGCGCATGCCCGGCCATCGGCCAGCTGCGCGGAAAGCGCGCAATGAACAGCAGCGCCGTCGCCGGTGCAACGCCGCCCGCCAGCCATGGCCAGTCACCACCCAGCTGGTCGCGCAGACGCCATTCCAGCTCCAGCCCGCCGAGCCAGACCTTGAGCAGCGCCGGCAGCACATGCGAAGCCGGATGCGGCGCCGGAGCGCCCGCCTGGTCGCGCTTCCACAGCACGGCGTAGTGAACGATCAGCAGCAGCAGCCAGCCGAGCGCGCCGCCCTGGTAGGTGGGCCGATGGTCGATGGCGACCAGCAGGCCGCCCAGCGCGTACAGCAGCGCCGTCACCTCGCCGAGCAGCAGCAACCAGTGCCAGCCTCGGCGCAACGCAGTAGCGGCGAGCAGCGCAACCGCCAGCGCCCCGTAGGCGAGATCCAGCCCCGCCGCCCAGGCCGGATCGCGATGATCGATCTGTGCCATGCCGGCATACAGCCACCAGACCAGCGCCCAGATGGCGGCCAGCCGCGGCAGCCAGCGGTCGCCCAGCGCGTCACGCAGCCAGACGGCACTGGCGAGGCCGGCCATCGCGAGCAACACCGCACCCGGCACGCCGGTCGCGAACCAGGCGTCGCCCGCGCCTCCATCGCCAATCGCGATCAGCAGTGAGGCCCCCGCCAGCAACTGGATCAGCACACCAAAGCGCCGGGTCCAGTGCCGCTGCTGGCGCAGCCCAAGCCAGACCGCGCCCGCCCCTTCAAGCGCCCAAGTCGCTGCCGTGGCCTTGGCGTCCCAGTACAGCGGCACGGCCAGGCTCAGCAAAACCACGCCGATCGCCAGAAACGCCAGCGCGGTGGTCTGCCAGTGCTCGCGGGCGCTGCGTCGCAGGGCCGTCGCGATCACCAGATAGAAGGCACCGAAGCCGGCAGCGCTGATCGCCAGGCCGTGCGGGATCTCGATCACCAGGCTTGCCTGCAGCGACAGCACGATCGCCGGCAGGCCGAAGATCAAGCTGCCGGACACCACGCCACGCCGCGCGCCGCTGCGCGCCGACAGCACGGTCACCGCGACGTACATGGCGAAGAACAGCAGCAGGAAAAACTCGGCGCTGGCGAACCACTCGGGCTTGTAGGCGGTGGCCCGCCACAGCGAAGTGATCACGAAGGTGAACGTGAAGCCGAGCAGGTTCAGCAGGCTCCAGCCGCGCACTGCGGCGACTGCGAAGACCCCGACGTTGAGCACCGTGTAGTAGCCGAACAGCAGCAGGTGGCTGCCGTCGCCACCGATCATCAGCGGTGCAACGAAGCCGCCGGCAAAGCCGATGATCGCCAGCGGCAACGCGTTCTGGCGCACGGCGAGCCCGGCCGATGCACCTGCCACCAGCACCAGCAGCGCAAAGGCCATCGTCGGTGGCAGCAGCGCGTAGAGCCGAAGTGCGGCAAGCACCGTCAGATACAGCAACGCCAGTCCGCCGCCCTGCAAGGTCAGCGCATAGCCGCTGACTTTTTCGCGCAGGCGCCAGCCGGTGGCGATCATCGCCAGCGCGGCAGCCGACAGGCCGGCCAGCCGCAGTTCGACCGGCAGCCAGCCTTCCTCGGCGGCATAGCGAATCAGGTACACCGCACCGACGAACGTGATCAGCACGCCGAGTCGGGCCAGCGGATTGCCGCCGCGTGCCCAAGCGAGCGCCTGGGCCGAAAGCCGGTCAAGCCACGACGGTGCTGCAGGCCGCAGCGGCGGCGCGGGCGGCGCCGCCTCCGCCATGACCTTTGGATGCGAATGCGTAGCAGCGCCGACCGGCGTCGTCGGCGGCGGATCGACACGCACGGCAGCTTCGGGCACTGCAGCAGCGCTGCGATCCGTGGCTGGACCTGCCGCGTCACGCAACGCGGCATCGAAGCGCGCCGACAGCACTTGCAGCTCGCGATCGACCGCCCTCAGCCGTCCGAACAGGTAGCCGCAGAACGCACCGAGCCAGGCGGCCTCGACCTGTTCCAGCGCCACGGCAGCCAGCGCGGCAAACAGCAGTATCCAGACAATCGGAAAGCCTGCCCGCGATGAATCCATGACGCGTTGACCGGAACGTGCCGCGTTCAGCGCCGAGCGCCGAGCGCTGCCGGTGACATCCAGGCCTGAGCTTCGCGGCCTTCGACGATCGGCACGAACTGCAGGTCGACGCCATGACCACGGCCGCTGCGGGTTTCCGAGCGCAGCCGCCCTGCACTGAACCCGCGGCTGGCGAGATAGGCCAGTACCGAAGCCGCTCGGCGTTCTGCCAGTTCGGCTTCATCGCTCGTGGACGCCGTGCCGATGACATGGATGACCCAGGCACCGGTCGCGCGGCCAACGTCAGCGACATCGGCCAGCGGCAACAGCAGCTCCGGCTTCATCTGCGCGTTGCCGACCTCGAAGGCACGATCGGCATCGAGCAGCAGGCGCACCGGCGCGCCATCGCCGCCGACCAGGCGATAAGCGGACGACAGCGGCAGCAAGGCCAGCTTGGCCTTCAAGGCAGCATCGAAGTCGGCGATCACCGCCGACAATCGTGCCGGCGGTACGGCATCGGCGATGGCAACCGCCAGCGCCGCACCGGCCGGCGCCGTCGGTTCAGTTTCGACGACGGGATCGCTGGCGCAGCCGCCAAGCGCCAGCAGCAGTGCCAGCGCCGTTGCCGCGCCGATGACCCGCCGACTCATCGCCGCGCGCCGCGCCGGCTGCCGGGCTTGATCGCACCGCCCTGCCGCTGGCCCGGCTTGCCGCCATCGCGACCATCCCGGCCATCGCGTCCGCCACGGCCGCCGTCGTCCTGACGTGCGCCACCCTTGTCGACGATCTCCAGATCAATCTTGCGTTCGTCGAGGCTGACCCGAACCACCTTGACGCGGATCTTCTGGCCCAGCGCATAGACCTGCTTCGAACGGCTGCCGACCAGGCGCTGGTGCTTGGCTTCGAACTCGTAGAAGTCGCCCTTCAGCTGCGAAACGTGGAGCATGCCTTCGATGTACAGGCCGGTCAGTTCGACGAACAGGCCGAACGGCGCCACGCTGGCGACGATGCCGTCAAAGTCCTCGCCGACCCGGTGGCGCATGAACTCGCACTTGAGCCAGGTGTTGACGTCGCGGGTGGCGTCGTCGGCGCGGCGCTCGGCCATCGAGCAATGGGCACCAAGGGCTTCCATCTGCGGCAGCGTGTAGGTGAAGGTCTTCGGCTTGCCCTTGACGATCGCGTGCTTGATCGCCCGGTGCAGCAGCAGATCGGGGTAGCGACGGATCGGGCTGGTGAAGTGCGCGTAGTGGGTCAGCGCCAGACCGAAGTGGCCGTCGTTGGCCGGCTGGTAGCGCGCCTGCATCAGCGAACGCAGCATCACCGTCTGGATCAGGCTGGCGTCCTCGCGGCCCTTCACGCTGGCCAGCAGGCTGGCGTAGTCCATCGCCACCGGCGTGTCGCCGCCGCCGAGGCGCAGGCCACGACCCGCGAGGAACTCGCGAAGGATCGCCACCTTGTCGCCATCCGGCACCTGATGGACGCGATACAGCGCCGGCATCTTGTGCTTGTCGACGAGCAGTGCGCCCTGCACGTTCGCGGCGATCATGCATTCCTCGATCAGCCGGTGCGCCACGTTGCGCTGGACCGGCACGATCTTTTCGATCTTGCGGCCTTCGCCGAACACGATCTTGGTTTCGGTACCTTCGAAGTCGATCGCGCCGCGCTTTTCGCGAGCCGCGAACAGTGCTTCGAACACGGCCTTCAGCGTGTTCAGCGGCTTCAGCAGTTCCGGCTGACGTTGCGCCTGCTCGCAGTCCGGGTTGTCCAGCATCTCGGCGACGTCGTCGTAGATCAGCCGCGCCTTCGAGCGCATCACCGCCTTGTAGAACTTCGACTTCGACACTTCGCCGTCCGACGACACCCGCATCTCGCAGACCATGCACAGCCGGTCGACGTTCGGGTTCAGCGAGCACAGGCCGTTGGACAGCGCCTCCGGCAGCATCGGGATGACATTGTTCGGGAAGTACACCGAGGTGCCGCGCTCGGTCGCTTCGGCGTCCAGCGCCGAACCCGGCGTGACATAGGCCGAGACATCGGCGATCGCCACCCACAGCTTCCAGCCGCCGCCACGCCAGCCCTTGACCGCTTCGGCGTAGACGGCGTCATCGAAGTCGCGGGCGTCGGCGCCGTCGATGGTCATCAGGCCCAGCTCGCGCAGGTCTTCGCGATCCTCACCCCAGTGCGCCGGCGTCACCACCGGGCCAAAGGCTTCGGCTTCGGCTTCGACGCCTTCCGGCCATTCGAACGGCAGCTTGTGCGCGCGGATCGCGGCGGCGATCTCCATGCCCGGCGCCATGTGATCGCCCAGGATCTCGACGATGCGGCCGACCGGCATGGTCCGCTCGCCCGGAGGCGCGGTCAGTTCGGCGACCACCATCTGACCCGGCTTGGCTCCACCCAGCTCGCTGGCCGGCACGATGGTTTCCGGATTCTTCGGATTGCTCGGGATCACCGTGAAGATGCCGCCGCCGCCGATGCTCGACGCATGCAGGCGACCGACGACTTGCGTCGTGCCGCGCTCCAGCACGTCCACCAAGGCGCCTTCGCGGCGGCCTCTCGCATCGGTGCCGATCACGCGCACGCGCACCCGGTCGCCATTCATCAGGCTGTTCATCTGGCGCGGCGACAGGAACACGTCGCCGGACTTGTCGCCGGCTGCGGCGTTGTCCGGCTGCACGAAGCCATAGCCATCGCGATGCGCGAGCACCTTGCCATCGACGGTAATGCCGGAGCGCGGCTTGGCTTCGATCGTTTCACCAGCTTCAGTCAGCACGGCGCGGTAGGCCCCGCGGCGATCGGCGGCAGTGAGCTGGCCTTCGCGGGCCATCGCCACCAGACGCTTGGTGAACGCTTCCTGCTCGTTGAGCTTCTTCAGGCCGAAGTGGGCGATCAGTTCGTCGAGCGTCATCGGCTCCGGCGAGTCGACCAGCGTCTTCAGGATGTGGTTGCGGCTTGGCAGCGGGTTCGCGTAGCGCGTTGACTCGGCCGCGAACTCGGCGTCGGCGGTCTTCCAGTCCGGGGTCTCCGGCACGGCCTTGCGGCCCCAGTTGAAACCACCGGACTTGGCCTTCTTGGATGGCGCTGGCGACTTGTCATCCGGCAGGTCGCGACGGCTTCCATTATTTTTCGATTTCTTCATTGACAGACCCCCAGCCGAGGTGGCGGAATTGGTAGACGCACTAGTTTCAGGTACTAGCGGGTAAAACCGTGGAGGTTCGAGTCCTCTCTTCGGCACCAGATGTACACGCAGGGTTGCAAGAAAAAGGTCGCCATTGGCGGCCTTTTTTGTGGGTGTCGCAAAAGCCGGAAACATCGATTCCAGCTGGCGACGCGGACGCGGCATGGCGATCGATCGCGATCGTTCCGCCGGCATCCAGGAAGGTTGCTGCTGACGCTCAAGGCCATCCTCGCGGTGGCCTTTTTCTTTTGTCACTTCGTTGTTGCCTCGGTTGTGGTCATGGGTTGCCGACCGCCGGAACTGCAGGCCTGACGTGGCCTCTGCAGTTCCAGCCATCGGCAACCGGAATTGCGAATCTGCGTCAGCCGAACGGGTTGCGCAGCACGATCGTGTGATCGCGATCGGGGCCGGTCGAAATGATCGCGACTTCGGCGCCGGAAACCTCTTCCATGCGCTTCAGATAGGCCCGCGCATTGGCCGGCAGATCGTCGTAGCGGGTGATGCCATAGGTGGTCTCCGACCAGCCTGGCAGGTCCTCGTAGACAGGCTTGACGTCGATGAAGCCTTCGGCGCCGATCGGCAACGTTTCCACGGCCTTGCCGTTGACGGTGTAGCCGGTGCAGATGCGCACCGTATCCATGCCGTCGAGCACGTCGAGCTTGGTCACGCACAGGCCCGACACGCTGTTGTTGAAGATCGAGCGGCGCGCCGCCACTGCATCAAACCAGCCGCAACGCCGCGGCCGGCCAGTGACGGTGCCGAACTCCTTGCCCTTTTCGCGGATCAAGGCACCGGTTTCGTCTTCGAGTTCGGTCGGGAACGGTCCGGAGCCGACGCGCGTGGCGTAGGCCTTGACGATGCCGAGCACGTAGTCGAGGTTGCGCGGGCCGACACCCGAGCCGGTTGCGGCGCCGCCCGCCGTGGTGTTCGACGAGGTCACGTACGGATAAGTGCCGTGGTCGATGTCGAGCAGCGCACCCTGCGCGCCTTCGAACAGCACGTTGTCACCCTTGGCCAGCTGCAGGCGCAGCAGTTCGGTGACATCGGCGACCATCGGCCGGATCACCTCGGCGTAGCGCAGCAGATCATCGAGCGTGGTCTGGAAATCGACCGGCGTTTCCTTGAAGTAATTGACCAGCACGAAGTTGTGATACGCCAGCAGCTCGCCCAGCTTGGCGGCCAGCACTTCGCGGTGGAACAGGTCGCTGACCCGGATCGCGCGCCGCGCAACCTTGTCTTCGTAGGCCGGACCGATGCCCTTGCCGGTGGTGCCGATCTTGGCTTCGCCGCGGGCGCGCTCGCGCGCCTGGTCGAGCTTGGCGTGCACCGGCAGCACCAGCGGTGCCGCTTCGGAAATCTTCAGGCGATCGCGCACCGAAGCGCCTGTGGCTTCGACCTTCTCGATTTCCTTGATCAGGTCCGGCAGCGACAGCACCACGCCGTTGCCGATCAGGCAGGCCACGCCGGGCCGCATGATGCCGCTCGGGATCAGGTTCAGCGCGGTCTTCACGCCGTTGATCACCAGCGTATGGCCAGCGTTGTGGCCGCCCTGGAAACGGACCACGGCCTCGACCTTGTCGGTCAGCAGGTCAACGATCTTGCCTTTGCCTTCGTCGCCCCACTGGGCGCCGATCACCACTACTGATTTACCCATTTTTATCTCACGCAGAGAACGCAAAGAACGCAGAGAAAAGCCTTACGGCTGGAGCTTGTTGACGATGCGCTGAATTCCGTCCTTTAGCACTGGAGACCCGAAATTGATCAGGTAACCGAGCGACAAACCGGAAAGACGCAGGTAGGTCAGAACCTGCTTTCCATGAACCGGAAGCAAATGCTCAACAGACTTCAACTCGACAAGAACCTTCTTCTCGACAACCAGATCCGCTCTGAAACCTTCCTCAAGCGTCATTCCACGGTAGACCACCGGGATCATCGCCTGACGAACGACAAACAAGCCTCTTTCCCTCAGTTCATGCGCGAGCGCAGCCTCATAAACCAATTCCAGCAAACTCGAACCCAACTCCCCGAAAACCGTAAATGCCGCATCGACAATGACCGTACCTGTTTCATTTTCGGTCATCGCTTTTCTCCGCGTCCTTCGCGTTCTCTGCGTGAGCAGGCTTCTAGCTGTTGCCCAGCCTCAGCAGCTCGTTGACATCCGCTGAGAAGCCGGTAGCCGGCCGTGCCGACCCGGCACCGTCGAAACGACCGCCACGCGCCACCTCGCGGCCGTGGCCGGGCACGAAGGCGGCGAACACCAGACCGGTCTGGTAGCGGTAACCGCGCAATTCGGCCAGATCGATGTGCAGCGGTGCCGGGTTGTCGAGCGTCGAAAGGTAGTCGGCCGCCTGTTCCAGCGCGGACAGCGCATCGGCAATCGCCGGATCGGTGACGTCGAGTGTCTGCCGCGCACGTTGCAGCACGCTGACGTCGCCATTCAGCTCCATCAGCGCCGACAGGCCGTTCGCGGTCTGCTTCGGCAGCGATCGGGCCGCAGCGAAATCACGCAGATCCGGCTGCGACTTGCGCTGCAGGATGTCGAAGATCGCGGTCTCGTCGTCCTCGTCCAGCGCCAGCTTAGAGGCCAGTGCCCGGTAGATGCCGACATGGCCGAGATCCAGATGCGCGTCCGCGATGCCGGCCAGCCTCAGCGTGTCGAGCATCAACTTGAGAATTTCCAGATCGGCGCCGATGGCACGCTCGCCGAACACTTCGCAGCCAACCTGGCGCGGTGCGCGCGAGCCGCCGAGGCTGTCCGGGCGCGTGCGCAGCACGGTGCCGAGATAGCAGAGACGCACCACCGGCACATCAGCGAAATGGCGAGCGGCGATGCGCGCCGCCTGCGGTGTCATGTCCGAGCGCAAGCCCAGCAGACGCCCGCCGACAGGATCGGTCAGCTTGAAGGTCTGATCTTCCAGATCGCTGCCGGCACCGCTGAGCAAGGTATCGAGATGCTCGATCAGCGGCGGCAGGATCAGTTCGTACGAATGGGCTCGGTAATGATCGAGCAGCGCACGGCGCAGGCCCTCGACACGCCAGGCCGTCGTGGGCAGCGCTTCCTCAACGCCGTCGGGGAGCATCCAGAGTCGAGTCACGGTCAAGCGTTCCAGGAAATGATCTGCAGCGCCAGCAGGCCGGTCACCATCAGACCGAGGCCAATCGTGCGCAGCACGCGCTCGTGGCTCGCGATCATCCGTTTCCAGGTTTCCTTCATGCCTTCCGGCATCAGGAACAGCACGGCACCTTCAAGCACCAGCACCAGCGCCAGTGCACGTAACACGTCCGCCATCATCGGCGGTCTGACCGGCTGGTGATCAACGACCGCCCTCGCCGCTCTGCTTCAGATACTTGAAGAACTCGCCGTTCGGTTCGAGCACCAGCACATCCTTCTGGTCGCGGAAGCTGTCGCGGTAGCCGTTCAGCGAGCGGTAGAACGCGTAGAACTCCTGATCGCTGCCGTAGGCCTTGGCGGAGATTTCTGCGGTCTTGGCATCGCCTTCGCCGCGCAGTTTTTCGGCTTCGCGATAAGCGTCGGCAATCGAGGTCTGGGCGCTGCGATCGGCTTCGGCCTTGATCTTTTCGGCTTCCTCGAAACCGCGGGCGCGCAGGTCGGAGGCCACCCGGGTGCGCTCGGCGCGCATGCGCTGATACACCGATTCGCTGACGGCGCGCGGCAGATTGATGCTCTTGATCCGGACATCGACCAGTTCGATGCCGAGCTCGCCAACCTTGGCCGTCGCGGTCTTTTCCAGCGCGGTCATGATCTCGTCGCGCTCGCCGGAAATCGCCTGCTGGATCGTGCGGCTGCCGAACTCGGCGCGCAGGCCGGGATTGATGATCGCGGCCAGCCGGTTCTCGGCCACCGAGTCATCGCCGCCGGTAGCGCGGTAGTAGTTGCCGACATCCTTGATCCGCCACTTGACGAAGAAGTCGACCTCGACATTCTTCTTTTCGACAGTCAGGAAGGTTTCGGTCTTGTTGTCGAGGGTCAGCAGGCGACCGTCGAACTTCTTGACCGATTCGATCATCGGCAGCTTGAAGTGCACGCCCGGCGTGAAGTCGGAGCGCTGGACTTCGCCGAACTTGAAAAGCAGCGCCTTTTCGCGCTGATCGACGACGAACACGCTGTTGACGAGCAGCAGCAGGCCAGCAATGACCGCCGCGAGGATGAACGTCTGCTTGTTGGATGAGTTCATGTTCTGGTGCTCCTTCAGCGGCTGCGATCGCGCGAGCGCGCAGCATCATCGGCGCTATTGCGGGTCGGCGAGGTACGCAGCGAACCGCTGCCAAGCTCGGCACCCGGGTCGCTGGCCGCCTTCTGCCCGTTGCGCAGCAGCTGTTCAAGCGGCAGGTAGATCGCCGGGCTGCCCTTGTCGACGTCGATCAGCACCTTGCTGCTGCTGCCGTAGACCTCGGTCATGGCATCGAAGTACATGCGCTTGCGGGTGATCTGCGGCGCCTTGCGATATTCCTCGTACAGCGCCGTAAAACGTGCCGCATCACCTTGCGCACGGGCGACCGTCTGATCGCGGTAGGCGGTCGCTTCAGCCACCCGGCGAGCCGCTTCGCCACGCGCACGCGGCAGGCGGTCATTGGCATAGGCCTCGGCCTCGCTCTGCAGGCGCTCCTTGTCCTCGCGCGCCTTGATCGCATCGGCGAACGCGTCGAGCACCTGATCCGGCGGCTGCGCCTGCTGCAGGTTCACTTCGGTGACGATCAGGCCAGCCTTGTAGTCATTGAGGCGTTCCTGAAGGATCACCTTGATCTGGTCGGCCACAGCCTGACGGCCATCGGTCAGGATGAAGTCCATCGTCGAGCGCCCGACCACTTCACGCATCGCTGCCTGAGTGGCCTGGCGCAGCGTGTCTTCCGGCTTGCGGATGTTGAACACCAGATCCTCGGCCGATGACACGCGGAACTGCACCGACAGATCGACATCGACGATGTTCTCGTCCTGCGTCAGCATCGTCGCCTTCTCGTTGGCTTGCCGGACCTGTGTGAAGTCGACGGTCTCGACACGCTCGATCGGCCACGTCGCCCAGTGCAGGCCGGGGCCGGTGGTGCCGGCGTAGGCGCCGAAGCGGGTGATCACCGCCCGTTGCTGTTCTTCAACGGTGTAGAAGCTCATGTACAGCCAGGACGCCGCGAACACGACCAGCGCGATGCCGGCCAGACCCTTCGGCACGCCGCCAGCACCGGCACCGGCCGGGCCGCGGCCGCCGCCCTTGCCGAACCAGCGCTCCTTCAGCTTCTTCAGCAGGGCATCAAGATCGGGGGGGCCCTCCTTGCCGCGTTTGCCGCCGGAATTCTGGTTCCACGGATCGCGGCCGGGGCCGGGCTCGTTCCAAGCCATCAGATGACTACTCCAGTGTTGGCGTGCATCGCTCTCGCGGACGTGCCGCAGTGACGATGCCCACAAGGGGAAAGAGGTATTCCGCAGGTCGTTGATTTTAGTGCACTGCCGGGACCGAGGCACGCACCGGCGGCGCAATGCCAGCCTCGCGACACAGGCGGTCCAGCCGCGCGGCCGGCAGCCTGACGACCAGATGGCTGTTGCCGTCTTCATCGATCGATTCCGACTTCACTGCGTGCAGCGCGAACAGCTGCGCGCGCAGCTTGGCGGCCATCGGCGGCAGCACCAGCACTTCGTCGGCGAGGTCCGGGTACAGGCGCATCGCGATGGCGTTGCGCAGCGCATCGAGACCTTCGCCATTTCGCGCGGAGACGAACACGCGCTGCGGCACGCCGTCGGCATCAGCCTCGACATGCGCGGTCTCGCCTTCGCGCAGATCGATCTTGTTGTAGACCTGCAGGCGCGGAACTTCGTCGGCACCGATTTCCCTGAGCACCGACTCGACCTGCTCGATGCGCGCGCCGCGCTCCGGATCACCGGCATCGACGACATGCAGCAGCAGATCGGCTTCGCGGGATTCCTCGAGCGTGGCGCGGAAGGCGGCAATCAGATCGTGCGGCAGGTCGCGGATGAAGCCGACGGTATCGGCCAGCACGGCCGTTTCGCCGCTCTTCAGTTCGACCTTGCGAATCGTCGTGTCGAGTGTCGCGAACAGCTGATTCGACGCGAAGGTGGCATCGCCGGTCAGCGCATTGAACAGCGTCGACTTGCCGGCATTGGTGTACCCGACCAGCGACACCGTCGGGATATCCGACTTGGCGCGGCCCTGGCGATTCTGGGCACGGCGACTCTTGACCGTTTCGAGCTGCTTCTTGAGCGTGTCCATGCGGCCACGCAGCAGGCGACGATCGATTTCCAGCTGGGTTTCGCCCATGCCGCCGCGCAGACCGATGCCGCCCTTCTGGCGTTCAAGGTGGGTCCAGCCGCGAACCAGCCGTGTCGCCATGTGATTGAGGCGCGCCAGTTCGACCTGCAGCTTGCCTTCGTGGGACCGCGCGCGGCGCGCAAAGATGTCGAGGATCAGTCCGGCGCGATTGATCACGCGGCACTCGAAACGTTTTTCGAGATTGCGCTCCTGGCTCGGGCTGAGGTCGTGATTGAAGATCACCAGATCGGCACCGGCGACCTTGGCGGCCATCGCGATCTCGTCGACCTTGCCGCTGCCGGCGTACGTGCCGGCATCCGGACGCTCGCGCTTGCCGCCGATCACGCCGACGACGTCAAGACCCGCCGAGCGGGCAAGCTCGACGAACTCGATGCGGTCAGCATCGAAATCGGTTCCAGAAAACTCGAGATGCACCAGAACCGCTTTCTGGGGCGCGGGTTGCGTACCTGCCGCCGTCTGGTCGGCAGTCGCGTACGGCGGTGGATTGTGGGTCAAACGCCGGCCGGTTGGGCGTCGTCGCCGTCACCGTCCGAAATGCGCACCGAACGCGCCGGAACAATCGTCGAGATCGCGTGCTTGTAGACCATCTGGCTGACCGTGTTCTTCAGCAACACGACGAACTGGTCGAAGGATTCGATCTGGCCCTGCAGCTTGATGCCGTTGACCAGGTAGATCGAAACCGGAATGCGCTCCTTGCGCAGGGCATTCAGAAACGGCTCCTGCAGAGTCTGTCCTTTTGACATGTCAACTACCTTTATTTGAGTTTTTTGAGGGCGTGAACCACGCACCCGCGGCGAAAAAGTCTAGCACCGATTCAGTGACCACCCGGCAGCAATGATTGGACGCCGCTAGTCAGCGCTTGCCGAGCCTGCCGCGACATCAATCAAGACCTTGTCGAGCGCCGACGGTTCCATTGCATCGAGCCACTGCCAGCGGCTGCCTTCGCCTCGCAGCCAGGTCATCTGGCGCTTGGCGTACTGCCGCGTGGCAACGATCCCGCGGCGGATCGCTTCGGCTCGACTGTAGTGACCATCGAGGTGTTGCCAGATCTGCCGGTAGCCGACGGCCCGCATCGACGGCAGATCCAGATGGAGATCGCCGCGCGCCCGCAACGCCGCAACTTCCTCGACCAGCCCAGCTTCGACCATTTGCGAGAACCGTGCCGCAATGCGTTGATCGAACGCAAGTCTGGCCGGCGGCAAAACGGCAAGGCGCAGCAGCCGGCCCGGCACACGAACAGCCGGCTTCGGCTCGGCGTGCCATTGCGACGCGGGACGACCACTAAGTTCGAATATCTCCAGTGCCCGCTGCACACGCTGGGCGTCGTTGGGATGCAGGCGTGCTGCGGTCACGGGATCGACCTCGGACAGCCGGGCATGCTGGCCTTCGGCGCCGATCCGCTCACGCTCGGCTTCCAGTTCACGGCGAACTGCCGGGTTGGCCGATGGCAATTCGCTCAGGCCATCGAGCAGCGCTCGGAAATACAGCAGCGTGCCGCCGACCAGCACCGGCACTCTGCCGCGACCGCGAATCGCCGCAATTGCGGCCGCAGCGTCATCGGCGAAACGGGCAGCCGAGTAAGGTTCGGCCGGGTCGAGAATATCGATCAGGTGATGCGCGACGCGGGCTTGGGTGTCGGCATCCGGCTTGGCACTTCCGATATCCATGCCGCGGTAGATCTGCGCCGAGTCGACGCTGACGATCTCGGCTGCCCCATCGAGTCGCGCGCACAGCGCCAGCGCCAGGCCGCTCTTGCCGGCCGCAGTGGGGCCGGAAATGGCGACGACAGGCGGCAGACGGTCGGCAGGCAGGTTCATGGCGCGGCGGAGTCTAGCGGCTCCGCCGGTTCCATGACCGGCAACGGGTGATCAGAAGCGCCAGCCGAGACTCAGCTGGACGATCGGATAGAACGTGTACTGATCGACATCGGCAGCAAGGTTGACCTGCTCGTCGGCAATCGCCGCCTGAATCTCCGGATCGCTTGCGAGATCGACATTCTCGCGGGTGTTGCCCTCGCTATCGCTGACCGTGCCGGTGCCGGATGCTGCGAGCCGCGGCTTCGGCTTGCCGTGAAACATCACGCCGGCATCGAAGCCGACGTAAAACGGCAGCCCCTGCATCGGGTTGGTGAAACCCAGGCCCAGATACGGGGCGACATTGCGGAATCCGAGTCGGCCGTTGATCTGGGCGCCGTCACCGCTGACCGTCAGGTCCCCGACTTCGCAAGTATCCGGACAGGTGGCCTTCAGGCGCACCTTGTTGGCGTTGCCGATCAGACCGGCGGACAGGCGCGGTCCCTTGATGAACGGATAGACGTCGATGAAGCCGCCGTAAGTGAACAGCTTCAGCTTGCCGTCGTAGTCGACGCCATCCTCGTTGATCGAGCGGTTGTAGCTGAAGCTCTGGATCGAGCCGCGGACATTGACGAATGGCAGCAGTTTCGCCGTCAGTTGGCCGCCAATACCGGCCGTACCGGCGGTGACACCGACCGCGAGGTCCGGCAAAGCCCGTGCGCCGAACGACGGCAGGACGAACAGGGCGGCGACGGCGACGACGGGAATGCGCTTGTTGATCATGTGAGCCTCGGGCAATGCGATGGGTGGTCAGCAGGCAGGTACTGCCGGGTCCGTGATTCGGACGCCGCCGTGATCCTGCCTTTCGACAACGGCGCGATCCTCTCGGAATTCCATCGGATTACCAACGGATTTCCGGCGCTGACGCGCCATTGCCCACAGCCGGTGCAAGCCATATTCCGTCACGCGTCCGGCGCATTGATCGTCATGCAGCGCGTGTCGGCCCCATTCGGCCGGTCGACTTCACAGCACCGGGCGATTGCGTCAGTTCACGACAACGGGTGTCGCCCAGTGTCAGCGGGCGTACTGCTGCCGCGACAGCCAGAACTCGGCCAGCGGCAGGTCTTCGGGGTAGACGACCCGGAGGTTCGATTCACGACCTCGGAGCAGCAGCGGCTTGTAGCCGGCGGCTTCCATCGCGGCCGCTTCGTCATCGAAGGCCGGTACTCGGCCGCGGCTCCGTTCGAGCGCATTGCGCAGCAGATCAAGGCGGAACAATTGTGGGCTCTGGCCGCGCCAGAGTTCGGTGCGATCGATCGTCGCCACGCTGCGTTCACGGGCGGCACGTTTCACGGTATCGGTCACCGGCAGCGCCAACAGGCCGCCGTTGTCGTCGCTGGCTTCGTCGCGCAAGCGCTCGATATCCTCGACGGTCAGACAGGGTCGCGCCGCATCGTGGATCAGTGTGTAGACCGGGGCCTGCAGCCGCTGGCTGAGCACGGCGATTGCCGCAAGACCCGCCAGTACCGAATCGACGCGCGACGCGCCGCCGATCACGGTGACGATCTTCGGATGGCGCGCGATCGGCAGCTTGGCGAACTCGCTGTCGCCGCGCGCCAGCACCAGCGCCACGCCATCGATCCAGCCGGCATCAAGGAACGGCGCCAGGCTCCATTCGAGCAAGGCTTGACCGCGCAATCCGAGGTACTGCTTCGGCTTGCCGAGCCCCATCCGGGCGCCGCCGCCCGCCGATGGCAGCACGGCCCAGTAACGCGGCGCCGGACCACCATTGCGGCGAGTGCCGGCAGTCATTGCATGACCGGCGAGCGCCGATCAGGGCTTGGCGACATCGTCAGCCGTCGCTTTGACGACGAGGAAGAAGGTTTCGTCACGCTTGACCATGCCGAGCGACTTGCGGGCATGGGTTTCGATCGCCGCGCCACCGGCTCGCAGGTCTTCGACTTCGGCCTGCAACGCTGCATTGCGCAGCTGCAGCTTGGCGTTGTCGGCAATGCGAGCCTCGACGGCAACGCGCTGTCGACCGGTCTCGTACACGCCACCGTCGCCAATCCAGAACCGGTACTGCAGACCGGTGAGCATCACGCCCAGGATGGCGACGGCGACGCGACGATTCATGGCATGGCCCGACTTACTTGCCGACCGCGACCGGGAAGCCGCCGGCGCCCGGATACTTCGCGCGATGGCCGAGCATGCGCTCGATGCGCAGCAGCTGGTTGTACTTGGCCATGCGATCCGAGCGGCACAGCGAGCCGGTCTTGATCTGCGTGGCGGCAGTGCCGACCGCAATGTCAGCGATCGTCGCGTCCTCGGTTTCGCCCGAACGATGCGAGACCACGGCCGAATAGCCGGCATCGGTGGCCATGCGGATCGCGGCCAGCGTCTCGGTCAGGGTGCCGATCTGATTCGGCTTGATCAGGATCGAATTGGCGATGCCGCGGATGATGCCTTCCGCCAGGATCTTGGTGTTGGTGACGAACAGGTCGTCACCGACCAGCTGCACCTTCGAACCGAGCTTTTCGGTCAACAGCGCCCAGCCCTTCCAGTCGCCCTCGGCGCAGCCATCTTCGATCGAGATGATCGGGTAACGGTCGACGAGGCCGGCGAGATAATCGGTGAACTGGTCCGCCGAGAACTGCTTGCCCTCGCCTTCAAGGTGGTACTTGCCTTTCTTGAAGAACTCGGTCGACGCGACATCGAGGCCCAGAAAGACATCGACGCCGGGCTTGTAGCCGGCCGCAGAAATCGCTTCCATCAGCACGGCAAGTGCGGCTTCGTTGGATTCGAGGTTCGGCGCGAAGCCGCCTTCGTCACCCACGGCGGTGTTCAGCTTGCGGGCGTGCAGCACCTTCTTCAGCGTGTGGAAAATCTCCGCGCCGGTGCGCATCGCTTCCGAGAAGCTCGACGCGCCGACCGGCAGGATCATGAATTCCTGAATGTCGATGTTGTTGTCGGCATGGGCGCCGCCGTTGATGACGTTCATCATCGGCACCGGCAGCGTGTCGGCCTGCAGGCCGCCCAGGTGACGGAACAGCGGCTGATCGTTCTCGGCCGCAGCGGCATGCGCCGTGGCCAGCGACACCGCGAGAATCGCGTTGGCGCCGAGGCGGGACTTGTTCTCGGTGCCGTCAAGCTTGATCAGCGCCTCGTCGAGGCCAGTCTGGTCCTGGGCATCGCGGCCGGTCACGCACTTGGCGATTTCGGTCTCGGCATTCTTGACCGCCTTCAGCACGCCCTTGCCGAAATAGCGCTTCTTGTCGCCATCACGAAGTTCGACGGCTTCGCGGCTGCCGGTCGAGGCACCGCTGGGAGAAGCTGCGCGTCCGGAAAACCCGCTTTCGAGGAAGACCTCAGCCTCCACCGTCGGATTGCCGCGTGAGTCGATGATTTCACGGGCCAGGACGCGCACAATCTCGGACATCAAGAAATCCTCTGTCGTTAGTAGGTGCGCGGATTCTACTTGGCATGGCACCGTCATGCCATGCGGCCCGCAGGCCGGTTCAGAAGCGGTGCTGCGCGGTAAAAGGGATGCTCGCGGTGTCTGGTAAATTTCGGTTTCAAGCTTGCATCCATCCAGTGGCGCGCTCGATCCGTCGTAGCTGCCGAATTGCGAATCGAGACGTGAAGTTGATCGACAACATGCAGGAAATGCGGCGTTCGGCGGCAGCACTGGGGCGCGTGCTGTTGGTGGTTCTCGGCATCCATGGGTCGTGTCATGCCGCAACGCCACACGAAGATGCCGTGGCGGCCCTTGAACACAATGGCGGCGCCAAGGTAACGGCACGCTTTGCGGCCGCCGAGAGCTATCTCAGCCTGCACGCTGGCAGTCGTGCACCGCTGCTTCGCGACGATGTCGGCGCAACACCGGTAGCCCGGGCAAAGAACTTCCTGAATCGCTATCCGGCACTGCTGGGGCTCAAGGACGCAAACGCCGATCTGGTCACCTCGCGCCTGTCGCGTGACGCCACCGGCACGACTCACGTTCATCTCGATCAGCGCCACAACGGCCTGCCGGTGTTCGGCGCGCGCATCGTCGTCCACATGAACGATGCCGGCATCCTCGGCATCAGCGGGACCTTCGTCGACGGGCTGGATGCGCTGCCGACCACCTCGCGTCTGCCGACGGCTCAACTGCAGGCGCGCGCCATGACTGCCGCCCGCAAGCTGCACCCACAGGCAAGCGGCCTCGGCATCGAATCAAGCCGGCTGCTGGTTTATCGCAATGGTCTGCTGAAGGGCGTCGACGGCAAGCGCACGCTTGCCCTGGAAGCGATCGTCACAGGCACGCCGGGGCAGGCGATCCGTGATCGGATCTTCATCAACGCGGACAGCGGTGCGGTGCTCAACGTGATCGACGAGATCCATTCGATCCTGAACCGCAAGATCTACACGCCGCTGTACCGCAATGTGCAGGTGCTGGCGGAAGGTCAAGCCGGTGCGCCGGTCGATCCGCCGCTGACTGCGGACCGGGCCCCTTCGGTGCGGCGCATCGATACGCCGCCGCGCAATCTCTACACCTTCGCCGGCGGGACATGGCGGCTCTACAAGAACCTGTTCGGGCGCGATGGCTATGACGACGGTGCAGACGGCATCACCGCCGTCACACAGATGCAGGAAAGCGTCTACCTGATCAATCAGCGCTGCCCCAATGCCTACTGGGACGGGATCTCGACCAATTACTGTCCCGGCTTCGATGCCGATGACGTGGTCTCCCACGAGTGGAGTCACGCCTACACCGAATACACGCACGGCCTGATCTACCAGTACCAGTCCGGCGCCCTGAACGAGAGCTACTCGGACATCTTCGGCGAGGCCTACGATCTGCTGAACGGAATCGACGGCCCGCTCGGTGCCAACCTCACCGAGGGCCAGACCTACGACAACCGCGGCAGCCGCTGGGTCATCGGCGAAGACCTCAGCGAGCCGGTGGCGATCTTGCTGCTGCGTGACATGTGGGATCCGGACGCTTTCCCGAGGCCGTCTCCGGGCAGCGTCATCAGCTCGCCAAACTACTTCTGCGACAGCGGTGACAACGGCGGCGTGCATGTCAACTCCGGCGTGCCGAACCACGCCTTCGCGATGCTGGTGGACGGCAAGACATTCAACGGTGTCTCCATACCGAGCATCGGCCTGGTCAAGGCGCTGCACATCTATTTCCAGGCGGCAACCCACTACCAGACGCCGACCACCAACTTCGCGCAGCATGCCGATGCCCTGGAGCGCAGCTGTGCGGATCTGCTGGGCCAGCCACTGAATGGCGTTGACGGCCGGCTCGGCAGCGAACGGATCACGGCCGCCGACTGCAGAGCGGTAGCAGCAGCCATGGGGGCCGTGGAAATGCGCCTGAAGCCGAACGACAAGTGCGGCTACAAGCCGGTCTTGCAGCCGGAATCGTCGACCCCGGCCCTGTGCGGCAGCGGCCTGGTTGCGACGCCGACATTCCGGGAAACCTGGGAAAGCGGCAGCCTGCCGAGTGGCTGGACGCAGGATCACCGCCTGACCGGCGACAGCTTCCCATCAACCAGCCGCTGGGCCGTCACCCGCAGCCTGCCGGCGCCACATACCGGCCATGCAGTCTTTGCCCCGAACAACACTGGCGGCACCTGCAAGGCCGGCGGCGACGAGTCCAGCTCGTTCTGGCTCGATTCGCCTGCACTGCAGGTTCAGCGCGACGCCAGCTACCTGTCGTTCACGCACTTCATGCAGACCGAAGCGGTCTACGACGGCGGCAATCTCAAGGCCAGCGTCAACGCCGGTGCCTTCACCATCGTTCCGCCCGAGGCCTTCGTCCACAACGGCCACAGCAGCAAGTTCGGCGCGGCGTCGCTGGTTCCGTTGCCGCCCCCGCTCGGTGTCGGCGGCAACAACAGCAACCCGCTGGCCGGCGAAGCCGCCTGGAGCGGCACTGACGAGGGGGAAAACTTCAGCAGCTGGGGCACGACCATCGTCGATGTCGGTCGGCTCGGCGCGCGCGCCGGTGATCGCGTCAGGTTCCGCTGGGAATTCGGCAACGACTGCGGCGGCGGTAACCTCGGCTGGTATGTCGACGACACCCAGCTGTACTACTGCGCAACGGCCACGGGCGGCGCCTCCGGCGAATCGACCACCGGAGGCGGAACACCGCCAGCACCGTCGGCGGCGGCCAGTGGCGGCGCTTTCGACAGCGGCGCGCTGCTGGCACTGCTCGGGGCGGTGATGCATCGCCGCCGCCGGCGCAAGCCGGCCTGAAGCAGCGCAACAAAAAAGCGCCGGGGTGGCCGGCGCTTCTTGATGACGGCTGCGAAAACAGCGCTCGACTTAAGCCAGGCTGTTCAGCGCGTCAGCCGTGACTCCAGCAGCGGCTTGCCCTTGACCAGACGATCGAGCGCCACCAGCGTTTCCAGCAGGTCGCCGATCTCCGACAGCGGCAGCGAGTTCGGGCCGTCGCACAGCGCTTCATCCGGCTTCGGGTGCGTTTCCATGAAGATGCCGGCGACGCCGGCACCAACCGCCGCACGTGCCAGCACCGGAATCATCTCGCGCATGCCGCCAGAGGCATTGCCCTGCCCGCCCGGCAACTGCACGGTGTGGGTGGCGTCGAACACCACAGGCGCGAACTTGCGCATGACCGCCAGGCCCCGCATGTCGGCGACCAGATTGTTGTAACCGAACGTGAAGCCGCGCTCGCAAAGCATGAACGGCGTCTGCTCGACATGGCCGGCCGGGACCACGTCGGTCATCTTGTCGATGACGTTGCCCATTTCCCAGGGGCTCATGAACTGGCCTTTCTTGACGTTGATCGGCCGGCCGCTCATCGCCCACTTCTGCATGAAGTTGGTCTGCCGGCACAGGAAGGCCGGCGTCTGGATCACGTCGATCACCGAAGCGACTTCGGCCACCGGCGTGTCCTCGTGGACATCGGTCAGCACCGGCACGCCAACCTTGGCCTTGACCGTTTCCATGATCTTCAGACCTTCAGCGAGGCCTGGGCCGCGATAGCTCTTGCCCGACGAGCGATTGGCCTTGTCGAACGACCCCTTGAACACGTACAGGATGCCGAGGCGATCGGTGATCGCCTTGATGTGCGAAGCGACTTCAAGCGCCAGATCGAGCGATTCCAGCGTGTCCGGGCCGGCGATCAGGAACAGCGGTTGATCGATGCCGATGTCGCGTCCGCAGAGTTTCATCCCGTCACCTTGGTCGGTTCGGCCGCCTGATGGGCCAGATGCTGCTCGCGCGCTGCGCGAACGAAACCTTCGAACAGCGGATGGCCGTCACGCGGCGTCGACGTGAATTCCGGGTGGAACTGGCAGCCGATGAACCACGGATGCTCCGGCAGTTCGAGGATCTCGACCAGTTCGCCGTCTTCCGAAGTGCCAGCGATCTTCATGCCCTTGTCCTGCAGCAGATCGCGGTAGTTGTTGTTGAACTCGAAGCGGTGGCGATGGCGCTCGCCGATCAGTTCGGAGTTGTACAGCGCCCGCGACTTGGAGCCAGCGACCAGACGGCAGGTCTGGATGCCGAGACGCATCGTGCCGCCAAGGTTCGAGTTCTCGGTACGCGTCTCGATGCGGCCGGTGGCGTCCTTCCATTCGGTGACCAGCGCGATCACCGGATGCGGCGAGGTCGGAGCGAATTCGGTCGAATGGGCGCCGCTCAGGCCGCAGACATTGCGCGCGTATTCGATCGCAGCCACCTGCATGCCGAGGCAGATGCCGAGGTACGGAATGCGGTTCTCGCGGGCATGGCGCGCCGCCTCGATCTTGCCTTCGATGCCGCGCTCGCCGAAGCCGCCGGGCACCAGGATCGCATCGGCACCCTGCAAAACCGACAGGCCCTGGCTTTCAACGGTTTCCGATTCGATGAAACGGATCTTGACTCGTGTCTTCGTGTGCAGGCCGGCGTGATACAGCGCTTCGTTGAGCGACTTGTAGGCATCGGCCAGATCGACGTACTTGCCGACCATCGCGACCTGCACTTCGACATCCTGCTCGGCGCGGGCGTCGACGACGCGCTCCCAGGCGCTGAGGTCGGCCGGGCGGCACTGCAGGCCGAAATGCTCGACGACCAGATCATCGAAGCCCTGCTGGTGCAGCCAGCCCGGGATCTTGTAGATGTCGTCGAGATCGACCGCCGAGATCACCGCGCGGTACGGCACGTTGGTGAACAGCGCGATCTTGCGCTTCTCGCCATCGGGAATCGGCTTCTCGGAACGGCACAGCAGCACGTCGGCCTGGATGCCGATCGAGCGCAGTTCCTTGACCGAGTGCTGGGTCGGCTTGGTCTTCAGCTCGCCGGACGACTTCACGTACGGCAGCAGCGTCAGATGCACGAACATCGCCAGCTTGTCGCCAAGCTCCGCGCCCATCTGGCGGATCGCCTCGAGGAACGGCAGCGATTCGATGTCGCCAACCGTGCCGCCAATCTCGACCAGGCAGATATCGGCGCCGCGGGCACCGTCACGAATGCGGTTCTGGATCTCGTCGGTGATGTGCGGAATGACCTGCACGGTACGGCCGAGGTAATCGCCACGGCGCTCCTTGTCGAGCACGTGGCGGTAGATCTGGCCGGTGGTGACGTTCGACAAGCGGCTGGTCTTGCCGCGCAGGAAACGCTCGTAGTGGCCGAGGTCGAGGTCGGTCTCGGCGCCGTCCTGGGTCACGAACACTTCGCCGTGCTGGAACGGGCTCATCGTGCCGGCATCGACGTTGATGTAGGGATCGAGCTTGATCATCGACACCGTCAGGCCGCGCGATTCCAGAATCGCGCCGAGGCTCGCCGCGGCGATGCCCTTGCCGAGTGACGACACCACGCCGCCGGTGACGAAAATGAATCGGGTCTGGCCAGCCACGAGGGCTGGGGCCTGGGAGACGTCGGGCATGGACGGAGCGGGGGCGCGAAAGAAGCGCGGATTTTACGGGCAATCGGGCGCGAGCGGAGCGGTATCTGCAGCGAGCGGACTGGGCAAGCCGGCAAGCGCATGGCGCCAGCGCGCCTTCCAGCCCGTTGTCGCCAAAAAATCCTGCCAGCCGTCGGTCGCGCCGATGCCGACGATGCAGGTGGCGCCGTCGCCCGCTTCGAGCACCGGCAGCCGGCGCCGGACCCAGCGCGGGATCCCGCGTTGCTGGAACAGATTGCGGCAGGTCTTGCGGTGCGCCTGTCCGGCCAGACGGATCGACTCACCGGGATGCAGGCTGCGGATCCGGATCGGCTGCGGCGGCGCCGTGGCGCTGAGCAGTTCACCGCAGCCGACCGGCAGCGCCGGCGCCTCGATTCCACGCCAGACGCCCCATTCGCCGAACGGCGGCTCGGGGGCCAATGGCGCCATCGCGAACACGCGGTCACCGTGGCGTCGCAGCTCACAGCCGGGCCAGTGGATCAGCGGCTCGGCGTCGGCCGCCACCATCAGCAGTTCACGGTCGATGCGGTCAAGCGTCACCGCAAACGGCGCCCGGAACTGCTGCCGCGTCAGCCACCAGCGGATCAGGTTGTGGCGGCGTGCGGGTGACAGCGCCTGCAGCGCGCCGACCGACAAGGCTGTCCTGTCCGCGGCAGCGTCGTGGTCCGCTGCCGCCAATTCGTCGAGCAGTCCGGCCGCCTCGCCCGCCAGACGCGCGGTCCGGGCAAGGCTTTCACCGGTTTGCGGAAAGCGGGCGTGCAGACCCGGCAGGAATTGCTGGCGCAGCCAGCTGCGGGCATAGCGCGGATCGTCGTTATGCGGATCGTCGATCCAGCGCAGCGCGTGTTGCTTCGCGTAGGCCTGCAGTGCCGCACGCGGCTGGTCGAGCAGCGGCCGCCACAACTGGCCCGGCGCGAAATCGGCCAGCGGCCGCATCGCCGCCAGCCCATGCACGCCGACGCCGCGAATCAATCGGAGCAGCACCGTTTCCGCCTGATCATCGCGATGATGAGCGGTGACCAGCAGGTCGCCCGGCTGCATCTGGCTGCGCAGCAGCGCATAGCGCGCCTCGCGGGCAGCCCCCTCCGGTCCGGCCGCGTCGTCCGCGGCGATGCGGGCGTGGCACAGGATCATTGGCACCGCCAGCGCTGCGCAGAACGCCGCGGTCTGCTGCGCCCAGTCGTCAGCAGCCGCCTGCAGGCCGTGATGGACGTGAATCGCGGTCAGACCCGGAGCACCCACGGTGGCCAGCGCATGCAGCAGCACAGTCGAATCGAGCCCGCCGCTGCAGGCCACCAGCACGCGCGCACCGGACGGCAGTTCCGGCAGCGCGGGAATCAGCGATGGCGATGGTCTGGGTGGCATGGCGGCAATGTGGGCAGCGGCGGACGCCGGAAACGAGAAAGCCCGCCGGAGCGGGCTTTTCGATCGTCCGCCGCCCGCGATCAGGCGGCAGCGGAGTTCGAGGCCGGGACTTCGCTGGGCTCGTCGTAGGTGCCGTAAGTCATCAGGCGGCCGTAGCGATCCGACAGCAGCTTGGTCATCGGCACGCGGCACAGGCGCTCGACGTGGTTGACGATGCGCTCCTTCAGGGTCGCCATCATCAGCGCCGGATCGCGGTGCGCACCGCCATGCGGCTCCGGCACGATTTCGTCGATCAGCTTGAATTCGAGCAGGTCCTTCGACGTGACGCGCATCGCCTCGGCGGCTTCCTTGGCGCGCTCGGCCTTCTTGAACAGGATCGAGGCGCAACCTTCCGGTGAGATCACCGAGTAGATGCCGTACTGCAGCATCATCACGTGGTCGGCAACGCCGATCGCCAGTGCACCGCCAGAACCGCCCTCGCCAGTCACCGTGGCGACGATCGGTGCACGCAGCTTTGACAGTTCGAACAGGTTGCGAGCAATCGCTTCCGACTGGTTGCGCTCTTCGGCACCGATGCCCGGGTAGGCACCTGGGGTGTCGATGAAGGTGACGATCGGCAGATTGAATTTCTCGGCCAGCTTCATCACCCGCAGGGCCTTCCGGTAACCCTCGGGGCGCGGCATGCCGAAGTTGCGATAGACGCGTTCCTTGGCGTCGCGGCCTTTCTGCTCGCCGATCACCACGACCGCGCGACCTTCGAGACGGGCGACGCCACAGACCATTGCCGGGTCATCGGCGTAGTGACGGTCGCCGTGCAGCTCTTCCCATTCGGTGAAGACGCCATGCACGTAATCGAGCGCGTAGGGACGCTGCGGATGCCGGGCCAGCTGCGCGATCTGCCAAGGCGTGAGGTTCGCGAAGATCGACTTGGTGGCCTCGCCGATCTTCGATTCGAGCCGGGAAATCTCGTCGGTGAGATTCAGCTCCGAGCCGCCCGTCATGAACCGCAGCTCTTCGATCTTTTTCTGGAGATCGGCAATCGGCTGCTCGAAATCCAGATACGTCATGTTATTCGCCATCGTCGTATTCTGCCCTAGACCGCTGATTGGAAGGAACCGGTGCGACCCACCGTCGAAACTCGACCTTGATGCTGTCCGGCCCAAGCAGGCGCTTGATTTCCGCCTCGGCTGCCGTGTCGTACTTCAGCCGCCACGCTGGCCCCCAGTCGAGCATCGCGCGCGCGCCGCCGTTCCAGTAATCCACCGCAACAGTCGCGCCATTCGGGCTACGGAATGGTGTCAAGCGTTGCGCAAGCACCGGAACGCTGACCGGCGGCTTTTTCCAGACGAGCGTAACCCGCTCGCTCCGTTCGCGCATCAAGGCGTCGAGATCGTAGAAGCTGCGCGCCTGCAATCGGTACTCGAGCTCCCGACCTTCGCGCTGCGAGGCGCTGATCGAACCGGTCGCGAAAATCAGCGTGTCCGGCTTCAGCAGCGTCTGGAATCGCTGCCAGTCCTGGAAGTCCAGCCAGCAGACCAGCTGGGCCGTGCGGTCGTCGAGAATCAGGATCTTGCCCGGACGGTCGCCCATGATCGTGCGGATGTCAGTCAGCCAGCCGGCCAGCATCACCTGCTTGCGCCCGCCGCGGCGCCGCGGCGGCGCTGGCGCGCCTTCGTCGTCGTCGCCCGATGACGGCGCGCTGCCGGCGAACTCCGACGGTACCGCGTTCTCGTCGATCAGCGCCTTGATCGTGCCGCTGCAGACCTGGTCGATGATCGGCTTGAACGCCGTCACCGGATGTCCGGACAGGTAGAGCCCCAGCACCTTCTTCTCGATCGCCAGCCGCTCGTTGGCTTCCCAGTCCGGTTCGATCTCGGCTGCGACACTCGGCGTGCTGGCGCCCTCGCCAGCACCGCCGAGACCAAACAGGTCGGAAATACCGGCACCAGCGCTGGCGGCGGTCTGCTCGGCGAGCTGCAGCGCCTTCGGCAGCGTCTTCATCAGGCTCGGCCGGTTGAGCTGGAAGGCGTCCATCGCGCCGGCGCCGATCAGCGCTTCGAGCACCCGGCGATTGGCCTTCTTGGTGTCGATGCGGCGGCAGAAGTCGAACAGATCGGCGTAGCGGCCATTCGCCCGCCGCTCGGAAATGATCCCTTCGATCGCACCCTCGCCCGCGCCCTTGACGGCGCCGAGTCCGTAGAGGATCTCGCCCTTCAGATTGACGGTGAAGCGGTACTCGGACGAGTTCACGTCCGGCGGCAGCACCGTCAGTTTCATCCGGCGACACTCTTCGAGCATCACCACGACGGTGTCGGTGTGGCTCATTTCCGCCGACATCACCGCCGCCATGAACTGCGCCGGGTAATGCGCCTTCAGCCAGGCGGTCTGGTACGAGACCAGCGCGTAGGCGGCGGCGTGCGACTTGTTGAAGCCGTAGCCGGCGAACTTCTCCATCAGGTCGAAGACCGACGCGGCGGTGTTCTGGTCGATGCCGCGCGCCTGGGCGCCGCTCTCGAACTTGCCGCGCTCTTTGGCCATCTCCTCGGGCTTCTTCTTGCCCATCGCGCGACGCAGCAGGTCGGCACCGCCGAGCGTGTAGCCGGCCAGCACCTGCGCCATCTGCATCACCTGTTCCTGATAGACGAAGTTGCCGTAGGTGGGCTTCAGCACGCCTTCCATGTCCGGATGCAGGTAACTGACCGGCTCCAGTCCGTGCTTGCGCCGGCAGTACTGCGGGATCAGGTCCATCGGCCCCGGCCGGTACAACGAGATCAGCGCGATGATGTCCTCGAAGCAGTCCGGCTTCAGATCCACCGAGGCGCGCTGCATGCCCTGCGATTCCATCTGGAACACCGCAGTGGTCTGGCCTTCCGCGTACAGCTTGTAGGCCTCCTTGTCGTCCAGTGGCAGCTTCAGCACGTCGAGATTCATCGACGGGTAGCGGGCGTTGATCTGCTGCACCGCCGATTCGATGATGGTCAGCGTCCGCAGGCCCAGGAAGTCGAACTTGACCAGGCCGATGGTCTCGCAGTCCTTCATGTCGAACTGCGTGCGCAGGCCGGCGCCGCCGGCTTCGCAGAACATCGGCGAATACTCGGTCAGCGGCTTAGGGGCGATGACGACACCGCCGGCATGGATGCCGACGCCGCGGGTCAGGTCTTCCAATGCCATGCCGAGATCGATGATCTCGCGCAGGTCTTCCTCGGCGTCGTAAGCGGCTTTGAGTTCCGGCACCTCGACCAGCGCGTGCTCCAGCGACGACCGCCCGGCCTTCTCGGCATCGGCCTTGAACGCGGGTGCGCCGGGGATGAGCTTGGCGATCCGGTCGCCCATGCCGTACGGCTGGCCCATCACCCGGGTCACATCGCGAACCACCGCGCGAGCGGCCATCGAGCCGTAGGTGATGATCTGGCTGACTCGCTCGCGGCCGTATTTCTCGGCCACATAGGCGATCACCCGGTCGCGGCCTTCAATGCAGAAATCGACGTCGAAGTCCGGCAGCGACACGCGCTCCGGATTCAGGAAGCGCTCGAACAGCAGGTTGTACGGCAGCGGATCGAGGTCGGTGATGCCGATCGCGTAGGCGACCAGACTGCCGGCACCGGAGCCGCGACCGGGCCCGACCGGCACGCCATTGCCCTTGCCCCAGCGAATGAAGTCGGCCACCACCAGGAAATAGCCGCCAAAGCCCATGCGCTCGATGATCGCCAGCTCGTAGTCGAGGCGCTTCTGGTAGTCCTCGACCGGCTGGCTAGCGCCCTGGGTTTCGAAGCGGCGCTTCATACCCGCTTCGGCTTCGTTGCGCAGATGCTCGGTGACGGTGACGCCATCCGGCACCGGGTAGTCGGGCAAATGGTTCTCGCCGAACTTCAGGCTCAGCGTGCAGCGGCGAGCGATCTGCACGCTGTTCTCGATCGCTTCCGGCAGATCGGCGAACAGCGCGGTCATTTCCTCGGCCGACTTCAGGTACTGCTCGGGCGTGTAGTCGCGCGGCCGGCGCTCGTCGTTGATCACTCGGCCCTGGTTGATGCAGACGCGCGCTTCGTGGGCATCGTAGTCGCCGCGTTCGAGAAAACGCACGTCGTTGCTGGCAACCACCGGCAGGCCGACTTCGCGTGCAAAGCCAACAGCAGCAGCCAGATGATCCTCGTCGTTGCGGCGGCCGCAGCGGGTGATCTCCAGATACAGGCGATCCGGGAAATGCGTCGCCCACCAGCCGGCGACGGCGCGGGCATGGTCGAGGCGCCCGGCCAGCAGCGCCTTGCCGATTTCGCTGTCGCGACCGGCAAGCGCAATCAGCCCGTCGCAGGCCTCGGCCAGCCAGCGGCGCTGGATCCGCGGCCGGCCGCGCGACTGGCCTTCGCTGTAGGCGCGCGACACCAGCCGAGTCAGGTTGCGGTAGCCGGTGGCGTTCTGGACCAACAGGGTCAGGCTTTCCGCGCCATCGGCATCACCGTGTTCCTGCAGCGACACGTCGGCACCGATGATCGGCTTGATGCCGGCGCCTTCGGCCAGCTTGTAGAACTTCACCATCGCGAACAGGTTGTCCTGATCGGTCACGGCGACGGCCGGCAGGCCGAGCTTGGCGGCAAAGCCGGTCAGGGTCTGCACGTTGGCGCCCGCGCTCTTGCGCGCCGGCGGCTCGACGCGAATCAGGCTGTCGACCAGCGAGAATTCGGTGTGCAGGTGAAGGTGGACGAACATCGGGACCAGAGCACGGTGAACGGGGGCCGGCATGCCGCCGTCCGCGGATTCTACCGAGCGCGCTTCGCCGCTTCGGCGCAGGGTGCGAAGCTCATCCGGTGGATCACGCTAGCGCCTTGTTCGCGCAAGGCTTTCAAATGCAGCGGCGTGCCATAGCCCTTGTGCTTGGCCAAGCCGTAGCCGGGGAACTGCGCGTCAAGACGGTCCAGCTCGGCATCGCGGGCAACCTTGGCGATGATCGCCGCCGCCATGATCGCGTCCTCGGATCGATCCCCGCCGACGACCATACGTACCGGCACCGGCAGCTTGGGCGCCTGGCTGCCGTCAACCAGACAGAGATCGGGCACCGCTTTCAGCGCCTCGACGGCGCGGCGCATCGCCAGAAAGGTCGCCTGCAGGATGTTGATCGCGTCTATTTCGTCTGCGGTGGCAATCCCGATCGCCCAGTCCAGCGCCACCGCCTCGATCTGCGGCACCAGCCGCTCGCGCTGCCGCGCCGACAAGGCCTTGGAATCCTTGAGGCCAATCAGGCCGTGTCCATCCGGCAGCACCACGGCTGCCGCATAGACCGGCCCGGCCAGACAGCCGCGGCCGACTTCGTCGATACCGGCGATCCGCATCACCGGTCGAGCAGCGCCGCGATCGCTTCCGCCGAGGCGAGTGCGGCATTGCGGCGCAGCTCCTCGCGCACGGCACCGAACTGCGCCAGCTGGCGATCGCGCGCCGGTTGCTCCTGAATCAGCGCGCGCAGGGTTTCCGCCATCACGGCGGGCTGAGCGGCGTCCTGCAGGTATTCCGGCACCACCGCTTCTGCCGCCAGCAGGTTCGGCAGGCTGACGTGCTTGGTCTTGAGCATGCCGAGCGTCGACAGCAGGAAGTAGGTCAGCAGCGAGCCGCGATAGGCGACGACCATCGGCCGATCGAGCAGCAAGCATTCCAGCGTTGCGGTACCGGAAGCCAGCAACACCGCGTCTGCCGCCCGCATCGCTTCGCGCGACTGGCCGTCGACCAGGCGCCAGTCCAGCCCCGGCGCATGGGCGGCGATCGCGTTCTCCATCACCGGCCGCAACGACGGCTTGGCAATCGGCGTGACGATGCGCAGGCCCGGCAGCTTGGCGGCCAGCAGCGCGGCGGTCTGCGCGAACGGCACCGCCAGCCGCGCCAGCTCGCCACCACGACTGCCCGGCAGCACCGCCAGCACCGGCCCTGAGTCCGGCAATGCCAGGCGCGCGCGCGCATCGGCCTGCGACAGGGGATCCGCGAGTTCCTCGGCCAGCGGGTGGCCGATGTAGACCGCCTTGACGCCATGGCCTAAGTAGAACTTCGGCTCGAACGGGAACAGGCAGAGCACCAGATCGACGGCCCTGGCAATGGTCTTCACCCGCCCCTGCCGCCAGGCCCAGACCGTCGGGCTGACCATCTGCACGGTCTTCAGGCCTTGCTCGCGCAGCCGCCGTTCGAGACTAAGATTGAAATCCGGAGCGTCGATGCCGATGACCACATCCGGGCGTTCCGCCGACAGGCGCTCGACCAATTCGGCACGCAGCCGGAACAGGTCCGGCAGCTTCGGCAGCACTTCGGCGATACCCATCACCGACAGCCGATCGATGCTGGCCAGCGATTCGCAACCGGCAGCCTGCATTCGGGGTCCGGTGACGCCGCTGAACCGGGCGCCCGGATAGCGTGCCCGCAGCGCCGGAATCAGCGCAGCGCCGAGCAGGTCGCCGGAAGCCTCGCCTGCGATCAGCGCGAAATGCATGGGCGGTCCCGAGCCGGCGCGCGGCTCAGCGGACAATCGACCGCGTCGAGCTTTCGATGAACGCCAGCAGGCGCGCGCAATGCGGCGAGTCGATCGCCATCTCGGCCAGCTTCACTTTCACGTCGACCATCAGCATCTCGGACATGTAGATCAGCTTGTACGCGTCCTTCACGGTGGCGATCTCGTCCGCGCTGAAGCCGCGCCGCTTCAGCCCTTCGCTGTTGATGCCGCGCGCTTTCGCAGGCTGGCCTTCGATCATCATGAACGGCGGCACATCCTTGAGGATCACGCTGCCGCCGCCGGTGAACGCATGGCCACCGATCCGGCAGTACTGGTGCACCAGCGTGTAGCCGCCAAGGCCGGTCCAGTCCTCGATGGTCACATGACCGGCCAGTGTGGTGCCGTTGGCGAGGATGTTGTCGCTGCCGACGATGCAGTCATGGGCGATGTGGGCATTGGCCATGATCCAGTTGCGATCACCGACCTTGGTCAGCCCATCGGGCGTCTTCAGCGTGCCGCGCTGGATCGTCACGTACTCGCGAATCGTGTTGCCGTCACCGATCTCGACTCGCGTGGCGTCATCGACCTTCGCCGTCTTGTCCTGGCTGATTTCGCCGAGGCTCGCGAACTGGAAGATGGTGTTGTCGCGGCCGATCCGCATCGGCCCTTTCAGCACCACATGCGGGCCGATCGTGGTGCCCTCGCCGATCTCGACATGAGGCCCGATGATCGAATACGGCCCTACCGACACCGACGGGTGCAGCCGCGCACCGGCATCGATGATCGCCGTCGGGTGAATCAGGGGCGCGCTCATCGCGCCGTTCAGACCGCCGGCTCCGCGTCGGCCGGAGCCGGCCGCGACGCGTCCTTCAGCACGCACATCAGCGTTGCTTCGCAGGCCAGCTCGCCATCGACCGTGGCGCGCGCCTTGAACCGCCGCAGGTTGCGCTTGACCTTGTCGAGGCTGACCTCGAAACGAAGTTGGTCGCCCGGTTCGACGATCCGCTTGAAGCGGGCATCCTCGATGCCGGCGAAGTAGAAGATCAGGCCGGACTCCGGCTTGATGCCGGTCTCGATCGCCGTCAGCAGGCCACAGGCCTGAGCCAGCGCCTCGATGATCAGCACGCCCGGCATCGTCGGGACGGTCGGAAAGTGACCGAGAAAGAATGGCTCGTTGTAGGTGACGTTCTTGATCGCCACCAGCGACTTGCCGGGGTCATGCTCGATGATCTTGTCGACCAGCAGGAAGGGCTGGCGATGCGGAAGCAGCGCCATGATGTCGCGGATGTCAAAGATCGCCTTGCTCACCGTTCTCGTCTCCCGTTCCCGGAGTCATTTGCAAATGTTGTTCGATTGCCGCCAGACGCTCGTCGACCTTCGGCAGCCGCCTGATTCGGGCCACTTCGCGCCGCCAGTCTCGCGCCGGCTGGGCCGGAATGCCGGAGCCGTACTGTCCGGGGACGGTGATCGACTTGGTCACCATCGCATAGCCAAACACCAGCACGTTGTCGGTGATCTCGATGTGGCCACCGATCACCGACGCGCCACCGATCATGCAGTTGCGGCCGATCGTGGTCGACCCAGCGATGCCGACACAGGCCGCAATCGCCGTACCGGCGCCGATGCGGCAGTTGTGGGCGATCTGGATCTGGTTGTCGAGCTTGACGCCGTCCTCGATCACCGTGTCGTCGAGCGCGCCACGATCGATCGTGGTGTTGGCACCCACCTCGACGTCATCGCCGATCACGACACGGCCGAGCTGCGGCATTTCGACCCAGCCGGCCTTGCTGGGCACCAGTCCGAAGCCGCGACCGCCGATGACCGCCCCCGGCAACAGCCGGGCTCGGGCGCCGATCAGCGAATCCGGGCCGACGTAGACATTGGCTTCAAGCCGCGAGCCGGCGCCGATCGTGGCCCCACGGCGCACCACGCAGTTCGGTCCGACATAACTGCCGGCACCGATCGCCACATCAGCCTCGATCACGGCGCCGGGCGCGATGCCACAGTCATCGCCGATCCGCGCCGACGGCGCCACGCTTGCCGACCGATCGATCCCGACCGCAAACGCTTCGGAACTGTCGAACTCGCGAGCGATCGCGGCGAACGCCAACGCCGGGTTGGCCGCAACCAGCACGTTGCCGGCGAAGACGCCGGCGTTGCGTGACGACACGACGACCGCCGATGCCTGCGAACCAGCGAACTGATGCGCCAGTTTCGGATCGGCACAGAACCCGATGCGCCCGGGGATGCCGGGCGACAGCGAGCAGACGCCTTCGATCAGGAACGCCGGATCTCCCCGCAGCGCAAGCCCGTGACGCTCGGCGATCGCGCCAAGCGTCAGCAACGGCGGCGTTGCCGGCATCTGCCGCGTGCTTACTTCGCGCCGCCGAGCTTCTTCACCACCTCATCGGTGATGTCGAGCGTGGTGGCCGAGTAGACCGGATCGGCGATGACCATGTCGTAGCCCTTTTCCTTGGCCACGGCGACCACGGCGTCACGCACCTTGCCGACGACATCGTTGGTCAACTCGCGCTGGCGAGTCTGGGCATCTTCCTGGAACTTGCGGCCGGCCTGGGTCAGGTCGACCTGGCGAGCAGCGAGATCCTTTTCGGTCTTGGCCTGCGCGTCCGGGCTGATCGTCACGCGGTCACGCTTGAACTTTTCGACATCCGACTCGAACTGCTTCGACTGCGCTTCCAGATCGGACTTCCGCTTCGAGAACTCGGCGGTCATCTTGGCGTCGGCCTGCTTGTACTGCGGCGACGCGCGCACGGCGTCGTCGAAACGAACGGCGGCAACCTTCGACTGTGCCTGCGCCATGGTCGGGGCAGCAGCAAGTGCCAGCGCGGCGCAGGTGGCAAGGGTGGCAAGGATGCGGTGCTGAATCATGTCGGTCTCTCGTTGAGGTTCAGAAAGTGCAGCTGATGATGGGCTCGGCGCGATCGGCAATCGCACTCAGAAGCCGGTGCCGAAATTGATCTGGAAGGCGTCGGTGAAGTCGCCGACCTGATCGTTCAGCGGGAAGGCGTAGCTCAGGCTGAGCAGGCCGAGGATCGGCGTGAAGAAACTGAAGCTCAGGCCGTAAGCCTGGCGCAACGTCGACACGCTGAAATCGCCCGGCGTCTTGTACACGTTGCCGACGTCGTAGAAAACGCTGGCGCGTGTGGTCTTGTTATCGCTGACCACCGGAATCGGCAGCACCAGATCGTTCTGCGCCGTTGCGCGCAGGCGACCACCGAACGGATTGTTGTTCGGGAAATCGCGCGGACCCAGCGAACCATCGCGGTAGCCGCGCACGGTGTTGGCACCGCCGGCGAAGTACAGCTCGTACGGCGGCACATCGTTCTTCTTGCCGTAGCCATCGACGTAGCCGATGGTGGCGCTGTGCCGAGTGAAGAACTTGAACGGCAGCTGGATGTACTGCTCGTGCGAAAGGCTGGCGTTGTAGAACGTCAGATCGCTGAGCGGTACGGCGATGTCGAGATTGAACCGGGTCAGCGCACCCGCCGTTGCGAAGAACGTGCGGTTGCGGGTGTCGCGCGCGATGCCGGTGCGCAGTTCGAACTCGGTGAACGTGGTGCCGTTGCGAATCACGAAATCAAGGATTTCGTTGCTCGATGCGCCCGGGAAGGTCTTGACCGCCGTCTGGCTGACACCGCCACCGAGACGCAGCGACGTGAATTCCGACAGCGGAATGCCGTAGGTCAGATCGCCGCCAACGACGTTGGTGTCGAAGCCGGACGAGAAGCGGATGACCGACTGCGACTTGCGGAAGAACGCCGATACCGTCTGGCTGATGCCGTCCTGCGTGAAATAGGGATCGGTGAGGCTGACCGACACCGAGCGGTTGAAGCTGCTGGTGTCCGCGGACAGCTGCACACGGTCGCCGGTCCCGAGGAAGTTGGTGTTGGTGATGCTGGCGTTGATCAGGAAGCCCTGCGCGCCGGAGAAACCGACACCGAACTGGATCGAACCGGGCGCACGTTCCTTGACCTTGAACTCGATGTCGACGAGGTCATCCGTGCCAGGCACCGGCTTGGTCTCGACTTCAGCTTCCTCGATGAACGGCAGACGCGCCAGACGCACGCGCGATCGTTCGACGGCAGTCTTCGAGAACGGCGCCGCTTCCAGCTGGCGCATCTCGCGACGCAGCGTCTCGTCGTTGGTGCCGGTATGGCCCTGGAAATTGATGCGCCGGATGTATGCGCGCTTGCCCGGCTCGATGAAGTAGTTCAGCGCCACTTCGCGCTTCGGCTCATCGACTTCCGGCAGCGGCGTGACCTTGGCGAATGCGTAGCCGATGTCGGACAGCGCGCCTTCGATGCGGGTACCGGTCTCGGTTGCTTCCTTGCGCGAGAACGTCGAGCCGGTCTTGGTCGAAGTCAGCGCGTCGAGGAATTTTTCATTGAGCACGATCTCACCGGAAAACCGGTGGCTCGACACCTTGTAGACCGCACCTTCATCGACCGCCATGGTGATGTAGATGTCCTGCTTGTCCGGCGACAGCGCCACCTGCACCGACGACACGTTGAACTGCAGGTAGCCGCGGTCCTGGTAGAACGAGCTGAGGCCTTCGAGATCGCCGCCGAGCTGCTGCTTGGAGTAGCGATCAGTCTTCTGGAACGGCATCCAGTTGGTCTTTTCCAGCTTCAGCTGCGACAGCAGCACATCCTTCGGGAACGCCTTGTTCCCGATGATATTGATTTCCTTGATCTTGGTGACCTTGCCTTCGGTCACCTTGATGTTGATGTCGACGCGGTTGTTCGGCAGCTCGGTGACCTTGGCCTCGATGGCGACGTCGTAATAGCCATTGGCGTAGTACTGCCGGCGAAGTTCCTGTTCGACCGAGTCGAGCAGCGCGCGCTTGAACAGTTCGCCTTCGGCAAGTCCGGCTTCCTTCAGCGACTTGTTCAGGTCGTCGCCGCCGACCTTCTCGTTGCCTTCGAGCTTGAACGTGGCGATCGCCGGGCGTTCCTGCACCTTGATGACCAGATCGTCGCCATCACGCGCCAGTTGCACGTCAAGAAACAGGCCGGAGCTGTACAGGCTGCGAATCGCCGTCCGCGATGCCGTTTCCGTCATCTCGTCGCCGACCGACAAAGGAAAGTAGGTCAGTACGGTGCCGAGTTCGAGACGCTGCAAACCTTCTGCACGCACCTGCTTGATGACGAACGGCTCGAACGCCCACGCGGCCGGGGTGGCGACGAGGATCGCGATGACACTCAGCAGCGCTCCGCGTGCCGTTTTGCGTAGACGTTTCAGAACTCTTCCCCTCGTGAACCCAATGTCGTTGTCAGCCGATGACGCTGGCCACATCGTTGTAAAACGCCAGCCCCATCAGCAGCAGCAACAACGTCATGCCGACCTGCTGTCCCGCCAGCTGCACGCGCTCCGGCAGCGGTGAACCTTTCACCGCTTCGATCAGGCCGAACAGGATCTGCCCCCCGTCAAGCATCGGAATCGGCAGCAGGTTGAAGATGCCGATGCTGACGCTGACCATCGCCACAAACGTCACGAACGCGGCAATTCCGGCGTTGGCCGAGTAGCCCGCCGCTTGCGCGATTTGGATCGGTCCACTGACGTTCTTGACCGACACCTCGCCGACCACCATCCGGTACAGCAAGCGAAGGGTGAGCGCGGAAATCTGCCAGGTCTGGTGCACTGCTGCCGACGCGGCGGCAACAGGATCGAGCCGCACTTCGGCGCGCAAATCCTGCCACAAATCAGCCTCACCCGCCATGATCTGGCCGGTGAACCCCATGCGGCCAACAGCGTTTACGCCGGCGCCGTCCGAGCCGATGATCGCGCTCAATTCCATGGGCTGGCCACGCCTTTCGATGGCGAACCGGGCCACCTGCCCCGGCCGCGAGAGGATCGTCCTTCGCAAGGCCTGGAACGAGGCGACCGGCTCGCCGTCAATGCTCAATACCTTGTCGCCCGACTGGAAACCGGCCTCGGCGGCAGCGCCGCCGGCAACCACTTCTCCGACCACGGCCGGCCTCGGCGGATCGAAAGGCGACAGGCCCAGATCGTCGAACAGGAGTGCCGGATCGATCCGCACCGCGCGCAGATCGACCGTCACGGTGCGCTCTGCGCCGTCAGCCGCAAGGACCCGGAAGCGCGTGTCGCCATGGTTCAACGCGTGGTCGAGCAGTTCACTGCGGAGCACCGACCAGGTCGCGATCGGCTGATCGTCAAGCGCCACGATCTGCTCGCCAGCATGGAAACCGGCGCGGGCCGCGACGGTGCCGGCCGGCGGTTCGTCGATCACCGGCTTCATGCCTGGCACGCCGACCATGTACAGCAGCCAGTAGAAGGCAATGGCCAGCAGGAAGTTGAACGCCGGCCCTGCGGCATACACGCCGATCCGCTTCCAGACCGACTGCCGGTTGAACGCGTGCGGCAGATCCTGCGGCGGGATCACGACATCGGCCTCGCGCTCATCGAGCAGCTTGACGTAGCCACCGAGCGGGATCATCGCAACGATGTACTCGACGCCGTCCCGGCCGCGCCGCGACCATAACGGGCGGCCGAAGCCGATCGAGAACTTCAGTACCTTGATACCGAAGCGACGAGCGACCCAGAAATGGCCGAACTCGTGGAATGCCACCAGGACACCGATGGCAACGATGAAGGAACCGGCGGAATGCAGGGTATCGAGCATGGTTCAGGATCGCAGGAAGGACGGGCGCGCCAGTACGACCATCGCGCCGGGCAATGCGTTCAAGCACGGGCAGTCGGCCATGTTCAGATGCCGATCAGGGCAAGACCGAGCGCGAGCACCGGCGCTGCGGCCAGCACGCTGTCGATGCGGTCGAGCACGCCGCCATGACCGGGCAGCAGCGTGCCGCTGTCCTTCACGCCGCGATGGCGCTTGAACAGGCTCTCGGTCAGATCGCCGATGATCGACACCGCGATCACCAGTGCACACAGCAGCAGCAGCGATAACGCGTCATAAGGGCCGGCACCGAACACCCACGGCGCCGACAGCGCGGCGACCAGCATCGAGGCGACAAAACCGCCCAGCGCACCTTCGATCGACTTGCCGGGACTAACCTCGACCGCAAGCTTGCGCTTGCCGAAACGACGACCAGCGAAGTAGGCGCCGATATCGGCCATCCAGACCAGTTCGAACAGGAAGAAGATGCGCCGCCCGCCGTGATCGGCGCCGTGCAGCATCGCCAGCCCGAGCAGCGCCGGCACCAGCATCAGCAATCCGTAGGCTGCCATCACCGGGATACCCGGCGGCGGCCGCTGGAAGTTCCCGGGATAACCGATGACCAGACGCAGGGCATAGACCCACCAGACGGCGCCGACGGCCAGCACCGCTGCGCCATGACCCAGGCTGGCGAGCCACCAGGCCGCCGCAATCAGGGCCGATGTCACAGCCAGGTACGCATAGCGAGCAGTCGTCTGCTTGAGCCCCATCAACGCCGTCCATTCCCAGGCGGCAATCAAGCCCGGCGCGCTCAGGAACACATACAGCCACGGCGTCGGAAACCAGATGATCGGGCCGAGAATCAGTGGCAGCAGGATCAACGCGGTGATGACCCGCTGCTTCAACATGGCACGGCCTCAGCTGGCTTCCGGCACGCGGCCGTAGCGTCGGTCGCGCGAGGCGTACCAGGAAAGGGCGGCTGCAAATGCCGCCTCGTCGAAATCGGGCCACAGCGTGTCGACGAGGTGCAGCTCGGTGTAGGCCAGCTGCCACAACAGGAAGTTCGACAGCCGCTTCTCGCCGCCGGTGCGGATCAGCAGATCCGGGTGCGGAAGATCGGCCACCGCAAGCCGCGCTTCGATCGCCTGCGGGGTGATCGGCAAACCATCGCGGCACAGGCTGCTGGCCGCCTGGGCGATATCCCAGTGACCGCCGTAGCCGACCGCGATGATCAGCTGCAGGCCTGCGTTGTCACGGGTCAGCGACTCGGCATCCTGCATCAGCGCCGTCAGGTCGTTCGGGAAGTCACCGTGATCACCGATGAACCGGATGCGCACGGCACTGCGATGCAGGCTGCCAAGCTCGCGCCGCAGCGTGCGAACGAACAGCCCCATCAGCAGCGACACTTCGATCGGCGGGCGCTGCCAGTTCTCCTGGCTGAACGCGAACAGGGTCAGCATCTTCACGCCGCTGTTGTGCGCGGCCCGGACGATGCGCCGTGCCGACTTGACGCCAGCCTGATGGCCAAACGCGCGTGGCCGAAGGCGTTGCTTCGCCCAGCGGCCGTTGCCATCCATGATGACGGCGACGTGCGCCGGAATCCGCATATCCGGCAGATTCGGCAAGTCGCTGGTCATCCGACCGACATCAGCTCTTTTTCTTTGCCGTTCATGGTTTCGTCGGCCTTGGCGACGAACTGGTCGGTGAGCTTCTGGATCGCCGCTTCGGCTGCCTTTTCCTCATCAGCCGTGATGATCTTTTCCTTGGCCAGTTCCTTGATCGACTGGTTGGCGTCACGGCGAACATTGCGGATGGCAACCCGCGCGTTCTCGGTTTCGCTCTTGACCACCTTGACCAGGTCCTTGCGACGCTCCTCGGTCAGCGGCGGCATGTTGATGCGGATCGTGGTGCCGGCGGTGTTCGGCGTGATGCCGAGGTCGGACGCAAGGATCGCTTTTTCGATCGCTCCGATCATGTTGCGGTCCCAGGGCGCAATCGAGATGGTTCGTGCGTCCTCGACGACCACGCTGGCGACCTGCGACAGCGGTGATTCGGAACCGTAATAGTCGACGCGAACATGCTCGAGGATCGCCGTCGAGGCGCGTCCGGTCCGGAGCTTGGAAAACGAGGCCTTGAGGCCGTCGACGGTCTTCTGCATGCGCGCCGTCGCATCTTTCTTGATGTCTTCGATCATCGGGTCAATTCCAGGGCAACAGTTCAGATACGGGATACAGGGTGGCACGTCCGGGTGCGGACGACAGGCAGCGGCTGGCACGATTCGGTGATCGCCGCACCGCAGACCGCTTCAGACCCTGACCAGGGTGCCCAGCGAGTTGTCGCCCGTGACGATCCGCAACAGGGCCTTCGGGCGGTCCATGTCGTAGACCTTCAAGCGAATCTTGTGATCGCGGCACAACACCAGCGCGGTCTGGTCCATCACGCCGAGGCGGCGGTCGAGCGCTTCGTCATAGGTCAATTCTTCGTAGCGAGTCGCCGTAGGATCCTTCTTGGGATCCGCGGTGTAGACACCGTCGACCTTGGTCGCCTTCAGCATCAGATCGGCCGAAATCTCGATGGCGCGCAGCGCAGCGGCCGAATCGGTGGTGAAGAACGGATTGCCGGTACCGGCAGCAAACACCAGCACACGACCCTTCTCGAGATGGCGGATCGCCTTGCGGCGAATGAAGTCCTCGCAAACCTCGTTGATCCGGATCGCCGACTGCACGCGTGCCTCGAGACCGACCCGCTCGATCGCGTCCTGAATCGCCAAGGCATTGATGACCGTGGCCAGCATGCCCATCTGGTCGCCGGTCACGCGATCCATGCCGCCGCGAGCCAGGCCTTCGCCGCGGAAGATGTTGCCGGCACCGACCACCAGTGCCACCTGCACACCGAGATCGACGATTTCCTTCAGCTCGTTCGCGAGGAAGGTCATCACCGCCGGTGAAATGCCGAACCCGAGATCGCCCATCAGGGCTTCGCCGGAAAGCTTCAGCAGGATGCGCTTGTAGGCGGGCTGGGGGGCTGACTTGGCCGGTTCAGCGGCGAGCGGTTGATTCAATGATGAAACTCCGGGTCAATCAGCGTTGGGGATCGCCGGCCCGTCAGACTGAATGCCACTCGATGAATCAGGCACTTGCCTACAACCGACGACCCGCAACCCCAGGTGGGTGCTGCTACCAAAAGGCCCCGTTTCCGGGGCCTCATTGATAAATACTTTAACCTGAAAATCAGGTTCCCACAGCCTTCAGACTTGCGTCGCGGCGGCCACTTCGGCCGCGAAGTCGGTGGCCTTCTTCTCGATGCCTTCGCCGACCGCCAGTCGCACGAAACGGGCGACGGTGGCGTTCTTGGCCTTCAGCAACTTTTCGACCGTCTGGTCCGGATCCTTGACGAACGGCTGACCGACCAGCGTGATGTCGTTGACGAACTTGGCGATCTTGCCGGTCGCCATCTTGGCAAGGATGTCGGCCGGCTTCGGCTTGTAGCCGCCGCCGAACTTCTTCTTCACGCCGGCGTACTCGTCGTCCCAGTTCTTCTTGCCTTCGGCGTC
This sequence comes from Gammaproteobacteria bacterium, assembly GCA_026398875.1. GTDB lineage: Bacteria > Pseudomonadota > Gammaproteobacteria > Nevskiales > Nevskiaceae > Nevskia. The sequence goes on along the minus strand of JAPLSB010000016.1, from coordinate 172,322 downwards.
GAGCGAGTCGTAGTGGCCGTTGCTGCGCTCGGCGTCCATTTCCTTCAGGAAGCCGCCGAAGCGATCCGATTCAGCCTGCGCTTCGGCCTGTTCGCGAGCCATCGTTTCTTCGATCACGCGCTTTTCGGCTTCGACGACATCGGCCGGGATCTGCGTGGTGTCGAGGAAGCGCGGCGCGCTGGCGGCGACATGCATCGCCAGATCGCGGGCCAGTTCTTCGTCGCCGGTGTTCAGTGCCACGACGGCACCGATCTTCGAGCCATGCAGGTAGTAGTTGATCGGGCCGGCGGCCTTCTCGACGATCTCGAAACGACGCACGGTAATGTTCTCGCCGATCTTGGCCACCAGACCACGGCGGATTTCCTCGATGGTCTGACCATCGGCAGCCTTCAGCGTCAGCAGGTCAGCCAGCGTGGCAGGCCGTGCGGCGAGCGCGGCCTTCGCGGCGGCATCGCCGAGCGCCTTGAAGTCGTCGCCCTTCGACACGAAGTCGGTTTCGCTGTTGGTTTCGACCAGCACGATGGCGTCGGCACCGACGGCGATCGAGATCACGCCTTCGGCGGCCGTGCGGCTGCCCTTCTTGTCGGCCTTGGCCATGCCATCGACGCGCAGCTTTTCGGCGGCCGCGTCGACGTTGCCGCCGGTGGCTTCGAGCGCCTTCTTGCAATCGCTCATGCCGGCGCCGGTACGGTCGCGCAGTTCCTTGACGAGGGCAGCAGTGACGGGAGTGCTCATGTCGGTTCAACCTTGATTCGAATGTGGGGGAGGTATGCGTCGGGCTGCCGACGATACGGTATCGATGTGTCAATCCCGGAACGCGAAACGGCGCTGTCGCGCCGCCTCGAACCGCTACGGGACTCGGCGACAGCGGATGAACGATTCATCCGCAGTTGCCGAAGATGCCTCAGGCGTCGGCGCGCTCGCCGCGGCCAGTCGGCTTGCCAGCGCGCGGGCGGCGCGGACGGGCCGGCGCGGCCTCGTCGTCACCGGCGTTCGCGAACTCTTCGGCGCGAACGTTGACGGTGTTGGTGCCACGGCCTTCGATGATCGCGTCGGCGATGCACTGGGCGTAGACCTTGATCGCGCGGATGGCGTCGTCGTTGCCCGGGATCACGCAGTCGATGCCATCCGGGTTGTTGTTGGTGTCGACCACGGCAATGATCGGAATGCCAAGCTTCTTGGCTTCCGAAACGGCGATCTTTTCGTAGCCGGTGTCGATGATGAACAGCGCATCCGGCAGCGCCGGCATGTCCTTGATGCCGCCCAGCGAGCGCTGCAGCTTTTCCAGCTCGCGGGTGAACAGCAGCTGTTCCTTCTTCGACAGACGACCGACGGTGCCGTCGGCAACCTGCTTTTCCATCTCGTGCAGGCGCTTGATCGAGCCCTTGACGGTCTTGAAGTTGGTCAGCGTGCCGCCAAGCCAGCGCTGGCTGACGTGCGGCATGCCGGCGCGGACCGCTTCGCAGCGGCAGCGTGTTCTCAAGGTTGATGATGTGAATCTTGTTGCGGTCGCCGAAGATGTAGGCCTCCATCTTCGGGTTCCAGTAACGGGTGCGGTGTCCGAAGTGGACGCCGGCTTCCAGCAGCTGACGCATCGTGATCGATGACATGGTGCAATCTCCTTGGGTTGGGCTGACCGCGCAACGTGGAATCGGCGAGCAGGGTTGGCTCGTTCGACACCCAGGGACGTACGCGGATGAGATCGCGAATTCAGGCAAAATCTGCTTGCTTTTCGCGTCGTTGCCTTGCGGCGGCGCGCTTTATACCATAGGCGGCTGTCGGCTTACCACTTGCACCGCGGCCCCATCTGCATCGGGCGCAGCATTTCCTCCGCCCCCACACGCAGCAGGCACGCACGAACACATGTCGGTCACCATCAAGAATGCGGCAGAGCGCGACGGCATGCGCGTTGCCGGCAAGGCAGCAGCGTCGGTGCTGACCATGATCGCCCCGCACGTCAAGGCCGGCGTGACGACCGAAGAACTGGATCGCATCTGCCACGACTACATCGTCAACGAGCTGAACGGCGTCCCTGCCCCGCTCGGTTATGGCGGTGGCGGCGGGCGGATGCCGTTTCCGAAGTCGATCTGCACGTCGGTCAATCATGTCGTCTGCCACGGCATCCCGGCCAACAAGCCGCTGAAGCGCGGCGACGCGATCAACATCGACGTCACCGTGATCAAGGACGGCTGGCACGGCGACACCAGCCAGATGTTCTACATCGGCGAACCCAGCATCCTGGCGCGCCGGCTGACCGAAACCACGCGTGAAGCGATGCTGGCCGGCATCCGCAAGGTACGGCCGGGCGCCCGCCTTGGCGATATCGGCGCGGCGGTACAGGCGGTCGCCGAATCGCGCGGCTACTCGATCGTCCGCGACTACTGCGGTCACGGCATCGGCCGGGTCTTTCACGAGGATCCGCAGGTCGTCCATTACGGGCGGCCGGGAACCGGCATGGAACTTGTTCCTGGAATGACCTTCACGATCGAACCGATGCTCAACGCCGGCCGCTGCGAAGTGAAACTGCTGCCGGATGGCTGGACGGTCGTCACCAAGGATCACTCGCTGTCGGCGCAATGGGAGCACACGGTGCTGGTGACCGAGACGGGCTACGAAATCCTGACGCTGCGCGACGGCGAGACCGCCTGACGTGGGCGCCGAAATCGACATCAGCGAAGACGACAGCATTGCCGTCTTTTCCGCGCGCCGCGTGCGCAGCCGCCTGCGCGCCGACGGCGGCAAGCCGGTCGCCGCGTTCCGCGAAACGCTGGCCTGGGGCCGCGAGCGCCTGGTCGGCCTGTTTCACGACGGCACGCCGGCCGATTCGCTGGTCCACGCGCGCGCCCATCTGGTCGACGAAGTGTTGCGCGAAGCCTGGACCCAGTTCCTGCCGCAGGCCGACGGCGGTCTGGCGCTGATCGCCGTCGGTGGCTACGGGCGCGGCGAGCTGCTGCCGCATTCCGACATCGACCTGCTGGTGCTGTACGACGAAGCCGCGCTCAACGGTGCGAAGTCGCGGCTGGAAAACTTTTTCGCGTTTCTCTGGGACATCGGCCTCGATGTCGGCTCGGCCGTGCGCAGCGTTGCCCAGTGCGCCGAACTGGCCGCGACCGATGTCAGCGTGATCACCAATCTCACCGAAGCCCGGCCGCTGATCGGTGACCTGACGCTGTTCACCGCGCTCAACGAAGCAATGCGGCCTGAAGCGATGTGGCCGGTCGATGCCTTCTTCCGCGCCAAGGTCGCCGAGCAGCAGGCCCGGCACGCCAAGTACGACGACAGCGCCTACAAGCTGGAGCCGAACGTCAAGGAAAGCCCGGGCGGCCTGCGTGACATCCACACGGTGGCCTGGGTCGCCAAGCGCCACTTCGGCGCGTCCAGCCTGACCGAACTGCGCGAGCGCGGGTTCCTGACCAAGACCGAGTGCGACGAACTGTTCGCCGGCCAGGATTTCCTCTGGCGCGTGCGCTTCGCGCTGCACATGATCACCGGCCGCCACGAAGACCGGCTGCTGTTCGATCACCAGAACAAGATCGCCACGCTGTTCGGCTACGAGGATCAGGATCGCAATCGTGCGGTCGAGCAGTTCATGCAGCTCTATTACCGGACCATCAAGTCCCTGAGCTGCCTGAACGACATGCTGCTGCAGCTGTTCGAGGAAGCGATTCTCGGCCGTGGCCAGAATGTCGAGCCAAAGCCGCTGAACTCGCGCTTCCAGTTGCGTGGCAACTACATCGAAGCGCGGGCCGACGACGTCTTCCAGAAGTCGCCATGGGCGCTGATCGAAGTGTTCGCGCTGATGCAGCAGCACCCGAAGCTCGAAGGCATTTCGACCGCCACCTTGCGGCTGATCCGCCGCGACCGCCGGCTGATCGAGACGGTGCGCGGCGACGTACGCACTCGCGAGCTGTTCATCAGCATGTTCCAGAGCGGCGATGGCCTGACCCGGGCGCTGCGCCGGATGAACCGCTACGGCGTGCTCGGCCGCTACCTGCCGGTGTTCGGCCAGATCATCGGCCACATGCAGTACGACTTGTTCCACACGCTGACCGTCGACGAACACACGCTGCGGCTGGTCCGCAACCTGCGCCGGCTGCGCATGGAACGCTTCCGTCAGGAACTGCCGTTCTTCAGCGACGTGATGTACCGCATCGCCCGCCCCGACCTGCTGTTCGTTGCCGGCCTGTTCCACGATCTCGGCAAGGGCTCCGGTGGCGATCACTCGGAAGTCGGCGCCAAGGAAGCGGAGAAGTTCTGCCTCGACCATGGCCTGAGCCATGCCGACGCCGATCTGGTCTCGTGGCTGGTGCGCAACCACCTGCTGATGTCGCTGACCGCGCAGCGCCAGGACATTTCCAACCCGGACATCGTCACTGCGTTCGCGCAGAAGGTCGGCGATCGCGCGCGGCTCGACTACCTGCTGGCGCTGACCGTCTCCGACATCCGCGCCACCAACCCGGCGCTGTGGAATTCCTGGCGCGAAAGCCTGCTGCGCGAGCTGTACCACTCGACCAAGCGCGCCTTCGACCGCGGCCTCGACAACCCGTACTCGATGGCCGAGCGCGTGGCCGAACAGCGCCGCGCCGCCTATGCGCTGCCGGAAGCGCATCACATCGATGGCGCACTGACCGACCGCATCTGGGGCCGCTTCGACGCCGACTACTTCCTGCGTCATTCGCCGTCGGAACTGGTCTGGCACCTCGACGCCATTGCCCACAGCACCGAGGCCGATCTGCCGCTGGTGCTGGTCAAGACGCTCGATGGCCGCGGCACCACGGTGTTCGTCTACATGCGTGACCGCGACCACCTGTTCGGCCTGTCGACCGGCGTGCTGGCCAAGCTCGGCCTGAGCATTCTCGATGCCCGCATCAACACCTCGGCCGATGGCTACGTGCTCGACTCGTTCGTCGTCGTCGAAAGCGATGGCTCGCCGATCGAGAACGCGCATCGCTTCGACGAGATCGGCGTGGCGCTGCGCAAGGTGCTGGCGGATCCGGCCGTCTCGGTCGTCGACGTCAACCGTCGTCGCCCGACTCGCCTGCGTCACTTCAACACGCCGACCACCGTCAGCATCTCGCAGGACACGGTGCGCAATCGCACGATGCTGGAACTGGTTTGCGCCGACCAGCCGGGCCTGCTCAGCCTGGTCGGCCGCGTGTTCCACAAGCGCGGCATCCTGCTCGATGCCGCGAAGATTGCGACGATCGGCGAACGCGCCGAAGACGTCTTCTACATCACCGATCGCCAGCGCCAGCCGATCACCAGCGACAAGGCCGTCGAAGATCTGCGCGAAGTGCTGACGCGCACGCTGTCGAACGCCGAAGGCGCGCACAAGTAGCAAAACACCCGCTTCATCACCGAAGGATTTCCGCTTGGACAACACCGAACTGCAGGCCGTCATCGCGCGCGCCTGGGAAGATCGCGCCACCCTCGACGCCTCGAACACAGCCGTGGCTGCCGCCGTCGAAGCCGCCATCGAGCTGCTCGATTCCGGCGCCGCCCGCGTCGCCGAACCGACGGCTGACGGCTGGCAAGTCAACGACTGGCTGAAGAAGGCCGTGCTGCTGTACTTCCGCCTGCACGACAACCTGCCGCTGGCATCCGGCCCGCTGGTCGGCTACGACAAGGTGCCGCTGAAGTACGACGGCTGGACCGCCGAGCGCTTCAAGGCCCAGGGCGCGCGCGTGGTGCCGCCGGCCTCGGTGCGCCGCGGCGCCTACATCGCACCGGGTGCGATCCTGATGCCGAGCTTCGTCAACATCGGCGGCTATGTCGGCCGCGGCACGATGGTCGACACCTGGGCCACGGTCGGCTCCTGCGCGCAGATCGGCGCCAACGTCCATCTGTCCGGCGGCGTCGGCATCGGCGGCGTGCTGGAGCCGCTGCAGGCATCACCGACGATCATCGAGGACGACTGCTTCATCGGCGCCCGTTCCGAAGTGGTCGAAGGTGTGATCGTCGAAAAGGGCTCGGTGCTGTCGATGGGCGTGTTCATCGGCCAGTCGACACCGATCTACGACCGCGACAAGGGCACGATCAGCTATGGCCGCGTGCCGGCCGGCTCGGTCGTCGTGGCCGGTTCGCTGCCGCGCGACAACGGTCGCTACACCATCAACTGTGCAGTGATCGTCAAGACCGTCGACGCCCAGACGCGCTCGAAGGTCGGCATCAATGCGCTGCTGCGCGATCTCTGATTCGCGCCGCGGTGCTGACAACGGCGAGCCCTCGGGCTCGCCGTTTTCGTTTCAGCGGCCGGACTCCGGCGGGGTCGTCGATTCCGGCGCATAGACCTCGGATGCGTCGATGCGCAGGAAACGGGTGGCCAGATAGACCTCGCGCAGGAACAGCAGCAGCCCCGCGATCAGCGCCAGCATCGCCAGCACGAACACCACCGCGACAACGCTGCCAAAGCGTTCACCAGCCAGCGTGCCGACGAACAGCACGACGATGTCGGCGCAGATCAGCACCGCGCAGCCGACACAGAGGCTCAGTGCCCGGTTGGCCAGCCGCGCGCGCTTGGCCAGATTGCGCAGGGTCGTGCGCATCGCTTCGATGCGCGCCGGCGAAGCGCTGAGCAGCAGCCGCTCCAGATCGCGCGCCCGATCGACGATGCGCCCGAGCCGGTTCGAGATCACGCCGATGAAGGCGGCCACGCCGGTCAGCAGGAACACCGGCGCCACCGCCAGCTGGATGACGTGGGCAATCGAGGTGATTTGCGAGTCGGGGTCCATCGGCATGCGTCCTGAGGTCGGTGCAGCGTAGCGCCGTTCGGCAGGGCCGGCCTTGAAAGGCCGGCCGCGCCGAGGGCAGCCAAGCAACAAGCGGCTTAGCGGACGCGCACGCTGATCGCGGTCACTGCACCGCTGTCGCCGATCGGGCCGATCGCGGTCGCTGCGCCGCTGCCCAGATCGATCCGGTACAGCGTCGACAGCGCGCTGCCGGCCGGCCGCAGTGCTGCGAACACGAACTGATCCGCTGCCCCGGCAATGTCCAGGCTCTGCTCGGCAGCGCCGGCTTCATTGCTCGGCAAGCTGACGCCCAGCGGCCCGACGGCGACCAGCGCGCCATCGTTCGGCACCGCGACGCGCACCAGCGTGCTGTTCGCGGCGTCGATGGCGTACTGGAACGTGCCACCGATCGGCGCGGCCCGGTAAGCGGTTGCCACGATCTGCGGCGCCGGCGCCACGGTGCGCGTGGTGCCGTCGACAAACGCGAACGCGGCGGCGCGCGGCGCATCCGCGATCACTCGGCCTTCCTGCAGGTTCACGCGCAGGTTCTGGCCGGTGTCGCTGACGATGCGCAGCAGATCGGCGCGCGGATTGAAGTCGAGGCCGAAGCGCGTGCCGGCCAGCGGCGTGCTCAGCGTGCCGACCGGCTCGGCATCGACGGTGGCCGCCTGCAGGCCGCTCTCGAAGTTGCGGATTCGAAGGTAGAGCACCCGGTTCCCGTCCGACACCGCGTAGCCGCCGTTGTCGCCCGCAAGCGCCGTGGTGCGCTCGCTGATGCCGACCAGGTGCTCGCCATCGGCCAGGCCGTTGACTGGAAGGCTGATCGGCCCGCCGACCACGGCGCCGGTCAGCACGTCGAGCCGGATGCCGACGATCACATCGCCGGACGGCGTGCGGGTCAGCACCCCGAAGGAACGGGTGCCGCGCTGCTCCAGGCGGTCGTCGTTGACCACCACCAGACCGCGGTAATCGTTGGCGGGCAACGGCTGCGACAGCGGCGTCGCGGCACCGGTCAGCGGATTGATCGTGTGGATCGCGGTGCCATCGACGGTGGTCAGCAGCGCGTAGTGCTCGTTCAGCAGGCCGGCCTGATAGATGTCGTAGCCGCCAATCGCCGACGCATCGACGCCCAGACTGCCGACGCGTGTCAGACGTCCGGCATTTGCCTCCTGCGTGTAGACGGTGTCGGTATCGGTCTCTATGACGAACAGGCTGGTGGCCGACCCGCTTTCAGGGTTTGTGTAGGCCGCCGCCGTGACACCACGCAGGTAGCCCATGCGGCCGTCGACGATCGCGTTGACCGGCACGGCCGGCGCTGGCGACACCAGCGCCGCGCTCGGCACACGCAGGTTCAGGCCATCGTCGCCAATGATCCGCAAGGCATTGGCGGCCGGATTGAAGTCGAGGCCGTAACGCAGCGCGGTCAGTGCCGTGCCGTCGCCGGTGATCGGCTGGATCGGCGAGGCGATCGCGGTCGCCGGGTCGACGATCAGCACCCGACTGCTGCTGGTCACCGCGTACAGATTGCCGTCGGCCGGACGGAAATCGATGCCGAGTATGGTTTCGCCGGCCGAAAGGCCGCTGATGGCACCGACACGCGAGACGGTCGCCGGCGTATCCGGGCTGAAGCGAACCAGCTCGGACCCGCCGCGGATCGCGAATACCAAAGGAACGCCCGGCTCGTCCGGCGTCTCAAGGTTGCTGGAATCATCGGCACAGCCGGCGATCGTCAGCGCCGCGATGGCCAGCAGGGCAGCCGCCAGTCGATGCCGCGGGCGTGGCGCGCCGTCGGCGCGGTTCATCAATGCATTCATTCGTCGGTTCCTGAGTGGTGACGCTTTTTTTATGTCCCGGTTGCCGGCATGCAGGCATCGGGGTCGTGACCCGCTGGTTCGCAACAAGCGCGCCGAGCACGCTGTGCGGCCCCGTCATGCGCCGCGTTGTTTGCCGATTCCACGGCATCCGGATTGCCGGTCCGCCGGGTGCTTCATGCGCCTATTCTCCCGCAATGACGCTCGTGCGGCTTTTCGCATTCAGCTGCGGCACGGAAGCTGCTCTGCTGCAAGACTGCGGGCACGCATCGCGCAACGATCGATGCCGCCCGATGTACCCGCGCAACACGACAGGAGTGCCGCCGCGATGTCGTCCGAATCAGGATCCGAGCAGGCCCGCCACATCCGTCTGACCTCGCACCCGCCGGTCGCCGATGCCGAGTTGCTGACCATTCACTGGGGCGCGTCCGATCCGCTGACGCGCGGCCCGCTGGTCGGCACCACCACCCACCGTCTGCAGCGCAACGTCATCGGCACGCATGCCGGCGCCTATGGCATCTATCGGGCACTGGCGGTGGCGGCCAAGGCGCTGCCGAAAGGCCACCGCGCCGACCTGACCAACACGCTGCCGACCGACCGGATCGGGCCCTACCCGGCCTGGTTCGGCGCCGACAAGATCGTGTCGCTCGACCCGTTCGGCGCGCTGGTCGCCGAGGTCTATCGCGCGCAGATCGAGCAGGGCTTCGATCTCAGGCCGACGATCGCCGTGACCAAGGCACATATCCACCTTCCGGAGATTCGCGAAGCGATCGACGCCGGGCGGCTGAAGCCGGACGGCAGGGTCCTGCTTGATGACGGCTCGGCGGTGGTCACCAAGGTGGCGCTGGAACCGGTCTGGTGGCTGCCCGGTGTCGCCAAGCGCTTCGGTGTCGAGGAAAACGCGCTGCGCCGCGCGCTGTTCGAGGAAACCGGCGGCATGTATCCGGAGTTGGTCACCCGCTCCGATCTCGAAGTATTCCTGCCGCCGATCGGCGGCCAGACCGCCTACATCTTCGGTGAGCCACGCGACCTGGCGAACCCGGACGTCAACCTGTCGTGCCGGGTCCATGACGAATGCAATGGCTCCGACGTGTTCGGCTCCGACATCTGCACCTGCCGGCCGTACCTGACCCACGCCATCGAGGAATGCATTCGCGGCGCCCAGCCGGCCAGCCACGGCGGCCTGAACGGTGTCGGCCTGATCGTCTATTCGCGTAAGGAAGGCCGCGCGCTTGGCGAAGTCACCAAGTTCCTGGTCTACAACGCACGCAAGCGACAGATCGGCGGCGACAGCGCCGACAAGTACTTCCTGCGCACCGAATGCGTCGCCGGCGTCCAGGACATGCGCTTCCAGGAGCTGATGCCCGACGTGCTGCACTGGTTCGGCATCCAGCGCATCCATCGCCTGGTATCGATGAGCAACCTGAAGTACGACGCGATCACCGGCGCCGGCATCACCGTGGACATGCGCGTGAAGCTGCCGGACGAACTGATCCCGGCCGATGCCCGCGTCGAGATGGAAGCCAAGATGGCGGCCGGCTACTTCACTGATGGCGCGGTGCTGGATGCGACCCAGCTTGGCGACGTGAAAGGCCGAACGCTGTGAATGACGCGATTGCCACGCTGCGTGACCCGGCGACGATCCGGAGCCGCGCCGCGAACATTACCGCCGCCGTGGCCGCCGGTCAGTCGCCGCACTGGCGGCTCGACATGTCGATGATCGATGCCGCAGCACAAAAGGTCGCCGAGGTCACCCTCGCCCGCTATCCGACGCTGGCCATTCCGTACCACAGCCGCTGGCGCCACTTCGAAGCCGGCGGTGTCGATCGCGCCGCCGAACTCACTGCAGCGATGGCCGACCTCGACCGTGCCGCACAGGCGCGCGCCCGGATCGATCTGGCCATCGTCGCCGTGCTGCTCGATGCCGGTGCCGGTGCGCAGTGGACGTATCGCGATGGCGACCAGACCTGCACGCGCTCGGAAGGGCTCGGCGTCGCCAGCTTTCGCGCCTTCATGCAGGGCGCGTTCTCGTCGGACCCGGCGCAGCCGTTGCGCGTCGATGGGCCGGCGCTGCAAACGCTCGATGCTGAACAACTGGCCGGGCTGTTCCAGGTCAGCGACGGCAACCCGCTGGTCGGCCCCGACGGCCGCGCCGAACTGCTGCGCCGCTTTGGCGCCGCGCTGACCAAGCACCCGCAGGCGTTCGGCGCTGACGCCCGTCCGGGTGGACTGTTCGACCTGCTGACCGACGGCGGCAGCACAAGGGAAATTCCGGCGGCCGGCCTGCTGCGCGCCTGGCTCGATCACAGCAGCGACATCTGGCTGACCGGCAATGCACTCGAAGGCACTGCACTTGGCGATGCCTGGCCGCATCCGCTGGCCGGCGGCGACGGTGCCAGCGCCGGCTGGATGCCGTTCCACAAGCTCAGCCAATGGCTGGTCTATTCGTTGTTCGAGCCGTTCGAATGGGCCGGCATCACCATCACCGGACGCGACGCGCTGACCGGGCTGCCCGAGTACCGCAATGGCGGCCTGCTGATCGATGCCGGCGTGCTGCAGTTGCGCGATCCCGCGCTGGCCGCGCAGCAATGGCATGCCGGCGATGCACTGATCGTCGAATGGCGCGCGCTGACCGTGCACCTGATCGACGTCATCGCCGACCGCGTTCGTACGCGGCTCGGCCGGACTGCGGAACAGCTGCCACTGGCCTGCGTGCTTGAAGGCGGCACCTGGGCCGCCGGCCGCGCCTACGCCGCCGAGCGGCGCGGCGGCGCGCCGCCGCTGAACATCGTCAGCGACGGCACCGTCTTCTGAACTGCAAAAAACCAAGGAAAGTCCACCGATGAGCGCAGGCCAAGTCCATCTGATCGACCATCCACTGGTCCAGCACAAGCTGACCCTGATGCGGAAAAAGACCGCCAGCGTCAACAGCTTCACCCGGCTGCTCGACGAGTTGTCGACCTTGATGGCCTACGAAATCACGCGCGACATGCCGATGCACGCGGTCGAGATCGAAACCCCGATCTGCTCGATGCAATCAAGGCTGATCGATGGCAAGAAGATCGTGCTGGTACCGATCCTCAGAGCCGGCCTCGGCTTCCTTTCCGGCATGCGCAGCGTGGTGCCAGGCGCGCGGGTCGGCCACATCGGCCTGTATCGCGATCCGAAGACGCTCGGCGCCATCGAGTACTACTTCAAGATGCCGTCCGGCATGAAGGACCGCGACGCAATCGTGCTCGATCCGATGCTGGCTACCGGCAACTCGGCGATTGCTGCCGTCGACCGCCTGAAGGAAACCCGGCCGCGTTCGATCCGCTTCGTCTGCCTGCTGACCTGCGCGCAAGGCCTGGCCAACTTCCATGGCCAGCATCCCGACGTGCCGGTCTACACCGCCGCGATCGATCCGGGCCTGAACGAGCACGGCTACATCGTGCCCGGCCTGGGCGATGCCGGCGACCGGCTGTTCGGAACCAAGTGATCCGCATCGACCCCGGCGGCGGCGACGCAGTCGACCAGCGCCCGCGCGGCTACTTGACGCTACCGGCAATCCCGTCGTGGCCGGCCATGGCACCCGCCATGCAAACCCGATTGCGCCCGGTGCGCTTCGCCGCGTAAAGCGCGGCATCGGCACGCTGCATCGGACTGCCGCCCATCGGCACATCCTGCGGGTAGCGAGCCAGACCGACCGACACGGTGATCGACGGCAATTCGCGACCCCGCCGCTGGACGCGCAGCGCCTCGGTTTCACGACGGACCCGCTCGGCGCAGCCGGCCGCCTGGTGGCCGCTGCCGTCGCTGTCGTCGACGATCATCACGAACTCCTCGCCACCGAGCCGGAACACCGATTCGTCGCTGCGCACCGTGCGCAGCAGCAGGCTGCCGGCCTCGCGCAGCACCTCGTCGCCGATGTCGTGGCCGTGTTCGTCATTGACGCGCTTGAAATGGTCGATGTCGATCATCAGCAGCGCGAAGCCGCGACCGTTGCGGCTGTGCTCGGCAATCCGGGCCTTCAGTACCTCCTCGAAATGGCGGCGGTTGTACAAGCCGGTCAGCGCATCGCGGATGGCCTGCCGGCGCAGCTCCTCGCGCAGCTGGACGTTGCCGACCGCCAGTCCGACCTGCTCGGCGACGTTGCGCAGCAGCACCGGATCGGGCGGCGTCTCGGCAGCATTGATCTGCCCGCTCCATTCCAGATGGATCAGCCCGACGGTGTCGCCGAGCGCCATCACCGGCACGCACACGTGAGGCCGCTGCCGGCCCTCCTCGTAGCGGTCGTGAAGATGCGGACAGCACAAGGGGTCGGCCGGATCATCGACCCTGAGCAACTGCCCGCGGCGCGTGGCCCAGCAGTCGTCGCGCGACAGATTCATCGGCGCATCCTGCAACGACCCCCAGGTCCCGATCAGTGACAGGCGACCCGCGATCTGATCCTGCAGCCAGACCGCGCCGGCGCAGCGCGCCAGGATCTTCGGCAGGAAACGTTCGATGATGCGGCTCGATTCGCCCAGATTCTGGGCGGCCGGCAGCAGCGCCATCATCTCGCCGAGCATGCTCAGTTCCTCGTTGCGCTGCGCCCAGCCGCGCACGGCGTCGTTGAGCTGTTCGGTCCGACGCGCGACACGGCTTTCGAGGCTCACATTGAGCCTGCGAAGGTCGGCCTCGGCCTGGCGCCGCTCGGTGATGTCGACCACCACGAGCGTCAGACGCACTTCCGCCGGCGGCAGCCCGTCGGCATTGGCGTCATCGAGTCGCCGAGCATGGACCGACACCCAGACCGGCGTGCCGTCCGGCCGCAGATAACGTTTCTCGAAGCTGTAGTCGTCGATGGTGCCGGCGATCAGCTGGCGTCTCAGCGCCAGTTCGGCGGCGAGATCGTCGGTTTCGGTGATCGCCTCGCAGCTGCGCTGCATCAGTTCATCGGCACCGTAGCCGACGATCTCCCGGAACCGGCGATTGACCATCAGCCAGTTGCCGTGACCATCGATCATCACGATGCCGACGGCAGCCTGCTCGAAGATGCTCTGGAAGCGCGCCTGGCTGTCGCGCAGTGCCGCGATGGTGAACTGTTCCTCGCTGACATCCTTGACCAGCGAAAACACCGAACGCGGCGTACCCGAGGCGTCGCGCAGCACCGAGTTGTGCCACTGGCACCACAGCGAACGGCCGTCCTTGTGGTAGTTGCGGTTCATGATCTGCGCAAAACGCGCACCGCCGGACATCATCCGGTCGATTGCCGCGCGGGTCGTGGCCAGATCGTCGTCGTGAATGAAGCGCCAGTCGGCCAGCGGACGATCAAGCACTTCGGCCTCGGTCCAGCCGTACATTTCAGCCGCCCGTCTCGACCAGCGCTGGACGCGGAAATCCGGCGACCATTCGATCGCCGCCAGCGGCGTGTTCTCGAAGTGGAACTCGCGCACCTCGGCGTGCTCGGCCGCCCGCTGCTCGGCCTGCTTCTGCTCGCTGACATCCTCGACCACCGTCAGGAAGCGCATCTCGCGGCCTTCGGCGGCGTCGATCCGGCCGACATGCGCGCGTACCCAGACGGTGCTGCCGTCGGGTCTGCACAGGCGCTTCTCGACCGCGTAACCGGATATCTCCCCCGCCGCGAGTTGCCGCGCCTGGGCAATGTCGCGGCGCAGATCGTCCGGATGAATGAAGGGCCGGAAATCGCTGCCGAGCAGGTCTGCTTCGCTGCGCGCCACGATCTCGCACAGTCGGCGATTGACGGTCAGCCAGCGGCCCTTCTCGTCCAGCATCGCGATGCCCACGCCAGCCTGTTCGAACAGCGCCTGAAGTTCGCTGCGGCTCTTGGCCAGTCCCAGATTGTTCTCCAACAATTCGGAGACATCGAGCCCGGCCGTGAAGAACGATTCCGGCCGGCCATCAGCGCCGATCAGGCAATGGCTGAACCAGCGAAACCAGACCTGACGGCCATCACGGTGGCGGGTCGGCAACAGGCTTTCGGCCGCGCTGCGCGCCCCGGACAGGAACTGGCGCATCACCGAGGCATGCACCTCGGCGGCTTCATCGTCAATGACGCCCGCCTCGTGCAAGGTCCTGCCCACCACGGCTTCGGCCGGCCAGCCGAGCATGACTTCCGCCTGCCGCGACCAGCGGATCACGCGGAGCTGCCAATCCCACTCGATCATCGCCATCGGCAAATGCTCGAAATGGAAAGCTTCGTGGCGCTGGCGCAAGGCCGCCTCGGCTTCGGCGCGCACCCGGTCGGACACATCGATCAAGGTCACCACCGCGCGGGCCGTCGGGTCGAGGCCGGCTTCAATGCGGCGGACATGCCCGGACATCCACGCCGGGCTGCCGTCGCGATGAAGCCAGATGGACTCGACACGCAGCTCGCTGCAATCCGCTTCGCGCCCGGTCAGGAACGGCAGCATCCGGCTTCTGCTGGCGGCCTGATCGGAGTCGGGCAACCGATCGAACAGGCTCGCGCCAAGCATCTGGTCCCGCCTGTAGCCCAGCATCTCGGCAAGCCGCGCATTGACCTCCAGCCAGCGCGCATCGGCGTCGATCAGACCGATTCCCGCCGTGCCCTGCTCGAAGATCAGCTGCAGGCGGGCCGTCGCCTGCTGCCGTTCGTGATCGGCCACGATGGCGGCATCGCTGACCGCAGGTTGCGCCTGCAGGAACAGGCTGCGCTGCCTAGCCCAGCCGAACAGCAGGATCAGGAACAGGCCCTGCCCGACCCACACGTAGAGCAGCGCCAGCAGCAGGTAGATTTTCGAAGGCGTTTCCGCCCAGTACGGCAGGCTGCCAGCAGTGACGATCGCCGAACTGCCGAGCCAGGCCACCGACGCGTAGCGCGCCGAGCGCGGATACGGCAACAGGACCATGAACAGCAGGAACGCGGCCGACATCGTCAGATGCACCGACATGAATACGCCGTGCACTTCATCGCGCTGGGTATCGTCGAACTGCAAGGTCGCCTGCCAGATGAACAGCGCAGCCGCAGTCACCATGCAGATGATCGTGGCCAGCATGTCGAACGTCAGCAGCCGAAGCATGGTCAGCAACACCGCGCCCAGCAGCGATACCGAAGCGACCAGACCCAGCCACGGATCCCAGAGATGGAAAACCGGCTGCCCCGACCAGCCGATCGTGCCGCCCAGCGCGATCATCACGACCAGCACACCGATCGTGCGGATGCTGTCCTGACGCTGCGACGGAATCATCTCCGCATGCCACTGAACAAGCTTCAAGAGCGATGCCTTCACCTGACCGACCCCCGCCGGCGGACCTTTGACGCGTCGAAAAAATGGCGCGCGCAGGTACTTTGCAGAATCCATTCCAGACGGCATCACCGATGCCGCCCGTCGGCGTGCCGAAGGGGGCTGAACGGAGGGTGACGGCATCGACAGCACGTGTGAATCGCGGCGCCAAACACGCGTCAATGCCATGCGCGACAACAGCCTCGACGACCCTTCATGCGGTCGCGGCTTGCCAGGATTCCACAGCCCGATACGCAAGGCCCCTGGTCGCTTCGTAATGCAATGGCGCGTCGCGGACCCGCCTTACG
Organism: Gammaproteobacteria bacterium; assembly: GCA_026398875.1. Lineage (GTDB taxonomy): Bacteria > Pseudomonadota > Gammaproteobacteria > Nevskiales > Nevskiaceae > Nevskia. Next base: position 156,249 of record JAPLSB010000016.1, on the reverse strand, counting down.
CCGGCGGCAGCGGATCCGGCTCGCCGCCGGGCACGTCGCCGACTTTCGGCAGCAGCGGCCGGTCGCCGCCACGCCAGGCGCGCAGCTGGAACACGTAGGTCAGCACCTGGGCGACGGCGGCATAAAGCTGGGCCGGGATTTCGTCTTCCAGATCGCAGCCTCGATACAGCGCGCGCGCCAACGGCGGTGCTTCGACCAGCGCAATGCGGTGCTCGGCGGCAAGCTCGCGGATCGCGGCCGCCACCGTGTCGACGCCCTTGGCGACGACCACCGGCGCGCGGTTCTTGCCCGCCGTGTACTTCAACGCCACGGCGTAGTGCGTGGGGTTGGTGACGATGACGTCGGCAGTCGGCACCTTTTCCATCATCCGCCGCTGCGACAGCTCCGCCTGCAAGCGGCGGATGCGGCCCTTGACCTCCGGGCTGCCTTCGCTCTGCTTGTATTCCTGCTTGATCTCCTGCCGCGACATCTTCATCTGCTTGGCATAGCTCCACAGCTGCCACGGCACGTCGATGGCGGCGATCAGGCCGAGCGCTGCGCACATCCAGACGAACGTCGAGGCCACCAGCCCGAGGCCGTGGCCGATCGCCTGCGTCGATGGCTCCACACCGAGCCCAAGCAGCTCGCCACGCGAGCCCCACCAGCTGATGCCGGCGACGAGGCCGACGATCAGGAACTTGGCGATGCTCTTGGCCAGCTCGACGAGGCTGTTGGTCGAGAACATGCGGCCGAAGCCGCTGACCGGATTGAGCCGGCTGAAGTCCGGCTGCAGCGCCTTGCTGCTCAGGTTCCAGCCGCCGATCAGCATCGGCGCGATCAGCGCCGCGAAGAACGTCGCCAGCATCACCGGTGCGGCGATCATCAGCCCTGAACGCAGCGCGCCGCCGATCGCCGCCGGCATCCGCGCCGGGTCGGCCAGCGCGGCAGCGTCGAAGCGCAGGCCCTCCTGCATGAAGGCCAGCGTGCGACCGCCCAGCGCACTGCCCCAGGCCACCAGCAGCGCGGCACCGGCGCCCATGACCACCGCCGTCGACAGCTCCCGCGAGCGCGGCAGCTGACCGCGCTCGCGGGCTTCGCGCTTGCGTTTTTCGGTGGCGGGTAAGGTTTTCTCTTCGGCGCTGTCAGCCATTGGCGACAGCTCCGAACAGTTCGCCCAGCAGCCCGTAGGCCTGATCGAGCAGGTGCTCGAGCACGGCGGCCAACGTCGGCAGGCTGTAGCTCAGCAGCACCAGCCCGGCCGCCAGCGCAATCGGGAAACCCACCGACAGCGCGCTCAGCGCCGGTGCCGAGCGGCTCATCACGCCGAATGCGAGATTGACCAGCAGCAGCGCGATCATCACCGGCAACGCGATCTGCACGCCGCCGACGAACAGTGCCGAGCCCCAGCGCGCCAGCATCGACAGCGCTTCGGCATCGAGCCCGCGGCCGCCGACCGGCAAGGTCTGGAAGCTCGCCGCCAGCGCCTCGATCAGCCGCAGATGGCCACCGACCGACAGGAACAGCAAGGTCGCCATCACCATCAGCAGCTGGCCCACCACCGGCGTGCCGGCGCCTCTGAGCGGATCGACCAGCTGCGCGAAGCTCAGGCCCATGCCGTAGGAAATCAGTTCGCCGGCCATCACCACGGCTTCGAAGACGATCATCAGCACGAAGCCCATCGCCACGCCGAGCAGCAACTGCCGCCCGACTTCCAGCCACCACGCCGCCTTGAAGGTTTCCAGATATGGCGCGGCCGGCAGCAGCGGTGCCAGCACCAGCGTCAGCAGCACCAGCAGCACCACGCGGATGCGCACCGGCACCACGCGGGCACCAAGCACCGGCGCGGTCGCCAGCACGCCGCCGATCCGCACCATCGGCCAGAACACGGCTTCGAGCCAGGCGATCAGCTGGGTGTCGGTGAAATTCACGCGGGTCTCCGTTCTCCCCTCGGGAGAGAGGCCGGGGATGAGGGCACGCCGGTTGATGCGTGAAACATGCGGTTCGTGCGCATACCGGCCCGGCGAAATGCCGCCGGGCGTTCAGCGATGCTGCGAACAGTGCTCGCAGAGCGCATACCGGCCCGGCGAAACGCCGCCGGGCGTTCAGCGATGCTGCGAGCAGTGCTCGCAAAGCGCATCGCTTCACCCTCACCCGGCGCTACCGCGCCGACCTCTCCCGGGGGGAGAGGCAAGCAACGGCCGGCGAAGAGCAGATTCATCCGCATCTGCCTCAGTGCAGCAGCCCCGGAATGCTTTCGAACAGCCGCTTCGTGTACTCCACCAGCAGGCGCAGCATCCACGGCCCGGCAAGGACGATCACGGCAGCGGTGGCGGCCAGCTTCGGAATGAAGCTCAGCGTCTGTTCGTTGATCTGGGTGGCCGCCTGGAATACACCGATGATCACGCCGACGGCCAGCGCGGTCAGCAGCAGCGGCGCGGCCAGCATCAGCACCAGCTGCAGCGCCTGGCTGCCGATGGTCAGCACGGTTTCGGGGGTCATGAGCAGTCGGCGCGAAGGCGGAGGGTATGCCGAGGGGATTGCAAGCGCTGTGCTACACGGGACTGCCGATGCCGTGACGGAAATGCGTCACGTCGGATGGCGGCGCGTGGGGCTGTGGATCCCGGCTTTCGCCGGGATGACGCGTTGATTGGAGCGCATCTCACAAGTCCGTCACCCCGGCGACCGCAAGTGCCGTACTCGACAGGAATGCCGATGCAGTCATGGAAATGCGTCAAGTCGGGGGACAGCGCGTGGGGCTCTGGATCCTGGCTTTCGCCGGGATGACGCGTTGATTGGAGCGCATCTCGCAAATCCGTCACCCCGGCGAACGCCGGGGTCCAGAGCCGGGTGCGGCAGGCTCAGCCGGTGGCGAAGCTCGACGCCAGCGTGCCCATCACCAGCGCCCAGCCATCGACGAGCACGAACAGCATCAGCTTGAACGGCAGCGAAATGATCACCGGGCTCAGCATCATCATGCCGAGGCTCATCAGCACGCTGGCAACCACCAGATCGATCACCACGAACGGGATGAACAGCAGGAAGCCGATCTGGAACGCCGTGGTCAGTTCGCTGGTCAGGAACGAGGCCGCCAGCACCGTGAACGGCACCGAATCGGCATCGGCATACGGGCCGTCGTTGCCGGCGATCCGGGCGAAGGTCAGCAGGTCGGCATCGCGGGTCTGGGCCATCATGAAACCGCGGATCGGCTTGGCCGCCGCCGCCAGTGCCGGCTCGAACGGCAGCTGGCCGTCGAGGTAGGGCTTGGCCGCCTCGGTGTAGACGCGATCGAGCACCGGCTGCATCACGAACAGCGTCAGGAACAGCGCGAGGCCGATCAGGATCTGGTTCGACGGTGTGCCGCCGGTACCCAGCGCCTGCCGCAGCAGGCCGAGCACGACGACGATCCGCGTGAACGCCGTCATCGCCAGCAGCGCTGCCGGCAGCAGCGTCAGTGCCGTCATCATCAACAGCACTTGCAGGCTCAGGCTGTAGCTCTGCCCGCCGCCTGGTGCCGGGCTGACGTTCAGCGCGGGCAGCCCGCCGGTCTGGGCAAAGGCATTCGCCAACGGCAGCAGCATCAGCAGCACGACGCCAAAAGCTCTGGTCATTCGGGCACAAGCCGGAATCCAGCGGCCAAGCCGCAGTGCCGCCGTCAAGACTGGATTCCGGCTTTCGCCGGAATGACGGGATCGACGGTTCATCGAATGCTGCACGCCGCCGTCACGCCGCCGGCCTGGCGCCTCCCGGCTCACGACGATTTCCCCAGCGACTTCTTCAGCGCATCGCGAAACGCGACCGCGAAGGGCGACAGTTCCGGCGTGTTTTCAGCGCCGACCGCGGCGACCGGCGGCTCGGCATAGACATGCAGAGTGTTGACGCCGCCGGCCGACACGCCGATCAGCAGATGCTGGCCACCGGCTTCGATCAGCAGCACTTTTTCCTTGGCGCCAACCTGCAGACCGCCGTGGATGCGCAAGCTTGCGCCGCCGGCAACGCGCAGGCCCTGCATACGCTTGAGCCCCCAGGCCAGCACAAAGATCAGACCGAGCACCACCAGCAGCGACAGCGCCATCTGGCCGAAGCCGGGCAAGGTCGAGGCGGCGCCGGAAGCAGCGGCAGCAGAGGCATTCATGGCGAGCAGGTCCGCACAGGATCGACGGCTTACTTCAGCTTGCGGATGCGTTCGGCAGGGCTGATCACATCGGTCAGACGCACGCCGAACTTCTCGTTGACCACCACCACTTCGCCATGCGCGATCAGCGTGCCGTTGACGTAGACATCCAGCGGCTCGCCGGCCGCGCGTTCGAGTTCGACTACCGAGCCCTGATTGAGCTGCAGCAGGTTGCGGATCGGGATGCGGGCGCGGCCAACCTCCATCGACAGGGTCACGGCGACATCGAGAATGACGTCGAGATTGAAGTCGCCGGTGGCAGCAGCGGCCACGCCTTCGAGGTTGTCGAAGCTGGCGCGTGCGTATTCCTTGTCAGCACCGGGATTGGGGGTTGCGGCGGTCATCGGTGGTGGGTCCTGGTCAGTGGAATCGGGAATGGGGAATGACACTCAATGCACCGCGCTGCTGCGCGGGCCACGGCGGATCACCTCGGTGATCTTCACGGCGTTGCTGCCGTTGGATACCCCGAAACTGCCCTTGAATATCGGCATCTCCTCGACACACAGGTCGATGGATTTCGGCAGGTTCATGGGCAGCACATCGCCGGGCTTCAACTGCAGCAGCTGACGCAGGCTTAAGGACATGCTGCCGAGCTGGCTGCCGATCTCGACTTCCGCTTCCAGCAGCTGCTCGCGCAGCGCGAGGCTCCAGCGCTCGTCCTTCTCGACGCGATCGGACTGCAGGCCGGTGTCGAGCTGATCGCGAATCGGCTCGATCATCGAGTACGGGAATGTGATGTGCAGATCACCGCCACCGCCTTCGAGGTCGATCTTGAAGCGCGACACGACGACGATTTCCGACGGGCTGACGATGTTCGCGAAGTGCGGATTGACTTCGGAATTCAGGTACTCGAAGTCCATGTCCATCACCGGCGACCACGCTTCGGTCAGATCGGCGAACGCCTGCTTCAGCAGCAGCTGGACGACGCGCATCTCGGTTGGCGTGAATTCACGGCCTTCGATGCGGGTGTGGAGCTTGCCGTCGCCGCCGAAGAAGTTCTCGACCACCGAGTAGACAAGCCGCGGTTCGAAGATGAATAGCGCCGTGCCTCTGAGCGGCTTGACGCGGACCAGGTTCAGGCTGGTCGGCACGAACAGCGAATGCGTGTACTCGCTGAACTTCGCCATCTCGATGCCGACCACCGACAGCTCCGGCGAGCGGCGCAGCATGTTGAACAGGCCGATGCGGAACAGGCGCGCAAAGCGCTCGTTGATCATCTCCAGGGTCGGCAGGCGGCCGCGGACAATGCGGTCCTGCGTCGCGAAGTCGAAGCTGCGCGCTTCGCCGGGTGCCGGGGGTGGCGCTTCGGTCGCGACCGAACCGCTGTCGACCCCGTTGAGCAGCGCGTCGATCTCGTCCTGTGAAAGCAGGTCCTGCATGGCGGGCTCCTGAGTCGGCTGCGCGGGTGCTTACTGCATGACGAAACTGGTGAAGTAAACGGCGTCGACACCCCTCTTGCCGGTCTCCGATTTGAGAATGCGCTGGATCTCGGCGAGCACCTTCTTCTGCAGTTCTTCCTTGCCTTCGCGCGAGGTGACTTCGGCCAACACCTGGGCGCCGAGCAGCATCAGGATCGCGTTGCGGATCTGCGGGTCATGCAGCTTCAGCGCATCGACCGCGGCGGCGTTCTTGGCCCGGACCTGCATCTCGATCTGCAGGAAGTGGGAAGCGTCGTTGTCGCCGATGTTGACGACGAACGACGGCGTCATCGGCACGTAAAGCGGGGCAGCGGCCTTCTTGCCTTCATGGCCACCGCCGCCTTCTTCAGCCGCTGCTTCCTCGCCGTCGCCCTCGCCTTCGCCTTCCGCAGCGGCTTCTTCGCCGTCGCCGTGTTCGGCAGCCGCGCCCGCCTCGCCTTCAGCTGCCGCAGGCGCGTGCTTGGCCGGCTTTTCCTTGGGCATCAGGAAGAACATCGCACCGCCGGTGACCAGCGCGGTGACGACGACTGCACCGACGATCGGAATCAGCAGCGCCTTCTTGCTGGACGGGGCTTTCGGGGCTTCGGCGGCTGCGGACATGGACGGCTCCTGGGGAATCGGGACTTGCGTTTGCAAGCCGGGGAGCAAGCCATGTGCCACGCCAACGGGACGGCATGAAGTCGATTGCGATCAGCGCGTTGCGCGATCAGTGCCGGTGCCGACGGGATTCTGTCGCAGCACCGGCCGGCGGCACTGCAAACGGGGCGACGGAAATGCGTCGTCGCCCCGTGCCCTGCGTGCCGCCCGGTTACGGCGTGCTGGCGGTCGGCTCGCGCACGAAACCGAACTCGGCCGCGATGTCCGCTTCATCAAACCGTTCGACGGCAATCGCCACACCGTCGAGCGTCAGCTGCAGAGTCGTCAGCGCACCCGAAGCCTGCGCCAGCGCAGCGGCCATCGCTTCGTCGACCGTCGTGCCGTCGGTCGTCGACAGGCGATCGAGTGCCCAGTCGAGATCGCGGTCGGTAAGCCAGCCGGGACCGCGCGCAGTGACCAGCCACAGCCCGCCGCCTTCATCGAGTGCCGCCCGCGACACCGCGCCAACCGGCTTGCCGAGGTGGCTGTCGAGCGCATCGCCTTCGGCTGGCGCCGACAGGATCAGCGGTGCCGCGTCGATCGCCATGTAGCCGCGCTGCGGCCCGTTCTGGAAGTACCAGCAGCCGCGCGCATCGACCGAGTAGTTGGCCGCAATCGTTTCGATGATCTGCGGCCGGGTGATCAGTTCGCCGCGAATCAGCCAGCGGCCCCGGCGGTCCAGCCGCAGCCAGCCGTACAAATGCGGCACGTTCGGCCAGCGCTGCATCGCCCGCCGTGCCCAGTCCTCGATATCCGGATTCATCCGCGTTTTCCACCTGATGTATTGACTGTTTTCACTGCCGTCGACAGCGCTCGCGCATCGGCGAACGGCAGCGGCAGGTAGACCGCGCGCATGTCGCCAGCCAGCTTGGCGGCGCTCGGCTGCGGTCGCGGTGAGGTATCGACGAACAGCGTCGCGTGTCCGGATGCCGCCAGCCGCTTGGCAGCGGCAATGGCATCGGCTTCGGCCTGCACCCGGCCCGGCTTGCCATCGCGGCCGATGTTGGCGCGGCCATCGGTCAGCAGCACCAAGCCGGGCGTTTCGCCGCGGCGCCGGATCGCGTCGGCCAGTTCGATCGCCGCATCGAGTGCCGTAGCCAGCGGCGTGCCGCCACCACCGGGCAGGCCGGCCAGACTGCGCTTGGCGCGAACCAGCGACCGGGTCGGCGGCAGCAGCAGTTCAGCGGTCGCACCGCGAAAGCCGATCACCGCGACGCGGTCGCGACGCACATAGCAATCGGCCAGCAGCAGTTCGACGGCGCCCTTGGCTTCGGCAAGCCGGTTCAGTGCCGACGAACCGGAAGCATCGACGACGAAGATCGTCGTGGTTTCGCGGCGCTGCTCAAGCCGCGTGACATGGAAATCCTCGCGGCGCACCAGCACGCGCGGGCCTGGGTGCTGCAGTTCTGCCGTGTCACTCACCCCTGCACCACGCCCTGCGGGAGAGGAGTTCTGGCGCGATCTTTCGACCTCCGCTCGCCGCAGCCGCTGCCACGGCGCTGCAGCCCGCAGCGTATCGATCAAGGCCAATCGCTGGCCGGCACGTGGCTCGCCGCGCCGCGATCCCGATGGCCGGCCGCGTGCCGCGGCCTTCTGCAGTGCACCGGACTTGCCCGAGGCTCGGGCCTTGCCGGCCTGTGCACCGGCTTTCAGCTGCGCCAGCAGCCCCGGCGGAATCGCCGCGGTTGCTGCAGCCAGCAGCACTTCCTGCAGCAACTGGTCGAGGTCGATCGGCGGCGGCGCGTCTTCGTCGCGATCGGATTCGTTTTCCGGTGGCGGCGGTGGCGGCTGATCGCTGGGCGGCATGTCGTCCTGTTCGGACGGCGGCGGCGGCTCGGCCGATTCCGGCGGGGGTTCGGCGGCCGGCATCCGGGTGGCGCGTGGCGCCAGCACCAGCCGCGCGGCGATTGCGCCGTCGGCGTCGGAAACCGTGTCGCGGCCATCGAGCGCCGCCGCAGCGCGCGCGGCGCGGGTTGCCAGCCAGACTGCGCGCAGCGATGAAATGCCGAGCAGGTCGGCCGTCGCGGTCAGCGCTGTGATCACCGCTTCCGGCAATTCGACCTGCGCCAGCCGCGCGCGGGCAGCCGCAATGCTGGCGGCATCGAGGCCGCTGGCCTCGGGATCGAGCTTGCGCAAGCCATCGAAGTCGAGCCGGAACGCCAGCCGATCGAGCAGCGGTACCGCCAGTTGCTCGTCCTGCTCGATGCCTTCATCAAGCGCGACCACGCCAAGCCGCGCCGGCACCGTGCCGGCAATGCCGTCGCGGGCCAGCCGCAGTTCGCCGTCGTCGAGCACGGCCGATAGCCGGGCGACGGTGCCGGCGCTCAGGCGTTCGGCCATCGCCAGCAGCACGACGCCGCCATCGGCCTCGGCCAGCAGGCCGCGTTCGGCAATCGGCCGACCGGCCGACAAGGTGGCCGACAGATCCAGTCCGCCAAGCAGGCGGCCATCGGCGATGTTCAGCGGCACCCGGCGCCACGGCCGTTCCGGTGGCAGCCAGCCGCGCAGCAGCGCCAACCATTGATCGCGGACCGGCCCGGCCAGCGCCCTGATCGCGACACCGCCGAGCGCCTGAGGATCGACCGCGAACAATGCCGCCGCCGACACCGCATCGCCGGCACGGGCGCGGGCCTGATCCTCGTCGGCGTTCATCGATGGTGGCGAATCAGGCACCGAACAGCTGGCTGACGGCGCGCTCGACGCGGGTTGTCGAGCCGGCATCGTCGAGCGGACTACGGCGCAGGCGATGGCGCAGGCTCGGTGCGGCGATTCGCTTCAGGTGGGCATCGCCGACCACGGCATCGCCATCGAGCGCGGCCAGCGCGCGCGCGGCACGCATCAAGGTCAGCTCGCCGCGCAAGCCATCGGTACCGAGCGCCAGACACAGTTCGGCTGCGCGTTCGAGCACGGCATCCGGCACCTGCACCTGCGGCAGCCGCTTGCGGGCGGCGACGATGCGGCGGCGCACCTTGTCGTCCTCCGGCTTCCAGTCCTCGATGAAACCGGCGCGGTCGCGCTCGAAGGCGTCGCGGCGGCGCACCACGCTGATTCGCGCCTGCAGGTCGGTCGGCGTCGAGACTTCCACCGACAAGCCGAAGCGATCGAGCAGCTGCGGGCGCAGCTCGCCTTCCTCGGGATTGCCGCTGCCGACGAGCACGAAGCGGGCCGGATGGCGAATGCTCAGGCCTTCGCGCTCGACGACGTTCTCGCCGCTGGCGGCGACATCGATCAGCAGGTCGACCAGATGGTCTTCAAGCAGATTGACTTCGTCGACGTACAGAAAGCCACGGTTGGCGCGCGCCAGCAGGCCCGGCTCGAAAGCCTTGGTGCCCTGGGCCAGCGCCTTTTCCAGATCGAGCGCGCCGACCACGCGGTCTTCGGTCGCGCCGAGCGGCAGGTCGACCACCGGCACTGGCACCTTGTGCGTCTTCTTCTTGCTGTCGGTCAGCTTGGCAAGGCTGGTCTGGCAGGCGTCGGAAGGATCATCCGGCGCGCAGTTGTACGGGCAGCCGATCAGCGCTTCCATCGGCGGCAGAAGCGCGGCCAGCGCACGCACGGCAGTCGATTTGCCGGTGCCGCGATCACCGAACACCATGACGCCGCCAATGGCCGGCTCGACGGCTGCGATCAGCAGCGCCAGCTTCATTTCTTCCTGGCCGACGATGGCCGAAAACGGGAACGGCAGGGGCATGCGCGGCGGTCCTGGTGGTCGAGTGTCAGTTGCATCGGACGTCGTCGGAACTTTACCAAACGCAGGCCAGCGGGCCGTCTTTTGTTGCGACCGTCGGCAACGCTCGGCGACACTGCCGCATGACCCTTTCGTTCCGTTTCGACCGGCCCTGGCTGCAGGTCGCCGTTGCCGTGATTGCAGTCCTGATGATCGGCTACGCAACGCTCGCGCTGAGCGGCAGCACGCGTGATCTGCGCATCGTCCGCAGCACCGTTGGCAGCATCCCGATCACCGTCTACGCGCCCGCCGATGGCCAGCCGGCGCCGGCGGTGGTGATCGCGCACGGCTTCGCCGGCTCGCAGCAGCTGATGCAGCCGCTGGCGACGACGCTGGCGCAGGCCGGCTTCGTCGCGGTCAGCTTCGATTTCCCCGGCCATGGCCGCAATCCGCTGCCGTTGTCGAGCGGCCTCGCCGATCAGCAGGAAATGTCGTCGGCGCTGGTGGCAGCGTTGCGTGCCGTGGTCGCCGAGGTCCGCAAGCGGCCTGATGTCGACGGCCGCATCGCGCTGCTCGGGCACTCGATGGCGTCCGATGTCGTGGTCCGGCTCGGCATCGAGGATCCGACGATTGCCGCCACCATCGCCGTGTCGCTGTTCTTCCAGCGCGCCACCGACCGGGCGCCGCGCAACCTGCTGATCATCGATGGCGCCTGGGAAGCCGACGAGCTGATCCGCCAGGGCCTGCTCAGCATCAGCGCCAGCGCAGCTGGCCGGCCGGAGGCCGGACCGATCTACGGCCTGTTCGAAAACGGCAGCGCCCGGCGACTGGTGCTGGCGCGCGGCGTCGAGCACATCGGTGTGCTGTACGCCCGCGACACGCTCGATGCCGCCGTCGACTGGCTGTCGGGCAGCTTCATGCAGCCGATCACCGGCCACTGGCGCGACAGCCGTGGCGGCCCGCTGATGCTGCTGATTGCCGGCCTGATGCTGCTGGCCTGGGTGCTGGCCGGGCGACTGCCGGTGCTGCGCAGCCCTTGCGATGGCCTGTCACTGCCGTATCGCGAACTGCTGATCACCACCGGCGTGCCGGCCGTGGCGACCCCGCTGCTGCTGTGGCCGCTGCCGCACGACTGGCTGCCGCTGCTGCTGGGCGGTTATCTGGCGATGCACTTCGCCGTCTACGGGCTGCTGGTGGCGCTGCTGCTGCATCGGCGCGGCCATCGGCTGCCCAAGCTCGCCGTCCTCGACCGGCGGACCGGCCTGGTGCTGCTCGCCGTGATCGTGGCCTGCACGACCAGCTTCGGCTTCGTGCTCGATCGCTGGGTGGCGTCGGTTGCCCCGCATGCGCTGCGCTGGCCGCTGATCGCGGTGATGACCGCTGGCCTGCTGCCGTATTTCGTGATCGACGAGTGGCTGACGCGGGGCCCGCAGCCAAGACGCGCCGCCTACCTGCTGACCAAGCTGCTGCTGCTGGCCTCGCTGCTGCTGGCCGTGGCGCTGAACCTGTACGAGCTGTTCTTCCTGATCATCATCGTGCCGGTCGTGGTGCTGCTGTTCATGGTGTTCGGCAGCTTCAGCCGCTGGATCGGCCGGCGCACCGGCCAGCCGCTGATCGCCGCCATCGCCAACGCCGTGCTGTTCGGCTGGCTGATCGCGGTCAGCTTCCCGGTCGTCGTTCAGTAGGACCGCGCACTGCCGTCAGGCTGCGCATCGCGCATGACGGCTGGGCACGCTTCGCGGCCGTGTCAGTGGATCGAGCTGTCCTTCCGCGGGTGACCGGCTTCCGCTGCTGATGCGGCTGCAGCTGCGCCAGTCGGCCGGATGATGAAGCCGAACGAGTCCTCGCCGTTCTCGGACAGACAGACCGCCGACAGCTCGACGGCCGTCACTCGCCCGCCCTCGCCGCGCACGGTGCTTTTCAGGCGCTGGCCGACCTGCGCGCTGCGCAGCCCTGCCATCAGCCGTTCGAGCTCCGCTGGCGTCGTGCCCACCCAGTGGGTCAGCCGGCCGCCGACTGCCGCGGCCGAGCCGATCTGCGCCAGTTCAACGAAAGCCGGATTGGCCATCTGGACGCAGCCTTCGCCATCGGTGATCACGATCGCATCCGGGCTAAGGCCCATCAGCGCCACCAGCCGCTGGCTGGCTTCCGGGACCTGCCAGTGCGGATCGACGGGCTTCAGGCGCATCAGCAGCGCGGTGCTCGATTCGGTGCGCAGCGGCGTCACCGAGATCCGCACGCGCTGCTGTGGCGCGTCGATCAGGGCATCGCAGTCGCCGGCGCGGCCACTGGTCTTGGCCGTCGCGAACAGTTCGAGCACGGCGGCGCGCGAGCTGTCGTGCAACGGCGCGGTGGCACGCTTGCCGAGCAGCTGACCGAGCGGCAGTCCGAACAAGCGCGCGGCAGCGCGGTTGGCATCGGTGACGTTCAGCGAATCGGCGTCGACCACCAGCACCGGATCGGCGGCGATCTGGAACAGCATCTGGTATCGCGTTTCACTTTGCCGGCGCTGCCAGTAGTCGCGCTCCATCTCCGCCTGCGCATGCAGCAGGCGCTGCTGCATCGCCGACACCACGCTGAGATCGCGACCGACGGCCAGCAGCGGCCCCTCCGGGCCGAGGCGCACGGCCGAGTAGGCGATCGGCACGTCGAGGCCCAGCGGCGATGCATGGTTGACCTGTCGCGCCCGCGACAGTCCGGTGGCGGTGACATCGGCCAGCAGGTGGTCGATCTTGCGGCGACTGTCGGCGGTGACGGTGTCGGCGAAGCGGCGACCGACCCAGTCATCGGCCATCGTCTTGACCGGCTCGCCGCCACCAAGCGCGATCCGCTGAATCGTGCCGTGCTCGTCGATCACCAGCGCGATATCGCTGGCGATCGACACCAGCATGTCGGCGAGCTCCGGCGCCAGATTCGACAGCACGCCAAGCTTCTCGGCCGGATCGGCGACAGGAGACGTCACTGGCGACCTCCGCAGGACCAGCGGATCGCATCGAACCGGTTGACGGGTCGCGCGGCCGATATGCGCAGCGCAATCGCGCCGGCTTTCAGCGCCAGCGCTGCTTCAGGTCGGTCAGATGAGCGATCAGCGAGCCGATCAGCGCCAGTGCCAGCAGCGGCCATTGGGCCCCGGCCAGCACCGCACGAACCCCGAGCAGCAGACAGAAGCCGGACGCCAGATTGGCCAGCCAGTCGCCCGGCGCCGGGCCACGGCCGGCGTATCGGTGCAGCGCCAGCAGCAGCAAGGCTTCGGCCACCATCAGAGCTAGAACCAGATCGACGGCAAGGCCGCTGGCAAAGAACGCATTCACGGTGCGCGGCGCCTGACGTACCGTCCTCAGGCCCGAGCCAGGCCAAACAGGTGGGCCAGATCCTTGAAAAAGATCCGCACGTGGGCCATCGGCTTCTTCCGCTCCAGCTTCTTGTTCATGTACGAGTCGAAGGTCAGCTTCTGAACGTCGCGATCCTCGCAAATCTTCACGAAGCTTTCGCGACGCTTTTCGCTGCCGTACCAGAAGCGCTGCATGATCCCGAGCACCCAGAACACCATGCCGTGCTCGCCCATGAAGCGCTTGCGCGCCAGCTTCAGTGATCGGACATCGCCGGTCGCCAGCAGCGCTTCGACGGCTTCTGCCGCCAGTTCGCCACCGAGCATCGCGTAATAGATGCCCTCGCCAGACGCCGGCGCGACGACGCCAGCGGCATCACCGGCCAGCACCACGTCGCGGCCGTTGTCCCAGCGCTTCAACGGCTTCATCGGAATCGGCGCGCCTTCGCGGCGCAGCGTTTCGCAGCCCGCAAGGCCCGTGCTGGCGCGCAGGCTGCTGACCGAGCCGCGCATCGAAAAGCCCTTGTGGGCGCTGCCGGTACCGACACTGACGGTATCGCCGTGCGGGAAGATCCACGAATAGAAATCCGGCGACAGCGCGCCGCGATAGATGACATCGCAGCGCTTGGCGTCGTAGTCCACACCGGCACTGATCGCCGCCGCCTGCGGCGCCCGGATGATCTCGTGGTAGGCGAACACGAACTTCATCCGCTCAGCGCCCTTGATCTGCTGGCGAGCCACCAGCGACTTGGCACCGTCGGCGCCAATCACCGCTTTCGCGCGTACCGACGCGGCTGCGCCATCGCGTGGCTGGTAGTGGATGCGGGCCACACCATCGTCGTCGCGGCTCAGCGTCTCGAAGCTGCCGATGCGGCGCGTTGCGCCATGGCTTTCGGCGCGGGCGCGCAGCCACTCGTCGAACGCGGCGCGGTCGACCATGCCGACATAGCCATTGTCGATCGGGATGTCGACGTGCTTGTCGCTGGGCGCGACCATTCGCGCTGAGCGGATCTTGGCGACCAGCATCTGATCGGGAATCTGGTAGTCGCGGATCGCCCGTGGCGGAATCGCGCCGCCGCAGGGCTTGATGCGCCCGTCGCGATCCAGCAGCAGAACCTTGCGTCCGCGCTTGGCCAGTTCGTCGGCCGCCGTGGCACCCGAAGGTCCGCCGCCGACCACCACCACGTCATAGGTTTCGGTATCGCGCATCGTGCTACCTCTGGCCGGCGAGTTGCGCGCCGGCGGTCGAAGGAAATCCGGAAGTCCGTGCGGTCTGCGGCGCCGACAGGCGCGCCGCGAGTCGCGCAGCGACGAGGAACATCAGTGCCTCGGTTGCGAACACCAGTGCGTAGGCCGGGCCGTCGAGGCCCATCACGGCGCGGGCCAGATCGCTGGCAGCGGCACCGGCAAAGCCGCCGACGCCGAAGGCAATCGCCTGGGCTGCGCCCCAGAGACCCATCCGCACGCCTTCACGGCCGACGCGACCGTCGCTGGCGTAGCTCATCATCGAGCCGATGGCGGCCACGGCAAACGCGCCGTTGGCCACACCGAGCAGGAACACGTTCTCGCGCAGTGGCCAATCGCTGCCGACCACGCCACCGACGGCGAGCGCGGCCAGCGCACCGCACGACGCAATGCAGCCGCCGACGGTCCACTGCTGCAGCGAACCGATGCGCCGACCGCGCCAGCCGGTACCGGCCAGCGCCACCAGGATCATTCCCGCGAACACGCCGCCGTGCTGCACGCCGGCCAGCTTGGTCGATGCGCCCGGCGTGTAGCCGAAGACGCTGCCGGCGAACGGTTCGAGAATCAGATCCTGAGCGCTGTAGGCCAGCATCGACACGAACACGAAGATCGTGAACCGGCGGGCCCGCGATTCCGCCCAGACCTCGCGCAGCGCGACCATGAACGGTGGCTTCGCAGCTTCCGGCGCGTCGCTGGCGGTGGCTGCGCGCTCCAGCCCGAAAGTCGCGATGACGGTGATCATCAGTGCGCCAACCGCCACTGCGGCCGTGATCGCGATCAGCCGTTCGGCCGAGTACGGATCCAGCAGATTGCCGACGATCACGGTCGTGGCGACGAAGCCGAGGATCATCATCATCCAGACGATCGTCGCGGCAGCGGCCCGCTTGCCCGGATCGACCTGCTTGGCGAGCAGCACCAGCAGCGAGGTGCCAGCGGCACCGACCCCAACGCCGATCAGCAGGAAGGCGAACACGGCCAGCGCGACGCCAGCGGCGAGCTGCGTGGCCATCAGGCCGATCGCTACGGCCGCGAGCACGCCACCGAGGCCAAGCACGGCAATGCCGCCGACGATCCACGGCGTGCGCCGACCGCCGACATCCGAGCCGAAGCCCAGCCGCGGCCTGAGGATCTGCACGGCATAGTGAAGCGCGACCAGCGAGCCCGGCAGCATCGCTGGCAAGGCCAGTTCGACGACCATGACGCGATTCATCGTCGAGGTCGCGATCACCACGATCGCGCCGAGAGCGGCCTGCACGAAGCCCAGCCGGACAATGCCGAACCAGCCGAGTGTGGCGGCCGGCGTCATGGCGCGACCTCGGCGCCGGACAAGCGCAGCGCGAAAGCGCTGACCATCATCCCGGCGACATACAACGGAATGCCGAAGCCGGAGTACCAGATCGCCAGCTGGCGCGGCGTGCCGAGAAAGCGCCGCATCATCAGCAACTGCAGCGCCAGCAGCGCGACGATGCCGAGCGCATGCAACGGCATCTGCCAGTGGTAAAGCAGCGCGATTACCACGACCTGCGGCAGCGCCATCGCCGCACATGCCGTCAGTGCCGCGCCATTGACGCCGAGCAGCACCGGAAGCGAGTCGATGCCGCTGAGCTTGTCGCCCTCGATCGACTTGAAGTCGTTCAAGGTCATGATCCCGTGGGCGCCGGCGCTGTACAGCGCAGCCAGCAGCAGCGAGCGGACACCAGGTGTCGCCCCGCCGGCCATCACCGCAGCACCGGTGATCCAGGCCAGGCCTTCATACGAGATCGCGCAGGCGGTGTTGCCCCACCAGCCATTGCGCTTGAGCCGGACCGGTGGCGCGCTGTAAGCCCAGGCGAGCAGCAGGCCGACCACGGTGGCCGCAAAGCCCCAGGGACCCAGCACGGTGGCCACCAGCATCGACAGCACCGTCCAGCCGATGGCGATGTACAGGCCCCACATGCCGGGCATGCGGCCGGATGGAATCGGCCGGTTCGGTTCGTTGATCGCGTCGACCTCGCGGTCGTACCAGTCGTTGACCGCCTGGCTGGTCGCGCAGACCAGCGGCCCGGCGATCAGGATGCCGACGATGATCAGCGGCCAGTTGCCGGCCAGCGCCACACCGGAAGCAATCACGCCGCAGACGAACGCCCACATCGGCGGAAACCAGGTAATCGGCTTCAGCAGTTCGGCAACAGTGGAGAGCGCGGGGCGAGCCATGGATTTCCGGTGAAACAAGCCGAAGGCTGGTATGTCAGCGCAGGCTTACACGGAAGCTCGAAAGCGTCAATTATTTCTGACAGTCGGCGCCGCTGACGACGGCCGCCGGGTTCAGGACTCGGCGTCGTCCTTGCGGTCGTCGGAACCGGACGGCTTGCGGATCGTCCACCAGGCTTCGACGCCGAGACCCAGTGCCAAGGCGAGTCCGGCCCATTCGAACAGCGGCACGCCAAGGAAGGTCATCATGGCCGAGGCTAGGCCAGCGACTCGGGTTCGTCCGGGCCAAGATCGCCAAGCCCGTAGCGGCGCAGCTTGACGTACAGGCTCTGGCGACTGAGTCCAAGCATTTCGGCCGCCGAGGCACGGTTGTCGCGGGTCAGCTCCAGCGCCGCCTCGATGCACAGCTTCTCGATCAGGTCGGTCGATTCACGGACCAGTTCCTTCAGCGACACGCGACCAACCAGTTCGGTGAGCTGGTTCGCCGAGCGCGGCAGTTCCTGCCCCACCCGTGCCGCCACCGATGTCGCCGTGCGCCGGCCGACATCGCGAATCGTGAAGCCGAGGCACGGCAGATCGCCATGCGGAACCGAGACTGCCGAGACTTCGACTTCGCTGCTGGCGCCGTGCTCGCCGCGCAGCATGGTCGAGAACAGACGGACCGAGCCATGCTGGCGAATGCTGCCGATCAGCACGCTGAAGTCGACGCCGGAGCGCCCCAGCCAGCGTTCCAGCGATTCGCCGCGCAGCTGCGCCTCGCTGACCGCCTGGGTCATGTCGATGAACGCCCGGTTGGCACTGATCACCTGACCTTCGGGATCGGTGACGACGAAGCCGTCCGGCATGCTTTCCATCAGCTTGACGATCGAGCGCGGCACGGCGGAATCTGGGGCGTCGCCACGAGTCGGCGACAGGCGCACCAGGAAGAACGAGCCGTTCTCCTGCGTGAACATCGAGGTCGCGATCAGGAATTCGCGCGCATCGGTCAGCAGGCGGACGCGGATGTCCTCGCCACGACCGACCGCGCGGGCGCGCGCCAGCAGCAAGCCGATCGCTGCGGTGCTGTCGGCATCGAAGCCGTCCGGAAACGGCCGACCGACGACCTTGCGCGCGTTCTCGCCCAGCAGATCGCCAGCCGCCGGGTTCGCTTCGATGATCTTCTGCGTTGCCGCGTCGACAATCAGCACCGCTTCCAGCGATGACTGGAACAGCAGTCGATAGCGCGTCTCGACGTGGCGCAGGCGCCAGTAGTCGCGCTCCATCGATTGCTGGGCATCGACCAGACGCTGCTGCAACTGCGCATTGGGGCGCAGGTCGCGACCGAAAGCCACCACCTGCCCGTGCTCGCCGACACGCACGGCCGAATACAGCACCGGTACATCGGCGCCGCGCGCCGAGTGATGATTGACCTGCCGCCAGCGACGCTCGACCTTCGATGTCGCATCGCGAAGCAGGCTTTCGACCTTGACCCGGCTTTCGACAGTCACCGTGTCCGCCCAGGTCTGACCGATCCACTTCCGGCAGCCTTCGAGCTGCATGTCTTCGCTGCCCAGCGACACATCACGGATCACACCATCGGCATCGATCACCAGCGCGACATCGGCTGCAGCGGCAATCAAGCTGGACGCCGAATCAGCGTCAAGGCTGCCGAGTACGCTGCCGCCAGGCTTGGCGTTGGTCACGGTTTGCCCCGGCGGGCTGCCGTGCTGCGTACCTGCCTTGCGGATATCGTCCAAAGATGCCTCGTGATGGTTACGGGAAGGGACATCGGCGCTATCGACTCGGATGCGCCAGACCGGTAGCGAGTATCTCAGCCTGAAGCACTGCCGTGCGCGCATCGGTCGCCGTGGCGTCGGCGCCCATCAGCACGGCGAGCTCCGGGTTGGCGGTGAATTGTGGCCCACCCAACATGATCTTGACTGCAGGGTTTTGCGAAGCCGCGCGCAGCAGCGCCAACCAGGTCGGCAGGCCCACCAGACGGCAATCGGAACCTACCGACACGCCGACCAGGTCGAACCACTGACCTGCAAGTTGCGCGCCGATGTCGTCGCTCGGCGTTCCCGGTCCGCCGACCACGTCCCAGCCGGAGCGCAGGAAGAATTCCTTGACCATCATCAGCCCCATCGAATGCTGCTCGCCAGGGGCCGGAACCAGCAGAATCCGGCGCGCATCCGATGTCGGATCAGCGCGTGTCGCGCGGAATGCCGGGCTGAACTCGCGAATCACATGCTGGAGCCGTCCCAGTGCCATCGTCACGTCGACGAAACCACAGAGATCCTCGCTCCACAGCTCACCGAGGTAACGCGCAACGGGTGCCAGCAGGTGCAGGTACAAGGTGTCGAGCGGGAAATCCTGCTCGAGCATCACTTCGATGTAGCGCGAGGCCGCCGCCGCATCGCGGTTCAGCACCAGACCAGCGAACTCGGTGATGTGTTCGACCGTCGGCAATTCGATCATCGCCTCGTCTCGCACCCCGGCCTCGCTCTTGTGGGCCAGCAGCAGCCTCGGAATGATCTCCGACTCGATGGTCCGGATCAGCGGCTCGACATGCCGCTCGCCGACAAAGGCTCGACGCTCCGCCACTGAACCATGGATGCCGCCCGCTGATGTCGCGTCGTAACGTTGATCGCGCACCGACGTTGCCGGCTCACTACCCTGAATCAAGCCAAGCATTTGATTTCTCCTCCGAATCAAATCGCTTTTCGAAAATCCCGCAGCATCACCGCGAACCCGGGGCACCGTTCCTGGCCGGGGCTTCCTTCGTTCAAGCCGCAAAAATCGAGCATCGATGCGGAGGGGAAACTGGCTCTGACTGCCAACGGAGCGGGCGGAACGACATCCTCACGCGCCCCTGACGGCATCAGAACGACGAAGGCAGCTTTGCACAGGCGCCTCGCAATGTCACGCTGGAATTACGTCAATTAAAGTTGACAGTCGAAACGCCCCGGACTAGATTCCGTCGCAAGGCCTCACCGACAACGGAGAGAAAGGCATGCGATACGGAGGGAGCGGTTCCAGCACACGCAAGCCGCTCTACACGGCTGCCGAGCGGGCGCGTCGCGATGCCACCCGATGGACGCTGGTGCAGGGGCTACTGGCACCGTTCCAGTTCCTGGTCTTCCTGATCAGCGCCGTGCTGGTCATCCGCTTCCTGGTGACCGGAAACGGCGAACAGGCGGCCACGGTATCGATCGTCATCAAGACGCTGACCCTCTACACGATCATGGTCACCGGGGCGATCTGGGAAAAGGTCGTCTTCGGCCAGTACCTGTTTGCGCCGGCGTTCTTCTGGGAAGACGCGGTCAGCATGATCGTGATCGGCCTGCACACGCTTTATCTCTGGGGCCTGCTGACCGGCGGGCTGACCATTCACCAGCAGATGCTGGTGGCGCTGGTGGCCTACGCCACCTATGTCGTCAACGCCGCGCAATTCATCTGGAAGCTGCGCATGGCGCGCCTTGACGCTGCTGCCCGCGCTTCGGCTCCGGATTCCTCTTTCCATCTTGAATCCGGAGTTCCCGCTCGATGAGCAGCGCCCTCGCCGCCGTCCCAGTCGTCGTCAAGCCGAAGAACGCCGGAGGCTGCAGCGATGCGCCGGTGCTGAAGGAGCGCGGCCAGCGCGAAGTGTTCTGCGGCCTGACCGGCATCATCTGGCTGCATCGCAAGATCCAGGATGCGTTCTTTCTGGTGGTCGGCTCGCGCACCTGCGCGCATCTGATCCAGTCGGCCGCCGGCGTGATGATCTTCGCCGAGCCGCGTTTCGGCACCGCGATCATCGACGAGCGCGATCTGGCCGGCATGTCCGACGCCAATGACGAACTCGATCGCGTCGTTGCCCAGCTGCTGGCTCGCCGCCCGGACATCAAGCTGCTGTTCCTGGTCGGCTCCTGCCCGTCGGAAGTGATCAAGCTCGATCTGTCGCGTGCCGCGCAACGTCTGGCCGGCGTCCATTCGCCGAACGTGCGGGTACTGAACTACTCCGGCTCGGGCATCGAAACCACGTTCACGCAAGGCGAAGATGCCTGCCTCGCGGCACTGGTGCCGACGCTTCCGGCAAGCAGCGACAAGAGCCTGATGGTCGTCGGCACCATGGCCGATGTCGTCGAAGACCAGTTCCGCCGCCTGTTCACGGCGATCGGCATCACCGACGTGCAGTTCCTGCCGCCGCGCCGCGCCCATCTGCTGCCGAAAGTCGGTCCCAACACGAAGTACCTGCTGGCCCAGCCGTTCCTCGCCGATACCGCGCGGGCGCTGGAATCGCGGGGTGCCACACGTCTGGAAGCGCCGTTCCCGCTGGGCGTCGAAGGCACCACCGCCTGGTTCGAAGCGGCCGCCCGCGAATGGAACGTGCCGGCTGATCAATTCGAAGCCGCAATCCAGCCGGCCCGAACCCGCGCCACCCAGGCGCTGGCCCGGCTCAAGCCGCAGCTCGACGGCAAACGGATCTTCTTCTTCCCCGACTCACAGCTGGAAATCCCGCTTGCGCGTTTCCTGCACCGCGAGCTGGGCATGGAACTGCTGGAAGTCGGCACGCCGTTCCTGCACCGCCAGCATCTGGCCAGCGAACTGGCATGGCTGCCGGAAGGCACGCAACTGTCCGAAGGCCAGCACGTCGAGAACCAGCTGGACCGCTGCCGCGCTGCCGCGCCGGACCTCGTCGTCTGCGGCCTCGGCCTCGCCAATCCGCTGGAAGCCGAAGGCATGACCACCAAGTGGGCGATCGAACTGGTGTTCACGCCGATCCAGGGCTTTGACCAGGCCGCCGATCTCGCCGGGCTGTTCGCCCGCCCGCTGCACCGTCGCAACCTGCTGGCCGCCTGACATGCAACTGACCGTCTGGACTTACGAAGGCCCGCCGCACGTCGGCGCGATGCGCATCGCCACGGCGATGACCGATGTTCACTACGTGCTGCACGCGCCTCAGGGCGACACCTACGCCGATCTGCTGTTCACGATGATCGAACGGCGCAACAAGCGCCCGCCGGTCACCTACACCACCTTTCAGGCGCGTGACCTGGGCGGCGACACCGCACAGCTGTTCCAGGACGCGGTGCGCGAATCGTTCGAACGCTTCCAGCCGAAGGCGATGCTGGTCGGTGCCTCGTGCACGGCTGAACTGATTCAGGACGATCCGGGCGGCCTTGCCGCCGCACTCGAACTGCCGATCCCGGTCGTGACGCTCGAACTGCCGTCGTACCAGAAGAAGGAAAACTGGGGCGCGGCCGAAACCTTCTACCAGCTGGTCCGTGCGATCTGCGGCCCGCTGGCGCCGAAGCCCGGCAGCCGCCGCGAAGATCGCCTTCCGAACCGCCCAGCCCGCTGCAACCTGCTCGGCCCGACTGCACTCGGCTTCCGGCATCGCGACGACGTGCGCGAGATCAGCGGCCTGCTGGAAAAGCTCGGCGTGATCGTCAATGTCGTAGCACCGCTGAACGCCTCGGTCGATGACCTGCGGCGCATTCCGGATGCCGACTTCAATATCGTGCTCTATCCGGAAATCGCCAACCCGACCGCGAGCTGGCTGCTGCGCACGTTCGGTCAGCCGATGGTCAAGACCGTTCCGATCGGCGTCGGTGCCACCTGCGAATTCATCCGCGAAGTCGCCGCCCTTGCCGGCGTCGATCCGACCGCGGCACTCAACGAATCAACCTCGCGCGCCCCGTGGTACGCGAAGTCGGTCGATTCGACCTATCTGACCGCCAAGCGCGTGTTCGTGTTCGGCGACGGCACCCATGCCCTCGCCGCTGCCCGCATTGCCAGCCAGGAACTCGGCTTCCAGATCGTGGGCTTGGGCACCTACAGCCGCGAGATGGCCCGCGATATCCGCGACGCCGCCAAGGGCTACGGCGTCGAGGCGCTGATCAGCGACGACTATCTCGAAGTCGAAGCGAAGATCGCCGAACTGCAGCCGGAACTGGTGCTCGGCACGCAGATGGAACGCCACATCGCCAAGCGTCTGGGCCTGCCCTGCGCGGTGATCTCGGCACCGGTCCACGTGCAGGACTACCCGGCACGCTACAGCCCGCAGATGGGTTTCGAAGGCGCCAACGTGATCTTCGACACCTGGGTCCATCCGCTGATGATGGGCCTCGAAGAGCATCTGCTTGGCATGTTCCGCGACGACTTCGAATTCCACGCCGAAGCCTCGCCATCGCATCTCGGCGGGCCGGCAATGGACCGGCGTCAAGACGCATCCGCAGAACCGGTTGCTGCTGTCGCAGTCACTGCGGAATCCGCAGTCGCCGTGCTGGAAGCACCGGCCGATGTGGTCGTTGAAGCGCCATGGAACGGCGTGCCGGTCTGGTCGCCGGAAGGCGAGAAGGAGCTCGGCAAGATTCCGTTCTTCGTGCGCGGCAAGGCACGGCGCAACACCGAAACCTACGCCCGCGAACACGGCGTCCACGTGATCACCGTCGAGGCGCTCTACGATGCAAAAGCTCACTACAGCCGCTGAGGCGCGCGCGATGACGACGCCAACGCGGGCTCCGATGCGCGTCGTCATCGTGACGATGGACAACCATCTGGCGAGCGCCACAGAACGTGCCGCAGCACGGCTGGCCCGTGAAGTTCCGGGTCTGCTGCTGACGATGCATACGGCCGCCGAATTTGGTGCCGACGAAGCGGCGCTGAAGCGTTGCCACGACGACATCGCCCGCGGCGATCTGATCATCAACACGATGCTGTTCGTCGAAGAGCACTTCAATGCCGTGCTGCCAGCACTGCAGGCACGCCGCGACCATTGCGACGCGATGATCGGCTGCATGTCGGCGACCGAAATCGCCAAGCTGACCCGCATCGGCCGCTTCAACATGGACGGCAAGCAGGAAGCCAGCGGCGCGATGGCGCTGCTGAAGCGCCTGAAGCCGAAACCGAAGGAAGGCGGTGCCGCCAAGACCACCGCCGGCGCCGAGCAGATGAAGATGCTGCGCCGGCTGCCGAAGCTGCTGCGCTTCATTCCAGGCACCGCGCAAGACGTGCGGGCCTACTTCCTGACCCTGCAGTACTGGCTGGCGGGCTCGGAAGACAACATCGTCAACATGGTCCGCTTCCTCGTCGACCGCTATGCCGCGGGTCCGCGCAGCGCGCTGCGCGGCACCTTGAAGTCCGAGCTGCCGGCCGAGTATCCGGAAGTCGGCACCTATCACCCGCGGATGAAGGGCCGGATCAGCGAAAGCGCCGATGGCCTTCCGAGAGCGGGCAAGAAAGGCACCGTCGGCGTACTGATGCTGCGGTCGTACCCGCTGGCCGGCAACGCGGCGCACTACGACGGCGTGATCAATGCGCTGGAAGCGCGCGGCCTGAGCGTTGTTCCCGCATTCGCATCGGGGCTGGATTCGCGGCCGGCAATCGAGGCGTTCTTCATCAAGGACGGCCGCACGACCGTCGATGCCGTCGTCTCGCTGACCGGCTTCAGTCTGGTCGGCGGACCGGCGTACAACGATGCCAAGGCAGCCGAGGACATCCTGGCGAAGCTCGACGTGCCATACGTGGCCGCTCACGCGCTCGAATTCCAGACGCTGGAACAGTGGGGCGCTGGCGAACGCGGCCTGATGCCGGTTGAGTCGACGATCATGATCGCGATTCCGGAACTCGATGGCGCCACCGGCATGACCACCTTCGGTGGCCGTTCCGATTCCGCTGGCGCCAAGTGCACCGGCTGCCATCGCGGCTGCGTGTTCCCGCCGTCGACGACCGCCCGCGACATGCAGACCTGCGTCGAACGGGCCGAATCGCTGGCGGCTCGCGTCGACAAGCTGGTGGCGATGAAGCGCGCCGAGCGCGCCGACAAGAAGGTCGCGATCGTGCTGTTCAACTTCCCGCCGAACGCCGGGAACATCGGCACCGCCGCCTACCTGTCGGTGTTCGAGTCGCTGCATCGCACGCTGACCGCCATGAAGGCGCAGGGCTATCAGGTCGATATCCCGGTCACCGTCGATGACCTGCGCGAACGGATCATCCATGGCAACGCCGCGCGCTTCGGCGCCGATGCCAACGTGATGGCCCGCATCCCGGCCGACGACCACGTGCGCCGCGAGCCCTGGCTGAAGGAAATCGAAGCCCAGTGGGGTCCGGCACCGGGCCGCCAGAACAGTGACGGCGCCAGCATCCAGGTGCTCGGTGAACGCTTCGGCAACATCGCCATCGCCGTGCAGCCGAGCTTCGGCTACGAAGGCGATCCGATGCGCCTGCTGTTCGAGAAGGGCTTCGCACCGACGCACGCGTTCAGCGCGTTCTATCGCTGGATTCGCGAAGATTTCGGCGCGCATGCCGTACTGCATTTCGGCACCCACGGCGCGCTGGAATTCATGCCCGGCAAGCAGAGCGGCCTGTCCGGCGACTGCTGGCCGGATCGGCTGATCGGCAACCTGCCGAACATCTATCTGTACGCCGCCAACAACCCGAGCGAAGGCGCGATTGCCAAGCGCCGCTCGCAGGCGACGCTGATTTCCTATCTGACGCCGCCGGTCGCGCAGGCTGGCCTGTATCGCGGCCTCGTTGACCTGAAAGGCTCGATCGATCGCTGGCGCGGACTGTCTCCGGAAGAAGCCCACGAACGCCCGACGCTGGCGGCGATGATCCAGTCACAGGCTGCGCTGATCGACCTCGCGGTCGCCGAGCCGATCTGGGCGCTCGACGACGCCGAAGCGCTGATCGCCAAGCTGGGCGCTCAGATGCTGGAACTGGAATACACGCTGATTCCGCATGGCCTGCATGTGGTCGGCGCGATTCCGTCGAACGAGGAACGCACCGACATGCTGCTGTCGGTCGCCGAGGCCTCGCACGGCCTGCGGCCCGAGCGGGCCGGCATCGCGGCCCTGGTCGCGGGCCAGCCGATCGATGCGGCACTGCGCCAATCCGGACTGGCCGACACCGCCGAGCACCGCGAAGCGCTGGTCAAGCTCGCCGGCATCAACCGGCAGCTGGGCGAAGAGCATGAAGTCGAAGGCATCCTGAAGGCGCTCGACGGCCGCTACATCCGCCCCGCCCCCGGCGGCGATCTGATGCGCACGCCGGAAATCCTGCCGACCGGCCGCAACCTGCACGGCTTCGATCCGTTCCGGATTCCGAGCGCCTACGCCGTCAAGGATGGCGCCGAGCAGGCGCAGCGGCTGCTGCTGCGTCATCTCGATGATGGCAACCCGCTGCCGGAAACGGTCGCGCTGGTGCTGTGGGGCACCGACAACCTGAAGTCCGAAGGCGCACCGATTGCCCAGGCGCTGGCACTGATGGGTGTCAAGCCGCGCTTCGATGCCTATGGCCGTCTGGCCGGCGCCACGCTGATTCCGCAAGCCGAACTCGGCCGGCCGCGCATCGACGTGATGATCTCCTTGTCCGGCATCTTCCGCGACCTGCTGCCGCTGCAGATCAAGCTGCTGGCCGAAGCCGCATTCCTGGCTGCCAGCGCCGACGAATCGCCGGATCTGAACTACGTTCGCAAGCATGCGCTGGCCTATATGGCCGAGCATGGCTGCGATCTGGAAACCGCCAGCTTGCGCGTCTACGGCAATGCCGATGGCGCCTACGGCTCGAACGTCAACAACCTGATCGAATCGAGCCGCTGGGACCAGGAAGACGAACTCGCCGAAACCTACAGCCGGCGCAAGAGCTTCGCGTTCGGCCGCAGTGGCCCCCCGAAGGCCCAGCCGGCGCTGATGCAGAGCATCCTGAAGAACGTCGATCTGGCCTACCAGAACCTCGATTCGGTGGAGCTTGGCGTGACCACGGTCGACACCTATTTCGACACGCTGGGCGGCATCAGCCGCGCCGTGCAGCGCGCCAAGGGCGGCGTGGCGGCACCGGTCTACATCGGTGATCAGACCACCGGCGCCGGCACGGTGCGCACGCTGTCCGAACAGGTGTCGCTGGAAACCCGGACCCGGATGCTCAATCCCAAGTGGTACGAAGGGATGCTCAAGCACGGCTACGAAGGCGTGCGCCAGATCGAAGTGCACGTGACCAACACGTTTGCATGGTCGGCAACCACCGGACAGGTGCAGCCGTGGGTCTATCAGCAGCTCGCCGAGACCTTCGTGCTCGATCCCGAGATGCGTGATCGCCTCGCCAAGCTCAACCCGACGGCCTCCGCGAAAGTCGCGAGCCGCCTGCTGGAAGCAACCGAGCGCAGCTACTGGCGCCCGGATGAACAGACACTCGAAGCGCTGCGGAATGCTGGCCTCGAACTCGAGGATCGGCTCGAAGGCGTTCACCTTGCGGAGGCTGCATGAGCACCATTGGCAATATCCCCGTCACCACCACACGCCGCATCATGCCCCCGCCGGATGGCCAGGGCAGCGTGCAGGTCCATCTGGACGAATCGCAGAAGATCGGCAATGCCAAGGTATTTGCCGTCTACGGCAAGGGCGGCATCGGCAAGAGCACGACCTCCTCGAACCTGTCGGCCGCGTTTTCCAAGCTCGGCAAGCGGGTGCTGCAGATCGGCTGCGATCCCAAGCACGACTCGACGTTCACGCTGACCAAGCGGCTGGTGCCGACGGTCATCGACATCCTGGAATCGGTCGACTTCCACGGCGAGGAACTGCGCCCGGAAGACTTCGTCTACGAGGGCTACAACGGCGTGATGTGCGTCGAGGCCGGCGGCCCGCCTGCCGGTACCGGCTGCGGCGGCTACGTCGTCGGCCAGACGGTGAAGCTGCTGAAGGAACATCACCTGCTGGAAGACACCGACGTGGTGATCTTCGACGTGCTCGGTGACGTGGTCTGCGGTGGCTTCGCCGCCCCGCTGCAGCATGCCGACCGCGCGCTGATCGTGGCTGCCAATGACTTCGATTCGATCTTCGCGATGAATCGCATCGTCGCCGCGATCAGTTCGAAATCGAAGAACTACAACGTGCGGCTCGGTGGCGTGATCGCCAACCGCTCGCGCGAGACCGATCAGATCGACAAGTACAACGCGGCGATCGGCCTGACCACGCTCGCCCGCTTCCCGGACCTCGATGCGATCCGTCGCTCGCGGCTGAAGAAGGCGACGATGTTCGAGATGGAAGACGTGCCGGAGATCCGCGCCGTCCAGGACGAGTACCTGAAGCTGGCCGCCAACCTGTGGATGGGCACCAAGCCGCAGCTGACCTCGCCGCTGAAGGATCGCGAGATCTTCGACCTGCTCGGGTTCGAGTGATGAAGACCTGTGCCCAAGCGGCTGGTCTCCCCTCTACCTCCGGGAGAGGGGTTGGGGGTGAGGGACTCCGCTCGACCGGCGGAGTTCGCTACCCGGCGGAGTCCCTCACCCAACCCTCTCCCGGTGGGAGAGGGCTTTCGGGAGGCTCGCGATGAATAATTCTTCCTACGCTGAACGCCGCAGCAGTCTCGAAACCTATTTCGACCGCACTGCGGCCGAAACCTGGGCCCGGCTGACCTCGACCGCCAAGGTCAGCCGTATCCGTGAAACGGTGCGCGCCGGCCGCGACGAGATGCGCAGCACGCTGCTCGGCTGGCTGCCGGAAGACCTGACCGGCAAGCGCATCCTCGATGCCGGTTGCGGTACCGGCGCGCTGGCGGTGGAAGCGGCGCGCCGTGGTGCGGAAGTGATCGCCATCGACATTGCCGGCAACCTGGTCAACGTCGCGCGCGAACGGGCACCGACCGATCTGAAAGGCTCGATCGAATTCCACGTCGGCGACATGCTGAACCCGGCCCTCGGCGAGTTCGATCATGTGGTGGCGATGGATTCGCTGATCCATTACCAGCCGGCCGACATCGCCGATACCGTCGCCGCGCTGCTGCCGCGCACGCGCGGCAGCATGGTCATCACCTTTGCCCCGAAGACCCCGCTGCTGACGGTGATGCACAACGTCGGCCTGCTGTTCCCGCGTGGCGATCGGGCACCGGCGATCGTGCCGGTGACAGCGATGACCCTGTGCCGGCTGCTGAAGGATCGCCCGGAAGCGCGCGGCTGGACGTACGCACAGACCCGGCTCGTGACCAGCGGCTTCTACAAGAGCCAGGCGTTCGAGCTGAAACGCGCATGAAATCGCCACCGCCAGAGCGTCCGACCTTTGCTTCGAGCTGGAGCCGGGTGTCGACTCGCTTCCTGCCGTTCGCCGATGCCGCGACCGTCGAGCTGCCGCTGTCGCGGCTGCTCCGGCTGTCGCTGTTTCAGGTCTCGGTCGGCATGGCGCTGGCGCTGCTGATCGGCACGCTGAACCGGGTGATGATCGTCGAGCTGCATGTACCGGCCTGGCTGGTCGGCTTCATGGTCGCGCTGCCGCTGGTATTTGCACCGTTTCGCGCGCTGATCGGCTTCAAGTCGGACCATCACAAGTCCTTCCTCGGCTGGAAGCGCGTGCCGTACATCTGGTTCGGCTCGATGCTGCAGTTCGGCGGGCTGGCGATCATGCCGTTCGCGCTGATCCTGCTGTCCGGCGATTCGCTGCAGCCGCCGATCGTCGGTCAGATCGGTGCAGCACTCGCCTTCCTGCTCGTCGGCGCTGGCCTGCACACCACGCAGACCGTGGGACTGGCGCTGGCGACCGATCTGGCGCCAACGGACTCCCAGCCGCGCGTCGTGGCGCTGATGTGCTCGATGCTGCTGGTCGGCATGGCGCTCAGCGCGCTGGTCTTCGGCCTGCTGCTGCGTGATTTCAGCCAGCTGCGGCTGATCCAGGTAATCCAGGGCGCGGGCGCAGTAACCATGCTGCTGAATGTGGTGGCGCTGTGGAAGCAGGAAGCGCGCAACCCTGCCGCAACCGCGCATCAACTGCCAACGCCATCGTTCCGCGAATCCTGGGAAAGCTTCAGCCATCGCAGCCATGCCAAGCGCCGGCTGATCGCGCTCGGCCTCGGCACGGTGGCCTTCTCGATGCAGGACATCCTGCTTGAACCGTTCGGTGGCGAAGTGCTGAAACTGGCTGTGGCATCGACCACGGCGCTGACCGCAGCGCTGGCGCTCGGCGGTCTGGCCGGCTTCGTGATCGCAGCGCGCGCGCTGGTGCGTGGCGTCGATCCGTACCGGATGGCGGCCTATGGCGCCGTCGTCGGCATCGCCGCGTTCTCGGCGGTGATCCTGTCGGCGCCGATGGCCTCGACGTTCCTGTTCACGCTCGGTGTCGCCGGCATCGGCGTCGGCAGCGGCCTGTTCGGCCATTGCACGCTGACCGCCGCGATGAGCCTTGCACCGAAAGGCCAGATCGGCCTGGCACTGGGCGTCTGGGGTGCGGTGCAGGCCACGGCGGCCGGTGCAGCGATCGCCATCAGCGGCCTGCTGCGCGACGGCATTGCCCATCTCGCCACCAGCGGTGCGCTCGGCGACGGCCTGGCAGGACCCGCGACCGGCTACACGGTCGTCTATCACCTGGAACTCGGCCTGCTGTTCGCGACGCTGGTCGCGATCGGGCCGCTGGTCCGCAACAGCATTGAACATCACGAAGACACCGGCGAAGACGCCGTCTGGCCCAACCTGCAGTCGATGAATTTACGGGAGGAGGTAACACAATGAATCAAGGTGCCATCACGGCGAGTATCGATATCGCCCAGGTTGCTCTGTACGTCTTCTGGGGCTTTTTCGCTGCCCTGGTGATCTATCTGCATCGCGAAGGTCAGCGCGAAGGCTATCCGCTGGAAACGGCCGATCGTTCGCCCAACAAGCTTCAGGAAGGCCTCGGCGGCCGTCCGGATCCGAAGACCTATCTGCTGCCGCACGGCGGCACGAAGACCGTTCCGGAAGCCTGGAAGGCCGGTCCGCCGGAACAGCTCAAGGCGCATCGCCTCGACCGCAACCCGGATTCACCGCTGGTGCCGACCGGCAATCCGCTGCTGGCCGGCATCGGTCCTGGCGCCTGGGCGGAGCGCGACGATCATCCGGATCTGGAACTGACCGGCACCGTGAAGATCGTGCCGCTGCGTACCGATGCCGACTACGGCGTCGCCAAGGGCGATCCGGACCCGCGCGGCAAGTCGGTGCTCGGTGCCGATGGCAAGCGCGGCGGCAAGTGCGTCGACATCTGGGTCGATCGCTCGGAACGCCTGTTCCGCTATTTCGAGATCGAGGTTGCCGGTGGCGGCAACGTGCTGCTGCCATGGAATTTCGCGACGGTGGCGAGCGATGGAACGGTCAAGGTCGGCGCGATTCTCGGCAGCCAGTTCGCCGCCGTGCCGCGCACCAAGTCGCCGGAGCAGATCACGCTGCGCGAAGAAGACATGATCGCCGGCTACTACGGCGCCGGCACGCTGTACGCGACGCCGGATCGCCTGGGTCCGCTGCTGTGAGCGGCCACGGCAACGACGCCGGTCACGACGACTACAACTTCACCGGCGTGCGCGAGCTGCCGGGCAAGTTGCCGGATGGCGAGCGCATCCTCTGGCAGGGTGCGCCGCGCTGGACCTCGTTGTTCCGGCGTGCCTTCCACGGCCGCGCGATCGCCATCTACTTCGCGCTGCTGATCGGCTCGCGCGGCGTTGCAGTGATTGGCGGCGGCGGCAGCGTTGCCGACGCGTTGCTGGCGATGAGCTATCTGCTGCCGCTGGCGATTGCCGGCCTCAGCATGCTGGCGCTGGTTGCCTGGCTGACGGCACGCGCGACCTGGTACACGGTGACCAGCCGGCGGGTGCTGATGCGCGTCGGCGTGGTGCTCGAGATCACCTTCAACTTCCCGCACGCGGTCATCGACTCCGCCGGCCTGTGCATGCACGGTGAAGGCACCGGCGACATTCCGCTGCGCTTCAGCAACGACAACAGCATCGCTTACGCGCATCTGTGGCCGCATGTTCGTCCGTGGCACTTCCGCCATACCGAGCCGATGCTGCGTTCGGTCGAGGAGCCGCAGAAAGTGGCGCAACTGCTGGCACAGGCCATCGCCCATGCCACCGGCGGCACCGCGAGGGCGATCGACAGCAACGCATCGCCGCGGCAGGCGCCGATGTCCGGTATCCCTGCTGCAGCCGGACGCTAAGCGGCCGGTTCGTTGATGATGTTCCGGTCGTTCCGCCGCCGCCGCGCGGAACGACCGGCTTGCAGTTCCGCTGCATCCGCCGGATACCTCCGATGAACGAAGCCAGCAACCACGCCAGCAACATGAACATGCGCTTCCCGCTCTATGCGGTCCTGACCGCGATCGGCCTGGCGTTCGCGCTGGCGATCAGCGGACGGATCGAAAAGCGCAATGCGGTCGGCACCGACAAGCCGGCCGAGATCGTGGCCGAACGCGAGCTGCGCTTCGAGGACATGCCGAATGGCGACGTCGGCATCTTCGATGCGGACACCGGGAAGCGGATCGATACCATCGCCCCCGGCAGCGACAATTTCATGCGCGGAATGATGCGCGCGCTGGTGCGCGAGCGCCGCAAGGCCAGCATCGGCCGCGTTACACCGTTTCACCTGAGCGCACGCAGCGATGGTCACCTGCTGCTAGCTGATCCGGCGACGGGCGAAGAGCTGGATCTCGGCTCCTTCGGCTCCGAGAACATCCGTGATTTCGCTCGCCTGCTGCCGCCGGCGCGAGCGGTGAAGGCCGCAGAGCCGCAAGGCGCCACCGACGGCACGAGCTGAGCTGCGCCAAGCGCAAGATCCTGACCGAGCAGCTATCGTCACCCCCGATTTCCCGACTTTCGAGACCGCCATGAGCACAGCCACCGCAAGCGCCCCGACCGAAGCCCGTCTGCCGAACGAAACGACGCGTCGCGCGCAGGAAGACACGCTGCTGACGCCGCGCTTCTACACGACCGACATGAAGGCGATGGACGCGATCGACGTCAACCCGATCCGCGCGCAATGGCAATCGCTGATGGACGAGTACAAGGCGGACAACAACAAGGTCCACTTCACGCGCCCGGCGAACCTGATGGCCGATTACTCCGATCTGCCGGAAGGGCTGTACAAGGAGTTTGTCGATTTCATGGTCAGCTCGATCACGTCGGAGTACTCCGGCTGCGTGCTGTACAACGAGATCAAGAAGAACGTCGACAACCCGGACATCAAGGAACTGATGGGCTACATGGCCCGCGACGAAGCCCGCCATGCCGGCTTCATCAACCAGTGGCTCAAGGACTTCGGCATCGCCGTCGATCTCGGCTTCCTGACGCGCGCAAAGAAGTACACGTACTTCAAGCCAAAGTTCATCTTCTACGCCACCTACCTGAGCGAGAAGATCGGCTATGCCCGCTACATCACGATCTTCCGGCAGATCGAGAAGCATCCGGAACTGAAGTTCCACCCGATCTTCGGCTGGTTCGACCAGTGGTGCAACGACGAATTCCGCCACGGCGAAAGCTTTGCGCTGCTGATGCGCGCCAATCCGAAGCTGCTCGAAGGCCGCAACAAGCTGTGGATCCGCTTCTTCGTGCTGGCGGTCTACGCGACGATGTTCGTGCGTGACCAGTCGCGTCCGGAAATGCACGAGGCGCTGGCGATCGACCCGCGCGCCTACGACTACGAAGTGTTCCGCATCACCTCGGACATCTCGAAGCAGGTGTTTCCGTTCACGGTCGACATCGACAACCCGACGTTCCGTGCCTGCCTCGAAAAGCTGCTGCGGATCTCCAATGCCAATGACAAGGCACGCAGCGAAGGCGGCGTCATCAATGCGATCAAGCGGGTCGGCTACGGCGCTGCGGCAGCACTGACGTTCCTGCGCCTGTACACGCTGCCGGTGATCGACCACACGCTGCCTGCCGACGTCCGGCTGTCGCCGACCTGGTGACGCCGCGCCCCTCTCCCGCCCGGACAACCGGTCAGGACGAGGGGCTGCAGATCACCGCAAGGAACGAATCTCCCGCATGTCGGCTCTGACGCTCACCATCCTCTACACATTGTTCGTCTGGTGGTTTTCCACCGGCGCGATCCTGTGGCTGGACGGTCTGCCGCAGCGCAGCTATCGCTACAGTCTTGGCGGTGCCAGCGTGCTGACACTGTTCGCACTGCAGGGCCTTGCCGACAGCGCCAGCGATACCTCGGCCAGCGCTGCAGTGATCGCCTTCACCGCCAGCCTGATGGTCTGGGGCTGGCTGGAGATGAGTTTCCTGATGGGCTTCATCACCGGCCCCCGGCGTACCGCCTGCCCGCCCGGCGCCCGTGGCTGGCGGCGAGCGCGCTATGCCTGCGAAGCCGTTCTGCATCACGAGATCGCGCTGGCAGCCGGCGCGCTGCTGGTCGCCGCCGTCACCTGGAATGGCGACAACCTCACTGGCCTGTGGACCTATCTGATCCTGTGGGCGATGCGCACCAGCGCCAAGCTCAATGTGTTTCTCGGCGTGCGCAATCTGTCGGAAAGCTTCCTGCCCGACCATCTGCACTATCTGCAGACCTATTTCGCGCGCAAGCCGATGAACCTGCTGTTCCCGTTCCCGGTGATTGCGGCGACCACGATCGCCACACTGCTGTGGCGGCTGGCGATCAATGCTGTCGATGGCAGTTTCGAAGCGGTATCGCTCGGCTTTCTCGCCACGCTGCTGTCGCTGGCTGTGCTCGAACACTGGTTCCTGGTGTTGCCGATTCCGGCCGACACGCTGTGGAAATGGGGCATGGCTTCGCGCAAGCCGGTCGGCGATGCCGAGCGCCGTTCGGCATCGCCGTCCTGACCTCGCTTCAGCGCGATCAGCCGCGCGGATCGCCCGGCAGGTAGCCGCCGGTCACGGCCTTGTAGGCATTCGACGTATTGGTGCCGGGCACGCCGTCAACCCTCAGGAAGATCTGCGGGAAGCCGCTGAGCCAGCGCTGCAGCGATTCGACCTGCGCCACCACGGCAGCATCCTTCGGCTTGGTCAGCGAATAGCGCGGAATCGATTGTGCCGCCGCGGTCTTCGCCGGCGCTGCGAAAGTGATCTGGCCGCGTTCGGCAAGTCGGCGCAGCAGCACGGCGGCACCACACTGGTCGGTGACCGCAGTCGGTGACCAGACGCCATCCTTGACGTACTTGCCGCTGACGTAATGGTTCGACCAGCCCCACAGATACGGGGACAGGGTTTCCGGGTGATAGGTGCGATACCCCCAGCCGTTGTACAGCTCCAGACGGTACAGCGTGCCGGCCAGGCTCCAGTCGGTATCGGCCCCAAGCTTCTTCAGCCCCAGCGCGTCGATGGCACTGGCTTCCCAGGTGAACGGTGGCGAGCCGGTGGCCGGCCGGCCGGCCGGCACCTGCACGGTCCGCGCCGTCAGCGGGTCGCCGTTGTGCAGGTGCCGCGCGAAGTTCTGGCTCGACTCCATGTTGTGGGTCGCGGCGATGAAGTGCCACGGCACGCCGGTGGCCTTCGCCACCACCTCGTAACGGCTGCGATTGCTCACCAGCCGGTCCACCAGCCCGCCGACCAGCTTGGCCTTGGCCGGCGTGATCACGCAGCGGTTGAACAGATCTTCGTACTCGTTTCGCAGTGCGGCGGTCAGGCTTGGCATGGTCGGGCTCCTTCATCGCGTTCACGGGCGCTCGTACATCGCAAGGCATGAACACGCCTGTGCCGACGAGCCTCCGGAATCTAGCAACTGCCGACCATGACGACGCGGTTGGCGACCGGCGCAGGATGACCGCGGTCACGCTGGCGGCGATCGCCGCCGTTCAAGCCGCTTGATCGCGAAGCTGCCGATAGAGCACGCCGTGGACCAAGGCCAGCGCCACACAGATCAGCACCGGCCCCCACAAGGCCGCGAAGCCCCATTGCAGCCAGGCGGCTGCACCGGCGACGGCGCCGCTGGCGAAGCCGGCGAGCACCAGCAGATGCAGGCGCACGCGGCGACCATCGACAGGCAGCCGGCGCAGCCAGTGGCCAAGCGCGAGGCCGAGATCGGTGACGATGCCGGTGACATGGGTGGTGCGGATCACGGCACCGCTGTAGGTCGACACCATCGCGTTCTGCACGCCGCAGGCCGCCGAGGCCCACAGCGCGGCCGATGGTGCATCGTGGCCAAAGCCGCGCAGCGCGGCCGTCAGCAATGCCGCTTCGAGCAGCAGGCAGACGCCGTAGCGGCGTCCCAGCCGCAGCGTGCTGTCCTCCAGCAACGCGCCGCTGACCGCCGCACCGAGAAAGAACACCAGCACCACCAGTGCCAGATGCAGCGCGGCACTGCCCTCGCCGCGCGCCAGTTCCAGGCCGAGCCAGGACACCGAACCGGTGACGTGGGAAATCGCCTGATGCTCGAAGCTCAGCAGGCCGACGGCATTGATGCCACCGGCCGTGAAGGCCAGCAGCCACGCACCCCATTCGACCCAGTTCGGCAAGCGTTTGGTCATCAGGCATCAGTATCGGCTTGGCGCCTGCTGTCGTCGATGCGTGCGTCACCGTGCGTCAGTGCAGCGCAATCAAAACGAGATCGCGCCGGTACGCCAGAAACGATCAGGGCGGGAGCGCCGGCTTGCCGACGTCCCGCCCGAGGTATGGCGCGCTATGGGTCAGAACAGTTCGACGGCACCCGCCTGCATCGACAGCTGCGCCACCGGCTTGTGGACCGGCGAGCGCCAGTCGGTCTTGCCGGCCTCGCTGGCAGCCGCTGGCGACGGTGCTGGGGCGGTGAACGACGCTGCCGGCTTCGCAGCAACCGGAGCCGGTGCTGCATGCTGGTAGCTTGGCACCTGACTGGCGACCGACGAATGCGGCAGCGCCTCGTTGACCAGCACCGCCTGCAGGCTTTGCGTCTCGTCGCCGATCTGGCGCAGGCGATTCAGATGCATCAGCGCCGAGCCCAGCGCCTGGGTGGCGATGTCCTCGAACTGCAGGCAACGCACCGCCTGCCCAACCGCCATGTTGATCTGCTCGCCAGCGGCATGCGCTTCGCGGGCAGACACCGCCACGGCGCTGTTGATCTCCTCGACCTGCTGCATCAGCCGGCCGACTTCGTTGCGGGCGTTGTGGCTGGCGCTCATGTCGCGGGTCGCCATTTCGCCGACCGCTTCGCGGACCTTGGCGATCGAATCCTTCGAGCTGAACACCAGCTTGCGGATCTGTTCGTTGAAGCTGGTCGAGCGTTCGGACAGATTGCGCACTTCCTCGGCAACCACCGCGAAGCCACGACCGGCTTCACCGGCACGCGCCGCTTCGATCGCCGCGTTCAGCGCCAGCAGGTTGGTCTGATCGGCAATGGTCTTGACGTCGCCCAGCAGTTCGAAGATCGCGTCCAGATGCGTGACCATCGCGTCGATGTGCTGGACCGACGTCGCACTCTGGCGGCTGACGCCAGCGAGGATGTCGACCAGGCCTTCCATCAGCTGGCTCGCCGTGCGTGCAAAGTGCTGGACATCGACGCCACCACCACCCGAACCTTCGGCACGGCTGAGGATGCGGCCCACCGCCGATTCCTGCGCCTGGCTCTGGCGGTTCATCGCCTCGAAGGCCGTGGTCAGGCTGCGCACTGCTTCGAGGATCAGGCTGCGCACGCGCTCCACTTCATGCTGCACGCCGGCGGACTCGTTGAGCAGGCCGCCACGCAGTTCTTCGAGCATCTGGCGGTGATGCGCCAGCTGGCCGTCATGCACCATGGCCTGCTGGCGCCCGCGCTGATCGCCGCGATTCGACAGCCAGCCGAATGCCGCCCAGCCGACCAGCGCCAGCGCCGCACCGGACCAGACCGCCGCCGGTGTCGCGCCGAGTGCAAACAGCACGAAGAAGACAGCCGTGCCGGACAGTGGCAGCAGCCAGGGTTTCTGATGGATCGCGTTCATGTCGGTGGTTCCGGGTGCGCGGTTGATCGGGGATGTCGATGAGTGACGTTCGAAAGCTTGGACGGCTAGACGGAATGCGCCGTGTTGGCCAAGTGATCGGCCGCCATGGCAATAACTTGATGGCACTGAACCATCTAGGCGGCCCGCCGGTCGGCAGCGCACAGGTTCAGCAGTTCGGCGGCAACGTTGTCGAGCTTGATCGCCCGATCGGCAGCGCCCATCTTGAACGCGGCACCCGGCATGCCCCAGACGACGCTGGACGCTTCGTCCTGCACGATCGTGTGCGCGCCAACCTTGAGCATCTCCAGCAGCCCACGGGCGCCGTCGTCACCCATGCCGGTCAGGATGCAGCCGACCGCGTTGGCCCCGGCGAAGCGGGCCACCGACTTGAACAGGACGTCGACACTTGGGCGATGGCGGTTTTCCGGCGCGGCATCGGTCAGCTTCGTGACGTAACGGGCGCCGCTGCGGGTGATTTCGAGATGGCGATCGCCGGGCGCGATGTAGACGTGGCCCGGCACGATCTGCTGGCCATCGCGCGCTTCGCAGACCGACATCGCCGACGAGCGATCCATGCGCTGCGCAAAAGGCCCTGAGAACATTGCCGGAATGTGCTGGGTGATGACGATGGCCGGCGCATCGGCGGGCATGCGTTCGAGTACCGCCTTGATCGCTTCGGTGCCGCCGGTGGAAGCGCCGATCGCGATCAGCCGCTCGGTGGTGCGGTAACGGTTGCCGACGCTGGCCAGCGGACCTTTGGACGGCTGGCGCGGAAACGCCGGTGCCCGGACATGGCTGCGCGCGGCCGATTTCACCTTGGCGATCAGGTCGGCCGTGTAGCCGCGCATGCCGGCCGCGAGGTCGATCTTGGGCTTGGTGACGAAATCCACCGCGCCGAGTTCCATCGCCTGCAGCGTCACTTCGGCACCCTTCTCGGTCAGCGACGACACCATGACCACTGGCATCGGCCTGAGCCGCATCAGGTTCTCGAGGAAGGTCAGGCCATCCATCTTCGGCATCTCGACATCGAGCGTCAGCACGTCGGGGTTCAGCGCCTTGATCAGGTCGCGCGCCACGAACGGATCCGGTGCCGCGCCGACGACTTCGAGCTCGCGGTCGGTGGACATGATTTCGGTCAGCAACTGCCGCATCAGCGCGGAGTCGTCGACGATGAGCACCTTGATGATCTTCTTGGACATCAGAAAAGCTCCA
The DNA here is from genome assembly GCA_026398875.1 of Gammaproteobacteria bacterium. Taxonomy (GTDB): domain Bacteria; phylum Pseudomonadota; class Gammaproteobacteria; order Nevskiales; family Nevskiaceae; genus Nevskia. The sequence continues at coordinate 117,806 of JAPLSB010000016.1, read as the reverse complement.
CGGAACCAGCGGTTGGCGATTCGGCGAGCTTGTGCCGGTACAGGCTTTCGCTGGCCAGAACCTCAGTGTCATTGGCCGAAGCCAGGCGCCTGACCAGCACACGGCCAGTCAGCGGGAAGTAGTGCACGCGTCTCGGGCACACGTCGTACAAGTCCTGTGCCGCGACGGAAAGCCCTTCGGTGGCCAGATAGCGCTGCACGAACTGGCCGTTGCGCTGGCCGACGTTGGACACCGTGAAGCCGGCCAGCACGGCACCACCACCGAACACCTTGCATTCGAGACGGTTGCGGGAAGCGCCGCGCTTCAGCAGTTCGTTGATCAGCACTTCCATCGCGTACGAGCCGTAGCGCGCGCTTTCGTTGGCGGCGCCGCCGTTCTCGAGATCGGGCAGCATGAAGTGGTTCATGCCGCCGACCCCGGCCAGCGGATCGCGAATGCAAGCCGACACGCAGGAGCCGAGCACGGTCACCAGCATCACTTCGCGATCGGTGACGACGTATTCGCCCGGCAACACCTTCATTGCATGGGCGTTGAACTTCGGATCGAAGTAGGTCGTCGGTGCCGCGATCTTCTGGACCTTTTCACGGACCTTCCGCATTTCGTACATGGCGTCAGCTCTTCGCTGACGTGCGGCGGTACACCGTGCGGCCAATCGACGTGACGATGTCGGTGGCATGAAAGAAACTTTCCGAGTGGCCCGCGAAGAACAGGCCATCGGACGCCAGCAGCGGCGCCATCCGCGACAGGATGCTGCGCTGCGTCGGCTTGTCGAAGTAGATCATCACGTTGCGGCAGAACAAGGCATCGAACGGCCCCTTCATCGGGTATCGCGCATCGAGCAGATTCAGCGGCCGGTAGGTGATCAGCTCGCGCAGTTCGTCGATCACCTTGACGCGTCCGGCGAAGTTGCCGCTGCCACGGCGGAAGTAGCGACGCTTCATCGCCTCGCTGAGCTTCTCGATGCGCTCATCGGGATAGATCCCGGCGGACGCCGTTTCCAGAACGTTGGTGTCGATGTCGGTGGCCAGGATCTTCACCGGCGGCGTGAGCGTGTCGTAGGCCTCGCAGGCGGTGATTGCCAGCGAGTACGGCTCCTCGCCGGTCGACGCGGCCGAACACCAGATCTTCACGTTGGTGTGACGGCCCTTGGCGCGCATGAACTCCTTGAGAATCTCGAAGTGGTGCGCCTCGCGGAAGAACGAGGTCAGGTTGGTGGTCAGCGCGTTGGTGAACGCCTGCCATTCGTCGCTGCTGCCGCTGGCTTCCAGCTGGTCCAGATAGGCCTTGAACGAATCGAGATTCAACGCCCGCAGGCGCCGACCGAGCCGGCTGTAGACCATGTCGCGCTTCGACTCCGACAGCGCGATGCCCGCCTTGGCATGGATCAGCTGACGCACACGTTCGAAGTCGCGCGCGGTGAAAGTGAAATCGCGATCGTCGTTGACGTTCGCCGATTCGGCAGCAAGGGCAGCTTGGCTCATGGGCAATCAGGCCTTCGGTTGGTCGGTGACATCGGGTCGGATCACGGGACGGATGACGTCCCGGTCTTCGGCCATGGCAAAAACATCGGCGGTGCTCAGTCCCAGGCCCCAGACCGCGAACACCGGCAGCAGATCGGCAGCCGCCAGCACGTCGGCGCAGCGCCGGCAGGCTTCGTTCAACCGGACGCTGCAGAAATGAATCAACGCAAGTCGGGCCATGGCCATGCTCCTGGATCTGCAGCGACTGACCGTCATGGAAACGTCACGGCAGCGGCTGCGAGCGGATCAACAACAGCCTTGCTTCAAAACTCGGTCCACTGATCACTTTGGCCATTGGCAACCCGTGCCGGCTTGGCGATCGCGCCTGCGGCTGCCTTGCCACGCGGCGCGGGTGTAGTCCGCAACACCGGACGAACGCCCGCTGCTGCAGCTACCGCCGGTGCCGGGCTGCCGACGCTGTTTCCGCCTCCGCCATCGACCGCAGCCACGCGGAAGCCGGCGACCGAGGTGCTCAGTCCTTCAGCTTGCGATTCGAGCGAGCGCGCTGCGGCCGTCGCTTCCTCGACCAGCGCGGCGTTCTGCTGCGTCACCTCGTCCATCTGGGTGATCGTCTGATTGACCTGTTCGATGCCCTGGCTCTGCTCCTGCGATGCCGCCGAGATCTCGGCCATGATGTCGGTGACCCGCTTCACGCTGGTCACGATCTCGTCCATGGTCTTGCCGGCGTGCTCCACCAGACGCGTGCCATTGCCGACCTTCTCGACCGAATCGCCAATCAGGCTCTTGATCTCCTTCGCGGCGCCCGCCGAACGCTGCGCCAGGCTGCGCACTTCCGCCGCCACCACTGCGAAGCCACGGCCCTGCTCACCGGCACGGGCCGCTTCCACTGCCGCATTCAGCGCCAGGATGTTGGTCTGGAACGCAATGCCATCGATGACGCTGATGATGTCGACGATCTTTTTCGACGAGTTCTGGATATCGCTCATCGTGTCGACCACTTCGCCGACCACCTTGCCACCGCGCTGCGCCACGTCTGAAGCGCCGAGCGCCAGCTGATTGGCCTGACGCGCGTTTTCGGCGTTCTGCTTCACCGTCGACGTCAGCTGCTCCATCGACGACGCGGTTTCTTCCAGCGAAGCCGCCTGCTGCTCGGTGCGTTCCGACAGATCACTGTTGCCAGTGACGATTTCCCCGGCCGCGACCTGGATTTCGCGGGTTGCACCCTGAATCTGCGTGACCAGGCGACTCATGCTGTCGAGCACGGTGTTGACGCCGTTGCAGAGATCGCCGATGCGGCCCTCCTTGCCTTCCATCGGCACCCGGATGGTCAGATCGCCGTCGTTGGCGGCAGCAATCGCATCCCTCGCCTGATGCACCGCCACTTCGAGCAGTTCGTTGGCACGCTGTTCGCGTTCCTTGGTGGCCAGCTCCTCGGTGAGATCGCGCCATTCCACGACGTAGCCGACCCGAACGGCAGCGGCATCGTTGATCGGGTTGAGAATCAGCGAAAAGCGACGCCCGCCAAGATGCAGCTGGGTGACGTGGGTCTGCGCCATCGCTGCCAGCATGTTGCGCTGGTGCGAAGGCTTCTTGTGGAAGCGATCGATGTTGGTGCCGACGATACGGCGGGCATCGAAGTTCGGTACGTCGCGACGGATATCCGACTCTGCCGTATTGAGCATCGCCTGGATCGACTGGTTGACGTAGACGATGTTCAGGTCGGCGTCGGCGATCATCACATTGGTGACCACCACATCAAGACCGCGCTGCACGCGCGCCATCTCGGCCGCCATGCGCTGCTCGCGCTCGGTCGCTGCCAGTTCGTCGGTCAGATCCTTCCACTCCACGACGTAGCCAAGCCGATTGTCCGAGTCGTCGTTGATCGGGTTGAGGATCAGCGAAAAATGGCGACCGCCGATATGCAGCTGCGTCTTGTGGGTTGCCGACATCCGCGCCAGCATGCCGCGCTGATGCGACGGCGTGCGATGGAAGCGGTCGATGTTGGTGCCGATGATGCGCCGGGCATCGAAGTTCGGCAGGTCGCGGCGGATATCGGGCTCGACGGCAACGAGCATCTCCTGGATCGACTGGTTGACGTAGACGATATTCAGATCCGCGTCGGCGATCATCACATTGGTGATCACCACGTCGAGGCCGCGCCGCACACGCGTCACTTCGGTGGCCATCTGCCGCTCGCGATCGGCGGCAGCAAGTTCGTCGGTCAGGTCCTTCCACTCCACGACATAGCCGAGACGCGCACCGGATTCGTCGTTGATCGGATTGAGGATCAACGAGAAATGGCGGCCGCCGAGATGCAGCTGTGTCTTGTGGGTAGCGGACATCTTCGCCAGCATTCCGCGCTGGTGCGACGGGTTGCGGTGGAAGCGGTCGATGTTGGTACCGATGATGCGCCGGGCATCGAAGTTCGGAACGTCGCGGCGGATGTCGGCCTCCACCGCCGTGAGCATCTCCTGCACCGACTGATTGACGTAGACGATATTCAGCTCGGCGTCGGCAATCATCACGTTGGTGACGACCACATCAAGCCCGCGCTGGATGCGCTGCTTCTGGACCAGGTCGGCCCGCTGGCCGGGTCGAGCCTGGGCCTGCTGCAAGCTGCGCGCGAGCCACAGCGCTGCGCCGGTAAGGAGTAGCAAGTTCATCCAGATACCGGGCCAGCGGAACGCCGCTGCCGCTGCGGCTACTGAGACTGCAGCGGCGAGGACGCCGCGATCACGCCAGGGCTTGGTGTCCGTCATCATCGATATCAACATGATCAGCACTCTTGGGACAGAAATTGGAACTTCCGGTGGAACCGCGCTGACGCTTGCAGAGAGCGTCAGCGGCAATACGCGCGGGCATATCGGTCGCGATCAGAATTCGGCCCACACCTGACCGCCGTCATTGATGACTTTCGACGGTGACGTGGCTGATGAACTGCTGCGGACCGCTGTCTTGCCACGCGTCGGTGCGCGCGCAGCGACGGCCAGCGGTGTCACGTTTGCGGCGCGCTTCGCGCTGCCGGCAACCGCACCCGCGCTCGCGCCACCGACGCGGAAGCCGGCGACCGAGGCGCTCAGTCCTTCGGCCTGCGATTCGAGCGAGCGCGCCGCCGCCGAGGCTTCCTCGACCAGCGCGGCGTTCTGCTGCGTCACCTCGTCCATCTGGGTGATCGTCTGATTGACCTGTTCGATGCCCTGGCTCTGCTCCTGCGACGCCGCCGAGATCTCGGCCATGATGTCGGTGACACGCTTCACGCTGGTCACGATCTCGTCCATGGTCTTGCCGGCGTGCTCCACCAGACGCGTGCCATTGCCGACCTTCTCGACCGAATCGCCAATCAGGCTCTTGATCTCCTTCGCGGCGCCCGCCGAACGCTGCGCCAAGCTGCGCACTTCCGCCGCCACCACTGCGAAGCCTCGGCCCTGCTCACCAGCCCGCGCCGCTTCCACTGCCGCATTCAGCGCCAGGATGTTGGTCTGGAACGCAATGCCATCGATTACGCTGATGATGTCGACGATCTTCTTCGACGAGCTCTGGATATCGCTCATCGTGTCGACCACTTCGCCAACCACCTTGCCACCGCGCTGTGCCACGTCTGAAGCGCCGAGCGCCAGCTGATTGGCCTGACGCGCGTTTTCGGCGTTCTGCTTCACTGTCGACGTCAGCTGCTCCATCGACGACGCGGTTTCTTCCAGCGAAGCCGCCTGCTGCTCGGTGCGTGCCGACAGATCACTGTTGCCGCTGGCAATCTCGCGAGCAGCCGTGTTGATCGCCTCAGTGGAGTCCTTGATCCGGGTCACCACCGCAGCCATGTCCTCGACGACCGCGTTGACACTGGAGCAGAGTTCGCGAACCTGGCCATCCTTGTCATCCAGCGGCACGCGCTGAGTCAGATCGCCTTCCTTCGCTGCTTTCGCCACCGCCTGTGTCTGCTCGACGGCGCGCTGCAACGCCATCTGGGCGTTGACCTGATCGGTGATGTCGGTCGCGAAGATTGCCGCTTTCCACGGCTTGCCGGACAGGTCGAAGATGCAGTTGTAGTTGGCGAGGAACCAGACCACCTTGCCGTCCTTGCCGATCCGCTTGAATTGCCCGGCCGGACTTTCACCGCGGCCGATCCGCGTTATCAGCTCGCGTCCTTCCGCCAGCGCCAACGGCGTCTGTTCCAGCAGCATGTCGTGATGCCGGCCGACCAGTTCATCCTCGCGGTACCCGGTGACGCGGCAAAAGTTTTCGTTGACCAGCAGGATGCGGCCATCGAGCGCCAGCTGAATCGCGCAGCGCACGCGATACACCGCAGCGATCTGTCCAGTGGCATCCGATTCCCGGATCTTGTCGGCCGTGATGTCGGTCGCGTACTTGATGATCTGCTGCGGCCGACCCGCTGCATCAAGAATCGGGTTGTAAGCCGCGTTCAGCCAGATTTCACGACCATCCTTGCCGAAGCGGCGGTACTGGCCGGTACCGGCCTCGCCACGGCCAAGCTTGGCCCAGAATTGCTTGTACTCGTCGGACGCCCGGTGAGCTGGATCGACAAACATTCCATGATGCTTGCCGATCACTTCGTCGCGTGAATAGCCGGTTGTGCTCAGGAAGTTCTGGTTGGCGTCGACGATGTAGCCATCAAGCGTGAAGGTGATCACCGCCTGGGTCTTGGAGATGGCGGCCAGCTGACTTTCGTACGCGGCCGCCTTGAGTCTGGCTTCGGAAATATCGGTGGCGTACTTGACGACCTTCATCGGCCGGCCGTCCAGTCCGATGATCGGGTTGTAGGTCGCCTGGATCCAGACCTCGCGACCGTCCTTGGCAATGCGCTTGTACTGGCCGGCATCGAATTCGCCGCGGCCAAGCTTGGCCCAGAATGCTGCGTACTCAGCGCTGGCGCGCGTCGCGGCATCGACGAACAGCGCGTGGTGGCGGCCGATCAGTTCCTCGCGGGTGTAGCCAAGCGCGGTGCAGAAGTTGTCGTTGGCGTTGAGGATGGTGCCATCGAGCGCGAACTCGATGACCGCCTGTGCCTTGTCGATCGCCTTCAACTGGCCTTCGTGATTGGCATCGCGCAGCTTCGCTTCGGTGATGTCGGTCGCGAACTCGACAACCCTGCAGAGCACACCATCGGAGTCGCGGATCGGATGGTAGGACGCCAGCAGCCACAGTGCCCGACCGCCCTTGGCGACGCGGCGATATTCGCCAGCGTCGTGTTCGCCGCGGCTGAGCTTGGCCCAGAGTGCAGCCTCGTCTGACGCTGCCTGCTGAGAAGCATCGGTGAACAGCCGGTGATGCTGACCGCGAATCTCGTCGAGGCTGTATCCGCATGCGCTCAGGAACCGCTCGTTCGCGGTGATCACATGGCCGTCCAGCGTGTATTCGATGACCGCCTGCACCTTGTCGATCGCCGCGAGCCGGCCGACCTGATCGGCGCTGCGGTTGCGGTTTGCGGTTCGGTTGAACAGTGCATCGAGTCGTTTCATAGCGAATCCTGAATGGAGAAGGCGGACTGTCCGCCGGTGCAGGCAATGGATGCGAACGCGTGCTTGAGCAACTGCAAGACCAGTTCCCGCAGGCCAGCGGCAAAAATCCGTCGCGCTTTGCGGTAACCGGGCCACCAAGCAAAAGCCCCGCAATGCTTTGGGCATTGCGGGGCTCTGTCATCACTGCTGCCAGTACCTCAGTCCACTCAGCTCAGCGCTGGCCTATGACCGCCAGCTCAGAACTCTGACCACTGCTCGTCACCGCCAGCGGCTGCTGCACGGCCCGTCGACGCCGTCTTGACCTCCGAGGTGCTGCTGCTTCGCCGCATCACCGGCTTGCTGCGCTGCTGGGTACGCACGCCTGCCGTACCGGCCAGCGGCACCGATGCCGGCGCAGAGGCAACCGGACGAACAGCGTGCTGTGCTGCGGTCTTGTCGATTCCAGCAGCGCCGGCCATGACCACCCGGAAGCGAGACACGGCATCGGTAAGACCTTCCGCCTGTGATTCCAGCGAACGCGCAGCGGCCGATGCCTGTTCGACCAGAGCGGCGTTCTGCTGCGTCACCTCGTCCATCTGGGTCACGGTCTGGTTGACCTGCTCGATACCCTGACTCTGCTGCTGCGAAGCCGCGGTGATCTCGCCCATGATGTCGGTCACGCGCTTCACGCTGGTCACGATCTCTTCCATCGTGCGGCCGGCGTGTTCGACCAGCTTGGTACCGTTGCCGACCTTCTCCACCGAATCGCTGATCAAGGTCTTGATTTCCTTTGCCGCACCCGCGGAACGCTGAGCCAGGTTGCGGACTTCGGATGCGACCACCGCGAAGCCGCGGCCCTGTTCACCGGCACGTGCCGCTTCGACCGCTGCGTTGAGTGCAAGGATGTTGGTCTGGAACGCAATGCCATCGATGACGCTGATGATGTCGACGATCTTCTTCGACGACTGACTGATCGCATCCATCGTCGACACCACCTGACCGACCACATCGCCGCCCTTCACTGCGATTTCACTGGCGCCGATCGACAGCTGGTTGGCCTGCTTGGCGTTCTCGGCGTTCTGGCGCACCGTCGTGGTCAGCTCTTCCATCGACGACGCGGTTTCCTCAAGCGACGCCGCCTGCTGCTCGGTACGGCCGGAAAGGTCACTGTTGCCGGCGGCAATCTCGCGTGATGCCACTGCGATCGTGTCGGCAGCTGACTTGATCTGCGAGATGATCGACATCACCTGCTCGCAGCTGCTGTTGGTGTCCGACTTCAGCTTGCCGAACACGCCCGGGAACTCGCCTTCGATTCTGGTCGTCAGGTCGCCAGCAGCCAGCGCGGCCATCACGCCAGCCGTCTGATTGATGATCACACCCAGGCTCTGCACCGAAGTGTTGACGTTGTCACGAAGCACGCCGAGCTCGCCGTTGTACTGCGTGACGATACGCTGGCTGAGATCGCCCTGTGCCAGAGCCGACAGCACGATACCGGTGTCGTTGATCGGGCCGATCACCGAATCCAGCGTTTCATTGACACCTTGCACGATCTTGCGGAAGTCGCCCTGGTGCTTGTTGGCATCGGCACGGGTCGCCAGCTTGCCTTCGACCGCAGCGGTGGACAGCATGCCGGCGTCCGCCACCAATGAATTGACGGCCGAAATGCAGGTGTTGAGGTTGTTCTTGATCGTGTTGAAGTCACCGTTGTAGCTGTCGGTGATCGGCACCGGGATGTCGCCCTTCGAGATCCGGTCGACATAGCTGGCAGCCACATTGAGCGGCCCGATCACGGCGTCCAGCGTCTCGTTGACACCCTGCACGATCTTGCGGAAATCGCCCTGATGCTTGGTGGCGTCGGCGCGGGTCGCCAGCTTGCCCTCGACCGCAGCGGTCGACAGCATGCCGGCATCGGCGACCAGCTTGTTCACAGCATCAATTGCCTGGTTCAGGTTGTTCTTGATCGTGTTGAAGTCCCCGTTGTAGCTGTCGGTGATCGGCGCCGGGATGTCGCCCTTCGAGATCCGGTCGACATAGCTCGCTGCAACGTTCAGCGGGTTGATCACGGCGTCGAGGGTTTCATTCACACCCTGCACGATCTTGCGGAAATCGCCCTGGTGCTTGGTCGCATCGGCACGCGTCGCCAGCTTGCCTTCAACTGCTGCCGTGGACAGCATGCCGGCATCGGCCACCAGCTTGTTGACCGCATCGATCGCCTGGTTCAGGTTGTTCTTGATCGTGTTGAAGTCACCGTTGTAGCTGTCGGTGATCGGTGCCGGGATGTCGCCCTTCGAGATCCGGTCGACATAGCCGGCCGCCACATTGAGCGGTCCGATGACCGCATCCAGCGTGTCGTTGACACCCTGCACGATCTTGCGGAAGTCACCCTGGTGCTTGGCCGCGTCGGCTCGCGTCGCAAGCTTGCCTTCCACCGCAGCGGTCGACAGCATGCCCGCGTCTGCGACCAGCGCATTGACAGCCGAGATACAGGTGTTGAGGTTGTTCTTGATCGTGTTGAAGTCACCGTTGTAGCTGTCGGTGATCGGCGTCGGGATATCGCCCTTCGAGATGCGGTCGACATAGTTCGCCGCCACATTCAGCGGGTTGATCACGGCGTCCAGCGTCTCGTTGACGCCCTGCACGATCTTGCGGAAATCACCCTGGTGCTTGCTCGCATCGGCACGCGTGGCGAGCTTGCCTTCAACCGCTGCCGTGGACAGCATGCCGGCGTCAGCCACCAGCTTGTTCACCGCGTCGATGGCTTGATTCAGGTTGTTCTTGATCGTGTTGAAGTCACCGTTGTAGCTGTCGGTGATTGGCGTCGGGATATCGCCCTTCGAGATGCGGTCGACGTAGCCGGCCGCCACATTGAGCGGTCCGATCACGGCATCCAGCGTGTCATTGACACCCTGCACGATCTTGCGGAAGTCGCCCTGGTGCTTGGCCGCATCGGCACGCGTCGCGAGCTTGCCTTCGACGGCTGCCAGCGAAAGCATGCCGGCATCGGACACCAGCGAATTCACCGCCGAAATCGCCTGGTTCAGGTTGTTCTTGATCGTGTTGAAGTCACCGTTGTAGCTATCGGTGATCGGCGTCGGGATATCACCCTTCGAGATGCGGTCCACATAGTTCGCGGCCACATTCAACGGGTTGATCACGGCGTCCAGCGTCTCGTTGACGCCCTGCACGATCTTGCGGAAATCACCCTGGTGCTTGGTCGCATCGGCACGGGTGGCGAGCTTGCCTTCAACCGCAGCGGTGGACAGCATGCTGGCGTCAGCCACCAGCTTGTTCACCGCGTCGATCGCCTGGTTGAGATTGTTCTTGATCGTATTGAAGTCACCGTTATAGCTGTCGGTGATTGGCGTCGGGATGTCGCCCTTCGAAATCCGGTCGACATAGTTCGCCGCGACGTTCAGCGGGTTGATCACCGCATCAAGAGTTTCGTTCACACCCTGCACGATCCTGCGGAAGTCGCCCTGGTGCTTGCTGGCGTCGGCACGGGTCGCAAGCTTGCCTTCCACCGCAGCGGTGGACAGCATGCCGGCATCGGCGACCAGCTTGTTCACCGCATCGATCGCCTGGTTCAGGTTGTTCTTGATCGTGTTGAAGTCGCCGTTGTAGCTGTCAGTGATCGGCGTCGGGATGTCGCCCTTCGAGATCCGATCGACGTAACCGGCCGCAACATTGAGCGGCCCGATGACCGCATCGAGCGTGTCGTTGACGCCCTGCACGATCTTGCGGAAATCGCCCTGATGCTTGGTTGCATCGGCACGGGTCGCCAGCTTGCCTTCGACTGCAGCAGTGGACAGCATGCCTGCGTCAGCCACCAGCTTGTTCACCGCGTCGATCGCCTGGTTCAGGTTGTTCTTGATCGTGTTGAAGTCGCCGTTGTAGCTGTCGGTGATCGGCGCCGGGATATCACCCTTCGAGATGCGATCCACATAGTTGGCGGCCACATTCAGCGGATTGATCACGGCGTCCAGCGTCTCGTTGACGCCCTGCACGATCCTGCGGAAATCGCCCTGGTGCTTGCTGGCATCGGCACGCGTGGCGAGCTTGCCTTCCACCGCAGCGGTGGACAGCATGCCGGCGTCGGCGACCAGCTTGTTGACCGCATCGATCGCCTGGTTCAGGTTGTTCTTGATCGTGTTGAAGTCGCCGTTGTAGCTGTCGGTGATCGGCGCCGGGATGTCGCCCTTCGAGATCCGGTCGACGTAGTTTGCCGCAACGTTCAACGGGTTGATCACGGCATCCAGCGTCTCGTTGACACCCTGCACGATCTTGCGGAAGTCGCCCTGATGCTTGGTTGCATCGGCACGGGTCGCGAGCTTGCCTTCCACAGCTGCCAGCGACAGCATGCCGGCATCCATCACCAGCGCATTCACGGCTGAAATTGCCTGGTTCAGGTTGTTCTTGATCGCATTGAAATCACCGTTGTAGCTATCGGTGATCGGCATCGGGATGTCGCCCTTCGAGATCCGGTCGACGTAGCCGGCCGCGACATTGAGCGGTCCGATCACGGCATCCAGCGTGTCATTGACACCCTGAACGATCTTGCGGAAGTCGCCCTGATGCTTGGTCGCGTCAGCGCGGGTCGCCAGCTTGCCTTCGACAGCAGCCATCGACAGCATGCCGGCATCGGCAACCAGTGAATTGACTGCCGAGATACAGGTATTCAGGTTGTTCTTGATCGTGTTGAAGTCACCGTTGTAGCTATCAGTGATCGGGGCCGGAATATCACCCTTCGAGATCTGGTCAACGTAGCTCGCTGCAACGTTCAGCGGGTTGATCACGGCATCAAGGGTTTCATTCACACCCTGCACGATCTTGCGGAAGTCGCCCTGGTGCTTGCTCGCATCGGCGCGCGTGGCCAGCTTGCCTTCCACTGCAGCGGTCGACAGCATGCCGGCGTCGGCCACCAGCTTGTTCACGGCATCGATCGCCTGATTCAGGTTGTTCTTGATCGTGTTGAAATCGCCGTTGTAGCTGTCGGTGATCGGTGCCGGGATATCGCCTTTCGAGATCCGATCGACGTAGTTCGCCGCCACGTTCAGCGGGTTGATCACGGCATCCAGCGTATCGTTGACGCCCTGCACGATCTTGCGGAAGTCGCCCTGATGCTTGGTGGCATCGGCTCGGGTCGCGAGCTTGCCTTCGACGGCTGCGACCGAAAGCATGCCGGCATCCGATACCAGCTTGTTCACCGCGTCAATCGCCTGGTTTAGGTTGTTCTTGATCGTGTTGAAGTCACCGTTGTAGCTGTCGGTGATCGGCGCCGGGATGTCGCCCTTCGAGATCCGGTCGACGTAGCTCGCTGCGACGTTCAGCGGGTTGATCACGGCATCGAGCGTTTCATTCACACCCTGCACGATCTTGCGGAAGTCGCCCTGATGCTTGGTCGCGTCAGCGCGGGTCGCCAGCTTGCCTTCCACTGCTGCGGTGGACAGCATGCCGGCGTCGGCCACCAGTGCATTGACAGCCGAGATACAGGTGTTGAGGTTGTTCTTGATCGCGTTGAAGTCACCGTTGTAGCTGTCGGTGATCGGTGCCGGGATGTCGCCCTTCGAAATCCGGTCGACATAGCTGGCAGCAACATTCAGCGGGTTGATCACGGCATCCAGCGACGTATTGATGTCGTGGATCATCGTGCGGAAACCGCCCTGGTGCCGCTCGGCATCGGCACGTACCGACAGCCGTCCCTGACCGATCTCGCCAAGCGTGGCGGTGATATCGCTGATCAGTGCATCGTTGCTGGCCAGCACCTGGTTGACGCCGGACACCAGCGTATGAATCTCGCCTTCCTTGTCGTCCTCGCGAACGCGCTGCTTGAGATCACCGGTACTGGCCTTGGCCACCACCGTCCGCACCTCGGCAACCGCGCGGGACAGCGCCTGATTGGCTTCGACCTGAGCGGCGTCCCGAGCATCCTGCGCAAGCTGCTCGGTGATGTCGCGCCACTCGACAACCGTGCCCAGACGCTCGCCGGACTCGTTGAAGATGGGATTCAGGATCAGCGAGAACGAGCGTCCGCCCAAGTTCAGGCGCGTCTTGTGCGTTGCCGACATCTCGCCAAGCATCCTGCGCTGATGAGCAGGGTTCTTGTGGAAGCTGTCGATGTTGGTACCGAGCATGCTGTCGGCACGGAATGCCGGAAGATCCTTGCGGATATCGGCCTCGGCCGCCGCCAGCATCTGCCGAACCGACTCGTTCGCGTAAATGATGTTGAGGTCGTTGTCGGCGATCATCACGTTGGTAATGACGACATCAAGACCGCGCCGAATCCGCGTCGTTTCGGACAGCAATTGGCTGGTCGACTTCTCACGTACGGTGAGCAGTTCAAGAAACTGGTTGATTCCCTGCCCCAGCGAACGGGCATCTTCATCAAGGTGCTCGCAGGAAATACGCTTGCTGAAGTTCCCCGCCGACGCAGCGCCGAGGGCCTCGTCCATCTGCTTGACCGCCTCCACCATCCGGCTCTTCTCGAGAACCTGCTTCGTGATGTCCGTGCTGTAGACCACGATGCGGATCGGCTGGCCATCACCGATGATCACCGGATTGTAGTTCGCCTGCAGCCACACCTCGCGGCCATCCTTGGTCAGCATCTTGTGCTGGCCGGCCTGGCTTTTCCCCGAGCGAAGCGCCTGCCAGAACTGCTGGCTGACCCCGGTGCTGTTGGCGTCGACAGGCGACAGCAGATCGTGATGCCGACCAACCAGTTCGCCCTCGGAATAGCCGAGCAGCTTCAGGAAGATCTCGTTGGCGCCACGAATGGTTCCATCCATTTCCATTTCGAAAAAGCCACGCAATCTGGCAATTGCTTGCAAATGCGCATGGGCTTCCTCAAGTGCTTTCTTGCATGCATTTTTTTCGATTGGAGACGACCAAAAGCGGATATTCATTGTCCGGATTCCGAAATGATGGATGATGTGAAATTGGGATGCGTACTGGATGTCGGTAGCGATGCGCTACCGACGTGACGGGGCTGCAATGAATTGCGAAGCGGTATCGCCGGTGTCGAAATCAACGGCAGTGCAGTGCTTCATTGCTACTTGGTGAAAAGCTTGAAAGCGAATTCATGTTGATGACGCGCCGCTGTTTCAGCTTCCTCACCGGTCACAGCGCCAGACCTGCTTGTCACGACATGCTGCGCGGGCCACGCGTTGGACGATGAGGTCGATAAAAGACGATTGCCCAGCCAGAAGCAGGTGGTGATCGTCAGCAGCGCGACCAGTCCCAGGGCCTGCACCAGCGTTGACATGTCAACGGCACCGAGCTGGTACGCCAGAGCGGAAGTCGCGACCGACGTGGGCAGTACCGGCAGCAACAGCGCTGCCAATACAAGCAGTGACTGTGGCGAATTGAGGAAGGTCTTCATCGAAGGGCCCCGCAGAAGGCTTACTGCAGCGACTGGGACTGCGTATCGATCAGCGCCATGTCGGTCGATGACATCAGCTTCTCGATGTCGATCAGGATCAGCATCCGGTCTTCGAGTGCACCCAGGCCGGTGATGTACGAGGTGTCGAGCGCGCTGCCGAACTCCGGGGTCGGTCGAATCTGTTCGGAGCTCAGCTGGGTCACGTCAGACACGCTGTCGACGACGATGCCGACGATGCGTCGCGCGATGTTCAGGATGATCATCACCGTGAACTCGTTGTACGCGACGGATGACAGATTGAACTTGATGCGCAGGTCGATCACCGGAACGATCGCGCCACGCAGATTGATCACGCCCTTGATGAATTCAGGCGAGCCGGGGATGCGGGTGACCGTGTCGTAGCCACGAATCTCCTGCACCTTCAGGATGTCGACGCCGTAGTACTCATGGCCGAGCGTGAAGGTCAGCAGTTCGCTGCCACTGGGGGGAACGGCACTCGCGGTGCCAGGAAGCGTGGGTGCAGATGTCGGGTTCATGGCGGTTGGCAACCTGTTGGACGGGTTTACCAACCGTGGCTGCAAGTTCAGGACCCGACCGCAGGCCCACTGCAGAAGCCGCCAAAGTCTCGAATGATCAATGGCTTGCCGATGAAGCTCGGCGTCATCAAACCAAATGGCGGCGCCACACACCGTCCGTTCAGGCCGCGCTGGAGATCCGCATATGAATCGGCGCCGGTTTTCCGGCAACGCCGACAAG
This sequence comes from Gammaproteobacteria bacterium, assembly GCA_026398875.1. GTDB lineage: Bacteria > Pseudomonadota > Gammaproteobacteria > Nevskiales > Nevskiaceae > Nevskia. Next base: position 102,741 of record JAPLSB010000016.1, on the reverse strand, counting down.
CCAGTAGCGAGATCGCCGACCAACGATGTAAGCCCTTGCAAAGGCAGGCTGTCCGATGACGACGCCACGTCTCGTCAGATCACGGCCCCGCAGCGATCACGGTCAATTTTTGCCGGTGTCCTTCAAGACTGTTGCGCTGCACCCGGCACCGGCGGGAATGCCAGGGCACGGGTACAGCGCACAGCCGAATGCGATGCGGTACCGGTCAGAACTCAGCCCACTGTTCAGCAGGGGCACCACCCGCGACAGCCACCGCCGCTGGCGCAGCTGCGGCGGCAGCCGCTGCGGATGCGGCACGCGGCGCCATCGCCACTTTCCTCGTGGTCGGCAACCCACGTGGCTTCGACGACTGCCGGGCCAGCATTGGCGACTGCGACGGCGCCGGCGGCGCCGATACGTCCACTGCGCGGTCAGCAGCGGCCAGCCGGAATTTCGCCACGGCTTGTGCAAGGCCATCCGCCTGACTTTCGAGCATTCGCGCCGATGCTGACGCTTCCTCGACCAGCGACGCATTCTGCTGCGTCACCTCGTCCATCTGGGTCACGGTCTTGTTGACCTGCTCGATCCCGAGGCTTTGTTCCTGCGACGCCGCCGATATTTCGCCCATGATGTCGGTCACGCGTTTGACGCTGCTGACGATCTCTTCCATCGTCCGGCCGGCCTGCTCGACCAGACGGCTGCCGTTGCCGACCTTTTCGACCGAATCGCCGATCAGCGTCTTGATCTCCTTGGCCGCGCCAGCCGACCGCTGTGCAAGGCTGCGGACCTCCGCCGCAACCACCGCGAAGCCGCGGCCCTGCTCGCCGGCGCGCGCCGCTTCGACTGCGGCATTCAAGGCCAGGATATTGGTCTGGAACGCGATGCCATCGATGACGCTGATGATGTCGACGATCTTCTTCGACGACGCCTGAATGTCGCTCATCGTGCCGACGACCTCGCCGACCACCATGCCGCCCTTGCGGGCGACATCGGAAGCGCCCAGCGCAAGCTGATTGGCCTGCTTGGCGTTCTCGGCGTTCAGACGCACCGTCGACGTCAGTTCTTCCATCGACGACGCGGTTTCTTCCAGACTGGCCGCCTGCTGCTCGGTACGACTTGAAAGGTCGATGTTGCCCGAGGCGATCTCCCGTGCAGCGAGATTGATCGAGGCCGTCGCTTGCTGGATCGAACTGACGATCTGCGACAGCTGGACCACGGTGCGGTTGGTGTCCTGCACCATCTTGTCGAAGTCGCCGCGGTAGTTGGTTCGGATCGTTTCCGTCAAGTCGCCTTGCGCAAGTGCCGACAGCACACGCCCGGTCTCGTTGATCGGCGCAATGACCGCATCCAGTGTTTCGTTGACGCCCTGGACGATCTTGCGGAAGTCGCCCTGGTGCTTGGTCGCATCGGCACGGGTCGCCAGATTGCCTTCGACCGCAGCACTGGACAGCATGCCCGCGTCGGCCACCAGCATGTTGACCGCCGAGATACAGGTATTGAGGTTGTTCTTGATGTTGTTGAAATCACCGTTGTAGCTGTCGGTGATCGGCGGTGGGATGTCGCCTCTGGCAATCCGGTCGACAACGTCGGCGGCAACCCCCAGCGGCCCGATCACTGCATCCAGCGTCTCGTTGACACCCTGCACGATCTTGCGGAAGTCGCCCTGGTGCTTGGTCGCATCGGCACGCGTCGCCAGCTTGCCTTCCACTGCAGCGGTGGACAGCATGCCGGCATCGGCGACCAGCTTGTTGACCGCATCAATCGCCTGATTCAGGTTGTTCTTGATGGTGTTGAAGTCACCGTTGTAGCTGTCGGTGATGGCTGCCGGGATATCGCCCTTCGAGATCCGGTCGACATAGCTTGCCGCCACATTGAGCGGCCCGATCACGGCGTCCAGCGTCTCGTTGACACCTTGCACGATCTTGCGGAAGTCGCCCTGGTGCTTGCTGGCATCGGCACGCGTCGCCAGCTTGCCTTGCACTGCAGCGGTCGACAGCATGTCGGCATCGGCCACCAGCTTGTTGACCGCATCAATCGCCTGGTTCAGGTTGTTCTTGATGGTGTTGAAGTCACCGTTGTAGCTGTCGGTGATCGGCGCCGGAATATCGCCCTTCGAGATCCGGTCGACATAGCTTGCCGCCACATTGAGCGGCCCGATCACGGCATCCAGCGTCTCGTTGACACCCTGCACGATCTTGCGGAAATCACCCTGGTGCTTGCTGGCATCGGCGCGCGTCGCGAGCTTGCCTTGCACGGCAGCGGTCGACAGCATGCCGGCGTCCGCCACCAGCTTGTTGACTGCATCGATCGCCTGATTCAGGTTGTTCTTGATCGTGTTGAAGTCACCGTTGTAGCTGTCGGTGATCGGCGCCGGAATGTCACCTTTCGAAATCCGGTCGACGTAGCTTGCCGCCACATTGAGCGGCCCGATGACGGCATCCAGCGTCTCGTTGACACCCTGCACGATCTTGCGGAAATCGCCCTGGTGCTTGGTCGCATCGGCGCGGGTGGCCAGCTTCCCTTCAACAGCCGCCAGCGACAGCATGCCGGCATCCGACACCAGCGAATTCACCGCGGAAATCGCCTGATTCAGGTTGTTCTTGATCGTGTTGAAATCACCGTTGTAGCTGTCGGTGATCGGCGCCGGGATATCGCCCTTCGAGATCCGGTCGACGTAGTTGGCCGCAACATTGAGCGGCCCGATGACCGCATCCAGCGTCTCGTTGACACCCTGGACGATCTTGCGGAAATCGCCCTGGTGCTTGGTCGCATCGGCACGGGTAGCGAGCTTGCCTTCGACTGCGGCCGTCGACAGCATGCCCGCGTCAGCAACCAGCTTGTTAACCGCATCGATCGCCTGATTCAGGTTGTTCTTGATCGTGTTGAAGTCGCCGTTGTAGCTGTCTGTGATTGCTGCGGGGATATCGCCCTTCGAGATCCGATCGACATAGCTCGCCGCCACATTCAACGGCCCGATCACCGCATCCAGCGTGTCATTGACGCCCTGCACGATCTTGCGGAAATCGCCCTGGTGCTTGGTGGCGTCGGCGCGCGTCGCCAGCTTGCCTTCCACCGCAGCGGTGGACAGCATGCCGGCATCGGCGACGAGCTTGTTCACGGCAGAAATTGCCTGGTTCAGGTTGCTCTTGATCGTGTTGAAATCACCGTTGTAGCTGTCGGTGATCGGCGCCGGGATATCGCCTTTCGAGATCCGATCGACATAGCTCGCCGCCACATTGAGTGGCCCGATGACGGCGTCCAGCGTGTCATTGACGCCCTGCACGATCTTGCGGAAGTCGCCCTGGTGCTTGCTGGCATCGGCACGCGTCGCCAGCTTGCCGTCGACAGCTGCAGTGGACAGCATGCCGGCATCCGACACCAGCGAATTCACCGCGGCAATCGCCTGGTTCAGATTGTTCTTGATGGTGTTGAAGTCGCCGTTGTAGCTGTCGGAGATCGGCGCCGGGATGTCGCCCTTCGAGATACGATCGACATAGCCGGCCGCAACATTGAGGGGCCCGATGACAGCATCGAGCGTGTCGTTGACGCCCTGCACGATCTTGCGGAAATCGCCCTGGTGCTTGCTGGCATCGGCACGCGTCGCCAGCTTGCCTTCCACCGCGGCGGTGGACAGCATGCCGGCATCGGCAACGAGCGCAGTCACGGCCGCGATGCAGGTATTCAGATTGCCCTTGATGGCATTGAAATCGCCGTGGTAGACCTCGCTGATCGCAGGCGGCAGATCACCTTTGGAAATGCGGTCCAGATAACTGGCCGCGACATTCAGTGGCGTGGTCACTGCATCCAGCGAAGCATTCATCCGCTGCACGTTGGCGCGGAATCCACCTTGGTGACGATTGGCATCTGCCCGCGCATCAAGGCGACCCGCGCCGATGGCCGCCAAGGTGGTGTCGAGATCGGCAATGAACGATTCCGTGCTGCTCAGCAGCCGGTTGATGTCGACGACCAGCACGCGAACATCATCACCCTTGTCGTCCTCGCGTACCCGATGGCTCCAGTCGCCGGCCATTGCCGGCGTCAATACCGCCTGTACTTCGGTGACGGCGCGGCTCAACGAAATGCTCAGCGCGGTCTGGCGAGTCACGTTCTGCGCATATTTGACGACCTTGACGACGCGGCCTTCTGCATTGGTGATCGGGTTGTAACTCGCCTGCAGATACAGCTCCTGACCAGACTTGGCAATGCGCCGGACCACCCCGACGAACGGCTTGCCCATTCGCAACTGATCCCACATCGCGCGGTACTCGGCGGAGTGTGCAACCTCGTCGCCGACCAGCTCGGCATGGAATCGGCCAATGATCTCGCCAGTTGCGTAACCGAACAAGCCGACAAAGACCGAGTTGACATTGCGGACCCGACCATCCGGATCGAATTCGGCGACGAGCTGCACATCGCGGACCGCTTGCAGCTCGGCCTTGAGTTCCTGCAATAGCAGAGCATCTTGCTTTTGCCGAGTGATGTCGGAAATGACAACCTGAATCCGCTGCGAACCCTCAAGCTTTTGCGAGAACGGCGCGAAGTCAGCCTGCAGCCACAGAGGCTCGCCGCCGCCGGGGCGGTACGAATAGTGGATGGTCTGATCAGCTCCACTCTGCAGCGCCGACAAGAACGATCGACGCTCGGACTTGTTCTCGGAAGTAGCAGCCAGCACCTCGTCAAATGAACGTCCGATCAGCGCTTCCTTCTGAACCTGCAGCAGTGCGCAGCACACTTCATTGACCGTACGGATGATGCCGGCCGTATCCAGCTCCATGACGCTGCGTCGTCGTAGTGCCACATCGACTCGGGCTTGTGCTTCGTCAAGCCGATTCGCCAGCGATGTGATTTCGGATTGCGCCTTCCATGGATTGATGATCATTGGTCTCGTCTCGCCTCGTATTGCTGCAGCTTGCTGTCAGTGATCCGACACGGTGCCATCACCTTGCCGGTGTTCGATATCCAGGGCATGAATTCCACCGTCGATCCGGGGTATCGCGCCTGTTGGGTTCACAGTGTCGGTGTAACGAAATTCTGACACTGGTCTGGACATCGGCTCCTGACCTACAAGTTCGGTGCCACAGCAATGGAGTGGAGTTATCGAGGTAGGGCGCAGGTAGCATTACGGCTGTGCTGCTGCTTCAGGCTGCCCTGCGCTGGTACAGCGTCACCCGGGCTGACTCAATTGAGCGTCGTTCGATCCATCGCGGGCACGATCGCCGCCAGTTCGTCGGTATGCAGCAGCCGTTCGATATCGACCAGGATCAGCATCCGGTCATCGAGCGTGCCGAGTCCCGAGATGTAGCGGGTATCGATTCCTGCGCCGAACTCCGGTGCGGGCTTGATCTGTTCCGGCGTCAACCGGGTGACGTCGGACACGGCATCGACCACGATGCCGACCACGCGGCTGGCGAGGTTCAGGATGATCATCACCGTGAACTCGTTGTACGCGACCGACGACAGGTTGAACTTGATGCGCAGGTCGATCACCGGAACGATCGCGCCGCGCAGGTTGATCACGCCCTTGAGCCATTCCGGCGCGTCGGGGATGCGGGTCACCGTGTCGTAACCACGGATCTCCTGCACTTTCAGGATGTCAACGCCGTAGTACTCGGCGCCCAGCGAAAAGCTCAGCAACTCGCAGCCCGCCACCAGCACCGACGTGCTGTGCGAAGTTGCGGAGGACGAAACAGATTCGGCGTTCATGACGGTGCTCTCGATGTGTCGGGGTGGGCTCAGAATTCATTCCAGACATCGCCGCCGGCGCGAGCGCCATTGGCCTTGCGCAGCGCTGGGGTAGCGGCGGCAGCGTTCGGACGACGCGGCACCGGCTTCGGACGGCTGCTGGAGACCGCTGGCCGGATTGCCGGGCCGGCAACGGCAGCACCGGCGGATTCCGCCATCGGCTTGTGCTGCGCGGTATCGAGCACGAACACCGATACCGTGTGGGCGAGTGTTTCGGCCTGCTGTTCAAGCGCCCGTGCCGATGCCGCAGCCTGCTCGACCAAGGCCGCGTTCTGCTGCGTCACCTCGTCCATCTGGGTGATCGCCTGGTTGATCTGCTCGATGCCGGAACTCTGCTCTTCCGACGCCGCCGAAATGGCCGAGACGATCTCGGTCACCTGGTTCACGCTGCCGACCACTTCGTCCATCGTTCGCCCAGCCTGCTGGACCAACTTGGTGCCGTTGCCGACTTTCTCGACCGAATCGCCGATCAGCACCTTGATCTCCTTGGCAGCGCTGGCCGAGCGCTGCGCCAGGCTGCGTACTTCGGAAGCCACCACCGCGAAACCACGGCCTTGCTCGCCGGCGCGCGCTGCCTCCACTGCAGCATTCAGCGCCAGGATGTTGGTCTGGAAGGCGATGCCGTCGATGACGCTGATGATGTCGACGATCTTCTTCGAAGAGTCGTTGATTTCGCTCATCGTGGTCACCACGTCGGACACCACCCGCCCGCCCTTGACCGCAATCTCCGCTGCACCCCGCGCCAGCTGATTGGCCTGGCGAGCGCTGTCGGCGTTCTGCCTGACCGTCGAGGTCAGCTCTTCCATCGAACTGGCGGTTTCCTCCAGCGAGGCGGCCTGCTGCTCGGTCCGAGACGACAGATCCTGGTTGCCGGCGGCGATTTCCCGCGACGCCGTATGGATCGTGTCGCTCGCCTGCTTGATCGTCGTGATGATCTGCGAGAGCTGCGCGACGGTCTGGTTGGAATCCAGCTTCAGCTGGCCGAAGGTGCCGCGATACTCGGCGCTGATGTTTTCAGTCAGATCGGCGCGCGCCAGCGCACCGAGCACCCTGACCACTTCGCCGAGGCCCACCGAGCTGGTTTCCATCAGCTGATTGATGCTCTGTGCCAACTTCAGGAAGACGCCCTCCTTGCCATCGAGCGAGATGCGCTGCGTGAAATCGCCATTGGCAGCCGCTTCGACGATACGGGCGACTTCGGTCTCGGCTGCCACCTCGTTGCTGATGTCGCGGGCGTACTTGATCACCCGGACCGGTTTGCCGGCGGCGTCAAGCAGTGTGTTGTACGAGGCCTCCAGCCAGACCGTGCGGCCATCGCGGGCGATACGCCGGAAACGACCGGAGACAAAATCGCCTCGGCGCAGCCGATTCCAGTGCGCGATGTAGTCGGGATGCGCGACCTCGGCCGTGTCGCATAGCGTGCTGTGCGGCTTGCCGGCGACATCGGCGAGCGTGTAGCCGAATATCTTCAGCAGGTTGTCGTTGGCACGCTCGATGGTGCCGTCGAGCGCGAATTCGATCACGCCCTGCGAACGATTGATGGCCGCCAGCTGGCCGGCGCTTTCAGCGGCCGCCGCTGCGCGACTGCGCAGTTCGTCCTGCATCTTTGCCATCGCCGCCATCACGCTGCCGGCGGGGCACGATCGGACATCGATGTCCTGATCCAGCTGGCCGTTCGCAATGCGCTGCACGACGGCGCTGGCATCGCCCGGATCCGCGCCCAGCTGAGCCATGATCCGGCGCGTCACAGCCAGGCTCAACCAGCCGAGCAAGGCCGCCAGCACCATCAGGCTGCCGACCTGCACCAGCGTCACGTTGTGGCCGACCGCTTCACCGGCCACACCTTGCCGCGCAATCAGTCCTTCGATGCCGTCGCCGAATTCGGCCAGCGCGTCCTCCAGCGCCGTGAACGCTGCATTGAACTTGGGCAAGCGCGCATTTGCAGCCATGGCATCGCGAGCCGCCAGTTCGACGATCGCGGTCGCTTCGGCCGCGTATGCCTTGACCCGCGGGCCAACCGAGCCGAGCTGCGCGTGCAGACCTTCGTCGAGCGGCATTTCGAGCAGCACGGCCAGCGACTGCTGGATGATCCCGACATGCTCGTCGAGCCCCTGGCGGATCTCCGTGAAACGGGCAGCGTCGGCCTTGTTGCCGGCGGCCAGCAACGCAGCCAGCACATCGGAGTTCACCGCGTCATGCATCATGTCGACGCGCATCTGCTCGCGCACCGCCTTGGCAGCCACCGCCTGCTGCGCAGCACTGTCGAGCAACAGTCTCTGCCCACCCCAGCCGACCAGTCCGATCGTCATAGCTGCCAGGACTCCGGCAATGCCGAGCATCAACAGGCGTTGTTTGAGTCTCATGTTCAATGCTCCTTGAAGGCCGATTCAGGCCTACCAGCGCGCCGACAGGCCGATGGCGATCGTGATGTCCGGGGTACTGCGGTTCAGGCCGGCGTACGCGGCCGTGTCCAGCTGGAGGTTGTCGGTGACCAGCCAGACCAGGCCGGTATCGAACGTGAATTGCGTGTCGCTGTGGCCCGCCGAACCGAGTTCCTCGCTGGCCAGTTCGACGAAGCTGCGCAGCACCGGTGTCCACGCATGGCCCAGCGTGATGCCGGCGATGCCGCTGAGGTATTGCTGGCCAGCCTCGTCTTCGGCCAGCGCGATGCCGGGCATCAGCCCGAGCGAGCATTCGTACGGCAGCTCCCATTCGGCAACGCCGCGCAGCGAGGTGCGCACGCCATCGGCACGAAACGCACGGCTGCCGGTCGGCAGATCGACATGGAACAGCAGCGCCGTCGACGCATCACCCGGACCGGGCGACGGCAGGTGGTACTTCACACCCAGCGCGATATCGGCGAAGCCATCGGCGGCGGGCGATTCGGCGTCGGAACGCTGATCAAGCAGGCCATCGGTCTCCAGCCGTGCTTCCCAGTTTTCGCTGAGGCCGAAGCGCAGCAGCGTTGGCGTTGCCATCGTTCGCGGCCGATCGTCGATGCCGTTACGACGCTCCATCGCGACACTGGTCTCGATCTGGAATGTGCCGGTGCCGACACTGAGGCTCGATTCGACGAAGTCAGGACGATCGGTGCTCAGCGCATCGGCCGAAACGACAGCGGGAGCAGCGAACGCGGCCAGCGCCGCCAGCAGCAGATGTCTGTTCATCAGAATTCCTTCCATTGTTCGGCGGACGCATTGGCCAGCGCCGCTGCCGGTTCGGCGCGTCGCGGGGCCGCGACGCGACCGCCGCGTCGTGCTGCGGCGGGCGCGCGTGCGGCAGCGCGGACCGCCCGCGCCGCGCTGCGCGCGGCATCGGCCGATTCGTCGTTGCTGGCGGTGATCGAAGCGAGTCGTTCATCGGCCGACAGCACGAATACCGCGACGGTGCTCGCCAGCTGACTGGCCTGCTGCTCCATCGAGTGCGCTGCTGCCGAGGCTTGTTCGACCAGTGCGGCGTTCTGCTGCGTCACCTGGTCCATCTGGGTGATCGCCTGATTGACCTGCTCGATGCCGGAGCTCTGCTCTTCGGATGCGGCGGTGATCTCCGACATGATGTCGGTGACCCGCTTCACGCTGCTCACGATCTCGTCCATCGTCTTGCCGGCCTGCTCGACCAGCCGCGTCCCGTTGCCGACCTTCTCGACCGAATCGCCGATCAGCACCTTGATTTCCTTGGCCGCCGTCGCCGAGCGCTGAGCCAGGCTGCGCACTTCCGATGCCACAACCGCAAAGCCGCGGCCCTGCTCGCCGGCCCGCGCCGCTTCCACCGCCGCGTTCAGCGCCAGGATGTTGGTCTGGAAGGCGATGCCGTCGATGACACTGATGATGTCGACGATCTTCTTCGACGAGCTCTGGATGTCACTCATCGTCTCGACCACGTCGCCCACGACCTTGCCGCCCTTCAACGCGAATTCGGAAGCGCCGAGCGCCAGCTGATTGGCCTGACGCGCGTTCTCGGCGTTCTGGCGGACGGTCGAGGTCAGTTCTTCCATCGAGCTGGCCGTTTCCTCCAGCGATGCCGCCTGCTGTTCGGTGCGCGACGACAGGTCCTGATTGCCGGCGGCGATTTCGCTGGCAGCGAGATTGATGGTGTCGGTCGCCGATTTGATCGACGTCACGATGTTGGCGAGCTGCTGCACGGTGCTGTTCGAATCGGCCTTGAGCTGGCCGAAGGTGCCGCGATAGTCGTTGCTGATGGTCTGGGTCAGATCGCCCTTGGCCAGCGCACCCAGTACTCGGGCCACTTCGCCAAGACCCACCGAACTGGTTTCCAGCAACTGGTTGATGCTGGCGCCAAGGGTCTCGAAATAGCCGGACTTGCCTTCCATCGAGATGCGCTGCGTGAAATCGCCCTGCCCGGCCGCTTCGACGATCCGGGATACCTCGGCTTCGGTGGCGACTTCGACGGTGCGGTCCAGCCACTCGACGACGGCGCCGAGACGCGTGCCGTTGTCGCCGAGGATCGGGTTCACGGTCAGCGAAAAGCTGTGACCACCGACCTTGATCGACGCGCGCATCGTCGACCGCATCGTTTCCAGCATCTTGGTCTGGTGCGCCGGGTTCCGGTGCAGCGAATCGATTGACGTGCCGATCAGCTTGCGGGCATCGAACGACGGCAGGTCGCGGCGGATATCGGCCTCGGCTGCCTGCAGCATCTGCTGCACCGAGCGGTTGACGTAGACGATCGTGCGGTCGGCGTCGGCGATCATCACGTTGGTGGTGACGTTGTCGAGCGCATTGAGAATCCGCCGATTGACGTCGGCTTCACGATGGATCTCTTCGGCGCGCCGGGCCTCGTGATCGGCGCGCTCGCGCTCGTGCGCCTGGTCCGCGTTGACGCCTCGCACGATCCACGTGGCCAGCAATGCGAAGCCGAGCAGCCCGAAGCCAACCAGCACCAGCATGCGCAGGCGCTTCGCAAGCAGTGCCTCGCCGCGCTGTTGCAGCGCCTTGCCGATCGTGCCGACCGCCTGCTTGGCGAACGCCAGCACGGTCTGCTCGGCATGGGTCATGACCGACTCGCGGTTGGCGCTGGCGACTGGCAACGCCAGCTCGGCGATCGCTGCTGCTGCCGCCTTGTCGGTATCGGCAAGCGCGCGCTGCAGTTCGCTCTGGAAGCCGGCATCGGCAGCGAACGACTTGTGCGTCGATGCCGACATCGACTTGTAGGCAGATTCGGTCCGCTCATGCAGCGTCGCGGCATCGCTGGCAGTCGTGCCGCCACGACGGGCATCGCCGAGTGCGGCAATCAGGCGCGGTGCATCGAACATTGCGGCCGACATCAGGTGATAGGTGCTGGCCTCGGGGTCGAGCGACAGCGTCGACTCGTCGGCGATCCGCACCATCGATTCGCGCCATTCGGCTCGAGCGCTGGCGCTGTCTTCAGCCGCGCCGGTACCGAACGCGGCTAGCGCCGGCGCGATGCCGCCCTGTTCGGCACGCACGGCGCCAAGCGCCAGATTGATCTGGCCGATATAGAGCCAGGTCGCCAGACCGACCAGACCGGCGGTCATCGCGATCATCACCGCCAGCTTGCTGGTCAGGCGCAGGGATTTCAGAAAGGTAGGCATCGTCAGCTCCGAAGTGACGAAAGATGCTGACGTGCCGAGCTGCACGGCCAAAGCCAGCAAAGGTGCCGCATCGTTTTGGCCGACACGGCTGATTCAAAAACGGCGAGTCGCGAAGCGATCGTCACTGGAGTTGGCCCGGCGCTGCGATGGCATGGACGCCGGGCACGTTCGTTCAGGCGGCTGCGGCTTGAACGGTGCTGCGCACCAGTTCGCCAACATCGAGGATCAGCGCGACATGGCCGTCGCCCATGATCGTGGCGCCGGAGATGCACGGCACCCGCTTGTAGTTGGCTTCGAGATTCTTGATCACCACCTGCTGCTGGCCGACCAGTTCATCAACCAGCAGCGCGACCTTGCGGCCTTCGGATTCCAGCAGCACGAGAATGCCGTTGTGGGCATCGCGGACCTGCGAATCGAGCCGGAACAGCCGCCATAGCGCGACCATCGGTACGTATTCGTTGCGCACCCGCACCACCTGCCCTTCGCCGGCGACGGTGCGCACCTGATCCGGGCTCGGCTGCATCGACTCGACCACCGCGTTCAGCGGCAGCACGAAGGTTTCGCCGGCCACGGCGACGGTCATGCCGTCGAGAATCGCCAGGGTCAGCGGCAGGCGGATCAGCGTGCGCGAGCCGCGCCCGGCCTCCGACGACAGTTCGACCTGCCCGCCGAGCGCCTGGATGTTCTTCTTGACCACGTCCATGCCGACGCCACGGCCGGAGACATCAGTAACCTTCTCGGCGGTCGAGAAGCCCGGCGAGAAGATCAGCTGCCAGACATCGTTGTCCGGCATCGTTTCGGCCTGCGCCGCCGTGATCAGGCCATTGGCCTGCGCCTTGGCAACGATGCGCGCACGGTCGAGGCCGCGACCGTCGTCAGCCACTTCGATGACGATATGGCCGCCGGCATGCGAGGCCGACAGCCGGATGGTGCCGGTCGCGTCCTTGCCGGCCGCGATGCGGGCATCGGGCAGTTCCAGACCATGGTCGAGCGAGTTGCGGACCAGATGGTTCAGCGGGTCGGTGATCTTTTCGATCACCGACTTGTCGAGTTCGGTCTGCTCGCCGACCGTCACCAGCCGAACCTGCTTGTTGAGCTTGGCAGCCAGATCGCGGACCACGCGCGGGAAGCGGCTGAACACCGCTTCCATCGGCAACATGCGGGTGGCCATCACCGCTTCCTGCAGCATCCGGGTATTGCGGTCGAGCTGCGACAGGCCATGCAGCAGCTTCTCGAACTGCACCGGATCCAGTGCGGACGCCTGCTGGGTCAGCATCGCCTGAGTGATCACCAGCTCGCCGACCAGGTTGATCAGCGCATCGATCTTTTCGGTACCGACACGAATCGAGCTGCCTTCGCTGCTGGCGCGTGAAGCGCCCGCAGCAGCGCCGGCGGCACCTGCGGCCGGTGCCGCAGCGGGAACGGCGGCGGCTGCCGGCGTTGCCACTGCATCGGCCGGGTTGCTGCGCACCAGCGACAGCGTCGGCTTGGCGGCGATCGGTGCGGCGTCGGCCGATGCTTCGGCCGCCAGCGGCGTGATCTCGATCAGCGCCTCGTCCTCGACCCACGAGAACTGCTCGTCGATATCGGCGCGCGCGATGTCGCCGCGCAAGGTCAGATCCCAGGCCAGGTAGCAGGATTCGGCATCGGCTTCGATGAAGCTCGGCACGGCGGTGATATCAGCGACGACCGCCAGTTCACCGAGCCGCTCCAGCCCGCGGATGATGCGCAGCGGATCATTGCCGCTGCGGAACAGGTCGGGCTTCGGCGCGAAGCGGATCTGCCAGCCGGCGTTGACCGGGGCCGGCGCGTCGGCGGTCTTGACCACCGCCACCGCCGCCGCGCTCTCGCCGCTGAGCGCCAGCCGGATTTCGGCCTGCGTCGAGGTGACGGCAGCGGCATCGAACGGGGCGCCGTCGCGCGCCGAACCGAGCAGACCACGCAGCACGTCGACCACGCGCAGCAGCAGATCGACATCGCCCTGGGTGATCACCCGCTTGCCGGCGCGCATCTGGTCAAGCAGCGTCTCGACGCCGTGCGTGTACTCGGCCACGCTGGAAAAGCCGAAGGTCGCGGCACCACCCTTGATCGAGTGTGCAGCGCGGAAAATGGTGTTGATGGTTTCCGAGTCGACGGCCGTGATGTCGAGCGCCAGCAGCGCCGTTTCCATCGAATCCAGCCCTTCGAAGCTTTCCTCGAAGAAACTCTTGTGGAATCGCTCCAGATCGATGCTCACAGGCGCACCTTCGACGTGGTGTGGGCGCAGGACGGACGGCTCGGCTTCATGGCGGATCTCGGTGACGGCGACGCGCAGCGGCGTCAGGGCCGACCGGCGCCATGAATCGGACGGCGCCGGCGCTACGACCGGCACTAGGCAAGCCGTATTCCAGACCGCGCGTGACGAAGATTTGACTCGTATCGGCGATCCATGCGGCAGCGCCGCCGCAACGAAAACGGCCGCGCCCGAGGGCGCGGCCGTCGTTCACCAGCGCTGCGGATCAGGCTGCCGCGGAATCCACGCCGTCGAGTCCCGCCACCCAGCCGGACAGCGATGCGAACTCGCCGCTGCGCATGAACCAGTCGACATCGATGCGCGCCAGCGCCGGCTCCAGGCGGCTGGCACTGAGCCCTTCGCTGCGGCCGTGCTCGATGGCATCGGCGACATGGATGGCACCGGCAATGCCGAACTGCGCGTCACCGAGCGCTGCTGGCGAATGATGGAAGGCCACCGCCTCGATCAGCGCCGGCGGCAGCCCCCACATCACCAGCAGGTGCGCGCCGATCTCGGCGTGCGTGCAGGCGAACACCTGCTGCTCGGCCTCATGCAGCGGGATTCCCTGCAGCCGGGCGAATTCGCTGGCCCGCGAGAACGCCTCCGGCATCGACACCGCCAGCACCACGCGGCCGATGTCGTGCAGCATGCCGGCGCAGTAGGCCGTGCGGCTCAGTTCGCGGTCGGCCAGCAGGCCGGCGGCGATGGTGCCGACACGTTGAGAGTGCTGCTGGACGGCGTCGAGCGAAAAGCCGGTCGGCGCTGCCAGCTTCGACATCGCCCGGAACATCTCGCTGGAGGCCACCAGGTTGCGGATCGGATCGAAGCCGAGATAGGTCACCGCTTCGCGGATGTCGGTGATCCGCCGCGACAGCCCGAAGAACGCCGAGTTGACCAGCTGCAGCAGTCGCGCGGTCATCGACATGTCCTGCTCGATGATCGTCGCCACCGATTTCGGCGTCGCTCGCCCGCTGTCGAGTTCCTGACTCAGCAGCTGGTACAGCCTGGGTACGGCGGGCAAGCTGCGGATCGAGCCGAGCGCTTCCTGCACGCCGGACGAGTACAGCCGCGAACTCAGCGCGCAGGCCCGGAACACGATGCCCTGCAGGTGCAGCGGATCGAATGGACGGCAGAGGATCTGATGCGCCACCGGCAGTGCCTTCATCAGCAGCTGGGTGCTGCTGCTGGCCGACAGCACGAAGCGTGCGGTGGCCGGCCAGAAGTCGCGCACCTTGCGCAGCAGCGTCACGCCGTCGAAGCCGGGGCCGGCCAGTTCGGTGATGACGGCATCGAACGTCGCTTCTTCGAGTGCGGCAAACGCGGCGGCCTCGCCGACCACGCAGCGCATCGACCAGCCGGTGCTGAGCACCGACAGGCGTTGCAGCAATTGTTCGCCGGCGGCAGCGGATACTTCGACCAGCAGGACCTTGATCATGGGACTACGCAGGTTGGAGGGAATTGGGCTTCGGCTTCGGCTCGCCGGTGGCAGGCAACGCGCCGTGAGCAAGGCCGGAAGGGCTGCGACTGCCGTCATCGGGGACCATCACCAGCACCGGTTCGCGGACCCGGCCGCGCGAAAAATTGGTCAGCCGGGCCAGAAAGCTTTCGCTGATCACGAAGCCGCGGGTGACCAGCAGCTGGCCGGCCGTGGTGCACAGATCGCCGGCGATGACCATGCCCGGCGCCAGCATCGAGATCGGCAGCTGACGCACCACGACACGGCCCTGATCGCGCGCGCGCAGCGATTCCAGCGCGTCGATCACGCTGGCATCGGCAGCGATCTTTCGGGCGCGCAGCACGCCGAGTGCTTCGACCGTGCCGTAACCATGGGTCAGCAGGCTGTCGAAGCCGGTGGCAACGCGCAGGATCGCCGCGCACCGTTGCAGCAGCGCCATCTGGTTGTCGCCGAAGCTCGCCACCCAGTCGTCCGGCAGCGGCAGCTGGTGGCTCAGCAGCAGAATCGCCCGTGCCGGCTCGAGGCGCGGGATCGTCGACAGCAGTCGGTCGCTCAGCTTCGGCAGCCGCGCGAGCATCTCGGCTTCGTCGGGCAGCGGAATCTCGCCGGCATGCAGCCGCTGCAGCACATCGGCCGGCAGGCTGACCATGCCGATCGACGACAGCAGCGCCGCCACTTCTAGCGGCCAGTCGGCCGCGAACTTCAGTTCATGTGCCAGTTCGCTGACCAGCTGCTGCACGCGCAGCGCCTGGCCATGACCGGCCGGATCGACCACCGCCAGCACTTCGGCCAGCGCCTTGATGGCGCCGCGCAAGGTCTGCTCAAGCAGCGTCCGCTCGGCGGCCTGCACGCGGTACTGCTGGGCGGCTGCCTCGAACGCCGCCAGCAGTTGCGGCGGCGGACAGGGCTTGGTCAGGTAGCGGAACACGGCACCGTCGTTGACGGCGGCAATCGCCGAGCCGACATCGGCATGGCCGCTGAGCAGCATCCGCACGCCATGCGGCTGGCGGCTGCGGATCTCGCGCAACAGCGCCGCGCCATCCATGCCGGGCATGCGCATGTCGGACAGCACGATCTCGAACGGCGCCATCGTTTCGACCATCTTCAGCGCCTGCGCCGGCACCGAACTGCTGTGCACTTCGTAGCGGCGGCCCAGCTGCAGTTCCAGCCCTTCGAGCACGGCCGGTTCGTCATCGACCAGCAGTACGCGCAGCCTGGGGCCGTCAGCGACCATGGCTTTCTCCGGCGCCACGCTGGCGCTCCAGCCAGCCCGGCAGGCAGTGCAGCCGGTCGACCCGAGCCAGATAGTCCTTGTCGAGCACTTCGACGGTGGCACCGCCATGGCCTTCGGCCAGTTCGTGGGCAATCCAGTCGGCGACATGCACGGCGCCAGCGGCCGACAGATGGACATCGTCGAGCAGGCTTGGCCGATGGTGGTAGGCCACCGCCTCGATCAGCGGCTGCGGCAAGCCCCACAGCGCCAGCAGATGACCGCCGACCAGCGCATGGCTCGGTCCCTGCAGCGGCTGCGCCTCCGCGGCGCGCAGCGCCGATACCGATGCCGATGCGGGATCGGGGCCGCGCGGCGGCAGGCTCATCACCATCAGGCCGATGTCATGCAGCATGCCGGCCGCCATCGCGATGATCCGGGTCTCCGGATCATCGGGCAGCGTTTCGGCAATCGCCGCGACGCGCATCGCATGCGCGTGCAGCCGTTCCAGATCCAGACCGGTGCCGACGCACAGCGGCGCCATGCCGCGGAACAGTTCGCTGGTCAGCACCAGGGCGCGCACCGGTTCGAGGCCAAGCATGGTCACTGCGTCGCGCACCGAGCAGATCGGCCGCGCGAACGCGAAGAATGCGGAGTTGACCACTTGCAGCAGCCGCGCGGTCATCGCCACGTCGTGCTCGATGATCGCCGCGACACTGCGAGTGGTCGCCGTCGGCCGTTCCAGTTCCTCGGCCAGCTCCCAGTACAGGCGCGGCAGCGCCGGCAATGCCGATACCGAAGCGATCGCCTGCTTGACCGGCTCGGAGAACAGTTCGTCGTGCAGCAGCCGGCAACGGCTGATGATCGCGTACAGGCGGCGGGCATCGCAGGGCTTCGACAGGAACTGGTGCGCCACCGGCAGCGAGCGCATCACGCCTTCGCGATCGGCCTGGCCGGACAGGATGATGCGCACCGTTTCCGGCTGCTGCTCGCGCACGGTGCGCAGCAGTGCTGCGCCATCCATGCCGGGCATCCGCATGTCGCTGACCACGACGTCGACATGGCGCTGGCGCATCGCCTGCAGCGCTTCATTGCCGCTGCCGGCGAACATCAGGTTCCATTCCGAGCGCCACGGGCGCATCCGGTTCTCGAGACCTTCGAGGACGTCCACTTCGTCATCGACGAACAGCACGTTGATCATGACGCCTCCTCGCCGCCCGGTCCGGCGACCGGCAGACGGATCGTGAACGTGGTGCCGACCCCGACCTCGGTCGTGAAATCGAGGCTGCCGTGATGGCGATCGACGATGACGCTGCGGGCAATCGCCAGCCCCTGGCCGGTACCCTTGCCGACCGCCTTGGTGGTGAAGAACGGATCGAACACACGCTGGCGGATCGCATCCGGGATGCCGGTGCCGGTATCGGCGACATGCACGGCGATCTGCTCGCCGGCCGGCTCGGTACGAATGGTGATCGTGCCGCGCTGACCGTCGCCGCGCGCCTCGATGGCATGGGCGGCATTGATCAGCAGGTTCAGGAACACCTGGTTCAGATCGCTGGCATGGGCGACGACCTTCGGTAGTTCGCCGAATTCGGTCACCACATCGGCGATGTACTTGTACTGGTTGTGAGCGACAATCAGCGCATCGGCGAAGCTGGCATTGACATCGACCTCGGCCAGCTCGGTGCGCGGATGCGAGAAGCGCTTCATCGCTTCGACGATGCCGGCCACGCGGTGGATGCCCTCGATCGAGCGCTCGATCGCGCGCGGCACGCGCAGGCGCAGATAGTCGACATCGGCTTCGGCCAGCAGCGCATCGAAGCCCTCGCCGGCCAGCGTGCCGTTGCGGACGGCGCTGCCGCCGTCAACGACCTTGTTCAGCGCCTCGAACGATTCGTGGATGAAATGCAGGTTGTCGCCGACGAACTGCATCGGCGTGTTGATCTCGTGAGCGATGCCGGCCGCGAGCTGGCCAAGCGACTCCAGCTTCTGCGCCTGACGCAGATCCATTTCCAGCTTGCGCTGCTCGCGCAGATCGATGGCGACGACCAGAATCGCCAGCGGCTCGCCTTCCTCGTCGCGCTGGCATGACGCCGACAGCAGCACCGGAATGCTCTCGCCATCGCGCAGCTGCCAGTGGTCCTCGGCGCGATACAGCGCGTCGTGCGCGCTCAGGCAGCGTTCGATGAAGGCCGGTGCCGTCGGCCAGAAGCGCGCCAGCGAACGGTGGATGCTGCTGCCGGCCTTGATGCCGAGCAGGCTGTGGAACTCGCGATTGGTGCGGGTGATCTCGCCACGCGGCGACAAGGTCAGCAGGGCACCGGGAATCACTTCGTAGAGGCCGAGCAGATAGCCGTAGACGGCACTCATCTGCCGCTGGTTCATCAACAGTTCGGCGTCGCGCTCGCGAACCTGCTGTTCGAGCGCGGCGATCCGCGCATCTGCAGCGACCGTGGAAGTCGCTGACAGACCAGCGCCGCCGTCGATCACTGCCGTGCTCATGGCTACCCCAGCACGCGCTGGATGGTGGCGATCAGCTGCTCCGGGTTGAACGGCTTGACCAGCCAGCCGGTGGCGCCGGCAGCCTTGCCTTCGGCCTTCTTTTCCGGCGTCGACTCGGTGGTCAGCATCAACAGCGGCGTGAACTTGTAGTCAGCCAAGGTGCGCAGGTTCTTGACCAGCGTCAGGCCGTCCATGTTCGGCATGTTGACGTCGGCCAGCACCAGCTTGAATTTTTCCTGCTGCGCCAGCTTCAGCGCCACCGCACCGTCCTCCGCCTCGGCGACATCGAAGCCGGCGGACTTCAGCGTGAAGGCGACCATCTGGCGCATCGAGGCGGAATCATCAACAGCGAGGACACGGTGGCTCATGACAGTTCCCGGGCGAGTTCAAGGGAGGGGACAAGACCCAGCACACGCGCAGCGCCGTGCAGGGTGGCGGAAGGCTCGTGCCAGACGGTGCGGAGACCGGCCTGCGCACGATCGCGGCAGAACAGCAGCAGCAGTTGCACGGCACTGGTGTGGATACGCTGGACCTGGCTGCCGTCGAGCGTGACCGTCGCGTCGTCGACGCGCGCGGCCAGCAGTTCGCGCAGCGCGCCGGTTTCCTCGATGCCGGCATCGGCCGGGATGATCAGCATCGCCGGTGCTTCGGCAACGGCCTTGCGGCGTGGGCGCTTCGCGGGCTTGCTGCGGACGGCGGGCGTTGCAGGAGATTCTTCGTTCATCGGATGGAGGCTCTGGCCGGATGCGGAGGGAGCGTCGGCAACGTCAGACTTCCTTCAAGTCCTGTTCCCGTCGCTGCCGCCGGATTCCCGTCGGAATCAGGCGGCGTGCGCCAGATTCAGTGCGGGCGCCAGCACCGACACCAGCACGTCGGCATCGAGCAGCGTCAGCAGTTCGCCCGGACGGCTGACCACGCCCATCACGCCGGAACGGCCGGTTTCGCCGCCGGTGTCCGGGGCCCGCTTGATCGCGCCTTCGGCAATCCGTCGGACATCGACGACGCGATCGACGCGCAGCCCCACCGATTCGCCGTGGCCATCGACGACCACGCAGCAGACCGGTGTGGTCAGCGGCCTCGGCGTCAGGCCCAGCCGCAGGCGCAGATCGAGAATGGTGACGATCGCGCCGCGCAGATTGGCCACGCCAAGAATCTGCGGCACCGCGCCGGGTACCGATTCGATTTCGGTGTCGGCCAGCACTTCCTGCACCTTGAGGATCTCCAGGCCGTACAGCTGGCCCGCCAGTTCGAAGGTGACCCAGCGGCTGGAGTCATCCTGGGCGCGGCGAATGTTCATGGGCGTGGCTCGGGCGGATCGGGGGTGAAGCTTCGGAAAGGGACGTTCACGGCACTGCCGACGAGGCCGCGCCATCGGCATGCGGCACCAGCTCGCTTTCCAGCAGGTTGCCGACCATTTCGTCGGCCGCTGCATCGGCAGCGCTGTAGACCGGTGTCGCCGGCAGCGTCGGCAACTTGACGACCGGAACATCGGCCGGTGGCGGGTTCGCTGCAGCGGCTTCCGGCGGAGCGGGCGTCGCCAGCGGTCCAGCGGCAGCGGTCTGCGCGGCTGCGGCACCGTCCTCGCTGCCCTGCACCACGATCAGCACGCGGCGATTGGCGTTGCGCCCTTCGGCGCTGGTGTTCGGTTCCTTCGGCCGGAACTCGCCGAAGCCGGCCACGCTGAGCCGCCTCGGATCGACGCCATCAGCCACGAACAGGGCAACGACACTGGCGGCGCGCGCCGCCGACAGCTGCCAGTTCGACGGAAAGGCGGCAGTGGCCACCGGCACGTTGTCGGTATGCCCTTCGATGCGCACCGGGTTCGGAAACGGCGCCAGCACCGACGCCACGCGCGTCAGCACCGGCCGTGCCCGTTCGGACACCGTGGCAACACCGCTGGGAAACAGGATGTCGGCGCGAATCTCGATCTCCAGCAGCAGGCCATTCGCGCGCACCGTGACCAGCTTGCGGTCGATCAGCGCGCCCATCGCCTTGGTCATCGCGGCGGCCATCTGGCGGATGTCGCGCTCGCCGCCGCGCGGCTGGCCGTACGACGGCAGCGGCAAGCGGACCGGGCTGACCAGCGACGGCGCCGACCCGCGCTGGGCGTTGTCGCCGATCTGGATCGGCGACGGGCTGCGCGGCCGGCCGCCGAAGGCTTCGTTCAGCGAATCGGACAGCACGCGGTACTTGCCCTCGTTGACCGAGGACATCGAATAAAGGACCACGAACAGCGCCAGCAGCAAGGTCACCAGATCGCCGTACGGGATCGCCCAGGCTTCGTGGTTGGCGTGCTCCTCGTGCGCGCGGCGGCGGGCCATCGGCAGGCCGCGCTCAGTGCAGGAAGCCGGACAGCTTGACCTCGATGTTCCGCGGGTTCTCGCCGTTGGAAATCGCGATCAGGCCTTCGATGATCATTTCCTGCGTGCGCACCTGCGCGGCCACCGCCGCCTTCAGCTTCGACGCCATCGGCAGGAAGAACAGGTTGGCGCTGGCAATGCCGTAGATCGTCGCCACGAACGCGGCGGAAATGCCGTGGCCGAGCTTCGACGGATCGTTGAGGTTCTGCATCACCGCCATCAGCCCCATCACCGCACCGATGATGCCGAGCGTCGGCGCATAGATGCCCATGCCTTCCCAGACCTTGGCACCGGCCAGGTCGAAGTGCTCGCGCGTCGACACCTGCACTTCGAGCGTGGCGCGGATCGCTTCCGGCTCGGCGCCGTCGACCAGCATCTGCAGGCCCTTGCGGATGAACGGATCACGCTCGGCCTCGACTGCGCCTTCGAGCGCCAGCAGACCCTGCTTGCGGGCGCTGTCGCTCCATTCGACGATCCTTACGATCATCGCCTTGCCGTCGTCGCGCGGCGGCCGGATCACCCACTTCGCCATCTGCATGCCGCGCCGGAACGTCGCCATCGGCGTGTGCACGGTGATCGCCGCCAGCGTGCCGACGATGACGATCAGGAACGCGGCCGGCCCCCACAGCGCGGCAACGCCGGAGCCCTTGAGGATCGAGCCGCCGACGATCGCGATCGCCGCCAGCACGAAGCCGATGATGCTCAACAGGTCCATGCGCGCCCGCCCGGGGGATCAGTACAGCGCGACCCCATGCAGGCCTGGCGACCAGGCACGCACGAGGCCGGGGAAGTCGAGGATCAGCGCGACCCGGCCTTCGCCGGTGACCGTGGCACCGGCCAGACCGGCCAGGCCACGCAGACCCAGGCCCAGCGGCTTGATCACCACTTCCTCGCGCGCCTTCACCGAATGGACGATGAAGCCGAAGCGCTCGCCGTGGGCCTGTGCCACCACGACATGGCGCGGCGCGGTGCCGGCTTCACCAGCAATCGGATCGCCCGCCCCGCTCCAGGCCTGCAGGTCGACCAGCCGCAGCGTGGTGTTGCGATAGAGGATCGCCTGCCAGTGATCGAGTCGCCGCAGCCGGGTTTCATCCAGCGCGAAGACATCGAAGACATCGGCCAGCGGCAAGGCCAGCAGACGGGCGCCGACGGTCACCATCAGCGCCGGCAGGATCGCCAGCGTCAGCGGCACGCGCAGCTTCACGCAACTGCCGAAGCCGACCTTCGATTCGATCGAGACGCTGCCGTTCAGCGCGGTGATCTTCGACTTCACGACATCCATGCCGACGCCGCGTCCGGACAGGTCGGACACCTGTTCCTTGGTCGAGAAGCCGGCCATGAACACCAGCTGCAGGCATTCGTCGCTGGTCAGCTTGGCGACCTGCGCCGGGTCCATCAGGCCTTTCTCGACGACCTTGCGGCGCAGCTTTTCGGGATCGATGCCGGCGCCGTCATCGCGGACCGAGATCAGGATGTGATCGCCCTGCTGCTCGGCGGCCAGCACCAGCTTGCCGGTTGCCGGCTTGCCGGCAGCGGCACGGACCTGCGGCGATTCGATGCCGTGATCGACCGAGTTGCGGACCATGTGCACCAGCGGATCGGCCAGCGCCTCGACGAGATTCTTGTCGAGGTCGGTGTCCTCGCCGATCAGCTCGACATCGACCTGCTTGCCCAGCCCGCGCGCGACATCGCGGGCCAGCTTCGGAAACTTGGAGAACACCTTCTTGATCGGCTGCATGCGGATCTTCATCACCGCCGACTGCAGGCTGCGGGTGATGTGATCCAGCTCGCCGACGCTCTTGGCAAACGCTTCGGCCGGCGCATTGCGTGCCCGCAGCGTCTTCAGCCGATTGCGCACCAGCACCAGTTCGCCGACCAGATTCATCATCTGGTCGAGGCGTACCGTGTCGACGCGCAGCGTCGTTTCGCCGCTTGGCGCGGATGCGGCCGCAACAGGGACGCTGCTTGAAGGCGGCGGGCTGGTTGAAGACGGTGCGCCGTTCTCCCCTCTCCCCCCGGGAGAGGGGCGGGGGTGAGGGACGCTGGTCGATTCGGGAGCTTCCCTTTGCGACGAGGACAGCCCCTCACCCAACCCTCTCCCGGAGGGAGAGGGCTTTTGTTCCGTGGTGGCGGCCGGCGACGTGGTACCGGGCGCGCCGCCGCCATGCATCTGATCAAGCAGCGCCTCGAACTCGTCTTCCAGATTCATCGCCGGCGCCGCCACCGCAGCCGCAGGGACGGCAGTCGAGGCATCGATACCCGGCGGCTTGCCGCCATGCAGCTGGTCGAGCAGCGCTTCGAACTCGTCTTCGGAAATCAGCGCCGGATCGGAGGCGGCCGGCGGTGCCGACTTCGCCTTGGCCTTGGCCTTGCCGCGAGCGGCCTTGGGCGCAGCTGCAGGCGCTGCTGCGGCGGCCGGTGCCGGAGTCGGTGCTGGCGCAGGCGCAGGCGTCGATGGCGCATCGGCAGCGTGGATCTTCAGCGCTGCCAGCAAGGCCGGTGGTGCCGGCGACGGATCGTGGCCGGCGGCCACTTCGGCCATCATCGCGATCAGCTGATCCAGCGACTGCATCGTCGCGTCCATCAGCTCGGCGGTCATCGGTCGGCGGCCGGCGCGAACCACGCCGAACACTTCCTCGGCGATGTGGCACAGCTCGACCATCGCTTTCAGATTCAGGAAGCCGGCGCCGCCCTTGACGGTATGGAACGCGCGGAACACTGCGTTCAGCAGCTCGCGATCCTGCGGATTGCGTTCCAGCGCAATCAGCTGCTCGCCGAGCCGGTCCAGCAGTTCGCCGGCCTCGGTCAGGAAGTCGGCCCGGATGTCATCGCCGAGATCATTGTCATTGCCGCTCATGGCGTGCTCGCGTGGTGGGTCTGGAAACGGCGCTGCGCTCAGAAACCGAGTTCGGCCAGCAGCGCGTCGGCGTCCTGCTGGCTCTGGCCGCCGCTGGCGAGGCCTGGCACGGTCGGCCCGGCAAGATCGCCCGGTGTCCCGGCGCTGGTCGTCGACGGGCTGCGCACGCCTTCGCTGGTCGCCTTCAGCAGCTTGATCAGCGCGCCTTCGATGTTGTGGACCAGCGCGATCACGCGGCGGATCACCTGACCGGACAGGTCCTGGTACTCCTGCGCCTGGGCGATGGTCGAAAAGTTGCTGCGCAGCGCGCTGCCGATCTCGCGCATCGACTGCTCGACCCGGTCGATGTCGTTGGCCAGCGTCAGACCCTTGATCGGCAGCTGGGCCACCGTCGGCAGCTTGTCGCGAATCTCGTCGAGCGAGCCGACGCAGCCGTTCAGGCGGTCGATCAGCGCGCGGCTGTCGTCGCAGACATCCAGCGTCTTGTGCGCGGCGTCCTCGCCCATCTTGACCACGTAGTCCAGCCGCACGCAGGCATCGGGAATCTCGCTGCCGGCCAGCTGCTGCAGGCGGTCGTCGAAGTTCAGATCCTTCACTGCCTGATGCAGTTCGCGCGTCAGCTTGGCCAGGTTGACGAACAGGCCATCCTCGCGCAGCCGCATCAGCTGGTTCAGCCGCGATTCGAACAGGCCCTGATCATCGGCTTCGAGCGCCGACAGGATCTCGCGCAGGCGATTGACGTACTCGGCGCGATCCGGGATCGACGGCACGACATCGCGCTCGGGCACGCGCGCGCCGATGTTGACCACGACGGCGGCCATTACGCCGCCGCCTCGAAACGCTGGAAGATCTTGTCGAGCTTTTCCTTCAGCGTGACCGCGGTGAACGGCTTGATGATGTAGCCGTTCACGCCGGCCTTGGCGGCTTCGATGATCTGGTCGCGCTGCGCTTCGGCAGTGACCATCAGCACCGGCAGCGCCTTCAGCTTGTCATCGCTTCTGATGGCCTTCAGCAGGTCGATGCCGCTCATGCCCGGCATGTTCCAGTCGGTAACCACGAAGTCGAAGCCGCCGGCCTGCAGCATCGGCCACGCGGTCTTGCCGTCATCGGCTTCGGCGGTATTGGTGAAACCGAGGTCGCCGAGCAGGTTCTTGACGATGCGGCGCATGGTCGAGAAGTCGTCGACGATCAAAATGCGGAGGTTCTTGTCCATCGTTCGGGGCTCGCGGGGTCAGAGTGCTGAAGTGGGGGCGGAGACAGCAGTGGCGCGCGGCCTGCGCGTCCGGGGTTCGTTGCGCGGTACGGCAGTCTTGCCATCGCGGGCATCGCGCCATTCGCCGAGACGGGCGCGCAGGCGCAGCAGCGCCTGCCCGTGCAGCTGGCAGACCCGCGATTCGGTGACCTCGAGCACGGCGCCGATCTCGCGCAGGTTCAGCTCGTCGTCGTAGTACAGCGACATCACCAGCTTTTCGCGCTCCGGCAGTTCGCCGATCGCGCGGGTCAGCGCGTTCATGAATGCGGCGCGTTCGATCTCGTCGTACGGCGAGGCGCCGGGATCGGCGGTGTCGAAATCGCGGCTGTCGTCGTCGTCGCGCGAAGCGGCGTGCATCGACAGCACCTGGCACTGTGTGGCGTCGCGGACAATCTCGTGGTACTCGCTCAAAGACGCGCCGATCTTTTCGGCGATCTCGGCATCGCGAGCTTCGCGACCCGAGTCCTGCTCGATCGCGCGGATCGCCGCCGACACATCGCGCATCCGGCGATGCACCGAGCGCGGCGCCCAGTCGCCGCGGCGCAGTTCGTCGACCATCGCGCCGCGAATGCGGATGCCGGCATAGGTTTCGAAGCTGGCACCGCGATCGCCGCAGTAGTGGCGTGCGGCCTCGATCAGGCCGATGACACCGGCCTGCACCAGATCATCGACATCGACCGAGGCCGGCAGCCGCGCCGCCAGATGCCAGGCGATGCGCTTGACCAGCTCCAGGTGTTCCTTGACCAGGCGCGCCTCGTCGGCAGCGGCAACGGTCTTGGCGTAAGCCTTCATCGGCGGCATGGCGGTCATCACAGCACCGCCCTGGCCAGCACCGGGCCAGTGTTCAGCAGCGCGGCCGGCAATGGCGATACCGGTGCGTTGACCAGCCGCTCGACGAAGAATTCGAGATTGCCGCGCGCGCCGACCGGCATGCCCCAGCCATCGGCCTTGCGGGCCAGCTGGCGGAACGCTTCGGAAGCCGCGCAGTTCGGGTAGGCCTCGACGACCGAACGCTGGCGGCGCACGGCGCGCTTCAGCCATTCGTCATGCGGAATGCCGCCGACGAAGCTCAAGGTGATGTCGAGGAAGCGCTCGGCGACCCGGCGCAGCGATTCGTAGACGCTCTGCGCTTCGCTGGCATCGCGAACCATGTTGGCCAGCACCTGCACCCGGTTGATGCCGTGATCGCGGTTCAGCACCTTGATCAGCGCATAGGCATCGGTCAGCGAGGTCGGATCGCCGGTGACCACGACGATGATTTCCTGCGAGGCCTGGCTGAAGGTGATCACCGAATCGGCGATGCCGGCGGCGGTGTCGATGATCAGCACGTCGAGCGGGCGGCTCAGTTCCGAGAACGCGCGCACCAGTCCGGCATGCTCGGCCTGCGACAGCTCGGCCATGTGCCGCTTGCCGGATGACGCCGGCACGATCATCACGCCGTTCGGGCCGATCATCAGCGTGTCTTCGAGCCGGCACTTGCCTTCCAGCACGTGCGCCAGGTTGAAGCTTGGCTGCAGGCCCAGCATCACGTCGATGTTGGCGAGGCCAAGATCGCCGTCGAGCAGCATCACCTGCTTGCCGTTGCCGGCCATCGCGACGGCCAGATTGACCGACACATTGGTCTTGCCGACGCCGCCCTTGCCGCTGGTCACCGCGATCACCCGAACCGGGGACGGCGGCTTCATGCGACGCAGGCCATCGGCCTGGTCCAGCACTGCATTCGCAGCCTTAGCCATGACCCGGTGCTCCTGCAGTGGCGGACTTGTCGAAGCTGTTTGCAAAGCGCAGCGCCATGGTGTCGTCGTCCAGGTCCATCGGGGCATTGCGGGCCAGCTGCTGGGCGCGGATCACCAGGCCATCGGCGCGCGCAATCTGGAGGTCTTCGGGAACGCGCTGGCCATCGGTGACATAGGCCAGCGGCAGGCGGTGACGGATCGCGGCACTGAGCGCGCCACCGATCCGCGTGGTTTCATCGAGCTTGGAGATCACGCAGGCGGCCAGCCGGCTTTCGCCGTCGGCGGCCGCACCGCTGAAGCGGCGCACCACTTCGTCCTGATCGTGCGACTGGCTGGTCGCCGACATGGTCAGCCAGAACTTCAAGCGCGGACTGGCCGAGGTCAGCAGGTCGATCTGCTGCTTCAGGTTCTGGTCGCGCGGGCTCATGCCGACGGTGTCGATCAGCACCAGCCGGCGATCGCCGAGGCGGTGCAGCACGTCACGCAGGCTCTGCTGCGGCGTGGCCGTGTAGACCGGCACGCCGAGCAGGCGGCCATAGGTATAAAGCTGTTCGGCAGCGCCGATGCGGTAGTGATCCATCGCCACCAGCGCGATGTCGCGCAGGCCGTGGCGTTCGGCATAACGGGCCGCAAGCTTGGCGATCGTCGTGGTCTTGCCGACGCCGGTCGGGCCGACCAGCGCAATCACGCCGCCTTCAAGAATCAGATCCTCGCGCGCCACCGGAATGCGCCGAGCCAGCAGGCCCAGCGGCAGGAAGCGGGCGCGCTCGTCGGTGGTCGAATCCGGCAGCGCTTCGGCAATCTCGCGCGCCAGCGGCGCATCGAGACCGAGATCGGTCAGCGTCTTCAGCACCGTGTAGCGCTGCGGACGGTTACGGCGCAGATCGTTCCAGGCCATGCCGGCCAGCTGCTCCTCGATCATCCGGCGCATGCCGCCCAGCTCCTGGCTCATCGTCCGCTGCAGTTCCAGGAATTCGGGGCTGGCGACCGCAGCCGGCGCGTAGCGGGCCGCCATCGCATGGGAACCGGACACCGCATGGACCAGCGTCTGCGCCTGGCTGGCAGCCGGCATCGGGCCGTTGCTGCGGGTCGGCGCCATGCCGGGTGCCATGGCCGGTGCGCTGGCCAGTGTCGGGGCCTCCGGTTCGCCGAATTCGGCCAGCAGCTGGTCGACCGGCGGCCGCGCCAGCGGATGCGGCGCCACCGGCGCCCGGGCCGGCAGCGCCTCGGCTTCCGGCGCTGGCAGATGGGCCGGCGCTGCGGCAGCCGGCTCGGCACTGCGGCGCAGGCTGGCCTGCATCAAGGCTTCGTCGTAGTCCACCGCGGCCACTACCTCGATGCCGCCAGGCACGCGCCGGTTCGACAGGATCACCGAATCCGGCCCCTGTTCCTCGCGCACCATGCGGATCGCTTCCCGCATGTTCTTGCCGATGAACCGCTTGATCTTCATGTTGCGTCGACTCCGTCGATAACGTTCGTGCGCGTGATCAGGACACTGCGCCGATCAGGCGGATCTGCTTGGTATCCGGCACTTCGTTGTAGGCCAGCACGTGGAGGTCCGGCAGCGACTGGCGCGTGAACTTCGCCAGCCAGGGCCGTAGCGACGCCGCCACCAGCAGCACCGCTGGCTGACCACTCTGGGCCTGACGGCGGACCTGATCGGACAGCGACTGATGCATCCGTTCAGCAAGCCCGGGCTCCAGCACTGCGCCACCTCCCTGCAAGCTGTCTTGCAGGACGCGTTCCAGCTGCGGCGCCAGCGTGAGCACCGGAAGCTCCGGTTCCATGCCATTGATTTCCTGAACGATTTGCCGCGACAGCGCGACCCGTACCGCGGCCGCCAGCACGACGGGATCCTGACTCCGCGTGGCCGCTTCGCTGAGCGCTTCGGCGATGCCGCGCAGGTTCTTCAGCCCCACCCGTTCGGCCAGCAGCGTCTGCAGCACGCGCACGAACACCGACAGGCTCAAGGCCTTCGGCACGAGGTCCTCGACCAGCTTCGGCGCGCTCTTCTGCAGCGCGTTCAGCAGCGCCTGCGCTTCGTCGAAGCCGAGCAGTTCGTGCGCGTGGTCCTTGACGATCTGCGACAGGTGGGTGGCGATCACGGTCGCCGGATCGACCACCGTGTAGCCCAGCGTCTGGGCGTGGTCGCGGCCGCCACGCTCGATCCACACGGCATCAAGGCCGAAGGTCGGATCCTTCGCATTGATACCTTCGACGGTGCCGAACACGCGGCCGGGATTGAGCGCCATGTCGCGATCCGGATAGACCTGCCCGGAGCCGATCGGCACGCCATGCAGCGTGATCCGGTAGCTCGACGGCTGCAGTTCGAGGTTGTCGCGGATGTGCACCGGCTGGATCAGAAAGCCCAGCTCCTGCGTCAGCTTCTTGCGCACGCCCTTGATGCGCGCCATCAGCTCGCCGCCCTGCTTGGCATCGACCAGCGGCACCAGCCGATAGCCGACTTCCAGACCCAGCGGATCGTCCTGGGTCACGTCATCCCAGCCCAGTTCCGCTGGCGCGCTGGCAGGCGCAGGCGGCGGATTGGCCGCGCTGGCCGCCTGCCGCCTGGCGCGCTGCGCAGTGACCCAGGCGACACCGCCGCAGATGCAGGCCAGGCTCAGGAACACCAGGTTCGGCATGCCCGGAATGATCCCGATCAGGCCCATGACGCCGGCAGTGACGCCGAGCACTTTCGGCTCGGCGAACACCTGGGTCATCACCTGGGTGCCCATCTGCCCGGACTTCGACATGCGGGTGACCAGGATGGCCACCGAGGTCGACATCAGCAGGCTCGGGATCTGCGCCACCAGGCCATCGCCGATGGTCAGCAGCGTGTAGTTCTTCAGCGCTTCGCCGAACGGCAGGCCGTGGCTGAGCATGCCGATGAACAGGCCGCCAATGATGTTGATGAACAGGATCAGGATGCCGGCGATGGCATCGCCGCGAATGAACTTCGAGGCACCGTCCATCGAGCCGTAGAAATCCGCTTCCTCGCGCACTTCCTCGCGCCGCGCCTTGGCTTCTTCGCGCGTCAACAATCCGGCGTTGAGATCGGCATCGATCGCCATCTGCTTGCCGGGCAAGGCATCGAGCACGAAACGGGCGCTGACTTCGGACACGCGCTCGGCACCCTTGGTGACGACCATGAAATTGATCAGGGTCAGGATCACGAAGACGATGAAGCCGATCGCGTAGTTGCCGCCGATCACGAAGTTGCCGAACGCTTCGATCACATGGCCGGCTGCCGCGCCGCCCTGATGGCCGTGCAGCAGCACCACACGGGTCGAGGCGACGTTCAGCGCCAGCCGCAGCAGCGTGACCAGCAGCAGCACGGTCGGGAAGGCGCTGAATTCCAGCGGCCGCATCACGTAGACCACCGCCATCAGGATGACGATGGCCAGCGCGATGTTGAAGGTGAAGAGCAGGTCCAGAACGAACGGCGCCAGCGGCACCACGATCATCGCCAGGATGATCATCAGCATCAGCGGCGCACCCATGCCCGCGGCCATGCCGCGGCTGGACATCGCCACGCGCAGCGGGCTCAGGAACTGGGAAATCGCAGTCGGCATCGGTCCTCCGGATCGGGAGGACCGACCCGTGGTCGTCCTCGTGATCAAGAGGGCTGCAAGACCTGTTCTAGGCCGACTGCCGCCGCTTTTGCGTCAAAGCTGCGACACGCGATTTCAGGCGTAGCGGTCGATCAGGCTGCGGCCACCGCGCGCTGTTGCGGCGGCTGGTCGCGGCGCGTCCTGCCCGCCAGCCACGCCCGACACCACGGCCGCTGTGACATCGGCGCGGTTCGCCCGCGGCTGCCGCGAATCGCCTGCCGCCTGCTGCTGACTGCCGCTGCGATCGGACATCTGGCCGCCGACCGAGGCCTGCGACAGCTGCAAGCCTTCGCTGGCCAGCCGCTCGCGCAGCTGCGGCAGCGTGGCTTCGAGTGCGGCGCGCGCGCCGGGGTGCTCGGCGCCGAACCAGACCGACGCGCCCTGCCCTTCGATGCGAATGCGGATGTCGACGCTGCCGAGTTCGCGCGGATGCAGTTGCAGGCGCGCTTCCTGAACGCCAGCCTCGCGCAGCCAGCGCAGCCGCTCACCGAGCCGCAGCGCGGCATCCTGGCCATTCAGCGCCAGTGGCTCGCCGAAGGCGTCGGTGGCGGTTGCCGTGGCGCTCGCGGCAAGCAGATCGGGCGCCGGGGATGGTGCCGGTGCGGCTGAGGCTGCGGCGCTGACGGCAGTCGGCGCAAGGCCGCGCATGTCGCCCGCAGTAGCAGCATTGCTCGCCGCCGGCTGACCGCTGTCGAGCTTGGCGATCGCCGCGTCCAGCGCAGCCGTGGCCTGCGCGTCCAGCGTGATCGCTGCTGCCGACACGGCATCGGCCATCAGTGCGGGATCGGTCGCGACCGTCGGCACTGCAGGATCGCCAGCGGCGGTCACGGCCTGGTCGACAAGCGGACCTTTCGGCTGCTGCGTCGGCGCCGTGTCACCGGCGCGCGGCTTCAGCGCCAGCAGCTCGCGCAGGTTGCCGATCGCCGCCGGTGCGATCGGGCCGCGACCCTTGGCAAACAGCCCGGCTGCCGCATCGGGTGCTGCATCGGCTACGGCTTCCGTTGCTGCGGCCGGCGGCGTCCGCAGCGCCAGCAGCCAGGCCGGCAGCTGTGCGTCCGCTTCGACCCGTGAGTCATCGCGTTCGCCTGCGTCTTCCAGCTTGTCGGCATCGTCGCGGACGGTGCTTGTGGCGGCATCGTCCGCGGCCGCGGTCGGCTCGCTGCCAAGCAGGCTGGCAAACGGCGCTGCTTCGCTGTCGCCGGCATCCGCGGCCCGGCTGCGGCTGGCGCTGTTCGGGCGGTTCGGCAGCAGGGCACTGATGGCGGTGGCGGTCATGGGCGCGATGCTCCGGTGGCAAGGTGGCGGTTCAATGCGAATTCGTCGGTTTCCTTCTGGCTGCGCCGGTCGGCCAGGCGCCGCTCTTCGGCCGCGCCCTGGTCCTGCAGCAGCTCGCTGACCCGAAGCGCGCGGCGCGTGTCCAGCCAGGCCTCGCGAGCCAGCGCGACACGCTGCGCAGCGGCGTCGACCGCCTGCGCCTGCGCCTGCAGCGCGGCATCGAGCTTGGCGATGAACTGGCGCTGGTTTTCCAGCAGCAGCGGATTCGGCATGCCGACCGGCCGCTGCTCGTAGTCCTGCAGGTAGCGGGCCAGTTCGTCGTGCAGCGCCGCCTGTTCGGCCTGCCGCGACTCGGCAGCCCGCAGCGCCTGCAGCGCCTCGTCCTCGTTGCGCTCGGCGACGCGGCGCAGCAGTTCGAGGCGGGCTCTGGACAGGCTCATGAAGCGCTCCGGCAACTCACGGGAACAGGCTCGCCAGCGCCTGCTGGCTGGCCGGGAACAGCGCCGGTTCATGCACGTCCTGACGCAGGAAGGCTTCGAGCTTCGGCCACATCTGCAACGCCTGATCGACCTTCGGATCCGACCCGGCCTTGTAGGCGCCGATGTTGATCAGGTCGCGGTTGCGCTGGTAGCTCGACACCGTCTGCTTGAACGCCCGCACCCGCTTCTGGTGATCGAGCGGTGTCACCTCGCCAGCGACGCGGGAGATCGATTGCTCGATGTCGATCGCCGGATAGATGCCGGCATCGGCAATGGCCCGCGACAGCACGAAATGGCCATCGAGAATGCCGCGCGCGGCATCGGCGATCGGATCGTTCTGGTCATCGCCTTCGGCCAGCACCGTGTAGAACGCGGTGATCGAACCGCCGCCGGGCAGGCCGTTGCCGGCACGCTCGACCAGCTTCGGCAATTGCGCAAACACGCTGGGCGGATAGCCGCGCGTGGCCGGCGGCTCGCCAACGGCCAGGCCGATCTCGCGCAGCGCCTGCGCGTAGCGGCTCAGGGAATCCATCAGCAACAAGACATTCTTGCCCTGATCGCGAAAAGCCTCGGCGATGTGGGTGGCCAGCCAGGCACCGCGCACGCGGGCCAGCGGCGAACGATCGGCCGGCGTGGCGACGACCACGGCGCGCTTCAGCGCTTCGGGGCCCAGCGCGTTGTCGATGAAATCGCGCACTTCACGGCCGCGTTCGCCAACCAGTCCGACGACGATCACGTCGGCCTGCGTGTAGCGGGTCATCATGCCGAGCAGGGTCGACTTGCCGACGCCGGTGCCGGCAAACAGGCCGAGCCGCTGGCCGCGGCCAACGGTCAGCAGCGCGTTGATCGCGCGCACGCCGACATCGAGCGGCTGCTTGATCGGTGCGCGCGCCAGCGGATTGATCGGCGTGTTGATCGGTGAGCGGCGATCGCAGACCAGATGGCCGAGGCCATCGAGCGGCTCGCCTTCGGAATCGAGCACGCGACCAAGCAGACCATCGCCGACCGGTACCCGCGGCATCCGCTGCATCGGAATGACTCGGGCATTGGGCTTCAGGCCGACCATCTCGCCGGTCGGCATCAGGTAGGTGCGCTCGCCGCTGAAGCCGACCACTTCGGCTTCCAGCATGCCGCCGTCGGCATTGACCACGCGGCAGCGGCTGCCGATCTGCGACTGCAGGCCGACCGCTTCCAGGGTCAGGCCGACGACACGCTTCAGCACGCCTTCGACGATCACGCTGCGGCTGTCGGCAAGCCGATCGGCCGCGGCACTGAGGCTGCGCACGAGGCGCTGATCACGGGCGGCGGCGAGGCTCACGGCCGTTCCCCGAGCACGGCCTGGGCAATGGCCGCTTCGCGTGTGTCGAGACGGGCATCGACGCGAGCGGAATCGGTGGCGATCAGGCAATCGCCGCGCATCAGTTCGCGATCCGGCACCAGCCGCCAGCCGGCGTGGTCGTCGGGCAAGGTCAGCGTCTCCTGAACCAGGTCGACATCGGCCGGATGCAGATGGATGCGGGCATCGCGCGCCGGCTGCGCCAGCGCGGCAAGCGATTCGCGGATCACGCCGGCAACGGCGTCCGGCGACTGCAGCAACGTGGCCTGGGCCAGCCGCCGGCCGACTTCCAGCGCCAGCGCCACCAGCGCCCGTTCGACATCGGCATCAAGCGCCTTCAGCGGTGCGCCGGCATGGTCGAGGATGGCGCGCAGCGCAGCCGCCTGTTCGCGGACTTTCGCAGCACCGTCGCCATAGCCCTGGGCGTGGCCTTCGGCATGGCCGCGGGCATAGCCGTCCTCGTAGGCGGTGCGTTCGAGTTCGTCGAAGTGCTCGGCGGTGTGCGGCGGCAGCACCGGTTCCGGCGGCGGGGGCGGCGGCGAGAAATCCGGCAGATCCCAGCGCTGCACGTGGCCGACGCTTTCGGCGCTCCAGTAGGCGGCGACTTCAGCCATCAGCAGGCTCCGGCTTCGGACAGCAGGCGGGCCTTAGACAAAGGCCTCTCCCTTGCCGCCGAGCTGGATTTCGCCGGAGTCGCCGAGCCGGCGCGCCACGGTCAGGATTTCCTTCTGCGCCGCTTCGACATCGGCCAGCCGGACCGGGCCCTTGGCCTCCATGTCCTCGACCATCATGTCGGCGGCACGCTTCGACATGTTCTTCAGGAACTTGTCGCGGATCTTCGGATCCGCGCCCTTCAGTGCCAAGCCGAGCTGTTCGGTCTGCACTTCGCGCAGCAGCGTCTGGATGCCGCGATCGTCGACATCGGCCAGGTTGTCGAACACGAACATCAGGTCCTGGATGCGCTGGCCGAGGTCGCCATCGGCCGCGGCGATGCTGGTGGTGATCGCCGACTCCATGGTGGAATCCATCAGGTTCAGGATGCTGGCCGCAACCTTGACGCCGCCGACACTGGACGATTTCAGGTTCGAGCCGCCGGCAAACTGGCGCTCCATAATCTCGTCGAGTTCCTTCAGCGCTGCCGGCTGGATGCCGTCGAGCTTGGCGATGCGCATCAGCACATCGGTGCGCATCCGATCCGGCAGCAGCTGGACGATTTCTGCGGCCTGATCGGGATCGAGATAGGCCAGCACGATGGCGACGATCTGCGGGTGCTCGTTGCGCACGAGGTCCGCCACGGCACGGGTTTCCATCCACTTCAGCGCTTCCAGACCCTTGGAATTGCGGCCCAGAAGAATGCGATCGATCAGGCCGTTGGCCTTGTCCTCGCCTAGCGCGCCGACCAGCACACGGCGCACGTAGTCATCGGCACCGACGCCGAGGCTGGTCTGCGATTCGAGTTCGAGCACGAAGCTTTCCAGCACTTCGGTGGCGCGCTCGCGCGACACATTGGTCAGCGTGGCCATCGCCTGTCCGACCTTCTGCACGTCCTTGGCACCCATGTGCTTCAGCACTTCGGCGGCCTCGGCCTCGCCCAGCGACATCAGCAGGATCGCAGCCCGCTCGGGCCCGGGAATCTCAGTCTTGGCGACGGCACTCATCCTTCACTCCCGATCCAGTTCTTGACCAGCTGAGCGACGCGCTTCGGGTCTTCGACGACGGCGGCGCGCGCCAGCTCCAGCTTCTGCTCGTAGGCTTTCGGCGGCTCGTTTGCAGGACTTGTGCCCAGACTCAGACGGTCGTCGACGACCTGTCCCGACAGTTCGCCACCGGCCTCGCCGGCGGCACCGGCGGCGGCGCGGCGCTCGGCCATCGTTTCCAGCACGGCATCGACGGTCTGCGGCGGCAGTGCCGGCGGCGACATCAGGCTCTTCAGCATCGGCCGCACGACCAGCAGCGCGATCAGCAGCACCACCAGCGCACCGAGCCCCTGGCGGGCGTAGTCGCGCATTTCCGGCTGCTGCCAGAGCGGCAGCGGTGCGATGTCGCCCAGCGCGTCGGCCGGCATGAACGGCGCGTTCTGCACGGTGACGGTGTCGCCGCGCTTCTCGTCGAAGCCGACCGCTTCGCGAACCAGTGCCTGGACCTTGGCCAGTTCGTCGGCATTGAGCGGGGTCGCCACCAGTTCGCCCTTTTCGTTGGCCTTCGGCAGGTTGTCGACCAGCACCGCGATCGACAGCCGCCGCACGCTGCCCGGCGAGCGGCGCGTGTGGCTGACGGTCTTGTCGAGTTCGAAGTTGCGGGTGGCGCTGCGCGATTCGCTGGTCGGCGGCGTGGTCGCTGCGGCGGTGCTGCCGGCCACCGGCGCGCCGTTGACGGTGTTCAGCGGCACGGCCTGCGCCGGGCTCGGCGGCTGGTTCGACGTGGCACCGGGAATGCCCTGAGCCGGTGCGCCGCTGCCGTTGCGGTTGGCTTCCTCGCTGGTCTGCTCGCTGCGGATCGCTTGCGGATTCGGGTTGTAGGCTTCGCGGGCTTCTTCGGTGACGCTGAAATCGAGATCGGCCGCCACCTGCGCGCTGACTCGGCCGGCGCCCATCATCGGCGCCAGCAGCTGCTCGATGCGGCGCACGTAATCGGCTTCGACGCGGCGAGCGAACGCGAACTGCTCGGACGAGGCGTCGGCTTCGCTGTCCGGACCGTCCCGCGTCAGCAGGTGGCCGTACTGATCGATCACGGTAACCGCTGACGGCAGCAGGTTCGGCACGCTGGAGGCGACCATGTGGACGATCGACGCCACCTGCCCCGCTTCGAGCTGCCGGCCCGGATGCAGTTCCAGCATCACCGAGGCACTGGCCTGCTCCCGTGAACGGGCGAACGCCGAAGGCTTCGGCAGCGCCAGATGCACGCGCGCACCCTTGACCGCCATCAGGCTGCCGATGGTGCGCGACAGCTCGGTTTCCAGTGCCAGTTGATAGCGCGCGCTTTCAATGAACTGGCTGGTGCCGAAGCCCTGTTCCTCGCGGATCATCTCCATGCCCAGCGATGCGCCTTTCGGCAGCCCCTGCGAGGCCAGACGCAGCCGCGCTTCGTGGACCTTGTCGGCCGGCACGGTGACGTTGCCGGTGGCGCCGTCGAGCTTGAATTCGATGCCGGCGGCACGCAGCGCATCGGCGACTTCGGCGGCGTCCTTCTCGCCAAGATTCGGATACAGCGGCGCCAGATTCGGCTTCTGCGCCCAGAAGAACAGCGTGATGCCGGCCGCGATGGCCAGTGCCACGCCGGCAATCGCGAACAGCTGGCGAACGCCCGGAAGGTCCTGGAGCTTGCGGGATGCATATCCCGCCGGAACTGCGATTTCAGCCATGGTCGTTCAGGTTCTGCGGATCACAGCGGCATGTTCATGATGTCCTGGTACGCGGACACCATCCGGTTGCGGACTTCGACCATCGCCTTGAACGACACCTGCGACTTCGAGCTTGCAAGCATCACGCTGGCCAAGTCGGTATTCGGATCGCCCAGCTCGAACTTCTTCTGCAGCTCGCCCGCGTTGTTCTGCGCCTTGGCCACCGCGTCGATCGAATTCTTCAGCAGGCTGCCGAAGCCATTCGACGGCGTGGCTTCGGCGCTCGCCGCGGTCGCGCCGCCGACACCGGCAGGGCGGCCGCCGGCCTGACCTTGCAGCGTGCGGATCTGCGACAGCACGCGGTTGACGTCAATCGAGTTCATGGCTGAATCCGGAGGGTTCCAGCGGCATGGGAGCAAGTCCTGTTCCACGCGTCCGGCCGCTCGAAAGTGGCTGCGGCAAGCGTTTCAGCGCGATTTCGGCGACGGATTTACGTCATCGCCGGCCGCGCGTGACCGCGTTTCGGGACATCGCCACCGTCGGTCGCGCGGTACCGCCCCGGTGCTGACGGAGCGGCGACCCGGTCGCGCAGACTAGCCATCAATGCAATCGCAACGACGGACGACCCCGCCATGGCCATGACTCGATACACACACGATCTGGAAACCGAATCGCCTGGCCTGCGTCTCGCCGGCAGCGCCGCTCCCCGGGTGGCAGCCCTCGAAGCGGAAGTCGAACGGCTGCGCCTGGAGCTGTCGGCCGCCAGCGTGCGGATTGCCGAATCCGACGTGATCCGCCGCGACAGCCTGCTGCTGCGCGCGTTCATGGACCAGAGCGACACCATCGCCTGGCTGAAGGACGAGCGCGGCCGGCTGGTCTGGGCCAATCGCAACTGGTTCGAGCGTTTCGGGCTGCACGAGGTCGACACGCTCGACAAGACCGAGTTCGAACTGTTCGGCCAGGCCGATGCAAGCCGCGTGCGCAGCCGCGATCTGGAGATTCTCGGTGGCCATGCGCCACAGCGCGATCTGGAGATCGTCGAGGACGCGCAGGGCGAGGTCCGGTCATGGCTGGTCACCCGCTTTCCGTTCCATGACAGCCTCGGCAGCCGCTATATCGGCAGCATCGCCCACGACGACACCGAGCGGATGCGCCAGCACGAGGACATCCGTCGCCATGCGGTCATCGACACGCTGACCGGCTTGCTGAACCGGCGCGGCTTCGATACCCAGGCTGCGCCGGAGCTGAGCCGGGCGCGCCGCCGCGGCGCCACCTGCGCACTGGTGCGCGTCGAACTCGACGGCCTGAGCGGCGTTCGCGAACGCCTCGGCCCGGTCGCAGGCGATGCCATCGTTGCGCTGGCCGGCATGCTGCTGCGCAAGGTGTTCCGTTCCACCGACATTCTGGCGCGCATCGATCACGGCGCTTTCGCGGTGTTCGCGCCGGATACCGGCGACAACGTCGGCGCGATCCGCAAGCGGCTGGCTGCAGCGGTGGCCGATCTGTCGACCAACGCGATCCTCGAAGCCCAGCTGGGCCTCAGCGTCGGTCTGCGGCCGTGCCCGCCAAGCGCGACGGAATCGCTCGAAGAACTGCTGGCCGAAGCCGAAACGCTGATGGACCGCGACGAGCACGCCCAGCCAGCCTGAGGCTCAAGCTGCGGCCCATGGTCAATGCCGGCTGAACGCGCAGCCGGCATTGAACGTTGCACGCGCGTCGCTCCGGGTCATGCCTGCAGCGGGTGTTGACCGGCAGCAGTCGGCAATCAAGCCCGTGCGCCTCAACGGCGGCGCGCTCCGCGCCTGGCCGGCACGCAGAATCGATTGTTCGCTGAAAGCGAAAATGAAGATCCGGGCACAGCCCGAATACCGATCCCCCATCGCGAGCAGTACCGGCGCATACGCTGCCGGCACTGTCGTGGGCGGCAACTACAGCGCGGCCGACTCCTGGTCGCTGCCATCGTCGCGCTGCAGGCCGTACTTGCGCAGCTTCTCGACCAAGGTGGTACGCCGCGTGTTCAGCAGCTTGGCTGCATGCGCAACAACCCCGGACGACTGCGCCAGTGCCTGCTTGATCAGCGCCAGTTCGATGGTTTCGATGTGGTCCTTCAGGTTGACGCCATCGGGCGGCAACTGTGCTGCGCTGGCCGGGAAGTAGGCGGTCGACGCCGACGCCAGCGGCGGCAGGCCGGACAGCGCGGTGAACCCGCCGGTGGCGCCCAGCGCGGCCGACGATGACGCCGACAGCGAGCCCAGGCTGGCGCTGCTGACGCGGCCATTGACGGCGATCGGCTCCAGATCTTCCTCGGCGACGGCTGGCACCGACATCGGCTGCGGCACCAGCGCCGGCAGCGGAATGTTCTGGCGGTAGCGCGCCGGCAGTTCGGCCACACCGACCACGGCATGCGGATGCAGCACGGCCAGCCGTTCGATCAGGTTCGACAGTTCGCGGACATTGCCGGGCCAGTGGTAGGCGCGCAGCGCGTGCACGGCATCCGGCGACAGCCGCACCGAACCGTGGCCGTTGCGGCGCATTGCGTCGATCAGGTCATCGATCAGCAGCGGCAGGTCTTCCAGCCGCTCGCGCAGCGCCGGCATCTCGATCGGGAACACGTTCAGGCGATAGAACAGGTCTTCGCGGAACGTGCCCTTGACGATGTTCTCCTCGAGGTTGCGATGGGTGGCGGCAATGATCCGCACCTCGCAGCGCATCGAGCGGTTCGAGCCGACGCGCTCGTAGGTGCGCTCCTGCAGCACGCGCAGGATCTTGACCTGCATCGGCAAGGTCATGTCGCCGATCTCGTCGAGAAACAGCGTGCCGCCATCGGCCATCTCGAAGCGGCCCTTGCGCGAGGTGATCGCGCCGGTGAACGCACCTTTCTCATGGCCGAACAGTTCGGACTCCAGCAGCTCGCTGGGAATCGCGCCGCAGTTCACCGCGACGAACGGCTTGTCGCGCCGGTTCGATTGCTCGTGCACGGCACGGGCGACCACTTCCTTGCCGGTGCCGGATTCGCCGGTGACCAGCACCGTGGTGTCGTGACCGGCAACCTGCTCGATCATCCGCCGGACCTTGCGGATCGGTGCGGAGTTGCCGGTCGGGCCGATCAGCCGGGAGGCGGCGGCTTCCTGATCCATGCGCACCAGGCCGGCACGGCGCAGCAGATCGTTCAGCTGGGCGTAGCGCACCGGCTGCTCGAGCGCGAAGCAGGCGCTGCGATCGAGCCCGAACTGCTCGCACAGCGCTTCCTGACGGCTGGGCGAGACCAGCAGCGGCGGATGGTGACGGTCACGCTTGAGCCAGTCGACGAAGCGGGTCAGCGCGGCGGCATCGGCTTCCTGGCCGATGACCACGGCCAGCCATTCCTGCGGCTTGCGCTCGCCGAGCTTCAATGCGGCGGCAGACGCCACGCAGACCGGAATGAAGTCGATGAACTGGAGGATCGAGGCCAGCGAGGCGGCGCTCTGTTCGTCGCCGTCGATGACCAGCACGCGGGACTCAGCCATGAGCGGAACCCTCCGCGCCGGAATCGCCTTCGGCCATGTTGGCGCGCACGTAATCGGCGATCCGGAGTTCGTAGTCGTGCTTGGAAATGAAGCCGTCGGCACCGGCCTGCGCGGTGTGCTCGCGGTGCTCGGCGTCGTCGTAGTGGCTGGCGATCAGGATGCGCGGTGGCGTGTCCTGCGCCTTGATCAGCCGGGTCGCCTGCAGGCCGCCCATGCCGGGCATCGACAGGTCCATCAGGATCAGGTCGGGACGCAGTTCCTCGGCAAGCCGGACGGCGTCATAGCCGTCGTGGCCAAGGCCGACGACGCTGATCTCCGGGACTGATGCCAGCAGGTGACGGGCAAGCACCAGGAAAGCCTCGTTGTCATCGACCAAGAGCGTTCGAACCGTATTCATTTTCCGTCGTGTCCCCGAACCGCTTCCGCGGTCAGCTGTCGCCTTGCAGCGGTCTTTAGTTTCAGCCCGCCATTCTGACCGCAACCCGCGTCGCGTTCAGCTTGCGTTCCTTGGCCGGTGCAATTTTCATGGACTCACGGTACTTGGCAATCGTGCGGCGGGCGATCAGCACGCCGTTGCGCGCGAGGATCGCGGCGATCGCGCCATCGCACAGCGGCGCGCTGGCCTTCTCGCCATCGACGATGCGCCGGATCATCGCGCGCACCGCGATGCCCGAGGTATCGCTTTCCGCGCCCTGGATCTGGCTCGGGAAGAAGGCTTTCATCGGGTAGACGCCCCAGGGCGTCGCGACGAACTTGTTCGAGGTGACGCGGCATACCGTCGACTCGTGCATGGCGATCGCATCGGCGACTTCGCGCAGGGTCAGCGGCATCATCCCTTCCTCGCCGCGGCGCAGGAAATCACGCTGCCGCTCGAACACCACGCGCGCAGTCTTGAGCAGCGTTTCGTGGCGCATTTCCAGGCCGCGCACCAGCCAGCGGGCCTGCTGCAACTGGTCCTTCAGGCCTTTGTGGCTGGCTGCATTGGCACCCATCATCCGTTCGTACTGGCCGTTGATGCGCAGCTTCGGCAGGTTGGCAGGATTCAGTTCGACGCGCCAGGCACCGGCCACGCCGCTGACGATCAGATCCGGCACCACCGCCTGCGCCGGTTCGACGCGCGAGGCACCCGGCTTCGGATCCAGCGTGCGGATCAGTTCCATCGCCGCGATCATTCGCGCTTCGGTGGCGCCGAGCTCGCTGCGCAGGTTGACGAAGTCGCGGGCGGCAACGCGGTCGAGATGCTCGGCGACCAGCGTTTCCGCAAGGTTCTTGCCCGGCGTGCCGGCCTTCGCGGCATCGAGCTGCAGCAGCAGGCACTCGCGCAGGTTGCGGGCAGCGAAGCCGGTCGGCTCGACGCCCTGCACGATGCCAAGCGCCGCTTCGAGTTCGGCCATCGACACCTGCCATTCGGCCGGCAGCGTGGCGAGGATGCTGTCCAGCGAGGCTTCCAGATAGCCGTTGTCGTCGACCGCTTCGATGATCGCGACGGCCAGCTGCCATTGGCGGCGGTCGCTGATCACCAGCTCCAGCTGCTCGAGCGCGGCGACGCGGGCATCCTCGATCGGCGCGGCTGCACGGCGGGCTTCCAGCGGCTCGCCCTCCTCGCCCGGCTCACCGCCGGACCAGGACTCCGCGCTCGACCAGT
The DNA here is from genome assembly GCA_026398875.1 of Gammaproteobacteria bacterium. Taxonomy (GTDB): domain Bacteria; phylum Pseudomonadota; class Gammaproteobacteria; order Nevskiales; family Nevskiaceae; genus Nevskia. Next base: position 60,611 of record JAPLSB010000016.1, on the reverse strand, counting down.
CGTAGTCGGCATCGACGCGCTCGATCGCCGCTTCGTCGCAGCCGGAAACCGGCGCTTCGGTGGAATCGGCGGCCAGCTTGGCGGTGTCGGCCAGTACCGGTGTCGGGGCTTCCGCACCCGCCGATGTCGGGGTGACGCTGTCATCGCGCTCAAGCAGTACATTGCCTTCCAGCGCGGCTTCCACTTCCTGTTCGAGGTCGATCGCCGAAAGCTGAAGAAGTCGAATGGATTGAAGGAGTTGCGGCGTCAATGCGACGTTCTGCGACATCCCCATTCGCGTCGTTGCTTTCATGTCTGCTCCCCGGTGCGCTGGCTGGCGCGTTGTTCGATGGGAGCATCTTTGATGAGCGGACCGGTTCCCCCAATCAGTTTTTTCCTGACTGCATGTCAGCAAAATCCTGACAAGCGTCAAAAGCTGATCGAGCGATTCGCCGCTGGTCCGGGAATTGCCCGCGCTGGTCGAAATGCAAGTTCCGGACTCGCGGAAAACTCGAAGTTGGCGCGAAAAAAATCACAAGGTCCGCAGGCTGCGCCGAGGACATCAGGAGCCCGCCAGCACGCAGGCGCAACGCCGCGATTCAGCCTTCGGCACCTTCCAGACCGGTGCGGATCGCATAGCGCATCAGCGCATTGGTGCCGTACAGACCGAGCGCATCCATCATCCGCGCGCGATGGGTCTCGACGGTCTTGGCACTGATGCCCATCAGGTTGGCGATTTCCTTGGTCGACTTGCCGCGGGCGATCAGGCTCAGCACCTGCTGCTGGCGCCGCGGCAAGGTCACGCTGTCCTCGGCGCGCGCCGACTTGCGCTGGCCGACGACGCTGTGGGCAATGCCCGGACTCAGGTAGATCTGCCGGCGCGCCGCTGCCTTCAGTGCCAGTTCCAGCTCCACGGCCTCGCCCTGCTTCGACAGATAGCCCACGGCACCGGATTTCAGCGCTGCCCGCACCTGCGAGCTTTCGCCACGCGCCGACAGCACCATCGCCGCCGTCGCCGGGTAATGGCGACGGATCTGCTGGATCGCGTCGATGCCGTTCAGCGTCGGCAACTGCAGTTCCAGCAGCACCAGATCCGGCGACTGCCGTGCGACCAGTTCCAGCAGCTGCTGGCCATCCGCGGTTTCGCCGACGACGTCGATGCCGGCCAAGGCTTCGCACAAGCGGCGAATGCCGGCGCGGACCAGCGGCTGGGGATCAGCGAGAACAAGGCGCATGGAGCGAAGCGGATCGGTCAGGACAGCGGCCGCGCAAGTCTAGGGTCATTCGCGACAACCGGGCAGTCGCCGGCAACGCCGCTCAGACACCGCTGCGGCGATTGCCGGCAATGGCCCGGCGGTGACGCAGGAAGACATGGCGCTCCAGTGCGGTCTGCAGCGCATCGCCGAACGGCGCAAAGCGGGCATGCCGCTCCTCGCCATCGACATGCGCGATCCGCACCGGCCAGACGAACGGCTGCGGCACGCTGCGATGCAGGCTCAAGCCGAGCAGGCCGACCTCGCCGAGCGTCTGCGGTCCGACAAACACCGCCCCCTGCCATGACAGTCGCACGCGCGCCGGGGGCTGTGCAGCGCTCTGCTGCGCCACCAGGAAGCCGAGCAGGTCGATGACCAGGTTGAGCTTCTGGTTCAGCCGACCGATCTCGGCGTCGATCGGGCTCGATTCGTCGTTGCTGCCGGGGGCGCGCGTTTCGTCAAGCACGGCAACGGCTGCCAGCACGCGCAGGTTGTCATCGTTGTACTGCTCGCGGCGCAGGCCGCCGAGCGTTTCGGCCAGCGGCGTCCAGACCAGCGGCAGTGCGGCCTCGTAGCTGGGCGCGCCGATCAGCGGCGCAGCGGCAGGATCAGTGACGGACATCGCGGCAACCATCCGGTGACGGTGGGACGAGGCTGCGCTGCAAGCGGCGGGCCCGTCGTCGCGTCATGCGCCCGGCACCGTCGGCTCAGTGCGGCCGAGGGGTCTTCGGCATGGCGTCCCAGCCGCTCTTGATTTCGCGCAGCAGGCCGATCACCTCGTCGACTGCCGCCGTGTCGTCGGCCAGGTTGGCAGCCGGCAGGCGGCCGAGCATGTAGTCGTAGAGCCGGCCCAGATTGCTGGCGATCTCGCCACCGGCCTTGCGGTCGAGCACCAGACGCAGGTGCTCGATGATCGACATCGCCGAGCTCAGGTAATGGTGCTTGGCTTCCCGTTCCTTGCGCAGCATCGCGCCGCGCGCGTAGGCCAGCCGGTCGATCGCGCCACCGAGCAGCATCTCGATCAGCTTGACCGGATCGGTCTCGACCGTCGCCGCGGCGATGCCGGTCTGACGGTACTGGTTCATTGCCGAGTTCATGTAGTGGCCCATGTCGCGCTCCGTGTTTCAGTGCTTGCCTTAACGGCGAAAGCAGCTGTTTCTTGAGTGCCAAGCCACGGAAAAGACAGGCTTTTCAGCAGAGCGGCAAAACGGCTGACGGCATTGGCCGACCGCCTGTCGGCAGGCCGGCGCGAGGGCTCGGGCAAAAGGAAAGGCCCGCGCCGGGCCGCGCGGGATCGACCGCCGCAGTCGCGATCAGCCCAGATTCGCCAGCTGCTGCGACAGATAGGTGCTGGTCGTGCCGAGCTTCGACATCAGCGTGTCGAGCGCCGTGAACTGGGCGCGGGTGCGTGCCTCGTACGCCGCGATCCGCGTATCGACGGCCTGCTGCTGCTTGCCCAGGTCCTTGACCCGGGCGTTGAGACCATCAGTGCGGGCCTTGATCGCACCATCGTCGCCGAGCAGCTGCTTGCTGACCGCGTCGAGCTTCGTGGCCAGACCGTTGTCGCCGGCGAACAGCCGCTGCACCGATGCGAAGTCGGTGCTCAGCGCCTTCTGGAACTTCGCGGGGTCCGACTGAAGCGTGCCGTCTGCGCTGGTGGTGATGCCGAGTGCCGACAATGTCTGGTAGGTCCCGGCTTCGGTGTTGGCAGCGCCGAGGACGCCGCGAATCGCCTGGGTCGCAGTGCGGACTGCCGCATCGCCGAGCAGCAGGCCGGCGGTGTCGGTCGCAGCGTCGTACTTGGTCTGCGTGTTGATGAACTTGATGACGTTGTTGTACGCGTTGACGAACGTCGCCACCGCCTGCTCGGACGCCTTGGTGTCGACGCCGACACTCAGCGTGCTGGTCTTGCCGGGCTCGGCCTTCAGCAGGTTCAGCGTCAGCCCGTCGACGGCCGTGGTCACCGCATTGGTGGCGCTGGTCGTCGTGTAACCATCGACCTTGATCACCGCATCGGTCGCTGCCTGGGTTTCGGTGGTGGTCAGCAGCGTGCTGCTCAGCGACACGGTGTTGGTGGTGCCGGTCTTGCGAGCGCTCAGCACCAGGCGCACGCCACCGCCTGCCTCGTCGTTGACGATGGTGGCGCCGACGCCGGTGTTGTTGCTGGCCTGATTGATCTTGTCGCGCAGGTCGGCCAGCGTGTTGGCGCCATCGGCCAGCGTCACGGTGAAACTGCTGCCGCCGGCGCTCAGCGTGACGTCGCCGTTGCCGAGCACGGCCGCGCTATTGGCGTAGATGCCACTGGATCGCTTGCCGGCCGTGGCCAGCGACAGCACCTCGATCGCGTAATCGCCCGGTACCGCCTTGTTGCCGGCGGTCGCCGTGAAACCTTCGAGGTTGCTGGACGTTGCGCTGAGCTTGGCCAGCGCGCTCGGCGTGCCGGCGGTGCCGGGCAGCAGGCCCTTGGCAGCGGTCTGCAGGCTCGCCACCAGCGAGCGGAAGTTGCCGATTGCGGAAATCGTCGTCTTGGCGCGCGTGGTCGCGACCGAGATGCGCTGGTCGGGACCGCTGCGCTCGGCCGCCACCAGCTGCGACACGATGCTGGCGACGTCGAGACCGGAGCCGATGCCGGCGGATGAGATCGATGCCATGGAAACGGACTCCTGAAGAAATCGCGGCGCGTCAGGCGACGCGCTCGATCAGCGTGCCGATGGCCTGATCAAGCGCCTTGGCCACCCGCAGCGCCTCCTCGGTCGGCATCTGCCGAAGCAGCCGGCCGTCCTCGGCATCGACGATCGAAACAACCGTGCGGCCGCTGTCCTCGTCGATGCTGAAGCGCAGATCGGTACGGCTGTCCTTGAAGCGCTGGTTCAGATCGTCCACGGCTTGCGCAAGCTGCACCGGCTCCGGTGCGCGCTCGGTGGCGGCGGTGTCGGCCGGCCGTTCGACCGGCGCGATCGACACGCTCGACGTGCCACTGGGCACGACGGCGGAAACGCCAAAACGATCCACGGCCGCGGTGGCCTGGATCGCGTTGACGGCGGAACTGGATGGCACGGACATGGACAGGTCCTCCTTGTAAAAGCCAGGTGCCCGCGTTGCAGTCCCCGATCAGGCCTGCAATGCGACCACCTGGCCCCGCCCTACTCTTTGCTGATTAGCGCAGCAGGCTCAGCACGTTCTGCGGCGCCGAGTTGGCCTGCGACAGGATCGCGGTACCGGCCTGCTGCAGGATCTGGCCGCGGGTCATCGCGGCCGTTTCCTTCGCGAAGTCGGCATCCTGGATGCGGCTGCGCGAGGCCGACATGTTCTCGGAGGTCGAAGCGATGTTCGACACGACCGAGCTGAAGCGGTTCTGGATCGCACCGAGCGTGGCGCGAGCCGAGTTGACCTGGCCAAGGGCCGAGTCGATCTGCTTGATCGCCAGCGAGGCACCGGCGTAGCTCGACAGGTCGAGCGAGGTCAGACCGGTGGTGGTCGTGGCGGTTGCGTCGCCATCGGTCGCGGTCACGTCAAAGCCGGTCAGCGAGCCGTCGTCGGTGCCGGTCGCGGCGATGTCAGCTTCCGAGGTCAGCACGATGCGGTTGGTCGCGGTATCGAACGCAGCGTTGACGCCGGTAGTCGTCGAATAGTTGTTGATCGCATCGACGACCTGGCCGACGCGCTGCTGGGCCGAACCCGCGGCGCCGATGCCGGCACCAACGTCAGTGCCATTGATCAGCAATGCACCGGCACCGACGGCGGTCAGCGTGGCGATCGAGGTGACCGCACTCGACTGGCCGGTGGCGGCGGTGACCGAACCCAGCGCGGCGGTATTGGCATCGACCAGCGACGACACGGTGATCGTTTCGCCGGAGTTGGCACCGACCTGGAACACGGCCGACGTGAAGCTGCCGTCGATCAGGGCCACGCCGTTGAACTTGGTCTGGTTGGAAACACGATCGACTTCGGACAGCAGCTGCGCGGCTTCGGTCTGCAGCGCGGCGCGGTCGGTCGAGCTGTTCGAGGCGTTGGCCGACTGCACGGCCAGTTCACGAATGCGCTGCAGGTTGTTGGTGACTTCGCCGAGGGCGCCTTCGGCCGTCTGGGCCAGCGAGATGCCGTCGTTGGCATTGCGCGAGGCGACATCGAGACCGCGGATCTGCGCGGTAAAGCGCTCCGAGATCGCGAGACCTGCGGCGTCGTCCTTGGCGCTGTTGATGCGCAGACCCGACGACAGACGCTGCAGGGAGGTGTTCATGCTGCTCTGCGACGACGACAGATTGCGCTGCGCGTTCAGAGACGCCACGTTGGTGTTGATGATTGCGGCCATGGTCAATTCTCCTAAGTGGTTGGCTCTCGGCAGGCTTCATGACCGTGTCGAGGGGTTGCTGCTGTGCTGCCCGTTTCGTGCTTCGTTCCGGCGTGCTTGCCGTTGAGGGGCTTAGCGGTTGCGCCTCGGAAAACTTGATGCCAGAGCGATGTACCGGGATGAGCGGCGATGACCGGCAGAGGAGCGGTCGTTCGCCGCGATCCCGACTGGCACGGCAGCACAGCCGTGGTGACGGCGGCGGCCGTTGCCGGCGGCCTCGCCATCGCGACGCGCCTCGATCGCGACCGGCGCGCGCGGCTTCGCGCAACCGTTGTCGGCAGTCGCTCATGCGCAATGCCATCGGTTTCGATCTGCGCTTAGATTGGAATCAGCTATCGAGCTTTAGATCGCAGCCTTATTTGTTCATACGTTCCAATGCTGTCGGCTTCCATACTCCTGATCACACTCTCGCCAGGAAAAGCCGTGACCAGACGCGCACCGTGCCCCGTCATCGCCATCGTTGGAGCGGGTTTCAGCGGCACGATGGTGGCAACCCACCTGTTGAGAGAAGCCCGGTCGCCGTTGCGCGTGGTGCTGATCGAGCGCGCGGAAACGGCCGGTGTCGGCATTGCCTATCGCGAGCAGTCGGACCGGCATCTGCTGAATGTCCGCGCCGAGGGCATGAGCGCCTTCCCGGATCAGCCGGGCCATTTCCTGCGCTGGCTCGCCGACTATCGCGGCGACGACGCCTTGGTCAACCCGTCGGCTTTCGTGCCGCGCCGTCTCTACGGGCAGTACCTGCGCGACGTGCTCGCCACCGCTGCCGATCAGGCGCAGCGTGACGTCCGCCTGGAAATCGTTCACGGCGAAGTCACGGGATGTACCGCAGGCCAGGCGCGGACGACGCTGCGGCTGGCGTCGGGCTCCACGATCGAAGCAGATCGCGTGGTGCTGGCGATTGGCAATCCAGGCCCCGCCGATCCGCCCGTCGACGACCGGCAGTTCTTTTCATCGCCGAAGTACCAGAGCCATGCCTGGTCGATGCAGGGACTGATTTCACTGCGTCGCGACGACGCCGTGCTGCTGGTCGGCTCCGGCCTGACCACGCTTGACTGGATCGCGTCGCTCGCCGAACGCGGCCATCGCGGCGCCATCCACGTGGTGTCGCGGCGTGGCTTGCTGCCGCGCGTGCACCAGCCGGCGGCGCGCCATGTGCTTGGCTTCGATCCCGCGCAGGCAGCGCCGAACGTTCGCGCGCTGATGCGCCTGATCCGTGCCGAAGTGGCCGACGTGATCGCCGGTGGCGGTGACTGGCGTTCGGTGATGGATGCGCTGCGTCCGCACGGCCAGACGCTGTGGCAGCGCCTGCCGCGCCCGGAACAGCTGCGCTTCCTGCGCCACGCGCGGACCTGGTGGGATATCCACCGCCACCGTGCCGCACCTCGCAACCTCGAAACCGTGCAAAGGCTGATCGACCAGGGGCAGTTGCAGCTGCTGGCCGCTCGCCCGGTCGCATTCGTCGAGCGCGGTGACGCCGTCGACGTGCATCTGCGGCCGCGCGGCCGCGCCGACATCGTCATCCGCAGCGTGCAGCGCGTGGTCAACTGCACCGGTCCGGACAGCAATTACCGGCGCCTGAACCATCCATTGCTGAACACGCTGCGCGAGCAGGGGCTGGCCAGCGTCGACGACATCGGCCTCGGCCTGCTGACTGACGCCAGTGGCCGACTGCTGCAGAGGGATGGCGCCCCGTCGCCGACCCTGTTCACGGTCGGTCCGCCGCGCAAGGGCGAACTGTGGGAAACCACGGCGGTTCCGGAAATCCGCCAGCAGGCGCAAGCACTGGCGCGCGAACTGCTGGTGATGCCCGACAGCCTGCGGAACGAGGCCGGCGATGCACGCAGCGTCGCATCCGGTCTGGGGCTGACGCCCGCCTGAGCGCACCTCGGGGGCATCGCTGGTATCCCGATGCCGCTCGATGCGTTTTTTTAATTACATATAAAAAGCATTTTATATTTCTTTAAATACTAAATAGCCCCTCGTAACCTCGCGCTCCGTTAACCCCCGAAGTCATTGGAGCGCGTCATGGTGATCCACGCGATCAACAGCAGAAACCAGATTCCCGGCCGCATCGTCGAGATCGTCCTCGGCCCGGTCGTGTCCGAAGTCGATGTCGAAACCGAATCCGGCATCGTCACGTCGATCGTCACCACGCGCTCGATCAAGAGCCTGAACCTGCAGGTCGGCTCGGAAGTGCTGGCGGTGTTCAAGGCCACCGAAGTGATGCTCGCGAAGATCTGAAGTCGGCGTCCCGCGCTGCCTGTCACGACTTCGAGACCTCCGTCATGTGCCTGATCATTCATCAGCCCGAAGGGGCGACCACGCCGGTTGCGCTGCTGCAATCCGCGGCCGAGTACAACCCGGACGGCTTCGGCTTCATGGGCTTCGATGCGCATGGCAAGCCGCGCATCGAGCGCAGCGGCTTTGCCGATGTCGAACTGGCCACCCGGCTTGCCGAGCAGTTCGCCGGGCGCAATTGCGCGTTCCACTTCCGGCGGCGCACGCGCGGCTCCTCGCACGCTGAAAACCTGCATCCGTTCAAGCTCAGCCACGGGCTGTACCTGATGCACAACGGCACGGCGAAGGTCGAGATCCGTCAGGCCGGCCGTTCGGATACCTGGCATCTGGTCCACGACTACCTCGGCCCGTTCCTCGCCAACCGGCGGCGACTGATCTACGACCGCGACTTCCGCCACATCCTCGATGCCTGGCTGGGGCCGCAGAACCGGATCGTGTTCCTCGACGAAGCCGAAGGCCGCATCGAACTGCTGCATCGCGCCGATGGCGTCGACTGGAACGGCCTGTGGCTCAGCAATGCCCGCTGGGTCGATCGCCGGCTGCTGTCGCTGGAAGGCCACGACGGCGTCTACCGCGCAACCGAAGCCTCGTTCTGCTGAACCGCGCGCATCCGGCTGCACCGGTCGCCGCCAACCATCATCCAGAAGGAAAGCAGTCATGAAACTGCGTCAGCTGCATTACGTGCAGGAAATCGCCAAGCGCGGCCTGAGCGTCACCGCCGCCGCCGAGGCACTGTTCACCTCGCAACCGGGTGTCTCCAAGCAGGTGCGTCTGCTTGAAGAGGAGCTGGGTGTCGAGATCTTCGTGCGCAACGGCAAGCACATTGCCGAGATCACGCCCGCCGGCAAGCGGATTCTGGAATACACGCGAAAGCTGCTGCTGGAGGCCGACAACATCCGCAACATCGCCTCGGAGTTCCGCACCGCCGATCGCGGCGATCTGAGTGTCGCCACCACGCACACGCAGGCGCGCTATGCGCTGCCGCCGGTGATCAGCGGCTTCCGCAATGCCTGGCCGTCGGTGGCGCTGCACCTGCACCAGGGCAGTCCGCCGCAGATCGCCAAGCAGGCGGTCGAAGGCACAGCCGATTTCGCGATCGCCACCGAGGCGCTCGAACATTTCGACGATCTGGTGATGCTGCCGTGCTACCACTGGAATCGCAGCATTCTGGTGCCGCCGGATCATCCGCTGGCACTGGCCTACCGCAGCCATCCGCAGGACCTGAGCCTGCAGGCGATCGCCGAACATCCGGTGATCACCTACACGTTCGGCTTTACCGGCCGCTCGAAGCTCGACCAGGCGTTCGCCGCGCAGGGGCTGCGGCCGGACGTGGTGCTGACCGCTGTCGATGCCGACGTCATCAAGACCTATGTGCGGCTGGGGCTGGGCATCGGCATCGTTGCCTCGATGTCGCATGACGAGACGCTGGACCACGACCTGGTCAGCCTGCCGGTCGATCACCTGTTCGAACCCAGCACGACGCACATCGGCTTTCGCCACGGCATGTTCCTGCGCGGCTTCATGTTCGATTTCATCCAGCGCTTCGCGCCGCATCTGACGCGCGATGTGGTGGAAGCCGTCGCCGCGATTCCCGATCCCGAGCAACGCCGTCGTCTGGTTGCCGAACGCTTCCCGACCCTCCAGAAACGCTGACCCGCCGCTGATCCGATGAAGACGCTCCGTACCCTTGTTTCCGCCGCCACGATTGGTGGCCTCGTCTCGCCCTGGAGCGCATCCGTGCTCGCCCAGGACGCCGCCGCCGCGATCGATGAAGGCACAGCCGCTGCTGCTGCCCCCGAAGCAAAGCCGGCCAGCGCCGACGCCACAGCCGCCGCGGCGCCGGCCGCCGGGCCGGCCGTGACTCGCATCGAGGAAATCGTCGTCACCGCCACCCGGCGCGACGGCTACATCGACGACATTCCGACCTCGATCAGCGCCTATGGCGGTGACGACCTGAAAGCCATCGGCGTGCGCGATACCCGCGAACTGTCGAAGCTGGTCGCCGGCTTCACCTATGCCGATTCCGGCTTCAACACGCCGATCTATACGCTGCGCGGCGTCGGCTTCGCCGATTCCAGCTTCGCCAATCAGTCGACGGTCGGCGTCTATCTCGATGAAGTCGCACTGCCCTACCCGGTGATGACCAAGGGCCCGAACCTCGACCTGCGCCGCGTCGAAGTGCTGAAGGGTCCGCAGGGCACGCTGTATGGCCGCAACTCGACCGGCGGCACCATCAACTACATCGCCAACAAGCCGACGCGCCAGTTCGCTGCCGGCCTCGAAGCGACCGGCGGCAGCTATGGCCGCTTCGACACCGAAGGCTTCATCAGCGGCCCGCTGGGGGATTCGGTGCGCGTGCGGCTGGCCGGTTCCTTGAGCGAATCCAACATCGGCTGGCAGCGCAGCAACACCCGCCCGGACGACCGCCTCGGCAAGGTTTCCAAGCGGGCCGCGCGCGGCATCGTCGACTGGGACGTGATCGAGGATGTCAGCGTGCGGCTGGCGGTATCCGGCTGGCTCGACAAGAGCGAGCCGCAGGCGCCGTTTGCCGTCGACATCCGGCCGCAGAACCCGCTGCTGCCGGGCAATGCCGCGATTTCGCCACGGCTGCGCGACTATCCGTTCATCGCCAACAACAACAACAGCAAGGTGGCCGACTGGAATCCGGATGGCGGCTTCGGCTTGAACGACAACTTCTGGAACGCCACGCTGAAGCCGCAGTGGCAGATCAGCGACGACTACCGGCTGGTCGGCCTGTTCGCGTTTTCGCAGGTGCGCAGCGACGGCTCGGCGCTGCCGCAGGGCGGCACCGATCTGGAGAACATCGATCAGTTCCTGACCGGCAACATCCGCTCGACCTCGGGCGAGATTCGTCTGGAAGGCAATCTCGGCGAGCACGCCGACTTCATCGTCGGCGTCAATGCCAATTACGACGAATACGGCATCGTCAGCGAAGGACGCGCCTCCGACAACAGCCTGAACTTCCCGACCTTCGGATCGACGCCGCCGCTGTTCACGCCGCTGGTGCTGAACCGTGGCTCGGCGCGCGGTGACGGCCAGACGCGTTCCAACGGCGTGTTCGCCGATGCCAGCTGGGAATTCGTCGACACGCTGAAGCTGACCGCCGGCGTGCGCTATTCGCGCGAAACCCAAAGCTACCAGGGCTGCACCTACGAGAACGTCGACAACGATTCGATCCTGCCGCTGTCGGCCCTGTTTACCTTTGCCAGCATCGCCCGCGGCGGCAATTCGGTGGTCCGGCCCGGCGAGTGCGGCAGCGTCGATGCCGACGGCAACACCGGGCTGGTCGCCGGCCAGCTGAAGCAGGACAACCTCGCCTATCGCAGCGTGCTCAGCTGGACGCCGACCGACGACCTGCTGTTCTACGGCTCGTACACGCGCGGCTACAAGTCCGGCGGCTTCCCGACCGTGTTTTCGGTCGACCAGGCCAGTCTGGCGCCGGTGGTGCAGGAGCGGCTCGATGCCTACGAAGTCGGCGCCAAGGTCGGCCTGTTCGGCAATCGCGTGCAGATCAACAGCGCTGCGTTCCAGTACGAGTACAAGGACAAGCAGCTGCTGACCTACTTCTCGGACCCGATCTTCGGCAACCTGCAGTATCTGCAGAACGTGCCGAAATCCCGCGTGCAGGGCGGCGAGATCACCGCGACCTGGCTGCCGATCCGCAACCTGAACATCACCGCGCTCGGCTCGTATGTGCGCACCAAGGTCATCGAGTTCGTCGGCCTGACCGCGACCGGCGACGACTTCGACTTCGCTGGCCGGCCGTTCAACTACGCGCCCCGGCTGCAGGCCAGCGTGCTGGCCAACTACACGTTCACGATCGCCGATTCCCTGAACGTGTCGCCGGGCGTCACCTGGAGCCACACCGGCGAGACCAACTCCACGCTGGAAGGCGACCCGTTCTTTGCGCTCAACGAGCACCAGATCGTCGATCTGCGGCTCGGCTTCTCGGCACCGGGACAGCACTGGCAGGTGACCGCGTTCGCCCGCAACCTGACCAACGAGTTCTACCGCGCATCGGTGGTCAATCTCGGCGATACCGCGTTCGCCTACGCCGGCCCGCCGCGCATCGTCGGCGTGACGATGAGCTACGACATCCGCTGAGATCGCAAGCAAGGTAGATCCGTCCGGCGGCGCCGGGCGGATCGCCGCTGCCGTTCACGCCGCCGCGTCTGCAGGCCTCTGGACGATGGGTTCCAATGCGCACCGGTCGCACTTCGCGCCCCGAAGCCTGCCAACCCAAGTCCCGATGCCGACTCGCGTGCCGATCCTGGCGATCATCCTGACGATGACCGCAACCACTGCACTTGCCGCCAGCAAGCGCGCGCACAAGCCCGCGCTCAAGCCGACGCGCTGCGAGGTCAGGATTCATCAGCCGGCGGCATCCGTCGTGCTCAATCGCACCACCGCACCTGCGTCGATCTGCATCCAGGGCTGCGATGCCAAGCTGGTCGGCGTGCATCGGGAAGCCGGGCAGCTTGCCGCACTGGCGATCTACTCCGGACGGCGCTGCCGGCCGGCTGATGGCGGTCCTGCGCAGCCGGATCCGCAGCCGAAATCGAAAGCGAAGAAAAAGCTGAAGTCGAAGCCGGCCGCGAAGTCCGAACCCGGCCTCGGCAACGCAGTACCGTCACTGCACGATGGCTCGGTCAGCCGAGAACGGCATCGGTGGAAACCGGCTGCTCAGCGATAGCGACTCAGCAGTGCAGCGCCCTGCGTGACGATCCGGTCGCCATCGGCGAGCAACGGCGTCGCGGCACGATTGCCCCGGCAGGAAGCGATCTGCCGCACTTCGAAGCGCTCCTCGCCGCGCTGCAACCAGACTTCGGCGGCACCGGCACGGCTCACGCAGGCGCTGGCCGGAATCGCGACGGTGCCGGCCGGCGCACGCAACGAGATCTCGAAGCGCACCACTTGCCCGGCGACCAGCGGCGAATGCCCGGCGGGCACGTCGACGCGCAGACGCCAACCGCTGCCGTCGGCCAGCGGCTCTTCACCGCGCGGCACCAGCAGGCTGCCATCGAGCAGGCGTGCAGCGGCGATCCGCGCACCGAGTCCGGCCTGCTGATGCACGGCTACCAGCTGCAGCGCGCGGCTATCGGACAGCCGCAGCACGGCGCTGCCGGCTTCGACCACGGCACCCGGTGCGGCCGCGATGTTCAGCACGCGGCCGCCATGCGGCGCGCGCAGCGCGATGCGATCGTCGAGGCTCTGCGCCAGCAGATCGCGGTTGCGGCGCATGGCCGTGCGTTCGGCCAGATATTTCTCGACCCAGATATTGCCGCTGGCGACACCGCCGGCCTCGCTGTTGACGGCGCTCTGCAACTGCTGGCGCTCGACATTGACGTCGACGATCGCCAGTTCCGCTTCCAGCTTGGCCAGACGGGCGCGGCGGTCGGCGCGTTCCTGCTGGCTCAGCTGCGGCCGCAGCCAGGCCAGCAGCTGTCCAGCCGCGACCTGCTGGCCGGGCAGCAGCCAGCCACGGTCCGGCGCTTCGAGGCGGCCGCGTTCGATCGCGACCACGGCCAGCGCGGCATCCGGCTGCGCCTGCACGTCGGCCGCCAGCCGCGCGACCTCCAGCGGCTGGGTGCGCGCCGACCAGGCGTCGCTGCGAATCTTCAGCTGCTGTTGCATCGCCGTGCTGACGTGCAGGCTGCCGTCAGCCAGCCGGACCGGCCGCGTCAGGCTGAAATCGCCAGCCGCTGCAGGGCTATCGGCAGCCGGATCACGATGGATTTCGCCTTCGTGCGCAGCCGCGCCGAGGCTGGCCGCCAGCAAGGCGGTGATGACCCGCCCACGGATCGGCGTCATCGGCTGACGGCCTCTGTCTGCGGCCACTGCAGGCGCAGCCGCTGATTGATGATCAGGCCATCAGCGGGACCGACCGGTGCGTACAGCGCGACATGGGCGCGCTGGCTGGCATCGAAGCCGCTGCCGATGCGCGTCAGCGGCAGCTCGCGGCCATCGCTCAGCACGGCGTGCGCGGACAGCGGCGCGACGAAGCCTTCGTCGGTGTCCTTCAGCTCGATGACCAGCGCGTCGCCGTCCGACTGAATCGCGAACACCGCTTCGCCGGGCTCGAACTGCCGGCTGGCATCGGCATCGGCGCGCAGCACGCGACCGCTGCGCGGCGCACGAATCTCGACCGTGCCATCAAGGCTGGTTTGCAGCTGCTCGCGGCGTGTCTTGGCAGCCGTGTAGTCAGTCAGGATCTGCAAGGTCTGGGTCGGCAGGCTGACGTCGAAGCGCTGCGCTTCGGTGATGCCGTAGCGGTCGATCTGCAGGGCTCCGATATCGGCATCGCGACGCGCCTCGACAAGCTTGGCTTCGATGTCGCGACGCTGCAGCTGCGGCGTCGCCGGTCGCAGCCGACCCAGCAGTTCCCCGGCCACGACCTTCTGCCCTGCGCGTTTGAAGCCGCCCGGCGGCGCTTCAAGCACACCGGCCTCCGGCGCGGCGACAAGCACCGATTTGCGGACATCGGCAATGACCCGCGCCGGGCGGCGGTTCAGTGCCTCGCCGACAGCGGCTGCAGCCACCGGCGCGCTCGCCGCCAGCGGAACGGTTGCCGACGCTGGCGCCGACAGCGGTGCCGCGTCGCGATGCGCATGGCCCTCATGGCCACTGCTGCTGGCCGAAGCCAGCAGCAGCACCGCGAGCAGGCAGCCGCGACGTTGCATGCGCCGGGATCGCTCAGGAACCGCCGGCAGCCGGCTGGGCCGCGCTGGACGACAGCGGCGCCGGCTCCGGGCTGCCATCGCCCTTGCCTTCCGGGTCAAGCAGCTTGGCAATCGGCTCGATGCCCTTGACCTTGGCGATCCGCAGCGGCGTCCAGCCGGTCTTCGACGCGATCTTGAAATCGGCTCCCCGCGCCAGCAGCAGCTTCACCTGCGCTTCGTGGCCGGTGGCGGCGGCGAAGTACAGCGACGTGATGCCGCGATCGTTCTGGGCATTGACGTTGGCACCGGCGTCGAGCAGCAGCTTCATCACGGCGGTCTGGTCGCTGAAGTAGGTCGCGAAATGCAGCGGCGACCAGCCGGCCTTGTCGACGATGTCGAGCTTTGCGCCGCGCCGCAGTACTTCGCTGACGGCTTCGACCGAATTCTGGCTGACCGCCGCGATCAGCGGCGTCTGGTCCAGCGTGTCGTGCGCATTGACGTCGACCCCGGCATCGAGCATCCGCTTCAGCGCAGCCAGATCGCCGATGCGTGCGAAGTGCGTGGTCAAACCGATGCGGTCCTCGTCCGACAGCTTCGACGGATCAAGCGTCGACAAGGTCGGCGGCACCTGCTTCGAAGGATCGTTGCTGCCGGCGTCGGCCACCGGCGTCGCGGCGGCGGCCTCGGGCTTCGCCGCCGGCTGCGCGCAAGCCGACAGCAGCAGCGCGGCCGACAGCGCCAGCGCCGTGGTGTGCGTGGAATGACGAGTCATCTGCGAAATCTCCAGCGAGGATGGATCGCGGCGCATCACGGCGCGCGCTTGCTCTTGCTGCCAGCGGCGGCAGACGTGCTGTTGGCGGCAAGACCTGGCCCGGCCAGCTTGGCCTTGGCGGTCAGGCCTTCGGTCAGCGCTTCCAGGCGCGCCTGTGCGGAACGCTGGCGCAGCGCCTGCTTGACCGGCTCGTCGAGCTGGTCCCACTTCGCGGCATTGGTCACCGGACGCGGGCCGTCCTCGAGCTTGATCAGGTGCCAGCCGAAACGGCTGCGCACCGGCTGCTTGCTGACCTCGCCTTTCTTCAGCGCCTGCACGGCGCGCGCGAAGTTGGCGTCAACGAAGATGTCCGGGCGGAACCAGCCGAGATCGCCGCCGTTGTTCTGACCGCCCGGATCGAGCGTTTCGACCTTGGCCAGCGCGATGAAGTCCTCGCCCTTGGCCAGCCGGCCGGCCAGTTCCTCGGCCTTCGGCAGATCGTTCACCAGGATGTGGCGAACCTTGTATTCGGTGAGCTTGCCGCCGGCGACGGAAAAGTCGTACGCGGTCTTCAGCGTGTCGTCGGTGACCGGATTCCTGATGAAGTAATCCTCCAGATAGGCGCGCGACAGGATCGCCCGCTGCTGGAACGCGATCTGGTCAGCGACCACCGGCTTCTTGTCGAGGCCTTCCTTCAGCGCGGCCTGGGCCAGCACTTCCTGGGTGATCAGCTCGGCGCGGGCAGCGGCCTGCGCTTCCGGGCCCGGCGCCTGACGGTCCTGCGTGAAATTGGCACCCATCAGGGTGATGTGGTTGCGCGTGATCGGCTTGCCATTGACGGATACGTCGACGGCCAGCCCGGCCTCTGCCGGCGTTGCCGAAGCGGCCTGCGCATGGACGGTGCTGGTGACGGCGAGGAAGCCGACCATGGCCAGAGCCTGCTTGAAGCGGGAAAACGGGAACTGCAGCATCGAGGTGGTGCTCCGGTGACGATCAATAAAAAAATCTCCCCCGCGCACGGGGGAGGCGTCGGGCGACAGCAACGGGGGCGTGCGACGACCGCCGAACACTGCACCCAAGCAAACGGCAGTCGCGACGGAGGCCGCGACTGCCGGTGGCCTTCCCCGGCATGCGCCGGGGAAGGCATCCATCAACAACGCTTAGCGCGTGCCGTCGACATCCAGCGGCTTGGCCGGGTAGTACCCCGGGCCGAACAGCGCAGCGCCATCACGCTCGAAGGCGGCAGCGTGCGGCTTCGCCGAACCCTTCCGGCCACGCGCACCCGGCCACAGCCAGGCATCACGCGCCGCCGAGTCGAAGTCGATGCACGGCGTGCCGAGCAACTCGTCGGTGAAGGTCGTGTCGAGCACGGTGGCGCCGGTGCGGCGGTCGTACTTGGCAAGGCAGATCGTGCGATCGCCGTCCGAACCGGTGCCCGGACCCGGGACGTGGTTCAGCTCGACGAAGTACTGGATGAACGCGTAGCGCTGCACGCCGGTCGCCGGCGCAGCACCCACCACCGCATCACGCGGCACGCCGATGCCCGAACCGTTGTCGATCGGACGCAGGTCGAGGTAGCCACCTTCGTTGCGCGGCGTCTTCTGGTAACCGATGCGATCGATGACCGTGAAGTGCGGACCGCCGTGCGTGTACAGGTTCTGCAGGCTGTTCAGGTTGCCGCTGCCCGGACCGCCGCCGGTGTTGCCCGAAGGCTCGCCACCGGTCTTGGTCTTGTCGAGCAGGATGCCGCCCGGGTTCAGCACGGACACTTCCTCGATGACCTGCGCAGCACGCAGGTAGCCGGTGCCGAGCTGCGACACGTTCGACGACAGCGTGGTCTGCAGGCCGACGCCGGTCGGGCCGGTTTCGAACTGACCCACCGCACCACGAACACGCGGGCAATCGGCCGCTTCGTTGTTGTGCTTCAGCACGTTGAAGGCCCCGGAGATGCCACCCGACAGGTCCGCACGCTGCGCCAGCGCACCGAGCGAGCTCTTCGACGCCCGGTTGCGATCCGGCGGCGGGAAGTCGCAGGCAATCGCCGTCGACGCCGTGGCCGCACGGCCCTTGGCCAGCAGCGGACGGATGTCGATGGTCAGCACGCGACGGCTGTGCTCACGCGGGTAGTCGCGGTCGAACTCGACCGCACCAACCGGGTCGATCGACGCCGGGCTTTCGATGCCGGAGATCGGCTGGATCAGGAAGCGGTCATCGTCGGAGATGCTGAAGTACGACACGCCCGGGCACGGGCCGACGTCATAGACCGCACGCCAGTACGGACCCTTGCCGCCAAACACGTTGGTCTGGTTGCCGGACAGCCGGATGTTCGGGCTGTAGTACAGAACGCCGCCGCACATCGCACCGGTGAAAGCGCCGTCATGCGGGACGTAGTCCGGATCGCCCGGCTTGCAGCTGTCGACATTGACGGCCGACGCGGCGTTGGCAGCGAGACCGGCCGGCGTGATCGCCGAGTCGTAGGTCGGATCGCCCAGATCCACCCAGCCCTTCTGGTTCTTGCAGTGGTGAGACTGGTGCGGCAGGCCGAACGGCATCAGGCCTTCATTTTCCTCATGGAACAGCACCAGTTCCTCGCGCGGACCATCCGGAACTGCCGACACCGAACGGATGTACGGGTTCGAGTCGTAGATTCGCGATTCCTTCAGCGAGTCACGGGTCTTGCCACGGTTGTACTCGTAGCTGGTCTCGAACACGCGCACCGACGAACCGAAGGTCGAACCGCAGACGCCGAGCGGGCTGCCGTTGCCAGTGCCGCCATTGAAAGCGCCCTGGTTGCAGATGCCGCGCAGCGCGCCGTTGATGGCTGCAGCGCCGATCGACGCCGCCACGGCGTAATCCGACGACACCAGGTACTTGCCGTCATAGGTCAGGCCCATGCCGTGCGGCAGCGCTTCAATGCCGGCGTCATCGTTGCCGAGATAGAACGCACCCTGATTGAAGCGGCGCGACGGACGCAGGTCGGGGTAGCTGGTGTAGTTGGTCGGGTTGCGCGGCTGGTTGGCACGCACGGCGGCACCGTACTCGGTGATGCCGGCGTGGCCGAGCACGTTGGCGTCGTCGGTGATCAGCCCCGGAATGTTGCCGATCAGACCGCCGACCTGCACCGACTCCAGCAGCGGCAGCACGGCCGGTGCGGTAGCGAGACAGATGTTCAGCAGCGTCGGTGCGGTACGGTCCGGCTCGATTTCCGTCACCGAGCCGCCCGGCCCGTACACGTAGTTCGACATGTACGTGTAGAGAATCTTGTGATTGCCAGTCTTCGACGGCATCACCACGAAGTCATCGGTCAGCGACGAGCGGCGAACCTGCGTGCCGCAGACGGCGAGCTCGGCCTTGCCGATGCTGCGCACCGAGGTGATGTCGAAGCGGAACACGTTCTTGGAGATCACGCCGCCGGCGAACTGGTACTTGCGTCCCGCGCGCAGGCCATCGCCGCCGCCCGAGATGTAGGACGTGTAGCTGAGCATGTGGTGCGGATCGTTGTGCGAATCCGTCGCGGCACCGGACGTCGCCACCGGCAGCACGTTCGACACCAGCACCTTCGGCAGCTCGGCAGTCCAGATCACGTTGCCGTAGGTCGTCGAGTTCGGCTCGACATCGACCACGGCGAGGAAGTCCTGCGCGGTCTGCGGGTTGCAGACCGGGGTCGAGCAGCCGTCGGCCGTCCACACCAGCAGGACCGAGCCGTTCGGAATGACCTTGTTGGTGTACTTGTTGATCGCCGCCGGGGCACCCGCTGCCGGCGTCTGATCGCGGGGCAGCAGCAGCTGCTGCACGCCGTTGCCGGCAGCCGGCGCAGCGCTGCTGGTCTCGCCACCGAACAGCTTTTGCGTCGCCTGCGCTTCGGCCTGAACGGGGGCACCGGCTGCCACGACGGCTGCCGCCATCGCGATTGCCGAAGCGACACCGCTCAGCTTGCGCTGTCGATTGTCTTGCTTCATCTGAACATCTCCCATGACGTGTGTAGCTCCGAAAACATATTTTTTTATGGCTTACCGAAACCGAAATCCAAAAAAAGCCATCGACTTCAACCAGCCATCGCAAGTAACCACATTTGCGCAGGCATATTAGTTTCTGGAAGCGTCATGACGGCAGATTCGGAATAGATCATTTCACGAATTAAACGGGCGTTCTCGTTGTAAAGCTTGACTTCTTCCTCGTATTTTTTGAATTTATTTGAAATAACCAATTAACTGCAGGTTATTTGGCCGCTTCTTCAGCAGTTTCCGATCCGAACTTGGCAGAAAATGTAATAAGCGATCAGGGCTGGAGGTCGTCTCGCCGTGCCGGTTCGGCGGATGTCGAACCCAGCAGCAGGAACAGCAGCGGCGTCACGAAACTGTCGAGCAGCGTCGACGTCAGCAGGCCGCCGAAAATCACCAGTGCCACCGGATGAAGGATCTCCTGACCCGGCGCTGTGCCATCGAGCAGCAGTGGCGTCAGCGACAGTGCCGCGATCAGGGCGGTCATCAGCACCGGCGTCAGTCGCTCGGCAGAGCCGCGCAGGATCAGCGCCCTGCCGAACGGCTGGCCGCCATCGCGGATCAGCGTCAGGTAATGGCTGATCTTCAGAATGCCGTTGCGGGCCGCGATTCCGGCAAGTGTCACGAAACCGATCAGGCTGGCAACCGATAGCGGTGTACCGGTCACCGCCAGCGCCGCCATGCCGCCGATCAGCGCCAGCGGCACATTGCCGAGAATGATCGCGGTCAGCCGTAGCGAGCCATACCGGCCATAGAGCACGGCGGCCATCAGCAGCAGCGACAGCAGGCCCAGCGCTGCGATGCGCTGCGTTGCCGCCGCCCGCGACGCCGCCTGCCCTTCGATGGCAAGCCGGTAGCCCGGTGGCAGGCTCAGCGCGGCAAGCTTCGCCTTTGCTGCATCTGCGGCAGCGTCAAAGCCGTGTTGGGCCGGAAAGGCAGTGACGGCAATACGCCGCTGCAAGTGTTCGCGAAGGATCTGGTTCGGCGCCGCACCTTGGTGGAATTCGGCGATCCAGCTCAACGGCGCCGGTCCGGCCGGGCCGTCGATCTGCAGGTTTTCCAGCGCGGCCTCGTTGCGTGCCGCTTCCGGCAAGCGCAGCAGCAGTTCGGTCCGCGCCTCGCCTTCGACGATCTGCGCCAGCCGGCTGCCCACGGTCAGCGCATTGATCGCCGACTGTGCCCGCGCCGGCGAAATGCCGGCATCGGCGGCAGCACGGGCATCGAGGCTGATCTCGAACTGCGGCGTGTCGACCTGCGGCTCGACCAGCACATCGGTCAGCCCATCGAGCGCAGCCAATGTGGCCTGTACTTCGGCGGCCAGGCGGCGCAGGGTGACGAGATCCGGTCCAAAGATCTTGACCACCAGCGGCGCGCGAACGCCGGACAGCAGGTGGTCGAGCCGATGCGAGATCGGCTGGCCGATCGACACCGCCGCCGGCAGCACTGCCAGCCGGGCGCGGATATCGGCAGCGACGATGCGGCGCGGCCGACCGCTGCCGTCGTCGCGCAAGCTGACATCGAGCTCCGAATAGTGCACACCTTCGGCGTGCTCATCGGCTTCGGCCCGGCCAGTACGGCGGCCGACGGCAGCCACTTCCGGCACTTCAAGAATCAGGTTTTCCGCGATGCGGCCCAGCCGGTCCGATTCGCCTAGCGCGATGCCGGGCTCGGCAATCAGGTTGATCGTCAGCGTGCCCTCATTGAACGGCGGCAGAAAGCTGCGCGGCAGCCACGCGGCCAGCGCCAGACTGGCCGTCAGCAGCAGCGCAGTGCCGATCAATACCGGGCGCGGACGGTCCAGCACCCTTGCCAGCAGCCGCAGATAGACGGCCTTCACGGCCAGCAGCCAGCGCGGTTCGACCGGCAGATGCGCAGCCTGCCCGAACAGCCCCGAGCACAGCACCGGCGTCACCGTGATCGCCACCACCAGGCTGCCGACAATCGCTGCGATGTAGGCAATGCCGAGCGGCGCGAACAGCCGGCCCTCGACACCGCCGAGCGCGAACAGCGGCACGAACACCAGCACGATCAACAGGGTCGCGTAGAGGATGCCGGAGCGCACTTCCAGCGTTGCTCGGCCAACCGTCTCGATCAGCGCCGCGCCGGTCAGCGGCTTTTCGGCCTGCTGGCGCAGCCGACGCACCACGTTCTCGACGCCTACCACCGCGTCGTCGACCAGTTCGCCGACCGCGATCGCCAGCCCGCCCAAGGTCATCGTGTTGATCGACAGGCCGAGTGCGGTCAGCGTCAGCAGCGCGGCCAGCACCGACAACGGAATCGCAGTCAGCGCGATCACGGTGGCGCGGCCGCTGAGCAGGAACACCAGCAGAATGATCGCGACGATCAGCGCGCCATCGCGCAGCGCATCGAGCACGTTGCCCACCGAATGGCGAATGAAGTCGGCCTGGCGGAACACGGTCAGGCGCTTGCTGCCTTTCGGCAGGCCGCCATCGAGCGCAGCGAGCTTCGCTTCCAGCGCCTCGGTCAGTGCCAGCGTGTCGACGCCCGGCTGCTTCTGGATCGCGAGGATCACCGCCGCGTGCCCGTTGGCGCCGGCGCTGCCGCGCGGAAAGCGATGGCCGACGGCGAGATCCGCCACCTGCCCGACGCGAACCACGGCGGCCCCCTTCCTGGTGACCGCGACCTGCGCCAGCTCGTCGAACGCGAACGGCTTGCCGGTGGCGCGCACCGCGACTTCCTGTCCGCCCGACTCGATCAGCCCGCCGCCAAGGTTCTGGCCGTAGCCGCGCAGCGCGGCATGCAGCTCGTCGAGCGTGACGCCGAACAGCCGCATCCGCGACGGGTCGGGCTGCACTTCGTACTGGCGAATCTCGCCGCCGATCGCCAGCACCTGGGCAACGCCGGGTACGGCCAGCAGCGCCGGGCGCAGGGTCCAGTCGGCATGACTGCGCAGCGTTTGCGGATCGGCGTCGCTGCCGTCGGCCTGCAAGGCCACCAGCAGGATCTCGCCCATCAGCGAGGTCGGCGGGCCGATCCGCGGCACCAGCCCTTCCGGCCATTGGCCGCGTGCAGCTTCCAGCCGTTCGGCAACCAGCTGCCGATTGCGGTACAGGTCGGAATCCCAGTCGAACTCGGCATAGACGATCGCAAGGCCCGCCGTCGACAGCGAGCGCAGCCGGCTGATGCCCGGCAGCCCGCTGAGCGCGGTTTCCAGCGGATAGGCAACCTGTGTCTCGACATCGACAACCGCGAAAACGGGCGCTTCGATCTGCACGGCGACGGTCGGCCGAGTCAGATCCGGCAGCACATCGACCGGCAGCCGTACGGCCTCGAACAGGCCGATGCCCAGCAGGGCCACGGCAAGTGCCAGCACCAGTACCCGGTGGCGCAGGCTTGCTTCGAGCAGCGCGCGGAACATCAGCGGCGACGCGCCGGATCGGCGAAGCGCAGGTCGTGCGTGAAGCCGGGATCGTCGAGCGTCGGCAGGAAGGCCAGCAGCGCAGCGCGTTCCTCGGCGCTGATCGGCAGACCACCGCGCAGCAGCGGGTCGACGTGGTCACTGCCGGCAACACCGCTGCGGTAGTGATCGAGCACCTGGCCAAGCGTGTCGAAGCGGCCGTCGTGCATGTACGGCGGCGTCAGGCCGATGTTGCGCAGGCTCGGCACCCGGAAACTGCCGCGATCGACCGCGCGAGCGGTGACCGTGGCCCGGCCGCCATCGCGCGGCGCGGCATCAAGACCGTTGTCGCGATAGCTGAAATCGCTGAACAGCGGTTCGACATGGCAGCTGGCGCAGCGGGCCCGGAACGCGGCCAGTCCGGCCTGCTCGGTCGCATTCAGGGCGGATGCATCGCCGCCGACGTAGCGGTCGTAGCGGCTGTCGGCGGAGATCATCGTGCCGGTGAACTGGGCCAGCGCCTTGAGCATCCGCTGGCTGTCGATGTCGGGCGAGCCGAATGCCGCCTCGAAGCGCTTCGGATACGCCGGATCGGCGCGCAGGCGATCAAGCAGCGCCGGCAGCTTCGCGTCCATCTCGACCGGATTGGCGACCGGCCCGAGCGGCTGCACTTCGAGGTTGTGCGCCGACCCGTCCCACATCAGCTGCGGCAGCCAGGCGAGGTTGAACAGGCCGGGCGCGTTGCGCGTGCCGTTGCGGTTGTCGATGCCGTGGCTGACCGCGTGATCGTAGTGCGCGAACGCCGCGAACTGCTGGTGACAGCTGGCACAGGACACGCTGCCGTCGCGCGACAGCTTCGGGTCGTAGAACAGTTCGCGGCCGAGTGCGAAACCGGCAGCGGTGATCGGGTTGTCGCGAAAGTCGTACACCGGCTGCGGCCAGCCGGCCGGAACCCTGAACACGGGCGTCCGCAGCAGCGCCAGCTGGTCAGCGATCAGGCCGATGCCGCCGCGCGCATCAAGCGCCAGCGCACTGATCAGCAACAGGATCACGGCCGCCAGCAGCGACACCTGCCCGGTGCTGGCAAGACGGCCCGGCGGACGGTCGAACATCAGTGCCCGCTGGTGGCCCGTGGCTCGTGGTGCAGATGATCGAGCTTGAGGAACGCCGGCAGCCGCGCAGCCACCGCCTTTCCTTCCGCTGCCTGCATCACCAGCGCGGTCTTGGCGAACGATAGCGGCGTCTCGCCCCCGAGCAGGCCATCGAGATCGGCATGCAGGTGCACCGTCGAGCGCAGGTCCGGCGCCAGGCGCAGCGGCTTCGGCGCAAACGACAGGAACACGCTGCGCTGCACGCCTTCGCCGCCAAGATGCAGGGCGACGGCCTGATCGCGCTCGGTCGAGGCTGGCGAATGGCCTTCGAGCTTGAAATGGATGTAGCCGGTCGCCCAGGTCCAGAACATGCCGAGCGCCGGGTCCAGTGCGCCGGTCTGGGCGCCGGCGCCGTTGCGGGCCGAGTCGACGCCGATCAGCAGTTCGATGCCGCTGTACTCACCGGCAGGCGCGCCGTTGATCACGAAATGCTGGCTGTCCGGCTTGGCCAGATCGACCAGCCAGTAGCCATCGGCCGTCTTCGGATCATGCGTCGGCGTCCACCCGCTGCCGTCCGGGCGCAGCAGGCGCAGGTTCGACAGGTAGTACTGAAGCCGGGTGACCTTCAGGGACTCGCCGGCCGGCGTCGTGATCTCGCTGCCCGGAACCAACGGTGCAGCGCCGGCAACATGGCTGATCTCGATATCGAGCTCGGTGGCCGGCAAACGGGCGTCCCGACACGCCGACAGCCCAAGCAGGGCGACGAGCAGCAAGGCAAGCTTGGACGGTGGAAGACGGACGAACACGAGCGTTATGTCAGGTGAACCGGCCGCAATCGTATTGAATAAAAATTCGGATCTTTAGACCGTTTCAGTCATCGCAAATAATCGAATGCTGAATCCCGACCCAGCAGCGCACCGCCGCAGATCGACCGTGCCGATCGCTTCCGATGATCCCTGCGGCTTGCCGGAAGACCCCGGGCAAGCCACCGCCACCCGGTGCCGATCCCGCGCCGCATGAACACGCGCGAAACCCGACCGGACCCCGCATTCAGCCGCCACGGCGCGGTGGCCGAACTGCTGGCGCAGACGCCGAGCGGCGCCGTCGACCGCCTGCAGGCGATGGCTGATGACCTGAAGATCGCTTACGCGCCGAACACGCTGAAAAGCTGGCGTGCCGACTGGCGGGTCTGGACCGAGTTCTGCGCCCGCGAAGGTCATGCGCCGTTGCCGGCCAGCGTGCCGGCGCTGCGCGCCTTCGTGATGGAACGGATCGCTGCCGGTCGCAAGCGCGCGACCATCGACCACTACCTCGCCACCCTGACCGTGGTGCATCGACTGGCCGAACTGCCGTCGCCGATGGATTCGATGGAAGCGCGGCTGATGTGGCGCGGCCTGCGCCGCGAGCATCTGAGCGCCCGCCAGCGCCAGGCACGCGGGCTGACAATGGACGACATCGACCGGATCATCGCCGTGCTCGATCTGGGCAATCCGCGCGATGTCCGCGATGCGGCACTGGTGTCGACCGCGTTCGAAACGATGTTCCGGCGCTCGGAACTGATCGCGCTGCGCATCGAGGATCTGTCCGAGGAAGCCGACGGCTCCGGGCGGATCTTCCTGCCCAGTAGCAAGACCGACCAGGAAGGCAGCGGCTTCCTGCAGTACCTGTCGCCGGAAACGCTGCAGCTGATCAAGGACTGGCTGGCGATTGCCGGTCTGGTCGAAGGCCCGATCTTCCGGTCAGTGCCGAAGTCGAACAAGGCCGATCGCTACGCCAACCCGCTGTCCGATCGCGACGTCGCGCGCCTCTTCAAGGAGCGCGCCCTGCAGGCCGGCATCGACCCGACGCTGGTGTCCGGCCACAGCACCCGCGTGGGTGCCGCGCAGGACCTGATTGCCGCCAACTTCAGCGGTGCGGAAATCATGCGTCAGGGCCGCTGGAAGACCGAACGGATGGTGATCCGCTACAGCGAAAGCCTGCAGGCCGGGCGTGGTGCGATGGCGCGGTTGAAGAAGATCCGTCGTCCCCCGCCCGAATGAGAACCCGCCGATGCGCCTGTCTTGCCGAGCGTTGCTGATTGCAGCCCTGTCGCTGGTCGTGCCGCTGTCCGTTGCGGCCGATGATCCTCGGGTCCCGCGCTGACCGGTTCGGCGCTGCCGCGCCAGCAGGCGCAGGACGCGCTTGACCACCACAACGCGAAGCGCCGGGACGTCGGTGTGCCGCCGCTGACGTGGTCGGCCGAACTGGCGGCGGTTGCCCAGCAGTGGGCCGATCAGCTTGCTCGCGACCGCCGCTGCGGCCTGATGCACAAGCCGGACAACCGCTATGGCGAAAACCTGTTCGGCGGCAGCGGCGCGGCGTGGACGGCGAAGGACGCGTCCGAAGCCTGGTACAGCGAGATCAACGACTACCAGTACGCCGTGCTCGATGACAACAACTGGTATGCCGCCGGCCATTACACGCAGATGGTCTGGCGCACCACGACGCGGCTCGGCATGGGGGTTGCGCACTGCGCCAGTGGCGCGATGGTGATCACCGCCGAATACGATCCGCCCGGCAACATCATCGGCGAGGCACCGTACTGAGCCCGCCGGCGACAGCGGCCGGATCAGACCTCGGCCTTGTCGCCCTTCTCTTCGAGCCAGGCCTTGCGGTCGCCGGCGCGCTTCTTGGCCAGCATCATGTCCATGATCGCGTCGACGGTGACCGGCACGTCGGCACCTTCGACGTCGGCAATCCCGGTGTCGATCGCGCCATCGAGCGTCAGCTGCACCAGACGGCGGGTGTCGCGGCTCATCGTGGTTTCGCGCAGCTGCAGCGGGTTCATCTCGCCCAGGCCCTTGAAGCGCGTGACATTGAGCTTGGACTTGTTCCCTTCGGACTGCAGGCGATCGAGGATGCCCTGCTTCTCGGATTCATCCAGCGCGTAGAACACCTGCTTGCCGGCGTCGATGCGGAACAGCGGCGGCATCGCGATGTAGACGTGGCCGGCGGCGACCAGCGGCCGGTAGTGCTTCAGGAACAGCGCGCACAGCAAGGTGGCGATGTGCAGGCCGTCGGAGTCGGCATCGGCAAGCACGCAGATCTTGCCGTAGCGCAGACCGGTCAGGTCCTTCGAGCCAGGATCGACGCCGATGGCCACACTGATGTCGTGGATTTCGTTGGAGGCCAGCGCTTCGTTGGCGTCGACTTCCCAGGAGTTCAGGATCTTGCCGCGCAACGGCATGATCGCCTGGGTGTCGCGGTCGCGGGCCTGCTTGGCCGAGCCGCCGGCGGAGTCGCCTTCGACCAGGAACAGCTCGGTCTGGTTGAGATCGGTCAGCACGCAGTCGGCCAGCTTGCCCGGCAGGGCCGGTCCGCTGGTGATCTTCTTGCGCACCACCTGCTTGGCCAGCTTCATCCGCGCGTTGGCGTTGGCGATCACCAGCGCGGCGACCTGTTCGCCTTCAGTCGGGTGCTGGTTCAGCCAGACGCTGAAACTGTCGTGGACCACGCCCTGCACGAAGGCGGCGGTTTCCCGCGACGACAGCCGTTCCTTGGTCTGGCCGGCGAACTGCGGGTCGAGCATCTTGATGCTGAGCACATAGCTGCAGCCGGCCCAGACATCTTCCGGCGACAGCTTCAGCCCGCGGGGCAGCAGGTTGCGGAATTCGCAGAATTCGCGGATCGCTTCGGTCAGGCCGGTGCGCAGGCCATTGACGTGGGTGCCGCCCTGCGCGGTCGGAATCAGGTTCACGTACGACTCGGCGACCGCTTCCGGGCCGCTGGCAACCCAGCACAGCGCCCACTCCGCTTCCTCGCGCTTGGCAGTGAACTTGCCGACGAAGGGGTTGGCCGGCAGCACTTCGGCACCGTTCAGCGCGTCCTTCAGATAATCGAGCAGGCCGTTCTCGTACTGCCAGACGGTCTGCTCGCCATTGATCTGGTCATCCAACGTGACCTTCAGATTCGGGCACAGCACGGCCTTGGCGCGCAGCACCTGCTTGAGCTTCGGAATCGAGAACTTCGGCGAATCGAAGTACTGCTCGTCCGGCCAGAAATGCACCGTGGTGCCGCTCTTCTTGGCTGGCGCATCGCCGACCCGGGCCAGTTCGCTGGCCTTGTGACCATCGGCGAAGCCGATCAGGTACTCGCCACCGCCACGCACCACGCGCACTTCCAGCTTCTTCGACAGCGCGTTGACCACCGACACGCCGACACCATGCAGACCGCCGGAAAAGCCGTAGGCCTTGTTCGAGAACTTGGCGCCGGAGTGCAGCTTGGTCAGGATCAGCTCGACGCCGGAAACGCCGTGCTCCGGGTGGATGTCGACCGGCATGCCGCGGCCGTCGTCGCTGACCTTCAGCGAGCCATCGGCGAGCAGCGTGATGTCGATGCGCTTGGCATGGCCGGCCAGCGCTTCGTCAACCGAGTTGTCGATGACTTCCTGCGCCAGATGGTTCGGGCGCGCGGTGTCGGTGTACATGCCGGGGCGCTTGCGGACCGGATCGAGGCCGGAAAGGACTTCGATCTGCTCGGCGCCGTAGGCGTTGTTATTCGGGGTGGCCATCGCTGCGGGATTCGTCGGGGGCTGCAAAAGTCGCGGGACGGTACTCAATGACCCGCCATGCCGCAAGCTGAAGCGAACCACGGAGAACCAGCAGGCGGCCGGCTGGCCGCCAAACGCTCAGCGATCGCGCAGCGCCGAGAACGAGCAGCCGTAGAACACCGCCAGCGGCACCAGCACGCTCAGGTGGTTGGCGGAAAAGTTGCGGATATCCAGCAGCTGCACCAGCGTGCCGGCGAACCAGGCACCGGCCGGCGTCAGCAGGGCGGCGATCGCGCAGCCGGCAGCGGTGGCCGCCGGCACGATCCAGCGCGGTGCCGGCTTGCGCGGCGCCGGCATGTTCATCAGCACGCGCACCACGAAGCCGTCGTCGGCGATATGCGGCTGGCGGGCGGCATCCTCGCGCAGCAGCGATTCGATCCAGGCGTCGTCGCCGGGGGACAGCGGGCCGTCGCGGCCGCTCGGGAACATCGATCCGTCCATCGTGTCGTCCTCGGGCTGGCCGCGCCGGGGCGGCGGCTGCTTGCGCTCGTGGTTCATGACGTTCTCGGCTCCCAGACCTGCAAGTGCGCCTTCAGCTTCTGCTTGGCTCGGGAAATGTGCGATTTCACCGTGCCCAGCGGGCAGTCGAGTGCATACGCCGCTTCCTCGTGACTGCGGTCCAGATAGTAGCACTGGGCAATCACGGCTCTTTCAGCCGGCGACAGAATCGCCATCGCTCTTTGCAGGTCCATCTGCAGGTCGGCAGCGGTTTCCTCGGGATGCAGGTCCGGCGCGCCGTCATGGTGTTCGGATTCACCGTCGGCACTGTTCTCGTCGAGCGATTCCTCCTGACGCCGCGACCGGATCGCCATCAGGAAACTGTTGTAGGCGATCCGGTAGATCCAGGTGCTGAACTTGGCATCGCCGCGAAACTGGTCGAGCTTGCGATGCGCCTGCAGGAAGGTTTCCTGTGCCAGGTCGTCGGCAAACGCGTCGTCGCCCTTGCACAGGCGGCGCAGCAGCGCGCGGACCGAGCCCTGGTGACGGCGCACCAGCGCTGCGAACGCGTGGCGGTCGTCACCGGCCAGCACCCGCGCGACCAGCGCCGTGTCCGGCGGACCGTCCGCCGGCATCGGCTCCACTGCCTGCACCCTGACCGGTTCGCTGGCCACGTCGTCAGTTCGCTGTCGTTCCGGTGCCGGTTCAGGCGTCCTTCTTGTTCTGTTCGATCTTCCAGGCGATCAACTGGCCCACACCGATCATCAGCGGGATGAAGCCGATGCCGATTGCCTCCTCGGCGCCGGCGAACCAGAAGAAGCCCATCAGGCCGATGCCGGCGCCGATCAGGCTGAAGCCGGAACTGACATCGGACTTGCGCTTCTTGCCCGGCTCCAGAAACAGCTCGGGCGGAATCGGCTGGCCCTTGTCGGCGAGCTTCAGCACCATTTCGTTGATCAACTTCTGGCGGTTGGCGCGGTAGCGCAGCACCGCCAGCACGATGACGATCGGCATGCCGAAGATCATGATCACCGCCACCAGCGGCACCAGCGCCTCGACCAGCGTGAAGCCGGAGTCGCCGCTGCCGGCGTGCTTGCCGAGGTCGATGCCGAACTCGGCGGCGGAAATGAGAAACATGGGGAGCTCCTGGGTCATGGTCGTGTTGTTGCCCGGTCTGATGCAGCCGTGGCGCCATTCGGATGCAGCGGATGCCACGGGTGCTGCGCCTACAATAGACGCCAGCCAAGGACAGCTTCGATGACCAGGAAAACCGCCACTGCCGCCGCCCACGAAAGCGACAACGCCGCCGACGACCCGGTGGCCCGCTTCGAGGGTTCATTGTCCGAACTCGAAGCGATCGTCGCGAAGATGGAACGCGGCGACCTGCCGCTGGAAGAAAGCCTGCAGCTGTTCGAGCGCGGCATGGGCCTGACCAAGGTCTGCCGGACCTCGCTGGAAAGCGCCGAACTGCGGGTCCGCAATCTCCTCGATGCAGGTTCCGATGCCGGGCCCAATACCGGACACGATGCCGGCGAAGCGCCCGCCGCGCGCTGATCCCGACTGCCGATGAACGAGACCCCGGGCTATGCGCTGCTCGGCACGATCGACGATCCGGCCGCGATTCGCGCGCTGCCCGTCGATCAGCTGCCGCAGCTGGCCCACGAAGTCCGCCGCTGCCTGATCGAAACGCTGGCGCGCGTCGGTGGCCATTTCGCCGCCAGCCTCGGCGTCGTCGAGCTGACGCTGGCGCTGCATCGAGTCTTCGACACGCCGCACGATGCGCTGGTCTGGGACATCGGCCATCAGGCCTATGCGCACAAGATCGTTACCGGCCGCCGCGCGCGGCTGGAGACCATCCGCCGGCACGGCGGGCTGGCGCCGTTCCTCGATCGCAATGAAAGTCGCCACGATGCCTTCGGCGGCGGCCATGCCGGCACCGCGATCTCTGCTGCAGCCGGCTTCGCTGCGGCCGAGCGGCTGCGGCCGCAGGGCCGACGCAGCATCGCGGTGATCGGCGATGGCGGCTTCACCGCCGGCATGGCCTTCGAGGCGATGAACCATGCCGGTCATCTCGGGCTCGACCTGCTGGTGGTGTTCAACGACAACGACCTGTCGATTTCCGAAAACGTCGGCGCGCTGCGCGACACCGTGGCGCGGCAGCTCGGCCGCGCACAGCCGGCCTCCGGTGACGGATCGCTGGCGGCGCTGGTCGCTGCCCTCGGCTTCAGCTACTCGGGTCCGGTCGACGGCCATGATCTGGCCGCGCTGCTGCCGGCGCTGCAGCGGCTGAAGGCCGCGCCCGGCCCGCAGTTCTTGCATGTGGTCACCACCAAGGGCAAGGGCTACGCGCCGGCGGAAGCCGATCCGATCGCCTTCCACGGCGTGACCCGCTTCGATCCGGTGACCGGCGCGCTGCCGGCCGCAGCCGGCCAGACCAGCTATTCCGATGTCTTCGGCGACTGGCTGTGCGCCGCCGCCGAAGCCGATCCTCGCGTCGTCGCGATCACGCCGGCGATGCGCGAAGGCTCGGGGCTGGTGCGCTTCGCCAGCCGCCATCCGGATCGCTACTTCGATGCCGGCATTGCCGAGCAGCACGCCGTGACGCTCGCCGCCGGCATGGCCTGCGCCGGGCTGAAGCCGGTGGTGGCGATCTACTCGACATTCCTGCAGCGCGCGCTGGACCAGCTGATCCACGACGTGGCGATCCAGAACCTGCCGGTGCTGTTTGCAGTCGATCGCAGCGGGCTGGTCGGCGCCGACGGGGCCACCCATCACGGCGCCTACGATCTGAGCCTGCTGCGGGCCATCCCGAACCTGCTGCTGATGGCGCCGAGCGATGAGCAGGACTGCCGGCGGATGCTCGCCACAGGCCTTGCCCACGACGGCCCGAGCGCGGTCCGCTACCCGCGCGGTCATGGTCCGGGTACCGCCATCGAAGCGGCCGAACCGCTGCCAATCGGCCGCGCCCGGGTGCTGCGCCGCAGTGGCAATCGGCGTCCGGTCAGCGTCGCGCTGATCGCAGTCGGCGCGATGGTCGCGACGGCGCTGGAAGTCGCGCCGCTGCTCGACGCCACGGTCGTCGACCTGCGCTTCATCAAGCCGCTCGACCACGCCATGCTGGCCGAACTGGCCCGCGATCACGCACTGCTGGTGACGCTGGAGGACAACGCCGTTGCCGGCGGCGCCGGCAGCGCGATCAACGAGTGGCTGGCGGCCCATCGCGCCGGCTGCGCGGTGCTGAACCTCGGGCTGCCGGACCGCTTCATCGCCCACGGCAGCCGCGAGCAGCTGCTGGCCGATTGCGGGCTCGACGCAGCCGGCGTGCTGCGCGCTGTGCAGGCGCGGCTGCGCGCAAACGGCAGCAGTGCCGCAGCGAGCCACGGCACGACATGACCGTGACCCGCGACCCGGCGATGCAGCTGTCCGGCGGCCGCCGGCGCACGATGATCGCGGTCGCCGGCCTTGGCGTGGTGGCCTACCTGATTGCCGCATTGACCACCGATGCCGACAGCCTCAAGGCGGCACTGGCGGCGCTAGGCCTGACCGGCAGCCTGCTGGTGCTGGGCGCGTCACTGCTGAACTACGGGCTGCGCTTCCGGCGCTGGTCGCTGTACATCACGCAGCTCGGCCATCGGCCGCCACTGGGCCGGCACCTGCTGTACTACCTCAGCGGCTTCGCGTTCACCGTCAGTCCGGCCAAGATCGGCGAAGCGGTGCGAGCGCTGTACCTGCGCGAGCACGGTGTGCCGTACGCCGATTCGATGGCGGCGCTGTCGGTCGAACGCCTGCTCGACCTGCTTGCCGTCGCCCTGCTCGCCTGCCTGTTCGTGCTGCAGGCGCCTGCGTACTGGCCGGTGCTGGCCGGCGCGCTGCTGCTGACCGCCGTGCTGATCATGGTGATCGGTCGGCCTGCGGCCAGCCGCCTGCTCGACCGGCTCGCCGCCGCCCGCAGCGGCCGGATCGGCGCCGGCATCGCCAGCAGCATTGCCGACCTGCTGCGCGCCTCGCGCCGCCTGCTGTCGCCGGGGCTATTGGCCCGCGGCCTGCTGCTCGGCGTGATTGCCTGGGGCGCAGAGGGCATCGGCCTGTACTGGATCTGCAGCGGTCTCGATCTGGCGATCGCACCGAGTACGGCCATCGGCATCTACGCCATCGCCGTGCTGGCCGGCGCAGCGGCGTTCTTCATGCCTGGCGGCCTCGGCGCCATGGAAATGATGATGCCGGCGCTGCTGCTGGCGCAGGGCGTGCCGCTGCCGACTGCAGTGCTGGCGATGCTGCTGTGTCGGCTGACCACGCTGTGGTTCGCCGTACTGCTCGGCCTGCTGGCTGCTGCGCTGCTGGAAGCAAACCCGCGTTTCGCCGCGACCACGAGCACGCCATGAGCGCCCTGCCCCAGTCGCGGCCCGACCCGATTCCGCTGTGCGTCGACCTCGACGGCACGCTGACGCCAATCGACACGCTGCATGAAACCGCGCTGGCGCTGGCCCGGGAAGCACCGGCGGCGCTGCTGTCGCTGCCACGCTGGATCAGCCACGGCAAAGCCGCCCTGAAGCACGAGCTGGCTGCGCGCGCACAGATCGATGTCCGTCACCTGCCGTACCGCCGCGACCTGCTCGACTGGCTGCGCAGCGAGCGCGACCGGGGCCGACGGCTGGTGCTGGCGACCGCCGCCGATCGCCGGATCGCCGATGCCGTGGCCGCGCACCTCGGCCTGTTCGAAGAAGTCATCGCCAGCAACGGTACCGACAACCTGTCCGGCCGCGCCAAGCGCGCCGCGCTGGTCGCCCGATTTGGCGAGAAGGGCTTCGACTACGTCGGCAATGACGCCGTTGATCTGAAGGTCTGGCCGTCGGCGCGGCAGGCGATTGTCGTCGGCAGCCGCCGGCTGGCGGCGCGGGCGGCACACCACGCTGAAGCCGGCCCGGTTTTCGTGGCGAAGCCGCCTTCGCCTTGGCTGTGGGTCAAGGCGACGCGGCTTTATCAGTGGGTCAAGAATCTGCTGATCATCGTGCCGGCACTGCTGTCGCACCGGATCGCCGAACCGTCGGTGCTCGGCGCGGCGGCGCTGGCGTTCATCGCGTTCGGGCTGTGTGCGTCCAGCGTCTATCTGGTCAATGACCTGCTCGACCTCGACGCCGACCGCCGCCATCCGCGCAAGCGCCGGCGACCGTTTGCGCTCGGGGCATTGCCGGCGCGCCAGGGCGTGGCGATGGCAGGCGTGCTGGCGCTGGCTGCAGCGCTGATCGCCGTGCAGGTCGGCCCGCTGTTCTGCGCGGTGCTGGCCGCGTACTACGCCTGCACCTGGGCGTACTCGCTGCGCCTGAAGCGCGCGCCGATCGTCGACGTGATGATGCTGGCCGGGCTGTACACGATCCGTCTGGTGGCCGGGGGTGTCGCGACCGGCGTCGGCGTCACCTTCTGGCTGCTGGCGTTCTCGATGTTCCTGTTCCTGAGTCTGGCGGTGGTCAAGCGCTACGCGGAGCTGCGCGATGCCGCTCGCGCCGGCCTGACGCAGCCGGCCGGCCGCGGCTACGGCGCCGACGACCTGCCGTTGCTGCTCAGCCTCGGCACGGCGTCCGGCTTTGCGTCCGTCGTGGTGCTGGCGCTGTACATCAACAGCCCGCAATCGGAGCAGCTGTACCGCGATGCCCGCCCGCTATGGCTGATCTGCCCGCTGTTGCTGTACTGGATCTGCCGCGTCTGGCTGCTGACTTCGCGCGGACGGATGCACGACGACCCGATCGTGTTCGCACTGCGCGACCGGTTGAGCCTGGCGATCATCGGCGTGATCGCCACCATCGTGATGGTCGCGATCTGATGCGCGGCCACGGCGTGTCCTGGGGCCGACTGCCGGGTGCTGCGCAGCAGCTGCTGCCGGTGCGCAGCCGCCATGACGCGCTGCCCGACCTGCCATCGATGCTGCCGTGGGGCAATGGCCGCAGCTACGGCGATTCCTGCCGCAACGACGGCGGCGTGCTGCTGGATGCGCGCGCGCTTGATCGCTACATCGCCTTCGACCCGGCCACCGGCGTGATCGATGTCGAAGCCGGCGTGCTGCTCAGCGCGATCATCGATCTGGCGCTGCCGAACGGCTGGTTCCTGAGCGTGACGCCGGGCACCCGCGCGGTGACCGTGGGCGGCGCGATCGCCAATGACGTGCACGGCAAGAACCATCATCGCGCCGGCAGCTTCGGCCACCACGTGCTCGGGTTCGAGCTGTTGCGCTCGGATGGCACGGTGCTGCCGTGCTCGCCGACCGAGAATCCGGAATGGTTCGCCGCCACCATTGGCGGCCTTGGCCTGACCGGCTTGATCCGCCGCGCCCGGCTGCAGCTGAAGCGCGTCGCCGGGCCGTGGCTCCGAGGCGACAGCCAGCGCTTCGGCAGCCTTGCCGAGTACATCGCGATCGCCGCCGCATCCGAGCGCGACTGGGAGTACACGGTGGCCTGGCTCGATTGCTCGGCAGCCGGTCGCCGGCTCGGGCGCGGCATCTTCATGCGCGCCAATCACGCGCCAGCGCCGGCAGCGGGTGCCGCGCCGCCAGCGCCCCGCGGCAGCCTGCGCCTGCCGTTCACGCCACCGCTGTCGGCAGTCAATGGCCTGAGCCTGCGGCTGTTCAACACGCTGTACTTCCACCGGCCGGCAGCAGCGGCCCGCGATGCCTTGTGGCACTACCGGCCGTACTTCTACCCGCTCGACGCGATCGGTGACTGGAACCGGATGTACGGCCCGCAAGGCTTCTACCAGTACCAGTGCGTGGTGCCGCAGGCCGATGCAGAGCGGGTACTGACCGAGATGCTGCAGCGGATCGCCGCATCCGGCCTCGGCTCGTTCCTGGTGGTGCTGAAAACCTTCGGCGACCACGCTGCCCGTGGCCTGCTGTCGTTCCCGAGACCGGGCGTGACCCTGGCAGTGGATTTCCCGAACCGCGGCGCGCGCACGCTCGCGCTGCTCGACGCGCTCGATGCGCTGACGCGGTCCGCCGGCGGCGCGGTCTATCCCGCCAAGGACGCGCGGATGTCGGCCGCCGCGTTCCAGCAGTACTTCCCGCAGTGGCAGGCGTTTGCCCGCCATGTCGATCCGAAATTCACGTCGTCGTTCTGGCGGCGTGTCACCGGCAGCACGACGCAATGAGACGAATCCTGATCATGGGCGCGACCTCGGCGATTGCCGAAGCCACCGCCCGCGAGTTCGCGGCACGCGGTGCTGCGCTGTTCCTGGTCGGCCGCAATGCCGACCGGCTGGCGGCGATCGCCGATGACCTGCGGCTGCGCGGTGCGGTACAGGTCGATACCCACCTGATGGATGCCCGCGAGCTGACGCGCTACCCGCAGTTGGTCGATGCCGCCACGCAGTGCCTCGGCGGCCTCGACACGGCGCTGATCGCGCACGGCACGCTCAGCGATCAGCCGGCCGCGCAGGCCAGCATCGAGGTGCTGCTCGACGAACTGCAGGTCAACGCGCTGAGCCACATGGCGCTGTGCACCGAACTCGGCAACCGCTTCGAGGCACAGGGCCACGGCTGCATCGCGGTGATCTCGTCGGTGGCCGGCGATCGCGGCCGCCAGTCGAACTACGTCTACGGCGCCGCCAAGGCGGCCGTCAGCGCGTTCACCAGCGGCCTGCGCCAGCGCCTGCACTCGAAAGGCGTCCACGTGCTGACGATCAAGCCCGGCTTTGTCGACACGCCGATGACCGCCGCGTTTCGCAAGGGCCCGCTGTGGGCGACGCCGGCCACGGTCGCCAAGGCGATCGTCGGCGCGATCCAGCGCGGCACGCCGGTGCTGTACACGCCGTGGTTCTGGTGGCCGATCATGCAGATCATCCGCAACATCCCGGAAGCGATCTTCCGCCGGCTGAAGCTCTAGCGGCCAGTCAGCGACCCGTCAGCTGGCGGATGATCGACGGGCGCAGCGCGTCCCAAAGATCAAGGCCGACATTGGTCGTGTTCTCGATCAGCAGCACGCCGCCGTAGCCGAGCCCGCGATCGATCCACGGCGTGGCGCCGAACAGGCCCGGGTCGCTGTACTCCGGGCCGGGGCTGCCGCGATGCAGCCGCGCTGCAGACAGGAACACGCCGAGCCCGTAGGCCGGGTAATCGGCCTCGCGGCCATCGGGGAACGGCTCGAACAGCACCGGCAGGCCGCGTGTCTGGTCGCTGAGAATCTCGTTGACCATTGCCGACGACAGCACCCGCTGGCCGTCGAACAGCCCATCGTCGAGCAGCACCTGCAACAGGCGCGCATAGGCCGGAGCACTGGCCGAGGCGCCGCCGGCGACTCTCGGATTGCTGATCTGGCCGGCGTCACCGTAGTCGAACTGCATGCGGATGCCCAACGGCCCGCTGATGCGGCTGGCGAAGAATGCATGCCAGTTGCGGCCGGACAGCAGGCTTGCGATGTAGGCCGCCACCTGCATGTCGGCGCCGCCGTAGTTGAAGGCAGTGCCGGGCGCGGCAACCAGCGTCGTGCGGGCAATCGCCTGCGCGCAGTCGCGCAGCGTCACCAGCCGTTCCAGCAGCAGGCAGTCCGGCTGCGTGTCGCCCAAGCCGACCAGCCCCGCCGTGTGTGCCAGCAGCATCCGCGTGGTGATCGCGGCCTTGTCCGGCGGCCAGACGAAGTCACGGTCGCGCGCGAGGTAATCGGCCACCGGACGATCAAGGTCGAGCTCGCCGCTGTCGACCAGCGTCAGGATCGCCATCACCGTCGGCAGCTTGCTGGCCGAGGCCAGCGGCACCTTCTGCGCCAGCGCGATGTTGCCGACCGAATGCTCATGCAGCGTGCCGATGCGATCGACCAGCAAGAAACTGGCACCGCTGATCGTGCCGACTGCGCGGGCGCTGTCCAGCGTGTCGTCGAGCGCGCGCCAGTCATGCAGCTGGACGGTGGTCACCGCGGTGCGGCTGCCGCGCGAGTTCGACGCGACCAGCGCGAAGCTGCCGTTGTCGGTGACCGGCATCGTGATCTCGCGCGCGCCGGTGACGTCGATGTTGCCCGGCAGCAGCAGCAGGCGATCGGCGCCGCTGACGCGCCAGCTCAGCGTCACCTCGCGGCCGGCTTCGACACGGTCCGGGCTGGCCGCGAACGCGGTGATCACCGGGGCACCGGCATTGCTCGACGCGCCGGTCCCGCAGGCGGCGAGCAGCAACAGGAACACTGGCAGCAGCAGGCCAAAACGGCAGCGGATCAACGGTCGGAGCATGGTGAGGGATCGAGTGGCGGCAGCGCCCGTAGCGGCGGGCCGACCAGAATGGAAGCAACAGATTGCGATGGCGTGGAGTCGAGCGCCTGGCAGCGGCAGCGGTGCCCGTGAGGGCCGACCGTGCGACCCGGATGCTACAATCCGCGCCGCGTGATGCATCGTCCGTGCCGTCCCCGCGAACCGAAGTTGGGAGAGCCCGCGCGCTGCGCCGCCCTCGTCCACCGACTTCCCACACGGACCTTCGCCGCCATGTTGCAAGCCTATCGCCAACACACTGCCGAGCGCGCTGCTCTCGGTATCCCGCCGCTGCCGCTGTCCGCCCAGCAGACCGCCGAGCTGATCGAACTGATCAAGAACCCGCCGGCTGGCGAAGAAGCTTTCCTCGTGGATCTGCTGACCCATCGCGTGCCGCCCGGCGTCGATGATGCCGCCAAGGTCAAGGCCTCGTTCCTGACCGTGGTTGCCGACGGCGAACTGGCCTGCAAGCTGATCTCGCGCACCAAGGCCACCGAACTGCTCGGCACGATGGTCGGCGGCTACAACGTCAAGCCGCTGATCGACCTGCTCGGCGATGCCGAAGTCGGCGCCACGGCTGCCGCAGCGCTGAAGAAGACGCTGCTGATGTTCGATTTCTTCCATGACGTCGCCGAACTGGCCAAGGGCGGCAACGCCAACGCCAAGTCGGTCATGCAGTCCTGGGCCGAAGCCGAGTGGTTCACCAGCCGCCCGGAAGTGGCGAAGAAGATCACCGTCACCGTGTTCAAGGTGCCCGGCGAAACCAACACCGACGACCTGTCGCCGGCACCGGACGCCTGGAGCCGCCCGGACATCCCGCTGCACTACCTCGCGATGCTGAAGAACACGCGCTCCGACGCGGCCTTCGTGCCCGAGGAAGACGGCAAGCGCGGTCCGATGAAGTTCATCGACGACCTGAAGCAGAAGGGCCATCTGGTCGCCTACGTCGGCGATGTCGTCGGCACCGGTTCGTCCCGCAAGTCGGCCACCAACTCGGTGATCTGGGCCACCGGCGAGGACATCCCGTTCGTGCCGAACAAGCGTTTCGGCGGCGTGACGCTCGGCGGCAAGATCGCGCCGATCTTCTTCAACACGCAGGAAGACTCAGGCAGTCTGCCGATCGAAGTCGATGTCTCGAAGTTCGAGATGGGCGATGTCATCGACATCTACCCGTACGACGGCAAGATCGAAAAGAACGGCACGGTTGCCGCGAACTTCGAACTGAAGAGCCAGGTGCTGCTCGATGAAGTGCGCGCCGGTGGCCGCATCAATCTGATCATCGGCCGCAGCCTGACCGCCAAGGCTCGCGAATTCCTCGGCCTGCCGGCCTCCACGC
Source organism: Gammaproteobacteria bacterium (assembly GCA_026398875.1). Taxonomy (GTDB): domain Bacteria; phylum Pseudomonadota; class Gammaproteobacteria; order Nevskiales; family Nevskiaceae; genus Nevskia. Next base: position 21,271 of record JAPLSB010000016.1, on the reverse strand, counting down.
TGTTCCGCCTGCCGGCCGCCCCGACCGCAACCAAGGCCGGCTTCACGCTGGCGCAGAAGATGGTCGGCCGCGCGGTTGGCCTGGCCGAAGGCCAGGGCGTGCGTCCGGGCACCTACTGCGAACCGAAGATGACCACGGTCGGCAGCCAGGACACCACCGGCCCGATGACCCGCGACGAGCTGAAGGACCTCGCCTGCCTCGGCTTCTCGGCCGATCTGGTGATGCAGTCGTTCTGCCACACCGCCGCCTACCCGAAGCCGGTCGACGTCAAGACCCATCGCGACCTGCCGGCCTTCATCTCCAACCGCGGCGGCGTTGCACTGCGCCCGGGCGACGGCGTCATCCACTCGTGGCTGAACCGCCTGCTGCTGCCGGACACCGTCGGCACCGGCGGCGACTCGCACACCCGCTTCCCGATCGGCATCTCGTTCCCGGCTGGTTCGGGCCTGGTGGCCTTCGGTGCCGCCACCGGCGTGATGCCGCTGGACATGCCGGAATCGGTGCTGGTGCGCTTCAAGGGCAGCATGCAGCCGGGCGTCACCCTGCGTGACCTCGTCCACGCGATCCCGCTGTACGCGATCAAGGCCGGTCTGCTGACCGTCGCCAAGGCCGGCAAGAAGAACATCTTCTCGGGCCGCATCCTGGAAATCGAAGGTCTGCCGGATCTCAAGGTCGAACAGGCGTTCGAGCTGTCCGACGCCTCGGCCGAGCGTTCGGCCGCCGGCTGCACGATCAAGCTCAATCAGGCCCCGGTGATCGAGTACATGAACTCGAACATCTTCCTGATGAAGAACATGATCGCCAACGGCTATCAGGACGCCCGCACGCTGGAGCGGCGCATCAAGAAGATGGAAGAGTGGCTGGCCAAGCCGAGCCTGCTCGAAGCCGACAAGGACGCCGAGTACGCTGCGGTCATCGAGATCGACCTGGCCGACATCAAGGAGCCGATCGTCTGCTGCCCGAACGACCCGGATGACGCGAAGTTCCTGTCCGAAGTCGCCGGTGCCAAGATCGATGAAGTGTTCATCGGCTCGTGCATGACCAACATCGGTCACTTCCGTGCCGCCGGCAAGCTGCTGGAAGGCAAGAAGGACATCCCGACGCGTCTGTGGGTGGCCCCGCCGACCAAGATGGATGCCGCCAAGCTGACGCAGGAAGGCGTCTACAACACCTTCGGCACGGCCGGTGCGCGCACCGAAATGCCGGGCTGCAGCCTGTGCATGGGTAACCAGGCGCAGATCAAGGAAGGCTCGACGGCGATCTCGACCTCGACGCGCAACTTCCCGAACCGCCTCGGCAAGAACACCAACGTGTATCTGGGCTCGGCGGAACTGGCGGCGATCGCATCGAAGATGGGCAAGCTGCCGACCCCGGCCGAGTACCTGGCCGAGATGGGCATCGTCACGAAGAACTCGGATCAGATCTACCAGTACCTGAACTTCAACACGATCGACGAGTACATCGAGACGGCCACCACCGCCTGAACTGAACGCGCGATCTAGATCGCGCCGAAGTCACGAAGCCCGCCGGCGCAAGTCGGCGGGCTTTGTCGTTTCTGGGGCCGGCGCTGCGTTGCGATCAGTTGCCCAGCATCTGCATTGCCCCGAGCAGCAGCCGGGTGTTGGCGGCAACCAGGTGCTGCCGTTCGGCGCGGTAATCGCTGAGCAGCCATTGCAGCGCCGACTGGCTGATGGCGCCGACCAGCCCGAAGCCGGTGAACTGCATGTCGTCGGGATGCAGCTTCATGTCCGGCACCAGGCTGCGCGCCAGTTCGGTCAGCAGATCGGCAAAGCGCTGGATTCGCGAGATGTACAAGGCATCGATGCGACTGCTGACGCCGAGCACTTCCAGCCAGCAGATACGCGCCACGCGCGGATTCTCGAACGCCGTGAAGAACGCCTCGAGACCGGCCGTGACGATGCGCTCGGGATTGCCGCTCGGCAGTTCCGGCATCAGCGCCTTGATCACCGTTGCCTGAATGCCGTCGATCGCATCGCTGTAGACCGCCGCCAGCAGATCTTCGGTATCGACGAAGTTCTTGTAGAAGTAGCGATCGATCAGGCCCGCCTGTCGGCACAGCATTCGCACCGTCGTCGCGCGGTAGCCGATCGTGCCGAACAGTGTCAGTCCGGCCTCCATGAACTGCTGACGCTGGCGCGCCAGCCGGTCGGCGGCGCTCTCGCCGCCATACATCCGCCCCTGCTGCCCCGCGCTGCGCTTGCTCATTTCTGTATTTGACGACGCATAACCTCAGATGTAAAGTGAAGTTCATCGTCATCACATCAATGCAAGGCCGCAAGGCCCGGGGACAGCACAGGCGCATGAACAGCTACAAGGTCGTGATCATCGGCAGCGGCTTTGGCGGGCAATGCGCCGCACTGCGCCTGCTTGAACAGGGCATCAGCGACTTCCGCATCCTCGAGCGTCGCTCGTTCATGGGCGGCACCTGGTGCCAGAACAGCTATCCGGGTGCTGCGGTCGACGTGCAGTCACCGCTGTACTCGATCTCGTCGGAGCCGTACGCCTGGTCGCAGATGTTTGCCGAGCAGGCAGAACTGCAGCGCTACACCAACGAAGTGATCGACAAGCACGGCCTGCGCGAGCGGACCACGGTCACCGCCAATGTCCGGCAGGTGCGCTGGAATGACGCCAGCAAGCGCTGGATCGTCGAGACCGATGGCGCCGGTGATTTCGAAGCGCAGATCCTGATCAACGCCTCCGGCCCCTTGAGCACGCCGGTGATCCCGAACTTTCCGGGCCGCGACACGTTCCAGGGTACGAGCTTCCACACCAACGCCTGGGACCATTCCTACGACTACCGCGGCAAGCGCGTGGCGATCATCGGCAGCGGTGCCAGTGCCGCACAGGTGATTCCGGCGATTGCCAGCGAGGTCGGCGCACTGCATGTGTTCCAGCGCTCGCCGCACTGGGTGCTGCCGCGTCCGGACCGCAAGTTCTCGCCGTTCCAGCGCAAGCTGCTCAGCGTGAAGTGGCTGCACAAGCTGCTGCGGCTGGCGATCTACTGGGGCCTCGAAACCCGCGTCATTGGCTTCAAGTACTCGAAGACGATGCTGAATCTGGTCGCCCAGCGCGCCGCGCTGAAGCACATCGCCAAGCAGGTGCCGGACCCGGTGCTGCGCCAGAAGCTGACGCCGGATTTCACCATCGGCTGCAAGCGCATCATCCTGTCGAGCACGCTGTACCCGGCACTGTCGCGGCCGAATGTCAGCCTGCACGACCGCACCGACGGCATCGCCGAGATCAACGAGCGCGGCATCGTCACGGCCAGCGGCGCGCAACTGGATCTGGACCTGATCGTCTACTCCACCGGCTACGACGCCACCGACGGCGTGATCTCGTATCCGGTGATCGGCAAGAACGGCGTGACCCTGGCCAAGGTCTGGGAGGAATACCCGCGTGCCTATCTCGGCACCGCGATTCCCGGCTTCCCGAACCTGTTCGTGGTCACTGGCCCGAACACCGGCATCGGCCATACCTCGGCGATCTTCGTCATCGAATCGCAGATGAACTACATCATCGACAGCCTCAAGCGGCTGCAGTCCAGCGGTAAGCAGTCGATCGAAGTCAGCCGCGAAGCCGAAGACGACTACACGCGAATGGTCCACTCGGAAATGGAGAAGACGGTCTGGAAGGCCGGCGGCTGCAAGAGCTGGTACCAGTCGAAGTCCGGCCACGTGATCGCGATGTTCCCGGGCTTCAGCTTCACCTACCGGCGGCTCGCCAGCCGCTTCAAGCCGCAGCACCACGTGTTCGCCTGAGCCGCAGCGATGAAGGATTTCCGCAACAAGATCGTCGTCGTCACCGGCGCCGGTTCGGGCATGGGCCGCGCGTACGCCGTCGAGTTCGCGAAGCTCGGCGCCAAGCTGGCGCTGAACGACTATGACGCGGCGAGCCTCGCCGAGACCGTTGGCCTGATTGCCGGCACGCCGGGCATCGCGATCCACAGCGCAGCATTTGATGTCTCCGATCGCCGCGCGATGGAGCGCTTCGCCGCCGACGTGCAGGCGAAGCTCGGCAACGCCCACGTGATCATCAACAACGCTGGGATCGCCGGGGCTGGCAAGCCGGTCTGGGCAACTCCGGTGGAGACCATCGAGCGGGTGATGCGGATCAACTTCTACGGCGTGGTCCACGGTACGCAGGTGTTCCTGCCGCAGCTCGTTGCCAACGGCGAAGGTGCGGTGGTCAACGTGTCGAGCATCTTCGGGCTGATCGGCCCGCCGAATCACTGCGACTACAGCGCCGCCAAGTTCGCGGTGCGCGGCTTCACTGAAGCGCTGATGACGGAATTGCAGGAATCGCCGATCTCGGTGCATCTGGTCCATCCGGGCGGCATCGCCACCAATATCGCCAACGCGCCCCAGCATCAGGCGTTCTCGAACAAGTACCTGTCGACGCCGCCGGAAGCGATCGTGCGCCACGTGATTCGCGGCATCCGTCGCGGCACGCCGAAGCTGGTCTACGGCAAGGATTCTCTGAAGACCTGGCTCGGCGCCAACCTGCTGCCGCTGCGCTTGCTGAACCCGATCGTCTGGCGCGACTTGCGCGGCGTGATCGATCGCAGCGACTACCCGCCGCCAGCCGCGAAGACCGCGGCCAAGCGCCGCAAGGTGGCGCCATGAAGCGCCCGTTGCTTCTGGCGACCGCCATCGCGGCCGTCGGCTTCGCCGGCTGGGCGGCACTGACCTACCCGGCCGTCGGCAAGCTGGCGCTGGATGCCGATGCCCGCATCGAGACCGCGATCGGCGGGCTCAAGCCTGCGACGGTCGATGTCGGCGACAGCCGCATGATGACCTGGCAGGGCGGGCCGGCCGATGCCACCGAGGCGGTCGTGATGATTCACGGCTACAGCGCCGACAAGACCGTGTGGATGCGCTTTGCGCCGCACTTCACTGATCGCTACCGCGTGCTGGTGCTCGATCTTCCGGGCCACGGCGAAACGCCATTCGACCCGGCGCTGCGCTACGACACGATGAGCCAGGCGCAGCGCGTGCTTGGGGCGCTGGACGCGCTCGGCATTGCCCGTGCCCATCTGGTCGGCAACTCGATGGGTGGCTTCATTGCCGCGCAGCTGGCGCTGCACCATCCGGACCGCGTGCAGAGCGCCACGCTGATGGACGCCGCTGGCGTGATCGCGCCGCAGCCCAGCGACATGGATCAGCGGCTGGCCCGTGGCGAAGGCAACCCGTTCGAAGTGAGCAGCCGCAAGGCCTTCGATGATTTCTACGCGATGACCATGGCGCAGCCGCCGTGGGTGCCGGGCATCACGCTGGACTGGATCGCCGCCGACTACGCCGCCCGCCGCGAATCGCTGGCCCGGATCTTCAAGGACTTCCATCACGTCGACCTGCTCGACGCGCGGCTGGGTGAAATCACCGTGCCGGTGCTGGTGATGTGGGGCGATCGTGATCGCCTCGTGCACCGCAGTGCCGCCGATGTCTGGGCGCGCGGCATCCCCGGCGCCCAGCTCGTCACCTACCCCGATCTCGGCCACATGCCGATGGTCGAAGCCCCGGCCCGCAGCGCGGCCGACATCCGCAAGTTCATCGGCCATCACGGCTGAAACGCCACCGCCACAGGACCTGATCCATGGAATTCACCTGCGAACACCATTTCAAAGCCACCGTCGACCAGGTACTGGCGATGTACCGCGACCCCGAGTACATCCCGAGCAAGTACCGCGAACTGGGCCTGCGCGATATCGAGATCGTGTCGCGGACCGCCGATGACAAGCACTTCCAGGTGCTCTGCCGCTTCAAGCGCAAGTCGAGCATCGAGGTGCCGAAGATGGCGCACAAGTTCATCGGCAGTGCTGACTGGGTACAAGCGCAACAGACCGACCGCTGGGACATCGCCAGCCGCAGCGGCCGCCTCGACGTGATCATCGAGCCGCTGAAGTCGATCACCTCGATCCGCTGCCAGATGCAGCTCGAAGCCACGCCGACCGGCGCGGTCAACCGCATGCGCTGGACCGTCGACTGCTCGGTGCCGCTGATTGGCGGCACACTGGCCAAGTTCATTGCCCAGGACATCCAGCGCAAGTCCGAGCAGGACGGTCTGGTCGCCCAGCAGCTGCTGGCAGCACGCAGCTGATATCGGGCTGACCGCCGTACGGCAAACCCGCCCGACGCGCGGGCTTGCCGGATCGGCTGCATGCGGCCATGGTCTTCGCATGCGGGCGCAGTCCTCCTGACGCGCCCCGCCTTTCGCACGGAAGACCTGCCGATGAACAACAGCTTCAGCACCCGCGCCACGCTCTCGATTGGCGGCAACGCCTACGGCTACCACGACCTGACGCGGCTGGAAGCGCAGTTCCGCGTCTCGCGGCTGCCGTACGCGTACAAGATCCTGCTTGAGAACCTGCTGCGCCACGAAGACGGCGTGGCGACCACCGCCGATGACATCCGCGCGCTGGCGTCGGCCGATCTGCGCGCGCTGCCGGTCAAGGACATCAACTTCACGCCGGCGCGCGTGATCCTGCAGGACTTCACCGGCGTGCCCTGCGTCGTCGATCTGGCCGCGATGCGCGACGCGATGAAGGCGCTGGGTGGCGATGCCACGAAGATCAACCCGCTGTGTCCGGTCGAGCTGGTGATCGATCACTCGGTGATGATCGATCACTACGGCTCGCGCGCAGCGCTCGATCTCAATGCCAGGATCGAGTTCCAGCGCAACGAGGAGCGCTACACCTTCCTGCGCTGGGGCCAGGAAGCGCTGAAGAACTTCAAGGCCGTGCCCCCGGACACCGGCATCGTTCACCAGGTCAACATCGAATACCTCGCGCGCGTGGTGTTCGAGAACGACGCCGGATTCCTTTATCCCGACAGCTGCTTCGGTACCGACAGCCACACGACGATGGTCAATGGCATCGGCGTGCTGGGCTGGGGCGTCGGTGGCATCGAGGCGGAAGCGGCGATGCTCGGCCAGCCGTCGTCGATGCTGATGCCGGAAGTGATCGGCGTGCGGCTCAGCGGCCAGCTCGCAGAAGGCGCAACCGCCACCGATCTGGTGCTGACCGTCACCGAAACGCTGAGAACCCGCGGCGTGGTCGAGAAGTTCGTCGAGTTCTTCGGCCCCGGCCTTGCGAATCTGTCGGCCAGTGATCGCAACACCATCGCCAACATGGCACCGGAGTACGGCGCCACCTGCGGCATCTTCCCGATCGACGCCGAAACGCTGAACTACCTGCGCCTGACCGGCCGCAGCGAGCAGCAGATCGCCGTCGTCGAGGCCTATGCGAAAGCGCAGGGCATGTGGTGGACCGCCGATGCGCCGGACGCCGAGTACACCGATGTGCTGACGCTCGATCTGGCCAGCATCCAGCCGTCGCTGGCCGGACCGAAGCGGCCGCAGGACCGTGTGCTGCTGCGCGACATGCAGGCGAACTTCCGCAAGGCATTCGCGGCCGAACAGATGACGCGGCCGTCGAAAGGCCCGGCCACCGTCAGCGACAACGGCCGGACCTACGAACTCAAGGATGGCGCCGTGGTGATCGCGGCGATCACCAGCTGCACCAACACCTCGAATCCCAGCTTGCTGATCGGCGCCGGCCTGCTGGCCCGCAAGGCCCGCGCGCTGGGCCTGCAGACGCAGCCCTGGGTCAAGACCTCGCTTGCGCCAGGCTCCAAGGCGGTCACCGAATATCTGGCCAAGGCCGGGCTGATCGACGATCTGGAAGCGTTCGGCTTCCATGTCGTGGCCTACGGCTGCACGACCTGCATCGGCAATTCCGGGCCGCTGAATGCGCCGATCGGCCAGGCGATCCAGGACCACAGCTTGAGCGTGTCGGCCGTGCTGTCTGGCAACCGCAACTTCGAAGGCCGCGTCCACCAGGACGTGCGCATGAACTATCTGGCCAGCCCGCCGCTGGTGGTGGCCTATGCGATTGCCGGCAGCACCGACATCGATCTGGCCTCGGAGCCGCTCGGCCGCAGCCACGATGGTCAGGATGTCTATCTGAAGGACATCTGGCCCTCGAATGCCGAGATCCAGGCGCTGGTCGCATCGGCGGTCACCGCCGAGTTGTTCCGCAGCAGCTATGGCGACGTGCTGAAGGGCGACGCGCACTGGCAAAGCATACGGGTCACGGCGTCGGAAACCTACCGCTGGGATGCACGCTCCACGTACATCCAGAACCCGCCGTACTTCACCGGCATGAGCCTGACGCCGCCGGGCATTCCGATGATCCGCGGCGCACGGGCGCTGGCGGTGCTCGGCGATTCGATCACCACCGATCACATCAGCCCGGCCGGCGACATCAAGCAGGATGGTCCGGCCGGCCGCTACCTCGCGTCACTTGGCGTGCAGCGCGCCGATTTCAACAGCTTCGGCTCACGACGCGGCAGCCACGAAATCATGATGCGCGGCACTTTCGCGAATACCCGGATCCGCAACGCGATGACGCCGGGTGTCGAAGGCGGGGTATCGCGCCACTACAGCGGCAGCGCGGCCGGCCCGGTCGAGCCGATCTACGACGTGGCGATGAAGTACGCCGCCACCGGCACGCCGCTGGTGGTGCTGGCCGGCAAGGAATACGGCACCGGCTCGTCACGCGACTGGGCCGCGAAGGGCACGCTGCTGCTCGGCGTCAAGGCGGTGATCTCGGCAAGCTTCGAACGCATCCATCGCGCCAATCTGGTTGGCATGGGTGTGCTGCCGCTGAACTTCGTCGATGGCGAAAGTGCGGTTTCGCTCGGCCTCGATGGCAGCGAAGTGTTCGACATCGAGGGGCTCATCGATGGCGCGCAGACGGTGACCGTCACTGCGACTCGCGCCGACGGCACTCGCCACCCGTTCACGGCGCGGGTGCGCATCAACACGCCGGTGGAGTGGGCCTACTACCGCCATGGCGGCGTGCTGCCGTACATGCTGCGGCAGATGGCGGCCTGACCGGCAGCGCCCGCAGCAGTGGCAGGCGCTGCGGGCGGTGCAGGCTCAGAAACCGACGATCAGATTGATGCCGACACTGCTGGCGTCGGTGGAGCCGCCGCCGTTCCTGGCCTTGTAGTCAAGGCCGGTATAGCTCAGCAGAATCCACCGCCAGCCCGCCTCGACGCGGAAGCCGACGGCGTCCTTGAACTTCACGTCCTCGAAGAAGCCATCGCCGTTCAGCTTGATCGCCGTGTGATAGACGAGACCGCTGCCGACGCGCGCGCCATTGCCGAACCGGTAGCTGCCGATGAACTCCAGCGGCACGCGGCCCAGGCCGATGTTGGCGTTCGAGGCCTTGGTGGTGACGTACTTGTAGCCGGCCGTGACCCGCGCTGACCACGGACTCAGCGGATGCAACCGCAGCTGGCCGCCGACGAAGCCGCTGATGCCCTGACCGGCATGCACGTCCTGGCTGCTGCCATCGGTGAAGGCAACGGTGGCGACATCGCCGCCGCCGAACTCGAGGCCGCCGCCGACCAGGAAGTTGAATTCCGGCCGCTTGCCAGCCGGCGGCTGGGGCGCTGCCGTTTCCGGCGCTGCGGGTTCGGTCGGGGCATCTGCCCTGGCCGGAAGCTGGGTCAGCACGGCCAGGCTCAGCAGCACACCAGGCAGACGCAGGGAACGCGGTAACGCCATGAACAACCTCCATCAAGGGCAGGAAAGCGACAGCGTGGAACAACGGGGGTGGCAACATTTCCCGATACCGGCGGCAAGCAAACCGGTTTCGGGGCGCGAAGCCTACGCCGTGCCGCGCCGGGAAAACACCAGGACCTGCGCGCCTCCGTGACCGGATGCACAGCGGCGGGTGGTAGCGCGCGAAGTCGCTTTCAGGATTCGCCCCGACGCTATGCTCGCGCACGCCAACCGCTGCCGTGCAGCGGCGTCCTGCCCTACTTGCCGGAGCTGCCGATGACCGACGATCCCTATGCCGCGATGAAAGCCGCGCAGCGCGAAGGCTGGAGCCTGTTCGCGCCGATTGCCGCGTTCACGACACCGGCTGCGGCTGCGCTGGTGAACTACGCCGGCGTGCAGCCGGGCGAGGCCGTGCTCGATGTCGCCTGCGGCACCGGCGTCGTCGCGATCACCGCAGCGCGGCGTGGCGCGACGGTCAAGGGTCTGGACCTGGCACCTGCGCTGCTGGCCGATGCCCGGCGCAATGCGGCGCTGATCGAGGCCGCGATCGAGTTCGTTGACGGCGATGTCGAAGCGCTGCCGTATGCAGATGCCAGCTTCGACGTCGTGCTGAGCCAGTTCGGCCACATGTTCGCGCCGCGCCCGGAGCAGGCCATTGCCGAAATGCTGCGGGTGCTGAAGCCCGGTGGCCGCATCGCGTTTTCGACCTGGCCGCCGGAACTGTGCATCGGCCGCCTGTTCGACCTGGTTGGCCGCTACCTGCCCGGCCCGCCCGGCGCCGCAGCGCCAAGCAGCTGGGGCGAAACCGCGAATATCCGCCGCTGGCTCGGCGACGCCGTGCAGGGTCTGGAGTTCCATCGCGACGAGATGACGATTCCGGCGCTGAGCCCTCGGCACTACGGCGCGAACATGGAACACACGGCAGCACCGTTCATCAAGCTGGTGCAGATGCTGGCCGGCGAACCGGAGCGGCTGGCCGCGTTCCGCGCCGAGGTCGTCGCGATCGTGCAGACCTACTTCGCCGACAACCGCGTGCGCCAGTCCTATCTGATGACGCGGGCCACGCGCCGCTGAGCGGCGTTCATTGCAGGTAGTGCACGTACAGCGTCACGTCCCGCTGGCCCGCGTCGACGCCGAGCCCGGCGCCGCGCTGCACGGCGAAGCGGGTGCCGGTTTCGGCCTGCAGCCACTCGGCCAGCGCCTTGGCCGCCGGCAGCGCCGGCGTGGCGTAGTAGAAGACCGTGGAACGCGTTGCGAACCAGCCTGGGCGGCTGTCGTAGGACGCCGACAGCGGACTGAGCTGGTAGCCGCGTGTCTGCAGCGCGGTATTGACCCGCACACGGGCAGCATCGTCGAAGCCGACCGTCTGCAGCCCGACCACGTAGCGCTCAACCGGCGTCGCAGCCGGAGCGGCAGCGATGTCATCGGCCGGTGCCGCCTTCATGCGATCGGCGCTGGCCACCAGCTGCTGGTTCGACAGCAGTCGTTCATCGACGCGCGTCTGTACCGACTGCACCGATTCCGACAGCGTCCGGTTGCCCTGCTGCAGCTCGACGATCTGCGCCTTCAGCTGGCCATCGCCGCCCACGATCCGCTGGCTCGCTTCGCCCAGCGTCTTCGCCAGTTCGTCGTTCTTGCGCTGCAGTTGGGAAATCGTTTCCTGCGCCTTCTCCAGCGCACGATCGGTTTCGCCAAGCGAGGCCTGCCACTTGAAGCCGGCGACGCTGCCCTCCTTGAATCCGGCGGCAACCAGCATCGCGTTGAACTGGGTCGGGAACGCCAGCAGCAGCACGGCCAGCAGGAACAGCGAACCGTCGCGCAGCAGCGCGACCAGATCCTTGCCGAGCGACAGCAGCGACGCGATCGCGGCGGACACCGAACGCGGCTTGGCGGGTTCATCGGCCACTGCGGCATGCTCCGGTTGGCGGAACGCACATGGTTCCGGTGCGGCATGCTCGTCGCTGCCGGATGTCGATGCAACCGCTGTCGATTCCGTTCGCTATCCCGCGGCTCCTTTTTCCAAGACCCATCCGCCATGTTCCATTCCCGCCGAATCCCTTGCGCGCTGCTGTCCGGCATCTGCCTGGCCCTCCCACTGTCCAGCCTGGCGGAAGCCAACCGCGATCAGCTGCGGCTGTCGAACTGGCTGAAGTTCGTGCCGGCCGCCGGCGCTGCCGCCTACACGACCTATCAGGGCGACTATCGCGGCCTCTGGCAGCTTGGCGGAGAAGTCGCGGCCACGGTCGCTGCGACGCAGGCGCTGAAGTACGCGTTCAAGGACGGCGACTGGGGCACGCGGCCGGATGGCGGCAGCAAATCGTTCCCGTCCGGCCACACGTCGACGGCCTGCGCCGGTGCCGCCTATCTCGGCGAGCGCTACGGCTGGCAGGCAGCAACGCCGGCCTATGCGGTGTCCGCCTGGGTGGCCTACATCCGCGTCAACGAGGACAAGCATTACGTCCGCGACGTCGTGGCCGGCTGCGCGCTCGCCTACGGCCTGTCGAAGCTGGTCGTGAAGCCGTGGCTGCCGGCCGAGGTCTCGCTGCTGCCGGTGATCGGCCCGGGCGAGATCGGCCTGAACCTGTCAGCCCGCTGGTGATGCCGGCGGCGATGCGCGGCGCTCAAGCTGCGCGTCCATCAGCGGCGCCGGCTGCACGTTGACCGTCACCTCGCTCGCGGCGGCATCGGCCACGATCTGCAGCTGCCGCGCATTGCCCGCCGAGATCACCCGACCGCCGCTCACGCGCACGGCGTAGCCCTGCGGGTAATGCACCGCCGGCACATGCACCAGCGTCACTGCATTGCGCGGCGCCTTCTGCCCGGACGCGAGCGTGGTCGTGTAGCGCAGCGTGAAGCGGCGGCTGTCGGCATCGAAGCCATAGGCCAGCGGCACGCCCGCAATCGCCTGCGGGAACGGCCGCTCCAGCGCCTTGAGCTTGGCAAGCTTCACTGACGCCAGATCGGCATCGCGCAAGAACATGCTTTGCGCGCCGGTGCCCTGTCCCTGCGTCGTCGGATCGCCCCAGTCCTTGTACGACCAGTACATCCAGCCAACGCGATGCTCGTCGGCACGCGCGGCGACACGAGCGATGTCCGGCGCATCGTCGCTGGCGCCGAACTCGCTGAGCACCGACGCCGACCCCAGACGCCGGGCCACGGCATCGGCGTTGCGGTAGACGCGCCTGGAAAGCGCGGTGCAGGTCTTCGACTCGCCGCCACCGGCCGCTTTCACCAGCGGCGCAGCAATACAGTAGTTGTGCCACGACAGGCCCAGCTGCGTGTCGTCGATCGGCCGCTTGCCGAGATGCGAATCGGCGCCGAACTCGAACAGCACCTGCGGCTCGATCCAGACGATGTTGTCGCGATCAACCGCGCGGATATCGGCCAGCACCCGTTCGTAGAACGTCTGCAGCTTGTCCTGCTCGAAGCCGGCGCAGCCGCCGGGCCGCGCGCAGGCCGGCCAGTGGCCGCCGCTCCACGGCTCGTTGATCAGGTCGTAGCCCATCAGATAGTCGGCATTGCGCCAGCGCGCGGCCACCGCCACCCAGGCATCGGCATAGGCGGCCTGCAGCCCTTCCGGATCGTTCCAGAAGCCGTCGAAGGCGCGGCTGACCCGTGGCGTCACGTAACCCAGCGGAAAGCCGGCGCGCAGCAGGCCGTCGGTGCGCGCCGGATGCGCCCAGGCCGGAAAGCCTTCGCCGGCATAGCTTTCGCCGAACAGATCCTGATGGAAGTCGATCATCACGTAGATCTGCCGTGAGGCCAGCAGCTTCACGACGCGATCCATGCGATCGAGATAGCCGTGGTCGATGACGCCGCGCTGCGGCATCACGCCGGCAAACAGCACGCCGAGGCGCACCGCGTTGAAACCGTGCTCGGCCAGCCAGTCGGCATCGGCTGCGGTGAACCCGTCGACCGAATCCGGCGGCCAGTACGGCGCCTGCTTCCACACGGCATTGACGCCGTGCAGGATCACCACGCGACCCTCGCGATCGACCATCCACGGGCCTTGCCGGCGCAGTTGCTCGTGCGCGGGCGAAGCCTGCTTTGGGGTGCTGGCGGCCGATGGCGTCGCCATCGGCAGCGCAGCCTTTGCGTTCAACCACGCGGGCGACGGCACGGCCCCGACGGCCGCAGCGGCAAATGTCACGGCCAGTGCGGCCCAGATGATCTTCAAGACGGGATTCCAGCGAGCGGCGCCTATCAGCGAGACGTTGCACTTTAGTGACAAGACTTCGCACGTCGCTACCGCAACGCGGCCGGACCGGCCGTCAACCAGGCTGTAACACGACGAACGGTCAGCAAGCGTTGGTGATCGGCACCGTCACGCGTCGCATGCAAGGCGTCGTGACCGGCACGCCGAAAGCCCGCCGGGTGCGCGCCCGACAAACAAGGATCGTCAACGACCCAGCGCTTTCACCGTTTGGCCGCCGATGCCCCAGTTGGCTTTGGGAACATCCTGAATCAGCACGCGAACCGCTTCGCGCGGCGAGCCCAGGGCTTCGACCAGCGCCTCGGTGACCTTGTCGATCACCGCTGCCTTCTGCGCATCGCTGCGGCCTTCGATGAGGTGGATGTGAGCAATCGGCATGGCAGGCTCCTGAAGGTAGATGCCGCCCCGGCACTGGCGCCGGGGCGGTCCGACGCCATTGGGCTCAGTTGCCGCTGCGCATGTTCTGCACCTGGAACAGCGCCGGTGGCACCAGCTTGGGATCGACCTGACCCTTGAACTGGCCGGTCGTGCAGTGCTTGCCCTGGACATCGACCATCGAGAACGAATCGTCGATGGCGATGCCGGTGCCCTTGTTGATCGGCAGATGCGAGTCCGGGTTGGACTTGCCGATCGTGAAGGTGCGCCACAGATCGCCCTTGCGGTCATAGATCAGCGTGCGGTTGATCGTGTAGCCCTGCGCGTCGATGTGGAACACGCGCTTGCCGACCGGGTGGCTCTTGTCGACCGGTGTCGCTTCAAGCACGTAGACCTTGCGCAGCTGCCAGCTGATCACCGGGAAGCAGCCGCCCTGCCCTGCGAAGTCGACGAACTTGTAGCCGTCCGCTTCCTTGAATTCGTCGGTCAGCGCCAGCTCGTTGTGGTTGTAGAACGGCATCAGGATGTTCTTGGTGCCGGCATACTTCCAGTTCATGTCCGAGACGCGGCCGTTGTAGCCCTCAAAGTCCTCGATCATCAGGTCGGCGCCGAGGAAGGCATCGGTCGTCTGACCGGTGGCAAGCCGGCGCACGCGGCGCTGGAAACCCAGATACAGGTAGGCATCGTCGAACTTCAGATCGTTCTCGAAGCGCTGGATCAGCAGCTGCGTGTCTTTCAGATCCTGCGGCGCCAGCACCTTGACGTAGATGCCGCGGAAGAATTCCGATGGATTCGGCACCACTTCGGGCAGCGGTTCGTGCTGCACGCGGTGCTTGAAGTTCAGGAAGTGGAAATTGAACTTGATGGTGCGCTCGACCTGTCCGGTGCTCAGGTTGCGGTACTTCCAGTAGAACGGCGAGATCGCGGCGCCATCGCCCCAGTTGACGCCGTACTTGAAGTTCCAGGCCATCTTTTCGCCAGCACGCGGATCGCTGGACGATGGCTCTTCAGGAAACGGACGCCCGGCCACGTAGCCGTTGATCTCGCCGTTCTTGCCGCCGAGTGCTGCCTTGCCGAGATTGGCGCGGGTGGCATCGACATAGTGCTTGTCCATCTCGAACGAGGTGGTCGGGCCGACCTTGACCTCGGTCCAGCCCTGCTTGATCGCCGCATACAGCGCTTCGTCGAGCACGCTCTTGAACTGCTCGACATTGGCTTTCGACACCACGGTGCCCGGCGTCAGGCCGGCGAATGACGGCACGCCGTCCTTGTAGGGGTTGAAGGCCTTGTCGACGTCGGTGTCGGCCTGCGCCGCCGCAACGCTGCAGACCAAGCCAAGGGCAAACGTGCGCGCCAGCATCTGGATCTTGTTCACGGGAATCTCCTGTCGAATCGAATGTCGGGTCAGAACGCGTAACGCAGCGTCGCGAACAGCTCGTCTTCCTTGCGTGCGGCGCCGATCGGGCCGGCGCGGAAACGGCCCAGCGGCTCCAGACCGGACAGGCCGCGCGAGAACGGCGTCAGCGGATCGGTATCGCCGAACGGAGCCGTGAACGGAGCGAACGGGTTGCAGCTGCGGCAGTCGTCGAACTCGTAGCGATCGATGCTGCCGGTGGTCCACTTGACGTTGGCGCCGACGGTCAGCTTCATGTGGTCATTGACGATCCAGTCCACCGACGGCGCAGTGACGCCTGCACGGGCACCGACGTCATAGGCGGTGATCACCTGCGGACTCAGCCGGTCGTTCATCAGGAACGCCTTGATCAGCAGCGTGCCGGTGACGTTGTCCTCGAAGTCCGGAATGCCCGCCGTGCCAAGCGTGGAACGCGCGCGCTGATGATCGAAGATGTGCTGATAGAAGATCTGCGCGGAGATCAGCGTGGTGCGGCTCGGATTGATGAACGGGATGAAGGTCGGGCGGTCGATGCCGACCACCGAACGGAACACGTTGTTTTCCGAGTACAGATCCTCGCGCAAGGTGTTGGCGAACTGCTCGCCATCGGTGAATGCCGCTTCCACGCGCACGGCGGCCTTCAGCGCCTGCAGCTCGAAGTCGGCCGAGCCGCCGATCAGGCTGACGCGCGGGTAGACCAGATCGAAGGCGATCAGGTACGGACAGCTGTCGTTGCCGACATTGCACGGGCCGCCGGTGAACGAGTTGGTGGCCGCCTTGCCGCCGTTCAGCGACGGCAGCTGCGAACGGTAGTGCAGCGCGTTCAGCGAGAAGCTCAGACCGCCGGCGGTGATGCCTTCGAACTTGGCACCGATCTGCGTGTTGGAGAGCTTCCAGTCCGGCAGGTAGACATCACGCAGACCGATCTGGCCGGGACCGAAGTCGGTCGACAGCAGCACGCCCGGCCCGACATTGGCGAAGTTCGACACCGTGCCGCCGTTGTCCCACAGATTCTTCAGGCCGCGGAACAGACAGCCGGCGTCGAGGATGACGTTGGCCGTGCCGCACTGGCCAAGGTTGTTGGGCCGGAACTTGTCGAAGTTCCAGACCAGCTGCAGATTGGAGTCCTGCAGCAGCGCAGTGGCGCCCATGCGCCATTCGGCCGTCGCGATCCACTGCGGATAGCGGATGTCTTCAAGCTCGTCGTAGATGTTGTTACGCGAGTAGTCGACCGGGTTGATGACATCGAGCACGCGGAACAGATCGGTGCGGCCCCAGACCACCTGCTGGCGGCCCACCTTGATGAACAACGAATCGTCATCGGCGAGCGGCAGGGATCTGGACAGATAGAACTCGCGGAGGAAGTCGAGGCGCCTGTTGAAGTCCGACCAGAACAGTTCGCTCTTGTCGAGGTTGCCGTAGCCGCCGAAGTTCGCGCAGCCGCGGCTGTCCTCCGAGCACGGCCTCACCGGTACCGCGAAGGCCACGCCTTCACCGATCGGATGCCAGCGATCGCCAAGCACGCGCAGACCACTGTTCGGGTTGTAGCCGGGCGCATTCGGGTCGGTGGAGTTGAAGCCGAAGGCGTTGTCGGTCAGGCCGAAGACATTGGCAACGACGTCGTAGTTAACGGCACCACCGCCGTGTGGCAGTGGCGGCGGACCACCGACCGAACTCAGCGCGATCGCACCACCGGCGCGGCGTCCGAACTGGTCCTCGTTGAAGGTGTAGACGCCATCCCAGGTGCCGCGCAGCGTGGTGTTCAGCTTCCAGCCAGCGACATCGCCGCTGATCTCCGCCTGCAGCGTGTTGCGGAACTTGGACAGGCCGACCGTGGCACCGGTCGCATCCTCGAAGCGGTAGCGCGTGTCGTTCTCGTAGAACACATCGGCCTTCCAGCCGTCCTGTGCCAGCACCGCCTTGGTCGGCGCCAGCAGCGCCATGCCCAGCGCGGCGGTCTTCGCGATTGCTGCCACCCAGCAGCGGATGTCTCGTCTGTTCATTGGACGCTCCTCTTTTTGATTTCTAGTGGGTACTGCCAGCGGGCTCGCACAAGCCCGCCTCTTGCTTCAAGAAGCGGTCAGACGCCGACCGGCATTGGCTTGGACGCATGGGTTTCGGTGTGGCCGATCACGAAGCGCGGCCGGAAGGCGACGCACCAGGCCGGCACGATCAGCATCGCGGCGATGGCGTTGACGATCAGCATGAAGCTGAGCAGCACGGCGGCATCGCTCTGGAAGCGCAGGTCGGACATGAAGATCCACAACACGACACCGGCGATCAGCGTCACTGCAGTGAAACTCACCGCGTAGCCGGTAGTGGCCACGGCATTGATCGCCGCCTTGCGGATATCGCCGAGCTGCGCCATTTCCTCGCGGATGCGGTCCATGAAATAGACCGCGTAGTCGATGCCGACACCGACGCCAACCATGATCACCGGCACCGTGTTGACGCTGACGCCGATACCCCGCCAGCCCATGTAGGCGTAGGTCATGATCGTTGCGAACAGCATCGGCAGCACCATCAGCCAGCCGGCATGCAGCGACTGGTAATAGAGCATCACCAGCACGAAGGCGGCCGCCATTACCAGCGGCACCATGATCATGTGATCGCTGTGCAGCGCTTCGTTCGCTGCCGCCGACACTCCGACGATACCGCCGCCCGGCTCGAACACCAGATCGGTGACACCCGCGCTGGCGATCAGTGCCGATTCCTGCGCCAGCGCCAGCGCGCGAGTGATGGTCTGGGCCTGATGATCCTTGTAGAAGAACACCAGATCGGCTTCGGTCTCGTCGGCGTTGACGAATTCCTTGAGCGCGCCCGGCGTCGGGCTCGACGCCAGATACGCGAACATCAGACCACCGATCTCGCCCGCGGTATCCGGCAACTGCGCCCAGCGCGGATCATCGTTGTGGGTCAGACGGTTGACCTGACGGACCACGGCCGGAATCGCCTTGACGCCGCCAAGCGAAGGGTCCTGCAGCATCAGCTGCTGGAAGCGCTCGATCGCCTGCATGACCTCGGGCCGCTTGAGGCCGCCCGGCTCCTGAGTGCGGGCGATGATGTGGAGTTCTTCGGAACCGGGGAACAGTCCATTCACGGCGCGCGTCGACCGGTTGTAGTCGTGGCTCTGGTGCAGGATCGGCGAGCCGGGTTCGGATTCGCCGATCTTCACTTGCAGTGCCAGCGGAGTGCCGGCGATGACCAGCAGCGCAGTGATGCCGAGGATCGCGATCGCCCCGCTCGGCTTGCCGCCGGTGGCGGCCATGAACCCGCCGAGTGCCGAACGCACGCCCTGGTTCTTGTTCTGCATGTCCTTCGGCTGCGGCAGCAAGGTCAGCGCCAGCGGGATCATGAAGTGCACGGTGAAGATCACCGAAAACGCCCAGAAGCCGGCCGAAACGCCGAGCTTCCAGTTGAACGGCGCGGCACCGAGCATCATCACCGCGATGCAGACCGCGTCGACGATGATCGCCAGCGAGCCGGGCCGGAACAGCGCATCGAGGGCATTGCGCGCTGCCTGCTTGCCGTTGTGGGTGACTGCCAGTTCCTCGTAGTAGCGCGCCACCAGCTGCACGCCGTGCGACATCGCGCGTGCCGCGATCAGGAACGGGATCGGCATCGACAGCGGCTCCAGATTGAAGCCGAGCCAGGCCATGAAGCCGAGGCCCCAGACCGATGACAGCGCAATGCCGAGCAGCGGCAGCGCAATGCCGTACAGGCGACGGAAGTAGACGATCAGCAAGGTGGCAAGCAGTGCCAGCGTCCAGAACAGGATGCCGACGATCTGGTTCAGGTAGGTGTAGACGTAACCGGTCAGCACCGGGTTGCCGGTGATGTAGACCTGATGGCCATCGCGGGTCACCGCTGCGCGCAGCTTCTGCAGTTCGGCGAAGGTCGCCGCGTAGTCGATCGCCCCTTCGTTGAGCTGGCCCTTGATCAGCGCCGCCTTCAGGTCTGGCGACACCAGCAAGCCGTAGACCTGCGGGTTGGCCATCACGTCCTTGCGCAGCTGCGCCAGCTGCTCCGGCGTATGGCTCGGGTTCTGGGCGTCGTAGTACGGCTGCGAGCCGAAGCCGCCGTCCTCGCGGACGAACACCTTGCGCACCGTGCGATGCGTGAGGCTGGCGATCAGGTTGTGGTTGATGCTCGGCAGGGTATCGATGCCCTGCGTGGCTTCATGGACCAGCGCCAGGGTGGTGTCGTTGAAGATGTCCTGACCTTCCGGCGCTTCGATCGCCATCACCACCTGATTCGCACCACCGAAGTTTTCCTTGATGCGGTTGTAGGTCTGGATATACGGATGCTGCTGCGGCAGCAGATCGTTGAAGTCGGTCAGGATCTTCAATGACGGCACCTGGGTCGCGAAGACACAGGTCATCGCGAAGATACCGATCAGCACGGCAGCGGGATGAGCAAAGATCCAGCCTTCGCCACGCTGCAGGGCAGCGGTGATGCGGGCGCGCAGGCTCATGGTCGGCCTCCGTCGACAACGGCGACTTTCGGCGCGAGATCGACAACCTTCAGCGCGCCGGCGCCACCGGCAACCAGCAAGGCCTGCGGCTCCAGTGCTGCCGCTGCGGCGAGATCGGCCGGAAAGCGCGGTGCGCCTTCGAGCGCTGTCCAGACGTCGCCATCGAGCTTGAACACCTTGCCGCCACCGCCAACGCCGAACAGCGTGCTGGCGACCGGCAGCAGCGCGTAGATCGGTGTGGCCGAGACATTGCTTTGCGCGGTCCAGCTGCTACCGCCATCGACCGTGTGCAGCACGCTGCCGGCAAGGCCGCTGAGCCAGCCGGTTCTGGCATCGGCGAAGCTCATCGCATACGGATAGAAGTCCGCCGGAAGACCGGCCTGCTTGGTCCAGGTGGCACCGGCATCGGCCGTCACCAGCAGGGTGCCGAACTCGCCGGCGATGTAGCCGTGATCGGCATCGACGAACTGCACGGCAGTGAGGATCGCGTCCTCGCCCGGCGGCTGTGCATTCCAGGTCTTGCCGAAGTCGGCGCTCATCAGCACCGTCGAATAGCTGCCGACCACCCACAGGCGGTTCTGCGGATCGCAGGCGATATCGATCGGGTTGAAGTCGCCGTCGACCTTTTGCGCTTGCCAGTTGTGGCCTTGCGCGTCGCCGATCCAGACCTTGCGATAGAAATCGAGCGCCGCGAAACGGCCATCGGGACAGGCGCTCATCGCGATCACCGAGGACGGCGTCGGCAGCGTCTCGCGAACCCAGGACTTGCCGCCGTCGCTGGATGTCACCAGCACGCCGCCGCCACCAGCCGATACCAGCTGCCGGCCATTGCTGGCCGCAGCCTGGAAATTGTCACTGCGCTGCACGGCCAAGGCCTTCGAGGCCTGAATCGCCGCCATGTCCGGCGGCTGCACGCAACCGCTACCAGCCACTGTCAACCATGCCGCGGCGAGCGCGGCCATCCTTCCACTCATGACATCCTCCTCCAACGTGCTGCATGTGCGCCGCGGTGATTCCGCGGTCTCTTGAATTCCAGCCGCGGTATGCCGCGGTCGTGGGGTGCTTCGTTCAGGCCGCCAGCAGCCCGCGTTCGCGCGCCATGTTGATGGCGGTGTCTTCGATCATGTCTTCTTGGCCGCCGACCATCTTCAGCCGGCCCAGCTCGATCAGGATTTCTCTGGCTGGCACGCCGTACTTGGCCTCGGCGCGGCGCGCGAACAGCAGGAAACTC